>CP070800.1:1172201-1178845 GCA_020343555.1 Dehalococcoidales bacterium
GATTTAACGATCGACCGTCATTGCGAGACTCGGCGTCAACAGCCGAGACGTGGCAATCTCGATAGATACCCTCAAAATATCTCTCCCTTTGTAAAGGGAAATGAAGAAGGATTTTTATCCAACCTATTCGTTAATCTCTTCGGTATATCCCAATACTGACTTCATAACCTCTTCGGTATGCTGACCGAGGGTTGGTGGAGCCTGATGATTACCTTGAATCGACTTCATCTTTATCGGATTTCCAGCAAGTTTAACCCTTCCACCCAATGTATGTTCCAGGTCCACTATCATATCAAGGTGATTGATCTGAGGATCCTTTACTACCTGGTCGATAGTATTCAGTGGCCCGGCGATAATATCCTCAACTTGCATCACCGCAAGCCATTCTTCGGAAGTGGCATTCCGGAAGACTTTTTCGAGTTCCAGGTCAAGTTCCTGCCGGTTGGCCAGCCTGTTGTCCGTCTCTGCAAACCTCGGATCACCCACCAGCCACTCAGCTCCGATGGCATACGCGATCCGAGGCCAGCATGGTCCCAATACAATGTAGCTGTCCTTCGTTTTGTACGCTCCGAACGGTGCTGTGAAGGGATATCCCGAACCCATTGGACCTGGTACTTCACCCGAACAGGTATAGTAACTTATATGATAGCCCATCAACGCTACCGCCGCCCCTATTAACGGTACCTCTATATTCTGACCTTTACCGGTTTTCTCTCGCTCGTAAAGAGCACTGACCGTGGCAATTACACCATACAGCGCACAGGTGATATCGCATACGGCAGGACCCGGCCTGATCGGACGGCCGTTCGGTTCACCGGTAACACTCAATAAACCGCTAATCCCTCCGGCTACGCTGTCCACGACGGGAGTGTCTCTCTCCGGACCTGAAGGTCCCATCCCGGAAAGATTCACGCTTATTATCCGGGGATTAATTTTACTCAACGTCTCGTGATCAGCACCCAGTTTTTTCATCCCGTCCGGTCGAAAATTATTGATCACTATATCCGATACCTTCACCAGGTCGTACAAAACCTTCCGACCGGACTCCGATTTCAGGTCGAGTATGATACTCTTCTTGTTCTTGTTCCAGCTAAGGTAGTGATTGGATTCTCCCTTATGATTCGGACCAACCGTCAGCCTGCTTTTATCACCTTCCTTTGTCTCTATCTTGATAACTTCAGCTCCTAAGTCACCCATTGTCATCGAGGCTACCGGACCCGCCAGGTAATTTTCTATCGCTATAACCCTTACTCCTGAAAGTGGACCTTCCATAGTGCCTTCTCCCGAATGCCGTTTTACGTGTAGTATACATAACCAAATCCCGCAAGGGTTTGTCAATAGCGATATATGAAAACTCTAAGCTCTAATATCTAAATCCTGATAATACTGATTTGAAATTTTGGATTTAGAATTTTCCCCTTTAGGGGGTTGTATAAACACTCTAAAAAAAGTTAAAATGTTTTTAATCAATTTTACTTGTATAGTTTGAAGGAGAAGTGATGACCAATCTGTTAAACAACACCATAAAAATGATCAAACCACTTGATGAAAAAGCCATGGGTGAAGCCCGTACCAGGCAGAATCTACTCACTAAGCCTGAAGGCAGCCTTGGCAGACTCGAAGATCTGTCAATACAGATAGCCGGAATACATCGAAAAGCAATTCCGGAGATCAATCATAAAGCTGTAATAACGATGGCCGGTGACCACGGAGTAGTTGCCGAAGGCGTGGGAAACTGGCCACAGGAAGTAACCGCCCAGATGGTGGATAATTTCCTTATTGGAGGTGCCGGTATCAACGTGATGGCGAAACAGGCCGGAGCACGAAATATTATCGTCGATATTGGAGTTGCTTCTGAAATGAAATCGAATCCGAAGCTGGTATCGAGAAAAGTCGCCCCCGGCACAGGAAACATAGCTGCCGGACCGGCAATGCCTCGCGAGCAGGCGGTGAAAGCTGTCGAAACCGGTATTGAGATCGTCAACGACGAGATAGCTCACGGGCTCGATATCGTCGGCACGGGAGACATGGGTATCGGCAATACTACTGCCAGCAGTGCGGTATGCGTGGCTATCACAGGTCGTAAGCCTTCTGAGGTAACCGGCAGGGGTACCGGTATCTCCGACGAACAACTTAAGCACAAGACAGAAATCGTCGAGAAAGCTCTCGCCCTAAACAGACCGGACTCGTCACAACCACTGGATGTACTGGCGAAAGTAGGAGGTCTGGAAATCGGAGGACTTACCGGCGTTATACTCGGATCAGCCGCTCAAGGCATCCCGGTAGTGATCGATGGATTCATTTCAGGAGCGGCGGCATTAATCGCTGTCTCTCTGACACCGCAAGTTAAGGACTACATAATTGCATCTCACGTGTCCGCTGAAGCCGGGCACCGTGCCATGCTCGAACATATAGGACTTACTCCCCTGTTCGATCTTGGATTACGACTCGGTGAAGGCACTGGCGCTGCGCTCGGGATATTTCTGTGCGATACAGCGGTGAAAGTCCTGTCAGGCATGTCCACCTTTACCGAAGCCGGAGTCTCGGAGAGTAACGAGGAGTAGTTGTTGAGTTTTCTTACCGCCCTCAGATTTCTCACCATATTCCGTATTCCCGGCGGTCGAACCGAAACTGCCGAGGATATGGGACGATCCACAGTATGGTTTCCGGTGGTAGGTTTTATCATCGGTGCGATTCTTGCCTTAATGAACTGGGTTTTCAGTCTTTTTCTCCCCACAGCAGCGACCAATGCCTTAACAATCGTTTTACTGGTGATTATTACAGGCGCGATGCACCTTGACGGTTTCGCTGATACCTGCGACGGTCTTGCCGGAAACAAACCTGCCAAAGAACGCTGGAAAGTGATGCATGACAGCCGCACCGGTGCGTTCGGCGTTACGGGATTAATCCTACTGCTGCTTGTGAAATTCGCACTCCTGAACAGCATTCCACAGGAATTCATCAGACCGGTACTGGTAGTTATGCCTGTCATCGGTCGCTGGACAATGGTATACGCATTAGCAATGTATCCTTACGCCCGGAATGAAGGCTTGGGGAGGGCGTTCAAAGATGGAGTCACCCGTACCCGTCTGGCTATTGCTACTTTAATTACACTCGGGATATCCATATTCTTGGCATGGTGGGCTGGTCTGGACTATTATTATATAGTCGCAATTGGTATAACGGGCATGACCTGGATCCTGATCGTAGCGGCATCCGAGTATTTCAGGCGTAAATTCGACGGTCTTACCGGAGATACCTACGGAGCAATCAACGAACTTGCCGAGATCGGTATATTGCTGATTGCGAGTATCGCCTGCTTTAACGAATGGATTGTATAGACGTAAAAGGAGATTAAATTGGCAAGACTGTTACTCGTTAGACACGGACTGACCGACCACAACGTAGATCGTCGAGTTGCCGGGTATACTGACGTAAGCCTTAATGAAGAAGGACTCCAACAGGTGGAAAAACTGAACGGACGCCTGGCTGACGAGAAAATTGACGCCGTCTATTCAAGCGATCTTCAGAGAGCTGTGGACACAGCGAAAGGATCAGTATCCGGTCGGGATATCGAGGTAGTGACATGTTATGAGCTCCGCGAAATGAATTTCGGTGAAGCTGAAGAAATGACCTTTACAGAAATGAATGAGAAATATCCTGACCTTGCACGATCGGTAATGAATGTAGATTCAGGACTCAGCTTTCCGGGAGGAGAATCTTTTGCGGATTTCGTTGAGAGAGTGCGCGAGTTCCTGAAAAGACTTGAAAAATTTAATGAAGATCACACCGTTCTTGTTGTTTCACACGGGGCAACTCTCAGAGTCATTATCTGTGAACTACTGGGGATCGATCCTAATCACTGGTACCAGCTGGGCATCGATAACGCTTCATTAAGCGTCGTTAATACCTACGGACACAGGACGATACTGAATTCGCTTAATGAAATCTCTTTTCTCAACGACTAGATAAGTGGAAGGATTCTGACCGTATGCAGAAAGTATTTACCTCATGGAGTGGCGGCAAAGACAGCTGTTATTCATGCTATAAGGCAATAAAAAATGGAATGGATGTTAGATTCCTGATGAACATGATGAATGAAAGTGGGAATTGGTCCTTTGTACACCGTTTTCCACTCTCAGTATTACAGCAGCAATCAGAAGCTCTCGGCATTCCCTTGCTTCACAATCCGACCGGCGAAGATCCGTATGCCACGGCCTTCACCCGTGCTATCGAGGAGATGAAAAAAGACGGAATAGAAGGTGGAGTCTTCGGTGATATAGACCTGGACCAGCACCGCGAATGGGTAGAAAATATATGCCATCAGTCGGGTATTGAGGCCTACCTTCCTTTGTGGGGAATGTCCCAGGATGATGTTATGGCTGATTTTCTCGAGCTTGGATTCGTGTCGATCATAATTGCCTGCAATGAAAAATATCTTGGTGAAGAATGGCTTGGACATAAGGTAGATAAGGATTTCATCTCTCACCTGAAAGAACTGCAAAAGACAACCGATATCACCGTCTGCGGTGAATCAGGGGAATACCATACTCTGGTCATCGACGGTCCGATATACCATAAACGTATCGAAATACTGGAAACAGCAAACAGGTATAACAACGGCTACTGGTTTCTCGAAATTCAGAAGAGTGAACTACGAGATAAATAAGGAGGTACACGGAATTAACATTCTTATTACAGGCGGCGCGAGAAGCGGCAAGAGTAGCTACGCTCAAACTCTCGCTGAGAAATCCGGAGAAAAAGTCCTGTTCGTCGCTACGGCGGAAGCGCGAGACGACGAAATGCGGCAGCGTATCGAAACGCATAAAGCCAACAGACCTGATTCCTGGACAACCCTTGAATCGCCAACCGATGTCGGTAGAAACATTCGGGAAAACTTAGAAGATAACAAGATTGTCCTCCTCGACTGTATAACCCTCCTTGTCAATGCTGTTTTCAATCAATTCGGTGAAAATCTGGACGAAAAGCAAATAGAAAAAGCAGTTATACAAGAGATTAATGAACTTATCGACTGCATGCAAAGCCTTGACAGAGAATTTATCATAGTCACCAATGAGGTTGGTCTCGGACTTGTTCCGGCAAATGAAGCCGGTCGGTTTTATCGCGATATCCTGGGAAAAGCCAACAGCATACTTGCCGCCGCCTGCGACGAAGTATATCTCATGGTTTCAGGTTTGCCGGTTAAGGTGAAACTATAATAATACCTTTGATACGATATTATCGGTGTGATAAACTACTTAGGTAAAAAAGCAGGAAGATATTTGATAGATGGCTTTATTTGTTACCTTTGAAGGTGGAGAAGGTGCAGGCAAAGACACACAAGCCAACATATTATTAGAACGTCTACGAAAACAAAAGAAGTGGAAAGTTTTTTACGCTCAAGAACCCGGAACAACTCTTTTAGGGAGAATGTTAAGAGAATGGTTACGTGAGCGGAATCGTCCTCTGACATTATTACCAGAAGAGGGAACACAATTAACGCTTATTGAAACTGCTACCGATTATTCTCTACCCGATATTTTCTTAAAGAAATCAGCACCCCATGTTGAACTATTAGCTTTCATTATCGCGCGTACACAACTAACTGAAGATTATATTAAACCGAGATTACAGAATAAGAACATAGTCATATGTAATCGTTACGCAGATTCAACTGTTGCCTATCAAGGTTATGGCAAGGGACTAGACCTTGATCTGATCGAGTTTGCTAACAATATTGCTACAAAAGGACTAAAACCAGACTTAACCATTTTACTTGATCAAGATCCCAAATTCGGACTTGCTAGAAAATGGGGTAATACCAAAGATGACCATTTCGAAAGCGTAGAATTAAACTTTCACCAAAGAGTAAGAGAAGGCTATCTTGAAATCGCGGCGAAAGAACCGGAACGATGGCTAGTTGTAGATGCTACTCAAACGAAAGAAGAAATTCAACAACTTATTTGGCAAAGGATTACGCAGATAATCTCAAGCCATAGCGGTGATATACACACGGAACAGCACGACAATCAAGTAAATAAAAAATAACTTTACTATGATTAGTCTCTAACAGGAAGATATCGACTTCCACCGTAAAGTCCGTGAAGGCTACCTGAAGCTGGCCGCTGAAGAACCCGAACGCTGGCTGGTCATCGATGCAATGCAGTCCCGCGAATCAATCAGTGAAATCATCTGTGAAAGAGTAAAGGCGCTTCTTCACACCGCTTAAAACACTAGAAAAACCACGTAAGACCGACAGCGTCGGTATCGTCCGATAGAACCGCGCCTGTTTTTTCATAGAGTCCAACCGCAGCTTCATTTGAACGGTGGGTTCCGACAAACATTTTCATCATCGGCCTGGTTGAGCATATGGATTTCAACTGCTCGATGAGAGCTGTTCCGATACCTTTCTGCCGGTGCTTCTTCGATACCGTAATATCATACAGGTGCATCATGGACTGCTCCCTGTCCGCTCTCTGCAGCTCATAGGTAATTATGTAGCCAACCGTTTCCGGACCGTCAACAGCGACCAGCAGGTGATTATACGGATTATCGAGGAATGTAGTCATTGCAGTGATGGTAGCTAATTCAGCCGGCTTTCCATCTTCGACACACTTTATCGTCACCATTGCGTCTATGGCTAA
>CP070800.1:1178945-1190901 GCA_020343555.1 Dehalococcoidales bacterium
AGGAGATTCTTCGCTACGCTCAGAATGACAGTGTGTTACGTCCACCGCGGCAAAACGGAAATCCAGACCCGAAAAAAGCCCGTGCCTTTTCAAGCACGGGCTTTCAGCTTTTAAAACTAAAAACTATTGATAGAGTGAAAAAGCGGGTTCTTCCGCCGTGATTATCTCGAGCAACGCCGCCTGACCGCTATCGACTTTTTCTTTCGCCCTTTTAACAGCAGGGATTACTTCTTCGGGCTTTTCCACCTTTTCCGAGTAACCACCCAGGCTCGCAGCAACGCCGGCATACTCGCCCGTCTGTTTGTTCAGGTTGTATTTCTCGGAAGCGACCGCATGCATTCGACTGTAACCGCCAAGAACGGAATTGTTGATGACCACTACCAGGATAGGGATATTCTCCCTGACAGCCACCTCGAAGTCCATCCCGACCATACCGAAGGCTGCATTTCCCATAAACGCTACCGCCGTCTTTTCAGGTCTGGCAAGTTTCGCTCCCATGGCGAATCCCAGCGCTCCGCCAAGCGTGGTTGATTTTCCCCAGCCGATATATCCGCCCGGAATGAGTGTCTCCCAGAACGGTACCAGGGCATCGCGCGGATTACCGGAATCGTGAGTAATTATCGTTTCATTCCTGTCCAGCGTCTGCATAAGGTCGTAAATAACCCTGTACGGATTAACCGGCACTTCGTCAGAGGTTAATTTCGGAAGCCATTCCTCCAGCCAGTCGTCCTTAACCCTGGCAATATCAGCGGCAATATCACCTGATGCCGTCTTGCCGCCCTGCGCCTTAATTTCATCGATTAGCTGCCTTAAAACCAGCTTGGCATCGCCGATGATGGCATTTTCCACGGTGTAATCTTTGTTGATATCCCTGTCGTCGATAGTCGACTGGATGATTCTCTTGTCATCGGGGATCGGCGTGGTGAAACCTTCCTTGGTGCAGCTCGAACCGATAGCAAATACCAGGTCGGCTTTATTCAAAAACTGTATCACCATCTTCGGTCGCGTCCTGCCGCCGGCACCGAGTGAAAGGGGATGGTTTTCCGGGAACGCGCTCTTGCCGTTCATCGTCGTGAACACCGGGATCTGGATCAATTCAGCCAGTTCCATCAGTTCATCACAGGCATTGGCAAAAAGTACTCCCTGCCCGGCGCGTATCACAGGACTCTTTGCTTCTATCAGAGCCCTGGCTACTTCTTTGATAGCAGCGGGATCGCCTGAAGGCTTGAATCCTTTTACCGGTGTATATTTGAAAAGTGCGTCATCGAACTCCTCGTTATTAACGTCCATCGGTATCTCCAGCAGTATCGGACCGGGACGCCCTGTCCTGAGGTAGGTGAAGGCTCTTCTTAGCATCTCCTGGACCTGGTCGGCAAAAAGGATAGTATCCGACCATTTCGTGATTGGTGCGTAACTCTTCGGAGCGATGAAATTCGGCGGGACCATTCGCCTTCGAGCTGAAGCACTCGGTAACACGAGTATCGGAACTCCTTCGCTGTATGCCTGGGCTACACCGGAAAATGCATTCTCGACACCGGGGCCGTTCTGCATGGCACAGACACCATTTTTCTGACCGAGAGAAGCCCGTGTATAGCCGTCCGCTATCCCGACTCCAACCCGTTCAGTCCTGGTAATGATCGTCCTTATACCTTCTCCCGCCGCCGCCTCGAACAGGAAATTCTGCGGGAATCCGCTTATGAATTCTATCCCTTCGGCTTTTAAAATTTTCGCTACAGCATTTATACCCTGCATATAATATTCTCCTTCCTACACCAACGCTTTTCGGTTTGTTTTCTATGCTAAAAAAGCATATCGCAGCAGGTATGGCATGTCAAATGTAATTCTTAGCATCTCATCATCCATTAGAAAGAAATTATCTCCACAATATCGCCGTCTTTCAGCACGAATTCAAGACCTGCCGACTGAACATCGGGCATAGAGGGATCATTATGGGTAATTTTGGCCCTTTTAAACCTTTTTGCCAGTCTCTTATCAAGGCTCTTTATAAAATCATGTACGGTGACTTCCTGCTCGGCAGGAAAAACCCGGGGATGTTCCTGGATCTCTCCATGTAACCTAAGAAAGATCCGCTTGATGTTGAAAAGTCTGAAGATTCGCTCTGATATGGAGTCTTTATCATTGATATCAAGGACTGTAAGGTTGTTCACTTTGAGATTCGGATTCCAGCTTGCAACGACAGCCGGTTTTTCGACGATCTCCGTACCGGTTTTCTGTTGTTTCTTTTCGGCTGACATAGGCTCATTAACCAGCATTATCGAATATTTCATTAACTGTTCAACTGCCGGATCGCAATCATCCCTGCTTTTCACGCACAGGCAGATAACATCTGCGTTCCTGATGAACCTGTACTTGGCTGCATCAGTGTCTCCATTGAATAACGCCGGAACTTCGACCACCTGTATCGATACACCTTTACAGATCATCATCTGCACTTCCGGCTTGTAGGTGGTATAGGGAGTATCCTTTACCGCCACATCCGCGTCGGTCAACCGGTTCAGGAGAGTGCTTTTCCCGGTATTGGTCTCACCTGTAATGACCACCTGTCTCTTATAATAGATCCCGTCGTAAGGAGATACCATAACACTCTTTTTCGATGATTTTTTTAACCGTAATGTCTCCATTTCTTCCCTGTATTTTCTTCGCAATGCAAGGTTCTTCGGATTCCTCGGCTGGAGAGATATAAGTTGCTCAAGTAACAATATTTTATCCTCTATGCTTCCTGCGTTTTTCAGTTTCTTTCTTAGTACCGTAAATTCGATATCATGATGGATCTTTTTCATTTTTTCATCTCCGTTTCAGTGATAATAAAAAAACCCGGGATTTGTATTTCCCGGGCCTGGTCATTTTCCTGTTTCTGCTTTAATTATTACATTATGTCAAGTTACTGGAAATACACCCCCCTGTTTTCCGCCGCTGCCGGTAGAATCACGATAATCAGGTTATGATTTTTCCAGTGAACCAATATTTTCTCCGTTGTTAGCTTGTTACAGAACTGGATTATAAACGTATGATATACACCTGTCAATATGCCGAAGTGATGTATAATAACAGAAAAATCGGAAGAGTGGTATGGACAAGGTTGAAGAAGTAGCGAATATAATCATTAAATCGAAAAAAATAGTGGTCTTTACTGGCGCCGGTATCAGCACGGAATCGGGTATCCCCGATTTTCGCAGCCCCGGTGGTATCTGGGACCAGTACGATCCCAGCGAGCTCACCTACCAGAAATTCCTCAACACACAGGCCAGCCGTGAGAAATACTGGGAACGACAGAAACACCTCTGGCCGCTTATCGCCAGAGCAGAACCAAACGCCGGTCACCGCGCCATCGATGAACTCCACCGGATGGGTAAACTCGACTGCATTATCACCCAGGATGGCGATAGCCTGCACCAGAAGTCGGGCATTCCCGACGACATGGTGATCGAACTTCACGGTACCTGGACCCAGGCTTTATGCCTAGAATGCGGCAGCAGGTACCCGATGGACGATATATTCGTCAGGCTTGAAGCCGGAGAAAAGGTGCCGTTGTGCGAAAAATGCGGCGGTATCATGAAACCCGATGTCATCCAGTTCGGCCAGTCGCTGCCGGAGCGAGAAATACGTGAAGCCCAAAGAAGAGCTTCAGAATGCGATCTCCTGATGGCATGCGGATCATCACTTGTGGTCTATCCTGCCGCGGAGATGCCTTTAATGGCAAAAGATCATGGGGCAAAGCTGGTAATTATCAACCTGACGTCGACTCCTCATGACCGGTATGCGGATGTGGTGATAAATGAAAAACTCGGTATAACACTTACCGCTATAATTGAAAAGGTCAAATCCGGGCGGTAATTCAGTCTCCGAAAACAGCCCTTATCCTCTTTGAAAAGAGGATAAACAGTGCCAGCAGGATAGTGCCGCATACCATCACAGAATCGGCAACGTTAAAGGTAGGCCAGGGTCCGACATCGATGAAATCGGTCACGTAACCTCGCGCCAGCCTGTCTATCAGATTTCCGACTGTTCCACCGAGTATCAGTCCCAGGATAAACTTTGTGTACCAGGTATCCAGGAGAGGGTACCGCAAGGTAATCATTACGGCAATACCCAGGATGAGCGCGATTCCGAAAAACGCTACTATAGTTAAGATTAAATTCTGCCCCTGGAAAAGACCGAAAGATGATCCGGTATTCTGGACATCGATAATACGGAATATTCCAAATTCAAAGATAGGAAATTCGCCGGTATAGGTCCTGACCCAGTTTTTACTCAGCTGATCGGTAGTAATTATTACTGCGGCGGTAATGACAAAGACAAGACTCCACCACCACCGCTTGCTAGACTCGAGTTTTTGCATTCTTTGCCTTGCATTCTATGCATAAGCTCGCCTGCGGAAGTGCTTCAAGCCGGTTTGCAGCAATGGGTTGGCCGCAGCCGTCACACTGGCCATAGGTACCGTCCTCTATCTTCTGTAAAGCATGATCGATCTCAGCTAGCTGCTCGTATAGTTGTTTTTCCAGAGCGAGCCGTTTTTCAAACTCCAGGCTTTCCGTGGCTTCCTCTTCCCTTTTACCGAACGGACTACCTTCCCGTCTGACATCATTAGATTTTGCGTCAAGACTCAGTTGTGTAAGTTCTTCGTCTATTCGTTTCTTTTCGCTCTCAAGGAGAGTACGGGCTTGTTCGGTTTTTTTACTCACTTCTTCTTCCTCCTGCTTATCTGCCAGCCCGGATTCTTTTCATATATCAATAGGTATCAGCAGATAAACTATTGTCGTTGAATGCAATTCCGGATGATTGCCAGTGCGGTTTCAGTCCAGTCCGGTCTTACGCGAAACAGATCAACGGTACCGACCACCTGTTCGTCTTACCGGCTGTTCTTGAAAACAGCCGGTGCGGCGTCTCTCGGTACAACGAGTAAGTACCGTAGATGTATGTATGAATTGTGTTTCGCTGGACCATTTATCAATTTGCCTTAAAATTATAATAATTGCCGCAAATATCCAGCATACCATGCTGGAGAAAAGAAGTATATCACAATACTGCAACCAAAGCAATATATGATATTTACTCTTTTAATCCTTTTTTGTCAAACTTTCGGCTCATTCATATATCATTAGTTATACTCGGCTCCGTTTTCAAGGAGAGGGGATTGTTCGTAACGGGGATGAGGTTAAAAAGATAATAGCACCAATTAAACTACTGCAAATTGTGTCGCGTACAGGGAGTAGATCCCCGCGCAGGCAGGGATGCCAAAAAAGAAACGCTAGGATAACGAAAAAAGTGCGGGGATGATAAATGATAGGCGCAGGGATAGTATAAAGGAGTACGGAATAACGAAGAGAGAGTAATTCTTGACAAATCTCTCTATTTTCACTATCCTAATTGAAAAACTTTTTCATTTAGAGCTATGAAACTGACTGAAAGGAAAACAAACTCGTTACTACGGCAGCACGGTTACAAGCTGACTCCCCAGCGACGGGCAGTGATACAGGTCGTAACCTCATCAAACGATCACCTTACTCCTAACGACATCTATGAAAAATTACGTGAAAATTACTCCGGTACCGGACTGGTTACTATTTACCGCACCCTAGACATTCTTGCTGAACTGGGTCTTATCTGCGAGGTGCATTCTGGAGGAAACTGCCGAAGCTATACTTTGTGCTCCCAGCAGCACCATCATCACCTGATATGTTCCGGTTGCGGAATCGTAGTCGACTTTACCGGACATTATCTGGACGGACTTGAGAAAAATCTCTCCGAAGAGAGTGGTTTCAGAATAGACGGACACCTGCTTGAATTTATCGGACTCTGCCGTCAATGCCAGGCTGCATAATAACGAGCTTAAATACCAGCCAACCTTTACTTAGCCGGAAAATCTCATGCTGAAAAATATAATCAATGAACTAAAAGAGCATATTCCCTTTACCGCTGTCGGTGCAGTGACAGGGATTATCATAATGGTCGTTGTCGTCTTAACCGACCTTCCCTCCAGGGTCTCCCACGACGTGTTTCATGTCCTGCACCCACTTCATGTAATCCTCAGCGCCCTGATCACCACGGCAATGTACAGAAAATACGGTCACAGGTCGTTGTGGAAAGCAGTCCTTATCGGATATTGCGGATCTATCGGAATCGCCAGCATAAGCGATGCGTTTATCCCCTACCTCGGCGGCGCCATGATGGGTCTTGACATAGAATTCCACATACCGTTTATAGAAACCGAGGAAATGCACCTTCTGGGAATACCAACCTGGATAGTGATAAACAGTGCCGCTGTGCTTGGAATTATCATTGGCTACGTTAAACCGACCACCAAGGTGCCCCATTTCGGCCACGTCTTTCTCAGTACCTGGGCATCACTCTTCTATTTCATTGCCTACAGCATTGCCGAGTGGCTGCCCCTGCTTCCGCTGATATTCCTGTTCCTTTTCATCGCCGTCTGGCTGCCCTGCTGTATCAGCGATATAGTGTTTCCGCTTCTGTTCTCAGGCAATAAAGAACTGGCACCTCACCACCATCATTAAATAATAAACACAGGGAGGGAGAAATGCCGATTAAGATTACCACCCTCAGTGAAAACACCGCTGCTTTTGCAGGTCTCCTCGCGGAGTATGGACTCAGCGTACTGGTCGAAACCGACGAGGCGAATGTCCTGCTCGATACCGGATTAAGTATCTCTGTTCCCCATAATGTCGAAGCCCTGGATATAGATCTGAAAAAGATCGATAAGATCGTGATAAGTCATGGTCACCACGACCACACCGGGGGTTTACGCGGAGTTCTGCGGAAAATGCGTAAAAGTGTGGACGTGATCGGTCATCCCGATATCATGACCTCGAAATATGCCAAACGCGAAGGATTTCCGGCGGGATATATCGGAATACCGTTTGACCGGCGTGAGCTCGAACATCTCGGGGCAAATTTCATCCTCACTCCTGAACCGGTATCAATATCAGAAAATATCACGACTTCCGGGGAAGTCCCTATGGTAAGTCCGTATGAAGACATAGATCCTCACTTGAAAGTAAAAGCAGGAGGCGAACTCGTCCCGGACGAGTTCCTGGACGACCGCGCCCTGTTTATAAGGACGGATGAAGGCTTAGTGGTTATCCTTGGCTGTGCCCATCGCGGTATCATCAATACGCTCTATCATGCGCAGGAACTGACCGGCGAGCAGAGGATCGAAATGGTGATCGGCGGCTGTCACCTGATGGGTTCAAGTGAAGAACGCGTCTGGCTGACCATCGCCGCTCTGAAGGAACTGGGCGTTAAGAAGGTGGGTGTTTCGCACTGCACCAGCCTGCCAGCGGCAGCCATGATGGCGCGCGAGTTCGGAGAAAACTTTTTCTTTAACAACGCGGGCACCCGTATTGAACTTGAGTGATGATAAGTCGTATTATGGTGTGAACCAGCGTAAAATCCTGAAAAGGAGTGAATGTGGATCTTTCCGTCCGTCTGGCGCCGAATAATCCCCGCGGGCTTGATTTAAAAAATCCCGTGATGACCGCTTCGGGAACTTTCGGCTACGGCACTGAGGACAGTCACCTGTTCGATATCCGGAAACTCGGAGCGATAGTCTGCAAAGGAACGTTCCTTAAACCGAGAGACGGCAATCCCCAGCCAAGGATCGCCGAAACACCTTCCGGGATGCTAAATTCCATAGGCATGGAAGGTATCGGTATCGAAGCCCTTATCAGGGAAAAAGCGCCGGTATGGGCAGGCTGGGATGTTCCTGTTATCGTCAACATAGCCGGTGAAACAGTTGAAGAATACGCCCAAATCGCGGAACGTCTTGATAACGTGGATGGTGTCAGCGGCATCGAGGTAAATATCAGCTGTCCTAATATCCAGGCCGGTGGTGCGGAATTCGGAATCAGGCCTGATACCGCCGCAGCAGCGACTGCTGCCGTCAGGAAATCGACCTCTCTACCCGTCCTGGTAAAACTCACGCCTAACTCCTCTGAGATTACGGCTGTCGCTGAAGCCGTTGCCGGAGAAGGAGCCGACACTCTTACACTGATCAACACTCTCAAAGGGATGGCGATAGATATATACTCGCGAAAGCCCATCCTGGGTAATGTTACTGGTGGTCTGTCCGGACCGGCTATCAAGCCGGTGGCGCTGTACATGGTCTATGAAGTATCAAAAACAGTGAATATTCCCATCATCGGCTGTGGAGGAATATCAACCGCCGCCGATGCCCTGGAATTCATCATGGCCGGAGCCACAGCCGTCCAGGTAGGCACAGTCGGCTTCAGTAATCCTTCTGCCCCGATGGAAATCCTCGAAGGCATCGAGGATTTCATGACGAAAAAACAGATAAACAGCATCGAAGAAATAATCGGCGCCGCCAGGTAGTAACGCTGGATTGTCATTACGAGACTCGGCGTCAACAGTCGAGACGTGGCAATCTCTATAAATCGAATAGCTGACAGGTCCACCTCAGAATGACACAGCACTTTATTTTCGGAGTAATCACAGAGAGCGTGTGTAACGTAAATGTTAAGTGGTAAAATCAGTATTACTCTGTCTCACTCTCCACCTGCGCAGGAGCACCTTTCTTCTTCGTCAGGGCTGATGTTCTCATCGGTACTCGACCGGCCGAAACAACGACCCTTATCGCTTCGTCCACGCTGATATTCGCTTTGGTTATATCTTCTTCTCTGACTATCTCCAAAAAGCCAGAAGTAGGATTCGGCGATGTAGGTACAAAGACTGTATATAACTTTTCTTCGGAGTCATCACGCAGTTCATTAGTTATAAATCCAAGTGAATGGATACCTTTCCTCGGATACTCGATAAACACAACCTGCATAAAACCTGTCTGGCGTGGTTCAGAGAAACTGCGGATAATCTGCCTGATACCCCGGTATAGCTGCCCGAATACGGGAAGTCTGTCAAGATAACTTTCAATGAATGAAATGACTTTTCGTCCCAGTAGACTGCTGGCAATCACACCTGCGATATAGGCGAGTACTAAGACAATTGCTACTCCTATTCCTGGGAAATTCACTCCCCAGGTACCCCGAATAATCGGCTGAAGTATATTATCGACGCTGTTAAATGCCCAGACCAGAATTAGAACGGTAGCAATTAATGGTATTAGTACAAGGACACCCAACAATAACTTGTTCCTCAGGTGTCTGAGTGTAATAAAGAACGGTGAAAATATCCTACGAATCATTTCCCTGCTCCTTTTTGGTGCAGACATAATTCTACATTCATATGTACATATGTTACACCAAAACAAACAAAATTTCCTACTCCAACTGTCACGGAATCATATATTCGAAAGTATCATTTTTCGGACAATTCTCATACAGCATCAGCAACTCGACACCGAGACAGGGCGAGGAAAGAGAAACGTAGACGGTCAATCTGGAAAACTGATGGTAGCCGCTTCCGGATACCGGTAAATGATATCTATCAACCTGGTATTTTCCCAGGATTTATATAGCTGTTGAGATAGTACGGTATAATAGAGGAAGGAATGTGGTTATGTTTAGTTTACTGAGAGAAGATATCCGGACGATTTTCGCTAAAGACCCGGCGGCAAGAAGTGTGCTTGAGGTTCTTTTCTGTTACCCGGGTTTTCACGCACTACGATTCCACCGGGTTTCACATTACCTCTGGAAACGTCGGATGAAATTCCTCGCCCGGCTATTATCTCACCTTGCCCGTTTCCTGACTGCTATTGAGATACATCCCGGTGCTAAAATAGGCAGTCGGTTTTTTATCGATCACGGAGCCGGAGTAGTCATCGGCGAAACATCCGAGATAGGAGACGATGTACTGCTGTACCAGGGTGTTGTCCTGGGCGGTACATCTCTTAAAAAGGAGAAACGCCACCCGACTATAGGTAACAACGTGGTTATCGGCACCGGCGCTGTAGTACTGGGAGCAATAACAATAGGCGATGATGCCAGGATAGGCGCTGGTTCGGTGGTCGTCAAATCCGTACCTCCCGACTCGACAGTAGTCGGAATCCCCGGACGAGTGGTCGAAGATAAACACGAGCAGGTAATCGACCTTGAACACGGGAAATTACCCGATCCCGTAGCAGAAGCGATACAAATAGTTTTGAAACAGCAGGAAAAACTATCCCTTCGGCTGAAAAAGCTCGAAGGGAAAATGGACGACCAGTACCTGGCTGAGATCGAAGCTGAGTTGGAGGAATTAAGCGAACTATCCAGGGATTTCGACGGCGGATAGTCCGCTTATTCTGTTTATTGTCTTTCAGGAAGAAATCGTCTCGCCTATTTTACGAGTACAAGTGTTAGCGGCGATCCTTCCTCGGGTGTTTTTGGCATGTACAGCAGTCCATCGGATGCTGCTTTGATATAGGCATGGATTCCGAAATTCCAAAGGTCCAGATATGTCAGGTAATCAACGTAATTCTTTTTTATACCCGGGAAGTTGCCGGTATGCATAGTAGAGATGATCCCGGCCAGTTTCTCGATTTCAGGTGTAATCGCATCAAGCAGAGGTTTGAATATTTCATTCTGCAGGTCTCTCAATTGCTTCTCAGAAAAAATGACAAACTGCGGCCTATATTTCCCGTCCTCTTTCGATACAAACCCTTTCTGGAAAGCATGAGACAGCATTTCTTTCTCGTCACCGGTCAGAGTATCAACATTGAAGTCGGAGCTTAAAAGACCACAGTAAAGTCGGTGCCAGGCTCTCCTGGAATAAATATCTCCGTTTATGATATCAGGATGATATTCACTGGCTGTGAAATTATACAGACCCAGCCAGTAATATGTATCCGATTCTCCTTCCGCCGCACAATTGTCAGAAACTATCCCGTAAAAATCTTTCCATTCCTCCGGCCTGAAGTAGCCATCGGGATCAACATCCTGCTCATCCGAAAGATCGTTGCCGATGACGTAATACCTTCCTCCGTCCGGTCGTATTTCCATGTCACCAGGTTTCTTATACCTCAGCGCCGTTTTGCTGTTTCTGCTGAAGTAGCTCAGGAACAGCATCATCACCGGCCATAGTAATCTGTTCTTATTAAAATTAGCCCCATAGAAATCGACACTCCGTATATCTGGTTCTTTTTCTTGCAGTCCGGTTATCGTTTTTTCTATGAGTTCCTTCCCTGCCCCGCCTGTATACAGTTCTCCTATTACCTGCTTGTGCCTTTTACCGATTATAGGAATGATAGTGGCATATTTCCTGGCTTCAAGATCAAGGAATTCATGCTGAGTCAGCCAGTCAAGCTCAGACTCCAGGTACGGTCTGGGAATACCCGTCAGTTCCGCTAGTCCATCGATTTTTTTAGGCTTTCCCGAACAGAGAAGCAGCAGGTTCTGCCTGATAAGGCTGTCATTCACCTTGACGGTGTCGGGTTCGTCGGCAGGAAGACCTGAGATACCAAGTTTCAGCCTGCCCGGTCTATAGACGTATGATGTTTCCATTTTCATTTCATCCAGCTCCCTTTTTAGTCGATTTCGGGCTTCGAACAGGTGCTTTTTCACCGCGCTTTCCGATATTTCCAGGCTTTCTGCGACCTTCCTGACGGATAGTCCTTCCAGGTAATAGAGGATCATCGCTTCTCTCTGGATTTTGCTCAAGTTGGCGATCCTCCTTCTCATCCGTGAGATCTCTGATCGCAGAAAGTCTTTTTCCGTCAGCTCATCTATGTCGCTACTGTCGGCAGGCACGGTTTCGTCCAGGGGCATTACCTCGTTAACCAGTTTGAGTTTCCTCAGGTAGTTGCACCAGCAGTGATGAGCTACCTTCCAGATAAAATTGTCCATTTTACGGATTTCATTACCTTTTGACAGGTAAATGAAAACCTGCAGCAGGACTTCCTGAGCAAGGTCCTCGCCATCCTGGCGGTTGCCCGTTTTCTTCACCGCCCACCTGAGAAGTATGCCGGCGTACTTCCCGGTTATTAAATCGTAGATTTGCTGCCGTTCTGTTTCAATCACCTGTTCAACCC
>CP070800.1:1191001-1193517 GCA_020343555.1 Dehalococcoidales bacterium
TGACTCAAATTACAACTGGCACCCGGGCGGTAAACTACCTCCTGATGTTCCCCACCAGATAAACGAGCAGGAGTTTATTAAAGAGGACGAGTATGACCACTTTCTCTTCGACCCGTCCGATTATATAGTCCGCTGCTGGCTGCCGCGGGTATACAACTCGATGAAACCGCTGGCTACACTCCCGCCCCTAATGGACCTGGGAATCGGTATGGCAGCCATTACTACTCTCTTCGATTCGCCGGAATTCGAGCAGTTTGCCAGGGCTATGAAAAAAGCCGGTGAAGAGCAGAAGAAATGGGATCAAGCTGTGGGCGACTTTAACAGTGAGATGGAATTTCTCGGTTTTCCCCAGGACCCGTTCTGGCGTCGAGGGGGAGGCGTCCAGCCGCCCTTCTCCGGATTTTCCAACAGTTTCAGGGGCTTCAGGGGCGTGGTTATAGACATGTTTCGTCAGCCGGACAAACTCAAAGCGGCTCTCGAGAAGTTCCTGGAATTCCGGATTTCCCGGGCGAAACCGGCGGTCCACCAGGATGACAGGCCGGCAATTGGTGGATCCGGCGAAGCTCATCGTGTCTCCGATGAATTCCTGTCAAAGCAACAGTTCGAGGAGTTTATCTGGCCTAACTGGAAACGAGCGATTCAAACCACGTTCGACCTTGGATATGATGTTATCTCAACGCTCATGGAGGGAAGGCGGGACAACCAGCTTGAGTATCTTACCGAATTTCCAAAGGGTACGTTCTATCTTCGTTTCCAGGACACTGATATGTTCCGGGCCAAGGAAATACTTGGCGATCGTGCCTGCCTGGCTGGAAATGTGCCCATCTCATTATTGTGCGCCGGTTCACCCTCGGAGGTGGAAGAATACTGTAAGAAGCTCATACAGGTCTGCGGGAAGAACGGAGGTTTTATACTGACCACTTCAACAGGCGGTTATGGAGAGACTAAACCAGAAAATGTAAAAGCAATGATAGATTCAGTCGAAAAGTACGGTCGATACTAGGCGTTTCTTTTATCTGTTCATGAAAGCCTGACTATCTGAGTATCTTACCGTGGTCTTTCCAAAAACTTGGAGTATTCTTGGGGTAATCTTAGGGTAGTAAATGGTGATTCCAGGCTCACGTTATTCTGAAAGGAAGCACTCTACGTTTGACTAAACATAATATCCGTATAATATACTTTTAAGTATTACTTTTGGGTTAAAAGTATAGGTGTATTCTGTGCAAAATCTAACCCTTCGTACTTGACGAAAAGGGAGGATTTATCGAGACTTAGTCTCAAATATATACTATCCTGCTTTGGTTATAGCAAATTGAATTCATTATTTGCATGAGAAGAGAGAGTTGGTTGTAGGTCTAACCTTTAACCTCGAGTTCTATTATTTACACCATTGTGTTCTTCGTCCATTTCGTATATTGACTTCACATTCCCTCCTATCCCACTTCTTTCTGACATTGACTTTCCCTCAGAAAAGTCTTACACTCAAGCACTCTTATGGGGAACATTTATGAACTCAGTGTAATGGTCTTACAGGTTGCAGGATGTACGATGACGAAGATTATTTTTAAGACAATAGGTGTGGTTGCAGGTAGCTCCATAATATTTGGCTCTCTAGTAGGTTTTCTTACTTATATATGGGGAGTAACGACAGGAGACGTTTTCGCTGGTTTAGGTGCTGTTGTGATTGGTATAGTAATCGGCTATCCTATTGGTGCAGTAGTTGGAATTATTCTAGTTAGAAAAGTACTTCGGTATAAGGGTTCACTTATATTTGGCATCTTGGGATTTATTTTAGGAGGATTTCTGTCTGGAGTAATTATATTCGTTATTGGTCCTGTTAGATTAATAGATGCATTAATATCAGGATGGGCAACCTCCCCTGTTTACGCTATGATTGCATTTTTCCTGATAGTTGTGGTCGTCCCATTGTCTTTCGCATTAGGATATAGTTTTATTAAGCAGGATGACTAAAAACTGAAGAGATTGGGAAGAAGCAAGGAGGAATTAACTATGTCAGCATATTTAGTGTTGATGGCTACGATAAATGATCCCGAGACCTACACAAAATACACTGCACAAACACCTCGTCTCGTTAATAAATATGGCGGAAGATTTTTAGTTCGTGGAGGAGATGTTGAAACGATTGAGGGTGAACCGTTCAATGATCGGCTGGTGATTCTTGAATTCCCATCAAGAAAAGCCATTCACGATTTGTTTGCCGATCCGGAATACCAGACTGTTGCCGAGTATCGTAAAACATCATCTGAAGCTCGTATTGTTGCCATTGATGGTTACTCAGATAAGTAAATCGGGACTTAACGATTATTTATCTATTGGATTTTAATACCTCACTTCTATGGTAAGAAGTTAGTAAGTAAAAGGAGGAAAGGAAATGATTTGCCCGAATTGTTCGCACTCAAATCCTGATGAGAATAACTACTGTGGTAACTGCGGATCGAAATTACCGCAAAATACCGGCGTCACTCTTAAAGACCTGGTTGATGCAGATATCCTCA
>CP070800.1:1193617-1201205 GCA_020343555.1 Dehalococcoidales bacterium
AAAATTCATGGCAATAATCGAAACCAGACATTTAACCAAGAAATTCAAAGATCTGGTGGCGGTGGATGATCTTGACCTTGAGATCGAAGAGGGTGAGTGTTTCGGACTCCTGGGACCTAATGGATCGGGGAAAACCACACTTATCAGGATGATTACCGCTGTATCGCCGCCCACCGAAGGTGAAATCAGGGTACTCGGTAAAGATCTTAAACAAAATACTCGCCAGACTAAGGCTATCTTTGGAGTGATACCCCAGATAGACAACCTGGACGAGGATCTCACCGTCCTCCAAAATTTGACCACCTTCGCCCGGTATTTTTCTATTCCCAAGGATGAGGCCAAGCGTCGAAGCCTGGAAGTGTTGAATCTGGTCCAGCTGGAGGATAAACAGAATAGCAAGATAGATGAATTATCCGGCGGCATGAAAAGACGATTGCTTATAGCGCGAGGTTTGATCAACCAGCCTGAAATAGTGATTCTTGATGAACCGACGGTAGGACTCGATCCCCAGGCCAAGCATCTTGTCTGGCAGAAGCTGGTTGAGCTAAAAGCCCAGGGTAAAACGCTTTTACTTTGCACTCAAAACATGGATGAAGCCGAAGCATTATGTGACCGTGTGGCTATCATGTATCTCGGGAAAATAGTCAGCCAGGATACTCCCCGGGCATTGATATCAAAACACGTAGGCGATCGGGTACTGGAAATCGAGGTTGGTTTTAAGCAAAAGGAAGAAATGATAGAGATACTCACTGCGAATGATGTCGAGTTCGCCGATATCGGGAATTCTATCGAGGTGTTTCATACAACTCGTGAATTTATGACGCGGATACTTGGAGATTTTTCCGATAATCTCAGAGAGAGACCTGCAACACTTGAGGATGTTTTCTTCGGACTGACAGGCAGGGCATTGATGGATTAAGGTACCTGGAGAGAGATATTAACGGATGAGAATGTTTTCCTGGCGACTAATAAGAATGTGGCAGCGAAACAGGGATGTTTTTGTGCGACTATGGCATGCTGAAGCACCCGGTTCTATAGCCGAACCAGTACTCGTGATCCTGGCTATGGGACTGGGAATGGGCGCGTACGTAGGCATGGTAGATGGACAGAAATACATCGAGTTTATCGTACCGGGCATTATTGCCAGTTACGGGATGTTCAGTGCCAGTTTCGAATGTACCTATGGTAGTTTTTATCGAATGGAGGAAAGGAAAACATACGATTCGATAATTGCTACTCCTCTTAACGTCGAAGATGTAATCGCCGGAGAGATTTTATGGGGAGCGACCCGTGCCGCTGTAACGGGGACGATCATCCTCGCAGTTTCTACGGCATTTCAGCTTGTACACTCTCCGTGGGCACTGTTAATACCTGTTGTTTCCTTCCTCGGAGGATTTCTGTTTTCCTCTATAGCTATTGTATATACTTCGTTTGTCCCGTCTTTTTATAGTTTCAATTATTATTTCACACTGTTTATTACACCGATGTTTTTCCTCGGAGGAGTGTTCTTTCCGCTCTCGAATTTTCCTGAGATAGTCCAGAATCTAAGCTGGTTCGTACCTCTAGCACCGGTAGTACGCATGGCCAGGGCGCTGGTAACGGGTGAGTTCTATATTGAGCTGTTTATTGCACTTGCTATAGTTCTCGTTCTGTCTGCAATCTTCTTTACTATTGCCCTGGCAAGCATGAGACGGCGGTTAATAGTGTAAAATATTGTAGTTACCGCCACAAGAAATTCCTCGACAGGATATCGTACCCGGATTACTGTGAAAAAGCGTATTAACGTGCGCATGAATATAACTGAGTAAAAATGGAAATTCAAAAAGAAAAACCTAGTGAACTGCAGGATACGACAGAGCGCCTTGGCTATGCTCCAATAGGCAGGTTGCTTCTGAGTTTAAGCTTGCCGGCAATAGCCTCGCTGGTAACCATGGCGCTCTATAATATCATAGACACCTTTTGGGTGGCTAAATTAGGTCACGAACCGATTGCCGCACTGACCGTAATACTTCCATACTCGATCATAATAATGGCGGTGGGAGTAGGTACAGGTGTCGGGGTAAGTTCGCTTGTATCACGGCGTTTCGGTGAAGGTGAGATAGAGGTAACCAATCGTGTTGCCGGTCAGGTATTTCCATTAACGATTGTATTCGGTGGCGTGTTTCTGGTAGCTGCAGTTTTCTTCGCAGACCAGATACTCAAAATCTGCGGAGCGACTCCCGATATCATGGAGTATGGCAGGCAGTATCTTACTGTTATAGGATTCGGTGGGATTTTCGTGTTTTTCGGGATGGTTTCCTCGGAGTTATTGCGCGGTTCAGGTGATGCGGTAAGACCGATGATATTCATGGTAACAGCCGGTGTTATCAATATGATACTCGATCCGTTCCTTATATTCGGATGGTGGATATTCCCTGAAATGGGAGTCAGTGGAGCAGCCCTTGCTACCGTCATAGCGCAAGGAGTGGGAGCAGGACTCGCGTTCGTATATATCATCGCCCGGAAATCTTCATATAGAATTAAGCTGTCATACCTGAAACCCGATTTGAACATAATTAAAGACATATACCGTGTCGGTCTTCCTTCGATGCTGACCGAAGTTTCCGAGAGTATCTGTTTTATATTGCTGAACAACGTTCTAGCCGGTTACGGTTCTATGGCAATTGCCGCAGTAGGGATTATTATCCGTGTTATAGATTTTGCCTTTATGCCGATCATCGGTATAGCCGAAGCATTATTACCCATTATCGGATTTAACTTCGGCGCTCGTTTGTGGAAACGGATGTGGGGTTCTCTTAAATTGGCGGGGATATGGCTGGTAATTCTCCTCGGTCTGGCAACGATTATTATGGAGATTCTTGCCCCTCAACTGGTGGGTATATTCAGCCAGGAAGAAGAAATGCTTAACCTGGCTGTACCGGCAATGAGGTTAGTGATTGTTGCATTACCTTTTATCGGTCTGGCTATCATATTTATCGTTACTTTTCAGGCAATGGGAAAGGGCAGGGAAGTACTGCTTCTGTCACTCGCGAGGCAGTTCATTTTCTTTGTACCGTTTATCTACATATTACCAAACTTTATGGGAGTGACCGGGGTATGGGTAGCATTGCCTATCTCTGATGTATGCGGTTTTCTGGTAACGGGTTCCTGGCTGCTGCGTGAATACAGAAAATTGCGAAGAACCGGTGGGTGGAAAGATCTTCCCGAAATAGGTACTGTTGAGACCAGAGACTGATTAAACAGGTTAGTGTTTTTCTGCGGTTTGTTTTTGTTTCGCTCTGTATTTCCTGATACTGTCGAGGTGTCTTTTTTTCTCTTCTTGACTCATATTTCTGTACTTGTGACTTTCTAAATAACACCTTGTTGAACAGTATGATCTGCGATTGGAGGGAACACTGGTACCGCAATGTTTACAAACTTTAGTAGCGTTGATATAGGAGTTTATCTGGCTTATGGCTGTTGTCGACCACAGGAGATATTTACCGTTAATGGCTTCCCACTCTTTAGCTGGAGTTATTATGCCTTTGTTGTACATGTCAAGGACATGGTGACGAGAGAAACCGAACAATTTTCTGAGTTGCTCGGTGGATATCAACTTATGTTTGGTCGAACCGTAATTGCTGATAAGTATCTGTCTGATTCGTTCTTTTGATTTTCCCGTTTTATCAGCAATTTGCTGGAGTGTCGAGCCGGAGCGGCGCATAGCGTATATAGCATTAATATTGACATTGCTTCTGGATCTAACTGATAATTCCACAAATATACCTCGTAGTACCGGGCAGTACGGCGTATTTTCAGGGACTATTGTCCAAACGAATGATATCAAAGATATTTCCAGACTAGACTTTCCCTTTCTATATATTAAGATAGCTTTCTAAGCCTGCCATCGGTATATATACCTATATACTTAGGTGAAAATACCTGTTATTCAAGCAACTCTGCATATATAAGGTGACATATCGATTGGTGTGAAAATTGATTCGGGATTGCTGATTGCCTAATATCCCGGTAATTCATATAATTAGTCAGACAGATGAAAGTAGCAGCGATAGTCGGAATGGCAGGTTCGGGCAAGTCAGAAGCAGCTGCCAGGTTCGAACAGAGTGGATTCGAGCGGATAAGATTCGGTGATATTACGGACGAGGAAGTTGCTCGAAGAAGCTTACCTCTAACTGAAGAAAATGAACGTGCGGTCAGGGAATCATTGCGTCGGGAGAACGGGATGGCTGCGTACGCGATTCTGAACAAGCCGAAAATAGATGATGCATTAAGAACCGCTAATGTAGTGGTTGACGGACTTTATTCCTGGGAGGAATACCTGTTCTTAAAGGAATCGTACGGTAACGATTTTTTTGTTATAGCAGTATGGTCATCTCCCGACACAAGGTATTCACGCCTTGCCGTCAGAGAAAAACGGGGATTGACCCGAGAAGAATCATCCAGTAGGGATAGAACTGAGATAGAGAACATCAACAAAGGCGGACCTATCGCTATGGCGGATTTTACTATTATCAATGAGTCCACCATGGAACACCTGATCGCTGAGACTGACAAGATAATATCGAGGGTAAGAGAATGACTGATATAACCAGGCCAGATTTCGATGAGTATGTACTGAAGATAGCCTCGGTGGTGGCTGAACGCTCGACCTGTCGCCGTCATCACATGGGCGCAGTAGCGGTTCGAGACAAACATATCCTGACCACCGGGTATAACGGAGCCCCGGCAGGACAGAAAGACTGCCTGGAACTCGGCTGTATCCGGAATGAAATGAACATAGCTTCCGGTGAAAAGCAGGAGACCTGTCGGGCTATTCACGCCGAACAGAATGTAATTATCCAAGCTGCACTCCATGGGGTAAGCCTTGAAGGGAGCACTATATACTGTACGCATACTCCCTGCGTGTTATGTGCCAAGATGCTGGTTAATGCCAGGATCAAGAGGTTTGTCAGCTTCAGAAAGTATGATGATGAAAGGTTTATCGACCTTTTCAAAGAAGCCGGGATCGAGATCGATATAAAAGACAGACCGCCTTCCGAGATCAGCTACCTGGACTAAGTGGTTTCGAAAATATAGATAACACTACGATTCTAGTATTAAACGAAGTGATAAACCTATGATAACCCGTGCCGAAAGAGAATATCCGAAACGACCGATAGCCTCAGTGGCAGCCTGCGTATTTAAAGAGGGAAAAATTCTACTGGTACAACGCGGAACTCAACCGAGTAAAGGAAAGTGGAGTGTTCCCGGTGGCGCGATCGAACTTGGAGAATCTTTTTCAGATACCGCGAAACGGGAACTGGACGAAGAATGCGGTGTAGAAATTGAGGTAGGTGATATATTTGGTGTTGAGAACTTTCTCATCCGCGACGAAGACGATAATATTCAATATCATTATATTGTGACATATCTTACAGCGAAATATGTTTCCGGAGATATCAGGCCGGGTTCTGAGGAACTGGATGTTTGCTGGGCAACCAGAGAGGAACTGATGAATCTTGATATGAATCCAATTACCAGAGATTATATGTTTAAGGCTTTCGAAACAGTGGATTCAATTAGTAAAGAAATTGACACCAGTGATAAAATTAAATAAATACGGTAGTAAATGACTGAATCAATCGTAATTGAAAGTCTGACCAAGTACTACGGCAAGTTTCTTGCCCTGGATGGACTGTCCCTGAAAGTGGAGGAAAATGCGAACATCGGACTTCTCGGTCCGAACGGCGCGGGTAAGAGTACTACTCTTAAGATCTTATGCGGATTGATTCGTTCATCATCAGGCAATGCCTTTATCCGGGGTGTTAACATCGCCGAGAAACCGGAGAAGGCATTATCCAATATCGGTACTATCATCGAAACGCCCGAATTCTATACATACCTTACACCTGAGGAGATACTGAGTTACCTCGGTAAACTTCGCGGTATGAAAGGTAGTTACCTAAAACAACGAATCAAGGAAGTGATCGAACTTGTCAGACTTGAGCAATGGAACAGACAAAGAATTGAAAAGTTTTCCAGGGGAATGAAACAGCGACTCGGTCTTGCCCAGGCATTACTCCACGATCCATCGGTCCTTATTCTGGATGAACCCGGCCTGGGACTGGACCCACGTGGGGTGGTGGAATTCCGGGCGATAATCGAAGAAGTCGGGAAGGACAAGACGGTATTTTTCGCTTCGCACCAGCTAACAGAGGTAGCCCAGGTATGTAAAGAAGTGGCAATTATCGATCACGGTAAGCTTCTTGCTTATGACAGCATTACTGAACTGGAGAATAAATACGGATCGCTTGAACAGGCATACCTCCAACTGACGGGAGGTGAACTATGATTGAGTTTGAGAAACTCAGAATAGTTGCCGCATACGAATTTCTGAAACATATTCGCCGGAAGAGACTGTACGTAATTCTTGGTTTGACACTTATTTCCGAGTTAGCGGTCATTATTCTTATTCCGCTACTGATGAATGGAAAGTATCCTGACAGTGTGATGACAATGGCGGCTACTCTTACTGTTGGCCCAAGCCTTGCCACGATCGGAGCTGTCTTTTTCGCTGGCGATGCAATAGCCGGTGAATTTGAAGGAAAAACCGGATTTATACTTTTTACCAACCCCGTGAAACGGACTACTTTGATCCTGGGAAAATACCTGGCAAGCTGTGCTGCGGTGATACTGTTGGTTATCTTCGGATACGTCATTACAGACATTACTCTTTTCGCTATATATGGAGAAGTTCCTGTTGAGACGTTCAAATCGTTCGGGTTATGCCTGCTATTTGGAGGTGCGGTTTTATCGATTACATTTTTCTTCAGTTCCATCTCGAAAGGATCGATGGGAGCAACGGTGATTACCCTTGTGCTTATAATGGTAATTTCCGGGATAGTGGAAAGCGTCCTGGTAATGGCAGATAAACCATATTTTTACCTTCCTTCCACAGGCGGTGATGCTATTGCGCTGGTCTACGGCGGGATGGATCTCTACGAGAATTTAATCCCGGCAGGAGCCGGCGAAATGAGCGGTATGGAAATGTTCCTTGATATGATGTTACCCGATATAGGCTATATTGCTTATTCTATGGCCGGGTACCTGGTGGTGTGTCTTGGTTTGAGTTTATGGATAGGCAAAAGACGCCAGTTAGCGTAGGTGGGTGAAAGGAAGTAGTGGTTGGATAAAGTGACGTCTGCACCTCGCGCAAAGGTTATCGTTAATCCCACAGCGGGGGCACATAGGACATACAAGAAATGGCCCCAATTAAATCGTCTGCTCGATCATGTCGGGCTGTCATATGATCACCAGTATACGGAAGGTCCAGGCCATGCCATTGAAATTGCCCGTGACGCTGCTTCGGATGGTTATCGTTACCTGGTTGCCGTAGGTGGTGATGGAACGGTTAATGAAGTAATAAATGGCATTCTCAATACAGGGAGTGCCGGTGATGTTTCTTTTGGTGTGGTGAGTACCGGTACGGGAAGCGATTTTGCCCGTTCTGCCGGTATACCTACAAATTATGTCGATGCCTGTTCCGTATTAACAAGCACAAAGAGGGTTGTTATCGACGCAGGAGTCGTTGAATACCGTAAAAACGGAG
>CP070800.1:1201305-1205782 GCA_020343555.1 Dehalococcoidales bacterium
GCTCAACAAAGAAAGAAGCTACCCAGCCGAAGATAACGCCGATGATCCCACCGGCAAGCGTAAGAGACGCGGCTTCGACCAGGAATTGAATCCAGATATCACGTTCTCTCGCACCGAGAGCTTTTCGAATGCCTATCTCTCGGGTTCTCTCAAGTACGGAAACGAGCATGATATTCATCACGCCGATACCACCAACCAGCAGGGCAATAGCCGCGATTGCGCCGAGGAGTATGGTTAGAGTCTGGGTTGTCTCTTCCATCGTTTCTGCTATTTCCTGCATCGACATTATCGTGAAGTCGTCATCTACACCAAGGGTCAGTCTGTGCCGGGTACGCAGGAGTTCAGTAATATCTTCTATCACCTGCTCCGTCTTGTCTTCATCAGTCACTGTTAAAGCAATTGTTGATACGATATGCTCTCCTCGTGGCGTTCGCATTTGAGCTATAGACTGTTGAACTGCAGTCAATGGCACAAATATGGAATCATCAGGTCCCATAAACCCGCCTTCGGGTTCAAGGATTCCGATAACGGTGCCGATTTTATTTTCAATTCTCACGTTCTCACCAATCGGTACCGTATTATTGAATAGAGTATCGACAACATTACTGCCGATCACTGCTACTTTTGCTCCTTGGTCATAATCATACTCAGAGAAAAATACTCCCTGTTCGAGCTCAATATTCATCACATCAAAATATTCAGGAGTGACTCCGTACACCTGAGCGTTAGTATTGGCATTACCGTATATTACCTGTGTATAGGTGCTGTGATATGGAGCAACGTTTTCAACATGTTCAACCTGTTCGGCGATGGCTACGGCATCTTCATAGGTGAGTGTCTGACTGCTTCCGCCGGTAAAACCTTTAAAAGTGAATGAACCCGGACTTATGGTAATAAGGTCCGAACCGATACTCTCTATACTTTCAAGGATTGTGGCTGTCGCACCCTTCCCAATTGACATAAGTGTGATCACCGAGGCAACACCAATAACGATACCAAGCATTGTCAGGAAACTCCGCAACTTGTGAGTGCTGATTCCCATCCAGACAGTCGATACGAAATTCACTATTGTTTTCATCGGTTATCACCTGAAACTATCTCGCCGTCCCTGAGTCGTATTATTCTCTGGCAGTGACCGGCAATCTCTTCATCATGTGTCACCACAAGAACGGTGATTCCGCGTTCGGTGTTGAGCGAGGTAAGGATGGATATTATCTCTTTTCCTGACTGGCTGTCCAACTGACCAGTGGGCTCATCGGCAAGGAATAAAGATGGATTTTTCACAAGGGCACGGGCTATTGCGACTCTTTGCTGTTCGCCACCGGAAAGCTCGATAGGGCGGTGTTTTACTCTCTCGGACAGCCCAACACTATCCAGGGCATCCAGGGCACGCTGGCGGTCGACTCCCCCGGCGTATGTAAGTCCCAGCTCCACGTTTGCTAATGCGGTAAGTCTCGAAAGTAGGTTAAACGTCTGGAATACAAAACCTATCTTTTTCCCGCGTATCTCAGCCAGTTCAGTGCTTTTAAGGTGGCCAACCTCTTTGCCGTCCAGGAAATAATCACCTGAGGTAGGTATATCAAGACAGCCAAGTAAATTCAGCATGGTCGATTTTCCGGAACCGGACGGTCCCATTATCGCTACCAGTTCTCCCTGCTCGATCTGAAGGTTAATCCCGTGAAGAACCGTAAGTTCTCTCTTGCCCATGGTATAGGCTTTCGTAATATTTTCAAGGCGTATCATTTTATTTCCTTATCCCCGGCATAAAGAATCCTTGCGATTCAAAAGAACTGGTTGAAGAGGTAAGAGTAACCTCGACTTCTTCACCTTCACTCAGGCCGCTGATTACCTCGGTGTTCTGCCAGTCGCTGACTCCCGTTTCTATAGCTCGATCCTCAGTTGTACCATCCGGCAGTACTACTTTCACGTAATTCGTTCCACCTTTCATTGTTATTGCTGCGCTGGGGACGAGGAGTACATCAGTAACTTCCTCGATAACGATACTCACGGTTACGGTAAGCCCTTCTCTAAGTTGAAAACCGCCTGATGATGTTATTCCCATGTCAAGTCCGCCGGCAGGGAATTTGATAGTGCTGTTGTCAGTATCACCTCCGGAGGTAAATGCTCCTTTGCCGAAAGAAAACTCTTTATCGCCAGGCACTAATTCTTTTTCTTTCCCTTCAGGCATTTGCGGAAATTCGGAGCTTTTCATTTTTTCTGCCATTTCCTCGGCTTCTTCTTGAGTCATCTTACCGGCTTCAACGGCTTGTTTGAGTCTTGGTGGAAGTTCGCCGGATTCGAGATCCTCAAGAGCTTTTCGCATGGTTTCTCCGGCTTCAACGATCATGTCATCTATGGAGTTAATCTTGATCTTGACCGCATAATTTACCACTCCCTGCTGGATAGTGGCTGTAGGAGAAATTTTGACCACTTCTGCGGGAAGGATCATTGTCTGAGCAGCATCTACACTAGCCGTTGCCGGTACCCCGACAGCGATGTTGAATATATCCATTTCACTGACATAGACTTCAGCTTCGAATTCATCGGGATCGGCGATTTCTATTGCCGCTGCTCCTTTCTGGATCGCGCTGCCTACAATAAGATTTACACTGGTTATGAAACCTTCGTAAGGAGCGGTAACATTCCATTCCTGATTCTGAGCTTCTTCCAACGCTTCTATCGCTTCATCAAGTTGCTGTTGCGCGTCTTCGAGTTGACTTTCCTTTATTACCAGTTCTTTCTGTTTCGTTTCCCGTTCTATTTCAAGATCTGCAGAAACATCCTCCAATCTTTTTTCAGCATGGATTAAGTCGATTTTGGCGATGTCCAGCTGTGCTTTTTTCTGGTTATAATTCCTGATACGTTCGGGTACGGTCCAGTTTTGAAGATATAGATCTTCGGCTATATCGAAGATCTCCTGGGCGGAAGCCATAGATATCTCCGCATTTGCTACCTCGAGTTCAGCCTGGGCTTGCTTCTGGTCAGCATATGCCTGGCTGTAAATCGTTTCCAGGGCATCTGCTGCATTCTGATAATTAATTTCTGCCTGTAATAAGGCCTGGTCCTTGGTCTCTATGGCACGGGATAAGGTTTTCAACTGGTCATCGCGTTCGGACATGTCCAGTGTTGCCAGCACCTGCCCTTCTTCAACATAATCACCAACTTCAACCAGAATCTCGTTAACTGTCCCTGTGAGTTCGAAAGCAAGAGTCTCTTTTTGAGACAGAGCCAGGTTTCCTATTGCCGATATGTCCAGTGAAAGATCACCTCTCGTTACTGTCTGTATCACTGTCTGTTCTTCAGGTTCCTCTTTTTCAATCCCTCTGCCGCATCCCGACATAATCAGTAATGTCATGACTAGTACCAGGATTATAAAGGCAATTCGTTTGATTTTCACCGGTGTCCTCCTGTTTTTGTGTCTAAGTATTGTGCCGGATGTATAGTTTATTTGAACTATGACACAATAATGTTAATTTAATATTAACGTATTATACTCATTTGTGAGTAATCGGGATAGTGAAAGTGAAACAACTTCCTTTACCCTGTTCACTCTCGACTTTTATCTGTCCGCCATGAGCTTCAACAAGTCGCCTGGCTATTGTTAAGCCCAGGCCGCTTCCTCCTGTCGCCCTGGCCCGTGATTTGTCAACCCTGTATAACCTTTCAAAAATGTTATCCAGGTCATCAGCTGGTATCCCTTCACCGTTATCGGTTACGCTAACCTCAATGTAGTCCTCTACCGGTTGTGCTGAGATAGATATGGTGCCTCTGGAAGGTGTAGCGGTAATCGCGTTCTCTATCAGGTTGTGCAGTACCTGGCTGATACGATGAACATCGATATCTACTTCAGGAAGTTCATCAGATGGGGTGAATCCCAGATTAACTCCTTTCTGTGAAGCTATTGTCTGCATCATCTGTGCCGTTGTCTCGATTATTTTGCCGATATCTCCCGGTTCATATTCAAGTTTGAGTTCGCCTGCCTCGGCAAGACTGAGTTCCTGGAGGTCATCAACAAGACGAGTGAGAAGAATTGCTTCCTCATCCAGTTTGTGAATCGTCTCCTGGTTTGTTTCTATTAATCCGTCACGGGCGGCTTCCAGGTATCCTTTGATGTTGGCAAGTGGATTTCGCAATTCGTGAGCAATATCGGCAACCATGTTTTTTCGCAGTTCTTCAGCTTTCCCAAGATTATCAGCCATCGTATTAAACGTATTTCCCAACTGGTCGAGTTCACTGTTTCCTTTTACATTGACTCTCTGGGTGAAATCACCACTTCCCAGTTTCCTGGCAGCATAAGTTAGTGCTCGCACTGGTGACAGGATCCTGCGTGAAAAGAAATAGGTGAGTATCAGGGCAATGATAATAGCGATCAGCCCTCCCCAGATAAAATACCTGCCGATAGATTTGAACAGAAGCTGGAAAGACTCAAAACTCAATTCTGAAGATGATCTGGGTATTATATATAATGTACCGAAAC
>CP070800.1:1205882-1211379 GCA_020343555.1 Dehalococcoidales bacterium
AGCTATGTCGCGTATTTTGTCGAGTTGAGCCCCAACCAGCAGATGGACATCATCAATAGAACGGAGCAGCAAGGCTGGTAAATATCCGGATATGTGCTGGTGAGAAGTAGTAATTTGTTGAACGAACCTAAGGCTGCTAAGGAAAAAAGGATGATAATTGATATCACCCGAATGACGGTTCATAACGGCCCCGGTATTCGCACTCTGATTCTTTTCAAAGGATGCCCGTTACGGTGTATCTGGTGTTCTACCCCGGAATCGCAGGATAAATCGGCAGAAATTGCTTACTATCCCGAAAAGTGTAATCTTTGCGGGGACTGCATCCCGGTCTGTCCGGGGAACGCACTCACTTCAGGTGATGAATCGGTAATAATAAACAGAAAACTTTGTGATAACTGCGGTCTTTGTGTTTCTATCTGCTACTCGGAGGCATTAAACTTAGTAGGAGAAGAATACACCGTAGAAGAGTTGGTTCATGAGGTTGAAAAGGACGAAGTCGTTTATAAACATTCCGGAGGTGGTGTAACTATTTCCGGGGGAGAGCCGCTTTTAGAGCCGGAGTTTACCCTGGAGTTACTCCATTCTTTTAAGCAGAACAACATAAATACAGGAGTGGATACCTGCGGATTTGTCCCCCGCGATACTTTAGAATCCGTACTTTCGTATGTCGATTTCTTTCTCTGGGACATCAAACACATGAATTCGGGAAAACATGTCGAATATACTGGCGTTTCGAACGAGTTCATCCTGGATAATTTACGCTTTGTCTCGGACAGCGGTACCCCGGTTTATTTGAGACTGCCGTTAATACCCGGCTACAACGACTCTGAGGATAATCTCAGGGATGTTTGTGAATTCGCTAAGGATCTGTCCTCGCTGGTTGAGATTGATTTATTGCCATTACACCACCTGGGTAAGGTAAGGTACGCTGCTCTTGGACATCACTACCCTATAGAAGGTATCCCACTTATTCGTGACGAAGTCCTCCAGGAGAAAAAGAACCTGGTGGAATCATACGGACTCACATGTAATATCATCGGATAAAAGGAGAGATAAAGATGCAGATTCCCAATTTGGATGAATTGCTTTCCGGTTCAATAGATATGCACCTTCATGTCGGTCCGGACGAGATGCCGACACGCGTAGACGCTCTGGATGCCGCCGAACAGGCTGCCGATGTCGAAATGAAAGCCATCGTGTTGAAAAACCACAGTTACCCGACCACCCCGGTGGCTGTCACTGCTCAGGATATTGTACCGGAGGTAAAGGTATTTGGCAGTGTCTGCCTGGATTATGAAATAGGCGGTCTTAATATCGGAACTCTCGAAAGACAGGCTCAATTTGGTGCGAAAGTAGTCTGGATGCCGACTTTTTCATCTACGAATTCCAGAGAGAAGATGAGGAAGCTTGGACTCAACCTTGAAGGTGAAGGTTTTTCTATTTTAGATGATAATGGAAAACTGGTGAAGGAAATAGATCCGATACTTGAGATAGTTAAGAAACATGACATGGTCCTGGCTAGCGGTCATATGGCTCCGGAAGAGATATTCGCCCTGGTGGAAGAAGCGAAGAAGAAAAACATAGAGAAGATCGTTATCACTCATCCTTCAGATGGTGAGTTCATAGAGAAAACTCTGTCTATTGAAGAACTCCGTCGTTTAGCCGGGATGGGCGCCTTAATCGAGCAGACCATAGTGACTCTCCTTCCGACTGAGTTTTGTCATAGTCCCCGAGAAAGAGTTGAGTTGATAAAAGAAATCGGTGTTGAACATTGCATCATGAGCACGGACCTTGGCCAGTACTGGAATCTGCCGCCAGCCGAAGGTATGAGATTTTTCATGGCAATCCTGTTGCGTAATGGCCTTTCTGAAAAAGATATCGAGGTTATGGCCAAAGTTAATCCTTCAAAGCTAATAAACCCGATTTAATAATCGTTATGACCAACCCGTCGACTACTTAAAAGGTATCATGTCACAGGTTTACGCCTTTAGCACTTCGTTAGTCCAACGTTGAAAAATCCGGTAGACTGCCTCTGTTCTAATGATTCTCTCGCTGCCAAGGTCAAGTTTACTCGGGTAGAGAATAAAGGGTTTGGATTGTTCACCGCCGATTCCTCCATGACTTCCTACCAGTTCTTCGAAAGCAGCTATTTCATATCTGCTGGGTTGAGGAATGAGAATAATATTTTGTTTTCATCTAAGGCAAGGAGTGAACAGATTGAAAGGCTGCATCTGCTAGTTTTCAACAGTCCAGCTGTTGCTGGTGACGGACGTTGAACCTTGGTACAGTATGTCATTATAAAATTAAAACTAATAATTAACTCCTATCATCCGGCTCAGGATACTTACACAAAAGTCCGATAATATTAATAGTTCGTCAATCAAACCAGACACTTTTTCTCATTCTTTTATTGATGATAATAGTCATATAATTTTTTAGATTTCAATGGATGTAAATGCTGAAAAGGAAAAGCAAATCTAATTACCGCATACATATGAATACAGACTAAATAAGGAAGGGGAAAATGGAAGAAGAAACTACAGTTATAGAAAATACAAATACCAGTGTAGAAGAAAAGAATACCAGTCTGGCAACGGTCGATGAACTATCGATTGAAGAAATCCAGTTGTCGGATCAGATATATCACGGTGCAGGATTAGATCCAATAGTCGATGCTGGTATCAAGGACTATGAAAACAAGATAGAGCAGGAAAACAAATTATTTAATAAAATATTGGGTGTTAGAGGTACCGATGTACGCGGATACGGCGAATCAGTAGCTAAAAGAGTCGCCGTTGCTGTATATGGACAGCTAAGCAAGCAGTACGGTGGAAAAGTAGGGGATCTTCGAGCATATATAATGAACCTGGAAGAAGAGCGTGACAATGCGAACAGGCGATATGATGACCTTATGGGAAGGGCGATTGGTATTCTTGGAGAAGAGTATAAGGAATTAAAAACTGATTCGAACGAGTTCATGCAAAAGTTGACCGAGGTAATGGGAGAAGACCTTAAAGCATCTCGAATCAACTCAGAAGCCCTAACCGAGAAACTTGCAGACATGGACGGTTTAAGATCACAACTTCGGACCCTGATGAAAGACAAAGAAGATTTAATCGAAACATCAGCTAAAGAAAAAGAACAGCTTAAAGACAAATATCAATCACAAATAACTGATTTAGCAAATAAGCACAAGACGGAAATAAACAATCTGAGTGATAAATTCGAATCACAACTCACCGAGGTTATAAACCAAAATAAGGCTGAAATCCGGGATCTAAACTTGCGAATAAATACTCTGGATAAGGAAAAAGAACTGTTAGCTGATGCATCAAACAAGGAAAAGGAGCAACTTGAAGAGAGGTTCGAGCAACAAATAGCTTCTCTCAATAATGAGCATAAGGTAGAAATCAGAAATCTCAATGAAAAGTACGAATCACAAATAAACGAAATAAAGAATCAGCATAAAGCTGAAATACAGGATTTGAACATACGAATCGACGCCCTGGGAAAAGAAAAAGAGATATTGGCAGATACATCAGCCAAGGAGAAGGAACAGCTAAAAGAACGGTTCGAGCAGCAGATAGTATCGATAAATAACGAGCATAAAGTAGAAATTAGAAATCTGACTGAAAAGTATGAAACACAAATAAATGAGTTACATAATGAGTATAAGGCGGAAATAAGAAAATTAAGCTCACGGGTAGAAATACTTGCGAAAGAAAAGGATCTACAGAAGGAACAATACGAATCTCAGATAGCCGATCTGGATTCAACTATTAGAGGTTTGGGGTCCAGGAAGTCGGAGTCGCAAAATGGCGATGAAACTTTCTCAACAGAAGACTCTGAGAGTTAAGAGTATCCTGAAGGTTTGCAGCTGATTCAGAAAGGGGGAGTGGCTAACTCCCCCTTTTTCATGAGATTATTACACGTCCAAAGAGCGCTTTGCACAGGGAAAATCAAGGGAATTACAGGTTTTTCAGTAAGTCGTTCATCATTCGTTTTGTTTTCGGTCTCTATTATCTTTCAATAATTCCTCGGCGAATCTTAACGCTTCATCCGGTGAAATATCGAAAGGTTCTTGATAGGGTGTTTCGGTATAGTTTTTTTCAAGCTCTTCTAAATATGTGTTGAATTCAGCATTTTTCTTCCTGATATCGTCAAGTTTATCTTCTATTTCGCTTATTTCTTTATTAAGGTTACTGAAATCTATTCCCATCTTCATGAGATGATTGAGTCTTTCGAGAACGGCTTTAACCGATCTAGGACTATAATCAAGTCCGACATTAAATTCAGGATAATACGGTACCCTTACTGTCAGATTCACACCATCAAGACCGCTTTTCTGAAAAGCATACAGAAGCATCAGGTTAATCGTGGCCATACCTTCCCGGCTTGACATTGTGACATTGTACTTTACCATCTCATCTCTGATTTTACCACCAGTGCATGTGCAGGTAATGTGTGGTTCACGATTATAAGGTGACCTATCGTATATGGCCCCGAAGGTGTATATACGGGTAACTCCGAGTTCACGAGATAAAGTAACGACCGTATCTCCGTATTCTTCCCAGTAGAGATTCGGTTCAGTTCCGAGAAGCAAAATAATATCATGGTCAGAAGATGGATTACCTGCATAATAAAACTGGTTCTTTGGAAAATCAGTTTCCTTTATTACTCCATCCTCCATCTTAAATACAGGACGGGCACTATGCACACCGGGAATCTGGTAAACATGGTAGCGAGAGGTCTGAATTTCAGCAAAAGGCGTAGCGTTGAAATGCTCGATAAGATACTTGATACCGCCCACAGCAACATCACCACTATTGAGCCAGCCATTCAAACCGCAAATCAGGTAGGGATTGCGTAATGGAGGTTTTTCTATAAACTTCAGGTTATCTATCTCATCCACTTTTTGCCATCTCCGTTGGTTTTTCTATATTATACCACCTGAACTGGTTTCTTGAACTACTCTACTTATTCCCTGGTATGTAATCGGTAGATTTGACATAAAGTATTATGATGTCACAATATGTGAGTGTTGAATTATTATGATTTCCTATACTATTGCATGGCTTTAGGCGAGTACGGGAAGTTCCTGCTGCGGTGGGTAGATGACTGTACCTTTTCTACCAAAGGATAGGGACATTCACAGGGTCATGTGTGATAGAATAACGTTTTCTTCCTCTAGTGGTTAGTAAACAGGGGATAGTAAAGAAATGTTAGACCACGTCCTGGAGGATTACTTAATATAATCCGAGATTTACAGTGTAATATTGATTGTGTTGTCTTCGACAGTCGTGTTTTTCACTATCGAAAGTTGACCAAGTGTATTGATGAGAGTATCAGGATCCTGCCCGGATATGACAAGCAGTCGCCCCTGAGACGAACCTGTGTCAACCAGGATTTTTACATCGTTCTGGCTTGTTATCATCGATTTTAATTGACGTATTTGTTCCAAATTTACTGGTTTTTTGACGAAAACGGGAACACCCAG
>CP070800.1:1211479-1218100 GCA_020343555.1 Dehalococcoidales bacterium
ACCAGCCACTCATACCCCATTTCAGATTAACTGCTTCATACCCAAGTATATTTAGCAGGGCAACAATATGAGCGCTGGTATGTCCTGTTTCGCTGCAGACTACTATCCGCCGGTCAGAAGGGAGTTTGCATAGAAATTCTGTCTTGAAAATGTCGTACCACGGGATATTTATGCTTCCCGGGATGTGCCCGTTCAGATAGATGTCAGGCTCTCGTACATCGAGGACATAAGGCCATTCAAACCATTCTTCATTTTTACTCGGTACATAACCGAACGGTATTACCAGCATATCTTTGCCTTCTTCTTCAAAGGGAGACATAGAAAAAGGACCGAAGTATTCGAACAGCGGATCATATAATGCCGTTGCTGAAATATTAGCTGGTCTAAAGTCTCCAAGATAATCATCAGCAGCGGACCATACAACTGCTGAGGGTGTTTTACCATCTGAGTGAATAACCGGAAACACGTACGTTTCATTCGATTCATGATTAATAGTGACGGTATTCCGGTAGGATCGATTTTGCCATATAATATCTCTTTCTTGATCATATCGATCAGGAGCAGCTTTACGCTCTCTGGTCCATGAAGTCATACCCCATTTAAGGTTTACGGCTTCGTATCCCATCACACTGAGAATGGTTGCTGCCTGCCCTCCGGTTTGTCCGGTATTGCTGCAGACAACTATCCTCCTGTCTCTCGGTAAAGAGGTAAGCATCTTAAGCTGAGTGATTTTCCTCCAGGGAATATGAATTGCGCTGGGGATGTGACCGTGATAATAGAGTTCCGGCATTTCCGAATCGGGACTGCGAAGATCAACGATGACAGGTCCATCATGAAAGTCTGGATTATACGTCTCCATCTCCAGTCTCGCCATAAAGGTGGTTTCAACTATACTGCCGCACAGGTCTTTCGCGGTGATGTAAAGTGGTTTACCTGAAGATATATACTCATCGGCTGCTTTGCGAACTATCTCGAAGGCTGATTGTTTTTCTTTAGTTTTTCCGGGTTCACGCGTTTTCACAGTCATATTCATTACCTCTAATCACGTCTTTTCAATTGTAGTGCAGGTGTAATAAATATACTAACATAAAGTAGAGTGGGTAATAAAACTGATAACGAAGGTCAACTTTATGTGTTTTAACATATATCTATAAGCAGTGATTATATTACTTGTTACTAACAATTCTTAACGCTTAAGCTGTCAGAGATACTATTACAAAACAATTATTAACTCCTCATTCAGAAATAACGCTGGCACTTCATTAATCTGAATTTGAATAATCCCCTTCAAGCAGGAGAATAAGTTTCGATACAGGGTACTTTTAGGGTATAATCATTTGGATTGACTTTCTCGTTTTTCTGAATATTAACATTGGAGGATGCTTATGCCCGGCTTCTTCGCACTTAGTATTGATCCCAAAGAATACAAAGGTGTTTTCCTGGATGACCTGTTCTGGTCAACTTTTTACCAGCAGCATATGGGTGAAAGCTACGCAGGTCTGACGACATACAACGATGGGAAAATAAAAATCCGCACACATCGAGGTTTGTTCAGACCGAACTTCAGCACCGACATGGACGGGCTCGAAGGAACGATGGGGATAGGGTATTGCGGTGACAATCGAGAACCTATTCTGGTTGATTCGAACCTGGGAGAATTTTCTATCTGTTTTTCAGGTAATATCATCAACCAGTCAGAGCTGGTAAAAGAATACAAAGAACGGGGTCATTCATTTGCCTGGGGTGGAACCGATGTTGAGATAATTGCCAAGCTCATTGCAGAGGGTGACGGCTTTGTTGACGGTATCCAGATGATGAATGAGAAAGTAAAGGGATCATTCTCAATAGCCATACTCGCCCACGAAGGTATATACATGGCTTCTGATCCCAGTGGTCGTTGGCCACTGGTACTTGGTGAAAAGCAGGGAGCTATTGCGGGTACCATCGATCCCATCGGCTTCGATAACTCGGGATTCGGTTATAAGCGCGACCTATACCCCGGGGAAATTATCCTGCTTAGAGGAAGCACTGTAGAGACAAAAGGCAAGCTGGAAGGTTCGAACAGTCAGATTTGTACTTTTGTATGGGTATACACAAATTTCCCGAATTCGATATTTAAGGGTATACCGGTTTCCGCAGTAAGAAAAAGACTCGGTGCTGTACTTGCCAAACGTGACATAGAGAAGGGTTTTATTCCTGATATTGTCGCTCCCGTTCCTGACTCCGGAAGATTCTGCGCTATCGGGTATCACCAGGAATTCTGCCGCCAGATAAACGAAGGAAAGATAGACAGAATTCCTGAATATGATGAAGTAGTGATGAAATATCCATACGCCGGCAGAAGCTATCCTCGATTAAGCCAGGATGAAAGAGATATGGAAGCTCATATCAAACAATTAAGAAGCGGCGAAAAATATGATGGGAAGAAACTCGTAATTTGCGATGACTCGGTAAGACGGGGCACGCAGGTAGAGAAAAATCTTGTTCCAAAACTCCGCGCATTGGGTATCAGCGAGATTCATTTCAGAGTATCAAATCCAGATTCAATTACATACTGCAAGTGGGGGAAGACAATTCAGAAAGGCGAATTGATAGCTACCAGGATACCTTCCATGACAAGAAGAGTTGAATTCCTTGGTATAGACAGTTTGGAATATCCTACTGTACAGGAACTGGCAGAGTCGATTGGGCTTCCACTTGAAACTCTTTGCGTCGACTGCGATCTACCCGGACAGCAGGAACTTATATAATCCATTCATTAAAAATCCCCCTGGATATCCAAGGGGATTTTTGTGTCTCAGCAAAAGAAAAATCTAATCAAGAGTAATTCCGCAGGTCTGTATAAGTAGCTTCTATCTGTTAAGCAAGGTGAAAGTATGTTAATACAATAAAAGATAAAGTGGCAAATTGAGAGTACAAAACAATTAGAAATGGGATAGAGTTGAGTAAACAGGTGATTATTACTCAGGATTTGAATTGTTGTTATCGGCGTTGCCACCCGTAACATCGAACGTTTTCTCGGTAAATTCGGTAAGTTTCTTTTCGACTTCCTGAATGTTTTTCTCTACTTCACTCTTTAATTCTGTATCCCAATAGTCGCGTTTCGAGATTTCGTCAAACCACCGGTTGATCTTTTCAAGGTCCCCTTCAAGCTCTTCAACTTCTTCGAAATTGAACTCCTGTCTTTCATATTCCCATTCGATATGCTTTTTAGCCTTATGACATTCGGCTATAAGTTCGACGTATTCCTTTTCTCTTTCCTGTCTGAATTTTCTGATAGCTCTATCTTCCTGATCACGATTGAAATGGGTGACTATATATAGATTAGCCGTACCTTCCATTTCTTCAACGGTTTGAACAATCTCTTGCACAGCTTCTTCCAGAGAATCGGTTTTCGGTAACAACCATGCTCCTTCTGCTGAAAGAGCTCCCAGCTTTTTAAGCTGACGCCATACGAAAACACGTTTCCGTGAAGGTTCTGGCGGCAGCCAGTAACTGAACAACAGCCATTCCATTTTATATTTACCTCTTGACAGAAATTATATCATATGTTTATACTAGTAACAACCGTTACAAGTAACAATTGTTACAATCTATTTTATATCAAGGAGAAAATGATGGAACTGATAAAAGGTTTTACAAAAAATGTTCTTAACGATCTCCAATCGAGTCTCGATACCGTTCTGGGAGGTTTAACCCAGGAGGAAATCTCCTGGAAACCGAAAGAAACTCTAAATTCGATCGGCTTGATATTGTTCCATACGTTTCGGACCGAGGATTTCTTTATTCAGGAACTGGTTAGGCAGCAAACACAGGTCTGGGAAAAAGAAAAATGGTTTGAAAAGTTCGGCTTTACGGCTGAAGAAAGAGGTAGACATTATCAGGAAGAACAGGTAAAGACGTTTGTTTGTCCGGAATTAAGTTTGTTGGTAGATTACAATATATCTGTCAGAAGAGAGACTGATAGTTATATCTCTGGATTAACAGAAGACGAATACCATAGAATTGTTACCACTCCACGCGGAGAAAGACCGGTATCCGGTTTTCTAAACAGTATTATCACTCACAGGGCTCAACACACAGGTGAAATTTCGTACCTCAGGGGATTGCAGCGCGGTTTGAACAAATAATAGGACGAGGATTAAGAGAATGGATAATAATGACAAGTATGCGGTGTGCAATCACTGCACCTATAAACTGGTGGCAATTGCCTACGAGAGAGCTCCGTGGTTCAGATTGTTCAGAGAACCTTTGAAACTCGGGATGCGATACCTGGTGTTTTTTCACAGGATAGACGCTAAAGAGTACGAGGCGAGAACACCGAGTTGTTATCGGTGTATCCGTTTTTATAAGACGGCTCTTTTCAAGAAGTCCGCCAGTTTTCGCTGGCTTCATGACAGGTTTAATCCCATATTCAACAATCTAATTTCGAAGATCGTGACCGATGAAGAGAGAAAGCAGGCGAAGCAGTACGCGGACGCCGCTTCATCCGGTAACATTACCGAAGAAGAATCCAAGGAATGGATGGTAGGATTGAAATCCACTCTTTAAAAATTGTAATTATTCTATGATGATATACTTGCCGATAATACCTGAAAGGACGTAACAGTCTATGAGTTCGAACACTAAAGGGCAGCAGAGACGTGAAGCAATGGGGCGTGATCCTATCTGGCGCCTGATGCTCCGTTTCTCAGCGCCGGCGGTTATATCGATGACAGTTGCGTCAAGCTACCAGCTTGTCGATGCCATGTTCGTTGGGCGTCTTGGCGAGGAAGCACTGGCAGCAATCAGCGTTACCTATCCGCTGGCGCTTTCATTTACTGCTATCGCTTCAGGTACCGGTGTGGGTATAACGTCTCTGATATCCCGTAGTCTCGGAGCTGGTGATTCAAAAGGTGCCGATAAGGTCGTCGGTACGGCAATCGCACTATGTTTTATCCTGGCTGCGCTTATTGCCTTGATCTGTCTACCTAACCTGGATTGGATTTTGAAAACGCTTGGCGCGAATGAATCGGTGCTTCCCCTGGCGAGAGACTATGCTTCAATAATGGTGTATTCCATTCTCATTGCTTACTCATCGATGATATTTTCGAACATAATCAGGGCCGATGGAAATCCAGTCTTCTCGAGTTCCGTAGCTGTCTCTTCTTCTCTGATAAATATAGCTCTTGATCCTGTGTTTATATTTGGATTCGGCTTTGTACCGGCACTGGGAATTAAAGGCGCCGCGATAGCCACGGTGATAGCCCAGGGAGTAAGTGTTACCGTATATCTTATATATATTCTGAAAGGCAGGACTGCTTATAATTACAGACTGTCATATTTTATACCTTCGTTAACAATAATCGGCGGTATTTATCGTGTAGGTGTGGCTTCGATATTAAGATCCGGAGCACAGTTTATCACGATGGGAGTTATCAACAGAACCGCTGCTTCATTCGGTGTGACTCCTCTGGCAGTAATGGGTGTCTTGGTTCGAGTAGGCAGATTCGTACTGATGCCATGCCTTGGCCTGGGACAGGGGATGCTGCCGCTGATCGGTTATAATTTCGGTGCTGAAAAGAAGAGGCGAATATCCGAACTTATTTTCAAGACCGGCATAGTCGGTCTCAGCTGGACTGCAATTTGCTGGCTGGTGATCCAGCTTTTCCCGGAACAGGTGATGTCAGCATTCAACGTTGATCCCGGTTTCCTCGACGAAGGCAGGGACGCAATACGGATATATGGATTGTTGTACATCCTTCTGGGTGTACAGAATTTACCGGGATTCTTTTTCCAGGGTATTGGCAGGGGAATGCCGGCTTCGGTTCTCACACTGGTACGAAGTATGTTAATCCTGCTGCCGCTGGTACTTATATTACCCCGTTTCTTCGATGAAACTGGTATCTGGGCATCCTACCCGATTACGGATGCTTTGAGTATGATTATTTCAGTCGGTTGGATGATAAAGGAATTCAGGAAGCAGGGCATTGTGTACAAGTGGTGGCAGGACGAAACATCAGGGACTCTACAATAAGAAAATCTTTGACATAACCCCAACAGGAGTTTTCGCTATTTAATACCCTGTATCATAGTTAGTCGTCATACTCGATCATTTCATCGGGGACTCCGCATGAACCGTCGGCGCATTCGTCAAGGCTGTCCAGCGAACGCCACCGGTCAATAGACTGACTTCCGGAATACCCGAAGTCGGAAGCGTACCATAAAGGACTGGTCTCTCCGCCGATGACAACAATGCTGATTTTATCGGGATCGCAGTAGGGGTTGATAAGAGCGTTATCGGGAAGCTTTTTCCATGATGCGAACGGTTCTTTTCCTTCATTGGCAAGCGGAGTTACCAGCCAGTCGACATGATCGTAGCCCCAATACTGATCAGCCGGTATCCTTATATTGTCAGACAGCCACCTGCTGAAGTCCTGCTTGGTGGTGAAGCCGTCGGTCTCTTTCAGTGTATTGGCTACCAGCGGGTCCATGATCACCATCCCTTGGGTATATGAAGCCGGGATCGCCGCCATCTGCAGGGCAATTTCCTCGCCGATTGGGCGATTTGCCGCGGCTCCGGCACTGTTTGATATAATCCACCCCCTGAAAACGCTGACGACACTCTCTTCAGCCTTAAAG
>CP070800.1:1218200-1224143 GCA_020343555.1 Dehalococcoidales bacterium
TAAGAGCACTGAAAATGAACACCATCATCGCGCCAATGAACAGACCGACAATTACTATAGGATCTCTCAGACTGATATCAATATTGACTTCCTGGACTCTCATTGTCTCACCGAAAGCCGCCGTCATTCCGAGAGCAGCCAACGCGGCGGAACCGATCGCAAATCCCTTACCGGTAGCTGCTGTGGTGTTACCCAGTGAATCCAGGGCATCGGTCCTTTCTCTTACTTCCGGATCAAGGTGCGCCTGTTCGGCAATACCACCGGCATTATCGGCAACCGGTCCATAAGCATCCGTCGCCAGCGTGATTCCAAGCGTAGAGAGCATACCGAGTGCTGCGATCGCTATTCCATAAAGGTCGGCAACTCTATATGAAATTACAGTTGCGACTACAACCAGCAGAACCGGTAAAAGAGTACTCATCATGGCGGTGCCGAAACCTTTAATGATTAATGTTCCGGTACCTGTCTCAGCCGATTCTGCAATCGCCTGGGTTGGTTTATAGGTATAAGAAGTATAGTACTCTACACTCAGACCTATGAGTATACCGGCAACCAGGCCGGATACTACAGCCCAGAATACGCCGAAATCAACTCCTTCCATCTGCCAGATGACTATACCCGATACGATAACAACCAGTACTGAAGCTATATAAATACCACGCCGTAAAGCCCAGAGTAATGAATTCATCTCGGCCTTCTCACCTGTTCTGACGAAGAACGTACCGATTATACCGGAAAGAATTCCACCCGCTGCAATGATAAATGGCAGAACAGCCATATCCGAATCCCAGGCAAATCCCGCTGCTACCGCTACTACAAGGGTAGCAACTATTGAAGCAGCATATGATTCAAAAAGATCAGCACCCATTCCGGCAATATCACCGACATTGTCTCCTACATTGTCTGCTATAACTCCCGGATTTCGAGGATCATCTTCTGGGATACCAGCTTCTACCTTACCGACCAGGTCTGATCCTACGTCGGCACCTTTAGTAAAGATTCCTCCGCCTACCCTGGAGAACAGGGCGATCGACGAAGCGCCGAAACTAAATCCAACGATAATATTGACTATTTCTTTTCCCCCGAATATCAGGTAAATAATGCTCAGGCCAAGAATACCCAGCGCTACCACCGTCGTGCCCATCACTGCGCCACTGGAAAACGCAACCCGCAGGGCAGGATTCAATCCCTTTTGCGCTGCCGCAGCGGTCCGCCCGTTTGCTTTCACTCCCATTCTCATCCCGATATATCCGGCACCTCCGGATGTAATGGCACCAAACAGGTAGGCAACACCGGTTTTCCATCCGATATCCGGTATCACAGTCAGGACGACGAACACTATTATTACGAATACAACTAAGGTGATGTATTCACGCCGGAGGAAAGCTTTCGATCCTTCCTCGATTGCCGCGGTTATCTCTCTGATTCTCTCGCTGCCTGCATCTTTTTTCAACACATTCACAGCGAGGAATATTACGAACGCAAGGCCAATAACCCCGGCTATTACGGCAAACCATATCAAGTCCATTTAGAAATACTCCTTTCTCTTATCGATGAGTCGATTATTGTATTGCTATGGTTATTACCGGTCTTCCTCTATTATTTCAAGCTTCTTTTCCAGTTTTTCTATTCTCTGCCCCAGGTCTTGCTGGGTTATCAAAAGCGTCAGGTCACTCCTTGTTCTTTCAAGCACGCCCCGAAGCATGTCTGTTGTCCTCCGGAGTCCTCCCGTGATCGCATCCGGAAAGTCTATGGTAACAAGAACACTGTATATATCGTCCATCGCCGTGAGGAGTTTTTCACCTTTCGAAATATCTCCTTTTCTCATACTGTCCAGCAGGTAGCGTCTTAACTCACTGGCAGCCTCGCCCAGACCGTTCAGATAAGCTGCGGAATCCACCGCCAGCTCCTCCGCAGTCGGAAGTAATTTACCTGTAACGATATTCAGTACAGCACAGCCTTCAACATACTCTTTCTGGGCATCCCGCAATGAACCGGTATTTACCAGTTCAGGACTGCCGGCAAGAGCTTCTTCGCTTTCCGTAAGTAACTTATGGGCTGATTCAAGCAGTCCTTCCGCTTTTTCGAACTCCTGCCTGTGTATCGCCCTGATTGCCTCGCTACAACAGCGAATAGCTTCCCGGCACATCGGAAGCATCTTTTCTCTCGCCTTGTCTTTCGCGGTCAGGTTTTCTCGTACCTGTTTGGATATTATATCAAGGTTATCAGTAGGTTCACTCATTAATACCTCTCTATTCCGGTATTTATCACTTTTTATCCGCGTTCGGATTTAATATTGTAGCCGGGTAAGAAATACAGTATCGAAAAATCTCGAATGTTGATTCATAAAAAGAGCGTAATAGTGCAGTTCGTTTGAGAAAGTGTAATCCTACGACCATTCGGTGAGGGCTGGCATCAATCATACACAGCATCTGGCGGAATTCTTCTCCCTAATAAGCCATACTATAAAGACCAAACGTGCAGGTTTCAATGACGGTTTTACGTAAAGTAGTATATTTTAACATAGCCGTTCACAGGGGTAAAGTCTAGAAAACGCTTATTCTTCCTCCACCGCGTTCTCTATAAACTCGATACGCGATGGTTTTCCATTTTCATTTATCTCCACGGCTGCTACATCAATACGCCACGTCTTTCCCGGATTCTCATGGGTTTGAAGGTAATAAAGCGCACAGGCTCTCATCCTTTCTCTCTTGGTTCGTGTAATAGATTCCTCCGGAGTACCAAAATCCGTACCTGTTTTTGTTCTAACCTCGGTGAAAACGAGTTCATCTTTTTGTTTTGAGATGATATCAATCTCTCCGTGAGGGCAGCTGTAGTTTGTTTCCAGGATACGGTGATGTTTTTTCTTAAGGTGATCACGCGCCAGCTTTTCCCCGATATTTCCTGTATCTTTTCTTTTCATCAGATCAGTTCGCGTACCGGACTGAACGTTTTCCTGTGAACAGCACAGGGACCCAGCCGCTGAAGGTTTTCTACATGCATTCGTGTACCGTACCCTTTGTGGCTTGCCAGTCCATACCCCGAATATTCTAAATCGAGTTTTGCCATTAATTTATCTCGTGATACTTTAGCAATTATCGAAGCACAGGCTATGGAGTAGCTAAAATCATCTCCCCGAGTTATTCCTTTCTGCGGTAAATTAACTTCGGGTAAACTCAGATAATCCACAAGCATATAATCGGCTGGTGGAAATAGTTGTTCTACAGCCGACTTCATTGCCAGGCGAGTTGCCGCGACTATACCAAGACTGTCAATTGTATCAAGATTGGACACGCCGATCCCTATCGCTAGGGCAGATTCATGGATATCGTGAAATAGGGATTCTCGTTTTAACGGGGTTAATTTCTTACTGTCTCTGACCTGGGTTATAAATGGGAGGTCTTTATGCAATGGGAGAATTACAGCTGCAGCTACCACGGGTCCGGCAAGAGCGCCCCGACCGGCTTCATCCACACCGGCTATATTCCGGTATCCCCTTGCTTCAAGGATTTTTTCTTCGTCGAATGAAGGCATATCAAGGTTTTGTTTTTTCGTTATCTTTCTCAGCACTCCTGCTGTTGTCTTTAATTCTTCTACTATTATTTCCCTGATCACGCTTGCCATCGATCATAAGGGAAACCTCGTTCAGAGGAAACTCCACTATCGCCTGTGTTTCCAGTTCAACCATTACAGATACCTTGAGAGGATTGATATCAACCACTTTAGCTTCACCTGAAGGTGTCATCACACGCTGACCGGCTCGAGGCATCCTGTCTTTCATTTCCTGATAATAGTCATTCTCGTATACCAGGCAGCACATTAATCGGCCGCATACACCTGATATTTTCATCGGGTTAAGCGGAAGACCCTGGTCTTTGGCCATTCTCATAGATACGGGAGTAAAGTTACTTAAAAAAGTCATACAACACAATGGTCTGCCACACCTGCCACAGCCGCCGGTCATCTTGGCTTCATCTCTGGGTCCTGTTTGACGCATTTCAACGCGCACTTTCAGTCGTTTCGCTAATTCTCTGACGAGTTCACGGAAATCTACTCGCTCGGCAGCGCTGAAGTGCAACGTCAACCTGCTGCCGTCCAGATTATATTCGGCAGCGAGCAGTTTCATGTTCAGCTTTAGCTTTTCCACTAGCTTAGTACATTCTTCAAGCGCTTCTTCTTCTTTATCTTCGTACTGTTTTGCTCTATCAATATCTTCCGGTTCTGCTTTTCGAACCACGGACTTTAACGGATTTTCGATATCGCTGTCAACAACCTCCCCTGGAGCTACAACCACCTGCCCTAATTCCAATCCACGGGTTGTCTCGACAATGACATGATCGTTTACTTCAAGATTCAGGTCTCCCGGATCGAAATAGTATATCTTACCAGCCTGCTTAAATCGTACGCCAACTACTTCAGCCATAATCTACCTCTTATTTAAGGACGCCATCATGCTTCCCTGGCCCGTATCGGTCATATCCATCATAAGCACTTCAAGAACAAGCCTGGGATTAGCATTCTGTTTTAACTCTACGTTCGCTTTCTGTATACTCCGAATAAAGTTCCTTATAGCGGAGAGACTTCTTTTTTCCGCCATTCCGGTTAATTCATCTAAGCGGTGTATATTAATCATATTATCTATTGAATGCGTCTTAATCAATAGCATATCACGCCAGAGATCCAGAAGTATATTAAGTCTTTCGAAAACATAATTCCGGTCACTATTAAATTTCGATGCCAGTTGTGTAGAAAGTGCAAATCTTGTCTCGATGTCGGCATCCACAACATCCAGCATGTTTTCCAGCATTTCTTCACGCTGTTCGACCAGACTTTCATCCTGTGTCGCTGAGATAGCCCAACCAATTCGCCCTCTGGATAACCGTGCCAGCAGATTCGCTTTCTCCGTATCAATCCCCCAACTAGTAGTCAAAGATTCCATAATTTTCGTAGATGGTACCGGAACAAACTCAACCGGCTGGCATCGTGACACAACTGTCTCAAGTAACAGACTAGAGTCGGTCACCAGGAGTATAAAAACTACCTTACTTTCAGGTTCCTCGAGAGTTTTCAGCAGTGCATTCGCCGCTTCTACGGAAAGTAACTCGGCATTTTCAATGATATATACTCTGTATTTACCTTCGAAAGGTGGCAGGCTGGCAGAATGCTGTATCTGTCTTATCTGATCGATACTGATCTCGGTTTTAGATTTAGAGTCGGTCGACGGATCGTTGGCAGCAATTCCGACTTTTTGAACATCCGCATGTTTCAGGTCGGTGACCTTTATGCACGATTGGCACTGTCCACAAGGCATTTCCCTACTTTCACAATTCAATGCCCTCGCCAGGTCCATCGCCATTGTCATCTTCCCCGAGTGGTCAGGTCCGATAAACATATAAGCATGGGATACCGCCCCCATATCCAGGCTTCTTTGCAGAAGTTCAACAGCCTTATCCTGACCAATTATCCGCCACATATAGTACGTCCCTAAAAAATCATTACACCAGGTCACACCTGGTAAGGTCGTCGAGAGTTTCCCGCCGCCTGATTAGCCGTGCATTTCCGTCTTTTACCATCACTACAGCAGGCCTGAAAGACATGTTATAGTTCGTCGATTCTGTCAGGTTGTACGCACCGCAACCAGGTAGTGCTATAATATCACCTGCCATCATTTCCGGCAGTTCTATATCTCTTATCAGAATATCACTCGATTCGCAGTACTTACCACACAAGGTCACTTTCTCAGTTCCGGCAGCACTCATCTTCGCCGCTGCTACCGCTTCAAAACTAACCTGGTAAAAAGCCGGAAGAATGTTGTCAGCCATTCCACCATCAACAGATACATATCGTCTGATACCGGTAATATCCTTGATAACTCCCGTTGTGTACAGGGCTACTCCCGCACCGGCAACCATTGATCTTCCCGGTTCGACTATCAGGTGAGGA
>CP070800.1:1224243-1227647 GCA_020343555.1 Dehalococcoidales bacterium
TTCTGCCAGTACTTCGAGAGTGGCTACTGCGGTCGCCGCATTTACCAGCTGGTGATCACCGATCAATGGTATGGTCAATTCATAGGTATCCAGCCTGCCGTTCACCAGTAATTTCTGATTATCCACATCGTATTCCTGACCCTGGAAGGTAATATCACTTCCTACCCTAATCAGTCTGGCATTCTTTTCAGCACATACGCCTGTTATTACCTTATCAGCTTCATCAACCTGCGGCGAAGACACCACAGTACCGTCCAGCCTGATTCTTCCTGCTTTTTCAGTTGCGATTTGGGTTATGGTGTTACCCAAAACTTCCATGTGATCGAAACTGATCGTCGTGATCACGCTGACATCCGGCTGAACAACATTGGTAGCATCCAATCGACCTCCTAATCCAACCTCTACCACCTGGAAATCCACCTTCTTCAGATCGAAGTACATGAATCCCAGAACTGTTATCAACTCGAACGTCGTGAGTTTACCGTAAGTCGCTTTCTCGTTGACAACTTGTACTTCAGATTGAAGTTTCTTAACTAAAGCAGTTATTTCCGCATCGGCAATCAATTCTCCATCTGCCCTGATCCGTTCGTTAAACGCATGCAGATGTGGAGAGGTAAATAAACCGGTCCGGTAACCTGCGTTCGTCAGCACCGAAGAGATCATCGCAGCAACGCTGCCCTTACCCTTGGTCCCGGCAATATGAACGGTCCTGGCTTTAAGATGCGGATTACCCAGCCTTTCAAGTAACTCATCCATTCGCCTTAGGTCATAGTGTTCTGCGTCACGGGGTCTGGGCGTTGACTCGTAGTCGACGAAACTGTACAGGTAATCCAGAGCTTGCTGATAGGTAAAATCCATCAACTTCACCCCCTCCTGTCCCGACCTTTCCAAATTAAAAAGGAGGCTCAGTCCGGAGTGGACTTCGTCCCCCACTTTCCTCACAAAATATTCAGCAATAATTATATCACTCTCAGATACACACTATCAAACCATACCATCAATGATAATGTTCATATTTGTTGTTATAATTCATACCTTCTTCACATTAATTATTATCTTTATTTACAACCACCTGCTGTGATATTATTTTTTTACACGGTTACCCGGTACAGGCAGGACAAATTGAAGTCGTTTAATAAGGTCATATGGGGAACTCTAGCTCTGGTAGCTACGATAGCTATAGGAACGATCGGGTATGAGATTATCGAAGGCTGGTCTTTTCTCGACTCAATATATATGACCATCACCACTATCACAACTGTCGGCTACAGAGAGGTCCATCCTCTGTCAGACGGAGGAAGGATATTCAGTATTTTTCTGATCCTCGGGGGTATGGGCGGAGCATTTTATGCTCTGACCGGTATAATAACATATATCGTCGAAGGCAATATTGGGGCCACATGGGGGAAAAGAGTAATGGAAAATAAGATATCACAGTTAAAAGAGCACTTCATTCTCTGCGGCTTCGGCAGGGTCGGAGAAGAAATCGCCCACATCTTCAAAGAAGAAGATGTGGAGTTCGTTGTGATAGACAACAGGCCTGAATGCACTGCTCGTGCGGATCAGGCTGGATTCCTGTATATCGAAGGCGATGCCACAAGCGACGAAGTATTGAAAAAAGCCGGGATCGAGAAAGCCAGAGGACTCGTTGCGGCACTCGGATCCGATATCGATAACACCTATATTACTCTCTCTGCTCGTGGTTTATATCCGTCGTTGTTTATTACGGCAAGAGCATCCGACCATGAAGTTGAAAAGAAACTCAGGAGAATAGGAGCCAACCGTATAGTATCACCAAATGCCATCGGTGCCAGACGCATGGCTATGCTTGCTCTCCGCCCGACCGTAATGGATTTCCTGGATACCATTACTCGTCAACGAGGTCCTGATCTCCAGATGGAAAACGTTGCCATCGATACAGACTCCTCTCTCAACGGACTTACCATAGAGGATATACGAAAGTGTTCCAGGGCGACGATATTGGCGCTAAACAGGAAAACCGGGAGCCTGTTGGCAAATCCTTCCGCTGACGAAAAGGTAACGGCGGGAGACAGCCTGATTATTATGGGAACGAGTGAGCAGCTTAATACACTGGAAGCAGTGTGTGAAGGCGCAATAAAGCTGGAAAATTAAACCAAGAGGAATAAATTATGAAAAAAACAGTCTTTGTCGATGGACAGCACGGAACGACCGGTTTGAAAATCCGGGAGCGCCTGGCTGATCGCACCGACATCGAGATAGTTGAGATACCTGAGGAAAAACGTAAGGATCCGAACGCCCGGGCTGAACTGCTTAACAGCGTGGATATAGCCTTTCTGTGTCTTCCTGACGACGCTGCTCGTGAGTCAGTCAGTTTGGTCAAGAATCCTAAGGTGTGCGTTATCGACGGTTCAACCGCACATCGGGTTACGGATGGCTGGGTATACGGTTTGCCGGAACTCAAAGAAGGCCAGCGTGAAGAGATAAAAAAGTCTAAAAGGATCTCCGTCCCCGGTTGTCATGCTACCGGCTTCATCCTGATGCTTTATCCACTGGTGTCACAGGGGATCGTGTCACCGGATTACCCCGTTACGGTCCATGCCGTAGCCGGCTACTCCGGCGGCGGAAAATCAATGATCACAGATTATGAGAATGAAGATTCACCCGATTATATAAGGAATCCTCGCCCTTACTCACTCAAACTCGACCATAAGCATCTCCCGGAAATGACCAAATACCCCAGATTGACAAGACAACCGATCTTTAATCCGACCGTTGTTAACGTTTACAAGGGCGAGATCATAACAATCCCGCTGGTAGTAAGTCACCTGGAAAAGAAACTCTCATCCGTAGATATACAGAACATCCTGGCTGATTATTATTCCGGGGAGCAGTTTATCAAAGTCTTGCCCTACCCGGCTGATGATCACCTTGTTAATGGATTCCTGACGTTTACCGACTGCAACGACACAAATAACCTGGAGATTTTCATCTTCGGCAACGAAGACCGGATTCTTCTCTCCGCCCGGTATGATAACCTGGGTAAAGGCGCTTCCGGAGCCGCCGTCCAGAACATGAACATCGTCCTTGGAATGCCGGAGGAAACCGGATTGTAAAAACTACGGGATGACAAAAGTTACATCATCATCTTTCTGAATGGGGTAATATAAAGCTGTAAATTGACCGTAAGAATGTCTTGTGATAAGCTTGATTCAGAAAAGTAGTCCGGGAGGACTTAAGGAGGATATCTCTATGAAAGAGAGAGTGGAAGAGATTCTTGGAATGGTAAGACCAAGATTGGTCGCTGATGGTGGCGATGTTGAGCTTGTTGGCATTGATGATGACGGCACAGTATCAGTTAGATTAACCGGCGCATGCAATGGCTGCGCCATGGCCTCTCTAACCCTGAAAATGGGCATCGAAAA
>CP070800.1:1227747-1230504 GCA_020343555.1 Dehalococcoidales bacterium
ACCCCAAGTTTGGACAGGATGTTACTAACATGATATTTGACCGTGGCTTGAGTGATAAATATAGACTTGGAAATCTCGCTATTTGATTTTCCATCTACCATTAAGGCGAGTATCTCCCTTTCTCGATCGGTTAGATCGATCCCAGGCTGTGAAGGTTCGTTTACCGTTTGAATGAGTACCTGAGCGGCTTCTGGAGAAAGGCTTGGTTGATCCATCATAACCTTGTTAATCGCTGATACCAGTTCCTCAGCAGAAACGTTTTTCAGTAAATAACTGGTCGCTCCAGCCTTTAAAACACCTTCTACGTATTCTTTTTCCTTGTAACTGGTTAAAGCGATGATATGGATTTGAGGCCACCGTTCATGGATGATCCTGGTAGCTTCCACGCCATCCATTTTCGGCATCTGCAAATCCATGAGAATGACATCAGGCTGGAGATTTTCACAGATCCTAATTGCTTCTTCACCATCTCCGGCTTCACCAACCAGTTCCATACCTTCCGAAGTATCAAGTACCGCTCCTAAACCACTCCTGACTACGGTATGATCATCGACGACAATGACTCTTATAGTTTCTGAATCAGTCATAGAATATCCTCCTCTGACCTGTTATCCAAGGTAACAACTATTTCTGTTCCTTCACCCACCTGGCTGCGTATTGTAATGATCGCACCGATATCTTCAGCACGTTCCTGCATTATACCAATTCCAAGACTATCGTGGGAGATAGTATCGATCTCAAATCCGATCCCATTATCTTTGATCTTTAACGTAATCTTTTCTTTACTACAAATCAAGCTTACCGTCACGTAGGCGGCTTCCGAGTGTTTGGCAACGTTATTTAATGCTTCCTGAGCAATGCGGTAAAACCCGATTTTTTCGTCATCGGCAATAATACAATCACCTTCAACGGTTACGACTACAGGAATTCTTACTCTGCCCGTGATCGCTTCTGCTAATTGTTCTAATAAATGAGGTAGTTCTGCCTCGATAAGGGCTGATGGCCTTAATTCAAGGAGTAGCGTACGCATCTCAGCTAAAGCCCCACGTGTTAACTGCCGAACCTCTTCAAGTCGTTCTTTTCCCTTTTCTTGATCTTTTTCCCATAATGAGGGAAGCACTTCAGCAATGAGACTGGCTGAGAAAAGTGTCTGACTGACTGCATCATGTAGATCCCTGGCCAATCTGTTACGTTCTTCTTCAGCTACTGTGGCTAATCTGCCTTCCATACTCTGTAATCGTTCAATCATTTCATCGAATGACTGACTTAATTGACCCACTTCATCTATTCTCTCCTCCATCGAGGTGGTAATCAGTTCTCCGGTGCGTCCAATTTGACGTGTCGTTTTTGTGAGTTCTAGTATCGGGCGCATGGAATTTTGCATCATAATCAGAATACCCACGGTGCCGATAGTAGCCAGTGCAGCGGATATGATAATTATTATTATAGTAGTTCTAAGGATAGGGGCATTAGCTTCAAATTTGTCCTGTTCTACTATAATTCCCCAATTTGTCGGACTTCCCACTGGGCTGTATGCGGCGTATAAATTACGTTCTTTCTGACTATCGAAATACTCGATGAAGCCTTCATATCCGTTCATAACGCCCTGCAGTTCCGAAGGCATTGACTTACCAAGTTGTTCAAGGTCTGGGTGAGTAATGATCATGCCGTTCCTGGTTACCGCATAGGCGAATCCTGATTCTCCAACTGTACTTAAATTAATACGCTGCCATATATCCTGGATATCAACCTGAAAGACAAGAGTTCTCGTATGTTCTGAAGAAATTTCTAATGGCAGTGAGACATAAAGGACCGGTAGACGCTCGAGACCGTGTAAATATACGTCTGAGATATACATATCTCTACCATATGTCGATTGAGCCGCTGCAAAAATTTCGATATCGATAGGGATTGCAGGACGTGAGATTATTTGTTCGGTAATATTTGATGACAACAATGCATCTGTAGGATCTTCCATATGAACTAAAAGTTTGTAGTTTTCGTCGAAATAGTATACTGCGTGATATCTCTGGGGAGAAGATAACCTGAATGTAAGTAATGCTGAAGTCTGATTTGACAGGTCCGATCCTATTGATTCGAGGTGCCGGGAGAATAATCTTATATCAGATAGAATCCCGCTGACGCGGTAGTTGATATCCCGTGATATTATCGAAGCAACCTGGATATTCCTGTTCCTGATATCACTTAGAATTTCACTTTGTCCGGTCCATAGGAAAGAAACACTTAGTATTAAAACCGAAATAATCCAAAAACCGGTACTCCAGAATATGAGTTTACGCTGAACACTTTCTCTTAACCAGTTTCTGATTCTCTGATAAACTCTCTTAATAAACACTCGATCTGACCCTACTCAGCGTGAACTACTATCTGTCCTTCGATGATTTTCTTCTTCAGATCTTCCAGCCTTTCAAGCATCGCATCATCGACTATGGATTCATCGAACGGTCCAAGCATAATCCCGTTCTCTTTCAATCCGAGTGAACGAATTCCCGATGTGAATGATTCGTTAAATAGTTCTTCTATCACCAGCAGTACGGCAGTATCGACACGTTTCGGCCTATTACCGACCACATTCCCCGGGGCCATATACCGCTGGTCGCCGCTTGTCCCTGTAGTCAATTTACCCGTTTTTTTTGCGGCTTCGATGATACCGAGTCCGGTACGACTGGCTGCGTTGTGGATCACATCTACTCCCTGGTTATATAGTATCATCGCCCTCTCAAGACCAACCTCAGG
>CP070800.1:1230604-1238344 GCA_020343555.1 Dehalococcoidales bacterium
CAGGTCCTGGGTATTTTAGTATCAATCATAAATTCTCCGACTTTCTTAGGCTGGTCCATTCCCAGCGGGAAGAATCTATCGGCAGTCTTCCTGGGACGCACTGTTAACTCATCACCAACCTTCTCATGATCGAAGTATGCGATGTAATTATTATCAGAATCCTTCACCTGTTCTGGAGCGACAACATCGACGTTCACTCTCCAACCGGAAAACTCGGTCTGTCCCGGCACATTTAATACATGTTCGCTGTCCAGAGCAGGTAAAGGAGATAATGATGCTACCTCATGAGCTAGCAGAAAACGATCGTATTCTACAATAAATTGCAGTTCCGCCGGGAGAGTTATCCGTTTCCCCGACTGCAAATTCAGAGCATCGATAATTGACTCGATATGCCGGACCTCAATATCCTTCAGGCTTCCCGTGACTGATTCGATCGATTGCCTTAAAAGGTGTCTTTGTAACGCCGGAGGTAAACCTATAAATCCTTTTTTATCGATCGTAATTTTATTTCTACCTTTTTTTACTATGCTTCCCCATAGTTCACCGGCAACTCCGTTCAGGAAATCAAGTTCATCAGCAGCGATACGAGCATCCCGCAGCAAAGCTTCGCCAACCTGCTCGTTAAAGCTTTCCAGAAGAGGAATGAACTGGTGTCGTATCCGGTTCCTCAAAGGCGCTAGAGATTCGTTCGAAACATCGATCCTCGGTTCATAACCATTTGCACGACAGTAACTCAATGTTTCATCACGGTTTATTTCAAGTAAAGGCCTGATAATCCTGACCATCCCGGTTCTGAAATTCATCTGAGTTACAGGTTTTAGCCCTCGAAGCCCTCTAGTACCGGTACCCCTGACAAGATGCATTATTATGGTCTCGATATTATCCTCTCGGGTATGCCCTACTGCTACGGCACCGGCTTTGACAGACTTCGCCGTTTCAGCCAGGAAATCGTATCGCACTTCACGGGCAGCTTCCTCCATCGTACCACCATGTCTCGATCGATATTCTTCCACATCACGTTCTTCTATGTTTACGGATAAGCCTAATTTCTGTGCAAGCTTTGATACGTATTCAGCATCGTTATCCGATTCCACATCCCTGAGTTTATGGTTGAGATGAGCGATATGAAGGTCGATACCCAGTTCTTCGCGTAATTTCATCAGTACAAGGAGCAGACATACCGAATCGGGACCGCCGGATACAGCTACCAGCAGTTTATTTGTATCAAGAAGAAGACTATTATTCAGGATGAATTGGAGTACCCTTGGTTCCAACGATTCAAGAGGTTTCCCTGTCTTATAACTCATAACTTCTCCGGTACAGCTTTCCCTATTCTTACCAGATTGCCGTAATTTCTTCAATAGTGATATGGAAAGGCTCGGATCTGTACTCGGTTTTTTGTGTCGGAGATATTAATAAATATTCGAGTTACTGCGGGTGCTGGTGAAAATGATTTCGGGTTTAATTATCGAGTATCAGCTTTGTACGAGATATTGAAAGAGGATATCGTTTGAAACCAAGAGCAAGTGTAACCTGTTCCGGTCGTCCCGAGCCATTGCTGCCACAACGTAGCACCATGGTTATCGTGCATCGTTCATCATCCGATGATTCCAGCTTGATATCGTCGATTAACTTCCTCAGGTCGTACTCACGTTTTCCTGTGTCTCTTTCGTGGTGCCAGGGCAGTTTTTCTGCTGCCAGCAGCGACTCAATGGCAGATTCGACATCCTCCAGGCCATCTGCCTTCTCCACTATCACCGTGTATTCTGCCTGCCGTATCTGTGACTGTAATGAAGGAAGCATTACTCCAACCAGTTGTACGCCCAGTATCGAGATCCCTACTGGTAACTGATTATTCACAGCATCGGTAAACCAGTGTGGTGACACTGTATCCTCTGTATAAACATCAAGCAATTCGGATTCACCGGTTACGCCTACAGCCAGAGGAGCTGCCAACGATAATCTCGGATGAGGACTGAAACCTTCGGAATAAGCAATCCGGATTTCGGCGCGCGTCAATGCTCTTTCCCATAATCGCATAATATCAAGATGGGAAATATACTTTATCTCGTCTCCCCTGGCAAATCTAATCCTGAAGCGCTGCATCTTCACCCAGCAATTTCGGTCTTGAGAGCAGGACCTTTTCTATTTTCATTCCGCGCATTTCAGTGATCGTCAGATTCATTCCGCGGTATCGCAGTCTCTCTCCGGTCCTCGGGATACGCCCCATATGACTCAGGATAAATCCGGCTACGGTTTCATAATCTTCACTCTCCGGTAAGTCGAGTTCCATCTCGGCATTTGCCTCCTCAATATTCATCCCGCCATCTATCTGGAACGTGTTTTCATCGATCGTTTCGTATTCTTTTTCAGCTTCGGCGAATTCATCCCCGACTGCCCCGACGATTTCCTCGACAAGCAGACTCAAACTTATGATACCGGCGATACCGCCATATTCATCTACTACCGCGGCCATACGATAATTCCTGTCTCGCATTTCATTGAATAATTCGTCAATCAACTTGGATTCCGGGGTGAAATATATAGGCCGGATAAGATCGTCGATCGAATCATCAACTTCCATCGTTTCTTTAGCCTGAGCCATTAAAACGTCTTTTACGGCCAGCACACCAACCACGTTATCGGTATTCTCTTCGTAAACAGGGAACCGTGATATAGGTGATTCTGCAAAAATATCCATGAATTTGCTGAGTGAAATTCCCTTCTCAACCCAGTAAACCTCTGTCCTGGGAACCATAACCTCTCTTGCTGGTCTGGCACCGAACTCGAAAACCTTGTGAAGCATTTTGGCTTCGGTCTCCTCCATTGTTCCGTCTTTATGCCCTACCGAGATCATTGTGCGGATTTCTTCCTGACTGACAAGCGATCTAGGTACAGGAGTACCTCCCACAGCCCGGGTTACCGCTGTGGCGATCCAGCTGAGAATGAATACGAAAGGTAAAAACACGATTGACAGCATTTTTATTGGGCGCGTAAATAACAGAGAGAGTCTTTCGGCATGAAAGTTCGCGATAGTTTTCGGAGTGGTTTCAGAAAAAACCAGTATGATAATACTCAATCCAATTGTTGATATTATCAACCCATGCTCCCTCCAAAGCGAAACCGCCAGGACGGTAGTTAGAGCAGCCGCCGCAGTGTTAACAAGATTATTCCCCAACAGGATAACTGAAAGCAACTTATCAGGTCTCTTGATGAGATCAGATAGACTGACCGCTCCCTTCACATTCGTACTGACCATCTGTTCCAATCTTACTCGTTGGAGTGAAAAGAAAGCTATCTCCGAACTCGTAAAGAACGCCGATAGTATCAAACAAAGGATTATCAATATTATATATAATGGTTCGTTTATATCCATAACTTTATCTAAATCTATAATCTGGTTAGCACGACCTCTTCTATCTTCATTCCTTTCATCGTGGTCACAACAATTTTTACATTCCTGAATCTGAGCTGTTCGCCCTGTTTCGGGATATGACCGAGGAGACTTAAAACTAATCCTGCAATGGTCTCATACTCATCACTTTCAGGAAGCTCCAGGTCCATTTCGGTGTTAATCTCATCGATACGCATTCCGCCGTCAACCTGAAAAGTATAGGAATTAATCACTTCGTAATCCTTCTCAGCGGCCGCGAGTTCATCTCCGACAGGTCCGACTATCTCCTCGACCAAACCACTGAGACTTACGATTCCTTCGGTCCCCCCGAATTCATCTATCACCACGGCAACCCGGTAGTTATTATCTCTCATCTCAGCAAACAGCTCGTTTATCAACTTCGTCTCGGGAGTAAAATAGGCGGGACGTACCAGGTCGTTGATATGTGACTCTCTGGTAACTTCACCTTTCGCCAGACCCATTAAAACGTCTTTAATTGACAGTATACCGACAACATTATCCATGTTTTCCTGGAATACTGGAAACCGGGAGATCGGTGACTCAGCATACAGATCGAGGAAATCTGAGACCAGCGAGTCATACTCAATCGCGATTACCTCAGGACGGGGAATGGTGACTTCCCGAACGGGCCTGTCACCGAAATCGAATACTTTTGCCAGCATCTTGGCTTCATTTTCTTCGACCGTCCCTTCTTTATGCCCGACAGATATCATATTTCTGATTTCGTCAGCAGTCGTAAGCGACCTCGATACCACTTCACCTCCGGAAATCCTGGTAAGACCAGACGTTATCCAGCTCAGCACAGCTACAAAAGGTGTCAGTAGCCAGGAGATTATCTCGAGTGGACGTACTGCCAAAAGAGAAATACGTTCATTGTGATGAGCCGCGATCGTCTTTGGAGTTGTTTCCGCAAATATCAGCAGGATAACCGTTATCGCAGCTGTAGAGATTAGAACACCGTATTCAGGCCATCGCTCTATTGCCAGAGCGGTTGCCAGCGCCGCCGCCGCAGTGTTGACGACTGTATTACTGAGTAATACCGTCGAAAGGAATTTTTCTGGACGTCCCAGCATTCGAGCGACACGTTCTGCTCCTCTTACCTTTGTGCTTACGAGATGCTCGAGTCTGATTTTCTGCAGAGAAATAAAAGCCGTCTCGGAGCCGGAAAAGAATGCGGATAAAATTATACAGGCAACAAGAAGCACTAAGTATAGTGCTTCGGTGCTAGACAAATACCATCACCTGCCTATCGGGTTGTTCATCAGTATATATAGTAAGTTCAATAATATCATCGGGTGGTAATATTGTCAAAATTGTGTTCGCTGTACTGAAAAAAAGTGATCAAGGATACACTCACCCGTACAAATAACGGTTAATTTACTGGACAAGAGAACGGTATGTCATCTAGAATACTCACTTGAATACTCTTTAAAACTTACTCACAGGAGGTTGGCGGTGATAGTTCTCAGTACGATAGTAGGAATAATATTATTCGTCGGCGGCTGCGTGGGGGTTGTCCTCACCTGGATAAATTACCAGGTATCCTCTTTAGCCTGGATTGAGGGTCTGTTAACCTACGGGATGTTCGCCGTCCTGGGCCTTGGTGTAATAGTGTTTATCGTAATGACACCACGTGAAACATAGGAAATTGAACACTATCTATAAGTAAGGGTACATTTCTCAGAGGGATATTTGCCGTGGCCTGCCAATCTCTGTTGAAACAGTCAATGTTTCATCTTGACATATCTATGACCTAACGATAGACTATACACACTCATCCCGTGCAGGTGTGAATAAGTTGAAATGTCCACATTGTCAGGCTGAAAGTCGAGAGGGCGCTGAATTCTGCGGTAAATGTGGCAAACCTCTCGTTTCCGAACTTATCTGTCCAAAATGTAATCATTCAAATCCGGTAGATAATTTGTACTGTGAAAAATGCGGTCAGTCCCTCACCGAATCAACTCCTGCTCCTGCTAAAGAATCCACTGTCTCTGCTACCGAACCCACCTCCTTTGTCGACGGTCGCTACCAGGTAATCAAGAAACTCGGTGAGGGCGGCAAGAAAAAAGCCTACCTCGTCCATGACAGTAAACTCGACAGGGACGTCGCTTTTGCCCTCATCAAGACCGAAAATCTCGACGAAAAAGCCAGGAAACGCATCACCCGTGAAGCCCAGGCTATGGGGAAACTCGGCGATCACCCCAACATAATGTCAATCTTCGAAATGGATGAAATCAACGGGCAACCCTATATCGTCATGCCCAACATGACTGGTGGCGATGTCGAAGGACTTATAGAAAAAGCACCCGACCATAAACTGCCCCTCGACCAAGCTATCAGTATCGCTAAAGCAGTATGCCGCGGACTTGACTTTGCCCACTCCAAGGGAGTTATCCATCGTGATATCAAGCCGGGTAATGTCTGGCTGACCGAGGACGGCACTGCCAAGATAGGCGATTTCGGCCTGGCGGTAATGAGCGATGTCTCCAGACTGACCGTTGAAGGCATGATGGTCGGTACTTATTCATACATGCCGCCCGAACAGGCTGAAGGCGGAGAAGTAACCGAAAAATCCGACCTTTACTCGCTGGGTGCAATGCTCTACGAAATGGTAACCGGTAGACCGCCGTTCGTCGGTGACGACTACGTGGCGGTGGTAACCCAACACATCAATAACCAACCGATCCTGCCCACCTGGCACAGGGCTGATCTGTCACCAGCACTCGAATCACTTATCATGTTGCTCCTTGAAAAAGATGCTGATAAGAGACCTGCTTCCGCTAGCGTTGTCCTCCAAGCTTTGGAATCGATAGAAAAAGGTGATCTGAAAGAAGAGACTGTGGAAACCCAGTCACCTACTGAAAATCCCCTCTACCGAAGAATATTCGTCGGTAGAGAGCAGGAACTGAAACAGCTCAAGACCGCCTTCGATAGCGCCATGTCCGGTCAGGGCTCTCTTTCGATGGTAGTGGGAGAGCCGGGTATAGGCAAGACTTCCCTCTGCGAGCAGTTGAAAACCTACGTTACCCTGAAGGGTGGAAAAACGCTGATCGGGTACTGTTATGAAGAAGGCTCTCTGTCACTCCCCTACCTTGCCTTCGTCGAAGCGATGCGTTCCTATGTCCTGGACAGGGAGGTTGAAGACCTGAAGAAAGAATTGGGATCAGGTGCAACCGATGTGGCGAAAATAGTGTCCGAAGTAAGAGAGAAACTCCATGTGAAACCGAGAGAATCCCAGAATCCCGAGGAAGACAGATACCGGCTGATGCAGGCTGTTTCATCATTCCTGGCAAACGCGGCTTCCGTAAAACCGATGATGGTACTGCTTGAAGACCTTCACGACGCCGATAAAGGTACCCTTGAAATGCTTTCCTACGTGTCCCGCAACCTGGGTAATACGAGACTGTTGATCGTCGGTACCTACCGCGACGTTGAAGTTGACAGAACTCATCCGTTGTCGGCTGCCCTGGCTGAACTGAGAAGAGTTTCTACGTTCGGTCGGGTCTTACTGAGAGGTTTGAGTGCCGAAGAGGTAGGCAGGATGTTGACAGGCATCACCGGAGAAGAGATACCCTTCGGACTGGCCCAGGCAGTGCATAATCAGACCGAGGGAAATCCCCTCTTCGTCCAGGAGGTAGTACGCTACCTTACCGAAGAGAAACTGCTTGTCCGTGCCGGTGGGAAACTGGTTACCTCGGACGCAACTACCATCCAGATGAGTATCCCCGAAGGACTCCGGGATGTTATCGGGAAGCGCCTCTCTAACCTGAGTGAAGAATGCAACAGGCTTCTGTCCGTAGCAGCCGTGATAGGTCGTGAGTTCAGGCTGGACGTGCTGCAGAAGGTGGCTGATATACCTGAAGATGATCTTCTGACTGCAATTGAAGAAGCCAAGAACGTGGCTATCATAGAGGAACGCTCTGCTGTAGGTGCGGGAGTTACCTACCGCTTTGCCCACGCATTTTTCCGGACGATACTCTACGAGGAGAACATCGCTCCCCGCCGCATTCGCCTGCATCAGCAGGTGGCAAAAGCCTTAGAGGAAGTGTATGTCAATCGACTCCAGGAACACGCCGCCGAACTGGCAGAACATTTCTCCTACTCCACCGAAGTAGACGACCTGGCAAAAGCGGTCAGTTACGGAGAAATGGCGGCGAAGCGCGCTACTGACGTATACGAGTTCGGTGAAGCGGTAAGACTTCTCCAGCAGGCTCTGAAAGTGCAGGAGGTTCTCGATCCGGAAGATAAAGGTAAGAGATGCGACCTGTTGATCAAGACAGGTAGAGCTCTAATATCTGCCGGGCGACCCCGTCAAGCTGTTGATA
>CP070800.1:1238444-1241709 GCA_020343555.1 Dehalococcoidales bacterium
CGTTCGATCATCTGGGGCAAGACCGCCTTGGTAACATTCATTGTTCCCCTAAGGTTAACGTTGATATTAATATCCCAGTCTTTTTCAGTGGATTCAACGAAAGGTAACGGTGTTGTGCCCACCCCGGCATTGTTTATCAATATATCTATCTTACCGAATTCCCTGAGAGCAGCTTCAACACCCTGCTTCACATCATCGGTGCTGGTGATATCCATTTTCAGGGCAATTGCCTTTCGTCCGGTCTCTCGCACATCCTCGGCTGTTTTTTCAGCCCCTTCCAGGTCCATATCGCAAACTATTATGTCAACTCCCTCTTTAGCCAGGGCCATCGCCATTCCCTTACCGAAGCCTATCTGGCTGCCGGCTCCGGTGATTAACGCTACTTTGTCTTTTAAATCCAGGTCCATTGTATTCTCCCTTCGATTTTGTTAATCAGCTTCAGATACATCAGTACCCGCTTAACCGGTCACATGGATGCACTGTCCCATGATCCGGTTGGTAGCATCCGAAGCTAGGAACGCAACAACATTCCCTATTTCTTCCGGGGTAACATACCTTCCGGCTTCGACAGCTCTGTTCATAAAATTCTCGGTAAATTCTTTTGGAAATTCGTCATAGAAAGCAGTTTTACCAAGACTGGGAGCGATACAGTTTACACTGATCCCATCTTTGGCGAGTTCCTGGGCAAGTGAACGGGTAAAATTATTGATACCGGCTTTGGCTGCAGCGTAGGCAGTTCCTCCTGCGGTACCCATGGTACTGGCGATCGATGAAATGCTGACAATAGCCCCGCTTTTCCGTTCGATCATCTGCGGAAGGACTGCTCTTGTAACGATGGTTGTACCGATCAGATTCAGATTGATGTCCCTCGCCCATCTTTCTTCCGTGGTATCAACAAAATTCATCGGGGGGACGCTTCCACCGGCATTGTTAACGAGTATATCGATCCTGCCGAACTCGTCCAGCACCTTGTTGACCATTTCTTTTACTTCGGCATCGTTCGTGATGTCTGCCTTAACAGCAATCGCCCTGACGCCTTTTTTAGAAACATCTGAAGCGGTCTGTTCTGATCCTTGAATATCCATGTCACATGCCGCGATATCACACCCCTCGTCAGCCAGGACTTCGGCAATTCCTCTACCAAAACCCTTCTGACTCCCGGCGCCAGTGACCAGCGTAACTTTACCTTTCAGTCCGAGATCCATTCTTCCCTCCTTTTACATGCGTATATACAGCTCTCATATTCTTAGCGTCGAATAATCCATTAACTTACGGAGTAAAGTCAGAAGATGAACAATGGTTTTACGTCAGTAATATTATTCGTATAAGTTTGCTTTGTCAATAAAATTACCGATTAGTTTATCAAAATTCTCGATTAACATATGTATGTTCATTAGTGCCTATCCCCTTTATTCCCTTTCCGGCTAAAATCATTAGTGGCATCTGTAGGTTTTTATAGCCAGAAAGGGGAAGTGTTTGCGAGAGGGGGCTTCGCCCCCTCTCGCTTCTTCTGTCCCCCTCTCTTTCTGCAAAGATCTTTCATACAAATACAAGGTTCGGAAAGAGAGGGGGATATAGGGGGTGAGTATTAACAGTGTAAAAAGCAGCGATTGTTAAACCCTAGTAGTTTTGACACTGCGGACTTACTGAAGTATTATTGTTCACACCATTACGGGTTGAGAGGAGTACGGAAACATGGCTAAATCCGATTATGAAAAATATTTCGTTACCAAACCTGCTTATGAGGGAAACACAGTCCCGATTAAGAATTACCAGTCTCCTCCGATGACCTATATCAGCAACAACCTGATCACTGACTGCAACAATTACCTGCAGCTTGGATGGATATCCGGACTTCCCGAACCGGCCCCCTGCATCGGCGAACACACCCACGACCACGACCAGATAATCATTTACTGGGGCGGTGATTACAGGACGCCGCAGGACCTTGGGGCAGATATCGAATATTGTATCGGCGGTCAGCCGATAACGTTCAACACCACGACCGGTATTTTCATCCCCAAGGGCACTCGGCACGGACCGGTAACCTGGAAAGATTTCCGGTTCCCCCATCTCCAGATGACACTGACGCTTGGTGCCGGTGAAGCAAAAGACGTCTCTCCTGAATATACACTGCCAGAACCAGGCAGTAAACCACCTCCAAAAAGCGATGAGTTCGACTTTGAGCAGTATGTAGCACGCAGCCCGATACGTGAGACGGGTGGTGTCTTTACGAAAGGCAGACAGGCTCCCACAATGACCTACATGAGTAGAACGCAGATAAACGCAGCCGACTGTTATATAGAGTTCGGCTGGATCTGGGGAGAAGTGGAACCCAGCATCGGTGAAATGCGTCACGAGCAATATGACGAGATAGTTATCCACATTGGCAGTGATCCCGAAAATCCTGAAGCGCTTGGAGGTGACATGGATTTCGGACTCGGAGGAGAACTGTTTACTATGGACTCCGGTTTCGGGGTATTCATTCCCAGGGGATTACGCCACGGTCCGTTGAACTTCCGAAAATGCACCAAACCTTACATAGAAATGGCAATAATGCTTGGCGCCGGAACGTTCGCTGAAGGCTGGGCTGACAGCTTTTTCGTTAAGTCTGATCCTTAAAATACTGCTGGTAGATCGGGCCGGTTCCCATGGCGGTATGAAATATGGGTCTGTCCACTCGCCTGATAACCAGTGGACCGTGAAACATACCGTTCGGTATGAAGATTATGCAGCTTTTCGTGAGTATCTGTGGTTCGTCCTCCAGCCAGAACTCGATCTCTCCGCCCAGGTCGTACGGGTCTTCAATGTTATTTCCGATAAAAGTGACGATCTCGTCGAAATCATGAGCGTGAGAGTTCGGTTCTGCAGCGCCCGGCAGTTTGCCACCGGGAAGTATCCAGACACACTCGGAGTAAAAGGCACCATCAATCATCGAGTCATCGAGATATAGCAGTTGTATGCGGCCGCCTGTTCCCGGCGGTGGGATATAACTAGGATCTGGACCCTGTCTTTCGGGTGAAAGTGGTGAATGACGCCTGATTTCCGTTATCACGTGATGTCCGTATTTGGATTCAGCCATTGTTCTTTATACCTCCATCCTGTTCCCTATATGTTCGAAACATAGCATATAATCTCCCTGTATTCAATCATGATTCAGGTTATGAAAATACGAGGGCGGAGGAAATTCCTCCGCCCTTTCGATTCATTGGGAATATCACTGCCGTGTTAGTATCCCATGGAGTCCCTAAGTGTTTCGTCTATC
>CP070800.1:1241809-1246936 GCA_020343555.1 Dehalococcoidales bacterium
ATTTCTGACATCCCGCGCAGAAATATATACTGCCACCCATATACGCCTGTTTGACTATCATCTTCCCGCATACCGTACAGGGCATGCTGACGGTGTTTTTACTTAATTTCGTACGGTATCCTCCCGGTTCGCCGAACAGGTTCTTCTCCGTATCTCTTCCTCCCCGGTCGGTCATTTCCTTGAGGGTAGCCTTCACCGAGTTAAAAAGTGATTCTCCTTCACCATCGTCCAGTGTCTCCACCTTTCGCTTGGGATGAATCCTTGCATTATAGAGAATATCCTGCAACACGCCGTTCCCCAGACCCGGTACTCTCTGTTCGGTGGCAAGAAACGCCTTGGCACTCAAATTCTGAACTTCAGGAAAATTTACCATGGCAGAGAAATATTCCTGGTTGAACGTATCGGACAAAGGAGATGGTCTTTCCCTGGCTACATCATAATAGGGATTATCAAATTCTCCTTCTCTGAAACTCCACATTCCGCCGTACATCTGCACTGATGCACTGATCGCAGACATGTCCTCGAATTCCACGAGTAACTGGTGCTTTATCGGGCGCTTCTCGCCCTCACCGTGATATCTCAGGGTAACACCATCACCGAAAAGAATGACAGAGCCGTCAGCCGCAATCTCCACCAGACCTCCATAGGATACAGTCGTACCGATAATTTTCCCCTTGAGTTGACCGTTGTAATCTGCAGGATCGCCATGGTACCAGGCGAACTTGTGGGGTGAATATCCTGCAATTACCTCTTTGATCTTCTTTCCGCTGATTGTTTCTGTGAGTTGTTTTGCCAGATTAACTGCTTCAGGTAGTTCTATCATTTTAATTACCTCCTGTTATTCACAGATTATGACGGACCAGTCTTTCCAGTTCGTTTTTCAGGAAGTTCAGAACAGCCACCTTTGGCTGGGTATCGTCATGTCCGGGCATAACCGTATCGGCATCGATCTCCTCAAACGTTTTTATCATCTCCGCTAACTTATCCCTGTCATACTCTCCGTTGTTGAAAGAAAAATCCCCACTTTCTGCATCACCTATGAAAACGATTCTCTCTTCCGGGACATGGACTAATACCGAGTCGATTGAATGTGGTGCAGTAAATTCCCTGATTTCGCAACTAATACCTCCCAGGTCAATGGTAATTGAGCTGGTAAATTCAATATCTGCTATGACAACCTTTATTTTACTCCTGTCCGGATATTCCAGCCTGATACACTGGTCACAGAATTCTATTTCCTCACCTGACTGAAACCGCCTTTGCATGGCTTCATCGGTCCACTTCCATTGTTGTACTTCGGCAAGTTTCTCATTGGTTAAATAACTGGCTACTGTCTTCCCTGATACCGCATGCATCCCAAAGCTATGATCCCAGTGCCAGTGAGTGATCACAGTAAAGTCAGGCAGTCTCAGACCAGACTCCCTCAACTCCCGGTAAAACTTTTCTACATGGTCTGAAGAATTCCCGGCATCTACCGCCAGTGAGTATCTATCTCCCCTGATATAACCGAGTATCGGTCTGTCCGTTCTTTCTTCTACCGGAAGGTAAAATATCCTGTCTGATATTCGCTTGAGTTCCATGTAGTACTCTCCGATAATCTGTACTCATTCCCCTCCCATTATATACTCGGAATATCCTGTTTCAACCTGTTTATTACAGATAAAGCCAGGTCAAATATAGTATAGGTATCGATAGCTGACATATGAGTGTCATATTTGACAAATTTTAATGACAGTATTCTTTATTAATTTCACTTGAACATTGTGGTAGAATTGTGGCATGGATAACCCGGATAACGATATACAATCATCTGACATCGGTCGTAAATGGGCTGAATACCCGTTGGGATTGTGGCAGGTGATGAAAACGTGGTGGAGAAGCTCCAGGTCCTGGGAGTCCGAACGGTATACCTGGAGAATCAGTGATTTCGGCAATGTTTCCATAATCAGAGAAAGCTCGGGAAATTACCTAGCCTTGATTTCTGCGACACTCACCTATAAGAATACTGATGACAGATGCCCGTTGGATATTTTTCCCAGCCTTGTAATGTACATATCGCACATCGGTTCAGGCAGGGCGGGAGATTATTACAAATTACTTACGCAAGATTTAGGCATACAACGCATAGCACCCGACGATTCTCTTAATGTAAACCATACGTTCAGCATGAGAACAAGCGCTCCGCCGTTACTGTCGGGGATCGCGAAATGTATTATAAGAGGGACCATATCCGGTGAAATGAACCTGCCGACAGGAGTTATAAAAGGCAAACTAAAGCTCGATGGAAATAATACTTTCGATACGAAAGTTACAAAAGAGTGGATACGTGAATGACTAATCGGTAATTTACCTGTTGGTTATTCAAGAACATCTATCCAGAGGTACAGTGGAGTGACCACAGGTTCAGTCTCATCTGCACGAAAAAGCGAGAACTCCACTTTCTGATTTACTCCTGAATGAGAAAAACCAAACGTGATTTCCTTCTTTAAAGTCTCGCCATGTTCAAGTTTTATATCTCCAATCGTGTTAGTCAATTCTCCGTCGATCTTCACTTCCAGTCTGTAGGACATTTCCTCATGTTCGGAATTGGTGATGCTAATTACTACCTTCGCTTCTTCGCCGATTTTCAACCGGTCGGGATAGTCGAAAGCATTACCCTCGACATTAAGGATGAATAATTCGGTAATTCTCTCTTCAGGCACGGGATTGGTGATTTTATAACCCATTACTCCTACTGAGAATAGGATCACCAGAGTAAGACAGATGTACAAAGTTTTATCAAAATTGGGCGCTTCTCGCCATCTCGATGGTGTATTCAAGCTAAACGATATGGAGAATCTTTCATATTCTACAAGACTTCGCCTGCGATACCATGCAACAGATGACATGATGAATATAAACGAAGCCATACCGATTGCCACAGGTACGAGACGTATACCTGGAGGTATTAGATTCAGAGACAAGCTTATAAGAGGAACAATTGCTACGCTAAGTCCGATACTCCATAGTACTCTTTCCCTTCCATTAATGCTGGTTTTTCGCGGGTATAAAGCAGCGATCAGGGAGTATCCAGGCAGAAAAAGGACAAAAGGGATTCCAGGAATTATTCGTAGTGGATTATCAGGCAGGAACAGGACACAGAAGAGAAGAAGGATTGAAACAAGATTCAGTGCTATCAATTCATCTTTTATTATTACCGACATAAGCTAATCTGTTATTAATATTAGATTGCCATCAGTATATCATGTATGATATAACATGAAAAGGTATTCACTTATGAATCTGATTAATACACTTAAATAGATTATGGTAGTTTATTGATAGACCACATCAAGAATAAATAACTATCAGGAATATTATGGTAACAATTGCTGAAACAATTCCTAAATCCATAGTATTGCAGTTCTCTCTGAGGAGAATTTCCTTAATTCTTACTGTTATATCTCTGTTTCTATGGTCTCTAAGCCTTCTCTATGCTGAACTGAACATAGGATTCTACGGACTCTTCCATAGCTTCCCGTTTATCTTTTTTATAGCTCTTTGTATACTCACTATTGCTTCATTCATATTGTGGAACTCACCCCAAAATCACAGCACATTGTTATGCTTCCAGTTATGCTGTCTCATCGTAATGCTGTGGTTAACCCCAGTCCTGATTGGAAGTAATTCCGTGTTTATGGATACTACATATTCTTTCTACTTCAGCTACATCGACTATATTAATCAATTCGGCCATCTCAATCCGGCATCACTCTGGTATCACAACTGGCCGGGTATGCCCATATTACAGTCTGTGTTTGCAGATATCACAGGGATTAATAGTCTTGATATGTTAGCCTTCTTCGGTACTTTTCTCATGCAATTTCTCGTATTGTTCCCACTCTATCTATTTTTCAAATATACCATCGGCAAGAACAATTATGTTTGGGCAGCTATTTGGATATTTTACCTGGGTAACTGGATCGGCCAGATCTATGTTTCACCTCAGGGTATGGCGTTTTTCCTCTTTATGTTTGTGATTGCGGTGCTCATTAAAGCAAGCCTGGTAAAAGAAGGAAATGTCACGGTTGCAGAAAGACTGAAAGCTATCATATTAATGGCGTCTCTAGTGATAACCCACATACTAACTTCTATTGCCGGATTTCTCAGTATAGCGGCATTATGGGTCACAAAAAAATCAAAGTTAATCAGCATTCTGATGATAGCGGGTGTATTTATTATTACCTGGACTGTGTATGGAGCCTCAACCCAGTTCGAATACCAGCTACCAATTTTTCTCGATCGTGCCTTCAGACTTGATACGTTGTTCAGCAGTTTTTTTACCGGGTCCAACACCACCACCAGTCTATCTCATACCAGTATTAATACTATCCGGATAGCATTCAGCGCTTTATTTTGTGTAATCGGTTTAGGTGGGTTCATCATCTCCCGCAAACTCAAAGAAAAAGCCGATAGTACCATTCTGGCTTTAGCGATAGTGGCAATATTCATGACATTCACCGGTTTGTATACCTTTGAGCTCATAATGCGTACCTATATGTTCGTCCTGGTTCCCATAGGATATTTTGGTGTAAGGTTGCTCAATTACAGAACAACATCAGGGATTCTCTGTTTAGTGTTATTGATCGCGCTTCCTCTGCACGTAATTTCTCATTATGGTAATGCTGTCAGGGACACTGTACCTCGCGGTGAGATTGCATACTGGCATTTCATCCAGGATAACACGAAGGAGGGCTACCTGATAGGTGGTCTCAGACCTCGGGAATATTCATATGCGGGTTATTATAAAGTTGATTTACAGCAACTGGAATGTAATAATAATTTATTCACTAGTGAGTATATTAAGAGTGATACACCTCAATACATTAATGTTGGCAGGTACGAACAGTCGATACAGGAGTTTAATTACGATAATACCCAACTGATTCCGGAAGTTCGCGTCTGGTTGAAAGAATCCACTCACTATAACCTTATCTATGCCAACCGGGATGTGGACTTATATATTGGTGAAACCGAATGAAAAGCACTATCTCGATATCGATATCGCAATACGAAGATGCCTTCGATAATATTTGTCGAGCGTTAACTCACCTTCCACTGCTTAACCTCTCCAACAACGATACTGTC
>CP070800.1:1247036-1249852 GCA_020343555.1 Dehalococcoidales bacterium
ATCCGGTCGGTGAAAGCTGGCCTGACTGGAAAATCTGGACCGAACTTGGCAGGCGAATGGGATATGACGAGTACTTCCCCTGGAATTCTGACGAGGAAGTGGTAGATTTCTTCCTAGAGCCCAGTGGCGTGACAAGAGAACAGCTTGATAAAGAACATCCTGAGGGTATGTACTACGTTGATGAAAGCAGTAAATACCTTATTCCAAAATACCGGACTCCTTCCGGGAAAATAGAAATTTACTCAGAAACACTGGAAGAGAATGGCTATGATCCCATCCCTCATCATATCGAGCCGACACAGAGTCCGGTCAATTCGCCGGAACTCGCTGAGAAGTATCCGGTAATTTTAACCACAGGTTCACGCATTCCTCAATATACTCACACTCAATACAGAACCTTACCGTCGTTGAAAAAAGATGCTCCGGAACCGATCGCCGAAATTAATCCGACGACAGCAAATGAATACGGAATATCTGACGGTGATATGATGTCCATAGAAACAAACAAGGGGAAGATTGAGATGAAAGCCCACTTGATCGAAGAGATGGCTCTTAATGTCGTCAGTATCCCGCACGGCTGGGTTGAGGCTAATGCGAATCTACTTACCTCGGCTGATGTCAGAGATCCGATCACCGGTTATACTGAGATGAAAGCACTGCTGTGTAAGATCCAGAAAGTGTAAATTGCGATTATAATAAGCGAAAGCTGTGCAGCTACGTGATATGGCAGTTGCACAGCTTTTTTATTTCACATTCCTTATTACGGATAGAATGGTGAAAACAGAGATCCGTTTATAAGGTGACATTCTATTTGGGTATGGTTTTGAGAAGTTTCTCTGCTGCTGCGTATTGTCTCGTATCGTTTACTTGGGAGGCATCGATGTAGCGGATGGCATTCGTTTCGCAGAACCTTACACACTGCGGATCACCATCACAATAATTACACTTTACGGTAATGCCCTCGGCTTTGTCGAACAACGGGGCCCCGAAAGGACAGGCAACGATACAGGTCTTGCATCCGATGCACTTGTCTTTATCTATCACCACCCGGTTGAGTTCCGGATCCTTATGACAGGCTTTTGTAGGACAAACTTCGACGCAGAAGGGATCTTCGCAGTTCTGGCATGTCATCGGGAGATAGATTCCTTCCCACTCCCATTTAAATACTTTTATCCGGGCTCGGCTGGGATTGCTGGCCCCTGTGTGAAAAACGGAACAGGCCAGTTCACATTCTCTGCATCCCGTACATTTTTCGTGGTCGATGTATAGTACTTTTCCCTGCATATCTATAACTCCCTTCTGTGTGTCTGAAAATAACTGTTTTTATTAATAACTTCGAGGTAGTTTCGGTTTTCCAACCAGCGCTGCATAGGTGGTTCCTCTTTTATACCCGCGTAAATAATCACGTACCTAATAAAAAATCCTCCCAACAGCAGGAATGCACCTGCCAAGAACAACAGGAAATGCTGATCGTGCAGGCGTGAGTATACTCCCTCAAGAATGATAGGGAATAGAAATCCGCACACAATGATACCCATCCAGAAAACGTATTTCAGGTTACCGGATAGCAATAACTGGACCGAATACATACCGTACTCTCTAATTCTGTACCGGGTAAAGATAAATGAAGCCAAAACTATTGCTTCTATGACGATCATTACCTGTTCTAAAGAGGAAAGAGTGTTTACCATCTGCTCCGGAAATCCGGTGGATGTGGCGAAAATATTATATCCTGTTGATACAAGCATTATAGCCATAGCTCCGGTAGAGAGGGCTGATACCGTAAATAACGCTGGTAGGAGCCAGGTATCCCAGAACGGTACATACCTGACGGACATGATTAGAATACCAGTGTACACAGCTGTACCAAGTGCAAAAATAAAACTGATGATATCAAGTGAAGTTATCAGCCATGACCAGATTTCTATATCTATATTCAAATAGGGAAGAAGCGAGATCAGAAAGTCCACGCCGCCGATGACAATACAGACAGAGAGTATATAGAAACCTCGCGATAACCAGGAAGTCATCGGATTCATGATGGTATTCAGGAATCTCCTTTTAACTCCCAATTTAAGAACAAGGAAGAGGGCGCCTATAGCAACAAGTACAGGTCCCCAGAGAATGATAGGTCTTAATCCATCGGGAATATAGCCCAACCAGTACATTAACAGGCCGATAGCCATCGATCCGGAACCTATTCCAGCAAGATACAGATATACCGCGACCTGCCAGCCCCACTCGTGTTGAGGTTTAATAGACCTGGATTTTAAGAACTCGTCGATATTTTGGATATTTTCTTCTATTCTTGCACCGTATATTCGAATATTCGTGAGGATTTTCGCCTGTTAACCCCCGGCAATCTGCATTAATATATAAACCTCGTCACCGTCTTTCACAGGTTTAACCAGTTCCTCCGGATAAGCACTTTCGTCGTTAACGAAGATTTCGATATATTTACTGAGTTTTTCCTTTTCTTCGAATAACCATTCTTCGAGTCCTGGATGTTCTGCTACGAGGTTATCGAAGCACTCGCCGACACTCGTCCCATCGACTTCGACAACTTCCTGACCATCTGTAATATGTTGCAACGAAGGATGGATATGTACCTTGACACTCATATACTCATCCTCTACCGTATTATCGGATTATCCCCCGGCTATTACGACAACCAGATTAATATCATCTCCGTCTTTAACTCTCGTTGTCAGTCTTTCCGACAGAGTACTTTGCATGTTTACGAATACATCGAACATGTTATTCAGGTCCCTGTCTTTAGTGAACAGCCATTCATCCAGTTCCGGATATCTCTCGAC
>CP070800.1:1249952-1254315 GCA_020343555.1 Dehalococcoidales bacterium
CCAATCGCTGTTATTCTGGTAGAATATATGTTTAGAATCACATGGTTTTACACGGAGATTGATGTGAAAACAGCCAGTATATTGATTATAGGCGCTGGTGTTATCGGTACCAGTATTGCCTTTCATCTGGCGAAACAGGGCTGCAACGACGTGGTTGTCCTCGAAAAGAATTACATTGGCTCGGGTTCCACGGAAAAATGTGCCGGCGGTATCAGGCAGCAATTTTCTCTTGAAGCAGATATTCGTTTATCTATGGAGAGTGTAAAGTTCTTTTCCCATTTCGAGGATGAAACCGGACATCATTCAGATTTCCGGCAAAATGGGTACCTTATACTGGCAACAACCGATGATGATATGAAAGCTCTCCGACAGAACGTAGAACAGCAGCGAACACTTGGATTAGAAGTTGATCTCCTTTCATCTTCTGAAGTCATGGAAATGGTTCCACAGTTGAGACCGGATGATATCTTGGGAGGTTCATTCTGTCGGAGTGACGGGTACGCTGATCCTTATTCAGTCGTTAACGGATTCGCATCTGCTGCCCGAAAACACGGTGTACAAATTATTGAAGACACAGAGATAATTGAGATAACTGAGAAGAAAAACGGTGTGAAAGAGATAACAACAAACGGAGACAAACTCGAAACTCCGGTTATAGTAAATGCGGCCGGACCATATGCAAAATTGATCGGAAAAATGATTGGTCTGGATATCCCGGTCTGTCCTGCCAAACGCCATATTTTTATTACCGAGACCATTTATCATTCGGAATTTATCGACAATCCTGTCTGGGCTAGATTCCCGATGATCGTCGATTTTCACAGCGGACTCTGGTTACGCCGCGAAGGTCCGTGTCTGATCTTCGGTAAGCGTAATCCTGAGGAACCTGAAGGTTTTGACATGTCGATAGACTGGGATTATTTCACTGAAATTGTCGGTCCTGAAATTTGTTATCGGTTTCCGATATTTGAAAATATTGGTATCATGAGAGCACAGGCAGGGCTTCATTCCGATACGCCGGATAACATGGCGATCCTCGGTAACGCACCCGGTCTCGAAGGAGTATACCTGGCATGCGGATTCAGTGGGCACGGTTTCATGCATTCTCCAGCAGTCGGTAGAATTATGGCAGAATTGATACTGAATGGAGAAACATCTTTTACAGATATCAGTCTTTTTTGCCTGGATAGATTCAAAAAACCTGTTCAGATAAAAGAAACATCATTCATTTAAATCAGCTCAAGGAAAGGATGAAAGGAGTAATTCATGATTAAGAAAATAGCAGTTCTGGGTGGTGACGGCATAGGTCCTGAGGTAGTCGGCGCTGCCTGTTATATACTTGAAAAAGCAAATTTCATTGTTGAAATTCAAATGCTTCCCAACGGAGAAGCAGCTCTCGAAACTCACGGTACGGTTTTACCAGAGGAAACGAAAGAGCAATGCGAGATATCCGATGCGGTGTTTTTCGGCTCAGCAAATCCTCCCAGCGATCCGATAATTATGTATCTGCGCTGGGGGCTGGGTAACTATGTAAATATAAGACCGACAAAATATTACACAGGAGCAGCCAGCCCGTTAAAGAGTCCGGAAGGAATAGACTTTGTAATCCTCAGAGAAAACAGCGAAGGTATGTATACCTACGCTGAAGACGATCTCACTGTACTACAGGAGAAGCTGCCGGATTTCCGTACACGGCACGGGAAATCACTTAACGATTATGGAAAAGGCAATTTTGCCTTGAGAATAATGTCGGAAATCGGGATGAAGCGTTTCGCAAAATACGCCTGCGAGTTTGCACAAAGCAGAAAAAATAAAGGTTATCCGGGGAATATCACGGTCGTGACAAAGTCCAATATGTTCCCTCAAACCTGTGGTATGCTCGAAAAAGCTGTACAGGAAGAATTAGCAAACTACCCGGAACTCACCTATACAAGGTATTACGTGGATGATATGGCACGGCGACTGGTAAGATTTCCCGGGAGTTTCGACGTCATAGCAACCTCCAATCTATTCGGTGACATACTGACCGATGAAGCGGCTGAAATAGCCGGTGGTCTCGGCATGGCCGGCAGCGCCTGCGTTGGCGGTAAAGTGCCTTATTTCGAATCAGTCCACGGTACGGCTCCTGATATTGCCGGTAAGAATATAGCCAATCCTACCGGAGCAATTCTGTCAGCAAAGTATATGCTTGATTACTTTGGCATGGATCAGGAAGCTGACAGCCTTGAAAAAGCTTTAGTAGCGGTCTATAAGGAAGGCAAGGATCTGACCACGGACCAGGGAGGAACAGCCAGTACAACTCAATTTGCCGAAGCAGTATTGAGGTATATTAAGTGATATTCAGGTAAAGGAACTGGACGCAAAATGGGAATGACAATCGCTCAGAAGATACTGGCCAGAGCTTCCGGAAAGCAGGAGGTCCGAACCGGAGAATACGTGACAGCGGACATCGACCTGGTTATGGCTAACGATTCCGGTTTGAAGAATATCATTCCGATACTCAACGAAGCCGGAGTGAAGAAACTATGGGATCCAACCAGGATAGTCGTTGTATTCGATCACTACAGTCCTCCTTCTACGGTAGAACAGGCTGAACTCCACAGGCAGATAAGAGACTCGTTACAGTCCCTCGGTGTGAATAATCTCTACGATGTAGGGGTTGGAATCGAACACCAGGTACTGGTTGAAAAGGGTTGGGTGGTGCCGGGAGAACTCATCGTCGCCGGCGATTCGCATACTACAACTCACGGTGCTTTGGGTGCTGCTGCTACCGGGATCGGTTCATCGGAGGTAGCCTATGTAATGGCTACGGGTAAACTGTGGTTCAGAGTCCCGGAAACTATCAAATTCATCTTATCGGGCACCTTACCGCCGATAGTTACTTCAAAAGATGTAATACTCTATATCGCCGGTAAATACTCAACAAGCGTGGCGCAATATATGTCTATAGAGTTTTCCGGTCCGACAGCCAGAGAAATGAGCCTCGAAAGCCGGCTAACAATAAGTAATATGTCGGTGGAAATCGGAGCGAAATTTGCTATTTTCGAACCTGACGAGAAAGTAGAGGAATATCTGGAAGAAAGAACGACAAAACAGTACAAACCGGTGTATGCGGATAAAGATGCCATCTATAAAGCAGTATATGAAATAGATGTGTCGAACATAGAGCCGCAGATAGCGTTGCCCTATGAAGTTGATAATGTTAAGCCTGTTTCTGAACTGACTGGAACCAGGATACACCAGGCACTTCTTGGCTCCTGCACGAACGGCAGGATTGAGGATTTACGGATTGCGGCTGAAATCATCAAGGGCAGGAAGATAAATCAGCAAACCAGATTTCTTGTTGTTCCGGCTTCAAGCGAAGTATACAGCCAAGCTGCCATTGAGGGTCTTATCGAAGTGTTTTTAAAGGCAGGAGTGACAATATGTCCTCCGGGTTGCGGAGCATGTTTCGGCAGTCACATGGGATTACTTGCGGACGGAGAAAATTGCGTCGCTTCTATAAACCGGAATTTCAAAGGAAGGATGGGAAGCTCTGACTCCAGTGTGTTCCTGGCATCTCCGGCAACAGTTGCTGCATCGGCAATAGAGGGAAAGATAGCCGATCCGCGGAATTACCTGAGGTAAGACAGAGATGGATTTGATAAGAGGTAAAGTCTGGAAATTCGGGGATAACGTCAATACCGATGTGATTATACCCGGGCGTTATATGAACACGCCACTAGAGGAAATGAAAACGCACGCGCTTGAAATGGTGAATCCGCAATTTGCTCTGGAGGTGAAGAAAGGAGATGTCATTGTCGGAGGTGAGAATTTCGGTTGCGGTTCAAGTAGAGAAGAAGCCGTTACTGTGTTGAAAGCTAGCGGAATTGCTGCTGTAATCTGCGAGTCCTTCGCCCGTATCTTTTTCCGAAATGCAATTTCCATAGGCTTGCCGGTAATTGTCTGTCCGCGAGTGTCGGTGACTTTTCGGGAAAACGATACGCTTGAACTGGATCTAGACGCCGTAACCCTCACTAACGTCAATCTTCAAACAGTCTTATCATGCGAACCATTATCGGAAGATCTTAAAGAGATATTATCCAAAGGCGGTATTCTACCGATACTCAAGGAATTTGCGGGAGAATAATCCGCTCGGTAACGTCTTTAGCTTTAACCACGACCGATAAAGGGCATTTTTGTTGCCATGATGGTCATGAACTGTACATTTGCTTCCGGTGGTAGATTTGCCATGTATAATACGGCGCTGGCTACATTATCTACATTCATCACTGCTTCCGGCTGGATATTTCCATCGGCCTGAGGTACACCCGTCGTCATCCTCGATGTGATCGAAGTACGAGCATTTCCAATATCTATTTGA
>CP070800.1:1254415-1259344 GCA_020343555.1 Dehalococcoidales bacterium
CCTTAACGAATTCCTCTCTTTCTTCCTGCGTCTCAAAAGGAGCCTGGGGAAATTGTCCTTCGATCTGGGTGATATTGATCTTTTCTCCGGTAGTGTACATGAGGTAATATATCGGGTTAAGCATACCCAGTTTCAGGGGGAGTTGTTCGTGCTTTTTAATTGTATTATGATCGAATTCTTCAGCACCTTTGCCGATCTGACGGGCAGCGTGATAGACGCCATTGGCAAGAACGTCACCGATTCCTTCACGCCTCGCGATCCTATCCAGAAGCCAGAAGAATCTTTCTTCGCTGTCTGATGGAAATCCCGGCAAGTCGCTGTCAGTGAGAATACCTTTTTCATATAACTCGATCGCGAAAGCCATAACCTGTGGAGTCGAAAAACCGTCGACTCCATATTCTGTGGCACGCTGGGCTATCTTAAAACCGAAATCAAGGTTAGACATAGCCGCCATCGTATACGTCAGCTTGGAATAGCATTTCATCATATACCTGTCGGTTCCCGGAGGTGAGATAAGCGCACCACATTTCATCGGGCAGTTGTAGCAGCTCAGAAGCCTACCGCGGACCTGTTCCATGGTTGTTGTCCATTCTTTTTCGACTTCCTTCGTCCAGAAGTCTTTCCTGCGATGACGAGCGTTACCCCAGGTAAAATTGGTAGTGTGCCATTCCTCGTCAGTTAAGGCCATTTCCTGGGGGGAACCAAGCCCAGCCAGGATAGGAGGTACACCCTTTACAGGATTTTCGTTGCGGAACTGGATATATTTCAGTACCTCATTGCAGAGGTCCATGAACTCGTCAGGACGGGCAATATCAATCTGTCCCGTTCCCCGTACTGCAATAGCCTTGACTCCTTTATCCCCCATGACGGCACCGATACCACCCCGACTGGCACTTGACCTGCCCTGTTCAATGGAGGCAAAGTACACTCTGTTCTCTCCGGCCATACCGATAGAGGCTATATGAGCTTTCGGTTCATCCAGTTCTTCTCGGATCAACTCAGCTGATTCCTGTGCCCCTTTGCCCTTGAGATGAGAAGCATCACGGATCTCTATCTTGTCATTGTTTATCCATATATAAACTAGAGATGGTGATTTTCCGTGTAAAATAACCTTATCGTAACCGGCGAATTTCAATTCTGGAGCCCAGAATCCTCCCATCATGGAGTACGCCATCAACCCGGTCTGGGGAGAGAAGGTGGAAACGATGGTACGATTGGCTCCGGGCGCCGGTGTCCCGCACAGCAGACCGGTACTGAATATCAGTATATTGTCATCCGAAAAGGCATCGCTATCAACAGGTACACTGTCCCACAATATTTTAGCGTTAGTACCCAATCCACCGAGATAGAGGTCGGTCAGTTTCGGATCTGTCTTCGATCTCTCTATATTCCCTCTTGAAAGATCGATATGCAGGTTTATGCCTGTTTCTGCGTATCTCATATTTCCATTTCTAATTCGATGGATTCACTAAAGCTCTGTATTTCATCATGAATAAGCTTCTACAACGGAATTGAAATAGTTAGTGGCTTTATCGGTAAGCAGGTCATGGAATTCCTGGAACAGGATTGCTGCTTTCGGTCGAAGCCAGTCTTCAGGAAGTAATTCTCCCGGCAAGTCTGGATCGTAGAAAGGCAACTTACGATATTCGTGGATCAGTAGGAATCTCTCCAGGAAGTACTCGCTGGCATCGATGTTTTCATTACCGTTGATACGCTCCAGCCAGTGTTCGTACTGAGGTTGATATTTTTCAAGAAACTCGAAGTACATATCATGTATCCTGACAAGATCCCAGCAGGAAGATACTATTTTCTTCGCGTCTATCAAGCCCTGTTCTTTAGCCTGGAATATATGGATACGATGAATTACTCCCAGTTGTTCGGCAAGTTCCATTACTTCACCCGTTAGATCATATGGTGAAATCATAGTAGCCCCGGAAAGTGCTCCGTACCCCATCCATATCAGTTCTCTACGGAGGGTATCTCGTGTTTTCCGCTCCTCTTCAGGTATGGTATAGGTAACAATATTCCAGGTCCCATTCCAGCTTGTGTCCTTCCTGATAAAAATACGCTTAGCTCCAGTGCTGAGTAAGTTATGCCCCCGGGGAGTCAGTGAATAGTAACTCTTCCGCCCTTCACTTCGTGCTTTCAGAAGGCCTGCCTGGCACATACGGGATACCGCTGACCTTACCGCCTGGTCGGAAAGACCGAAATTATTGAAAAGAGTAATCAGGCTGCCTATGCCAATTTCTTCTCCGCGGTCGAGAAGATAATCACCATACAGGGTCAACATGGCAGACTGTGGACGGATGATGCGTTTTCGGGAGTTCAACACTTTATATGTCATTATTTCTGTATATCGTTTTATTTCCGTATTATAAATAATAAACATATTACGCAAATTTGTCAATGGGTAAGGAAACTTGAAAATTGATCAAACGATCCAAGATTCTCAAAGCAATATTTTGACAATCTTACAACAGCAAGTATCTATGGTTGACAATTATGATTCATCGAGAATAATATATAAGCCAATTCGCTTCTACGAAAGTGCAATATGGTCTTTACTAAGAAAGTTATAGAAATGGCAGGGAATCTATCCAGAGGTCAGTGTCAGTGCAGACACAGCTTTCATGTTCACGTAGGTAGCTGCCTAAAAAATCTTGTTTGGGAGACCCGCGGTTATCACAGAACGCCGACTACATGGGAAATTCATAATAAAACAAACGCTTATCGCGGACTTAGCAATTGTGAGATTCCGTCGTGAGGATTTCGATATAATTCTGTAAATACTTGAAGTAGATCGCATCTTATAGTCACGGATACTATAGATAATCAAACAACTGCTGCCACATAATATAAGTGGAGGAGAAGTAATGGATTTTTCAGACATTTCACTTTTTTATCGATCAATTGTAGATTTATTTTATCCACTATTAATATTTGGCTTATTCTACACACTATTTCACTTTTCATTTAACGACACCGCAGAAGAAACAGATAATAAATATAAAAGAATGTTGAAAAAATTCACTCATTTTTACTGGTGGATGTGGCTAGTTCTGGCCGTTATAACGGGAATCTTTGTTCTGGTCAAAGCTGTTTCTACAAGTATTGGTTGGGTAGCACTGAAAAGTGGTGAAAGTATGTTATGGGGGCTTGAAATTCCCAATATAAGTGACGGCCTTGGATTAGCATCTTTAATAGCGGTAGGAGTGTTCACAATCAGTCTGATAATATTCTTTATTAACGGGTTATGTATCCTCTGTGGAGTTAGCAGTAGTGAATAAACCTTGTTAGTACGATAATGGAGATAATCGGGTACCTCACTATATAGACTACTTTAATTCCGCATCAGTAGTATCGGATCACCCGGAAAATCGTTTAAGAGTAATCGACAAACTTCATCGTTAGACTTGCCATCGTTATTAGAGTCCTGGATGAGTGGATACAGCCTTGCTGCAAGACCGCTGACGTACGCAGTGGCAAATGAGGTTCCATACGTATAACCATAGTCATTACCTGGTAGCGTTGAGTAGATTTTGTATCCCGGGGCCGCTATATCCACCCAGTCTCCATAATTTGCCAAAGGGATGAGATCACCGCTGTCATCAACAGCAGTTACTGCAATGCAATGCTCGTACGCCGCCGGATAAACCGGTGCGTCGCTCCCACCATTTCCTGCCGCCGCAACGACAATAACACCATTCTGCCATGCATAATTTATTGCCTTCTCCAACTCAGTCGACTTTTCCCCGGATACGATACTAATATTAATTACGTTCGCCCCATTATCTACAGCCCATAGTATCCCGTCAACCAGGTCTGACATATCGTAATGACCTCGATCATTTACTACTTTGACGTTAAGCAAACGACAATTTGATACTACACCTTGTACACCGGAATCGGAATCCGGATTAGCAGCGATTATCCCTGCAATGGGTGTGCCATGCCCATATTTATCCAGGACTCCTGCCGGACTGTCGGTGAAGTTTATTTCCGAAGCGACTACCGGATAAAGAGCTTCATGGTCTGCATCTATTCCTGTATCGAGTATTGCCACGATAACCTGACCGTCATGATCTAATGAATGTTGTTCCAGGAAATCCTGGGATGTCAAAATCGGATACTGGGGTATGTGTTCGATAGTATTATCGACTTCATCGGCTATGTCACTAACGTTTTGAGCGAGTATTGCATATTCGTTCGTATTAACATCCTGATACTCAAGATGAGAGGTGGTGTACGAATCTACCTGGTATGACGACAGGTTGGACAATAACGAATTGGAGTTATCATCAATCGTTATTAGTGTATAAGAAGAGAAACCCGAACAACTCCCGATAAGAAAAGCAATTGAACTGGTGATTATCAGCAGGAAAATCAGGGTGATTTTGATTGATCTGTAGTCCATACTTTATGTCTATCATAGTGACGTATCCTAACATATTCCTTAACGTTTCTATCCAGAGAACTATTAGTATCAAATAGGGTTAGACAAATGGACTCAACGAACGATGCTTTATAGAGGATGGAGATGAAAATTTTTTAACATTAGTTCCATTTGTATCAAAATATTGACTTGCCAGTATTATTGTGATACCTTTGGCTCACTATCCTCGAAAATCACAGGAACAGCCTGGTAAGGTTTAAAAGCTTAACATTATTTAACAGTAAATTAATTCTAAGGAGTATATTAATTACCTCCTTTGGATGATGTAGCGATTTCGGCATTATTTCAAAATAGGACATAGGAAATACTGACCTGTTAAGCACTACTTAATAATTACCGGGAGCAGTATGCCTAAAGGACTTTATGGCGAATACAGTCAAATAAATATGAAAAAGTAGAATCCTGTCAAAAGATAATACAGGTAAAACTCTTATTAACCTCTAATTTTCATATTCAAGTATATAGTGACCTTACCC
>CP070800.1:1259444-1262001 GCA_020343555.1 Dehalococcoidales bacterium
CCTGGCATATCATTTATTACCTCTGAAGTCCTATAGACCACATCCTCCTCACGGTCGTGCTTTACCATTTGCAGTACTTATTACGAGTCGGGGATGCCCGTATAATTGTGGATATTGCTCAAAACCGGTATTCGGGAAAAGATTCAGAGGGCAGATCCCAGCCAGGGTAGCGGATGAAATAGCCTGGCTTCAGGAGCAATACGGTGTCAGAGAAATAGCCTTCTATGATGATTCTTTTACACTGGATATGAACAGGGCGTATCAGATAGCCGAAGAAATAATAAGCAGGAAACTGGACATTATATGGTCTTGTGAGACAAGAGTGAACCTGGTTGATGAAAGACTGTTAAAAAAGATGAAACAATCAGGCTGTTACTCAATCTCGTATGGGCTGGAGTCGGGTTCTAAGGAAATACTTGACGTGATAGATAAAGGCACCACACTCGAACAGGCTGAAGCAGCGGTGGGATATACCCGTGAAGCCGGGATTCACGCGATCGGCTATTTTATGATCGGTTCTCCCGGTGAGACTCCTGGTACAATCAGAGAAACCATCCGGTTCGCAAAAAAGCTGAAGGTGGACTTTGCGCAGTTTTCCATCACCACTCCTTTTCCCGGCACACGATTGTATGATCTTTATCTTGAAGGGGGAGGTAATCCTGATATCCCCTGGGAAGATTATGTGTATGCTGCTTCAAGCGAGGGATCGGCTCCGGTTTTCGAAAGCGATTCCTTAAGCCGTGAAGATATCATCCGGTGGGAGAGTAAAGCTTATCGTGAGTTCTACCTGCGACCATCCTATATCTGGCAGCGGCTACTGTCCTCCACTTCTCCCGGTGATATCAAGGTTAATCTGAACGGGCTGTCCATGCTGCTGGATAGTATAAGAAGTAAAAAGAAGAAATAGCACCGAATATTCGGATGATCAATTTACCGGAAATCCTGCAGAAGGTCGAAGTACACCGCCGGGGCTTGGCGCTCGACCACCGTTTCAGCAGCAGAAGCAAGGCGTAGCAGCGTATCCTCCTGCCAGGCTTTTCCTATTACCTGCATTCCTACGGGAAGTCCTGTGTTCGTATATCCTGCCGGGATAGATATGGCTGGCAGACCGGTGAGGTTAGCAGGAAACATAAAACGCATTATTTCAAACAACTCAGTGAGGTTGGATTCACCTTCCGGAAGTGTCTTCTCAGGTATCAACGGTGCGACGATTCCGGTAGTCGGTGTAACGATCACATCCACCTCTTCAAATACGCGCTTGAATTCATCCATCATACGAGTTCGTACCTGTTGCGATCTTAAATAATCCGGTGACGAAAATTTTTTAGCTGTTGCCAGATTGAGTCTCAGATCCAGCCCGTAATCATGTTGGTGCTCTTTATAATATTGTACAGTGCCGTTAGCTATCTCAGAAGCTATGGTAATTGCATGAGCCACCCTTCCGGATTCAAGGCCTGATATTGATATCTCACGAACGTTCACTCCCATATTCTCCAGCCGTTTTACGAGGGATTGGCATATAGAGACAATCTCCGGGTCGGCGTGATGGAACCACTCCATATATATACCCAACGTCAAGTCGCTCATATCCATGTTATCTAGATCAGGGAAAATGAGAGGAGGTTGACGCAGAGTCGCCGGATCTGCCGGGTCTGGTCCGGCTATTACCGAATAGATAGTCGCAGTATCGGCGGCCGTAGTAGCGATCGGGCCGATATGCTCCACCGACCAGCAAAGAGGAGCGTTACCGTGCATGCTTATCCTTCCATAAGTTGGCTTGAGTCCGACCATTCCGCACAGAGATGACGGGATTCGAATCGATCCTCCTCCATCGGCACAGATCGATGCGACTCCCAACCCTGCGGCTGTAGCAGCGCCGGAACCGCTGGAACTGCCGCCGGTGTAGTGCCCGGGATTATAAGGATTTCGAGCGACTCCGTGATGTGGATTAAGTCCGGTTACACCCATCCCCAGTTCCTGCATATTGGTTTTTCCGATGATTATTGAACCAGCCATCCGCAATCGTTCCGTGACCGTGGAATCTTCCGCGGCTGGTGTTTGAGGCAGGAAACTGGTACCCAATGCAGTCGGATAACCTTTTACATCAAGCTGGTCTTTAATTGTGACAGGGACTCCGTCGAGAGCACTGAGAGGTTTCCCTGTCCTGAAACGCTCTTCGGATGCTTCGGCCTGGTTTATAATATCATCCGGAGTATATGCTAGAAATGCCCGGAGAGGTTTGTTGCTCCTGTCACTCTCATTTATTGATTCGATTAGCTTTCTGGCTATCTCTCCAGGGGTTGTCTTCCCTTCGGAATATAGGCTGTAATAATCACCTATGGTATTGAAATGAAACCCTTTGCCTTTTGCTTTTCCCGGAGTAGGCAATATATCCGGGGATACAGTATTAACGGAAACAGCGCCTTCGTCAATTTCGTAGAGTGGATAAGGAGTCGGTTGTTCATCGTAGCGGAGTTTGCGAAAGGCAGATATTCCCGACTTATCCAAGAGACTTGACTGAACCAGGAAACTTAACGGACTCTCCATCAGTCTGACG
>CP070800.1:1262101-1265690 GCA_020343555.1 Dehalococcoidales bacterium
CATAGATTATGGGGACATCCTCCCAGTATCTTGGTTCGGCTCCCCTGATCTCTTCACGATCATATGCTTCCAGTATCTGCAACCAGTCCTGTTTCGTGTAGGTATGCCTGGGTCGATCGCGTTCCTTTTTAGCATTGCCGGCAGCACTTCTCTCCGCCCAGACTATGTGGTAGAGTTCCTTACCAATTATTTCCTGAGTCTCGGCATTTAAATATACGATGTCCCCATAATCTATGTAAATGTTACCCCTGCCGGCCATTCGCCCTTCCTTGATTTCCATATCGCGGATAATTGCTACCGAGGCGAGTTTAGTACCCTCGTAAATCGGACGGTACCATTCCCAGTCACCTCCGGAATACCAGCCGTGTATTCCAGTCAAGCCGCTGCCGGTCGCTGTCCACTGGTGGGTGAAGAGAAAAGTACCAGGCGCTATAATCCGACCATACTTCGTTTTTTCGGCATAAGCAGAATCTCTGAACAGGGGGTTTGTATCGCCAATACCATCGACATAGTGCCGGATCGTATCGGCAGTAGCTTCATTGTTGTAATATATACCGGAAGGAATGAACGGTTTGTTCATCCGGAAATTCCTTCTTTCCAGCATTTCCGGTGTCACCTTGTCAGCTTCCGGATGTGATTCTCCTCTGGATGTCTTGATACGCGGGTGATCAGCCCACTTTTTTTCATCAATCCCGTTTATAAAATCATCCAGCACTTTCGACTCCTCAAATATTCTTCAGTATCCGTGTGCTATTTAGTTTGTGACGCGAGTTTGACTTGACAATAAGATAACGCACGCCACTATCGATTACGGTATATTACTTTTTAACCGTTGTCGAATGCAAGAAGAAATCGAAGAAACAACGCTTTCGTGTTATGGCTGGGAAGAAAATGATTTAGCCTTGAAGTTACTGTATCACAGAAATTTCTTGGTATCAGAAACCAGCGCTGGTGGCTTGGGAGGAAGGGCAAATAATACAAGTATTGCAGAACCAACAGCTATTACCGCGCAAACATTCAAAGCAGTTGTGTAACTTCCAGTAGTGTCATAAATCCACCCTGTATAGATAGGCGCCATCACAGCAGATGGAGTCATAATCATTGTCATAAGACCTTGAATCGAACCTAGACTCTTCCGTCCGAAGTAACGCGCAACAATTGCAGTATTAAGGAGGAAGTTCGCTGTAAATCCCATATAGAAAGTAATAAGTAAGATCTGTGCCATAACTACGGTTTGGTTCAAAAGAAAAATGAAAACTCCAATTGCTATCACTAGAGAGGCAACTGCCAGTATAAACCTGATATGTTCCTTTTTCACTCGATCAGCAAGAAAACCGCTTGCCAGTCTGGTAGGAATAGCTGCAGCACCTGAGATAGAAAACATCATCGCAGCTTTTACTGAGTCAACCCCCATATCGGTTAACAAAGGCATACCGTGAATCATAATCGGTGCCGTAACAAGCCCATTCACAGCAAAAGTCAGAGCAAGTAACCAGTAAGTTGGTGTCCTTATTGCCTGCCTGAACGAGAATTCCACTTCTTTAATCTCGGCGGCATATTCCACTCCTTTACTTATCATATCTTCAGTATCTTTAACAGACTCTTCTTCCAACTTACCACCGTCTGGAAACAAGCCGTAGAATTCTGCTCTTTCTGGTTTTACAAAGAACCATATTACTGGGATTCCAATAATCCACATTGCCACTCCACCTATAACGCATGTCATCCGCCAATCAACTGTCGTTACAAGATAAGCTACGAGTGGTAATACTGCTATGGTGGCCAATCCGTGGAAAACTGCTCGAACACTTAACGCTGTTCCTCTTTTTTTTACGAACCAGTTTGATATAGCCTTATTCACCGGTAAAGTCGTCCCAATGTTGAGCCCACTTGCTGTAACGCCACCCCAAACAACATAAAAAGCCCAAAGTGAATTTACGTAATTCATCAGTATCAAGCCTAAACCAATCAAAAAGCAACCAAAGAGGATAACCGCTCTGGGACCAACCTTATCGGTAATCCATCCTGTTATTGGTGCTTCAATACCACCTTCAAATCTACCGATACTGGCTGCGACCGAAGTCATCGCACGAGTGATCCCTAAATCTGTAGATATAGGCTTGAACATCGCAGAGAAACCTTGGGTAATAAATCCATGTCCCCAAAAAGTAACAAAGCTTGTGGCTAAGACCGTCCACCAACCGAAAAATATCCTGCTTTGCTTATTATTATCTGCTGCAACTGTAGATTTCATCAGAAAAGCATTCCAATCTTCCGAATGATACTACATGGCACGTAATCATTAATAATATCTATCAATGAACCAGATTATATGTCAAATAGTATGAAAAAACAAATGAATAAAAATAAACGGGATTCTATTAAAACCAAATCCCAAACACCACTAGAAACAATACTGTGTTTAGCTTAGATTGTTTCTGGTATCTAAAATGGCTAACAGTTTAGTAGGAAACGCCGGGAGAATCGGCTGAGGTTGGTTTGAAATAACTCTCTGCACAAATCAACCCTTTTGAGATAGAACTCACCGAACCTGTTTCGAATCTCAAAAGGAATCACGATAAATTTCCGCAATCGCCTTGGCATCAAGTGTTCTCGGGTGGAGCGGGAGATTACGGAAAGTATTTACGGTATTATTAGCTATCTCTTCAGCTCGTTCAAGTTCACAACCCAAGTCACGCAGTCTTAACCTCATCCCTACTTGTTCAAGCCACTCCTCGGTGGCTTTGATGCCGTCAGTTTTTCCGAAAACATTTCTCGCCAGCAGGTCGATTCGTTTCTTTCTTACCGGCGAAATATGCTTCATCCAGGCAGGGAGGAGAGCCGCCAGTCCTTCACCGTGGGTAACATCATAATATCCGCTGATGGCATGCTCGATCCCGTGGCAGGTCATCGAGCCAACCATACCTCCCAGCCTGATGATTTGAGACATGGCTATTGTACTCGCCCAGGATAGTTGAGTTCGGGCTTCAATATTGTCGTGTTCAGTTAAGACGACAGGGAGATATTTCACCACCACTTTCATCAGCGCCTCCCTGATAGCATCGTTTACAGGTAAAGGTTCTTCCGGCATAAGGTAATTTTCGACGAGGTGGGAAAATATATCGACTCCTCCGGCAGCGGTGAGTCTTGCCGGAACAGTGAGTGTTAATTCGGGATCGATAATTGCCACCTTAGCCCACATGCAGCGGTTCGGTATCGAGGTCTTCTGATGTGTTTCCCAGTTGGTTATTACCGCTCCGGCGTTAACCTCTGAACCTGTACCGGCAATAGTCGGTACCTGGATAATAGACGGGACATTGCCGGTAATGTTAACTCTGTTCTCAGCGTAAAACCAGATTGGCTTGCTGCCGGTACTGGCTAGTGTTATTGCTTTGGCTGTATCCATTGCACTGCCGCCGCCAAGACCGATAACAAGGTCTACTTTCGCACCAGCCGGAATCCTGGCTCCTTTATCCACGGTCGAACTACGTGGATTGGGTTCCACTTCATCAAATACCGTAAACTCTAAGCCACTTTCTGTGAGGATTTCTTGTACTCTGTCAAGCAATCCGATGCGTCGAATATCCGG
>CP070800.1:1265790-1271775 GCA_020343555.1 Dehalococcoidales bacterium
ACCGCAACAATTACCAGGAATATTGAAACATACTATCCGGACACTGAATTGGTCTATAAATACTCGGATATTAAAGATGGAGTTCCCGGAGAGCAGTCTTTGGATATGGCCATGAAGGCAAGGGTAGATGTAACAAATAAAACACTCTGGGCTGCGATAAATTCCACCCTCGATGGAGGAGATAAACCGGTTTGTATAGAAGTAGAAATGTACAGCACGGGAGATGACCTGTACATCGACATGGAGACTGACGGAGAATCTCCAGGCTGGTTCAGATCAAAGCAGATAGTAGCCAGCTGGAATAAACTGGTCTCATTCGAAAATGTCCTGACAGTCATGGAAGAAGAGGATGTGCTGAGTTCGCGGAATGAAATCTACAAAGATAGAGACTGCTATGTATTAGTAATACCGGTAAGGGATATTTATACGATTTATAGAACTCTTAAGAACTCGTATGCCCTGGAAAATCAGTTCCGTTATACATTCGAACTTATCCAGTCTTTTTCAGATCATTTTATCTTCGAGATATGGATAGAAAGAGAATCACACTTTATAATTAAAACTGTTGTCAGTATGGACGTAGAAGTCACTCCTGAACGAGTCACCGGGATGCAAGCTGATTTGGCGACCTATTCACTGCGGATGACGACAGAGAATACTAATATAAATAAGTCTTTCGCTATCGAATTGCCTGAAGAAGTTGAAGATGCCCCGATGATATACACTATCAACGAATAAAATAGTGTGGTAATATACTCCAGCATGAAGTAACGATTTTGTATTAAGGGAGAAATAGCAACACTATGCCTGAAGACCAGTCACCTGATTTCGCTGAATATGATAATAAGACCACCCCTGTCTGGGATAACTTAGCCACGTGGTGGGACGACATGATAGGCAACGGCAACGCATTCCAGGACTACCTTATCGAACCCTCCCAGGAACGTTTGCTGGACCTGCAGCCCGGTGAAAGAATTCTGGATATAGCCTGCGGTGCAGGAAGATTCACTCGTCGAATGGCAACCCAGGGTGTTACCATCCTTGCCCTCGATCATTCTGATAGGTTTATAGAACGTGCCAAAGAGCGTACCACAGAGAACATCGACAGGATAGATTACCGGGTAATAAACGCTACTGACAAGACAGCGATGCTTGAACTCGGTAAAAATGAATTCAACGCTGCGGTCTGTACTATGGCTATCATGGATATGTCATCGATAACCCCGATGATATCCGCCCTGCCGGAACTGCTGAAACAGGGAGGACGATTCGTATTTTCAGTGTCTCATCCTGCTTTTAACTCCGGAACAACACAAATCATAGCCGAGGAAAAGTACCTTGATGGAGATCTTAGATCGGTTTCAGGCGTTAAACTCACCGAATATTCCAGGGCTTTTATGCACCAGGGAATCGGTATCCGGGGACAGTCGGAACCTCAGCACTACTTCCACCGCCCGATAAGCATGCTTTTCAACACATGTTTTAAATACGGTTTTGTTCTCGACGGTATAGAAGAACCCACCTTGCCGGAGAGTGCAGACAGACCAGATGTCTCACCTCTCAACTGGAAAAAAATCCGCCAGATTCCGCCGGTACTCGTAGCAAGAATGAGATTGCTGTAAAAACGGGACGAATTCATACAAATCGAAGAAGCGTCCTCTTGTTCTTCTTCTTAAAAACATGTGGGTAAACAAAAATAATTAAGGATATATATAAAGAGGAGGTAATAGCCCCCTCTTCATTTTCTTTATGGGCGTGTAGGACAGTCTAATACGGTATCACGCAGATAAATCGTAGTGTCTCGTTACCAGTGTTCTTGAAGCAGTGTAGTTCCTCGCCGGGCACGAATACCACGCTCTCAGAGCTTATCGGAGTTTCGCCGTTTTCACTCACTGCCACACCGGTTCCACCAAGGACGAATACCTCGTGCTCCCAGGCATGGGTATGGTACGGTGTCGATGCCCCGGGATCCAGGTCGAATACTCTCATGCAGAAGTTGGGCGCTCCATCATCGGCATTGACTACCTCTCTTTTCATTACTCCGGGCATTTCCTCGGTAGCGTTAACATCTTTGTATTTCTGAATTTTCATTTTTCTCCCTTTATCAGTTTTTATCAAGTACGGGATGACAGGAATTATGTTATTCCCTCTCGTACATTGCCGATGCGTTGGTCGTGATCCCTCCTCTCTCCCGGTACTCAGCTTCAACGAGCATTGTATGGGGTTGAACCAGATTCACAAGATCGTTCAGTATCCGGTTAACGACATGCTCCTGTATTATCCCCACGTTCCGGATAGAGGTCAGGTAATACTTAAGCGATTTCAGTTCGATCAGAGATTTATCAGGTAAATAATTAATGGTAATCGTGCCAAAATCCGGCAATCCGGTCCAGGGACAGACACAGGTAAACTCCTCCGTCTCGTAAACAACCTCGGTCTCAGAATCAGGGTACTCGAAAGGTATCGTTTCAAGAATATCAACATCTATTGCCGTTTCATCCTGGATATCGAACCTTTTTCCAGCGTACTTATCTTCCGTCATATTACCTCATATCAGTCATTAATAATTTCTTCTTTCAGGATAGCATAAAACGTTTCCCTGGCATACCTTTCATACCATGGATAATGACCACATTTTTCAAACAGTATGAACTTGAAATCATTGAGGATATGGGAGAGTGATTCTCTGATACTGTCGGCGGGACGCAGGTCGAAATCGCCCTGGATAGCTGTTACCGGACACTTGATACCACGCATGATCTCCGGTAATTTACCGCTTGCTAGCAACCTACGGGCATCCAATCCTACTGAAATGTTGATATCGAGCTGGTATTTAATTACTTCGTCTTCACAAGGAAGAAGATCATAGGACTCAGCCTTGGTAAATAGTCCAAAAAGCCTGGCCATGGACGGGCTTTTATCTTCTTCGACTGAATCCCAGATAAACTCCTCAAGAGAGAGAACTTCTGCCCGGTCTTCTTCGCTGAGTCGAAGCAGCCTGTCATCCCCAACCCTGGCGGCTATATTTTGTTCGAGAGGAACAGTGCCGATTATTATAAGTTTCCAGACAAGAGATGGATAACTTGCTGAAAAAAGACAACTTAATGTCGCACCGTGCGACCACCCGATTAGGACAACCGGTAGATTCGCGTATTTTTCAAGTATTTCCTTTAATTCCTCGACCTGCCCATCAAGAGTGTGTTCAGTCTGAAGCGGTTCCAGGACTCCGCAGGTCGTGGATATCTCCCGGGCTACCGGAGCTATACTGCCCGGTGCACCCGGTCCGCCATGAATGACGGCAACACCATAGGGACTCTCTCCATAAAATCTGGGATTTTCCATCGCGTGGATATACGGTCAGAAAAAACTCTGCCTATCCTGATATCAGGGTAAGAAATACTCCGGCTACTACAGCGGATCCGATAACTCCTGCTACGTTAGGTGCCATAGCATGCATAAGCAGGAAGTTGCGTGGATTCTCTTTCTGACCAAGATGCTGAACCACTCGGGAAGCCATTGGCACTGCCGATACTCCCGCTGCACCGATCATCGGGTTGATAGGTTCTTTTGAAATCCAACTCATTATCTTGCCCATGATCACGCCACCGGCAGTCCCGGAAGCAAAAGCGATCAGACCCAGGGCAAGAACCAGCAGAGTTTCGGTTCGGGCCACCAATTCTCCCGGCATACTGGCTCCGATACAGAGCATAAGTACTATTGTTACTCCGTTTATGATTGCATTTGCCGCGGTATCTGAAAGTCTGTCCACCACTCCGCATTCCTTGAGAAGATTGCCGAACATGAACATGCCCACAAGAGGAGCGCTATAAGGTACCAGGAGAATGGTAAGTATCATAGACACGATCGGGAACAATATCCGTTCCAGGCGCGAGACATTCCTGATTTGTGGTTTCATGTAAGTCTGTCGTTCTTTTTTGGAAGTAAGAGCCCTGATGATAGGAGGTTGAATAATGGCAACCATCGCCATATATGAATACGCGGCAACCGCAGTTACTCCCATGAATTCAGGCGACAGCTTTGAGGTGAGGAATATCGTGGTCGGTCCGTCCGCACCTCCGATTATCCCGATACAGGCAGCTTCTTCAATGCCGAAATCGGCAATACCAAAATGACCGAGAGCCAGGGCTCCGAAGAAAGCAACGACTATACCTATCTGCGCTGCTCCTCCGAGCAGGAACAGCTTGGGATTAGCCAGTAATGGGCCAAAATCTTGCATAGCCCCCAGTCCAAGGAATATAAACTGGGGCAATATCGTATATCTTAATAATGAATATTCTATCAGGATTCCGAGGAGTCCGGCGCGTCCTATCTCGCCACCAACCTCGTGTGGTCTGATTAATATACCGCTGTTGGGAAGATTGGCCAGAAGTAATCCAACGCCGATGGGTATGAGTTCATATGGCTCCCACTTCTTGGCAATACCAAGATAGATAAATACGAGAGCAACTATAATTAGGATTGCATTTGCCCAGGTAAGTCCGGTAAAACCCGCAAAAAGGGAGTCCACAATCTAACTCCTTTAATACTCAATCACGGCTATAGTACCACCTATCTCCACCACCTGGTCTTTTTCTACCTTTATCTCGACGACCTTCCCGGCTACCGGACTAACGATAGGATTTTCCATCTTCATGGATTCGATGAAACAAATCACATCTCCTTCTTCTACCGCATCGCCGACGTTGACTTCAATATTGATTACTTTCCCTGTTATCGGAACTTCGATGATTTCCTGCGCCAATATTATTCTCCTTCTCCACTTTTAGTATTAGTTGTGGCAGTTTCTTCTTTCGGTTTTTCGATTTTACGAACAATATAACCGGATAGCCATATAGCTCCAGCGAGTACTACCAGTACCATGAATACCCAGCCAAAGCCTACAAGACCTATTCTTACTGCTTCTCCCCATTCTATAGCCATATTGATCCTCAGCCTGATTTTAACATATTAAAGGGCGGGTATTCATGTTTTATACATATCCCGCCCCCTGGAATCCGCATCCGGTCTATAAACCGATCAGATTACGGTGCAGCATCCCCCATCAACGCTTCAACAGCATCGGTGTGTACTACAATTTCATCCCCTTCTACTTCCACGATTACCGTATCACCAGGGCGGAACTCACTCCGCAATATACTGTCAGAAAGTTTATCTTCGATCATATCCTGGATAACCCTACGTAGAGGTCTCGCCCCGAAAGCTTCATCGTAACCCTTCTCACCAAGGAAGTCCTTGGCAGTATCGGTTACTTCAAGTTTAATGCCTTTTTCCTTGAGTTGCTGAGTTACGTTAACCAGCATAAGGTCGACAATTTTTCGAATATGTTCTCTATTGAGCGCGTGGAATACCATCACGCTATCAATACGATTGAGGAATTCTGGTCTGAAGGTTTTCTTGAGCTCTTCAAGAAGTTTTTCCTTCATCTTCTCGTATTCCATCTCCTGGATCTTCGTTTCATCGGCACGGGATGCAAAACCTATCGCACTGCCTTTCTTGATCGTCTCGGCACCGATATTGCTGGTCATTATTATGATACAGTTGCGGAAATCAACCCGACGTCCCTTTGCATCGGTCAGATGCCCGTCATCGAAAATCTGCAGAAGTATATTGAATACATCCGGATGAGCTTTCTCGATTTCATCAAGCAAAATACAGGAGTATGACTTTCTCCTGACCGCTTCCGTTAACTGTCCGCCCTCATCGTAGCCAATATATCCTGGTGGTGCTCCGACGAGCCTGGATACGGTGTGTCTTTCCTGGTACTCCGACATATCGAGTCGAATCAAAGCGTCCTCGCTACCAAACATAAACTCTGCCATTGCTTTCACCAGCTCGGTTTTACCGACACCCGTCGGGCCCAGGAATATGAAATTACCTATCGGATGTTTCGGATCTTTCAAACCTGCCCTGGCACGGCGTACCGCTTTCGATATAGTATCGACTGCTTCTTCCTGGCCGATAAGT
>CP070800.1:1271875-1275234 GCA_020343555.1 Dehalococcoidales bacterium
CATAAAGCCGCGGTGGTTGGCGATACGGTAGGAGACCCTTTTAAGGATACATCAGGACCGTCATTAAATATCCTGTTGAAACTCATGTCAATCGTGGCGGTCGTTTTTTCTCCGATATTTACCCTCACCGGCTGGCTGGGTTAATAATCTGACATATTCTGGAAAATAAATGAGGGCTCTCCTGAAAGAGAGAGCCCTCATTTTGTACTTGTTTTACATGTTTAAGAAAGGATTCGACAGTTTTTCCGTACCTATACTTGTTTCCGGACCATGTCCAGGGTAGGCGGTTGTCTCTTCCGGGAGGACCATTAACTTGGTGGCTATGTTGTCCAGGAGCTGCCTGCCGTTTCCCCCCGGCATGTCGTATCTGCCGATACCGAATCTGAACAGGGTATCTCCGGTAAAGACAACTCCTTCACCATACAGGCATATCCCTCCCTGCGTATGACCGGGAGTATGGATGACCATGAAATGAAGATTGCCGATATCCACGCTGTCGCCACCATTAAGTAACCGGTCTGGTTTCATTGGTGGTTGCTGGGGAAATCCGAATCCGCCGCCACGTCCACCCTCGATGTACATTGCATCTTCAGGATGTATCGCTATAGGAGCCTGAGTAGCATCTTTCACATCTTTAAGAGCCCCTATGTGATCGGGGTGTCCGTGAGTAAGAATGATAAGCTTGATATCCATACCAACGTTATTTATCTTGTCGAGAATTTCTTTTCCGTTTATTCCCGGGTCTATCACCATTGCTTCGTTTGTAGATTCGTCTCCGACTATATAACAGTTTGTTCCGAACGGCATTAATTCCAGTTTTTCAATAATCACTTATTATAATTCCTTCCTATGCTACCGGAGTCGATTATCAGGATATGGATTTGCAGCACTTCCGGGTGTAATTTTACCATTATATTGAAACTGCCAACAATTCGATCAATTGTTCCCGCGGTTTTAGTTTATTGACACTGTAAAATGGCATTGATAGACTGACTTTAATAAGTGTATATAGATATCAACGGTGTTGATCTCGATGAGTGATGATGACAGCGAATTGATTATTAAAAAGAACAGGCTGTCTTAGTCTTGACAATGGTATACTCTATATATATTATACTAGCTTACGAATACATTAAGGAGATGGAGAGATGGCGGTATATGTGATGATGACAACGTTGACAGACGAGGGGCGGAAAACGGTAAAGAACAACCCGGAGAGGATCAAAGAGGTTAACAAGGAAGTGGAAGAAATGGGCGGGAAGATCCTTGCCCAGTACGCCATCCTGGGACCTTACGATTTCATCAACATAATCGAAACGGTTGGTAATACCACGATCACCAAGATAGCGCTTGAAATCAGTTCGAGAGGAACATTACAGTCGATGACGCTGGCGGCGATACCGATAGACGATCTTATCGCGTCCTGGCAATAGGTATGTTAACGAACGTTGAACCGTAAGCTGCTGATCGCCACTACCAACCGGGGGAAAGTACGAGAGTATATAAGTCTCCTTAAGGAAATACCGTTTGATCTGGTTTCATTGACAGACGAAGGAATAACGACCGTTGTCGAAGAGACCGGTATAACGTTTAAAGAAAATGCCGGCTTGAAGGCAGAGACTATCGCTGCCGAGAGCCGGTTTCTTACGCTTGCCGATGATTCGGGTATAGAAGTAGATGCGCTGGGTGGCGAACCCGGAGTCATGTCTGCCAGGTATGCCGGGGATGATGCTACCGACTCGGAACGGGTCGATTACCTGCTTTTGAAAATGAAGAATGTGCCCGAGGGAAAGCGCACTGCCCGTTTCCGGTGTGTTATTGCCATTGCAGAGCCCGAAGGTGAAACGGCATATTTTACCGGTGAGTGCGAGGGAATAGTACCATTGAAACCTGCCGGTGAACTGGGTTTTGGCTATGATCCCATCCTGTACATACCTGAATTAGGTAAAACTCTTGCTGAACTCGGACCAGAGGTAAAAAACAGGATAAGTCACCGTGCCATAGCGGCTCAAAAAGCACGGCTGGCATTACTCGAAAAATATACCACATAACGCGTTATCCCTTGAATAAAACTCATCATTTGGTATATACTACACAACACTACCAGTAACTTTTGGAGGAATTGTCATGAAATTATCGTGTCTTCAGGAAAACCTGAATAAAGGATTGAGTATCGTAGGCAGGGCGGTCGCTACCAGGACGACGCTGCCGATAACGAGTAATGTACTGCTGACTGCAGAGCAATCACGCCTGAAACTGGTAGCCACGAACCTTGAGATGGCCATTAGTTACTGGATAGGGGCTAAGGTTGAAGAGGAAGGTACGATAACCATACCGGCTCGTCTTCTTACTGAGTTCGTTGCTTCACTTCCCAATGAAAATATTGATATTGAACTTTCATCCCGGACCAAGACGTTGAGTCTCAAGTGCGCTAGGTTCGAGGCGCGGATCAGTGGCGTCGATGCCAAGGACTTTCCTCCTATCCCCGATATTAACGAGGGGATCAAGACAAAGCTGGATGTCGAGACACTTGGCAAGGGTATTAGCCATGTGGCGTTTGCCGCAGCGACCGAAGAATCGAGACCGGTACTTACCGGTGTCGATGCCCGGTTCAATAATGACGAACTGACGCTGGCGGCAGCCGATGGTTTCCGCCTTTCTGTTTATAAACTGAACCTTTCGGAATCCGTCAACCAGCAGGCCGAGGTAATTATACCGGCCAGGACTCTTACCGAACTTAACCGCATGATGTCCGACGAAGAAGAAGGTGTGGATATAACGATCAATCCAAACAAAAGCCAGGCGTTATTCCGCATGAAGAATACCGAACTCGTTTCCCAGCTTATCCAGGGAACATTCCCCCAGTACGAACAGCTTATCCCGCAAAGTCATAGTACCCGTGTAACCGTAGACGTTTCCGATTTCCTGAGAGCTACCAGGACAGCTTCCATATTCGCCAGGGATGGCAGTGGAATAGTCAGGCTCGTGGCTGGATCAGACGGTGAAAGCGCGCCTGGTAAACTTACCATCTCTGCCCGTTCCGAGGAAATAGGTGACGATGTTGGTGAGATCGATGCCGCCGTGGAAGGCGAGGAAACGAAGATAGCGTTTAACGGGAAATATCTCATGGACGTGTTAAGCGTCCTGAGCGAGTCGCAGGTGATCCTCGAAACGACCAATTCATCCAGCCCGGGAGTTCTTCGCCCGGTCGGCTCCGATAACTTTGTCCACGTGGTCATGCCGATGTTTGTCCAGTGGTAATGTATAGCTGGGGTTGCCCATGGCAAAGAAATTTTATCGAAGCAAAACCGACCGGAAAATCTGGGGCGTATGCGGGGGGCTGGCGAAGTATTTCGATG
>CP070800.1:1275334-1282465 GCA_020343555.1 Dehalococcoidales bacterium
TCCATAACGTTAATTTCCAACTCGACTCCTATTTTACTCCACATGTCTGCCAGCACTGAATAAAAATCTGCTTCGCCAGCCTGGCTAATAGCCTCCGTCTTGAATCCGTTGGGATAACCGGCATCGGCAAGGAGCTGTTTTGCCTTTTCAGGATTATAGGTATAAATCTCCCTGACACTTTCCGGGCACATCGGGTCGTCGAGGCTGAGATAAAGGTCGGCATATGAGGGGTGATAGACAAATGGCCAAGTCATGATCTGTCCCAGACCTCCGTTCAACGTATCGCGTATCATTTCCAGGTCGGTAGCCATTATTAGTGCCTGTCGTACACGGACGTCGGTGAAAGGCTCTCTGTCCACTCGCCACTTGATATGCCAACCTCCTTCAGCGGGCATTTCTGCTTCTAGTAGATCCGGCGCCGTATTTCTGATATTGATTGCCTGTTCCCAGTTAACAAGGAACATTTCATCAACCTTACCTGTCCTGATAGAAGCTTCTCGAGTGGACTGGTCAGGTATGATGAACCATTTCATATGGTCTATGTAGGGTAACTGGTCACCCATCCCCGGGCCTGCCGGATTTGTATGCCAATAGTTGGGATTCCTGTCTAAGGTGACTGCACTACCGACAACATAGTCTTTTATCATAAATGGTCCGGCTCCAACGGAATTTCGCCAGTCAACAAGGCTACCGTATCTATCTATTACTTCCTCTGGTATGGGGCGTCCCCAGATACCCAGACGGCTAATAGCTGAAGCGAGAGCATCTGCCGGTACTTTGAGCGTGACTTCCCAATCACCTGTTTTTGTGATTTCAGCATCTCTCAGGCGAGGAGCGGCCGCGTGAGTGTAACTGTTGGGATTACGGACTATCTGGTCAAGAGTGTAGACAACATCATCAGCTGTCACTTCACGTCCGCCGACAAGTCGACTGGCTTCGCTGTCCGGATTAAGAGTAAAGTGTATGCCGGGACGTATTTGATAAATGAGAGTTCCTTCGTTAGTTTCGAAATCCGCTGACCATTCCCAGCTTTCGGCAACGAATCCTACCTTATTCTCGAATACATCCTCACTCATTCTCCAGTCAGTTTCGCCGGTGCCGGCAGGCCCTTTCGCCCAGTCACCTGCCCATAGCGGATCATTGGTAACACCGATTGTAGGTTGTGGAATCGGTGAGCCTTTGTAACAAAGCTCAAAACTCGTAATATCTCCCGCTCGTGCCAGGTTAAGCGTTCCGCCATATCTTGGCTGGTCGGATGGTAAACTCGTTTTTTCTTCATCATCCTCGTCCGTATCGAGTGTAGTTTCCGATTCGGTAATCTTTACCACGTCATCGGTATCGTCGTCTTTCGTAGTCTTTTTATTGGTATCATCACCGCAGGAAGCTAATACCAGGGATGAAACCATGAGACAACTTATCAATAACCAGATTATTTTCTTCATAATTAATAACCTTTCTCTTGAAAATGGTATTGAATCTCGATTTATAGGCATCAGAAGTCGGTACCTGAATAACTCCTGATGCCCCTAAACAATCATTTCTCAAAATACCTCGTATTCTATAAGATTAACGATACGCTAAGTCACCCAACCATGAGATCAATAACCCATCGCTTGTTTCAGCTCTTCATCAACCCAGATATAGTTGCGGTAAAGGTGCGTGGATATATGACCGAAATTGGTTTCACCGCTGTAATTCTGTACCCAGGGCCACCACATCCAGTAGAGATTTCGGATCGGCAGCCAGATACCCCAGGCATTATCGAGTATATGAGGAACCACTTCTTTAACCGTCTGTCTGACGATTTCATCATCTTTACACAGGTATTCCTGGACTTTATTATAAGCAGCTCGGGATTCTTCACTCCCCCAGAAGCACGGGCAGCTGGAACTCTCCGGACGAACATTGTGCATGTTAGGGAATCCGAATGGATAGGTATCTCCCATTATCATTTCAGGGAACGTTCTTCCCTTCTTCATACCGAAATGAGCACCGAACTCCGCAACTTTTATCTCCATATCTACACCAACAGCGAGAAGGTATTCTCTGATAATAGACAGTAGGTCAACTTCTGCCGGATTGGCAGTCATGATAGTCTTGAATCCGTTGGGATAACCTGCGTCAGCAAGGAGTTGTTTTGCTTTTTCGGGATTATAGGTGAACAGTTCCTGGACCGATTCGGGCATCTCTTCGAGAGGTACATAGACATCGGACATAGATTCACTGGGCACGAATGGATAACCAAGCATAACTCCGTGCCCACCATAATAACTTTCGAGTATCTCTGCCTGGTTTACTGCCAGGTTAAGAGACCTTCTTACCCTGAGGTCGTTGAAAGGGAGGTCTTTATCCATTCTGCCGCACGGAAAAGCAGGTATCCACGGCAATGTTGGTGAATATTGAAGATCGGAATTTTGTGAAGTGAACTGCTCATAGTCTTCCACGCTGACATTTGCCAACAGGTCCATTTTACCCGTCCTGAATGCCGCTTGCCGAGATGAAGCATCAGATATTACTAATAATTTGACGGTATCAAGATATGGTACCGGATTCTCCGGGTGTACCGGATCGTTAGACCAGTAATCAGGATTCTTTGTGTACGTCAAGGAACTCGAGACGACATAGTCCGTTAACATGAATCCACCCGTCCCCACAACATTTTCCCAATCATTCATATTGCCGTACATTTCTACCACTTCTTTTGGTAACATCTGGATGTACCAACCACTATAGAGAAGATTCTTACCCTGCACGTGTGCCGGTACCTTCAGTTCCAATGTGTACTTATCAATCACCGTTGCAGAAATTAGTCTGTCCTCCGGTGGGTTTGCACCTGAAGGCCATCCTTTGGGATTCGCCCATTCTCGTAATAGACTCCAGGCTGCGTCCTCAGCTGTGAATTCTCTACCGTTCATCGGTGGTTTATTCCACCAGTGGACACCGGGTCTTATATGGAAGATGATTGTCTCACCATCGGGCATCTCATAGCTTTCAGCAAGAGCTCCTCTGAGATAACTCATACTCTGCATATGACCTAATTGCCAGTCAAGTTCTCCCGTTCCAGCTGGCCCTAAACTCCAATCACCTACCAATAGCGGTTCGTTCATAATTCTTGTTTCGGTTATCATGATCGATTGCATAATCCCTGCGTCGAATCCTTGTGGATCACCCCCCAGAGCGATATGAGTACCACCATACTTTGGTTCATCGGGATCACGCATACCTGGCTGTTGCACGGTTTCGGTTATCTTTTCACCTGTTTCTGTTTCGGTAATTACTACTTTATCATCGCCTTCATCTTCGGTTACCTTATCGGTTGTTTCTGATTCACACGAAATGACCAAAAGAGAAAATATTATTAATATACTCAGTATCGGTAACATTACCTTTTTCATTTCATATCCCTCCTGTTCCGTTTTTCAAACCACTCGTGAATATACTGAGTGGAAAGCAAAAAGCACGAGAAAACGTTATTTACATAACATTCCAGTGCTTTTTCTGTCACTTCGATCACCTCCTTTCGAGAAGGTGCGGTATAGTAAACGAGAATGGACTTAGGAGAAATGCATTCTACCTAATTACCATAACAATGTCAATAGAAATACAGGCAAATCGTCGATTATTTTATCTTAATGAAGAAACTTTGTGGAAATAACAGAGGATTTGATACTTTCTATCGACTAATCTTGATTTTGTATTTGATTTGAATAGATTGACAAGAAATATCGTGTCAATATAATATCAGTCACATCGGAATATAGAATCTGGGTGATATCCTCTTTTACTGAAGATAAGGATTTTCTTTACATGGATTTAACCTCACAAATACATCACATATTTCATCCAACCTCTGTAGCGGTAATTGGTGCATCTTCTAATCCTCAGAAACCGGGATACTTATGCACCTCGAACTTAATTAACGATGGATTCAAGGGGAAAATCTATCCAATAAACCCTTCAATATCGGAGTTTTCAGGCTTAAAGACATACTCAACAATTCTGGATATTCCCGATGAGGTGGACCTGGCCATTTCAGTCGTCCCGGCTGAACAGGCTGTATCCGTATTACAAGACTGTGTAAAGAAACAGGTAAAAGGAATCGTCTTCGTTAGTGCCGGATTCAGAGAAATAGGTTCCGAGATAGGATCGAACTTACAGAATGAACTGAAGGAAATAGCGGATAATGGTGGAATTAAAATAATCGGTCCAAATACGATGGGACTGATAAATACAAAAGCCAATCTTAATGCTACATTTTCACCGGGTCTGGGTTTGAGTAAAACCGGTAATGTCTCTGTGGTAAGTCAGAGCGGAGGGATGTGCGTATACCTGGTAAATGCTTTGGCTGATAACAACATTGGCATTGGAAAAGTAATAGGCCTGGGAAATCGGTGCAATCTCGATTTCGATGAAATGATTGCCTATCTTGGACAGGACAAAGAGACCGACGTGATCGTACTGTATATTGAAGGTTTGGATAATCCCAAAAAACTCATAGACGTAGCTTCGAAGACTGGAACGAAGAAACCGATTATTGCCTTAAAAGGCGGCAGAAGCGAAGAAAGCAGCACCACTACCATGTCACACACCGGGAGTCTCGCCGGTAAATATGAGTATTATAAAGCAGCGTTCAGGCAGGGGAGAATAATATCGGTCGATACTCTCACCGAACTTTCTGACATGACAAAAGCCCTGGCTCTTCAACAACCATCACGAGGGAAAAGGCTGGCAGTGTTATCTCTCCAGGCAGGTCCGGGAATTATAGCTGCCGATAAAGCTCGGGAATACGGCATGACACTTTCTACTTTTTCACAGGAAACCAGGAAACGACTGAGAGAAAATATTTCTCCTCTTCTTTCTATAGAAAATCCGGTCGATATGGCATGGACTGGAAGTAATATCGATACCAGCCGGGAAATACTTGACGCTGTATTGAAAGATGAAAACGTTGATGCGGTGCTGGTTGCTTTCATTTCTTTCGAGCTAAGTCGGGAACTACCGAAAGCGTTGATTGAAGTGGCTGCTGCAGCAAGGAAACCTGTCGTAGCGTGTGTAGGTTCCCTCGGTTCAGCTGAAGACACGGTAAATGGCCTCGAAGAAGCCGGTATTCCGACTTATCCTTCCCCTGACAGAGCCTGTACCGGTCTGGCAGGACTAGTAAGATACGGTGAAATCCTCAAAGGGATTACATCATAACAAAGGGCAGACCTGTCAAAGTCTGCCCTTATCAAATGCTTGTCTATTAGTTTTGAACGTTACTCGACAGTAACTATACTCTTTCCCTGTGTTAGATATTTTGGTACAGCATTTTCATTCAATTCAAGTCCGATACCAGGTCCTTCGGGAGGATAGAAACATCCATCTTTATATTTCATCGGTTCCACTATCAGGTCGTTATCAACCGATTTTGTAGTATCGAATGTACCATACATCAGGACGGGGAAGAAGTTTGCCTGGGCTTGTTTGCCGAATTCAGGTTCTGAACAAAGCCAATGAGACTGAGCAGCGGCTTCCCAGGGACCGTTCATCGCACCGCAATACATTCCCAGGTTAGATTCTTTGGCAATGGCAGCCCATTCTATACCCTTGGTGATACCGCCGGCTGAAGCCAGCTTTGTGCCTACTATATCCGCCGCCTTCTTTGTGATAACTTCCACTAACCCGGTAGTATGAACGCTGGACTCGTGAGAACAGATAGGAATCCTGGTATTACTTCGAAGCGCCGCCAGACCGTCTATGTTCGATGTGGCTATAGGCTGTTCTAGTTTATACAGGTTGCAGTCCTCGACTTCTCGCGCGAACATCAAAGCGGTATAGTAATCCATGGTCGCATTTGCGTCGAAGGCTAACTCAGCCTTGGCACCAACGGCTTTTCTGAGTTCTTTCACGTTCTTGATATCGAGTTCGACGTTTCGCTCCCCACCACCGAATCCGGAATTCTTAAGGCCTAGGCTGGTAACGCCGCCTTCCAGCGCCATCTCTGCATCTTTCATTGCTGTTGCGGCATGAAGGAAGAAGTCGAATCTCAGTTTTTCATTAGCTTTACCGCCCAGGAGCTGGTATACCGGTAGGTTTAACGCTTTGCCGACAAGGTCCCACAGGGCGAAGTCTATCGTGCAAACGGCGGCTGGGTATGAAAAACCCCAAACCGACTTTATCGCAAAACTGAGCCTGTTCATGATCAGGCCTCTGTCAAGCGGGTTAGCACCGATGAGTGCAGGTTTCCAGGATTTAACCATCTCCACTACAATTTCCTGGTTCACGCCACCTGCGTCACCGATTCCTACAAGTCCTTCATCGGTGTGAATTTTTACCAGAAGGATATTTCCGGCTCTTCCCTCACCACGCATCGGAGTAGGGATAGTGAGTGGCACACATTCGACTTTTGTGATCTTCATATAGCTCCTCCTTATTATTACCTCAATTAATTTTATAACCGGTAAAGGATTCTATTACGTCTTAACGTATAAAATCAAGTTTCCTGAAGAGAGATAAATTACTCGTCTTGATAACGTTTGGATCGAATCGACCGCGAGTGTGTACGTTTAGTATACTTTCTGTTAATGCCGGTAAAATAAGAGGTTTCAGCAACGTTGCTGAAACCTCTTATCAGTTTCTCTCTACATAGAATAATGTATATATTGCTATACTAACACTTTACCAGGACTCTTACGTATTTGTTTGTCCTGTGAGCGTCGAAGGCAGCCATGAAATCTTCAATCGGGAAGGTAGGACCACGGTAGGATTTAAGGTTCAGGAGCGGAAGCATATTCACTGCTCTGGGGAACATATGCGACTGACCGAAAACACCATGAAGGGTTAACTCCTTGAACCAGAGTTTATCAAAGGGAACGATGATATCAGGATGATCGGGATAAATCGCGAAATACAGGATCTTACCGCATCGTGCAGCCAGATCCATGCAGGGATCGATCATCGCGGAATCACCGGATGCCTCAATTACGCGGTCGTACCCCATATCATTCGTAATCTTGTTCCCTTCGGCGACGATGTCATGAGTAGTGGGATCAAGAACATATTCAGCACCGAGTTCGAGGGCGAGTTTTCTTTTAAATTCCTTAGGCTCTACTATAGTTAGCTTCGAAGCACCACGCAGCTTACATAACTGAA
>CP070800.1:1282565-1287498 GCA_020343555.1 Dehalococcoidales bacterium
GGTACCGAGATACTGCCATCACTGACTACAATACATTGAAACTCTCCAATATTAAGATGAAAACTATTATTATTCATTCTCGACTCTCAAATTATAGATTTGATCGATAGGATTCTTATCCTCTGGTCTTTCTTAAATCCATGGCTAGGGTTTTCGGTATAGTCTTGACCAGTCCATCCAGTGTCCAGATCCCATCTTTATATATTCCTTTTGCTTCTGTAGGCCAGGTATACACCGCTACTCTTCCTCTTGAAGAGCCTATTATCTGGCCGTTAAAATCCGATGCCTGGTCAGTTGAAAGATAGAGTACAGGCCCTACAACATGTTCCGGACCGGGAGGATCAAGGGCTTCTTCATGGAGTTGCCGGTTTACCAAACCCAGTTTGTAATTGCGATCTGAACCACCCCGCGGACCTATTCTGGTAGCCGCTATCGGTACGATAGCGTTACAGGTGATATTGTAGCCCTCTGACATCATCACCTGGGCAAGTCCTATTGTCAGGCTTGTGATAGCGCCTTTTGATGCTGTGTACGCGTTAGCTCCTGCTCCCAACCATGCTGGCGAACTGAAGTTAATAATCCTGCCGGAGTTTTGCTTCACCATGAAACCAAGTGCGTGGCGTGAAGTATTAAACGTGCCGTTAAGGTTAACCGCTATTACCGTATCCCAGTTCTCTTTCTCTGTCTCCCAGAAACTTGGTGATCTTTTCCCAACAATACCAGCACAATTAACCAGGATGTCTATCCGACCAAAGTTATCAACACAGGTTTTGATGATGTTTGCTGCAGCTTCGAAATCAGCGACAGAATCGTAGTTAGCTACCGCTAGACCTCCGTTTTCCTTTATCTCAGCAACTACTTCATCAGCGGGAGTTGGATCGGTGCCTGAACCATCAGGCGCACTACCCAAGTCATTAACCACCGCCTTGACGCCCTGTTTGGCCATCGCCAGGGCGATTTCTCTTCCCATCCCTCGTCCACTTCCGGTAATCACCGCACATTTACCTTCTAACAAACCTGCCATAAGACCAACCTCCTTGTAAGTATTCGATCAGCCTTTCACCGATCCCGGTCGTTACCAGCACGTTTATAGTTTCCATTCTTTCTTATTACCTTTCTTTCTCAAATTGGACTCTTTGCCAAATAGGTAATGGCTCTTGATAAAATGTCCGATATAATTAATACTACAATACTTCGATAGAAATTATAAAAAACAATATACGGTATGTTTTCAGGGAAACGTCCAACTCTACTCTACCTCACCGTCTGGTTGAGTGACAATTCAAACGAAAACCATCGATAAATTTGTCATATCATACATATTGCTAGTTGACACCATTTAACTTTAATGTTTTTGTTGCAACGGACAACTTACAATTTGACTGATCTTCCCTCGAGTCAGCTATCTCCTGGACCTTTTCTAAATCTTGACAGTGCTGTTCATTTCATAATTTAATTGGGTTCAAGCTTGTTCGAATCTCATGCGTAGCCCAATTTACTCCCGTGAAACATTTTTTTCAGACTGATCGTAAAAAATCCCGCGGGATATTCTTTGGCTGGTGGACGGTAATTACTGGCACCTTCCTGAATTTCCTCGGGTCTGGCTATTCCGATTACGGATTTTCAGCGTTATTCAAACCGATGTCTGAGGAACTGCAACTTAGTCGTGCGACTACCTCCCTCGCCTCCAGTATCGGTCGATTTGGCGGTGGTCTTGAAGCTCTGGTGGTGGGTTGGTTTGTAGACAGGTTCGGACCGAAAAAAATAGCTATTTTCGGTCTTTTTCTTTTTTGTTCAGCCCTAGTGTTGACTTATTACATGGACTCGTTATGGTCATTCATCGTTGTCTGGGGAATTATGGCAGGGATGGGTGGTACGTTATGCTGGACAACGCCAATGGAAAAGGCGATAACGAACTGGTTTGTCAAAAAGCGCGGATTGGCGATGGGTATACGATGGGTACTCTCCGGAATGTTGTTGCTCCCGCTCATTACATGGCTCATCGATACGCAGGGCTGGCGGATGACCTGCGCCATTGGCGGAGTGGTAATGTTTGCAGTCGGACTCCCACTTATATTGCTTTTCGTGAGAGACCACAGGCCTGAATACTACGGGTTGCTGCCGGATGGAGCAAAAGCTGAAGATGATGCTGAGAGTAGTGAAGGTATGATGGAAAGGGGTGCAGAATATGCTGAAGAAGTTCAGGAGGTTGAATTCACGCTGAGGCAGGCGATGAAGACTCCTTCTTACTGGATGATTGTCCTTGCTCAAGCCACCTTCGGATCGACCCACCGGGCTTTGTCTTTACACATCATGCCTTTTCTTACCGATATGAATATCGAAGCAACCAGCGCTGCCGCTATGGTCACTTTAACAGGATTAATCAGCCTTGCATTAAGGTTTATCGGCGGAGTTGCCGCGGACCGCATCCGGATAGGTTACTTACGGTTTTTCTTCGGTGGCTCGTATCTCCTGAAAGCGGTCGCCCTGACCATCATAGTGATAAATCAGTCCACACCTGCTATATACGTTTTCCTTACCCTCAACTACATCAGTTTCGGGATAAGCATGACCCTGGGTTCTTTTATATGGGGCCGGTACTTTGGACGGAAGGCATTTGGTTCAATCCGCGGTTTTTCTGCGGTATTCATGATGCCTTTGGCGTTTCTCGTCCCTATTTATGCCGGCTGGGTATATGACACCAGTGGCAGCTACCTGAATGCGTTCATCACGCTGGCAATACTCGCTGCCGCTGCTGGGGTGTTTATGTTCTTTGCGCCACCCCCTAAACCGCCGGCTCAGGTTACTGACATCAACAAGTTTTTATAGTGGATTGATTCTTTTCATTCTCAGCCTGTTTCATTATATTATCCCTGATCCCCGAATGCCGAAATTTTTTTATAGTCTATAAGCGATAAGGGATATATTTTTTACGTTACTCTTATTAAGTATATCTGGTTATGTTCTGAAGAATGATATAGAATCATAAACAGCCTGAATTTCATGGAGTCAAAAAACAGGAGGTTCAAAATATGACCAAATGGCATGATTTACTTGAAAATAATGGAAAAGTGCCCCCCTGGCCATACCCGATTCGCTACGAAGAAGAGCAGGAAATAGAGACCGATGTACTGGTGATCGGAGGTGGTATCGCCGGGTGCTGGGCAGCGATCAGTGCTGCCAGGACAGGAGTTAAAGTAGCTCTGTTGGAAAAGGGTGATACCATCAGGAGTGGCGCCGGTGGTCCAGGCTGCGATCACTGGTGCGTTGTACCGGCTAATCCTCATTCAAAGGTTGATCCCGATGAATGGGCCAAACGACTTACCGCGCATCCTGTTCATGCTGGCCAGCTTCCGGGCGATCCATTACCTCTTACCTATTCCAACGGTATCGGTACCCAGATTCAATGTCGTGAAGACTACGATACACTGCTGGAAATGGAGCAGATGGGAGGTAAAATCCGGGACATTGACGATGGATGGGTAGGTGCCGAAGGTAGATATGATGATACCAAGTTCATGATCTCTCCTCGTCTCAGTCCTAACCATGCTGCTGAGGTGACAATCCGCGTCTGGGGAACAACCTTTAAACCGGCTTTGAAGAATGAATGCAAACGATTGGGAGTAAAAATTTTCGACCGGGTTATGGTGACCAGTCTCCTGACCGAGGGGGGTATCCAGGGAACGAGGGTAATCGGTGCCACAGGTTTCAATAACCGTACCGGAGAATTCATGGTCTTTACATCCAAAGTCACTGTACTTGCTACTTCCGGTGATTCGTCGCTGTGGCTCCTGAATACCGAACTGGCGGGGTATAACACCTTCCCTCGTTCACGTACCATGACCGGTGATGGCGTGGCTATGGCTTGGAAAGCTGGAGCTGAACTTACCCTGATGGAAAGCACAGGTATTGCTAATCTCGGTACCGGGTTCAAGCACACCTGGTACGGCGGAGCAGGAGATGCCAGCTACGAGAATATTCAAATCGTGGACAATAACGGTAAAAAGTTACCGTGGCCACTGCAGGGCTGGTCCGATGGCGGTGCCATGCGACCTTCACCTCAAGAAATGGAAAAGATCCTACAGGATGTCCATGATGGGACTTATACTTTGCCATTCTTCGGTGATTTCCCTGCAATGCCCGACATAGAACGTAAGGTAACCTGGAAGATGATGCTCGGTGAAGAATCCACCACCAGGAATATTACAAATACCTATGAACGGGCTGGTTTTAACCCGGATAAACACCTTCTCATGAACTACACGTTTATCGAAGGCGATAGCCCTTCCCACTGGCGTACCGCCGGTCGCGGAGGTCCGGTGGTAGACTGGGATCTTAAGTCTACCCTGGATGGTTTGTATATCGGCGGTTCACAGATGTATTCGGCCGGTGATCATAGCTACGCAGCCTCAACTGGTCGGTATGCCGGTCGTAAAGCGGCTGCCTATGCCGATCAGATTGACCGGGCACCAGTTTCCAGAGATCAGATTACCCAGGAGAAGTCCCGTATCTATGACCCGATAAAACACGATGATGGTGTCGACTGGAAAGAGCTGCACGCAGGTATTTCCCGTGCGATGCAGTACTTTTGCTCAAATTACAAGACCGAAGCCCTCCTCAACATGGGTTTAGACGCTCTCAAAGAGATTGAAGAGGTCTTTGTACCCAGGCTCTATGCTCTTGATCCACACAAGCTGATGCGGAGCATTGAAGACCTCAGTATGCTCAGTCACGGTCAAATTATCCTGAACGCGTCTCTGGCACGTAGGGCCAGTAGCCGGATTCTGAATTTCTTCCGGATCGATTACCCGGAGATAGACCCACCACAATGGAATAAATTCGTGACCGTAAAGCTGGAAAACAACAAGATCGTCGCCGGAGAAATACCCCTGGACTACTGGGGTGATATGAAAGCTAACTACGAAGCCCATAA
>CP070800.1:1287598-1293030 GCA_020343555.1 Dehalococcoidales bacterium
AAAGACCTGTACGATACGTTCGAATCAGCTAAATCTATCTTCAATCAGGCTGATGAGTCACTTGGTATACCGATCTCAAAGATGTGCTTCGAAGGTCCAGAAGAAGAACTGCAACTCACCAAAAACACCCAGCCAGCTTTACTCACAGTGAGTTACGCCTGCCTGAAAGCTATAGAAGAAATAAACGATGGAAGTTTTCCTACGCCTGACTATCTGGCCGGTCACAGTCTAGGTGAGTATACTGCTCTGGCGGCGGCTAATGTACTGGATTTTACAACTGCGGTCTACCTTGCCCGTGAAAGGGGCAGGTTGATGCATGAAGCAGGTCAACAATCACCGGGCGCTATGGCTGCGGTTATGGGGCTGGACGAAAGCATATTAACAGCAATATGCCAGGATACTGAAACGGTAATAGCAAACTACAACTCCCCTGGACAGCTGGTCATCAGCGGTATGAAGGATAATGTTCTGAAAGCATCAGATCAGGCTCAGTCAGCAGGAGCCAGTCGTGTTGTCTCGCTCAACGTAAGCGGCGCGTTTCACTCCCCTTTGATGAAACCTGCACAGGAAGGCTTGACCGAAATCATCGCTTCGCTTGAATTCCGTAATCCGGATATTCCTGTCTTGGCGAACACAACGGCATTACCTCTGACGAACGGAGAACAGGTGAAAACAGAGCTTATCGACCAGTTATGCAACGGTGTTCAATGGCAGCGTTCGATCGAATACATGATAAGTGAAGGAGTAACAACCTTTATCGAGATAGGACCCGGTCGAGTCCTGAGCGGCCTGGTAAAACGAATTAATAAGGAAGTCGATCAGCAAAATATCGGCACTGTCGAAGCTGTAAACGGTTTGTTTCGATAATACGAAATATTGGATTTTAGAGTATCAATGGATCTGACTGGAAAGGTAGCAATAATTACCGGAAGCACCCGTGGTATAGGCAACGCTATCGCGAACAGACTTGCGAAAGCAGGAGCGATAACGGTCGTTAATGGTGTTACTAACGCAGCCAGGGTGGAACATGCAGCCGAGACTATTAGGAGTACTGGTAAAGACTGTATTGGAGTCCTTGCCGATGTTGGAACACCGGATGGGGTAAACAATCTAATAGATACTACCGTTCAACAATATGGAAAGATAGATATCCTGGTGAATAACGCCGGTATCGTTCGTGACCACGGTATAATGCGCATGTCAGAGGAAGACTGGGATAACGTGATCAGGGTGAATCTTAAAAGCGTATTTCTGTGTTCTAAAGCGGTATTAAAATACATGCTAAAACAGCGCTGGGGGAGAATAATCAGCATATCGAGTATTATTGGTATATACGGAAATGCCGGACAGTCGAATTACTCGGCGTCGAAAGCCGGAATCATTGCTTTCACGAGAACTCTGGCAAAAGAAGTCGGTTCCAGAGGGATTACTGTAAATACAATAGCACCCGGCTTTATCGATACCGATATGACACGACAGCTTGAGGAAAAGTGGATAGAATACCTTAAGAGCAGGACTTCTCTAGGTTTCCTTGGAATGCCCGAGGATATTGCCGAAGCCGTTGCATTTCTTGCATCCGAAAATGCCGGGTATATCACCGGTCATGTACTTGGTATTAATGGTGGCATGGGAGGGTTATAAGCTAACAAATGATTTATGGTAGTAATTGACCATTTTAGTCGCTTTTGATAAACTCAAATAAGCATCTTAACAAGTATAAATATAATCAATAATATTCGGGAATGGTGGATGATGGCAGGTGTGAGGAGAAAGGCAAGAACTATTGCCCTTCAGGCATTGTATGAAATAGACACATCAGGGCACAAAGTAGATGATGTTACTGGAAGATTATCAGCCGAAGAAGATTTAAGCGAAGAGAACAAAACTTTCGTCCGAGATATTGTATCGGGCGTTATCGAGAATAAAGAAAAGCTTGATCAGAGTATTAGCGAACACGCTCCAGCCTGGCCGATAGAGCAGTTACCCGTCATCGACAGGAATATTCTTAGACTTGCAATCTTCGAGATTTTAATTGATAATAGAGTACCAGTGAAGGTAGCCATTAACGAAGCAGTGGAACTAGCCAAAACTTTTGGTGCTGACCGATCATCAAAATTTGTTAATGGAGTTCTTGGTTCGATTAGCACTCTGGTCAGCAGATAAAGAAACAGAAATAAGGGGGAGAAATTGGCAACCGTTTATGAGAGAGTAAAACAGATTATCGTTGAGCAGTTAGGTGTTGATGAAGAAGAAGTGGCACCCGCAGCAAATTTTGTTGATGATCTAGGGGCTGACTCTCTTGACTTGGTAGAACTAATCATGTCCCTGGAAGAAGAATTCACTGATTCATCCAAAATAGTTGAAATTCCAGATGAAGATGCAGAAAGAATAGTATCCGTTCAGGATGCTGTTGATTATATCAAAGACGCAGGAATCCAGGACGAATAGATAATAAGACAGGATAAGTTTTGTTCAAAGCCGTATTCTTTGACTGGTTTAATACCCTGGCGATATATAATCCGCCCAGGGAAGAACTTCAAAGCCAGGCCATTCGAGAATCCGGCTTTAATTTGTCCGCCGAACAGGTGAAACCTGCACTGTTTGACGCAGATAGGCTCGTCTTCGACGAAAACGCTAAATATCCAATGAGGCTCAGAAGCAAGGAAGAACAGACTGAGATATACATCCGGTATGAGACAACTCTCCTGAAAGATATCGGCATCGACTTATCTGATGAACCCTCCACCGTAGCAAAGATCTTTAAACGAATCGAAGAGTTGTATAGTGATATCGGTTTCGCCCTTTATGACGACGTGATTCCGTCGATGAAGAAACTCAGGAAACAGGACCTGAAAATCGGTCTTATTACCAACCTTGAGATAGATATGAATCCGGTTTGTTCCAAACTCGGCCTTGATCCTTATCTTGATCTTATAGTCACTTCAGGTGAAGCTGGCTCTGACAAACCTCAACCTGAGATATTCCTGCTTGCTTTAAAAAAAGCCGGAGTAGAATCTTCCGAAGCCGTTCATGTCGGTGACCAGTACAAGATAGACGCCGTTGGAGCGAAGAACGCAGGTATCAAACCGATCATAATCGACCGTGACGATATGTACCCGGATATCACCGATTGCCCTCGCATCCGGACTCTGGATGGATTGTTCACATACATCTAGTCAGTTATATTAACCCGGCATATTTCAATATTAACAGGCTCCGAAAGGTCATATCGTATTTCCACCTGTCATTTTTCCAGCTGTCTTCAAGCGCCAGACCGCTGTAAACACTCCAGGCTTTGAAATAACCGTCATGAGGTTTTATCGGGAATATACAATCCCTTTCCTCCAATATCTCCTTCAGTTCATTGGCTTGCTGAAGTAAAGACGACACGTTTTTAACAATTCCCATCCGGGCAAATAACTCCATCGTGTGTATCCACCAGAACCAGTCTTTTGAACCAAGGTCGTGAGGAGATTGTTTCAGGTTCGGAGGTTGAATCTGGGCTGGTGCGACTAGTTGGCTCTTGGCTTTGATGTAAACTTTGGGCAAGGGAGAAAAATCGATAAGTCTTTCGATTGCCTGAGAAATGATATCGATATTCTCCTCATTCCGCCAGCTTTGAGTAAATGCCAGCAATTTCAGGTTGTAAAGATCGGGTAACGGAGTGCCGCTGTAGTAAAGCTTTTTATTGTATGTTCCGGTAATTGACTCTATCGATGGTATGGCTCTCACTGCACTCACATAGCCTAGGGTACGTTGAATTTCTGTCTGTATAAAATCGTGATCTTCAATACCAAAATAAGAAAACACTACAGCTCTCATGTTATCAGCACCGAACAGGCCGATTGCAGGATCGTATACGGCTGCCCACTTCCACCTGTCCGGATTCCAGTTATCTCTGAGTAAAGCGTCAAGACAATTTTTAACAATAGAAAACGTATCGGGTACCGCCATTTCTGATAAGAAGCGAAGCGCTCCTTCAGTACCGGTCCCAAAGTATTTCATCTTCACTGAAGGTATCCACCCGGCATGGAAGAACTCTCCCAGGAATCCATCTTCTTTCTGCCACGAAAACGCGTACTGCACGCGGTTGTCGGTCAGTATTTCATCGAGGTATTCGCTAATGTCGGGATTGTCACCGAGTATCTCTTTCCTTGTTCTGAATCTTATGGATGCACAGGCATCTTCAGTCAGTGTTTTTATGACTTCAGTATTCATGCGTTCTTATTCACCTATAACTAATATATCATTCGAACATGATAACGTTTCGTATCACTTCACCCTTTTCAGACGATTCCAGGGCATCGTTGATCTTTTCGAATGGATAATGACCAGACACCAGCTCATCCAGTTTTAACCGTCCTGCGTAATATAGCTCAATAAGGCGTGGGATATCTTTCCTCAGTCGTACCGCGCCCATGGCACTGCCAGTAAGTTTCCTGCCGCCCATGAAATCTGTGGGTGTAAAAGCAGAGAGTTGTTCTCCGTGCCCGTGGCCGATAACACAGGTGGTACCATCCCGGGCTGACATCAGGAAACCTTGCCTGAGGATCTCTATACCGGCTACTGCGACTATCACGAAATCAGAACCGCGTCCGTAGGTGATCTCGTGTACCTTTTCTATTGGCTCTTTCTCGATTCTGGGATTGACAGTGTGAGTAGCGCCGAACACCTTTGCGGTTTCTAACTTCTTTTCGCTAATATCGACGGCTACGATGGGAAATGCTCCGGAAAACAGAGCTCCCTGTATCGCGTTCAGCCCGACACCACCGCATCCGATAACCGTTACGCTGCTGTTTTCCGCAACCTTCGCCCTGTACAGCACCCCACCGAATCCGGCGATAACTCCGCACGCGATAAGACAGGCCCTGTCTACCGGCAGTTCCTCCGGTATTTTAACAAGGTTTCTCTCGGGTATAATGGCATATTCAGTAAATCCGGCGACAGGTCCGGCGTACTGGGTGAGACGTTGACCTGCTTTGTTCATCATCCTGCCTTCGCCATGCAGGTATAACGGGTGAGTCGTACACTGATTGGATAGTCCCTCTCGACAATAATAACAATAACCGCATCCTTCAGGTATTATGCTTGCTATTACCTTGTCACCAGGAATTACGTAATCGACACCTTCGCCTGTCTCCTCAACGTAGCCGCAAATTTCGTGTCCGGCTATGGCCGGGAGTTTTATATTACCATGTTCACCTTTTATAGCATGGATATCGCTATGACAGATCGCGGTAGCTGCCATACGTATCATAACCTCGCCTTTCCCCGGCGGATCAAGAGTAACATCCTCGATAACCAGGGGTGTGTTAAACTCGTAACAGATAGCCGCTTTCATATCTTCTCCTCCTTGGTATGTTAATACGGTCAGTTCTATTTGCTGGAAAGCTCTACGATAGTAACTCCGGCGCCACCTTCTCCTCGCTGTC
>CP070800.1:1293130-1296122 GCA_020343555.1 Dehalococcoidales bacterium
AAGACAATCCAAAGGGAATCCCTTGAAAAAGGGATTCCGTTGGTATATATGGGCTGCCGGAATAGCAGTTGTCTGCCTTGGTGTTATCCTGCTGATAGTACTCACCCCTTTCACACCTAAAAGTGTGGTTCAAACCGACGATCTTAAATGTCTCATCGTTGACCACCTCTATAATCTTCAGTCTAATCCCGGGTTTATCGACCAAGTTACAGAAGAGTTCGAAAAAATCGGTTTTACGGTGGATGTTTACCGGGGAGATGAAATCACCGTCGACTTTTACCGCCAGCTTCCGAGTCATGGCTACAAGGTCGTTTTGTTCAGGGTTCATGCAGGATTGCTGGAAAACGAAACTGGGATGGGAGATAAAATCTGGCTTTTCACCAATGAGTCCTATTCGCGGATGCGGTACTACATGATGCAGTTAAGAGACCAGGTAGCAGCAGCGGCTGTGAGAGTGGATGGTGAACCGGTATTTGCCATCAGTTCTAAATTCATAACCGATATCATGCGTTATAACTTTAACAATACCGTTATCATAAATATGGGGTGCGCTACCTTTTACAATGATGACCTGGCAGAAGCTTTTATAGAAAGAGAAGCATCTACTTACCTGGGATGGGATGTGAGTGTAGGATTAACTTACGTTGAAGAAGCGACGATGACGCTGGTCGAAAAACTCTGCACGGAAGAAATGACTATATCACAGGCAGTAACCTCAACGATGGAGGAAATCGGGCCTGATCCCAATAATAATGCCTTCCTTCATTATTCACCACCGGAGAATGCTGATAAAACTCTAAGACAAATAGTTGAATGACATATAGATATAATCTTTAAGGCGGATTGGGTTAACCTTAACCTGAGTCTGAAATAGCTTCCCTGAAGGAATATTAATTTCCGACCTACTACTTGGGCTGCTGTACTCTTAGTTTAATACAACACCTCTTATTATCAACTCTCAATAATATTACAAGTTATCTCCTGCTTGATTCAATATGAATGTTAATGATACATTCGTGGAGGAAAAACCTACCGGTCTTAGAGTGAAAAATGCTGAGTCCTTATCGTGCTCTCGATCTAACGGATGAAAAGGGTCTCTTATGCGGGAAGATACTTGTAGACCTTGGTGCTGAGGTCATTCAGATCGAGAACCCGTCCGGGAATCCGGCACGGAAAATACCTCCTTTCGCTGAAGGTAAAACCGACCTGGAGCACAGCCTTTTCTGGTATGCGTTCGGTGCCGGTAAAAAGAGCATCACTCTCGATATAGAGTCAGGTACAGGCACTGAAAATCTAAAGAAACTCGTCAAAACGGCTGATTTTCTTATTGAATCCTTCACCCCCGGATATCTTGACAGTATAGGACTGGGCTTTCAGACCCTTTCCATGATTAATCCCGCCCTGATCATGGTATCGATATCACCTTTTGGACAGACGGGACCCTATCGAGACTATAAAGCCGGGGACCTCGTCTCTACGGCAATGGGAGGGATGGCATATTGTACCGGAGAAGTTGACCGTCCTCCCATACGGATAAGCCTGGACCAGACCTATTCCCAGGCAAGTGTTCATGCTGCGGTAGGACTCCTTATTGCTTTGAATCAACGCTCGAAAACCGGCAGAGGACAATGGGTAGATGTGTCCATGCAGGCGAGTGTTGTGAGGACTCTGCATACCCAATTGCCATACTGGGAGTACAGTAACAGGATTGTTGAGAGATCAGGCATACGAAGGTTCAGAGGGGGGGTGTCAACCCAGGAGATATGGCTATGCAAGGACGGATATGTGTCGTGGATGTTCTTCGGAGGTGCTGTGGGTACGCGACAGATGCAGTACATGGTCGAGTGGATGGATAATAAAGGAATGGCTGGTAACCTTACGGAGGAAATACAGGACTGGTCGTCACTGGATCTTACAAGTGTTTCTCCCGATAAGATACGTTCCTGGGAACAAACGATAGGTGAATTTTTCATGAACCATTCCAAACAGGAACTCTATGAAGAAGCCATTCAAAAACGCATACCCTTAACGCCTCTTAATGATGTATCGGATGTTCTCGAGGATAAACAACTAATCGCAAGAAAATTCTGGACAGATATTACATATCCTGGCCTTAAAACAGAAGTACCGTATCCGGGATTTCTGTTTATCACATCCGATGAGGAATGCCAGCCGTCGATAAAAGGTTGTGCACCTCGACTCGGTGAGAATAATGATGATGTCTTCCGTGAGTTAGAAGAACTTGATGGAAAGCATAAGTATTCTGAAGTACCAAGTGGAAATATTGCAGAAAATCAACCGGACTCAGCAGCTCTTGAAGGGCTGAATGTCGTTGATTTCAGCTGGGCATTTGCAGGTCCTTTTATCGGAGCTTATCTGGGCGATTATGGTGCTAACGTAATCAAGATTGAAAGCAACTCGAACCTTGATATCACCCGGGTGACATCTCCGTATAAAGATGGAGTCAGCGGTATAAACCGTTCCGGTTGTTTTCTGGTAGCAAATAACAGCAAGATGAGTCTGACACTTGACCTGAAACACCCGAAAGTGTCGCAAATAATTGAAAAGCTTATAAATTGGGCTGATGTAGTGGTTGAGAATTTCGGGACTGGTGTCATGGATAGACTGGGACTCAGCTATGAACAACTCAAAGCAATAAACCCGAACATAATCATGCTGAGCGCCACGATACAGGGACAGACTGGTCCGAGAGCTTTATTCACCGGTTACGGATGGAATACCGTTGCTTTGACCGGGATTGGTAACCTGACTGGATGGCCTGACCGGTCGCCGGTTGGTACGCTTCAAGCCTACCCAGACAGTGTTGTTCCATGGTTCGGAGTCACCGCGATATTAACGGCTCTGGATTATCGTCGAAGAACAGGTAAAGGACAGTATATCGATATCAGCCAGTACGAAACAACCTGCCAGTTTCTGGCGCCGCTGGTAATGGACTTTGCGGTTAACCGTATCCTGTCGACGCGGTCAGGTA
>CP070800.1:1296222-1300307 GCA_020343555.1 Dehalococcoidales bacterium
GGGTGTTTTCGGATCATTAGGATCACCCGTTTTGACAAGCGTCATGACGAAATCGCAATAATGACCTTCACTCCCGAAAACTTTTCTTCCGTTCAATACCCAGCCACCATCGACTTTCTTGGCATTAGCCTGCAGACCCAGCATATCAGAACCGCCGCTTGGCTCCGTGATAGCCGGACTGGCCAGGATATCGCCGCTGATGATTCCCGGCAGGAATTTTTCCTCCACTACTCCACCGGTGGCTTTAGCAAAATAATAGGCGAATTCACCATAGATAGCGAAAGCAAGATCCGGCCAGGCTGCACATAACTCCTCAATGGTGATACAGCTTGCCACATACCCTATTCCGGTACCACCTTCCTCACGTGGGACTATGTGAAGGTGAAGACCTGCCCTGGTCTGCCTGCGGGCTTCTTCATCCCACATTTCCCTGTCATCCGTCATCAGCTCCTTTCGGCGGGGGATTATATATTTTTCGCAGTATTCACGGGCGATTTTTCGTGCCATTTCCTCCGCCGGAGATAATTCAAAAGGCATACTACAACCTCCTCATTGCTATATATTATATACAACCGTTTTCCGGCATGATTCCATTCGAGGGATCCGAATGATGCAGGAGTAAAATGCAGATAAAACACCTGGTAACCGATGCGGTTACCAGCCGATTTATTTTGACATAGAGCCATTTCTCTGTCAACCGCGACAGGTATGACTTCTCCATCAAGAAATTCCGAGAGATGATGATGCAGCCTTCACTGGAGAACGCATTAAGAAGAAAGGATATACTGAAGGCGTAATAACAATCCTATAACTTGTGTATCGGGCTGACTAGTATCGTATAATACAACCTTCTTATTATCTCCAAACCGTCTTCGTCAGTAACCAGGATATCAATTACTGAATATAATCTTCTCCGTTTTTCGTAAGAACCTATTGGATCCCAGGTCACTTTGAGTCTTTTACCGACTCTTACCGGATTGATAAAAAAAGTTTCATCACGGGTATGGATGGGTGCCCACATATCCTCCCCTGACTGCATCGATGCCGCTTTAAACGAGGGACTCCTGGTATCGTTACTCCAGTTCAAGATCAAAGCCGGATGGACAATAGCATCACCGCCATTAATCTCTTCCAGATAATACGAACTAAAATCCTCCTCAGCATATAAAAACTGGTGATTCAACTCGGGAGTAACCACGTACTCTAACGGTTCAGGTGAAACATCTCCCGGTTGCGCAAGTCGAGTACAATTATCTTTAATCTCAATCAATCGTTCATTATACGTCTGAAGTATATCGGAAACATATTCTCCCACTCCGCCTGTAGCTGTACCGACAAGCACTTTCTCGCCATCCTGATTCTCACAGTCAACATTCATTGTGAACAGAGTTGAATGCTCATTTTTTTCTTTGCTGATAACAGCAGCGCTGGCTGTGATAATGTCGCCTGCATTAACGATTCTTATAAACTTTACGTCCATAGTTCCACGCGAAAGCCATTCAATACCAAAGAGATCGATCATCAGTTGAACCAGGTAACCCTGGAACTGAGTAGCCGAAGCTGCCACTTTATTATCAGGTAATCCGCAGGCTCTGGCATAATCGATATCCGTATGTATATTCTTTTTCGGCCATCCTTCAAAAGTGAAAGGACCACCTGAAAAGGCCCAGATTCTTTCCCATGAAACCTTCTTCGACTTACCTGAAAAAGATTCTCCCTCTTTAGTATCCTGTGTGATAACAGCCATATTTCAACCTCGATTCCAGCTATTTTCCCTGCGTATTTTAAGATAATGATCTATTATCAATTTCTTAATTATGAACAAAGAACAGGGATACTTTAAGTGACGCTGTACAATATGTCAATAAGCGACGAATCTCGTCAATATCGTTCATTTCTTGACTTCGAGATATCACGATAATAAACTATAGAAACAATTTTCATGCAGGAGGATCATTCTAGATGGAATGCCCACACTGCCAGACGATTAATCGAGAAGATGCCGAATTCTGTAAGGAATGCGGTACATCACTCCAAGTTGAGATAATATGCCCTCAATGTGGGTATTCGAATACCAGCGATAGTAAGTTCTGCAATAAGTGTGGTAATCCTCTTACCGCACGAACAACACAACCGACGGAAACCAAGGTAGATGAACCTACCTCTTTCGTTGATAACCGTTTTCGGGTAATTAGCAAACTCGGTGAAGGTGGCAAGAAAAAAGCTTATCTTGTTCATGATACCAGACTCGACAGAGATGTTGCCTTCGCTCTGATAAAAACCGAGAACCTTGATGAAAGTGCTAGAACTCGTGTCACGCGTGAAGCTCAGGCTATGGGCAAACTGGGAGACCATCCCAACATCATGCCCATACACGAGATGGGTGAGATTAACGGTCAACCTTATCTTGTTATGCCCCATATGCCTGGTATCAATGGGAATAAAGATGTTGAAGCGTTGATTGAAAACACTCCAGACCATAAATTACCACTAGATCAAGTAATCAGCATTGCTAAATGTATATGTCGAGGGCTCGAGTTTGCCCATTCGAAAGGAGCTATTCATCGCGATATCAAACCCGGTAACGTCTGGCTGGCTGAAGATGGTACCGCCAAAATCGGTGATTTTGGTTTGGCAGTCATGACCGATGTATCAAGATTGACCCAGGAGGGGATGATGGTTGGTACTCCCAACTATTTATCACCTGAGCAAGCTGGACCTGGAGAGGTAACTTATAAATCAGATCTCTATTCCCTCGGTGCTATGTTATACGAGATGGTCACAGGCAGACCGCCGTTTATAGGTGATGATACCTACTCGATCATCGGTCAACATATCGGCACACCTCCAATATCACCCTCCTGGCACAGAGATGATTTACCGCCTGCTTTTGAAGCCCTTATCATGATGCTACTTGAAAAAGAGCCACATAGTCGACCTTCTTCAGCACAGGAAGTACACAAAGCACTTGAATCAATAGAAAAAGGCGACATGAAGGAATCAACCGAGGAACGACCAATGACGACTGAAAACCCGCTTTATCGTCCTGTGTTCGTCGGTAGAGAACAAGAGCTTAAACAATTACAGGGTGCTTTTAATGGTGCGATGTCAGGCCAGGGAGCCTTGGTAATGGTAGTTGGCGAACCCGGAATAGGTAAAACTGCCATTTGCGAGCATTTATCAACTTTTGTAGGTCTAAGAGGTGGCTGTACGCTTTGGGGACATTGCTATGAAGAAGGCTCATTAACTCTCCCTTATCTTGCTTTTATTGAAGCGATGCGATCGTATGTGCACGATAGGGATCCCGAAGAATTAAAGAAAGAGTTGGGTTCAGGTGCTACCCATGTAGCGAGAATAGTATCTGAAGTAAGAGAGATTATAAAAGTAGAACCACATCAAACTGAGAATCTGGAAGAGGATCGTTATCATTTGATGCAGGCCGTTACAGATTTTCTCACAAAAGCTGCGTCTGTAAAACCAATTCTAATTGTACTTGAAGATTTACATGACGCCGATAAAGGTACGCTGGAGATGCTTTCCTATGTATCACGGAATCTTGCCGGGGCAAGATTAATGCTTGTTGGTACCTACCGGGACGTAGAAGTAGACAGGAATCATCCATTATCCGGTGCTCTGGCAGAACTAAGACGCGCTTCGACCTATAACCGTGTGTTACTGCGTGGTCTTAATGTAAATGAAGTAAAACGAATGATGGAAAACATTACCAATGAGACTATACCAATTGGCCTTGCTGATGCTGTGTATCGACAAACTGAAGGCAATCCACTTTTTATCCAAGAAGTTGTCAGGTACCTTACTGAAGAACAGCTTCTGAAAAAAGAAAATGGCAAGACGATAACCGATAAAACACCACTGGAAATGAATATTCCGGAAGGTTTGAAGGATGTCATCGGAAGGAGATTGTCCAACCTGAGCGATGAGTGTAATAAGCTTCTTTCGATTGCAGCGGTTATTGGTAGAGATTTTCGCACTGACGTTTTACAAAAAGTATCAGGATTATCCGAAGATGAAGTTTTTAATTCGATAGAATCAGCAAAAAGAGTAGGTGTCGTCGAAGAACACAC
>CP070800.1:1300407-1304184 GCA_020343555.1 Dehalococcoidales bacterium
GCCTATATGGCAGCAGCCGATGAAGCGGAGAGAGTATTCGGTAAGATACACGTTCTGTTCAACAACGCTGGAGTTGGGTCCGGAGGTTGTGTAGTTACCTCTACATATAAGGACTGGGACTACAGTATGATGGTCAACGTCGGCGGCGTTATTAACGGTATCGTAACCATCCTTCCCCGTATTCAGAAACATGGAGAAGGCGGACATGTCGTCTCTACTTCATCGACAGTCGGCCTTTTTGCTATGATAGGATGCGGTATATACACAACCACTAAATTTGCGGTAACCGGGCTGATGGAAAGCCTTGCATCAGAACTAGAAGGAACCGGAATCGGCGCTTCCGTGCTGTATCCGGGAGGTACCACGACGAATCTCGGATTATCCAGCATGGTAAATCGTCCGACCGAACTGAAGAATGAAAACGAACCCGCGATGCCGCCACCACCGCCAGGTGGTGCCAGACCTCCTATGATGGATACCAGTACCTTTATGGATCCGGTAGAGGTTGGTGAAAGAGTACTGCGGGGTATTAAAAGAAATGATATATTTATCCATACCCATCCTGAATTCAGGGACGGTATCATCTGCCGGCAGAAGGCTGTACTGAGAGCCATACCGGATGAGCCGCCCAACGTAAAACGCGCTGCTGTGCTGAGAGGATTCGGTACACTCGTATATAACCCTATATACGAAAGACAGACAACTCCTGGTCCACCGGACTGGGACTAAAGAGTACCTCTAGTGTAAAGAACAGTCCCCGTGGTTAACCACAGGGACTATATTGTATCTACGTGTTATATCCTTATTCTTCTAGGGAAATCATCTTATTTAGGTTTACGTTTCTCTGACTTGTTTTTATTGTTACTCCGGTTATCAGATGAAGTGAGGTTAGCAGAGTTCCCGTCATCATCCCTATCTGTTTTCTCAGGTTTTAATCCTTTGTTGATATTACCGGTCACGTTTTCGGTATTGTTTTTACCGGGAGGAATTTCTTTTTCTTTCACCCCTTTTTCAAGATTGTTACCTCGCATCGGTTTTATCATAATCTTACCGATCTCTATCGATTCCTCTGATACCTTCAGGTTGAAATCCAGAATGTAATCCTGATCTGCTTCCGGATCGAAAGTATCCCCTTTATAGTGTACTATTTTACCTCGCAACTTACCTTCGATCCGATAATCTACCGTACCTTCACCCAGGTACCGCAACGCTATTTTGTAATTACCATTCCTCGGATTCATAACTGTAATTACCTGTGTATCTGCATCCACCAGGAATGATTGAGAACCTGGTATCTGGTTGAATTCGGTACCGTCCGATAATTTTCCCGTACTCGAACCGGTCGGGTCTACCAAAGAACCGGTTACCAAACCGGTAATGATAATAGATATCTCTGAGTCGGGTTCAGGGATATTCTGAGGTTTGGATGGTTTCTTTCCCATGAATACTTTCGTCTGTTGATTAGCTGCAACGAAAACTTCCTCGTCATCCGCAGTCACACTTACCAGACCTTCTGTAGTAGATACAGTAGTTTCGCCTTCTTCGGTCACTTCGGTTGTAAATAGTGTTCCATGAACAACAGCCGTAGCTGAAGGTGTATCGATTTCGAACCTGGAGTCAGTACCTGTCATAGGGACAACACTACTCCATGTACTGCCGACAAGTTGACCCAGGACAATAACCGGCGTTCCGTCTTCATTTATTTGAAGTTGCGTTAATTCAAGGATTGTCTCAGGTTCGAGTCTTATCGTACTCCCATCGTTAAAGCTAAGTAGAGCATATGAATCAGTATTTGTTTTCACCTGTGTGCCCATTTCCAGGATCATTCCGTTGGAACCTGGTCCAAATGAATCCGAATCTTTATCACTCACATAGATTTCTCCACTCAGCACCTGAAGAACACAGGTTGATGCCATAGCCGGAGAAGATCTAAAGAACACGAACTGTCCCAGACTGGCAACAAGCACGACAACCAGTACCGCGGTAACGGCAACAGACCATTTTTTTGTTGTTGAAAAGGTCTGCCAGAAGTCATCGATTACCGAAACGAACTTACGCGGAACAGCAAGAATATCGAACTCGTTTGTTTTTTCGGATTCTCCAGCCCTGATCTCCCGTAACAGGTTGATTTTCGATGTACGTATGTATTCCTCGGAAGGCTCTATTTTCGGGAGGAAACTGATATCGAGGGCTGTCCGTAATAAAGGTTCGAGATCCTCTCGCTCATCAGGATACGCAGCGAGTACATCCTCGATTGACTCACCTTTCACGACGAGTTTCAAGCATTCATCCAGAATAGTATCAAAATCCTTTTTCATCGATCCTTATTCTTTACTGAGAGTCTTTCTCAATGTTTCCAGAGCCCTCATTTGCAATATTCTTATTGCTCCGGTACTCTTCCCCATAGTTTCGGCGATTTCCTGGTTGTCCATGTCTTCTATGAATTTCATCAGTATTACCTGCCGCTGGCTCGGTGAAAGAACATCTATAACCTGCAACAGGTCTCTTTGTTCAAGACTGATTTCCATCCCATCCGCCGTATCTCTTATATCTTCAGGTAGTTCTGCTTCATGAGCTAACTGCTTCTGGCTTTTTCTTAGTTTGTCGATAATCAGGTTATGAGCAATTCTGTAAAGCCAGGATGAAAATGTCTTCTCTTTACCTTTACAACTTCCGATTGCCTTCCATGCCTTAAGAAAAACCTCCTGAGTTATATCCTCCGCCCGTTCTTTACTATGAACCTGATAATAAACGTATCGATAAATTTTCTTTACATGATACGTGTATAACTCGCCGAAAGCCTCAACATTCCCGTCGATAGCCTGGGTAACAAGGTTTACGATTTCCAGGTCCGTATCTTCCTGAGTAATCTCCGACTCGTTTATACTTCCTTGTCTTGTATTACGTATATCATCCATTATTTGTTACGCTGATATTTTATTGATTTTTAGAAATGAAGTACAGATAATTCTTAAATGTAGATTTTAACATAATGACTAAATGTACACAAAATAGAGCCCCGATCGTTATTCGGGGCTGCTTATTCATTTTTCTTACGGTGGAACACGTCCACCAGTTCCGGTTTATCAGGCCTTGCATTTTAGAACGCGTCCAGGGTTCCATCCTTTTACGACGGGATAATCCATGCAGTCCTTTTCTTCGTTGTAGCGGTTGAATTCTTTAGTCACATCTCCAGTGTTCAGCGACCAGCCACTCATACCCCATTTCAGATTAACTGCTTCATACCCAAGTATATTTAGCAGGGCAACAATATGAGCGCTGGTATGTCCTGTTTCGCTGCAGACTACTATCCGCCGGTCAGGAGGAAGCTTGCAGAGAAATTCTGTCTTGAAAACGTCATACCATGGGATATTCATGCTGCCCGGGATATGCCCTTTCAGATAGATGTCAGTCTCTCGCACATCGAGGACATAGGGCCAGTCAAACCATTCTTCATTTTTACTCGGTTGATAACCGAAAGGTATTACCAGCATATCCTTACCATCTTCTTCAAAGGGAGACATAGCAAACGGACTGAAGTATTCGAATAACGGATCATATAATGCCGTTGCTGAAATATTAGCCAGTCTAAAGTCACCGAGATAATAATCAGCAGCAGACCAGACAACTGCCGAGGGCGTTTTACCATCTGAGTGAGGGACAGGAAACGGGTATGTGTCATTCGATTCATGATTAATAGTGACGGTATTCCGGTAGGATCGATTTTGCCATATAATATCTCTTTCTTGATCATATCGATCAGGAGCAGCTTTACGC
>CP070800.1:1304284-1309721 GCA_020343555.1 Dehalococcoidales bacterium
AGCTGACGAGTAAGGGCACGCAGTCCGATATATTTCGCAACATTAGCCTCGATATAGAACTGGGCTATCTTCTGCCGCGTTACAGGATCCGTATTCCGCTGCATATTCTTAGCAAGGGTGATAAGTTCATTGATGGACGTCAGGAGACCGACAGCCGAGCTGGCATTCGATCTCTCGAACTCCAGCGTTCCCATCGAGATGTAAAAACCCCTGTCCTTTTCGCCAACCATCAGGCTCTTGTGGATACGCACATCATCAAGAAAGGTTTCTCCGAACAGCGTATATCCGGTCATTTCTCTCAGGGGACGAACCGTCACTCCGGGAGCATGCATGTCGAGAAGGAAGTAACTGATCCCGCGTTGTTTCGGTATATCGGGATCAAAGTTCGTTCTCGCCAGCAGGATCGCCCAGTCAGCTCTCATCCCGCCTGTTGTCCACACTTTCTGTCCGTTAACCACATAGTAGTCACCGTCTTCGACGGCTCTTGTCTGGATATTCTTAAGGTCCGAACCTGCTCCCGGCTCGGAAAATCCCTGACACCAGACTTCTTCCCCACTAAGTATCTTCGGGAGAAATCTTTTCTTTTGCTCCTCTGTGCCAGCCGCGATTATCGTCGGTCCAGCCCAGCCGACCCCCAGACCTCCGGCGCCCATCGGGGCACGACGTTTTGCCATCTCCTCGCTGAATATCACCTGTTCCATCAGGGTAGCACCCCGACCTCCATACTCTTTCGGCCAGGCAATGCCTACAAATCCGGCTGCATAAAGTTTCTTGTGCCATTCCCGGTTGAACGCAAGCCATTCGTCTGATTCCGGTTCGGGTCCGGAACCATCATTCCTGACATACCAGTCCGGAAGATCCTTCATATTTTCGTCCAGCCAGTCATTGACCTCTTTCTTAAAGACCTCTTCTTCAGGGGTAAGGGAAAAATCCATCTCTACGCTCCTTTCTATATCAAATCGCCGATAATGGATTTAGTTATTTCAGCAGGTGTTTATTGTAACACTTACATAAAGAGAAAATAAATATACCGTCGGTCATCTCCTGTTATAGTAATCGATGTATCGTCTAAGGGCGAGGGCAGCGCGATTGACCGATGGAAATACGGCAAATCCTTCCTCGGCAAGAGTTGACTGTACTTCAAGAGAAAGTTTCTTAGCTTCAGTCGATAAGACAAAATCTAGAACCACCACGGTCTTGTGCTTTATCTCCGGCGCCAGTCTCTTCAACGTATCAAGGTAAGGTTTATACATTATATGTCGTATCGATGGAGTAAGATCGAACTGAATATGGACCAGCAGCAGATCGGTCTTCACCCACCTGGAGATACTCTCTATTGCTGCCGATGTTCCTTTCGAGCCTGCTTTAGGCCAGAGATCGAACGGATTCTTGAAGATACTGCCTGCTCGACCCCCACAGATCTCCACCAGGTCGTCCTGCAGCTCCCGCGGAGACTCAGGCACCTCTATTCCCTTGTCGGTACAGGCATCAGCTGCCTGGATTCCGGCTCCTCCGCCAAAGCCTACTATAGAAATATTACAGCCTGCAGGTGAAGAAAGGAAGTTCAATAGAACCAGTACGTCCACAAGTTCTTCAAGGCTGTAAACCTGAATAGCCCCGGCTTGTTTCAACACAGTATTCCAGACTAAACTTGATCCGGCGAGAGATGCCGTATGAGATGCAGCACCCCTGGAACCGGCTTCCGTGTAACCTGCTTTAAAAATAACAACCGGCTTCACCGCGGCAGCTTCTTTCAGTACCTTGAAGAATCGCTGTCCGTCTTTTACTCCTTCTATATAAGCGGCGATTATCTCTGTATCTTTATCATCCTTAAAATATTCGATGAAATCACATTCGTTCAGATCGGCGGCATTACCGTAGCTGATAGCCTTGCTGAAATAGACACCGCGCATGGTTGCCTCGCGTACCACGTACGTCCCGTTTCGTCCGCTTTGCGCTATCCATCCTACGTTGCCGGACTTTCTGGTAAAACCTTCATCGAAAGTAAGACCGGTTTTCGGACAGTAAATGCCCATGCCATTCGGACCGGTCATCCTGACACCAGCCTGCCGGGCTATGGACAGTATCTCGTTTTCCAGGGAATTCCCGTTTTCATCACCAATTTCGCTGAAACCGGCGGTGAAAAGGTGAAGGAGTTTTACTCCATTTTCTGCGCAATCGGAAACTAACTGTGGTGTATTCCTGGCAGGTATAGCGGATACAACGAAGTCTACCTGATCAGGTATCTCCTTCAGACTGCGATATATCTTCCGTCCCAGGGTTTCGCCGCCTGATGGATTAACCGCGTAGATGTTACCTTTAAAACCCGCAGCTTCAAACCGCTTGATATAGCTGTTCGCGATACCGGTTCCCTTTGCATCGGTCGAGACTCCGGCAACCGCTATAGTCGCTGGATGAAAAATATAATCGAGTGTCGGTTTCTGCCCTCTTATTACCGGTTCCGGAGACGCCAAATATCTCCTCCGTTCTCACAGCCTGGCAGCCTCAGGCAGATGTGTTTACTAAAAAGTACAAACTCTCTACTAACTTATATAGGTCGATGCACTCTTCCCGGCAATACGACCGGAATTTAACGCGAATGCGGAAGAAAGCCCGGAAGTAATATGCATACCGTAGTCTTGACCGTACATTCCACCAGCATCGTATCCTACGGCATAAAGACCGGGTATTACCTTGTCTTTCTTATCTACCACTTCAAGCCTTTGATTAACCTTGATACCTCCCATAGTTCCAAGGCAAACGGTATTAGCCTTGGCCGCGTAATACCTGGGTCCTGTTAAAGGCTTGAGATATCTTCTGTTCTTATTGAATATTTCGTCATAGCCTTTAACGCAGCAGGCATTATATTCATCGAGTGTTGCTTTAAGCACGTCGGGCTCTATACCGATCATACCTGCCAGTTCTTCTATCGAATCGGCGCTGCACAGGTCGTCTGAAGGATTTTCAAGAGCGACCTTCAGGTCCTCAGTTATATCAATTTTCTGACCGGGCAGGGTATCCGGAGTTATCCCTTTATCGATTCCCTCTTCAGCCATACGTCTTATTACCCCATCATCGAAAATCGAATAGGTATACCCTTCCTTATGCCTGGCGTTAGCATTGCCCTCCGATGTATCGAAGAAAGTTATTCCCTCATCACAGAACCGCTCTCCCGTCTGGTTAACCCAGAGGTCGGGCTGGATAACGACCATGCTGACCCGTCCTCCGGCACCCAGTTCCTGGCGTGAAGGGCCTATTCGGAACAATTCTACGGTACCGATACCTTCCTCGGCTGCTCCGAGTTCGAAGGCCATCCTGATTCCGTCCCCGTTCTTTTCGACATTTCCGACAGGAAGGAGATTCTCCATCAGGTTGAAGCCGGTATACTTCTTGACCCATTCCTTATTATTGATATACCCGCCGCTGGCGATAACCACTGTCCTGGCAGCTACCTGGATATCATCTTCATCTCCTTCGACAACAACTCCGGCTATCCGGTCACCACTCTTGATAATCTGCGTTACCGGTACTCCGGCTTTGATGATAATGCCCTTCTCCTGTGCCCGTGTGACGAGTGTTTTCACCACAGCAGCGCCCTCTCCCTTGATGAGATGGTAGGTCTCAGGAGCGTTCGGCATATTTATGGTTAACTCAGTGAACTCTACACCCTGCTCTTCGAGCCAGTCAATTGTCGATCCGGACTCATTGACAATCGCCCTGACCAGGCGAGGATTGGCTCGCCAGTGGCTGTATTCAACGATAGCGCTGAAGGCTTCATCTTTCCCAAAAGTAATGTATCTTTCTTTCTGATAACGACTTTCTACAGCAAATGTTCCCTTGAAAAAGTTCGAGGTGCCGCCGAGAGATTTAAGTTTTTCAAAAATGATGACTTTCTTACCAGCTTCCGCTGCGGTCAGGGCTGCCGTCAACCCCGAGACTCCGCTTCCTATCACTACAACATCGGTTTGTGACGGAATATCACTCATCAATTTCCTCCCTCATTACATTAGGGCAGCTCTTTAAACATTCAACGCAAATATCATAGCAGAAATACCACAAAATATCTCAAGTTTCCGACAACAAATACTAGTGTTCTGCTAAATTCGCTCATCCTTAGCCGGTCGAAGGATGAGCATATATTCAGAGGTGTTCTCGAGACACAATACTAGCCATAACTACTCCAGAACTCCACTGACTTTATCTTTAATCTCAGGTCACACTGCAAACAACGTTCCGATTCATTATTCGCAGCTTCTCTATCAATATCTCCGACAACCTTACGAAAATCCTCGAGTCGTTCCTCCCTCGGTACATGAATCTCTTCACACCGGGGTAAATATGCAAAACCTTCCATAGGTCCAAGGCAAGCCTCGGTCTCTTCCTCAGGCGCCAGTTTTTCATCGATAATTCCATTACCGCCAAGATATTTATCGATGGCGATTGCAGCCTTTCTCCCGGATGCTATAGCCTGAATAACGGTTGCGGTGCCGTGAACAGCATCTCCGGCAGCAAACACTCCTTCTCTTCCGGAAGTCTGCGTGAAGGGATCAAGTTCAATATGACCGTTCTCCATTATGTCAACTCCGAAACCGTCAGGTATCAACGGGCGCTGGCCTATGGCAAAGATCACGGTATCCGCTTCAAGAGTAACGTGAGAGTTTTCCCGTACCTCAATAACGGCTCTCTTGTTTTCATCGAAGCTGAATGATTCTACTTCGAGGAACTCGACTCCCTTCACTAACCCGTTTTCGGTAATAATCCGGGTGGATGTTCGGGAAGGATGAACGAGTATTCTTTCTTCCTCAGCCTGCGTTATTTCATCTTCAGTAGCCGGCATGTCCTCGCGGCATTCCAGGCATGCAATCTGCACAAGTTCCCCGCCCAGTCTCCGGGCAACACGTGCGCAGTCGAAGGCCACATTACCACCACCCAGCACCACGACCTTCTTTCCGATACTCACACTTTCACCCAGACTCACATCTTTCAGCATCTCGATCCCGATGATAACCCCTTCATTATCAGCATCCAGGATCGGTAAAATCTGTCCCCGGTGAGTGCCTATCGCGGCAAGCACGGCATCGTATCCCTGTTGGAGGAGTTTTTCCGTTGACTCTATATAGGTGCCCGTTAGAATCTCAACGCCTTTGTTCTTGATAACTTCTATCTCTTTCTCCAGCATGTCTTTCGGAAGGCGGTATTCGGGAATACCGAATTTCATCATACCTCCGGCAAACGGCTGGGACTCAAAAACGGTAACAGCATTCCCCTGGTTCGCCAGGTAGTATGCCGCAGTCAGACCGGCCGGACCGGAACCGATTATTGCTACTTTTTTCCCTGTCTCCGGTTTTTTTACCGAATTTTCCAGCCACTTATTTTCTTCATCATTCGCGGCAGCAAAACGTTTCAATTCCTTGATCGACATCGCTTCATTGACTTC
>CP070800.1:1309821-1315590 GCA_020343555.1 Dehalococcoidales bacterium
ACGATGTCATTCCACTCCGGGCGGACTATCGGCGTACAGTCGGTGCCATTCATCGCCTGCATCATTGCGGTCATCGTCTCCAGTCCGGTAACCGCATGCTCGCTGTCGATGAGAAGCCAGTCGAAACCGACACGGGATAGCATTTCGGTTACGTCCGGGTGGGGCAGGGTAACAAATGTGCCGATTACTTCATCGCCGCGCTGCAGTTTTTCTTTCAGCAGATTCTTCACTTGCAGACTCCTTTTAACCACATATGGGTTCATACTGTATCTTCTCCAGTATATAGAGAAGCTCTAGGTAAATCAAAAAGCATCGTTCTGGTAGAATGAGTTATAATAACTGATACTGTTTTATTTTTTTGAAGGGGGTTGGGATTAAATGAACACGACGACTCTTGGGAGAACAGAGCTGACGGTGACTACGATGGGAATGGGCTGCGGTGGTCCGAGCCGCGTTGGTAAAGGTACCGGCAAAGAAGAAGCCGAATCTGTTGCGGTAGTGAGAAAGGCGATAGATTCAGGGATCAATATCATTGACTCCGCAGAGATCTACGGCACCGAGGAGATTGTCGGAAAGGCTATCAAGGGAGTCGACCGTTCCTCGCTCGTAGTGTGCACCAAGAAGACGCCGAATGAAGGTCTTACCGGAAAACAGGTAAGAGAAAGTCTTGAAAACAGCCTGAAACGATACGGCACGGATTACGTGGATGTTTATTATTTGCATGGAGTTCGCCTGAACCAGTATGAATACCTCCATACCGAGATAGTGCCAGTGCTCAAGGATCTTCGCAGGGAAGGGAAATTACGATTTATCGGGATATCAGAGATGTTCAACGCCGATACCCGTCATGAGATGCTGCAGCGTGCCTTCCAGGATGATGAGTGGGATGTGATGATGGTCGGATTCAACCTTCTCAACCAGTCCGCCCGTGAATATGTCTTCCCGGAAGCGAAGAGAAAGAATATCGGGATCACGATCATGTTCGCCGTACGGCTAGCTCTCAGCAGGCCTGAGCGGCTGAAGGAGGTGGTAGCTGAACTCATCGAGAAGAAACAGCTGGACCCGACCGAGTTCGATGTCAATGATCCGCTTGGATTCCTGGTCCACGAGGGCGGAGCGGTAAGTATACCTGACGCTGCTTATCGCTTCTGTCACTATGAACAGGGACCGGATGTGATCCTTTCCGGGACGGGTAATATCACTCATATGGAGGAGAACTTAAAGTCATTCGACCGTCCGCCGCTTCCTGAAGAAGATGTCGAAAAACTCAAATATATATTCAGGAACGTGGATTCGGTCACCGGCCAATAGAGATAGGCGGTGGGGTGAAGAATGAAAACGTTACATGAAGAAGCTAGGGATATAAAGGTATTCAGTGAAACCGAGGTAGTCGTGGTTGGTGGCGGTCCCGCCGGAGTTGCCGCAGCCGTGGCTTCAGCACGGACCGGGACAAAAACCGTTCTTATCGAGAGATACGGTCATCTCGGCGGTATGTCTACCGGCGGCCTGGTGATACTGATCCCGTTCATGAGCAGCGGAGGACCGGAGAGACAGATAGCTGGAATCTGCCAGGAGATGATCGACAGGCTGGATGCTATCGACGGTGCAGTCCATCCCTCCGATGAAGAAACAGGCGCTACCGACGAAAAAACTATCCGGTACTGGCGGCGACGGGGGACATTTTCGATGGCACCGGGAGACTCAGTGAGGTACGGCGCCCTGGTTGATCCGGAGAAACTGAAGTGCGTGCTGAACGACATGGTTGAAGAAGCCGGAGTTAAGCTGTTGCTTCATTCATGGGGATGCAGGGCAGTAGTAGAGGATGATACCGTAGAGGGAATCATATTCGAAAGCAAGTCCGGGCGGCAGGCCGTGCTGGCTCAGGTAACCGTGGACACGACCGGCGATGGGGATATATTCGCATCAGCAGGAGCTGAGTTTGACGGCACTATCGACCGTAGTTTACGGTCGGCCAATTTAGCTCTGGTGTGGCGTATCGCAAACGTCGACAGTGACCGTTACCTGGATTTCCAGGAGCAGGAACGGGAAATGCACAACGAGCTAATGAAGGAACTCACCGCCAAAGGCGGTTTCAATACCTACTGGAGAAGCGCTCACGACGATGTCCTGTGGTGCAATAACTGGATCCCTAACCTGAGTGCCGTCGACGTGGAAGACCTGACGTACGTCGAAATCAGCGCGCGAAAGTCGATGCTGATATCGCACAAGTTCCTGAAGGAAAAGGTACCGGGCTTCGAGAACAGCTATATCATGGATACTGCATCTCAGACCGGCACCCGGGGAAGCCGTCGGCTTGTCGGAGAGTACGTGGTCACCTGGGACGATGTAATGTCCGGGATCACCCATCCCGATACGATAGCCCTGCTACCGCACCTGCACAACACGCCTGAAAAAGGCTTTCCGCTGGTAACGATGCCCTACCGGGCGCTGGTGCCGAAAAAGATAGAGAACCTGCTGGCAGCCGGACGCTGCTTCTCCTCCGATCCAGCTGCAAACAACGTACTCAACTGGATACAGCAGTGCATACCGATGGGACAGGCAGCCGGCACCGCCGCCGCTTTGAGTGTGAAAGCTGGCGTTACTCCGAGGAAGGTGGATATAAAAAAATTGCAGAAGCATCTGGCAAAGCAGGGAGTACCTTTACCGGAACGCAGGTAGAATTCCAATTTATGGAGCCAAACTGCTATACGCATCATGTGACGAGCATCCTGATGTACTTTTTCTGGTAATAAGTTATAATAGTGTTTCGTTACCCCTAACTTTATTGAGTGGAGAAATATGTCTGAATATTACGATAATTTCCCGTTACTCGAATCATTTATAAAAGTCATAAAACTCCCGCGATATATTACGATTCTCATCATAGCTGTTCTTCTTATACTATTCCTGGTTCTCGTGGCATTTCTTGAAGGAAGTTTTTCGAATGGTATCGACTGGAGTTTCTGGCGATTGGGTCTTCAGTCAGCCATTATCGTTTATATATTCGTGATATCCCCGTTCATACAAAAGCTCTCGGAACGGATGTTAACTTCTCTCGAATCGTTACTACCGCAAACCGAAAAAGAAGAAATCTTAAAAAATATCATCCAAAATAACCGTCGCTGGGAATGGGTGGCTTTACTGCTTGGTCTGGTTTTCTTCATCGCTTTAGGCCAACCCTGGAACTGGGACATGAGCTGGTTTGATATCTATTCCCTGGTTACAAATATAATTGTGTTTGCTCTGTTGGGTTACCTGATATACGGTGGTATCTCCGGCACTCTGCGTCTCACAAGATTAACCCGCAAGTACATTCATTTCGAGATATTCGATATCGGAGCTTTAGTACCGGTCGCTCAATGGAGTTTATGTGTTTCACTTGCTTTCGTCGGTGGTATCAGCCTGAGTGTGGTGTTTCAACCTTTCGAGAACCTGCGTCAAATGGAGAACATAGTTGTCTACTCAATATTAGTATGCGTAACGATACTCCTGTTCTTTACTTCAATGTGGAGTACGCATAGTGCTATGGCATCAGTCAAGAAACGTGAATTAAATATGGTCAGAGAAAACCTGGATTATCATAGAAAACAGTTAAAACAACAATCATCGGATAGCACAAACAATGATAAAGACAGGTTATATTCCGCTATCGCTGTCTGGAGTATCTACGAAAAACAGGTCCGCGAAGCGCCTACCTGGCCGTTCAACGCCGGTATACTCGGAAGACTGGTATTATCATCTCTGGTACCGGCAATAATTTATGGGATCAAGATCGTTTTAGGATTAGGAATACGTCTCTAATTATACTCTCCCTGATTCTTCTACCTTACTGAACAGAATTCCAGATCGGCTTCTCCCTAAAAGAAAATCCTGTAACACACCCCCTGGTCTAGTATTGACATAAACGAACTCGTTCGGTACACTTATTGGACATAACTACAGGATACTCACCTGATACCTTGTGGTAAAAAGGGGAGATGTCATATGATTCAGGAACCCTCCGTTCCTTTATTGATCAAGATAGTAACATTCACTAGGTTACCTGCGCGATGGATGACAGCTACCATCGCAATTATTCTTCTTCTGATATTCGTAATATTTTCATCACTTGACGGCTCTTTAAGCGGCTTCATCGAGGATGATCTCTGGCGTTATTTCATGGATGCTCCTGTTCTTATCACGTATATTTTACTGGTCTACCCTTTTATGTACCGACTTTGGACAAAATCCGTACAAACACTATATGAGTTAATGTCTGAAAAATCAGGTGACCGGGACAAGCCGAATTTATACATTCCGGATCCAAAACGTCGTTGGGAAATCATCTCGTTTGTCGGTGGTGCTGTTTTCTGGTTATGTTTATGGCAACCCTGGACATGGGTAGATAGATGGCAGTCCGGTAGTGCATGGCTATCCGTGTACGATGTAGTAACCCAATGCATGCTATTTGGACTTTTAGTCATGGTAATTTACAGTTCCTTCGTCGGTCATATGTATCAGAACGGATTACTTAAGCGACGATTGATTCTGAATATTTTTAACACCTCAACACTTACACCCGTGGCTCGTTCAAGCCTTGGTTTATCCATAACCTTTATTGGCGGTATAAGCCTCAGTCTGATATTCCAAAACCAGGAAGATTTATTAAAATGGAATAACATTTTTGTATGGGCAATTTTACTTTGTTTCGCGATACTCGTATTTTTCTTATCTCTGTGGAGTACGCATTCCGCGATGTCAGACGCGAAGAAACGTGAATTGAGTTTCGTGCGAAATCAACTGAAAATCACCTCTGCAGAACTTAAAGAAAAGGCTGAGGACAGCACTCGAAGAGGAACGGATGAACTCTCACCAACGATTACTGCCCTGCTAAATTATGAAAGAAGGATAACAGAGGTTCCGGAATGGCCTTTTAACGCAGGAATACTGCGTAGATTAACTGTTTCAATTTTGGCTCCTGTAGTGGTCTTTTTGGTGAAAGTATTTTCAGGAATTGGTTTTCGTCTATGACTCTTAAGATAGTTCAAAGAGTAAAGAGGAGGGATTATTATGGATAATATAACCCCGGAAGAAGAACTCTACGAAGAAGCGAAAAGAAGAGTGGAGGCGAAGAGGAAATTCTATAGAAACCTTGCAGCCTATGTGGTCGTTAACGTTTTACTCATTATTATATGGGCCTTCCCGGCAGGCGGTGGGTACCAGTGGTTCTGGTTTCCTTTAGGTGGTTGGGGACTTTTTATCCTCCTGGAATACATCCAGGTATTTATGTTGCCCGGTAGCGGCGACAAGGCAGCTATTGAAAAAGAAATGGATAAAATGAGGAGAGGATAGTTCTACAGGCAAGAAACTAGAGTTGTTGGTGTTTTTTCCAGACAGTGAGGTGTATAATCCATCCAATAAATCATGTTCCGTGAATTGAATTATGAGTGCGATAGAAGGCAAGCGAGAAGATAACCTATTACAAACGCTGATGCGAAAAACCCGTCTGTCATGGAAATGGGCTACCATTTCTATAGCAACAGTGTTGTTAGCGTTGATGCTGCTGGCAGTGGGGCTTGATCGTTCGTTTGCCAGGCTTTCCGACGGTGCGTTCTGGTTAAACACCCTAAGCGGAGCTATCCTGATTACGTATATTCTTGTTATCTATCCGTTCAGCGTAAATTTACGTGAAAGAGCTATACAGGCATTCAAGCCCCTTTTACCGCAAAACGACGAGACATTTACCAGCCTGGTCAGGAAAATAAGAACACCCAATAGGATCTGGGAATG
>CP070800.1:1315690-1318952 GCA_020343555.1 Dehalococcoidales bacterium
AACCCTGAACAAAACGACCTTGTAGCCATGACTCGGAAGCTGGCGGTAAAAGTCGACGGTGATTTCATCTCCCCGGTAAACATCCACAGTAAAACCGACTTGTTCGAACTCTTTGGTTACATGATCGATAAATTCGGGATTAGGCTGGAGATTATAGAGGTGGTCAACGATGAGACATTTAAGATCGTCGGTCTGAATAATACTTTTAGGTGTGAAAGGGGTGAGTACTATCAGCAGGATAACACCCAGGCAGACAACTGCTATCCCGGCAGCCCATATATACCCAGGGAATCCCTTAAAAAAGGGATTCCCTTTGGATTGTCTTGATCTTTTCCGTTTCGCCAATTCTAACTCTGAGCTCTACGACGCCTTAATATGAGAGTTCCCCATGCGGCTAATAGTATACCCAGTGCTATCATTGGTGTCAACAATACAAGTTTGTTTATCGGGAGAATTGTTCCACCGACTTCCGGACCTGAACCAGGACCTGGACCGTTGCAATCACCAAGATAACCTATTGTAAGATCATAAAGTATTGGACTATCTCCTCCTGAGCTCCTCTGGAACGTTACGGTTACCTTAAGATATCGGCCATTAGCAACCGTAAGGTCAACACCATCACTAGCTGCTTCAGGTGGACCGAAGGTAACTCCGTCTTCACTGCTTGCTGCAGTGACAGTTATTGAGCTGTCATCAGGTTCGTCAGCATTCCAAGCGACCGTGCCCCATTCAGCTCCGGGGCATGTGCTATCGTAAACGACTGTCCATGTCCCGCTTCCAGGAGCACCCTGCAAAGTACTTCCTGTCATATCACTGTAGTTGTAAAGGTTACCACCGAGATTTATAGAATGATCGACAGCTCCTATAGGAGTTATACCATCAGCTCCAGGACCACCTAGTGTCGGATCAATCCGGTATACTGTTTGACTATAATACCCTGTAGCCCAGATTTTTCCGTTTGCGTCAACCGCAACACCTGTAGGGCCTGAGCCAGCAGGAAGAGGTACGGTACCAACATAAAATCCATCATTACGAAGGTGACCAACCGAAGATCCTCCAAAGGAATGGGCTACCCATACATGACCATTCGCATCAGCGGCACAACCTTGAGCGTTTGGAGCGCCTTGTGCGTAAGTACCCAGAAGTGTACCATCGGGAGCATACTTATTAATCTGATTGTGGTTGCTGTAGGAAGTGTTCCAGACGTTTCCGGCAGGATCAATCCCGAGTCCATATTCATACATCGGATAATCATAACCGTCCCAATTACCACCATTCGGTCCTGATAACGGATTAGCTGTATCCCATCTCAATAATGAGTTGGCGGTTGTCGACCAGATATCTCCTTCCCAGCTATCGAAATTATATCCGAAAGTCGGTATGGCAGCTAGACTAATTTTCGATCCGGAACTGTATTTCAGAGTAGAGGGGAATGAAGAACTTATATTACCCCCAATTCTACTTTCCCCATACCTCCGCTGACATCCACAGTCCGGAAAAATGATTCCCCTGGTCAGGCTGCTTCAGCAGGTATTTCCTGCGTAAGTATTACAGTCAAGGGTAATGCTAACACCGCCGCCACACCAATAATACAGGAAATCAGTTTAGTCTAATTCATTACTGCTCGCCTTTCAGGCAAATAATCTCCTGTTTGTATTCTCAATTATTAAACAATATCAAGCTGGGAATTACAATTCATTCGTTACTATATCAAATGATACATGTTGATTCTAACAGTTATGGCAACTCAACTATAATAACCCGTCCCGTATACTTTTTCCCTTCCCGGGCTGAATCAGGCATGTTGAATACGAAATCTACATCCTGTGAAGTCCCTGCTTCGAGTTCAAAAGATGTACCGGGTTCCACATCCATCATTTTTCCGATTGACCCGATCATAAATATTCGGATTGAACGGTCACTATCCCCGGTATTTTCTAAAATAACGGTCTTGGTAACCTGTCCACCTTGAGCAACGTCCCCGAAATCCAGCCGTTCGGTAGCCGAAGCTTTAACAGCAGTATTTCCAGCCTCAACGGCGACTGCCTGCACGGAATAAATACTGCTGAAGGTTAGAAAAAGATATATTACGACTGCAACAATTGCAACAAGTACTAAGATAATTATGTACTTTCTCTTTTTCTTCGTCATTGGCTACTCCTCCCTGTGACGTACCCTGCTCAGATTACCGATTCGACAGGTGGACAGGTGAAGGTAGGTCGTTTTTAGCCGGCTCTATTGTAATAATAAACTCATATACACCAATTCAAACGAATCAGTCTAAAATAAGTGTATATGTATAATTCTGGCTGGTATAGATACTGAAAGTATCATTATTATGGAAATTAGTATCTGGATTGTCTTTTGAAGACAACAAATAATGGAACAAAAAATAACGGGCTGGAAAAATTGTATCAAGATAACTCTATACTTTATAGTTACTACCAGGCATTTGGTGAATGATATTATGATGACTCGGGAAAATACCTGGTCTCCGTATTCGAGGAGTGTGTCAACATGCGCAAAATATTGACAGTGATATATAAGAAGACAGGATTACTACTGGTAATATTTACACTTGTAACTGTATCGACCGGACTACAGGTACCGGAACCCGCGTCAGCAGCCAGTGGCTGAGGAGGTTCGGAGTTTACGCTGACCGTGAATGTCAGTACGACTGAAGGCGGGAAAGTCAAAGTTGACGATTTTATTCCGATAGAATATCCGGATATTTCGAGCGTTGCGAAAGGTGCATTCGTGACACTGGAAGCTATACCTCGAGAAAGATATACATTCCTGGGCTGGAGCGGAAGTATATCCAGTGAGGAAAATCCTGTTACTCTTGAGATGGATTGCGCGAAGATGATTTTAGCCAATTTCTCTAAGCAGTTTACCCTCACCATGGAAGTCGAAGGCGCCGGTTCGGTTACACCTTTGGAGGGAACTCATCGGTATGGTGAGAATACGGTAGTCGATATTTCGGCTACTCCCGATGAAGGTTACCAATTTGATGGCTGGACCGGTGAGGTAAGTGATATTGACTCAGCCAGCACTAAGGTCACGATAGACTCAGATACAACGATTCGAGCACATTTTTCGAAGAATAGTATATCTACTGGAATGCTTATAGGAATAGTTACAGGAAGTATTATACTAATAGGTTCGATTGTCTGGGTTGTTACTCGAAGACTTTCAACTTAGGCTATTATTTCCAGGAATCTATTAGATCTTCGACAGAAATGGCGGCGAATGTCACGGTCTG
>CP070800.1:1319052-1325387 GCA_020343555.1 Dehalococcoidales bacterium
GTTTAAATATTTCAATTCCGGTAAGTGCCATTTGTTTTACTCCCTTCCCAGGTATTTTCTAGCCTGGGGGTGTTTGATATCATGAACACCCCCAGTAATCTTATTAATTAACCAAGGATCGATTCCATCGTTAGTGCCGGGTGACCTTTTTCTTCCAGGAATGGAAGTATCTCTTCCTCAGTAATACCAACTGATTCATCAGCAATCATGTCAAGGAAATTGGATACACCCATCTCCTCGGCTCTTGCATTTACACGATCACCGATTTCCTCTTTCAGACTCTTTGGCAACCAGACCATCCTGAGAAGTCCGCCATCACCACTGATGAACTTCCTCTGGGTCGTATTGTATTTTCCATGGCCTACGAAACCCGGTGTGCTGAGTCCACCGCCGATAGTACCGGCAAGCGTGGTGAATTTCATTCCGCAAGGGGTTTCACCGGTGTATTCACGACTTACTGTCATTATGCCGTTACACAGAGGTAACACTGCCGCTATACATTCGCAGCAGCCGCAGGTTGTCATCGGATCGTTCATTATGCTGTAGAAGTTGTAGTGGTCTATCTTACCTCGCGAAGCCTGGAAAATGAAATCATTCACGCCTTTCCACTGTCCCAGTACCGGATCAATAACCTCACCTTTTTCTACCGGCTGGTTAGGTCCGGTAGGATTGATTTCATAGGAAGCCTTACAGTCCATCCAATTGTAAGAACCACAAAGTCCTGTCCTTTCCGGGCTGATCGTACAGACGTGACTTGGAGCGAAGGACTGACACAGAGTACATGAATAATATGTTTCTACCGTCTCATCGGTCATACCTTCTATCCTGGCATCCCTGGTATTATAGACTGCTCGGGCAGTTTCTATTATCTCCTTAACCTTGTCTTCATCGGTGTAAATCTTGACCTGGATTTTGTCAAAAATTCTGCCGAAGTCCTGGTGAAGTTTGGCATGAAGGATCGTTCCGATATGTGACAGGTCGAAACCTTTCTCGACTGCCTGCTTGGCAATACGTATCCAGGCAATGTCCCGTTGTCCGATGTGCATCACACCCTGTGCGTAATTCAACAGGTGATGGATTTGCCTTTCGAGAATCGGTTCGTAATCTTCCTGCATTTCTCTGCCGGCAACTTCCACTGCGATAGCCAATGGCATCCTGGATCCAGGTTCAATATCTGCCAGATTGGCACCGATTACTTCGACGTGGCCATCTTCCACCTCGTCCATTCCCTTGCTTGTCACCCATTCAACCATCTGGGTTCTGCCGCCACCGCACTCAAGGTAGATATCTTCGCCACGAACTCTTTCGCCTTCGAAAGCGGCACCGAAGGCTACCGGCACCGGTACATCGGCTACGGCGACCTTTAATCCTCTGACCTCGACTGCCTTGGCTACGAGTTCATCATGCGGGATATTCGAGACGACGTGTTCATAGGTACAGACACCTGTGGGAAGAATCTCCGGTATAGGCGTATCGGCAATCACCGGGAAGCCGTAATTGATTATTCCCGCGGCATTCGCATACCATTCATCGGTAACATAACCCATCGGCAACGCAAACGCGAAAACACGGTCTTTATTATAAATAAGTATCTTCCTGAAATCGCCAGGTTGCATACCACCGAATGACATTGCTGCACGAGTAGCGAATCCTGCTGCAAATACAGCGGCACTCACGTCCGGGCCGAATGAAACCAGGCGTGTAGGCCATCCTATTTGGACCCCAGCCTCCACTAGCTGCTCGGAGAATCTTACCCCGTTGTATTCTCCACCCATGAATACATACAGGTTTTTCTGCTGCAATTCTTCTGCAATTTGTTTGGCTATCTCCTTTGTAGGAGCGGCACCAAGAATCGCTGCGAAACCCGGGGCTGTACCATCGACAAACTCGATACCCCTCTTCCTGAGAATGATATCGTCAGCCGCACCGAGCCAGATATTGTCATCGGTTACGTCTTCTGTCTTGGTGTAGAAATTCGGTTCCTCCAGGTAACGAATAGCTTCCACCAGTTCCTCGGCAAACAGAGTGGCCATCCCTGCGTCCAACGTCGGTCCCAGGTAAGGAAGTGGATGTTTTTCTCTCACCGGTGCCGGCAGAATCGCTTTGCACCTGTTAAGAACTTGTTCCATATCACCGAGTTTTTCGACCGGAATGCCAAGCATTCCGTAAATGATAGGTAAGTAATATGCCGTGTTGGGGAAACCGACAGGCTCATTCGCCCCGTATTTCTCCATTGCTTTCTTCCATTTGTCATCAGCGTTGTTCACTATCTTGTGAGCTCCCCTGATTGCTGCTGAGGCAATTATTTTAGACATTTATCAGCCCTCCCCTTTTTTCAATATCTCTCATGACACTTACACCTTATCCAGTTCGCGGCGCATTTCCATGTCATAAAGGACTCTTTCTCTGGCCTTATCGATACCCAGTTCCGCACGTTTTTTATCAATATGGGCGATCATTTTTTGTGCTGCTTGTATCGGGTCAGGCTGGAAGTCCCATTTACCACCGTACATTTCTTCCATTCCTTCGAAGAGATGACTGGTGAATTCTTGACTACCTCCAGTGGGGAATGTCGTGCCGAACACGGTATAGACACCGCTGGCAACGAAGTACTGTCCGATAGCGATGGCTTTTTCACTCATCCATTCGGGTGCAGCACCGGCCGCCGGAAGATCACAAAGATCATCACCCAGTCCGCCATCTTTAACTACTGCCGTTGCGGCAACCAGAATACGGCTGTTATCGACACAGGCACCAAGATGGAGTACCGGCGGGATACCAACCGTTTCACATACTTCAGCCAGCCCGGGACCGCAGAATTCCTTGGCAGCCTCCGGTACCATAAGACCAGCCTTTGCTGCTGCCATCGCTCCGCAGCCGGTAGACAAAACGAGGACATCGTTCTTCAGTAATTCTTTAATCATCGCAATGTGAGCGCTGTCATGTGTCGTACGAGCATTATTACATCCGACGACACCGGCGAGTCCGCGAATGCGTCCGTTAATGATGTTATCGTTCAGAGGTCGATATGAAGCTCTGAACAACCCGCCAAGGAGATAATTGATAGATTCATGTGAAAAACCTGCTATCAGTGGATGACTGACTTCGGGTATTCGGATACTTTCAGGTCTCCTGTTGGGGAAATTATCGGCTGCTGTTTTAATAATTGTTCTGGCCGATTCTTTGGCATTCTTCTCGTCGAAGTGGATATATTCCGCACCGGTAATTTTTGCCCTTTCATCGGTGTTTATGAGTTTGGTGTGGAAGCAATCTGCTACTTCCTTCAATCCCTGCATAATACACTGGACATCGACTACCATTGCATCGAGAGCACCGGTAACAATCGCCAGCTCCTGCTGCAGATAATTACCGGCTATCGGTACACCGTGACGCATCAGGATTTCGTTTGCTGTACAGCACATACCGGCAAGGTTTATTCCACTTGCTCCTTTTGACTTGGCATATTCGATCATTTCAGGTTCCTGGGAAACTGCCGCCAGCATCTCGGCTAGTGCCGGTTCGTGTCCGTGAATAACGATATTTACCATATCTTTTTCAAGTACACCGAGATTGATCTCGCTAAACACCGGCGACGGAGTACCGAACATGCAATCCTGGAGTTCGGTAGCAATCATACTGCCACCCCAGCCATCTGCTAAAGCAGCTCTTGTTCCCTGGAGCATCAGATTTTTATAGTCCTGGTCTACTCCCATGTGAGTACGGTGCATCAACTCAACGACTTCGCGATCTATACCGCGAGGAACAACCCCATGTTTACGCCAGATTTCCTGGCGCTTTAGAGGTGCGTTCTTCGTAAAGATAAGCTCCCCTTCCTGTTTTCCAAACTCTGCTTCGCAAATCTCAGCAATGTCGAGAGCTATTTCTTGATTTGATCGTTCACCTATCTCAACCCCAAGGTCAAGCGCAAGTTTGAGAAGTTTCTGTTCATCTTTTACTTCAAAGTCGTCAGTCTCCCCTTTCGCCATTAACTTGAAAGCTTCAACTACTCGACGACCATGGTCGCTGTGTGATGCCGAACCGGCAGCAATCATACGTGCAAAATTCCGAGCCGTAATTGTCTCAGCGGTAGCACCACAAACTCCCACTCTCTTGGCATGTTCTTCCGGGGTTTCCTCTTTGTTCTTTGCCAGAGGTACCCGGCAGGGTCCCATTGCGCAGTTCTTGCAGCAAGCACCATCGGCGCCTATGGGACAGGGTCTCATAGATTCTGCTCTATCGAAAACGGTCGAAATATTCTCTTCAGCCGCCTTTTCCAGCATTTCGATAGTAGCCTGGTCTATACTCTTCTTCACCTCATTTTCTGCCATACTGCCTACCTCCCAGTTTTAATTCTATGAAGCCGATAAATCGGCAATCATTTCTTTTACAAGTTTTATTGCTTCCGGATGTCTCATGATAAGGACATCAGCTCCTGCTAATAAAAGAGCCGTTGCCGATATCGCTTCCATTAATATTCCCCTCTTCCCGGCATCCCCGAGAGAAGGATCATCAGACTCCGGCTGTTTCGCCTCTTTAGTTTTCCATACCTCTTTGGATATGTTGCATATAATGGGAAATTGTAATTTATCGTCCTGCTGGGTCAGTCCTGCCATTCTCATTCTTTCCATTACGGAATAGCAGTACTCGATACCATAACCAATACCGCTGACAGTTGGATCGACGATAATAGAGGTGTCGGGTACTCCGAGGTTACCCAGAAGTATATTCAATTGTTTTGCCAGATTGATATCTATAGGGGTAGAGGAAATTACAGTGTGATTATACGCGAGCGCAGCAGCTCCGATTCGTTTATGGTCTGCTTCCTCCACCGGGCCCATAATCAGGCTTTTATCTTGAACAAGCTCAGCCGCCTGCCGTAATACTTCGGTATCTTTATCATGATCAGCAACACCCCAGACGATCAGGGGTACGTCAATAGCATCGGATACTTCCTTTATTAAAGCCGCGGCTTCCTCGGGGGATCGATCCTTACCATTAGGATCGGTACTAACCATCTGCAAGGCAATCATCTCGGCGCCATAATCGTCGACACATTTCTTTGCCCAGGCAACAGGGTCATCGGTAACTCCTGCAAAAGGTTCGAGTGCTGCTTCTGCCCAGTCTTCAGGTGGGCTATCCCAGACTTCCATTGCGATTCTGGGAACATTCGGCATTTCACCCTCATATAGGTAGAAGGGATACGAAGTCTCTCCGCCCACTACGACGGCTTTGTCTCCCTTACCGAGGGTTACCGGTTTTATTTTTCCACTGTATGAGGTTTTGGGAATCTCTACTGCCATATTTGCCTCCCTTAATGAAACCTGCTATTTCCAAAGCTAACAGACTGGATCTACGCAGGATTTTTTCGTTTCTCGCTTCCGTACCAATCTTCGCTGTACCAGTATCTCTCGCCGGTCTGCAGGTATTTCAGCTTATCATCCCTGGACTCCAGTTTTTGTCTCCAGGTTCCAAGGCTAATATCATCAGGCATGCCCGATTCGTAAGTCTCTCCAAGTAGCTCTACTTCGTCTCTACCCGGAGCCTGTACTTTCTCAACTTTGTAGTCCACGAGAATATCCTCCTTTCTATTCTATTCCGGCAGCCAGTTTCGCCGCTCTTACGGTATTCATCATAAGCATGGTTATCGTCATTGGTCCTACACCACCGGGGACCGGTGTAATTTTACTTGCTATTTCTTTAACTGTTTCAAATTCTACATCACCGGCAAGAATTCTCTTACCGTCTTCAGTTTTACCTATCTCATTAACGCCGACATCAATAACAACAGCCCCTTCTTTTACCATGTCAGCAGTCACATAGTTAGCAACCCCGGCAGCTACTACCAGAATATCGGCCCTCTTTGTATGAAACGTCATATCTTTTGTCCTGGTGTGAGTGATTGTGACAGTTGCGTTAGCACCAGGAGCCTTCTGCAACAGAATATTAGCGATAGGCTTTCCGACAATATTACTCCTGCCAACTACTACTACCTCGGCTCCTTCGATCTGCGTGCCGGAACGAATAAGAAGCTGCTGAATACCAGCCGGAGTGCATGGAAGATAATTAGGTTCGCCGATCATCAGTTTACCGACGTTCACCGGGTGAAAACCGTCGACATCTTTTTCAGGATCGATTGCATAGAGGACTTCCTCTTCGTTAAGGTGCTTCGGTAGTGGAAGTTGTACCAGGATGCCGTTGATCTTCGGATTCTTGTTAAGCTTATCGATAAGCTCCATCAGTTCTTCCTGAGTCGTTTCTTCTGGAAGGTCGTACCTTTCCGAGTAGATGCCCAGTTCGCCGCAGGTTTTCTCTTTTGAGCCTACATATACCTGAGA
>CP070800.1:1325487-1337781 GCA_020343555.1 Dehalococcoidales bacterium
GCGACCGACTGGCGATAGTCAATCACGGACGGATTGTTGCTACAGATAGTCCCCAGGGTCTTATTACTACCTATGCGGACAAGATCAAGGTGATCTTCAGCACTGATGTCGAAGATATATCCTGGCTGGATGGTTTACCCCAGGTCAGCACGGTAACCAGGAGGGGGCAGAGAGTCGAAGTGGAAGGGAATGGCCCGGTACTGGCGGCAGTGGCGGCTGAACTGGCGAACCACGGTATCCTTCCTGCCGATCTTCGAGCAGAACAACCGACTCTTGAGGACGTGTTCCTGGCAATTACCGGGGGTACCATGCATGATTGAGGATATGGTATGCGTACGTTATTGAAACTGACATGGGTAGAGATGAAACTCTTTGTAAGAGAACCTATCACTCTGGTATTTACCCTTGCACTTCCGATTATCCTCGTATTGGTCATGGGAGGAGTGTTCGGTAATACCCCTGATCCCGAGGGTGCGATTTACCGTGGTGTCGGTCCGATGAATTATTACGTACCTGCTTATATAGGTCTGGTAATCGCTTCAATCGGTCTGGTAGCGATGCCGGTGCATCTGACCGGTTACCGGGAACGGGGTGTACTGCGGCGCCTCAGGGCTTCCTCTATTTCGATATGGAGTATCTTCGGTTCGCAGACGATAGTAAGTTTCGTCATTTCAATAGTGGGCGGAATCCTGGTACTGATCGTGTCTATACTTACTTACGACGCTGCACTTGCCGAAATACCAGGTATGTTCATACTTGCTTTCATCATCAGCACTGTCTGTTTCGCGTCGATTGGAATTCTCCTCGGCGCACTGTTCCCAACGACCCGTGCCGCTCAAGGTATAGGCATACTGCTGTTCTTTGTAATGATGATACTGTCCGGCGCTGGCCCTCCGAGAGAAGTCATGACCGAAGCAATGCACTATGTAGCCGATATTACTCCGCTTCGGTACGTGATACTCCTGCTCCAGGATCCATGGCTCGGTTTTGGCTGGGATACCAAATCCATGTTTATCGTTCTGGGGATAACTGCCTTTGCGGCGATACTGTCATTACGCTTCTTCAAATGGGAGTAATCCAGTTCTCAATCTAAAGGTCTAAACTCATCTATTACCGGTATAAGCAGGTTGTCATAGTAGAACGGATGGTCGTTGGGAACACAGGTAAAGAGTATAAAGTAAGTGATTCCATCTCCTTCCGCGAGGGCGATACTAATTGCCATACCGAGGATTTCTTCCTGGTAGATAGTCCATTCGAGACCGTTCGCCTTTCGGTTGAGTGATTTTTCAGCATCTTCGTCAATACCGAAAGAACCACTCAGCATACCGAGGATAGTATCTGCGTCCATACCGGGTATAGCCTGCTGTCCAATCACGGTGATACCAAGTTCCGACCTGGAATAGACTCCGGGTGTAATTTCAGACCAGTTTTCCGGGATTATACCTTTAATGCCGAACAGGATGTTAGTGAACGGTACAAGATTAACGTCGAGAACAACATAGTCCGGAGACTCAACTTCAGCCAGGCATGTCCTGCCCGGTTCTGAGTGGGGATTATCGAGGAATTCCAGGGCAATATCCAACGGGCATTCATTGCCGGAAACAAGGACGTCATGACTCAATCCCGGAAACTCGATGAACCAGCTGTTTGTTAACGTTTCGGCTGCCAGTCTGCCCCATGCAGGTGGCGTAATAGGGTCGAATTCCCCGGAAAGTATTAGTGTAGGGATGTCACTATGTACAGGTTCGTTTTCAACGGGATCAGGTGTCGTTCCGGTCCAGTATTCACATATGGCGAGTGATGATTCTTCCAGACTATCTTCGAGGTATTCGCGGATTTCCGTGTATTCTTCCAGTGACGCGGTGATATCCTCCTGTGTAGTGAAAGGAAGTTCCTCGTTGCACTGTACCGAATAATGCATCCCAGAGCTCCTGAGTTCCATATTCAGCAGGTTAGAACCCACGAGGAGTGCCAGTGTATCATAATTACCGGTATGGGTATCAAAAATAACTTTAGGAACCAGAGGAATCACTTCGGTTGAATATAATGTCGAAATTACAAAGTTAAAGAAATTATTTCCCGACATAAGAACATCGTAGGATTCGCCGTTTAAAGGGTGGATCGCAGTGAACTCAGCCGGTGAATCATTCAATTGATCGATCGTTTCGAAGAACACTTTCCTCAGGTCAGGATACGCTTTGTTCGCTTCGGGATCACCTGCGCAGCTACCAAACAGGACGTTCAACGCCCTGTCGAAGGCTGCCGGCATTTCCGAGTAAAGGTCAGCCTGCAGTGGGACGGTGGAATTGAGAATTACGCTTCTGATACCATCAGGATAATCACGCATAGCGGTCAGGGCGAGACGAGTTCCGTATGATATCCCGAACAGGTTCCACTCATCGTAGCCTAACGCGAGACGCAGATCGTTAAGGTCAGCGGCACTCTCTACGCTGTTATACGAAGAAAGATCGATCCCCTGTTCATTCAAGCGTTCGTAACATTCACGGGTTGCTTCGTTTTCCAGCGTGATCGCTTCCTCACTTTCCAGATCCTGGTCAAGTAATTCATAGGCCAGGTCGATGAGTTCGGGGCACTCGAGGGCAGGTTCAGAATATCCGGTGCCACGCTGGTCAAAAACGATAAGATCACGGTTTTCTGTTAAAGGTGCAAATCGTTTATCAAACGTAAGTGAAACGGATTCGAGGGCATGTTCGCCGGGACCTCCCGCAAGGTATACGATGGGATCTGGTTCAGGATCGCGGGACTTCGATCTGAAAATAGCAAACTGTATTGAAACCTGGTTTCCGTCGGGCTGATTGCGGTTCTCAGGAACGGTCATACATCCGCATTCTACCTCCGTTCCCTGTGGCACGGTAAATGGGCAGTCAACGGTTTCATATTCGGGAATCGATTGACTCTGTCCAGTCGATTCAACAGTGTCTGTGTTCTCTACCTCATTTTCGGTGTCTTTCTTACTACAGGATGCCAGTAATACTATAAGAACCAGGAAACTACACACTGTCAGTCGTAGGATTTTTTTAGTCATAGATCTGTCTCTTTCCGGCAGTTATCCGGAGATCAATGAAAGTGAATGCGAAATACTGAACTATATTTCATTTCAGTATATGGAGTGGTAAAAATGATGTCAATGGGAATAACGGGTATCATATATTCTTTCTGACTCTCCTGCCCCACCAGAAGAAGCCAACGGCAGCGATAAATCCGAATGCAGAGATAGGCACCCATACCAGGTTTGGATTGTCAGTGAACGAATCCAGCAGGATACCTCCTATCAAAGGGGCGACTGACATACCGATCGTTTCACTCCACCCGAAAAAGCCCATGTAGCGTCCCCTTTTATCTCGTGGTGCCAGTTCGCCGACCACGGCAGTGGCGACCGGTGAAAAAATGATTTCACCGATAGTTACGATTACCATGGCCGTTATAGCCCAGGCGAAGCCGGTCGTCCAACCCATGTAGAACCATCCGATACAGTATAGAAGGCTTCCCAGGACAAGAACAGTCGATTTTTTAAATCTGCTGATAAAGATAGCCACCGGATACTGGAAGAGTACTACGAAAAGACCGTTAGTGGTGAGAAGAAGACCGTATTCGGCTGTCGAGAATCCAAGCCTGTCAACGGTAAAAACCGATAGAGTACTTCCCAGGTGGGCCATACAGAGGAAAACCAGGAGACACAGACCGGTGAATAATACGAACGTTTTATTCTCTACCACTGAGAATATGCTGCGAATTTCGATACGCTCTGTAGTTTCACTCCATGATTCCTTGAGGAAAAACAGTATTATCAGGAAGGCGATGGTATTCATCAGGACGGCTACGCCGAAGAGCCAGGCATAGGAAAGGAATGTGGCCAGGTATCCACCGAGTGCCGGTCCTGATGCCCATCCAAGGTTCCGTCCGACACGGAGCAGTCCATAGGTTTCAGTCAGCCTTTCTCTCTTCGAGAGATCGACCACCATTGCCGAGAGAGCCGGTCGGGCAGTCATCCCGGCAGCTCTGCCGAGAATATAAACGAACAGTATCACCCAGACAGGGGCAGAGAAATATATCATGGCGATCATACCGGTGTTATTGATGATGTTTAAACTCATCGATATAAGTATGATCTTCTTGCGACCGTACCTGTCTGACAGGTAGCCGCCTATCATCTGCGTTAATGCAGAAACAAGTCCGCTGGCAAGGAAAGCTGTACCGATTAGAGTCATGGCGACACCCCGTTCCTGGTACAGGTAGAGTGACAGGAATGGGACGCAGGTAGAAAAACCGGCGGCGTTTATGAGGTCGATTAGCGTAAGGGTCCATATCCCTTTATCGAACCGACTGAAAATATTGCTGTTAGATGTAAATGGCAGGTGCATAGAGTAAGTTTCTTTTCATTTTTGCTTTAAAGTATTATACACGGACGATAAATATATTGCCGAATATTTTCGAAGATATTGCGGGGAACGCCGTTTGAATAGAGAAGCTCTGTTAAGCCGTCATCCTGAGGACGAGGAACGAGGACGAAGGATCTCGCCCGATATTCAAGGAGATTCTTCACTCCGTTCAGAATGACTGCTTTTCATTAATGAATCATTATAGGTTTGGTTTTAAAGCAGTGACAGAGTGGAGTCATGATGACAAACTTCGATCCGGAGCGCTGCGGTGTCCCGAGGTAATCGGGACACCGCTATCTGATTACTTATGCCCGATGGTTATCAGTTGTTTAGCTCTCTGGTTGTACGGGTTACCGTCAAGGTCGCCGAAGAGTTCTACTCTGCTGAATCCGCAGTCGGTTAGCAGGGCGACTATTTCCGATCCTGCGTAGAGTCGGTGAGTAATCTCTCCTTCTATACGTTCATTGCCTTTGAGCATTATCCAACGATTATACATCCAGCTCCAGTTGTTCCTGACCTCTCTTTCAACAAGCCAAATTACCCCATCTATTTCTTTCCAGTTTCTTTCCTGGAATATTCTGGCGAGAGTTTCCTTGCCACCTGTCTGGATTACAAGCTTTCCACCGGGCTTGAGTGATGAGTGTGCATTCAGAATTACCTGTTTGTCCTCGTCAGGATCCTCGAAGTAGGTCCACGATGTGAACATGCTGATCACGCAATCGAATGATTCCAGGCGAACGAATCTTCGCATATCATCCTGGACAAATTCTACATCCAGGTTTTCCTGTTCGGCCTGTTTCCGGGCTTTCTCCAGGTAGTTTTCCGTGCGGTCGACGCCGGTTACGCTGAAACCGCGACGTGCCAGTTCAAGCGAACACCGGCCGATACCGCAGCAGAGGTCGAGGACGGATGCCCCCGGTTTCAATTCCGTCAGGGTGACAACCTTTTCCATTTCCTCTTTGGCGTCGGCTATTTTCTCTTGGGTGAACATCAACGGTCCCCATGTTTCCCAGAACGAGTCATCCTCGTGCCAGGTTTTTGTCTTATCCATTTTTTTCTCCATAGTCATTATTTGTTTACTATCCAGACCATTTCCTGGTTGATCGTTTCGAGCGGCTGGTATTCGAATCCTCCGTATACCTGCCAGGATGAGAATCCGGCCAGCCTGAGAAGCAGTTCGAATTCACGCTTGTAGATATAAGCAAGCTCCGATATAAATTCTGATACTACCTCTCCGTCCTGTTTCCATGTCATTTTGGTAACGATCACCTGGTCGGGTTCGTTTACAAAACCCGACCAGTTAACCAACTCCATTCCTTCAACCGGTTTATCCATCGGTATGATGTTTTCCCGGTTATATTTAGTAGCCATGACATCGCGGTTGGGATAGAAGAGATTCATAACCAGCCTGCCACCTTCGGCAAGGTGATTGTGGCAGCTTTTCAGAGTGGAAAGCTGGTCGTCGGTGGTGACATTATGGATAAACGACCGACCCGGGATGATTATCATGTCGAAGGAATCATACAAGCTGAAATTTCTCATATCGGCCAACGATACCTTCGGTGTTAGGTTCATCGCTTCTGCTTTTTTCTTTAGTCCATCCAGCATTTTCTCCGACAAGTCGATACCATGGATATCCACTCCCGCTTGAAGCAGTTCAAGGTACGTCCTTCCGCTGCCGCAGGCAACCTCAAGGACCTTCCCTTTGATATCTTTTGTGATATCTGTGTAGAAAGGTAAATCCTTGAAGTTTTTTCCATATGTGAGATCGTAATATACCGGATCGTATCCCTGGAATTTTTCACCATCTTCGCTTGCCATATTAGTCTCCTTTTAATTTTATATTTCGGAAATAAGAAAAGCCCGGGATTTTCACCTCCCGGGCTTAGATGTTTCTTTTCAGTTTGGTTGTATTCTAGGTCTTGAAATAAAATCGGAAACGCCTCAAGCCCGGCGAGGTAACCTTGCCGGAAATAATTGTCGTGCTATGAGGTTGTGCGTTCCGATAATATTTATTCATTTTCGATAATTAATTACCTGTGATTCAGGTGATTGAATTATATGATGGATATCAAGGTGTGTCAATATGTACACTTGAATTCTGTTTGCATTTGATTGGTTGTAATTACCTCACCCCTGATCCCTCTCCAGCCAGATCCTTTGTTGGTTATTATGTATTTTTCTTGGCTGGAGAGGGGAGTTAATTTGAGAGGGGGCAACGCCCCCTCTCAGTTACTTATTCCCCCTTTCACGCAAGCAAATTTATGCCGCTGATTATGTCGCCGCGTGTGAGGGGGATACAGGGGGTGAGTATCAACAAACAAAAACTAAATATATCGTCCTTTTAGTTTTGAAAACCGAAGACAGGAAAAGAGAAAAATGGTATACAACTTGGCAGGCGAATTGGGCTGGAATATGATACACTTTCATGCAGAACGAAAGACTGAAAAGAGTGAATTATATGGATATACCGGCATCACGATGGTACAAGGTCATCGAAAAACGAAGATCCCGCAGGCGGTATGACGAACGGCTTCCAAAAGGTAATCACCTGAAACGGATTCAGTCCATCTGTGAAAATTTCCGCCCCTTTGAGAGTGCACACTCCGTTTTTATCCAGGAACCGCCTGATAATGTTTTTAAAGGTATTATCGGCGCCTACGGCACGATAAAAGGAGCCAAGGCATTTATAGCATTTGTCGGCAATTCCAGACACCCGGCGGTCGAGGAACAGGTAGGATATATGGGCGAAGGTATCGTTCTGGATGCGGAAGCGACCAGCCTGAACACGTGCTGGGTTGGTGGAATGTTCAAAAGGGAACTTGTCGATTCTCTTGTCGACCTCCAGAAAAATGAAAGAGTATATGCGATAACACCGGTGGGGTACGCGCATAAGCGGTTAAATTTCGAAGAGAGAGTAATGACCGGTTTCGGCTTGATGCACCGGCGGAAATCCCTTTCCGAAACGACCAGAGGTTTGAAAAAATCGCAATGGCCGAAGTGGATGAAGGCGTCTCTTGAGGCTGCCAGGATCGCACCATCCGCCGTGAACAGGCAACCGTGGGTGTTTCTCCTGGATGAAAACTCCATCACGGTAGCGGTGAACGATAAAAAACTAAGGCGGGAATCCACAATGTCGAAGCGGCTATGTTGCGGTATTGCTATGCTGCATATCGATGTAGCTGCCAGGAACATCGGTATTATGGGACAATGGGAGTTCCTGAATCCGCCGGGTGTCGCCCGTTTCAGCGTGCAATAAGAACATACCGTCCCTTTTTACCATTCCGTACTTGATACGGAATCCAGAGAAATTGGCTAAACATAATGTTTTGTTAAAACATGTAAATCATCTTAAATCAAGGATTTCTAGATTCCCGTTTTCACCGGAATGGTTTTCGTATATTCATTGCAGATTTCGCCGTAAATCTTCCATAGACGGAAAACATGGCAATCTCTATAAGACGATAAGTAGTCATCCTGAGATTGCCGAAGGCGAACGAAGGATCCCGTCTCATAGGCAAGGAGATTCTTCGGTCACTTCTCTCTCTCAGAATGACTGTATGTGAAAACACTTGACGCAAAAGCCTGCACTGACTACAATAACATGCAGGCCGGGATGGCGGAATTGGCAGACGCAGCGGACTTAAAATCCGCCGGAATTATTTCCTTGTGGGTTCGAGTCCCTCTCCCGGCACCAACCTTTCCCCCAAAAGAAAAGTCACTTCAATCTCGTACTACAGTTCTCACACACACGGAGGAATGCGATGAAGACAGCGATTTTCCAGGGAAATCATTATGATATCGGACAGCAGGCAGTAGCAGCCTTCCGCAATAATCCCGTTTTGTCTTCCGGCTATACCTTCGATGAAAAGCTCTACAAGGCGCAGCTCGATATCTACCGGGAGTATTACCCGGAGATCCTGGAGGAACTGAAGGGCATGGTCGAGGGTGGAGGTTTCGAAGAGAAAAAGCTTGTCTTTCTGTTCACCTGCAGCGAGATTATCTTTTTCACTGAAATGCTGAAAATTCCTCCCGGCTGTACTATCTACGGCATTAGGAACCGGAACGGAGCCTTCGTCGGGAGGAATTACGACTGGTCACCGGAAGCGGAAAACCAGGTCGCCTGGCTTACCTGGCTGAATCCGGAAAAGAACCTGTATACCGGTTTTACCGACCTTGGAGCAGGCAGCAATACCGCTGAGGATACGATCAATGATAAAGGACTGTATATCGGTCTGACCTTTGCCAGTAATCACCGGTGGTCGTACGGAATATCCAATATCCACATCTGCCGGCTTGTCGCCGAGACCTGCGCGACCGTCGACGAAGCGCTGGCGGTGTTCGAGAGGGTGCCGCTGTGCTGTCCGAAGAATTACTTTATCGCCGACAGGTACGGCGACATGGCGGTGGTGGAACACACCTCTGAACGGTTCAAGATTCTCTACCCGAAGGACGGTGTTCTTATCCAGACCAATCACTATGTCGACCCCGAACTTGCCGAAGAGGACATGGCTTTACAGGATATGCCATTGACCGATACCTATCTCAGGTATTACGAAACTCTCCTTAAACTGAACCTGCAAAAGGATACATTAAGGTATTCAAATGTTATCAAGCTGTTGACTGACCCTGGTTCATACGTTTTCCATGATAATCCGGCAGTCCGAACCTTGTGGTCGCTGGCTCTGGATATGATAAATTCCCGTCACCGGGTGTACTGGAACCTGACCGGACGAAGGCGTACCAGACTGCTGGAGATTTAGAAATCTGCTGTCAGCTTTAAAGCGGTAAGCATCAGTAATTATCTGATATGCTTCATAATAGTGTGAATTGTCTAAGTTGAGAAACTGTACAGGGGATATTTACACATATTGTTCACTCATCACATTAATCTAATTAGTCTTATGATGATGAGAATGACAGGAGGAACTAATAAAGAGGTGAACATAATTACGATAAGATTCGCTCCAATTAGTGAAGCTATCCAACCTATGATGGTTCCTGCTATGGCGTAAAATATCAGGTCTCGCTTACTGCCAAACATAACTAAATTTAACGCCTAAATAGAATAATAATATATATGCCTACGTATCAAAGCTTTAAGACAAAAAGTTCAAAAATTAAAAGTGAACGTTCACTAGATATACTTGTTATTTATTCAGATAGTCAATAATAGACGTTTATTTTCTATCATTAAAACTCTTGATAGCCTAGTTTGTGTGTGGTATGACGCCGGGATCGATATCATGAAATGAAGAATTACCGTGACCGGATATACTGGAACCTGACCGGCAGGTGGTAATTCCTATATTGGAGGGAATCAGTGAATTTATTTTCGGTAGGGATACATTCGTACTAGCTGCTTAATTGTAGGTGATGATAGGTCTGTCAATTTTCTGATCGGAAGCATAATAGGTTACACTTACCTTAGCTTCCGGCAGTCCTACGGTTGCAGGTCCACGATACTTAACGTCCCATTTCCACTGGTCACCGACTTCCAGTTTATCGATATAATCTTCTCCGGTATCAAGGATAGCACCAGTCTTGTCATAGAACGTTGCTTCAGCGGTTATTGAATACGCTGTCACGTTACCCGTATTGCGAACATAGCCCTGAGCTATGGCGCTATTTTGATCCGTTAAATATACCTCCGGTTTATCTACCTGTAATTGAGGTTGTTCTTGAGCTATATCTTCCGTTTTTTTATCTGTTTGTTCTGTTTCCCCGGCTGTGGTCTGGCAGGAAAGTATGAATATCAAAGACATAAGAAGAGCAGCAATAATCAATAGCTTTTTCATTCGGTTTCCCCTCATTTATCGCGTTTTCTAAATTTATCAATCTGAGTGTAGTTCACTATCGATGTCAAGTCAATGGTTCTTATGGGTGAATTCATTAGAACCAGGATTAACGCTTCGACTCAAAACTCTTGATATGCCAGTGGACGTGGGGAGTGACGTCGGGATCAATAGCGTTGGATTCGAGAAAGAAGCCGGTTTTATCGATACCCATTTCAAGGGCGGCTTTCTGAACGACGGTCATCATCGAGGATAGGAGTTCGCTGTCGATTATTGCGAGTCCATCAGTGAGGGAATATGCTGCCTGGGGATGGCGACGGCATGGCGTTCCGCCGCAGGATCGGGGTGGTAGAAGACCAGGACACGGTCGTCTTCCCAGATCTTCTTCACTTCTATCTTTCCTGAGAGGACATCTTCGCAATACCAGTCCCGCCGCATTGCTATTACTCCTCTGGTTGATCCTCCGTTTCGATCATCTTTTCGACGACGAACCTCACGAAGTCGGGGCAGGTATCGGTGATACCGCAGGGAGGGTTCTCGAAGTGGCGTCTTGCGGCTTCCGGGTCGGAGAAGTCTACGCCAACAAGGTCGATACAGACGATCGTACCGAAGCGTGCTTTGAATTCTTTCACTATTTCGCCGGTTTTCCGGATCGCCAGTTCACGGGCTTGCTGTTCTTTTTCTTTATCGCCGGATGTATCGCGGTGGCGGAAAGAGAGGGCGATACCGACTCCGAATACCGCGCCGCAGACGCCGTCCTGGTGGCCGGATATGCCGCCAAAAAAGGTAGTGCCTGCCCAGAGCATGGCGTCGTCATCGAGTCCGTAGGCCTTGTGCATGACCTACACGGTGGTTGGCCCTCAATGAGCGCCTTCGGACATCAATTTTCCCGCCATCTCTCCGGCTTCCTGTCTGGTCAGTTTGAGTTTCATTTTGCTTACTATTAACCGAGGTTGTATAACTGTTCAACCATGAAACGCACGTAGCCGTTGCACTGTTCCTTGCGTTCTTCAGACTCCATGTAGCGTTTCACGTCCTCCAAGCCGGTATTGGGGACATCCAGCAATCCGTCGCAGATGATTGAGTTGTACTTATCCTTGAATTCCTGCGCCATCCTGGATGCTTCTGCCCGGGCCTTTTCTTTTGCTTCGTTGGTTTCAGTTTCATCCTCAGAGCAAGAACGGAAGTGAAAGCCAAGGTAGACGGCCATTGCCGACACAACGCCACAGACACCTTCACGGTGGCGGGACAGGCCCCCGAAGAAATTGGTTCCTGCCCAGAGCATGGCGTCGTCACCTTTCCCGTTCGCTTCCCACATAACCTGCAGGACGCTGGGACCTCAGTGATAGTCCAGTCCCATATATGTATCGGCACGTGTTTTGGCTTCTTCGATAGAGAATTCCATACTCATTATTTACTTACCTTTCTTTTCAGCACCTTCTTCACTGCCGCTTCGATATCGGCAGATGTTAAGCCGTATTTTTTCAGCAGTTCCGGCGGCGGACCTGATTCGGCATACCGATGAAGAGCGACGAATTCCATCGGTGCCGGGGCATGTTTTGCGGCAACCTGCGCCACGGCTGAAGCCAGTCCGCCGTGTTCGAGGTGTTCCTCGGCGGTAACAACGGCGCCGGTCTCCTGTATTGCCTTGATAATGGCGACTTCGTCGATTGGTTTCAGAGTAGACATGTTGACAACACGGGCGTCGATTCGTTCTTTAGCAAGATTATCTGCGGCTTCGAGAGCAGCCGCGACCATTATGCCAATGGCAATGATAGTGACGTCCTTACCCGGTCTGAGCTCGCTGGCTTTGCCTATCTCGAATGTATAATCATCGCCGTAAAAGACAGGCGTCTTGAGGCGAGGAAGTCTTATGTAGACAGGTCCCTGCAGTGCGGCAGCGGTCCTTACTGCCTGGGCGGTTTCCGTGCCGTCGGCAGGAACAATAACGTTAAAGGTGGGCATGGAGGTGATCAGTGCCAGGTCTTCGATTGCCTGGTGAGTGGAGCCGTCTTCGCCAACAGTCAGTCCGCCATGGGTCACCACCAGCTTGACGTTCAGTGAAGACTGAGCGATGGATACTCTTACCTGGTCGAAGC
>CP070800.1:1337881-1341676 GCA_020343555.1 Dehalococcoidales bacterium
AAACTCATAAGGCAAGGATTAGTAACTCTTGATATAATAAGACTAGCCTGCGATTATATAGTTAACCTCTTTGTATCTTTTTCTTTTCGTGTATTTATAGTGGTAGCTGTCCTTTCCACGCATTAACAATAATATACAGGTGTTAAATGGAATCATTCAATGTAAAGAATGGTGTCTCTATATACAACAATTGTTTGAAAAGTCATACTTCTACTCGATGTCACTTTTAAGCACAAAGCTGGGTTTCAATATTTTTCTGATAAATCTACTAAAAGTAAAGGAATAAGATTCAGGTATAGATGATACACGCAATCAGCCTAGCTGGCTGTGTCTTCTGTGTACTCATCCTTGGATAATTCGGAATTGGGTTTCATCCTACCGGTGGCCGTGTGTTCGGAGGCGGTGGATTTTTCATACCCAGTCTGAAAGTCTGCCCCGTGTTCTTGCGTTTCCAGGTGTTCCGGAGGTTTAACGGATGCTGAAGTTTGCTAGCGCCCGGTACAGGACAGTCGCCGACACAACAGCCGCAAAACCAACATTCGTCGGGATAAAGAACGATAGGAGATCTGCCTTTCTCCGGGTTAGGCACCAGCACTCCAGAACGGCATGAATCCACACATATGTTACAGCCGGTACATACCTTATCATCAAATATTACGTTCTCGTTTGGTGTCATTGGGTTGGGAACCATATAGGCTTTGTTATACATAGGATTTACCTCCTTGTAAGAATCCGACAAAATTATCTCTGCAGACCACAGTGTTTCCAGTAGTTCTCTTCATACGTAGATGCGTAGGGAGATTGAAGCCACCAGCGTAAAGGGCGTTCGTCGGTCTGTACCCCTCCATTTTTTAACCTTATAGTGACAAATTTATTCCACTCCGGGGGATCTAATTCAGGATAATCCAGCCTGCTAAATCCAAGAGACTTACTGCTTGCCTTCCGGGCAAGACTAGCATGCATTACCATTTCTCCTATTGTGATATGATTCAGGCATTCCAGGGCACGTCCAAGTTCATGAGGATTACGGGCATAAACACTGGCTGCCTCGCTTTCACTGATGCTATTGAACAACTCTAGCCCGAGTTTCAGAGTTTTTTCGCTTTTATACTCCCCGCAATAGTCCTGCATAATCCGGCACAAGCCGGCTTTGAGTTCTTTCCATCCCATTCCCCTTTCCCTCATCACAGGAGCGTAAACACGGGCTTTCTCTACTTCAACTTGATTCTGGTTAATATCTGGCATATTGGTTGTCCTGGCATATTCGGCGGCTTTTCTACCTGCATATCTGCCAGTGCATGCTGCTGCGGAGTGATCTCCACCAGGACCCTGCAGTCCGGCGGTAAACAACCCCTCGAGGTTGGTCTTGAGATCCCAGTCGCATACCAGTCCGCCACCACCACCCGTCCGCCACTGTCGAACTCCGATTCCCCGCCACCACGGCATAAACGTGTACATATCGGGAGGTAGGATGCTCGATTGCGGCATATCTTTATCAGGATCAAAACCGGCCTTCGTATAGACATCATATACACCGTAGCGGGTTCCACCTTCATTACCCACCATGAGGCCGTATATCGCCCGTCGCTCGTCCTCCGGCATTCCGGGTAAATCAGCATATAGCGGGAGTTCAAACTCTCCTTTCATGATGCGTTCGGGCAGGTCGCGGATAAGCATCGGCTCACGTAGTTCGTAGGGAGAACCGCGTACGTGTATGAAAAATTTCTGTCCTGGAGCCAGCTCGTACCTCTCGAAAAGTGTTTTGAGTAGCTTGCCGTCCCGGTCAATCCAGGGGACTTCCTTACCGTTGGCATCGACTATGTTGCAAGCAAACCAGGTATTATGGGCATTACCGACGGTATGTGGTATATAACCGAGTCCGCCTGATGATTGCCCACCTCCTTCCAGCATGTTGAACTCTGCCCCGGCACGCCATGCCATCGCGGAGCCATCACCCGTTTGAGTGGGTTCCGAGAATGCTCCCCTTAATTCTGTTGAGAATGCCCAGAGAGTGTTTACCGAACCCATCGAAAGAAAGGTGGATTTAGCCCTGAATATATAGAATTCTCCGGTACGCAGGTTGACGCCGGTAGCACCGACCACCCTGGCGCCCTGCTTACCACCTTCGGTCAATAGACCGGTAGCCATTACAAAATCATAAATTTCCACACCCTGCCTTTTAACCTCTTCATACATGGCAGGTTTAATGTTGCCACCACCAGCTATTCGTATTATGTGTCTGTTCTCGTAGTCATAAGCAAACATCAGCCTGGTCTCATCATCCCTGAATTCGGCACCTGCAAACTCATCATTCACGTCTCTCACCGGTACTCCCATCTTCTCCACGTCCTGCAAGGCATCCCAGCCTTCTTTGCAAGTTATATAACAGGATATTCCATTGCCAAGTTCGCCATACGAGTACCCACCACAGTATTCATGTTCTTCAACCATTTCTTCAGGACTGATTTTACAGCAGGGATTTGTACAGGCAGCGTGCCAGTGGTCGACACCGGCCCCGCTGCATCCGCTTCGCTTTACCGGTCCCTTATCAACAACAATGACTTTCGCTCCCTGGTTGGCAGCATTTATAGCGGCGTGGCATCCTGCAACACCGCCGCCGAGTACCAGAACATCACAGGAAGCGACATTTTCCTTACCGTAATGTACTGGGTACGGCCATTCAGGAATAGAAGCGTTGTTTATTACATATTCATACCAGTCGGCCATTTTCACTCCTCCTTATCGATCGAAGAATTTAGTACACACCTTGAAATCCGGTATTAATCTGGTTACATATTCCCTTTTTCGCTGCTATATAGCAATATGTGTAGCCAAAATAATAACTTAATCTGTAGTGTCTGTCTAGATATACCAGCTGGGATAAATGAACATGATAATAAGAGCAGAGCATGTGTAGGTAAACTACTGCATTGATTACAGCATCATTAATTTATTCAATTAAAGAACGGTTTTATAAATCAAACAATCTGAAGCTTTTTACAGTACTAAAAACGATTATCTCCTTACTTGCATGACTCTAATCAGGTATTGAAGTAACGTCAGAGGATGGAATATAATCGGATACACCCGTATAAATTGAGAGTACAAATACTGACGCACGAGGTTGAAATATCCATAGGTACGATCTGAAAAGTGGTATCTATATGAGGGGCAGAGTAGCTTTGTGTAAACCGGAAGTTAAACCTATCGGCTGCGTGAGTAACAAAATTTAGGAGTATGTTCTACAAGATATTAAGAGGGGGGAGCTCTATGCTAGACAGGAAAGCCGAATTAATCAATATAGTTGGTAAAGAAAGCGTTTTGGATACTCCGGAAACGCTGAAAGGGTATGCTATGGATCAGAGTTTCGTCAGAGAGATGAAACCTTGGTTGGTGGTAAAACCGTGTACGGTGGATGAAGTCCAGCAGATAGTTGGTTGGGCAAATCGAACAGGAACACCTCTACTACCGGTAAGTTCTGGACCACCACATTTGCACGGTGATACCGTTCCTTCCGTTGAAAGGGCGGTCATCGTGGACTTAAGCGGCATGAAGAAAATATTGAGCATCGATCGTCGAAACAGGATAACGATAGTCGAACCGGGAGTGACATACACCGAACTCCAGCCGGCACTGGCTAAGGAAGGGATGCGCCTTTCTACATCTCTCCTCCCTCGGGCACAGAAATCGGTGATTACCGGCCTCTTGGAAAGAGAACCGAGACTGAACTGCCGCTACCAGTGGTCGTCCTTGGATCCCTTGCGTTGTGTCGAAATAGTTTGGGGTGACGGTAAC
>CP070800.1:1341776-1359417 GCA_020343555.1 Dehalococcoidales bacterium
ACCATGGGGCTGCTTCTTGCCAACCCGGTGAAGCGGTCGAGGATCGTGATAGAAAAATCACTTACTATGGTTATCTGCTGTGTGGTTGCCGGTCTGGTAACCTTTCTTGGAGTTGCGGCTGGTTCTTTATTTGGCGGATTGGACATGAACATGGGAAATATAGCCTCTGCTTGTATATTCGCGATATTACTGGGACTTGCCTTCGGAATGCTGTCACTGGTCCTCGCTGCGGCGACCGGCCAGGGCAAGATAGCTTCCTTCGGCAGTATAGGACTTGTCTTGGTTTCTTACATCACTGCTTCATTTTTACCGTTAAGCGATGATCTTGCCGGTTACGCGAAATGGTCACCTTACTACTACTATACGGGCAGCGAACCGATAGTAAACGGTCTTGATCTGGGTCATGTTGCAGTACTCGGGATAATGGCTGTGGTCTTCTTTCTTCTATCGATTTACCTGTTTCAGAGGAGAGACCTGCGGTATAACGGATAATTACGATAGCGTGCTTGTAGATATTACAAGTTATCCGAAAATTGTCATTCTGAGCGTAGCGAAGAATCTCTTTTGATTATCGGATGAGATCCTTCGTCCTCCTTCGTCGTTCTCAGGATGACATTTTTTCGTTTTCGGATAACCTCATTTTCGGAAAATGCTGGATTATTACTTCTTTAGGTCCGTTCCCGAATACTCCGGTGTCATGAACGCTTCCAGGCAATAGAACGGCTTGTCTACCTTCGTATAGTTCAAGGGGCAGTGATAGATTCCCGGCGGCATCACGACGATGGTCGGTTCGGTGATCACGTGCTTTTCACCTTCTTCACCGATAGAGAACTCTACCTCTGCTTCAAATTCGTTCATATCATCGGGATTCGATCCGAAGAAGAAAAAGAACTCTGTGAAGTTGTGCTTGTGTGTCGGCTCATGGAACATGTAGGGAGTTCTCACCACGGATATTCCCAGGTTGATCTTGGCGGCTGCCGGTATCAGGTGTGCCGGGACCTGTCCAAGCCCGACTCCTTCTCCGCCCCACTTGTTCGATCTTATGATCCCTTTCGTAAAATACCGGTCGTAACTCTTCTCTTCGACTCGAATCTCGGTCAGGTCTTCTCCCAGATCCACTCCTCCGTACTCGGATGTCATGAACGCTTCCAGGCAGTAAAACGGTTTATCGACCTTCGCGTAGTTCAAAGGACAGTGATACACACCCGGCGCCGCGACTACGATGGTCGGTTCTGTAATCACATGCTTTTCGTGTTCCGCGCCGAATGAGTATTCGACCTGGGCATCGAACTCATTCATGTCCATTGGGTTCGAACCGAGGAAGAAGAAGTACTCGGTAAATAAATGCTTGTGGGTAGGTTCATGGAACATGTATGGTTTCCTGACAACGGTAATACCCAGGTTCATTTTGGCGTTTGCCGGAACTATTCCATCCGGAACTCCCCCGAGTCCTATTCCCTGTCCACCCCATTGATTTTCTTTGACGGTATCCTTTATCACGTATTTATCATACTTGAGTTCAGTCATTACAGGTTTCTCCTTTCCTTCGCAAGAGAGTTTTGTGCTTTGAACAATAGACCATTGGGAGTGCAATGTCAATGGTTTTCAGGGATCCTTCTCAGATGTGGCGGATGGGAATTATCACATGGGCGGGGATTACAGAGTATATTACCTGTTATTTCTTATCAACCCGTGTATCTATATGATAAAATAAGCCGGAGGTGATGATGGAAAACGAGTTCCGCAGGCTTCCCGGTGTAGATACCGTAATCTCCGATGAACGGATTGGCAGGCTTGCTGCAAGGTATCCGCATGATCTGCTGGTGAACCTTGTCAGAGAACAACTCGAAAAATCCCGTGAAATAATATCATCGGGTAATCCATGTCCCTCTCTGGATGATATCGTACAGTCTATATCTACCCAACTGGACAGACTGGAAAATCCTGTGCTCAGGCCTGTTATCAATGCTACCGGAGTTGTCATACACACGAACCTTGGCCGTGCTCCTTTAAGTAAGGAAACAATCGCGGCGATGGATACGGTTTCACGTGATTACTCTAATCTTGAATACGACCTGCCTACTGGTAAACGCGGGTCTCGGTACGTGCATATCGAGGATTTGCTCTGTCGACTGAGTGGAGCCGAAGCCGGAATGGTAGTAAATAATAATGCCTCGGCAGTGCTGCTTGCCCTTTCATCAATAGCCAGGAGAAAGGAAGTCATCGTTTCGCGCGGCGAAGCGGTGGAAATAGGCGGCAGTTTCCGAATCCCGGACGTTATGCGACAGAGCGGTGCCAAGCTGGTAGAGGTAGGTACTACCAACCGTACCTATATAGACGACTTCAGCGATGCGATTACACCGTCCACGGCTGCATTGATGAGGGTACATTCCAGTAATTTTCAAGTGATTGGTTTCACCCATAATGTTACTATTGACGAACTGACAGAATTAGGAAAACAGGTAGATTTACCGATCCTCGATGACCTGGGAAGCGGCTGTTTCCTGGATACTTCGGATTACGGTCTTGCTCCGGAACCGATGGTACAGCAGAGTGTTTCAGCCGGTGTCGGACTGGCCTGCTTTTCAGGTGATAAACTTCTCGGGGGACCCCAGGCGGGAATCATAGTCGGTAAAAAGAAGCTGGTGGATAAACTAAAGAAACATCCTCTTGCCAGGGCGGTACGAACCGATAAGACCCGGATAGCCGGTCTTTCCGCAACCCTGCTACATTATCTGCGTGGGGAAGCCGTGGATAAAATTCCGATATGGAGGATGATAGCCGCTTCAACCGACGAGATTGAATCACGGGCTGTTGTCTGGGCGGAAGCTTTCGGAAAACAGGCGGAAGTAATCGATGGTGAAAGCATGGTTGGCGGAGGCAGTCTGCCGGGTAGTACACTTCCTACCCGGCTGGTGGCAATCGGCCGTAATGGGAGTATGAGTGCTTCCGGAGTACAGATGCTTGCCCGAAAACTCAGGAACAGTAAGGAAATACCGGTGATAGGTCGGATTAACGAGGATGTTTTGCTTCTCGATCCGCGTTCGGTTCTGCCTGAAGAAGATGAGATTATGATAAATATACTCCGCACGGCTGCGGCAGATATGTAATAAGTACCTGAAAGGAAGGTCAGGCGATGAATGAATCCGAAATAACCTTGAGATATGGCTTCAATCCTCACCAGAAACCAGCCCGGTTATATATCAATGAAGGGAAATTGCCATTCAATGTCTTGAGTGGTTCGCCGGGTTACATCAATATGCTTGACGCCCTTAACTCGTGGCAACTGGTTAAAGAACTGAAAGCTCAGCTTAATCTGCCGGCAGCGGCGTCCTTCAAGCATGTCAGTCCGGCTGGTGCTGCGGTAGGTATACCACTGAGTGATGTCCTGAAAAAGTCCTATTTTGTCGAGAATATAGAAATGTCTCCGTTATCTGCAGCTTATGCCAGAGCAAGGGGTGGAGATCGTGTTTCATCGTACGGCGACTGGGCAGCACTGAGTGAAATCGTCGATGCTCCTACCGCTAGGATAATTTCCCGTGAAGTATCGGATGGTGTGATCGCCCCCGGTTACGATGCGGATGCTCTCGAAATCCTGAAAAAGAAAAAGAACGGCAAATACAACGTAATAGAGATCGATAAGAATTACATACCGAAAGACAATGAGGTCAGGGAGGTTTTCGGTATAACGCTTGAACAGAAGCGGAATGACCTGGAGATCAGCCGGGATATGCTGACGAATATCGTTACCGCTAACAAGGAACTTCCCGAATCAGCTGTACGTGACTTGATCGTCGCTACCACTACCATCAAATATACGCAGTCGAATACGATAGGTTTTGCCGTGGATGGGCAAGCAATCGGTGTCGGTGCCGGCCAGCAATCGCGGATTCACTGTGCTCGGATAGCCGGAGACAAGGCTGATCGCTGGATGCTTCGCCAGCACCCAGCTATACTGGGCTTGAAATGGAAGCAGGGAGTCGAGAGAGCCGTGAAAAACAACGTAATTGACCTGTACCTGCTGGAGAGACTTACTCCCATGCAGCGGAATTACCTGGAAGATTACCTTGAAGAAGTACCGCCCCAGCTTACACTGCAAGAAAAAGAGGAATGGCTGAGTACCTTTACCGGAGTTGTACTTAGTTCGGATGCATTTATGCCGTTCCGCGATACAGTCGACCGAGCATACCAGAGCGGGGTGAAATATATCGTTCAGGCCGGTGGCTCTACCCGTGACGACGAGGTGATCAAGGCTTGCGATGAATACGGTATGGTAATGGTATTCACTGGTACCAGGCTGTTTCATCACTAGACTTTTAAATTTGTTCTGGTTAGTTGTAAAAACTATATCGGATTGTCATTCTGACTTAATCAGTAAAATCTTAATAAAACAGTTAATCATTCCGGCGAAAGCCGGAATCTAGGAGATTTACTGGATACCGACTTTCGTCGGTATGGTTATAGATATTTGGCTATGAAAGGATATATTGTCATCGTGAACCACTATTGATAAATTCCTCGAAATGACAACAATAGAAAAAGCTTATGTTTGTACTTGGAACAGCCGGACATATCGACCATGGTAAATCGGTCCTGATAAACGCGTTGACCGGAATCAATCCGGATCGCCTTCGCGAAGAGCAGGAACGGGGCATGACCATAGACCTTGGTTTTGCCTGGCTGAAGTTGCCTACAGGGCAGGAAGTGGGCATCGTCGACGTACCCGGTCATGAGAAGTTCATCAAGAATATGCTGGCCGGGGTCGGAGGTATCGATCTTGCTCTCCTTATCGTAGCCGCCAATGAAAGTGTGATGCCCCAGACCAGAGAGCACCTGGCAATTATCGATCTCCTGGAGATCAAAAAAGGCGTCGTGGCAGTCACCAAGAAAGACTTGGTCGATGATGAATGGCTGGAACTGGTACGGCTTGATGTTGAAGAACTGATAAGTGATACCAGCCTTGCCGGTGCCCCGATCATTCCCGTTTCAGCGGTATCCGGAGAAGGCCTGGAAGAATTGGTACAGGTGATCGACGAACAGCTACAATCGATCGAACCGCGTAAAGATACCGGCAGACCGAGACTTCCGATCGACAGGGTTTTCACCATATCCGGCTCAGGCACGGTGATTACCGGGACGCTCATCGACAGTGCGTTATCTGTCGGTCAGGATGTAGAGATAGTACCAGCGGGCCTGAGGTCGAGAATCAGGGGTTTGCAGTCTCATAAGACACGTGTTGAACGGGCAGAACTAGGGAACCGCGTGGCGGTCAACCTGGTGGGTGTGGCAACGTCCGATATTTCACGCGGTCAGGTTCTTACATCTCCGGGCTGGCTCAGCGCTACTTCCATGCTCAGCGCCCGGCTTCGTTTGCTTCCTCACCTGCGCCGCCCGTTATCTCATAACGCGACCGTTAGTTTTCACTCGGGAGCTGCTGAAACCATGGCAAAAGTCCGGTTCCTCGACAGAGACAGGCTGGAACCGGGCGATACCGCGTTAATCCAGCTTGTACTGACCGAACCGGTAGCCCTGGTAAAAGGCGACCATTTTATCATCAGGTCTCCGATGGACACGCTTGGCGGCGGGAGGATTGTCGATTCTCATACAAAACGGCTCAGGCGCCACCGCGAATCCGTAATACAGGGATTGGAAGTAAAAGAAGCAGGCTCTGTTGACGAAGTAATAGAGGTATTACTGGAAAGTAAACAGCCGATGGAGCTTCCTGCGCTCATTTCACAGAGTGACCTGCCTGATTCCGAAGCGCGGCCAGTCGTGGAATCTTTGATAGAGGAGGGTAGACTTACTGCTATCGGCCAGGGCAATCAGCGACTTCTTTATACCGCGCCCGGCTGGCAGAACCTGATACGCCAGGCTACAGATTCTCTCCAGGATTACCACAAAAAATTTCCTACCAGGCCGGGAATGCCGAAAGCCGAACTCGGCAGCCGGCTAAAACTGGGGAAATATGCCCCGGCGATATGGCAGAAGCTTTCAAATGATGGTGTCGCGGTTGAAGAAGGGACGGGAGTGCGATTAACTTCACATAAAGTTACTCTCAGTCCGGCACAACAGGCAAAGGTAGACGCTTTCCTCGATTCTTTGAATAAGAATCCGTATTCACCACCTGGCGACCTTCTCCCCGAACCTGACCTGCTTAATCTATTAATAGATCGTCACCAGGTGGTTAAAGTGCATTCTTCAGTTGTATTTTCTGCCGAAGCCTATAATGAGATGGTAGAGAAGGTAACCGCCCATATAAAGGAAAAGGGTAACGTCAGTGTCGCCGAAGTCCGTGATATGTTCAATACCAGCCGTAAGTACGTTCTGGCGTTGCTTGAATACCTCGACGAAAAGAAGATCACCCGACGCGTCGGCGACGAACGGGTGCTGTATTAATCTATTCTAATACTATTAACTTACCACATCATTCCCGCGCAGGTGGGAATCCAACCACCAATGTCATTACGAGTTTCGCCGTCAACAGGCGAACCGTGGCAATCTCTGTTAACCTATGTATCGATCTCATCTTGAGAAACAACAAGGTAAGGAGAAATAACCTGAACAATTGATTGCAATTAATCACACAAACAATTACGTCGTTGTAGTAATCGTAGTACGGTATGAAAATCAACTTCAAGAACGCTCTTGTCCGAGTCCTTTTCCGGGAGAACATAGGCAGTACCTATGCCTGGAGGTACTATCTCTAGGAGTCCTTCCATCATCACCACACCCGCGTCATATGGAGGTGTGGTCGACACTTTTTCCTCGAGTTCCTGCAGCTGTTTATATAACTCGGGGTGTTCGGTAAGAGATTTCTTTATATCCTGGTAGGGTATGGTGATATACTTCTCTCCTATTCTGCCCAGCACCTTGTCCATCACCTGGCTGAACGCCGGATGATCCATGTTGTCATTACCGCACATCTCGAAAGCAAAACGGAAAGCATGTATCGCCAGTGCGTGTTCCCAGACATCGGTTATATCGGTTATATCCGGATTCATCATATGTATGTTATGATCCATCATACCGGGATGCCAGTGTTTCTGAATATACTCCTTGAGTGATTCTTTTTCCTCGGCAAAGAACTCGTTATCTTTTTTATGGGTGATCCTGTTGACGCCGAAGTCATCAAGCACATCCTTTAATGAATACCATAATGTATCGGTCTGATTACCTTTCTTCACCAATGGGAAATAATCCCAAAGAGGTTTCCATTCATTCGCCAATAACCCCAGCTCGTACCAGCCTTCCTGGTTCAGATTGTTATCGTTGAGAAAGGGATCTTTTACCTCAAGGCAGTTGATGCTTCCATTGAAAGAGGATACGAAAACCAGCAGGACATCCGGATAGTTACTTCTCAGGAAATCGACCTGCGATTTCTCGATCCTTATTTTCATTGGTTCTAAAGAACGCAGTTTCACCTCAAGATATGTTTGCTTATTATTGCCTGGATCGGTTACCAGCAAATCCGGTGTTGAAATCTGTTCGTGTGGATCGGAATTCTGTATCTGACCGAGTCTTTCTACAGTATATCCGAAGCTTACCAGCGTGGTTTCGACAATCGCTTCGCCTATCCGGTTCTTAAAAGAATCTGTAGCGCCGTACTCCATTTTAATCCTCGTCCTATTTGGCTTTAAATGCTTAATTAACTATAACACTTATTACAATCCTATTACGACATTTGTCACATACAGCCTTCACATATTGAACTACTATGTGTATTGATGGGTGTTTTAGCTTTAGCAATCGTTTTGATAATAGTGGTATTCGCGGCCTACGCTTTTCGTAAAGGCGGGCCTCCCACCTGATGTTCATAAGCGTGCCCGTCGGACACAAAAGTTGGTAAAGTAAATAAGTAGCAGGACTAGTAATAATGAATGGCAAATCATACATAAAACCGGAACTGGAGACACGCGCGAAGGAAGCTCTCCGCTTTAAGCGCCTGCTTGAAGCCAGGTTAAAAAAACTGGAGGAATTGGGAAACTAACAAATGGTTAAATGGAAAAACAGGGGATGTCCCCGGTGCGGTGGAACGACCTACCTGGAAAGAGAAGAGAACATCCTCTATGAAAAATGTCTTATGTGCTCTCAAAAGGTTGAAATCAGAAATAAAGTAAACACCACCTCTCATCTCGAAAAAGATAAAGAACCTGCCCCTACACAGTGTTAGTGGCTCATCCCAGGACAGTAATCATACTTGCTGATTTTCCCTCATGACACTTTAGTTATTCGTTGTACGCTGATATAATAGTATCAACCCCATGAGTAATATCAGGAAATCGGTAGCTCTTCTGTTATGCGAAAAAATCCGCCAGGAAAACAAGTGTCGGTGGTACACTCTCTCCGGATTAACATGCCGTGTGTGTATGCGTTCGTCCGGAGGTGATCCACGGAAGATGAAGATTCGTAAGAAGACACGATACAATGGCTGTCGTCTAGTAAACAACTGGTACGCGAAGCTCAGCGGAACTAAAGGCAAGAATAAATTAAAAGCAATCGGCTGATACGGGTATCTTTTGAATCTGGGTTCATTGACTTTTTAGCCAGAAGTTGATTAGTATTGTGTAATTCCTGAATAATCCATCCTGGAGAACGTGAATGAAGATAAAAATACTAATAGTTTGTGCAATGCTTCTGGCGGTAACACTTTTGTCGTCCTGTTTTTCTTCCTCTATTGTCATTAACATTGACGTTGATTGTGATGAATTCGAAGCCAAGTCCAATGTTATCGGCAATGAGTTCGAAATTGAAGTCAATGATAAGATACGAGCAAAACTGTGTGCTAATCCTACTACCGGTTTCACCTGGGTGAGTAAAATGGATGACGAGAATGGCGTGATGAAGCTTGAAAGTCAGGAATATGTGGAACCCGATACCGAACTGGCAGGAGCTTCCGGAACAGATGTATGGACGTTCAAGGCCGTAAAAGAAGGTACCGCATTGATTACCATGGAATATAGCCAGGACTGGGAAGGTGGGATTAAGGCGGAACGCACCTACGTACTTGATATTACCGTAGAAAAAGACCGTTAATATCACAGCAAATATATATTTTTAGGGGGTGTAGTATGCCTAAATGTGAGACGTGCGGAGAGGATATAGAAAAAGGAAAAACTCATAAGCATAAAGGAGGTCTGTTCGTACACAGAGGTAAAGTAGTCTGTGAAAGCTGCCTGGTGGATACCGGCGTGCCGATTTCCGAAGCGCAGCCATATGACGTATATGAGAGACTGCAAACCGAGCGTCACAGGGGTGGTCTAGACATCTAAATTAGTTGTATCCGGGGCAGAAATTTACAACGGGCATATTTGAAACCGGATTTTCCCGGTTGAAATAATACGCCCCGTTTTTTAAACAGGGAGTAGATTAATATATGAGAGTTGCTATTATTGGTGGTTACGGGAAGATGGGGAGGTGGATTACCGATTTCCTCGTTAAAGACGGAAAGAACGTAGTCCTGTATGGGAGGAATGAAGAAAAACTGCTTGCTGCAGGACGTGAATTGGGCGTGGATATCGAGACAGACCTTTCAAAGGCAGTATATGATGCGAATTTGATTATCGTTTCTGTTCCCATAGACAGTTTTAGAGGAGTAATAAAACAGTTAAAACCATGCCTGGCATCGGGACAGGTTGTGATGGACGTTACCTCGGTCAAGGTAATGCCGGTCAGCGTTATGCACGAATACCTGGATGATGTGATTGTTCTGGGAACCCATCCTGTCTTCGGTCCTGGCGCCAAGAGCGCTCGTAATCAGAATTTTATCCTGACGCCTACAAATGATGCTGAACAGGCGATAGCAGACAAGGTGAGGAATAACCTGGCTGAAAAGGGCGGACTGGTGACGATGATGACACCTGAGGAGCATGATCACCTGATGGCTGTTGTTCTCGGACTGTCTCACTTTATCGCCATTGCTTCAGCCGATGTTCTTCTCGGTTTCGAGCAGCTTCAGAAAATGAAAACAATCGGTGGTCCAACCTACCGGGTGCTGCTGACTCTGGCAGAAAGTGTGATTACCGAAGATCCGGAGCTGTATGCTTCCATACAGATGAATCTGCCCGGGCTTCCTGAGATGGAGGAATTATTTCAAAAGACTACCGAAACATGGGCAAACATGGTAAAAAGCGGAAACAGGCAACGATTCATCGAGAAGATGAACCTGCTGAAGGAAAAACTACCTGAAGCCGATCCTGATTTTGGTCGTTCATACCAGGATATGTACAAAATACTCGACGAGAGTTAGTTTAGTGTTGTTACTTCCAATCTCCTAGCTTGTGTGCTTCTATTTTTACGATAATTGAACAACTGCCGTATGGGCGTCAGTCTCACTGGAAACCCAGCTGACATGACCTTTCCCTTTGGTATCTTCACCGAGTATTGCATCTCCAACCTTGAAGGTTCTTATTTCGCCATCACTGACCTTTACCGTAGTCTCCCCTGATAAAATGAAGAAGATCTGCCGTTGTGGAACTGGATGCCAGTCACCTCTCCAACCGGCAGGGAAAGAGCAAAAAGCGAATTGTGTTGCAGAGATAAACGGTGACAAATTCAGTGGGGGTGCTGGTGGTGCGAAATTTACCGGTTCAAGTTCAACGTTAACATCTTCAAAATGGGATTCGCAGGATTCATCTGTATAAATTCGAGTGTATTTCATATTAGTATTCCCTATTTAATCTTTTCAATACCCAATGCTAATTTGCTCTTTGCTAACTCATATTAATATACATTGGCGGTATCTATAGTTACCATCATATTTCTATCTAGTCTTGTTTCATCGACACTACCGCCCATTTTTTTTGCCAACTACCCTCTTGCTTCAGTATGAATCCATCAAGTGTGTTCTCCCACTCGTCTTGATCCATAAAACCAAAAGGAGGTCCAGCTCCCAGACTAAGATATGCCTGTCCTGTCGGTTTCAAGATTCGCTTCAGTTCGCTGACAAACAACTGTCTGCCATAAGGCATTGATCACAATAAACCACTGGCAAAAACGAAGTCGATCGTTCCGTCATCGATAAAGCTCAAATCATCAGCTGATGAAGCGTGAGGTTCTATATTAGAATAATCACCTTTCGAAATCTTCTTCTCTAACTCTCGAACACTTTTCTCGTTCATATCAACTGCATAGACTTTCCCTTCGAAACCTACAAGTTCGGCAAAGGCGATTGTAAAGAAACCTGTAGCACAACCAATATCAGCAACCGAGTATCCTTCTTTTACGAAGGGCTTCAGGAACTTTTCAGGTGTTTGGAATATTCTGACAATCGGGTATAGCAACTTGAAACTAATAGTGACTAAACTTTTGTTTCCCCAAAGCTTTAGAGTCAGTTTCTGAATCATTTGTTTCATAAAAATATCCTCCTTGAACCCAGATCGGGAACTACGCTCCACCGCACATAGATGTATTCGTAGTACCTTCTACCAACAGGATTATTCAGTTAAGAAAATGTTAGTTTATCTAATGTGAATCATGAAGTCAATACAAGAAAGAAGGTGAATAATGGAGGGTAATAATATGAGAAGATGAATGGCGGGAGCGCATGGGAGTCGAACCCACCGAAGACGCTCTAACGCCCCCCAGACGGAGTTGAAGTCCGCGAAGCCCACCGGGACTCATCCGCTCCCGTTCCAGTCATAGTATATACTACGGGCTTGATGAGGTGCAATTAATCACCTTGCAGAATGAGTTAAGTAACAGCGAAAAGAACTATTTGATTTATATAGATCGCCACGGTTCGCCTATTGACGGCGAAACTCGCAATGACAATGGTAGGTGGATGGAATTCTAATATCTGAGCACTAAATCCTAAACAATATCGAATCCCCAATCTCAAAACACGAAAATATTCGGTAATGAGTGCTTTGAACTTGTTTAGATTTTAGATATTAGAGATCAGGATGTTACCTGTTATTACCTACTTTGGTTTCAGAACAAGTTTGTACCCATCACCCGTCTCTTCTAGCTGCGTGGAATAGCCTTCGCTCTCTGCCAGACGGGTTACGTTCTCTTTAGATACCGCACTCTCGACCAGTACGGTGAGTTCCTTCCCGGGATTATCCTTAAGAGCTTTCTTCGTGTTGACTACGGGTATGGGACAAGAATAACCGCGTACATCTACTTCAATCATTTTTCTCCTTTCGGTATACAGACACCACTCCACTCGCACAGGTTTTCTGTGAAGACTGCGGGGAGATGGTCGATTATTTCAGCCACTTTGGTTGCCGGTGTAGCTTGAGCCTGCTTTCCAGCCACACGATTTGCCCTGGCGGAGATTATAGCAGCTTCATGTGGTTCCAGACCGGCACTGGTAAAAGCAGCGACCTGACCGGTAATAGTGTCACCGGTACCGCCAATAGCTTCCAGTTCAGGTACATTGGGTTCGGTCACTGTCTCGATTATATCTCCGCTTCGTACGACATAGTCAGTTGAACCTTTGACCAGTAAAAGTTTTGCCGCATCGTTATTTTTATATGCCGCAGCAACCAGTTCAGGTGTTCGGCTGACATCAGTGTCAAATAAATGCTTGTTGATATAAGCAGGATGTGTGGCATCCGGATCGGCAAGAAATGCTATTTCGGTTGCATCCGGAGTAAAGATATCGAATTGGGAAGCCAGTCCTGCTGCTTTAGCCGAATACATCGAGGCAGCATCGGCAATCATCAATGGTCGTTTTCGGCACCTATCGATTGCGTTGCAGAGCCGTCTTGAGAGCATCATATCCGGAAGCCAGTAGTGCAGGGCAAGAACATCCGGTGAAAGTTCGTCTAATGTCCGGATAAGGTGTTCGTATATCGCCCTGCTGCCTTTACCCTGTCCCGTGTCACCTGCCAGAACAACATAAGGATTCTCCTGGTTCAGATAACCGGTAACAGCCAGAGCAGCGCCTATCATAGCGCCAGTTCCCTGGGTGCGTGGGAAACTATGCCTTCCTACGATCAGCATATTGTCATCTTGCCAGATTTTCCCCGTGACAAGAGGGAAATCGGCATAGGGTACGGTTCCTGCGATAAGAAGCATGTTAACATCCTCCTTTCTGCAGGCTGATGCTTTCTTCGAGAGCTTTATCGAGCATTAATGAGCACAGTGTAAATCCTATGTCCTTTGGTTTTGGCGCTTCTTCCAGTTTTTTTCCGATCAATTGCATGTGCATCACCGGGATGTCCGGGCATCCGCCACCCGATGTATTGACTATCTCACCGGTTTCTTTATCGAACGTCAGTTTCATGTTACCGGCTTTAACCATGAGCCATTGACCGAAATCGGTAACCTTAACTATCTCCAGTATTTCTCTGGTGCCATCCTTCAGCGGAGCGACATACAGGTACATCACATTTTTCTGAGCCAGCAGTCGTTCGATGCCAGGCTGCTCTACAATGTTTATCTCTACGGCAAGATCGCAGCCTTTTCGCAGTTCGGGGGGTGGAGCTACCAGTTTTACAGTATAATCCGCATTCTTCAGTACTTTCTCAGCCTTCATGGCTTCCTGTACCTCGTGAAAGAGTACCAGCCCTCCACCTTCGAATTCCGGTTTTTTATCACGTTTAAATATGGACATGTCACCTACTCCTAGGCTATTTTCTCTTTCATCAGGAATCCGACGGCTACACAGAAAACCAGGCCGACAATTACTGCCACAGGTCCCCATGTCCCCGTACCAGTCGGGCTTGATGCAAGCAGAAAGTTGTGAGCGAACGCAGCACCTGCGAATAACCCGAGGATAGTGATACCGGAATCGGTATTTCCTTCACCGGTCAGAATAAGTTGTCTTAACGGGCATCCGCCAAGTAACGTTGCTCCCAGACCGACCAGCGTCATTCCAAGGAAGTTCCACAGGTGATCAGTATGTGCTATAGGCTGGTTGTCGAAACCCCAGTGATATATACCTTCAGCGCCGAAATTACCTGCCAGGTAGTTAGTTACCAGAACGGCGATGAAAAAAGCGACGATACCACTGACAAGATAAAAATCTCTTACAAGGAAGATATCACGCCAGGCGCCAACGAAGCACATACGAGTTCGCTGAGCCATGAAACCGACAGCCAGACCGACTATGAGTGAAACCGCTATTGCGGCAGCAACTGCTCCTGGTCCGCTTTCACTGGCAAATATGAAATCCGGTTTCACCAGTGCGAATACCAGCAGACCTATCATGGCGACGGGCATTATCCATCCGACTGCCGGTTTCATAGATGTCGCACGGCCAAGATTGAATCCACGTTTCAGGAAGAAGATGCCTATAAGTACCCCGGCGATAATACCTGCCAAGCCGAGTATCCCGTTAAGGTCACCTCCGGCGATCCGGATTATCATACGGGTAGGGCAACCCAGGAATACGAGCGCTCCAATCATTACGAATGCACCAAGGAAGAACCGTACCAGAGGTGAAGAACCTCCCGAAGAACGCCACTCCCGGAACGCAAATGCAGTAATAAATGCACCGAGGACAAAACCGATGATCTCCGGGCGAATGTACTGGACAACACCTGCGCGATGCAGTCCAAGTGATCCCGTGATATCACGGATAAAACAGGCAACACACACGCCCATATTAGCTGGGTTTCCCCAGTTAACCATCAATGCAGCCAGAACTCCGAAAATAAGCCCGGCATATATTATTAATAGTCTACGCGTAAAAAAACGTCGCATAGATACCTCCATTCTGGATAGCTGAATATTTTAAGAGATAATCGCAGAATTTCTGATGATAATGTCTAGCAGACAAGTATGATAGCAGGAAAGATTCTAGGATACATTACATGCATCAGGCTGTGCATGAACGCTTCAAGTGAATGTTAGCAAGGATTTATCTGGCATTTTCAGCACCTCCTTCAGCATGATTATTATAAGTAAAAGTTTCATTATAGTATAACAGTTACTTATTATACGCAATCGGGAGATGTTCTGCAAGAGTCTATTCAGAAGGGGGCGCTTCTATCTCTTCTTCCAGATGTTTTTCTCTGTAGACGAGTTTAGATAGAAGCAGACTTAATCCGTAAAGAAAGATAAGAACACCAGCAACTATCGACTGGTTGATAGGGTCAGGTGTAGGTGTAATTATTGCTGCCAGGATAAAGGATATGATAACGGCTCCTCTCCATTTACTGGCGAGCCACTGGGGTTTGATGATACCGAATCGTGCAAGGAATGTGATAAGTACCGGCAGCTCAAATACGAGTCCCGACACCAGCAGCATCCTTGTCACGATATTGATATAGTCACTGAACATTGGCTGGGGAGTAACGAGATCGGCGCCCCAGCTGAGAAGAAAGTTAGTGATATTGGGTATCATTATGAAATACGCGAATACAACACCACCGATGAACATCAATGCTATCCATGGGAGAATGATATAAACATACCTTTTCTCGCTTCGGGTAAGTGCCGGTGAAACGAACATAAGAAGTTCGTAGGTCAGGTAGGGCATTGCCAGGATCGCACCCGTCACGAGTGATATTCTCATCGTAGTACCAAACATTTCAGTCATTTTAATCGCCTGAAGGGTTACACCTTCGGGCGCGGGGATTAGAAGAATCTCAACCAATCTCTCCCAGAAAACGAATGCGACAATAATCATGATGACAAGGACGACAACGCTTCTTATCAGGCGTTTGCGCATCTCGCTGAAATGTCCCAGGATTGAGAGGTTTTTCTCGGTTTCACTCATTATGGATTCTTTGTGGGTTTCTCTTTTTTATCTGCAACAGTATCGGTTTTTTTTTCGGATTTCGTTTTGGTATCAGAAGATGAACCGGACTCCTTTTCCTCGAGTTCCAGTTCTTTTTTGACCTGTGTTGTAAGGTCAAAACTCATTTTTTTCATCGCATTCATATATTTCCCGAGGTTACGGGCAATCTCAGGTATCTTGCCCGGTCCCCAGATTATCAGGGCGACCACAAGGATCAATACGATTTCCATTATGCCCATGTCGAGAAAGTTCATAATACAATTACCTGAAAGGTGTTACTGCTCAATTATAGGAAGTTGTGGGATAATTATCAATTCTAAAATGCCTGGAAAGTTTACATAAAGACAAGCGGATAGTTAGTAGAGACAATATCGTAAAAAAATTTGATGATATATAATGAGTATGGGTCTAAGAAGTACCCGGCTCGTAGCCCTCTTCACGAGCCTGATCATCGATGTTAATAGTTAGGATACGTTCAACGGGGAATAGTATTTTCTCTTCTGTAGCTCTCAGGTCTATAGTCTTAATATATTTTTGACAATTCTCACAAAAGTAAAGTCGATACAATCCCTTGTCATCTGTGAAATACCCCAGTTTGGTTTGGTCGTTATTATTACAGTAAGGGCATTCGAGTCTTCTGAAAAGCCATTCATTATCACATCTCGAGCAGACCAGCCAGCGTGCCCCTTCTTTCTCCTCCAAATACGAAAGGTCCGCTAGTCCGCCGCAGACGGGGCATACATTTTTTATCCATTTATCTTGCTGAACAAATCCTGATAGTGCGTTAGCATAACGCACAAGATTGGGTTTTACGGTTGCGTGGATAATGGCATCCATAAGGAGGAGTCCGTCAGCATCATCTATTGCCAGCGATGCAGGAGGAGGTGATTTTTTATACCAGGCTTTAACCAAGTTCCTTGGTATTGTTTTTCGTTCTTTCAAACTATCGGGAACCTTACCGAAAAGATCCTCGTGTTGAGAAAAAAGTTCTATAATCTGTACAAACAGGCTGTTTATGATATCCCAGTTGAAAACGATCTCATTGTATTTAATGAGCGGCCGCCCACGGGCAAGCCGCTCATTAATTTCTTCTTTCTTTAAGCCGGGGTTAACTTTTCCGATTAGCTGTTCACCCCTAGCTTGTAGATCCAATAAGTCTTGGTAGAATTTTATCAGTCTGGAAGGTAGACCTATTTCTCCCCCCTTTTCCTCCAGTTGTTTTAGTGTACCATTTCCTCTACCTTCCGTCACCTGTTTCTCCCTTCGTTGTTACTACAACTGACCACCGATAGTCATTACAGCTCTCAGTACCAGACCGCCCAGCACAACACATATGGATGAAGTTATGAGGGCCCGGGAGACACTCTTCTGGGTAATATCCTTGCCCCGGTTGGCAATCTCTAATCCCAAAGGGATAAGTAGTGCGAGTAATACTACACCTACCCAGAACGGTGCAGCGAGTACTCCTGTGGTGAGTAATCCAAGTGCGTCACTTGCTCCGCTCATCGAGGAAGCCGCAAGCCAAATCGCATAGCCTATCAACGTGACAAGTTCGATAACTATTACGACTACGTCCATTTCAGCAAGCTTCTCGATAATATTGTTGGGGACTGTCCAATCCGTAGATCCATAAAGGAAGTCCAAAGTTCTTCTTAATTCGACAAGGTTACCTCCGCTTATTGCATTCGATGCTATCGCTGCAAGTATCAGCAAAGCTACCCCGGTCGAAACAGCAGAAGCTACAAATAATGCCGGAAGGAGTACTGTGCTTGACCACATTGGCTGGTTACTTACCGACAGAAGAACACCGGTATAGGCGATCAGTAAAACGGATAGTACGACATTTACCGGCTTTAGAACTCCTGCAAGCTTAAGAAGTCCGTCTACTCTACCGGGCATCTTGTTTGCGAGCCACCAGATCATTATAAGGACAACTGCAATGATAACCCATAA
>CP070800.1:1359517-1373295 GCA_020343555.1 Dehalococcoidales bacterium
CATTATCGATCAGGTCACTCCTTTGTGTATGGAGCATGGTTACAAGGTCTGCTCCATCATCGACAGTCAAATGGGGATTGTGTTCGAGTGCGGTCGTAATATGCTGGTAGTAGGTAACGTCATCCTCTCCCTTGATCGCGTTCGTGGGAATTCCATATTCAACCAGGGCGGCGGCGACTTCATCCTGAGTACTGAGAGGATTAGACGCGCAGAGCATCATTTCCGCTCCGCCTGCCTGAAGTGCCAGTCCCAGGTTCGCCGTCTCTGTGGTGATATGAAGGCACCCGGAAATCCGAACACCCTCAAGTGGTTTTTCTTTCTCGAATCTTTCCCGGATCGTTTTAACTACCGGCATTTCACGTGCAGCCCACTCGATACGCTGCCTGCCGGCTGCTGCCAGAGAAAGATCCTTTACATCATATTTTTCAGTTGAGGTCATTAATTACTCCTTATTTATACAGTGTTTCTCAGTGAGTTTATCGATATAATATCAGGGTTCGCTTAAGGGCGAATCTTCCTTGTTTTTACTTCCCTTTGGTCTTCCGCCCTTTTGTAGACGTGGATTCTCCGCGGGACATTCATTCAGCGACACCGGACAGTCCAGGCAGGTTTCCCTGCCATATTCCCTGCATCCGTCGATCCAGGGAACTTCCCCGTTGAAATGTCCGTGCAGAGGATGTTTTACTGTTTCTTCTTTTGATGGTCTTCCTGTTTTACTCATGTCTAAAGATTATTACAAATTTATATAAATAGTTCACCCGAGTTAGCATTTTAACATAGGTATGGGTGAAAAAATACGGCTGAATAAATATATTAAGGATTCTCTATATAATACCATATATTCGCATTTATGTGTTGCTAGTTAATTCCACCCCGTACACCTGAGGTGGGCAAAGATGCTGCGGAAACCGGTCAAGCAGGGATTTCCGGATTTGATAGCAGCAGTGACAGACATCAACGTATTCGTTTTCATGGTCGATGTCGTATTCTCTGATGAGTCCAGCCGGTCCATTTTTGACGAGGGGGCCACAGACGGGATGTAAATCAGCATTCCAGGTATTATCGATCTCCGATAACGGTGTCTGCCAGACATTACCCATACTGATTCCCTGGCAGATATGAATATTACCGTAGGCGTCAATATGGACGCGTCCCGGGGATTCAAGGTTCTCGTACGAACATTCGGTGAAGTTTTCCCAGTATCGAGTTGGCAGACCTTCTATCAGCTTGTCAACGGCTCTCCCGCGAAACATTGTACTGCCGCCTATAATGGCTTCTCCTTTCTCATGGGCTTCGTCTTTAATGACAGAGGGTTCATCAATATGGATTTCACCCACCGGCAGGCCGAGTTCAAGAGCAATTTTACGAGTGCGTGTCGCGGGATTATCCTTCTCTTCTCCATAGTGATACGGGTCATTGCTGAGACTGAGGTCGCTGATTCCGAGTTCGACAAGCGGTTTCAGCCAGAGTCTGATATCTTCATCATCAGTGGCGAAGAAGGCATTGGTCACAACGCCTACGCTGAATCCGGCTTTTCGAACCATCCTGATACCTTCCAGGAGGACAGGATAATAGAGAAAGGCTTCCCCGCCTTCGAAATATATGGATTTCAGAGTATCGATTTTCCTGGCTTCATCCAGGAGTGTGCGTATCTGATTCAGGGTAAAAGTTCCCTGAGAGCGGGGACTGCAATACAGGAAACAGTGGTCACATTCAGAGTTGCATTGATAGGTAAGCAGGAGGTGTAAACCTGTTAACATGATGATCCTCCTTTTCAGTTTTTCAGGTGTATTTCAAATTCGATCTCATCCCTGAGAGGTATGTCGTCATTACCGGTAAGAGGGATTTCCGGTTTTATCTTTCGGGCTTCTTCGATTGAGTTCGGATATATAGTGGCGATAGTGAATCCGTATCTCTGGTAAAAGCGAATGGCATGTGTGTTGTCATTGGTAGTAATTACAAATAGTCGCTTGCAGCCGGTTTGTATTGCGACGTCTTTTACCGCGTCTATCAGGGCTCTACCGATCCCTTTTCGCTCCGTCAGGCTGTTCAGAGTAGTTATCTCACACTCGTCACCGAGGAACTCGTAGGTGATAAGACCGATGGGTTTCTCGTCTTTAATAGCGGCATACCCTGGATTTTCACTCGGGAAAAAGAGTCTACCGCGAGTTACAGCCCTGGTAGAACCCCAAGATTCCTCCAGAAAAGAGGTGAACCACTCTTTGTCTGCTTCGGTAACAGGATTGATAATAAATGATTCGTCTACCATTCTGGCATGAAGTATACCATAGACAGGGGATACAGCAATATAGAATCAATGGTTTTACCAGATATAAGACTCAGCCAGCTCGAAGTACTTACCCGCGGTTTCAGTGATCTCCGATGCCTGCGATTCTGTGATATCAGGTATATCCAGCTTCGTGCTTTCTATCCTGCCTCGGTAATAAGCGCGATAGCACTTGTAGAAGTTGAGTATATCATTCAGGTCTTCATCACCTGTGATTGATATGTAGGCATCGACAAAATTACGGGAAAGGTCGGTTCTGCCATACCAGTCAAGGTCCATTGCCAGAAAGGCGACTTCCGATGCGACATCAGTGTATCTCAGGCTGTCGTTAAATTCAATGCAGTCGAATATGTATATATCATCTGCAACACAGACATGTTTTACACGTAAGTCACCATGACAGTCCCGTATTTTACCGTCGGCGATTCTTTCATAGAAAAGCTCGGTATTGTTTTCAATAAATCCATTGGTATAGTCTTTGATAGCACGGTAACTTTTCTGTGATATCGTTTTACTGAGGTACCTGATCGAGTCGATGAAATTTTCTTCCGTACCGGTCAGTATGAATTCGATATCGCCGTAGTCGCTAATCGTTTCCGATGTTGCGGCTTTTTCATGAAATTCAGCCAGTTTTCGGGCGATGTCATGCATCACGCTGCGTGAAATGCCATCAGTAACCAGGATAGTACTCAACATGGATTCCGACGGCATCTGTTTCATTTTGACGGCGTATTCGAGAGTTTTACCCTTCCCTTCTACCGATAGCCCGTCTTTTCCTTCAGTTATAGATACGGTATCGAGGTAGATATCAGGGCACAGGCGACGGTTCAACGAAACTTCCCGTTTACAGTAAAAATGGCGTTTATCGAGGGTTGTATAGTCAAGATATCCGGGATCGACCGGTTTCTTTATCTTATAGGCGAAATCACCGGTGAGAAAAATATACGATGTGGAGGTCTGTACCAGTTTAATATCTGATGGTGTACCGGGGTAACAATCGGTATTCAATAACGCTTGTGCCAAATCAGGAGGTTCAGACAAAATACCCTCAATCACGAATTCTCTTTAGTTAATTATAACAGCTTTTTCCTGCTGATGAACAATATCACCGGCTGCGAAATTAATATACAGGAATACACAAAGGTGGATTAAATAGGTCAAAGTCGAATCAAGCGGGGATCTCACCTGCTTTTCTCTTCTCTTCCAGTTTCTTCTTTTTCTTCTTTTGTTTTTTAAGCGCTACTTTTTTCGATTTGTTCATGTCTCCTTATTGCCCAATCTATATTAATTTTTATTGTTTGACCTGGTATTCCCGAACGAACCTGCCAAACGAACGATCATAGGTTTTCTCAACTTCCGGGGAAAACGCACATGCGGGTAATTCTTCGTGCTTCAGATGATAAGATATGCATTCACAACATTTTCCTGTTCTTGAGCACGACGTATAGGTGCATGGGCAGTTGTCTATGTTCTTTTCCAGGTTGCATTCCATCCGGAAATACCCCTTTATAAATATCTACTTCTCATATTATCGGAAAGATCGGCCAGTAATTCAAGCGCTCTGCCGGCGGCGTCTTCTGACATGGATGCGAGTGAGCAACTTGGCGTCAGCAGGCTCTGCTTGACCAGCTGGTCGAATCTGATGCCATTCCTTGTGAAAGGAGCCATAGCTTCTTCCAGGCGATCTTTCAGGCTGGCAACTGTTTCTCTGGAAAGCGGTTCTTCATCGTTGGCAACGATACCCCAGGCTATCGCTCCACCCCTGTCGATAAATTTCTTAACCTCGGCAGGATAGAGAGTAAGTGATTCCGCGTAGTTATAGGTATCGAAGTTAAGAATATCGATACTGGTATCCAGCAGTACCGACCAGTCGGTATTGCCACAGCAATGCACGCCCTTGAGCCCGGAGATTCCTCCCAAAACTTCTTCCATCAACTCGATCACTTTTTCACGTGAAACCGAGAAGAAGGCAGAACCGAAGGAGACCATGTACGGTTCATCGAGAAAAATAATTGTATTTTTCGACAGTTTCCTGAGGGCGTTCTCCATCCAGGCAGCCTTCAATCTGAGCAGCCGGGCGGCAGCATCGCCAAGGACATCGTCATAAATCACGGATTTCCTGTTTTCATCGGTTACCGTCAATCCCCAGCTTACCGGGCCTGTTACCTGACCTTTGACGGCTTTAGGTGAGAGGTTGTCCATACCCAGGAAGTAATGCAATCCGGCGGCGTATTCTGGACTTATTCCATATTTACTGAAGTCGTTTTCGATGTAGGCGCTGTAGAGGTTTTCAAGCTCCTGGCCCTCCGATTTCACTTTATCAACGTATATCCTGTTGTTTTCGACCACTACACCGGGAAATCCCTCGCTGTACTGGACGTACATATTCTCCAGGAAGGAACGTTCCGGCAGCTGAGGCCAGGCTGGAATATCCTTCAGGTAGTGGGTTATCTGGTTGCATGCTGATGGAGCATCTTCCTGGGGCATGCTTCCTATAATCGTCGGCAGACAGCCGAATTCCAGATCTGACATCTTAAAATCCTAAATCATGATATCTAATTTCTAAACAAACTTTAAGCACTAATGACCAAATGATCCTATTATTGAGATTGGTATTTTTGTTTTGTTTAGGATTTAGTGCTTAGTTATTAGTATTTTACAACAGGTATTTCCCCAATATCATCTCGAGTTTCTTTTTCTGCTCTTCCGGTATCGCTTCGGGAGAGGTGACAATAGCCGTCTGAAGTGCCGTAGAGCAGGCGCAGTCGCGGTTTTCCGAAATACGGCTGACGGATTTTTTAATAATCTCTTTTGCGGTGTCCACGTTGTGATGCATGATGTTGAGGATAACGTCCACCGTTATGGCCTCGGCGCTTTTCCACCAGCTGTCGTAGTCCGTAACACAGCCGATGACTGCGTAACAGATCTCGGCTTCCCTTGCCAGCTTTGCCTCCGGCAGGGTGGTCATTCCTATCAGGTCGGCATCCCAGGACCTGTACAGTCGCGATTCGGCACGGGTTGAGAAGGCAGGGCCTTCCATAACGACGAAGGTTCCGCCCTTGTGGACGGTCGTTCCTGTCTCACTGGCTGATTCGTACAAGATGTCGCTCAGGTCAGGGCAGAAAGGGTCGGCAAACGGAATGTGGCCGACTATTCCGTCACCGAAGAACGTACTTTCTCTCAGTCGTGTGCGGTCTATCACCTGGTCGGGGATCAGCAGGTGCCCCGGCTCTATCTCTTTCTTGAAGCTGCCTGCGGAGCAGGAGGCGATAATATGTTCCACTCCCAACGATTTCATGGCGTAGATATTGGCCCTGTTGGGTAATTCGGTAGGCATTATCTTATGCCCTCTGCCGTGTCTTGAGAGGAAAGCTATCGCCGTTCCTTCGAGTTTACCGATTATTAGACTGTCACTGGGCTTGCCGAAAGGTGTGTCGATGCTGGCTTCCTCGATGTCGGTCATTCCCTCGATTTCATAAAGCCCGGTTCCTCCGATGACTCCGATTTTAGCTTCAGGCATTCAGTTCCTCCATTCAGTTATGTTATGTCTTTATCCCAGTATCAAATGGTTCTCTGATTATACCACGCTCGGTAATGATGGCAGTTATGTAGCGGTAGGGGGTAACGTCGAAGGCAGGATTTTCTACTGTTGTGTTATCGGGCGCCGTCTGTACTTCGTGGAAATGGGTAACCTCGTCAGGATTTCGTTCCTCGATCGGGATCTCGTCACCAGTTTTCAGGGAAGTGTCTATGGTGCTGAAGGGGGCGGCGATGTAGAAGGGGATGTTGTGTTCCTTTGCCAGCACCGCCAGGGTGTAAGTGCCTATCTTGTTGGCGGTATCGCCGTTGGCTGTAATCCTGTCAGCCCCGGTGATAACGCAGTCAATCTTTCCCTGGCTCATCATGTACCCCGCCATGGAGTCGGTAATCAATGCCACGGGCACACCGGCCTGCTGCAGTTCCCAGGTGGTCAACCTAGCTCCCTGGAGCAGGGGACGGGTCTCATCGGCGTAGACCCGTATGTTTTTCCCCTGTTCATTTGCTTTGATTATTACGCCCAGGGCGGTACCGCAGCCGGTAGTAGCCAGTGGGCCGGCATTACAGTGAGTGAGTATGGTGAATCCATCCTCGATGAGTTTAGCACCGTAGCTGCTGAGTCTTTCCGTAGCTTCTGCTTCTTCGGTGTGAATTTTCACAGCTTCATCGATAAGCCCCTGTTTGATCTCAGCAACCGTTCCATCTGTTCCGGCGACGTTATCCATTCTCTCGACAGCGAAAAACAGGTTTCTTGCGGTAGGTCTTGTACCGGCGACAGTCCGACTGACGTCCTGGTACTCTGTTACGAAAATCTCCCTGGAATCAGACTTTATCTTCAGAGCACCAAGAGCGATAGCGTAACCTCCCGCCACGCCGATAGACGGTGCGCCGCGTACTACCAGCTGCTTTATCGCCGTGCATACTTCAAGGTAATCATCCGTTTCCAGGTATACTTCCTCAAGTGGGAGTCTTGTCTGGTCGAGGATTTTTATCCTGTCACCAAGCCATTCGATAGGTTTGACTGCCATTTAGGTACGCATCGTCCTCCCGAAGAGAAATATACCGACGATAAAGGCGCCTGCAGCCCAGCAGGCCAGGATCAGGAATTCTGTTCCAATAGCTTCCAGTCCGACTCCGCGGTTGATTATACCCCTGGCAGCCTCGATAGTATGGATATAAGGGAAAATACTGGCTATAGCTTTCAGGTACGGGGGCATCAGTTCGACGGAGAACCAGCAGCCCGAAAGCATTGCCAGCGGCATCGAAAACAACCATGTTAAAGGTTCAGCCTGGTTGTTGGATTTCGAAATAGCACCTATTATCATACCGATACCGATACTGCAGAGGCCGGTGAGGAAAAACACCAGGAATGCCAGGAATACATTGCCGATTATGTCCATGCCGAAGATCGTGGCGAGGATGATAAATATGATTATCTGGGCAACTGCGATTATCGCCAGGCAGAGAGAATAACTCAATATAAAGTCCAAGGGTCGTGCCGGTGTAGTAAGTAGACGTGAAAGAAATCCCTTTTCCCGGTCTGTTACGATTATACGGGCGGACGTGGGTATCATGATAAGTAATCCGAATACGATAATTCCCGGACCCATGAAGTCGATAAAGCCTATATCGGTCTCAATATGTATTGGATTGGTGTTCACCGTTACCGGTATATCGATACGAGCATAACCACGGGCTGCAGAGGTAATAATGGAGAGAAGCTGTTGTGACATCTGGATATCGCTTTCATCGTAGGTGACATCCAGTACGATATTACTCGGACTGCCTTCCCAGGTAAGACCTACCTGATCACCGAATCCTTCGGGGATTTCGATCACGGCCGATAATTCTCCGAGTTTTAGGTCATCCAGCGCTTCTTCATTACTTTCGTATTGAGAGGGGGTCAGTACCTCCATCTCTGTAAGTACTTCGTCAATAAATACCTGAGATAATTGTGTTCCGTCTTTATCAACAACACCGACTTCAAAATTCGGAACAACATCACCTCCAAAGATCAGGACAAAGATAAACATAAACACCGCGGGGAAACCGAGAAGGAATCCCAGGGCGAGAGGATCGCGATAGTTTTCTTTAAGAGCTCTGACCGCAAGTGTAAGTATCCTCATTCTCTTATCTCCTTCCCGGTAATACTCAGGAAAACATCATCGAGACTCGGCTCTTTCACGTAGGCGGAACGTACTGTCGCACCAGCCGAGTGAAGACGGTCTACTACCTCTTTGAAGTCGAGTTCCGGGTGCGTAATTTCCATCGTACCGTTGGTGACTACAACCCCATCATATTTTTCTTTCATTTCCGATATGACTTTCTCTGTCAGGTTCCAGGCGTAAACGATCATTGTATGCTTGCCAAGCATGTTTGTTTTCAACTCTGTAGAGGAACCGAGAGCGACGATCTTACCTTCGTCCATAATCCCGATCCTGTCGCTGAGAAAATCGGCTTCTTCGAGGTAGTGGGTAGTTAAAAGGATGGTTTTCTTCCCTTTGAATTCGGCTATATATTCCCATATAGCGCGGCGAGCCTGTGGATCAAGACCGAGTGTCGGTTCGTCAAGGAAAACGATGTCTGGATCGTGAATGAGGGACATTATTATACTAAGTCGTCTCATCATACCGCCGGAATATTTCCTTACCTGATCTTTCGCTCTTTCTGTCAGCCCCATTGTTTCAAGAAGAAGATCGCTCCTGTTTTTTAGTTCACTGGATTCTATTCCGTGTACTTTCCCTATTAGCTGCAGATGCTCACGGGCGTTCAAGTGTTCGGAGATAGTGGTTTCCTGGGGCGAGACGCCGATAATTTTTTTTATCTCATATTGCCCACGGTTTATATCATGTCCCATTATCGTAGCAGAACCTCCGGTAGGTTTCAGCAGGCAACATAACATCTTTATGGTCGTGGTCTTACCGGCACCGTTCGGACCAAGCATAGCGAACAGTTCACCTTTCTTAATATCAAGGTCGATATTATCTACCGCTATCAGGCTGCCGAATACCCGTGTAAGTCCCTGGACATGGATGGCATAGCGGTCATCCCTGATTTCCGGAACCGTATCTGTATCCATCGTACTCACCTCCTCTTATTCATTAATAATCGAGTTTGAGTTGTACCTGTTCATTGTTGCCGTAAGACCTTCTGTGACCAGCGAAACAACGGCTTCACTCGCCAGGGGTATTGTTTTTTCGATAACCTTCTTTTCATCCCGCGTGAAATCACTCAGGACGTAATCAATCACATCGTCTTCCTGAATCTCTACATAGTCCTTGAACCTGAGTGGTCTGCCGATCCCGATACGCACACGATTGAAATCACGGCTGCCCGTTTCCTGAAAAATCGAGTTAATACCCTTATGTCCACCGGAACCACCGCCAAACCGTACCCTGATCTTCCCGACCGGCAGGTCGAGATCATCGTGGATAACGATTAGATCTTCTATTCCTGTATGAGTGTTATTCAGCAATAGTTTAACAGATTCTCCACTCAAATTCATATAGGTCTGTGGCCTGGCCAGTAATACCTCGTTTCCGTTAATACTTCCCTTGCCGGTACGGGCTCTTCCCTGGTTTTTATTCAGCTTGATATTAGATTCACGGGCAAGACGGTTTATGCAGATAAAGCCAAGATTATGACGGCTTTTTTCATACCTTCGTCCCGGATTGCCCAGTCCCACAATAAGTTTCACAAGCTTCCGATCCCATTTCTACTAACTTATTTCAAAGCTACAATTGTACTTCTGATCCATAATTGCGATACTACATCGACTTCTCTAAAGCCGGCATCTTCTATCAATTCCAGCCATTCGCGGTAACTATGCCAGTTAATATTAGCTTTGCTGTCGGTTTCTTCAAAACTTGATTTAAACTGGCCGAAGTCAGGCGGACGCCTGTCCGGAGTAAGTTGATTATATGTAAACTCGATGCGAAACTGGTTTTCCATTTCCGCTATCCTTGGTAATGCAGACCTGTTTCCCATGCTCAGAACAAATACACCATTGTTTTCGAGATGGTTGTAAATCTCTTGGAGAAAAGGGAACATTCGATTGTCAGAAAGGTAGTGAAGCGAAGCAAATGACGTGAGAAAATCATACCGCCTGTTGATTTCCGGTATCCAGAAGTTCTGGCCGTTGAAATCACTTACATATCCGTTAAATCGCTGTCCGTATTCTCCGATGAGTCTGCTGTTAGCCACTCCTATCATCTGTTCAGAGGAATCGACACCGGTTACATAACTGTCCGGTACCCCTTCTAGGATATATTTGGCAAGCGTTGTTGCCGTACCTGGTCCGCAGCCTATATCGAGTATCCGGGGCGCACCGATTCCATAAAGGTAACGGAAATAATTGATAATCCTGACGATACCATATAAGCTGTCTTCTTTCTGTTCTGAAACCAGATGCTGCTGATATTCGTACTCACGGACTACGTTATCCATCCAGTATTGAGGATTACCCCCGGGATGTGAATTGTAATCATCCATTTTCGATATCCTTACCTTCAAGTAGTCTGAGTAATTCCTCCTCGGAGATTTTCCGTGTTCCCCACTTTTCAGCCTGGGTTAGTTTACTTGATCCCGGATCTTCTCCGACCACCAGGTAGGTCGTGTTGCGAGTAACACTGCCTTTAGCGGTACCGCCGAGGGATCGTACTTTCTCTTCTGCTTCCGGTCTGCTTGAAGACTCCAGTTTTCCGGTGATCACGAATTCCTCCCCTGTCAGCAGCATATTCTCCTGCTGAGCTTCTTCTGAGGTTATTCGGACTCCGGCGTTCTTCAGCCTGTGAATTATATCAAGATTTTCTTCTCTGCTGAAAAAATCTGTAATGCTTTCGGCAATCTTTGGTCCAAGGGTCGGGATTTCGATTAATTCTTCAGCGGTGGCTTCAGCAAGTTCGTCCAGATCTCTAAAATTAGTGGCCAGGAGTGATGCAACCGTCCCGCCGACATGCCTTATACCAAGTCCGGATATCAGTCTCGACAGTGGACTGTCCTTACTGGATTCGATAGCCTCCAGCAGGTTATCCGCGCTTTTTTCACCCATACCTTCGAGTTGCAGCAGTTTTTCTCTTTTGTCTTTGAGTGAGTAAAGTTCGGCAACATCTCTGACAAGCCCTTCTTCGAATAGGGTAGTACTCTGTGATTCCCCGATACCCCTGATATCCATAGCGCCTCGCGAAGTAAATAGCTGGATCCTCTGTCGTGCCTGGGCGGGACAGGCGGCATTCGAACAGTAATACATCACTTCATCTTCCGGTTTAATCACGGTGCTTCCACATTCCGGGCACAATGGTTGCCCTCGCGTATCTTTATCCAGCTTATCAAGAAGGTTGAATTCATCATGCCGTTGAGGATTTTCCTTACTGTCTGGAGTCGGACCGATGACTTCGGGTATTACATCACCGGCACGCTGGATGTATACACGGTCGCCTTCACGGATGTCTTTCCTTCGAATATCATCTTCGTTATGCAGCGCTGCATTGCTGATAGTGACACCACCTACCTTAACCGGCTCCAGCACGGCCACGGGATTCATCGTGCCTGTTCTACCGACACTTATCCTGATCTCTTTGAGCAGGGTAGTGCCGCGTACGGCGGGAAACTTGTAAGCGATTGCCCACCTTGGTTCGTGGGCGACGTATCCCAATGACTGTTGTATTTCGAACGAGTTTACCTTTATAACGATACCGTCAGCTTCGTATGGCAGGTTTTCACGATTTTCAACCCATTTATGATAATAGTTTTCTACTTCATCAACACTCTTAAGTAATATATTATTCGGGTTTATTTTAAAACCAAGTGATTTAAGATATTCCATCGTATCCCAGTGATTATCTGATATAGTTTTACCCTCTGCATAACCCAATGCGTAAACAAATATATCCAGTGGACGTCCTGCCGCGATGCGAGGATCAAGTTGGCGTACCGAACCTGCAGCGGCGTTTCTGGGATTGGCAAAAAGCGGCATATTTTCAGCTTCTCTTTCACGGTTCAGCTTCATGAAACCAGCTTTCGGCATGAACACTTCGCCGCGGACTTCAAATCTCGATGGTATTTCACCGGACACAACAAGTGGGATGCTTCTGACCGTCTTCAGGTTCTGGGTAATATTCTCCCCCCGATAACCGTCACCTCGGGTCGCTCCTGTAACCAGCCTGCCGTCGATGTATGTCAGAGCTACTGCCAGACCGTCCATCTTATGCTCACAGACCATATCGAACTGCCTGTCGTTTACCAGCTTTGAAGTTCGCGTATACCATGCTACGAGTTCTTCTTCTGAAAAGGCGTTTCCCAGCGACAGGAGTGGCTGGGTGTGCTCGACGACGTCGAAGGCTTCCACCGGTTCGGCGCCTACTCTCTGGGTAGGAGAATCAGGGCTCAGGAATTGAGGATATTTCTCTTCAAGAAGCCTGAGTTCGTGTAACAGTTCGTCATACTCTGCATCACTGATTTCGGGACTGTCAAGCACATGGTAGCGATAATTATGATGATTGATGATGGCTGAGAGTTGGTCGATTCTCTGCTTTACTTTGGATAATTCCATCTTTCTTTCGGCGTCAGAAAATAGTTGACCAATTATAACATAGTTTTGAGCCACTCAGATCAGTACGTTAAAGGTATAATAGAACTACCTGTTACGAGGAGGTACTTTCGAGTGTTAAAAATAATAGTGTTATCGATTGTGTGCCTGGGATTTCTCGGCGCAGGTGGTTATTTCGGGTATCAAGCAGCCTATGCTTATGGTGAAACATCAGGATACGAAACCGGATACTCCGAGGGCGAGGACTATGGATATTCTACAGGTAAGGTGCAAGGCTATGAGGAAGGGTACGAAAACGGAGACGAGGAAGGGTATTCGAGAGGTTATGATACGGGTGAGGAGTCGGGATATGATACCGGGTACACAATTGGCGAAGATGCTGGATACACGGTAGGATTTACAGAAGGACAGTCTGATGGTCGTGAAAATGGCTATGAAGACGGCTACATTCAGGGTACGGTAGATGCTTTTGGACATGGGTATACCTTAAGAGATCCGACATATGCGGAGGCCGTCGCTTTTATGAGTCAGGATTCAACGAGTGAGATTGAGTATGATGGAAGCGATTATGGCGTATATGTTTGCAGTCATTATTCAAGGGATACTAATTATAATGCCGAAGTTGCGGGTTACCGGTGCGCTCTTGTTGAATTACGATATTCTGGATCAGGGCATACTATTGTTGCTTTCGACACAATAGACAGGGGGATGGTGTATTTTGAACCGCAGAGTGATGAGTTAGTCATCCCGGAAATCGGTAAACGGTATTACCAGTGTGTGATACCCGAACCTGGCAGGTATTATCCGGAGCCTGATTATGATGATACTATTAGAGATATTCTAATCATCTGGTAACGGGTAAGGAACGATATTATATTGCGCCCGTTTATACCATAAGGTAAACTGGATTAGGAAGCAATTATATCGAAGAAAAAGTAGAAAAGGAATCGGCTGAACGTGGCTGAAATCCAACCTTTCCGTGGTGTTCATTATAACGAATCTCTCATAAAAGACTGGTCCAAGGTTATCTGTCCGCCATACGACATCATTTCTCCCCAGGACCAACAGGAATTACACCTCGTAAGTGAATATAACTACATCAGGATCGAGTCAGGAAGGGAGTTACCCCAGGATACCGCTACAGACAATAAATACACACGTTCTTCAGCATTATTCCATCGGTGGATTGAAGAAGGAGTTATGAGAACTGATGACGCTCCTTCTCTGTACCTTCACGATCATCACTTTTCAAGACGCAGAAAGCAGTATACACGCCGCAACCTTATCTCTCGTGTCAGGCTTGAAGAATGGAGCACAATGGTTATACGACCCCATGAAGGTACTTTGACTGAAGCGAGGGGTGACAGATTGAGTCTCCTGTTTGCCATGCAGGCAAATACGAGTCCT
>CP070800.1:1373395-1387736 GCA_020343555.1 Dehalococcoidales bacterium
GGTCTTAAATGAAGAAGCCACCAATATCTCACAGGGTCAGAAACAGCTGCTCACGATTGCCCGGGCAATTGTGATTGATCCGTCCATGTTGATTTTGGATGAAGCAACCAGTTCTGTTGATACCCGCACCGAAGTCCTGATCCAGAAAGCCATGGATAATCTGATGGAGGGGCGTACCAGCTTTATCATCGCCCATCGCCTTTCAACCATCCGCAACGCTGATATTATCCTGGTGATGAGAGACGGCGATATAGTCGAGCAGGGGAATCACGAAACACTGCTAGCAGCGAACGGTTTCTATGCTTCCCTATATTACAGCCAGTTTGAGACCGGTCCGAATGAAACCGGAACTTGGTCAGCATACTGAGGAAATTCTGCTGGAACTCGGCTATACCTGGGAGGATATAGCTAACCTCAAAGAATTAGAAGTAATAAACTAAGAAATAGGTACGTGCAGGTTTTAATTAGAGAGAAGACTCTGTTCTCTCTCTTTGTTGTTGTACCTTAAAAGATCTTTATCGCCAATAATCTGGTTATCTAACGGTAATTGTTGCCACCAATGACCATTCAGATTTTTCCCCTCCGTCCCAGGATTGACTGTAATTCATCTGTATCGTCGTTGTACCTTTTTTTAAAGCTCTAAATGTCCATACATCTTTTCCTGAAGCACCGACAACCGCATTGCTATCGGTTGATATGAATTCATGGTTGGTCTGTTTGACGATATCACTGTCAATGATTTGAGCAATATTCGGCCAGGTGAATCCTGTTGTTGGGTTTGAACCTAAGGTAATTTCAAACTTATCGCCAGCATTGACGCTTGTTGCCCAGGTTACATGCTTTTCTTTCATTAATTCTTCATAATCCAATTCGAATGACATAGGGGAAGAGTTTGAGCAACCAACAATGCCGATAGTAATGATAGTTATAATTGTGCAAGCAGTGATAATAATGATTTTCTTTTTCAATTCTCTTCTCCTTATTAAGTATTCCCATACATAATAACGTAATAAACACGTTTAGGTTATTTATATGTAGATGGAAAAATACAGATTATCACGCGTAATTTAAACCGAAGACCAGGATTTCGACGTAGATGTGTGGGATGCATTGTTCCATTTAGTCCCAATATCTAAGACGTGATTTGGCGTTTCGCTGTCGAGAGAAATATTCGGTCTTTCTAACTTGATCGAGTTTATTGTAAGATTGAAGAAACTTGAATACAGACTAAAGGAATTGTTGTCCGAAGTAATGAGTACCGTTATTGATATGACCAAAGTATCTTTGGAAATGAACTCACCCCTCTGGGAAGTATCCCGGATGGATGGAGAGCCAGTGCTTCAATTGACAAATAACGTGCCTACAACGAATAAAACAGGCACAGCGGCGTACCTTGATGAGGATCATGTTGGTAAGGTTGCACTGATCGGAGAATCCAGACAGAACTACAGGATGCAGGCTGAAATGCGATTTCTGAAATCATACAGAGATAATGCAGGATGGTTCGGATTTGCGATCAGGGCGCAGGATACTCTTAATTATGAGATCGTCTGGTTCATGCCGAAAGCCGAAGCGGGAGTGTCTGCTACCTATGTCCCGGTCGCTCACGGTATCGTTCCGTGGTGGACAGAAGCCTACGCCAAACAGGAAAAAGGGAATCCTTACATACCAGTCGATACGTGGTTCAGAACCTCTATCGATGTTATCGGTGATGAATTTACCGTTTATGTTGAAGATGAACCTGTCTTTACCAAGAAGTTAACCTTTTATTTTATGGAAGGCCGCCCCGGATTCTTTGTGGGTACGGTCACGGACGCCGCCTTCAGGAGAATTCAGATAGAGGATCTTGATGACTGATACCAACCTTGCACAAATCGAGAAATACTACGATGATTACGGCTGCCGTGTCCGCGAACTGCATGAGCAGGGCAGGAAGGTGATCGGATATCTCTGTGCGTTTACACCTGTAGAGATCATCACGGCGGCGGGGTTTATACCTTTCAGGATAAAGGGTGACGTTCGCGAGCCGATAACCCGCGCCGATACCCAGATGGAGACCATTATCTGCCCAGTGGTGCGGAGTGCCTACGACGTGACGTTGAAGGGCAGGTATGACTTCCTGGACGGCTTGATCATTCCCCATGCCTGCGACAGTATCAACCGAACCTATGATATCTGGAAATACAGCCTGGATGCTCCTTATTCACACCTGGTGAACCTCCCGCATTCGATCGATGACTCATCGCTGGAGTTCTATAAAAACGAACTGAACACTTTCAGGAAAAGTCTTGGAAACTACGCTGGAAAAGAAATAACGGATACCGACCTTACACGGGCAGTCGAACTCCATAACCGGGTCAGGACACTAATAAAAGAACTGTATGAACTGAGGAAGTCTGATCCACCACTGCTGACCGGCAGTGAAATGACGAAAATCCTGGTAGCGGTAATGGGTATACCCCCGGAAGAGAGCATCGAATTGCTATCCGGAGTTATCGAAGAGATAGAAAACAGGAAAGATACTCCTATTAAACAATCGTACCGTATCATGGTAGTCGGCGCCGAAGTAGATGATACGGCTCTTATCGATGTTATCGAAGGTTCGGGTGCCAGCGTGGTCACCGATGATCTTTGCCCCGGAACACGTGAATATTTCCCGATGACGGAAGTCACCGCTGAGGTGATAGATGGCATCGCCGAAAGGTACCTGAGAGGGATAAAGTGCGGGCGGACCTACAGGGAAGTGAAGGGAACGTATGGTGAATCGCTGGACGACAGGTTCGGGCATATCACACGTGCTGTCGATGAATATGGTGTTGATGGAGTGATCCTCTATATTTACATGTACTGCGATCCATATGGATTCGAGGTACCTGCAATGAAAGACTATATAGAGTCCAATGGAACTCCGGTGCTATATATCGAGGACGAGTATTCTCAATCGACTATCAGCCGACTCAGGACGAGGGTACAGGCATTCCTGGAAATGATGGGATAAGGGGTTTGACATGACCGAAGAAAGGAAACAGAGAACGCATGCCACGGAAGCTGCCGGAAGAGCCGGCAGGCTGAGTCGTGAACTGACGATAAAGGCGCAGCAAGCCAAGGCGGAAGGAAAGCCGGTGGCGTACAGCTTTATTGTCTGCGCTTATGATGAGATCATTCATGCGATGGATGTGGTGCCGGTATGGACGGAGAATTATGCCGGAGTGTGTGCCGCCAAGCGGGACGCCCAGCGGTTCCTGGAAAAGGCTGAAGCGGAGAATTTTTCGCGCTCTCTCTGTACGTACGCTTTATGCGATCTCGGATTCGACATCTGGCGCGCCGAACTTGGTGAAATGCCGCCAGATGCGCCGTGGAGGGGATTGGTCAGACCTGACATGATGCTCGGTAGCGGACAGCTTGTCTGTGATCCACGAAATAAATGGTACCAGGCGGCACAGCATTACATGCCTGACGTGCCAGTATATGAAGTCGGGATGCCCTGGCCGCAGTATGAATCCGATTATGATTACCGAGAAGTGCAGGACTACTACGTGGAGTACATCGTCGAGCAACTACGAGGTCTGATCGAGTTCATGGAGAAGCATACCGGACACAAGATGGACTGGGACAGGCTCGCTGAAATGGTTGACATAACAGATAAGACCTGGAACCTGATATGGGATACCTACGAACTACGAAAGGCAAAACCATGTCCTATGGACACCGGCGATGCGATGAATACCATGGTACCCATCGCTTTCATGATGGGAACGCAGGAAGCTTATGACTTCTTCCTGGAGTTGAATGCTGAACTGAAGCAGAAGATAGAAAACGGGGAGGGCGTGATCCCCAACGAGAAATACCGGTTACTGTGGGGTGGTGGCTTGCCTTCATGGTTTGCTCTTTCCGACTTTAATTATTTTAACAGCAAAGGCGCGGTATTCCCGGCTGAAACGACCTATCGCAGCTTTGAGAACACACGTCTTTTCGATATTGACCTGACGAAGATCAGTGACCCGCTGGAGCATATTGCCTGGAGGTGGATCAAGTACTGGACCTTCTGGTATGATGCAGCACGAAAACGTTCCGGTTCGCATCCTGATGTAGAGAGACTGATACAGTATATAGAAGATTATGATATAGACGGCGTCGTGATGCATGAAGCATTTTCCTGCCGTACCTGGCATCCCGGACTTATCTGGCAGCTTAACCAGTTGAAAAAGATATACAGGGATATTCCGTCACTCGTGCTCGAGGGTGATATCGTTGATATCGGTTCGTATTCAGAGGCCGATACACATGCCAGGATAGATGCCTTCATCGAGAGTCTCGAATCCGTGAAAAGCGGTTAAAGTTTGAAAAGGCAGAGAATGGCACAACGATAGCTCTCACCGACGGTGGAGTGAAGAATATGTGGAAACAAATACTCTCTTCGCTGAAAAATCACAGTTCCTAATAACGATTAAAGCAGCTCTTTTACCGGTGATGCCAGCGAGCGTTTATTGCAGTATAAAGGGATTTTTGTTGTGATGGTGTTCGTCCGGGAGATGCTTAACCTTTGCCGATCCTGAACATCTTGGTTCCGCACTTGGGACATACGCCCTGCGTAGCTGGTTTTCCGTTCTTCATCGTTATGGCTTTTTCATCCTTCATTTCCTGTTTTGCCCGGCATTTTACACAGTAAGCTTGCATCGGAGTACCTCCCTTTTTTTGTGGTGACTGGAGAATAGAACAAACAGTTATGAATTGTCAATACCTTTTTTCATGCTTTTGCGAATATTTTATCGGTCTTTTACCCAGGTGATGTCTTCACGGGCTTTACCCCAGCCTACTTCGGCTCCGCGTTGCATAGGACCGGGCGGACCTGCCTGACCGGCCATTTCTTCCATGCGTTTTTTCTGTTGTTCTTCCATCCTCTTTATTCCTTCGGCGGAAGAAAGGTGTATCACCCGTTCGTTGTTATCTCTCAGCATCTGTTCGGGATTGTCAAACTGGAATATATACATCTGTTCGTTTTCTATTCCCTTTTTCAGTATCTTTGCCAGGTCGACGGGATCAATGCCGGTGCTATAAAAGGCGTCATACTCGAACTGCATCGTTTCTTCCGTAACGTTATAGCCGGTAGCTTTTAAATGTTCCGGTCGTGTGAGCGTGGATTCGTGGATATTCGAGTTTATGCCTATAGGACACAGGCAGGAGACTTCTATCCCGTAGGGCTTTAAAGCCATGTAGTAGCTTTCCATTAGATTATTAACCGCGGCTTTGGCGCAGGCATACGGAGCGGTATTGGCGAATCCCATGAAACCTCCCCATGAAGAGACCGTGGTGATGTGACCACCTTTTCCAGCCTGTATCATTCTCGGCACGAAGGTTATCATACCGTTGATGACACCTCCCAGGCAGACTCCCAGTACCCAGTCGAAATCTTCGAAGGTGGATGCTTCGACCGGCCCGAAGGTATTCACTCCGGCAGTGTTGAATAATAGTTGTGGTGGTTCGCCGAAGACCTTCTCAACCTCGTTGGCGGCTTCCGCGTACGCTTTACGGTCGGTGATATCCAGTTGAATGGTGTGAACTTCTGCGTTCTTATCCTTGAAGTATGCCTTCGCTTCATCAAGGTGGTCCTGCCGGATATCGGCGATCACTATTTTACAGCCAGCTTCGGAGAATACTTTGGCCTGACCGAGTCCGGCACCTGAAGCTCCTCCGGTGATAAACGCGACTTTTCCCTTAAAATCTTTCATCAGCTCTTCCTCCTCACCTATTTCCATTAGGATAATACAGGTGGTGTAGGAGTTCAAATTGTAACGTCCACCAGGATAATTCACAGATATTCATTTATTGACATGATTACTGCACGATGTTATCATTTTGTATACTTCAGGATATCTTGTATATATTAATGATTAGAAAACGACATACACGTATACCCGTATCACTAAGCCATAATAAATCCAATTACCTCATGCTTACCAGGCTGCGGGCCTGGTGTCATGCAGCTTCAGAAATCACCTGATAGCTAACCGGAAAAGAAGTATAGAATATCAAGCCCATGTACAAATATAGTTCATGGGCTTTTTGCATTTCAGGACTATATAAGGAGGGGAAAATGGAGTCATATGATTTCAGAGAAGCAGAGAAGAAATGGCAGGGCATCTGGGAAAAAGAGGGCGTATTCAAAGCTCTCGATGACTCTTCAAGGTCGAAGTACTACGTGCTGGTTGAGTTTCCGGGTCCATCAGGCGAAGGACTTCATATCGGCCATCCAAGAAGTTATGTCGCCCTTGATATAGTTGCCCGGAAACGCCGGATGGAAGGATATAACGTCCTTTACCCGATGGGATGGGATGCCTTCGGTCTTCCGACCGAGAATTATGCGATAAAGACCGGGCAGCATCCCAGTGATATCACACAGAAGAATATAACGAAATTCAAACGGACTATGAAACGGTTGGGATTATCCTTTGACTGGTCACGGGAGATCAATACGACTGAACCAGACTATTACAAATGGACTCAGTGGATTTTTCTCAAGATGTGGGAACACGGACTGGCTTATAAATCGGAGATTCCCGTTAACTGGTGTGAATCATGCAAGGTGGGACTTGCTAACGAAGAAGTTATAGGGGGACGTTGCGAACGCTGCGATTCGGTAGTAACACTGAAGAAGAAACAGCAGTGGATGCTGCGTATCACTGCCTATGCAGAACGCCTGTTGAGAGACCTGGACACTGTCGAATATCTTCTCAGGATCAAAACACAACAGATAAACTGGATAGGTCGTTCACCGGGAGCAGAAATCGATTTTCCTGTTCTTCACCTTGTAAAAGGTAAAATAAAGGTATTTACTACAAGGCCGGATACACTGTACGGCGTAACCTACTTGGTTTTATCTCCCAAGCATGAATTTATCAACGGTCTTTTACCTCTATGTAAAAATCGGGATGACGTTACCGATTATGTCGAAAAATCAGACCGTGTATTTTCGAATGGATATGATGAATCCTTCCGGGAAATGACAGGCGTACAATTTGAAGGTATAAGAGCGCTCAATCCGGCGAATAAACATGAAATCCCTATATGGGTGTCGAATTACGTTCTATCCACGTATGGAACCGGTGCTATTATGGCCGTACCCGGTCATGATAAGCGTGACTGGCGTTTTGCAAGGCGATATGGCCTGCCTGTAATCGAAGTGGTCAGCGGAGGCGATATCGATAAGGCGGCGTTTACTGACATCGATACAGGGGTGATGGTGAATTCCGGACCGCTGGACGGACTTACGCCTGAAAATGCCATCGAAAATATCATGACCATCATTATGAAAGAAGGATATGGTCGACCTCAGGTTCAATACAAGTTGCGTGACTGGGTTTTTTCCAGGCAGCGGTTCTGGGGTGAACCTATTCCGATGATACTTTGTGAGAAATGCGGCTGGGTTCCTGTTCCGGAATCCGAATTACCGTTAACACTACCGGAAATAGCAAGCTACCAGCAGACCATAACGGGTGAATCACCTCTCGCCGAAATAGAAGAATGGGTAAATACCGGGTGCCCCGTATGCGGAGGACCGGCAAAGCGGGAAACCGATACGATGCCCCAGTGGGCCGGATCTTCATGGTACTATCTGCGTTACTGTGATCCTAGGAATGAAGAAAACCTTGCCGACCGTGATAAGCTGGACTACTGGAATCCGGTGGACTGGTATAACGGTGGCATGGAACACACCACCCTTCACCTGTTGTATTCACGTTTCTGGCATAAATTTCTGTATGATATCGGGATAGTGCCCTCGCCCGAACCTTATCTGAAACGTACCTCTCACGGTATGATTCTGGGAGAGAATGGCGAAAAGATGTCCAAGTCAAGGGGCAACGTGGTTAACCCGGATGATATCCTGAACGCATATGGAGCGGACGCATTAAGGCTTTACGAAGTGTTTATGGGTGACTATGACAAGCCGATACCGTGGTCGACGAACGGACTGGTCGGTATAGCCAGGTTCCTGCAACGCGTTTGGAAATTGCACGAAAAAATTGGTTTGACCGAGCCTGATAGTCAGACAACCAGACTCCTTCATCAGACGATCAGGGACGTAGGAGATAGGATTGAAAATATGAAGTTCAACACGGCGGTGTCTTCATTGATGGAAATGACGAATCACTTCAGCGCTCTGGATGCGGTGAATAAAGAACAGTGGGAGATATTTCTGAAATTACTGTCGCCGTTTGCGTCGCATATTGGAGAGGAACTATGGGCGAAACTCGGAAAATCGGATTTGTTATGTACTCAGTCCTGGCCAGTCTATGATGCGTCACAGGTGTCCGGAGAAATTCGTGAGATCCCGGTACAGGTCAACGGGAAATTGAGAGGTAGAATCAGTTTGTCTGATAATGCCACTGATGTTGAAATACGAAAACAGGCGTTAAAAGCGGTATCGCCATATATTCGGGAAAGACCTGTTTGCAGGATAATCGTAGCCGGCGGAAAGTCATCCAGGATTGTTAATATCGTGGTTACAAAATGACACAATCCATATTGAAAATACCTTGAAACCAGGAATGTTGAATTTCAGACTAATGAAACTTATAACCTGAAACTCTCTTTGTATCCGGCGTGTTTTTCTCGTATCTTGGGTTTTTCTATCTTACCGGTTGGATTGCGGGGGACCTTGTCGAAGATGATCTTGCGAGGTCGTTTGTAGCGTGGCAGATTCTCCGTGCAGAATTGTATTATCTCTTCTTCAGTTATCTTTTCACCGGGATGGGGATCGATAACCGCGGTGACCAGCTCCCCTAGTCGTTCATCTGGTATACCGATGACAGCGCAGTCATATACCTTGGGAATCCTGAGGATTACGTTCTCTACCTCGACCGGGAAGATATTTTCTCCTCCGGTGATTACGATGTCCTTCTTCCTGTCTACCAGATAGATGAATCCTTCTTCGTCTATCCTTGCCATGTCGCCGGTATGGAGCCATCCATCGACGAGAGTTATGGCGGTCTGTTCGGGATTCTTGTAATACTCTTTCATGACGCCGCCCCCCCTGGCGATTAATTCGCCAACCTCACCCTGGGGTACATCCTTGCCATCTTCGCCGATGATTCGTATTTCCCAGCCGTGACCGGCCTTGCCGATTGCTCCAACTTTATGCTCGTTCTCCATGCCGAGGTGAACGCAGCCGGGCCCGGTAGTCTCGCTGAGTCCGTAGGTGGTGTCGTACTCCATTCCAGGGAAATACTCTTTCCAGTGCCTTACCACGCTGGGTGGTATCGGTTGAGCCCCCATGTGCAGCAGTCGCCAGCAGCTAAGATCATAGTTCTCTATCTTCAGTTCGCTCCTGTCCAACGCCCCAAGTACGTCCTGAGCCCAGGGGACAAGAAGAAAGACGACCGTTCCCCTCTCCCGGTGCACGGTCTCGAGGAGGTTTTTATTGCTCATTTCAGGGAGCAGGGTGGCTCTCCCGCCTACCACAAGGCTGCCGAACCAGTGTATCTTGGCGCCGGTATGGTACAGCGGTGGTATCAGGACGAAATTATCCTCGTGTTTCAACTGGTGATGGACATTCTCTGCTTCAGCGGCGGAAGAAAGGTTGTTGTGAGTGAGAAGTATCGGTTTCGGCGAACCGGTGGTTCCCGAGGTAAAGTACAGGCCGCAGGGATCGTCATCAGCCATTTCAATATTCGGTTTTTCAGCAGTCGCGTCTTTCAAGAATTCATCAAGACTTTTCATTCCTTCGGGCGTGGTTCCACCAACACAGATATATTCGGTGATGGTGGTCAGTTCCGGTTTAACAGCTTCTACCCTCTCGATAAATTCCGAGTCGAGGAACATTACCTTCGCTTCGGCGATATCAGCACAGTATTCAAGGTCGGCGCTGGTGAAACGGAAATTCAGCGGCACTGCCCAGGCACCAGTCCTGAGGATGCCGAAGTATATTTCCAGCCACTCGATGTTGTTCATCATCCAGTGGAGTACCTTGTCGTCCTTTTTTATACCCCTGGAGATAAGGGCATTGGCTACCCGGTTCGCTGCTTCATCAAACTCTTTCCAGGTTATCTCTTTTCGTATATTACTGTCCGGTCTCAATTCGATCAGTGCCGTTTCGTCCGGGTATTTCACGGCGTTTTCGGCCAGCATATCCGTTACTTTCATTGACTGTGTTCCTCTTTTGTGCGATCTGTCATCTATATCTATGAAACCTCTGAATAAGTTCCCTCTCCCCACCGCGGGAGAGGGTCAGGGTGAGGGGGCTACGCTTAAATCGTTATCTTTCACCCTCACCTAACCTCTCCCGTCAAGGGAGAGGAATGTTCTGATCGTTATTAAGTGGTGTTAATCAGATGTTTCCTATGTTTAATACTGACATTCTCATTCTTTTGGTCATTCCAGCGAAGGCGGGAATCTATTAAGCTGTAATATAAATAAATCCCCCTTAATCCCCCTTTACCAAAGGGGGATTTATACAGGATTCTTTTCTGGATACCAGCCTGTCATTCTGAGTGTAGGGAAGAATCCCGTTTCAGTGTTAATCAATTCTTGTTTATATCTGTAAGTTGATATTTTACCTTTATGCAATGAGATCCTTCGTCCTCCTTTGTCGTCCTCAGGATGACTGCTAATTGTTTGTCGTTCTCAGGATGACAGCCCTCTGAGGTGACAGAATTAAATATTATCAAGCAAGCGCTTTCTGGACTTCTTCATAACCAAGGTCGAACGCCTTGATATTTATCGGGGCAACTCTCTCATTGAACCGCGCCGTTATCTCGTTTTTTACCGTCTCTATCTTGATCGGAAGTTGACCCTGTCCGAACAGGGCTCCCAGCATCACGACGTTTGCTGACTGAGTACTTCCCGCTTCCGAGGCGATCTTCGTTGCGTTAAGCTGGATTATTGTGTCCGTTGCCTTGTGAATATTCTCCAGGATGGTATCCAGTTCGGGGTATGAACCTCCGAGTGATGACACCGTGAACGGTATAACTTTCTCCATGTTCATTATCACGAGGGTTTTTCCGGAGATATTACCTATGTTTCTCAATGTTTCTGCAGGTTCCATGCCTACCAGAACGTCAGCTTTTCCAGCTGGGGCCAGCGGAGCCAGGGCTTCATCTCCAAGTCTGATAGTGCTGGAGACCGAACCTCCTCTGACTGCCATGCCAAGTACTTCCGAACCTCTTACATTCAAGCCGTCAGCGACGGCAGCATTTCCCAGCAGTTCCGACATCAGTATTACGCCCTGTCCACCAACTCCGGCAATTACGATGTTAAATTCATTCATCCTTCTCGTTACTCCTGTGTTATTGCCTTGTACGGGCATATCTGGGCGCAGACTCCGCAGCCGTTACACAGTGTGATGTCTACTACCGTCTTGGTTCCTTCTTTGATCAGCGCCGGGCACCCGAGCAGTTCCAGACAGGTATTGCACTTGTCACTGCATTTCTCCGGATTTACAGTGTATGGGACTATCTTCTCGCCCCGGGCGCGTTTCTGTCTCTGTTCCACCATCGCGCAGAGTCGTCTTGAAACCACCACCGAAGGGCCTTCGAATCGAATCGCTTTTTCGAAAACATCAGCGGCGTTTTTAAGATCGAAGGGATCGATTATTTCGACGAACTTGACTCCGCAAGCTCTGGCGACATCCTCTATCTTGACGACGGGGGCTTCGTCACCGATAGCTGTCTGCCCGGTCCCGGGATGAGGCTGGAAGCCGGTCATCGCCGTAGCGGAGTTGTCCATTATTACCATGGTTATATTCGCCTTGTTATACACCGCGTTCACCATCGGGGTGATGCCGCTGTGGAAGAAGGTCGAGTCTCCCATATGGGCCACTATAGGCGCGTCCACGATGTGTGCAAGTCCGTTGGCAATGCCAAAACTACCACCCATGCAAACGGTGGTATCGACCGCTTCCTGCGGAGGATTATAGGCCAGGTTGTAGCAGCCGATATCTCCGGGATAGATGGGCAGGATATCCTTGCCGTAATCCCTTGCTACCTTCTTTGCCGCGACATTGATCGCGTAATGAGAAGCACGATGCGGACAACCTGAACAGAGGGCTGGCGGTCGTGCGGGTAATAACGGAGCCGTGGCCTGACTCAGGTCGTCTATCTTTTTAAAATCAGCTGGAAGTGCTTCTCCCGTTAGTTCTGCAACAGCTTCGCTTATTTTCCTGGTCGATAACTCGCCGATTCGAGGCAGGACATTCTTACCGTGTATCTTTACCGTGATGTTATCCTCTCCGGCGATTGCCTTCACGTGAGTTTCAACATATGGTTCGAGTTCTTCGGCTACCAGTACTTCTTCGTGCGAGTTCAGCATTTCTCTCACCAGCTTTTCGGGCAGGGGATACGGCGTGCCGATCTTCAACACCGATACTTTATCAGCTATCCCCATCCAGTTAAGGGCTTCCATCGTATAGCTGTAAGACAGACCGCAGGCAATGATACCGAGTTTCGCGCCGTTAACTGCTTCAAGCCTGTTGTAAGGGATAGTATCCGCGGCCTCTTTAATTTTTTCGAGTCGGTCCAGCATTTTCGGCTTATTCAGCCTGGCTTCGGCTGGCGTGTAATTCAGCCAGTGCCGGTTTTTCTCGAACTTGCCCTGCCGGCGTTCTTTATTAATCTCTCCGAGGGTTACGTCGCTGCGGCCGTGGTTTATCCTGGTAACGGTCCGCAGTATGAAGAGGTGTTTGAACTCTTCGGAAAGTCTGAAAGCGTCAGCCATCATGTCCTTGGCTTCCTGGATGGATGATGGTTCCAGGATGGGTATATGTGCCTGTTCGGCGATATAGCGGTTGTCCTGTTCGTTCTGTGAACTCCACATCCACGGATCTTCGGCGGACAGGAGTACGAACCCTCCCTTGGCGCCGATATAGCTGGCGGTCATTATGGGATCGTGGGCGACATTGACGCCGACGTGCTTCATACAGGCCAGCGAGCGCAGACCGCAGACAGAGCTGGCCAGGGCGCCCTCGAAAGCGACTTTTTCATTGACCGACCACTCTACGTACATTCCTGTTTCTTTAGCCAGTTCCGCCAGGGTCTCGGTCACCTCGCTCGAGGGAGTGCCGGGGTAGGCGGCGGTAAACTGGACACCGGCTTCTATCGCACCCCTGGCTATCGCCTCGTTTCCAAGCATGAACATCTTTTTTCCGGGTGCATCGGAAGCGAAGGTCAGATCACTCAATGTTTACCTCCTTCTGTGTATCATCCAACAACCGACAGATGAGTATACTCCATAATACCTGGTTGTATAAATCACACTATAAAAAAAGCGAAAATACACGTAAATACGTTATCTCCTGCCAGAAGTTAGGATACCATCATTCCGTGCGTTCATACAAGTGGTTGTCATCTTCAATGAGCATCCATCATTGGTGGACGATATTGTAGTCCATGCCTCGGAAGAAGGATTGCTTTCAATCTCAAGCGGACCGGTGGTGAAAATTGCAGTAAACGAGTGCTGCGTCATTCTGAGTTCACCGAAGGTGGGTGAAGAATCCCTACGATTATCCTTGTTTTCTCCGAGAGAACGCAGGTCGTAAATCTTTGAACATAAATATCCTGCTTATATCGGACGGGATCCTTCATCCCGATTGTATCGGAACTCAGGATGACAGCTTTTCGTTTTTTTCAGATTGCCACGGTTCGCCTATAGACGGCGAAGCTCGCAATTACATTAGTAATTAATCTATCTTCGTATTAATCCCGCTACCCATAATGTAATTAGTCATTTATAATTAACATCAACTGCGGAGGATACTATGATGGCTGGTAATGATTATCACATTGACACGTTAAGCCCTGACCCAAGGAAAGACATCAAAGAACCTCTAGAAAGAACTATATCCGGGATACTCGACGTTCCAGGTAAGGATATCTATGTGTGGGATACGGTACTTATACTGCTATTTAATCATATCGAACTGCTGGGCGTGTTGCTTTCCGGCGACTCTTCAAAAGCGAACCGGGCGAAACGGGCAGTCGAATTCATCCGAACGTATCTCGGCAGGATCGTCGAGAAGTATGCCATGGCGGGAGGATTCCTTTACTATATGCTGGGAAACGGTCATATTCATAAATCTTACCCAAGGAGTTTCACAACAGGCGACGGCAGAACGCTGAGGTTCGAATTCTCCGATACTCACGAAAACCAAAAACACCTTTCAATAGTTCAATCGGATAACGAACTAAAGCTGATTTTCAGTGTTGATACTTTCTATAAAAATCTTCTCGATGCAATAGATTTATACTGCCTGGATATGAGTAGAAACCGGTCTTTACGGGAGAAATACCGCCTGGCCTGGAGTCAGTTAAGAGAACCGGGTGAACGATTTCATATCAATAATCACGCCTAT
>CP070800.1:1387836-1394024 GCA_020343555.1 Dehalococcoidales bacterium
AAGGCTTGAAATACCGAAAGCGGATCGGCCTTGTCGGACCGGCTGTTTCAGAACATCCACACTTCGAAGAATTACTTGCGGAGCTGCGTCGGTATGATGCAGAAATATCCGTCAGTTCACTGCGGATAAAACCTCTACCGGGATCCGCACTGGCCGAACTGTCAACAGGGAAAGCTAGGACAATTGCCCTCGCGCCTGAAGCCGGATCTCAAAGACTCCGCAGCCTGATAAAAAAAGGCATTAACGAGGAAGACATTATCCGGGCGATGCGAAAAGTCGGTGAATATGGTATAAAGCAACTTAAGCTATATTTCATGACAGGATTACCAACTGAAACGGACGAAGATATTGAAGAAATCGCCAACCTTACACTCAAGTGCAGGGAAACCTTGGAAAGTGTTTCTCCCGGCTGCCGTATCACACTCAGCATCGCGCCTTTCGTGCCTAAAGCCGGTACGCCATTTCAGCGCCAGATGATGGAGGAAGTCGATATCCTTAACAATCGGGTGGCCATCCTTAAGAAGCAGCTGTCACCGGCAGGAATAAATATCAAAGCAGACAGCCCTGCATGGAGTAGAGTACAGGGAGTTCTCGCCCGTGGTGACCAAAAGCTGGCAGAAGTGCTGGTCGACACAGAAAATCTCACACTCTCCGAGTGGCGAAAACAACTGACTCAGCAAGGCTTAGAAGAACGACTTTACCTGAGACAAATACCCCGGGATGAGAGATTAGCCTGGTCACAGTTTCACGAGTGATCATACACTTTTCCTTACATGGGAAAACCCTTGTTTCCTATTGACAAAAATGCTGTCTATTGATATATTAGCAGTGAGAAACATCGACCATATTGGCGGTGATTTCCCGGTAAAAAGAACTTTTTACAACTAAAGTCGCTTGGATCGGATATGACCGAGACGGCAATAATAGTAACATTTGGAAAATTGCCTTCCTCGGCGTGTCCGGGAAGGTTTTTTTTATACCATTTTGAGGTGTAAATAGAATGACTGAAGTAGGATTTATTGGAGCCGGAACAGTAGGAACAGCGTTAGCAATCGGTCTCCACAACCACGGGTATATGGTTACTACCGTGTACAGCCGAAGTAGGGAATCAGCTGAAAAACTAGCTTCAGAAATACCCGGCTGCAGAGTAATGGAGAGCAGCCAGACTGTTGCCAACAGCGTGGACTTCGTATTTATCACCACACCCGACGGTGCTATCGGTACCGTAGTATCGGAGATCGACTGGAAGCCCGGTAAAAGTGTAGTACATTGCAGTGGCGCTGATTCAACCGCGGTCCTTGAGCCTGCAAAACGCTCAGGCGCTTTGACAGGAGCGTTTCATCCCCTCCAGACATTCGCCAGCGTCAAACAAGCGGTAGAGAATATCCCCGGCTCTACATTTGCAATAGAAGCGGAAGAACCTCTGTTGACCGAATTGAAAAAAATGGCCACCGCACTTCAAGGAAGATACATACAGCTTGAAGAAAGCGATAAGGTAGTCTATCATGCCGCTGCTGTGATGGCCTGCAACTACCTGGTAACTCTGGTAAAACAGGCAACTGACCTCTGGAAAACCTTCGATATCCCCACCCAGCAGGCCAGCCAGGCCCTGCTGCCGCTTATTCAAGGTACTATCCACAACATTGAAACAGTCGGTATCCCGGATTGTCTTACCGGACCAATCGCTCGTGGGGATACCGGCACTGTCAGAAAACATATCGAAGCCCTGGAAAGATCAGCGCCTGATGTTCTTCCAACCTATCTTGAGCTCGGTCGCCAGACAGTACCCATCGCCCTGGCAAAGGGGAAAATTACCGAGAAACAAGCAGAAGATATGATGGAAATCCTCAAACAACCTAACCTCTTAATAAGTATATAAAGGGAGAAATCTTGATGAGAAACATGCTGAAAAGCAAGATCCACCGCGCAACCGTTACCGGCGCAGATATCGATTATGAAGGAAGTATCACTATAGATACCAGGTTAATGAAAGCAGCCGATATACTTCCCTTCGAGCACGTACACGTCCTCAATCTGAATAACGGAGTTCGTTTCGAGACCTATGCTATCGAGGGTGAAAAAGGTGAAATCTGCCTTAACGGCGCAGCTGCCAGGCTGGCTATCAAAGGCGATATGGTAATTATCCTGACTTACCAGCAGATGGAAGAGGAAGAAGCCCAAACCTATACCCCGAAACTCGTCCACGTAGATAAGAACAACGACATTACCTCTATCAAAGGATCGATAGAAGCTACTATCCATTAGGAGTAGTTTAATGCGTGTTTCTATAAACCAGATTAAAGAGATGAAACGGAACGGTGAGAAGATCTCCATGCTCACCGCCTATGATTACACAACCGCGAAAATAGTCGACGAAACAGGCATCCCCCTGATACTCGTCGGCGATAGCCTGGGAATGGTTGTTCTCGGATTCGATACATCGATACCCGTCACAATGGATATAATGCTGCACCATACCAAAGCCGTAGTAAGAGGTACCGAGAATGCCCTGATAGTAGGTGACATGCCGTTCATGACCTACCATGTCAGTACCGAAGACTGTCTCCGTAATGCTGGCAGGTTCATACAGGAAGCCGGGGCGCAGGCAGTGAAACTTGAAGGTGGAGTGACTGTAGCCGAAAAAGTAAGACAGGTAGTCAACTGCGGTATTCCCGTAATGGGACATATAGGTCTTACACCTCAGTCCATCAACCAGCTTGGCGGACACAAGGCCCAGGGAAAGTCGATCGAATCGGCGAGAGATATTATCGAGGACGCCATCGCACTTGAACAAGCAGGCGCTTTTTCGGTAGTTCTTGAAGCCGTCCCCTATAAGTTAGCTGCACTTATCACTAAGAAACTCGAAATTCCTACCATCGGTATTGGCGCCGGACCTGACTGCGACGGGCAGGTTCAGGTGATCAACGATACGTTCGGTTCGTATACCGAGTTCGTTCCCAAGCATGCCAGGCAGTACGCGCAGATCGCTGAAACAATGAGAAAAGCTGTTTCAGAATATAATGCTGACGTAAAAGCAGGTGAATTCCCTACTAATGCAAACAGCTATATTATCGATAAAGACGTCATTGCCGAACTTGAGAAGGAATATGATTAAGCAATAAATAACACCTCAATTTTTAAAGACGAGAGGGGCTTAGCCCCTCTTTATAGTCACTGTCCTTTATTCCGATAGAAAAGAGACAATACTTAGAGAGATCGATACATGAAGATAGTCGATACAATTCAGGAAATGAAAGCCGAACGTAACAGACTGGAAGAACCACTCGGATTCGTCCCTACCATGGGGTACCTGCATGAAGGTCATCTCTCACTGGTAAAACAGGCGAGAGATGATAATAAAACGGTTGCGACCAGTATCTTTGTCAATCCTGCACAGTTCGGTCCCAATGAAGATTTTGAAAGCTATCCGCGCGATACTGAACGCGACCTGGAAATGCTGGAACCATATACCGATATCGTCTTTATGCCCACTGCTGATGACCTGTATCCTGCCGGATACAGTAGCTGGGTAGAGGTAGAAGGATTGACCGATAAACTGGAAGGTGCATCACGCCCTACCCACTTCCGTGGAGTAACTACTATAGTCGCAAAGTTGTTCAACATCGTTCGCCCCACTAAAGCGTATTTCGGTCAGAAGGACGCCCAGCAACTTGCCGTGATAAAGAAGATGGTGAAAGACCTGGATATGAACCTGGAAGTGATTGCCTGCCCTACGGTTCGCGAACCGGACGGGCTGGCAATGAGCAGCCGTAACACATACCTCGAATCAGACGAGCGTAAAGTAGCCACCGTCCTCTACCAGTCTCTTAAACTGGCGGAAAAGTTATACTCCGAAGGTGAGACAGACGCTACGAAAATCAGGCGTGAAATGACAGCTTTGATTCAGCAGCAACCGGCGGCAAACATAGACTACGTCAGCATAGCCGATAATGAAACGCTGGACGAAGTAGATAAGATCACGCGTCCGGCACTGGTATCGCTGGCAGTGAAAATCGGTAAACCGAGGCTGATAGATAACATCGTACTGGAATAAACACCTTTAATAACCGACAGGAGGTTTCTCAATATGGCAAAAACGCAGGCCAACAAACCTACTCAGAATGAAATCCCTCCGGTACAGATCGCCCTCGACCTTATCGATCTCCCCAGGGCCATCCAGATCGCACAGGAAGCGGTAAAAGGAATACTTGCTGGTACCGGTGGAGATATTTCAAAAGCATGGGTGGAAGCTGGGACTCCTCTTATCAAGTCGGAAGGGATGAACGCTGTTCGTGAACTGCGTGCTGCTTTCCCTGGACATATCATCTGCGCCGACATGAAAGTTATGGACGCCGGTTCTACCGAAGTAGAGATCGCCGCGAAAGCGGGTGCCAACATAGTCTTTATTCTTGGTACAGCGCCTGATTCCTGTATCAGCGAAGCAATACTGGCCGGGAAAAAATACGGTGTGAAAATAGCAGCCGACCTCATATCCGTTAAAGATCCGGCCAAACGTGCTGTCGAACTTGAGGATATGGGTATAGATATCATCAACATACATGTCGGGCTCGATCAACAGGTACTCGGCGTGAAACCTATCGACCTGGTAAGAGAAATAGCCAGCAACATATCCGGAAAGGCACAGATCTCCGCCGCCGGTGGAATAAATAGTGAAACGGCGGTAGAGGCATACGAAGCTGGCGCTGATATTATCATCGTCGGCGGTTCTCTTTATAAAGCAAAAAGTCCGGAAGAGTCAGCGTTAAAAATCGTTCAGTCGTTGAAATCAGGCAAACCAATAGCGACCAAAGAGTTCCTTAAATATGACAGCGAACATCTTACCGAAGCCTTTATGAAGGTAAGTACGTCTAATATAAGCGATGCCATGCACCGGACCGGTGAGTTAAGAGGGTTAAAACCGGTCTGGGAGGGAGAGCCTGGTGAACTTAAATTCGCCGGACCGGCAGTCACGGTCAGGACCTACAACGGTGACTGGAGTGCTCCTGTCCAGGCTATCGACCACGCCAAGGCAGGCGATGTCCTGGTAATCGACGCCTGCCAGGGTGGGATAGCTGTCTGGGGAGAACTGGCCACGAACAGTTGTAAAACGGTTGGGATTGTAGGAGTAGTGATAGATGGCGCTGTGCGCGATATCGATGATATCAGAAAATTAAAATTTCCGTTGTTCGCCCGTCATTTCACGCCGACAGCCGGTGAACCGAAGGGATTCGGTGAGATCAACGCGCCGATAGAGGTATGCGGCAGGAAAGTAGAACCGGGAGACTGGATAATCGGCGACGAAAGCGGAGTTGTCGTCGTACCAAAAGATTCTGCAATGGAAATGGCGAACCGTGCCATCGATGTTCTGGAAAAAGAAAACCGGATTCGTGAAGAGATCCAGAGAGGTTCGACACTCGGACAGACACAATATCTGTCGAAATGGGATGTAAAGAAATAGTTAACAGGCAGACACTACTTAGAGAGAAATTCCGTCACCAGTACTCTGGCTTCTTCCATAAAATCATCCTGGATATCCAGCCATTTTATCCTCTCATCGGACAGGCTGAACCAGTTATACTGCCTGCGTACAAGCCGGTGCGTTTCTGTTTTCATCTGGTTAACGGCTGACTCCAATGAGATTTCACCATCGAAGTACATCATTATCTGCTTGTATCCGATACTGGACATTGATGGATTATCTGCGCCGTACCCCATTCTCTTCAGCTTCGTTACTTCATCTACCAGACCGTTCTCTATCATGGAGTCGACTCGCAGGTCAATCCGTCGGTATAATTCCTTTCGGTCAGTAGTGAGTCCAATGATAAGAGTATCATAGGGAGGAGTTTTTCTGGTTTTAACTCGTGAAAAAGGTTTACCGGTCTGAGATGAAACTTCCAGGGCTCTGATTACACGGCGAACATTTCTCGGATCGATGGTTCGGGCTGCTTCCGGGTCGATTTCCTCAAGTTCGCGATATAGTTCGTCAGCTTTTCCTTCCGCGGCTTTTTCTTCGAGTGTTCGCCTTAGTTCAGGATCAGGTTCTACTTTCGGTATTTCCCAGCCTTCAAGCAGTGCCCAGACATACTGCCCGGTTCCACCTATCAGGATCGGCAGCTTTCCGCGTTCGTGGATATCAACGATTATCTCGGTTGCCATTTCCTTGTATTGAGCCAAGCTGAAATCCTCGT
>CP070800.1:1394124-1402916 GCA_020343555.1 Dehalococcoidales bacterium
CATTCGCACCTATTGATCTCGCCATTTCAAGGTTGGCAGTACTGCAAACCCCGGTTACTTCAGCTCCATAATACCTGGCAATTTGAACTGCATAAGTACCTACACTGCCGGAAGCCCCGTAGATAAGTACTTTCTGTCCTTTTTGGATATTGGCCCTTTTTAAAAAACCAAGGGCTGTCATTCCACCAAAAGGTATGGCTGCAGCCTTTTCGTAGCTGGCATTATTCGGTTTTAAAGCTAATCCGGTGTTTTCAGCTATACACACGTATTCGGCATTCCCGCCACCCAGTCCAAAGGATGTACTCATACCGTATACCTGATCGCCTTCCTTGAATTGAGTAACGTCTTTACCCGTTGTTTCCACGACACCGGCGAATTCATCTCCTGGTATTGTCTTCCGCGGTTTATTAATACCAAACATCATTCGCCCGATGAGTTTGAACCAGGAAGGATAGGTGAAGCTTCGAATTCTTACGTCTGACGAGGTTACGGTTGTCGCATGTACCTTCACGAGCACTTCTTTTTCTTTCGGTACCGGTTTTGGTACATCCTGGATCTGAAGAACGTCAGGCGGACCGTATTTTGTGCATACAACGGCTTTCATTTGAACTACTCCGTGTTATTATCCCAGAGTCGGAAGGGAGGATACTCATCTGTCATCAGCGAGGCGTAGGCAAACACACGATAACTCCAGCGATTCAAACCGACTACTAGTCTAAAAATATCTGCAGGATAGTGTCCTTTGAATAAAACCGTTATGGCACCGAAGATCGCCAGGATGAAAGTCAAACCTACCCGACTATACTCGCCGCCACCACCCTGAAACAACGAAAGGAGTATATAATGAGGAATAGCCAGCAGCCACCATTTCACCAGGACAAGCCCTTTGGACAGTTCCTCAGGATACTCAATCGTGAAATCAGCCGGATAATCGTCATCAGGATCCAGACTGAATGGTGGATATTTATCGGTCCCGAGGGCTTCATAGCTGTAAAAACCGACACGCCAGGTCCAGCGTAATACTCCGGCATTAAAATCAAACAGATCCCTCGGGTATTTTCCTGTAAACAGGATCGCAAAAAATGCAATTACAGCAATCACTGCGAACGCTATCCATAGGAATACCAGTATAAAATAATGCGGAATTGCTAATAACCATTTTAATAACCACCAGCCGCCGCCCGGAGGACTGGATAGTTCTCCCCTGACTGATACCGGGTATCGTTGTTGTTCTTGCATTTCTTTTTACCTTTCTTTTCGCTGAGATTTACTGGTCGTTTATTGATGAGATATAGTAATTAGCACGTGCCCTTTCTTATGACCTTTTTCTACATATTTATGTGCTTCTACTATCTGTTCCAAAGGATATGTCCTATCAATAACGGTTCGCATTTCACCGTTTTCTACAAGTTCTTTTAGAAAATAGAAATCGTCTATACTTACGCCACCTTCTGCACCGACTTTTATATATTTACCCTTATCAGCAAGCATGATTTTTCCTTTTGAAGCAGACAATTTATCTACAGCATCAAAGACAATATCATAGTCCCTTCCGTGCTTGGATAATTCTTCTTTTGTGTAGTCGATTACATTATCGGCACCGAGTGATTTCACCATTTCCAGGTTTCCGGCACTGCATACTCCGGTTACTTCCGCACCGTAGTGTTTAGCCAGCTGTACCGCGAATACACCGACACTCCCTGAAGCTCCGTACACCATAATTTTCTGTCCAATACGGATACCACCCTTCCTGAGACCTCCTAAAGCAGTGATACCACCGGTGGTGACTCCAGCCGCAGCTTCTTCATAGGTCATATTCGAAGGCATATGTGCCACCATTCCGATATTGATATTCTTTGAATCCTCCGGCACGCATGTATATTCGGCATGTGCCCCGAATACGAAACCGGTGCAGGCGAAGACCTTTTCACCGGGCTTGAAACGTTTGACATCTCTCCCGACCGATTCAACTTCGCCTGCCAGTTCCATTCCAAGTATCGCGCGTTTTGGTTTGGTTAATCCCAGATATAGCCTGAAGGGGATTTTCTGTAGTAGAGGAACATCGAAACTCCTGATCCTTGTGTCCCCAATGTGACAGGTAGTGGCATAATTCTTAACCAGCACCTCGTTATCCTTCGGGACAGGTTTCGGTACATCTGCCAGTTTAAGAACTTCGGCTCCCCCGTAGCCTGTGCACAATACTGCTTTCATGTCAGTTCCCCTTTCAGGATCATTTATTTCTTTTTACCGACCGCTGCCAGTGGTGCAACTGCGATCCAGAGGGTGATGGTAATCAACATCGAAGTTACATAGTTGATATCTACCGTACCCATACCAAGTTTTGGTGCGATCACATCCCACAGTAGCATCAGGAACAGTGAACTCAGAAAAAATCCCGGTATCGCTGCCAAAATTCTGAAATAGCCCATTTTAATACTCCTTTGTAATTTTATTTATTTTGATATGCTTATTATTGATATCATCTCGGGTTTCTCACCGGTAATACGCTGAGACCCGGATTCCGGCGAATCGACTCTGCCGGATTGGATATTCAGGCTGATCTTACCGCATCGCACACAGTATGTATATTCTTCCTCTTTGTACATCAAGGTGGACGATACGTGCCCTTGCACCAGACATTTTGTATAATTCCTTGACCACATATCTAACCTCCTTTATCGCAGCATTTCATTTGTATCCAGTATATGCCGCAGTCAACTTTATGCAACCATTCATAAGGTGAAAACCCGCCTAGCCTTTAGACGAAATTTGATACTAGCCGAAAGACTAGGGTGTCTGGAAGAATCAATCAGACAGGTTGACTTTATAGCCAAATACTAAATAAGATTGTGGATATTGAAATACAACCAACACGATTATATAAACTGAATGGAGTGTACCGTGTCATCAATTTCGAAAATATCCTTTATGATCATCTCGTCTGTTTTAATTATATCTTTGAGTATACCGAGTAGCGGATGTGGGCAGGATAAACTACAATCGCGAGTGCTTGAAATTGGTATGTTACTTGGCAGTGGTGGTCTGGGAGATAGATCATTTAACGATTCCGCATATAACGGACTTCTTGAAGCCCAACAAAAGTATAATATTCGTTTCGAAACAGTTGATTTCGTCAACAACGAAGAAAATCTCGAGACGACCCGCTTTCTGGCTCAAAATAATTATGATTTAATCATTGGCATCGGTTATGAACATAAAGAAAATCTGATACAGGTTGCCGGTGAATTTCCCGACATTAAATTCGCTGCGATAGATTTTGAAGCTGAAGGAGAAAATATAGCCTCTATTGTTTATAGAGAACAGGAGGGTGATTTCTTGATCGGCGTACTGGCAGCTATGCTGACTGAAACCAAAAAAGTCGGGGTAATCGGCGGTATGGATATACCTGCAATCCAACGCATAATGACAGGATTCAGCCAGGGTGTTACTTACCAGGATGATAGTGTAGAAGTAGTAAACGATTTTGCCGGAACATTTTCTGATCCCGAAATAGGTCTTGAAAGAGCATTGATCCTGTATGACCAGGGAGTAGACGTGATACACAACGCAGCCAGTCGCACCGGTCTTGGTATCATCGAAGCAGCAAAGCAAACAGGCAAATTGACTACCGGAACGAGTGGTGACCAGCGGTATATGGCTCCTGGAAACGTGGTCGGTAACCGACCGAAACGTGTCGATACAGCCGTACTGCTGGTGATAGAAGAACTGTATACCGGATCGTTTACGCCGGGAATCCGTTCCCTCGGACTGAAAGAGAATGGAATTATGCTTGGGCCATTCGACGAATCGATAGTTGATGATACGATCCTCGAAAGGCTTGATGACCTGAAGGAGAAAATAATCGAAGGACAGATAACAGTTCACGCTGAATAAGGTAAAATCGAGTGTTTATTAATAAAGTTTACCGAAGGATCAGAAACTGGTTAAGAGAGAGTGTTCAGCGTAAACTCATTTTCTGGAGTATCGGATTCTGGATCATTTCGGTATCAATACTGAGTATATCATTTCTCTTGACCGGTCAGAGTGAAATACTGAGTGATATCAGGAACAGAAATATCCAGGTTTCATCGATCATTTCCCGGGATATAAATTACCGTATCAGTGGTATTCTATCTGACATACGATTGTTCTCCCGCCATCTCGAATCGATGGGATCGAATCTGACGAGTCAGGTACCAGCACTACTCACATTCAGATTATCATCTCCCCAGAGATATCATGCATTATACTACTTTGATGAAAACTACAAGCTTTTGATACATCTGGAAGATCCGACTGATGCACTCCTCGCACCTAATATTACTGACACGATAATCACACGTCCCAATATTCCGATAGATATAAAAATACTCGCTGCAGCTCAATCCACTTTCGGTAGAGATATGTACATTTCAGATGTATATTTATACGGTCTTGAGCGGCTTCCGGTATTGTACGTTTCGGTACCATTGAAAGCTTCCACTGAAGAAACGAGAATTCTTGTTTTTCAGCTCGATATCCAGGACATATGGCAACGGATTAACCTGAGTACAGTCGGAGAATCAGGTTTTGCTTATGCGGTAAGTAAAAACGGTATGATCATTGCTCATCCAAACCTTGAACAGCTTGGTCAGGCATTGCCCTTGGAATTGAAAGGTGTAATGAACGGCTACGAAGGTTTTATCGAGTATTTTAACAGTCAAACAGAACGTAATGTATACGCCGCCTACAGCCCGGTGGGCAGCCCGACAAACTGGGGGATAATTGTCGAACAGGATAAATTTGAAGCTAATGCTCCTATACTGAGAACAACCATTATTATTGTCATTGTATCAGCTGCATTGGCTACTTTAGGTACCGTAGGTATCCTGATTATGATGCAAAACTCCATGAGCCCGATACTCCAACTTACAAAAACAACCCGTGAAATCGGCCGTACCGGCGAACTGATTACAACGTCGATGGAGGAAAGATCAGATGAAGTCGGCCAATTAAGCCAATCCTTTGATGAGATGATCGAACGATTACAAAGCATGGAAGGCAGATTGGCAACGGTAGCTGAAGAAGAACGCAACAGGTTAGCCCGTGACCTTCATGACGCAGTCAGTCAAACACTATTCTCTGCCAGTCTCATTGCCGAAGTGCTTCCAACCTTATGGGAAAATGATCCTGTAAAAGGGAAGGAACGGCTCGAGGAGGTACGACAGTTAACACGTGGGGCTTTAGCTGAGATGCGTACACTACTTTTAGAACTAAGGCCTTCAGCCCTTATTGAAGCAGAATTACCTCACTTGTTAGAGCAATTAGCAGAATCAATAACAGGAAGGACTCGTATCCCAATTACCGTAACTATTGAAGGTGATTACATACTCCCAGATGATACGAAAATCGGGTTTTACCGCATCGCCCAGGAAGCGTTAAATAACGTGGCGAAACATTCCGAAGCGACCGATGTGATAGTGAGTTTAATTTGTGATAAAGATAAGATTTCGTTAAAGATCAAAGATAACGGAACTGGATTCGATGTTGATGCTATATCCCCTGAAAGTCTCGGAGTTGGTATAATGCAAGAACGAGCTGCTGATATAAACGCAGAAATCTGGATAAACAGCCAGGAAGGTGAAGGAACGGAAATAGCAGTAATCTGGGATAACAAGCCAAAGGAGGAAATTCAATGACGACGTCGGAAAGTATAAGAGTTATCATAGTCGATGATCACACCGTGGTCCGGAGTGGACTTGGAGCAGTCCTGGATACTTCGGAAGGTATGGAACTGGTTGGTGAAGCCGGGGACGGCGAAGAAGCGATTAGAATCTGTGGCAGTCTCCAGCCCGACGTTGTTCTCATGGATTTGCAGATGCCAAAAATGGATGGCGTAGAGGCTACCAGGATTATCCATGAAAAATGGCCTCAAATCCACATCATCGCTTTAACAAGCTACAAGGAAAAGGAATACGTGGAAGGCGTATTAAAAGCTGGAGCGACCAGCTATTTACTAAAGAACGTTTCTGCCGACGAACTGGTAGCGGCGATAAACAAGGTTGTTCTGGATCAGCCAAGTCTTTCTCCTGAGGCAGCCCAGGTTCTCATTCAAACGGTTAATAAACCTTCACAACCAGGGACTGATTTAACAGACCGTGAGCGGGAGATTCTATCTTTTATGGTTGAAGGAAAATCAAACAGCGAGATATCAGAATCTATTTTCATAACCCAGGCGACTGTCAAATATCATGTCAGCAATATCCTGTCGAAACTTGGTGTTACCAGCCGAACCGAGGCGGTAGTCACAGCCATTAAGAACAACCTGGTGTAATAATTAGATACAAGATAAATAAATATAAAATGTGATATGCCTGTCACCAGTTATCGACTGCCCGGCTAATCGCCGGTCAGATCGTTTTCCTTTAACAGTGAATGGTTCGCCAGTATCTCACTGGTAGCACCGTCAGCAGCTATAGTCCCACTATTCAGGATTACCGTTCGCGGACATAAGCTCCTCACCAGATCTAAGTCATGGGTAGCGATTATTTTTGTAGCCGGCAGTTGTTTAAAGAGTTGGATTATCGACCCTTTGGCTTTAGGATCAAGATTACTTGTAGGTTCGTCGAAAACGAGTATTTCCGGACTCATCGAGAGTACGGTCGCGATGGCAATACGCTTCTTCTCGCCCAGGCTCAAGTGATGCGGCGAACGCTGTTCGAAATCTGACATTCCTACCCGTTCCAGGGCTTCTTTTACCGCATCATTTACCTCTTCTTTGGTATAACCTATATTGATAGGACCGAAAGCAACATCATCAAAAACAGTGGGAGAGAACAGCTGGTCATCCGGATTTTGAAAAACAACTCCTACTTTGGATCTGATCCATCGGATATTATTTTTTTCCAATGTCTTGCCAAGAATACAGATTGCCCCATTACTGTGAAGTATTCCGTTAAGGTGCTGAAGGAGAGTTGATTTTCCAGCTCCGTTAGGCCCTATAATCGCAACTAAATCACCACGGGTTATTGTTAAGCATATGTTACTCAATGCCTGCCTGCCATCCGGGTAGGTAAAAGACAGGTTTTCTATTTTTATAACTTCTTCCAATTAAACCTCGCTGATTCGAACGTTTTATATAACCAGGTTAAGTATACCTGCAGTAATCATTATTAATCCGAAACTCATAAAGAAAATCACATCCGCCCTGCTAAATTGTAGTTGCTCCATAACCCGTACCTGTCCATCGAAACCCCGTGAGGTCATTGCGTTATATACTCTTTCACTTCGCTCGTAACTGCGAACGAACAGCGTCCCGATCATATTTCCTATCGTACGCATATTACGCAACCTTTTACTGCCGATATTCCGGCTGTCTCTTGCCTGTTTCATTCGCATTACTTCATCAACTATCACAAATATGTAACGATACATAAATGAAAGTATCATCACTAACACGCGAGGAAAATGAAGTCGTTCGAGCGCGTACAGAATATGAGTTATTTTTGTGGTGGCAGTAAGCCATATCAGACTGGTGATCGAAAGCCATGCTTTTGCTAGGACATTCCGAAACACCAGGACTCCGGTCTCCGTAACGCTGATATCCCAGATCCAGATTCTGGTGCTTCCTATTACCTCTCCCTCCTTGAAAAACGGTGTAAATACTGCAATTAAGATTACGAAAGGCATAACGACAAGAGAACGCTTGATTACGTAAACGGGCGGTAGTTTTGATGTGAGAATCAGAATGACGGTAATAAGAGCATAAAACCCGAGAAGCAGCCAGCTGTCAGGTGGTGTCAGCACAACCAGCAAGATGAATACAAAAGTATAAATGAGCTTGGTTCGTGCATCAAGGCGATGAAAATAGCTGTCTATGTCACTGTATTGGTCTAAATAAGCATGTTTCACCCGAACTCACACCATCCCACACTGCAATAATCACGCTTTTTTCCTTCTCGACATGTATACAAACAGCCATCCTAGACTGTAGGCAATGCCAAAAAGAAGGACTGTACCGACGATCCCGGCTGCAATAGTAGCAACAGATTCGTTCTCAATCCACGGAAAAACATAATCAGAGATGATTCCGAAAGGAGCTTCTTCAGCTAACTCGATAAATTCTTTATCTTCAGCCACGCGTTCCAGACCGTCGGGCGCAGAAGAAGCCAGCGGCGATAATACGGCTACCAGAAGACATATAATAAACGCGATCAACCACCATTTCGATTTCATTTCTGTCCTCTCATACTACTATTATTCTATATTCGCTCGATCTCCAGCAAATCGACTCTTGTCGCAGCAATTGCACTGATAACAACCACGGTAATTAAACCCTCAACCAATCCTATTAAGGCATGAACTCCCGCCATTCCGGGAAGAACAATTCGCAATGGTGATGACCCGGACACAGCCAGTTCAATTGCGCAGGCGATCGATGCCAGGAATATAGAGCACCAGGCACCGAAAAAACCTCCGATTAACCTGATCTTGATACTGTTACCTGCCAGAGCAGTTACGAGACGTGAACCGTAATACCCGGCAAAACAACCGATAACTCCCATATTAAATATATTCGCACCCAGAGCCAGAAGTCCACCATCCTGGAATATGAGACTTTGGGCTATGAGTACACAGGTCATTATCAGTAATCCAGCCCAAGGTCCGAGAAGAATTGCGGCCAGAGCAGCACCCATGAAGTGCCCTGAGGTACCTCCTGCTATCGGAAAATTCAGCATCTGAGCCGCGAAAATAAACGCAGCCAGTACTCCCATCAGGGGAATCTGTTTTTCTTTTAATTTTTGTCCTGTCAA
>CP070800.1:1403016-1412214 GCA_020343555.1 Dehalococcoidales bacterium
CATCTGTCGTCCCGGTGTCTGTCTCAGTTTCCGTGATTATGACTTTATCGTCGCCCTCATCCTCTTCCACATCACCTGTGGTCTCTGTTGTGCCGCATGACGCAAGTATCAGAGAGAGTACCATCAAACAGCTCACGAGTATCCACATACTCTTTTTTATCATATAGTCTTTCCTCCTGTATAAACTCAGGTTTTACATCATGCGGACACGGTCTGTGTACGCCAGATGTGCGGTTACTTGCTTATAACATCACCTCCTCATAATGCTACCTTGTCACTTAATATAAAAAGGCATCGTTTATGTTGAGATAACATAAAACTATGCCTTAAACTGATCGGCTTCTACAACAGTCACCTCCAGTAGAGGAACGTGTTGGATAGTTTATACAAGTACACGTACGAGAATGGAATGATATGTAAGTGTAAACCTGTTAACGGAACTTGTCAATGATTCTCTTGTTTAAAGTGGAAAAATAAATTAAAATATTATCACAATTGGTATCTAACCTTGACAGATTGGTATCAGTATGTTAAATATTCTGAAACCAACCACATTATTAATGAGGTGACCGAGCTGCAGATCATTTATAGTACGTCAACTATTCTACTGCATATCGGAAATCGCCCACAATATGTAAGGAACCCATTTGCATGCGTGATTATCTGATTAGAAGACTATTAATGATTATACCTACCCTGACCCTGGTGACCATAATAACCTTCGCGCTTGTCCGGTTTATTCCTGGTGATGTGATGGATATGATGGTAGCCGAATTAGGAGGAGAAGGAGGGGTAGAGTTTGAAAACGTTGATAGTTTAAGGATTGCCCTGGGCCTGGATGAACCAATCTATACTCAATACGCGCGCTGGCTGGGAATCCTGCCTCAGAAATCAGGCGAGTACTCAGGCGAATTCTCCGGTTTACTTCAGGGCAACCTGGGGAACTCCCTGTGGGATAATGAACCCGTTACCGATATGATAAAAAAGCGGCTACCTGTATCAATTGAACTTGGTATCCTGTCAATGCTGATAGGTTGGTCAATTGCCCTGCCGATAGGTATGTTCATGGCTACCCGTCAGGACAGTTTGATGGACTATTCAGGGCGCATCTTTGCTATAGTTATGCTTTCCATTCCAGGTTTCTGGTTGATGACCATGGTTATAGTTTACCCCTCGATCTGGTGGGGAGCAATGCCCAACATTGTTTATGTACCTATTACTGAGAATTTACTAGAAAACTTGAAGCAGTTTCTACTGCCGGCTTTCCTAACAGGCGCGGCTGGATCGGCGTTGACGATGAGGTTGACACGCACAATGATGCTGGAGGTCTTGAGACAGGATTACATAAGGACAGCCTGGGCAAAGGGTCTTAAAGAACGGACTGTCCTGATGAAACATGCCTTGAAAAATGCCTTTATTCCAATTATTACCGTAATCGGAGCGCAGATACCTGCATTACTTGCCGGTCAGATTATTACCGAGACGATATTTGCTCTGCCCGGGATGGGCATTATTTTCCTTGAAGCTCTTAATAACAGAGACTACCCGGTGATAAGCGCCATAAACACGATGATCGCTACTGCCGTATTAGTAATGAACGTCATCGTTGATATAACCTACGCCTGGTTTGATCCCAGGATTCGTTACAGGTAGAGGGGGAAACAAAAAAATGGCAGAGACTCCACCGGAAGTATCATCAGAGGTAATAGTAAGACAAAAACGACGTTTTATCCTGATCGATTTAGTCATTCGTTTATACAAAGAAAAACCACTGGGTTTCGCTGGTTTAATTGTAGTTATCCTGCTTGCTTTGACGGCTATTTTCGCTGATTTTCTAGCTCCTTACGGCTATAACGAAATGATTGTGATGGACCGGTTAACCGGTCCATCAGCTACACACTTTCTGGGAACCGATAACATGGGGCGAGATCTGCTTAGCCGTATTGTCTACGGAGCCCGTATTTCCATAACCGTAGCGCTGGCCGCTCAGGCTCTTAGTGCAGCCGTGAAACTGATTGTTGCCGTTCCTTCCGGATACTTCGGCGGGAAGTATGACTTTATACTTCAGCGGTTTGTCGACGCCTGGATTTGCATTCCGCCGCTCGCCATGTATTTAACCGTCATGGCTGTTCTGGGTGCCGGTATGTGGCAGGTGATAGTTGTCTTAGGTGTAAGTGGTGGTATCGGTCAGGTGAGAGTAATACGAAGCGCCGTTATACGTATTAGAGAGGAAGTTTATTTTGAAGCAGCGAGGGCTATCGGTGTCGATAATCGTAGAATAATTGTGCGGCATGTGTTACCCAACATCATATCGGTAATTATTATCAGTGTGGCTTCAGGTATGGGTATGGTGATTCTGGCTGAGGCGACACTCAGCTTCCTTGGCTTGGGTATCCCACCTCCGTTTCCCAGCTGGGGGGGAATGCTCAGTGGATCAGGTCGTCAATATATGATGATAGCTCCCTGGATGATGTTATGGCCTGGCCTGGCTTTATCCCTGGTAGTTTTCTCATTTAACATGCTGGCAGATGCTCTACGGGACCTGTTGGATCCTAGACTGAGAGGTGGTCTGGGAAAATACGGTATGTCAACGGTAAAGCTTCAGAGATTGGCAGAAAAGAAAAGTGCCCAAGCACAGCGAAAAGCAACTTAAGCTTACCACTAAACAATCATCACAGCCTGTAGATGGGATTTTAGCAACCTGATCCACTGGATCGATTATTTATTTTATATCAATACACACGAATACAATTGTCAATTCCTTGTTTCTAAAGGTAGATATCAATAAAAGAGGTAGATTGCATTGAACAATCTGCCTTCTCGAATCAGACAAGTAAACTATGTACTCCCGAACATGCGAAACACTTTACTTCTATCTACACACGTTAACTCATCGATCCAGCGAGTTGAGGGCTGGGTATAACCAAAGAGGTATAACCAGCCCTTCATCTCAATCAAGTATTAGTGACGAAATTCTAGCCTTTGCCAATCCGGAACATCTTGGTACCACAATTTGGGCATACACCCTGTGTGGCCGGTTTTCCATTCTTCATGGTTATCGCTTTAGCGTCTTTCATTTCCCTCTTGGCACGGCACTTTACACAATACGCTTCCAAAATTTACTCCCTTGTCTGCCTTTTACACTATTTTTTCTATGTATAACTCACAATTATTAACTCATTGATTCCTTCATATCCTCATCGATCCATATCCATTGCGGCCATGACTGTACCCAGAAGTAACCGATACTCCTCTCACCGTGGTAATTCTGTATCCACGGCCACCAGTAGGTGTATCTAGGATAACTGGGAGTCGGAATGAAATATGCCTGGGCAAGAACGTGCTTCATAAGTTCCCTGGTCTCATTCATGGCTCCTTTTTCATCGGTTATTGCCATGGTACCAATCTTCTCAGCAGCAGCGTTGATTATCGGATCATCGAGGAAACTGGCATTCTGCCAGCCCTGACCAGTGAGGATTATTAACATCGGCCATATAGACGGAGGACCAACAGCTCCGGTAATTAGGTGCTCATTCGATCTCCCTGTAAGTATACTCATATGAGCACCAGTTTCGAGTACATTGAGTTCAAGTTCTATCCCTACTTTTGCCCATTGGTCTGCGATAATCGAGTAGTAGTCGACTTCAGTGTTGATAAGAGTCAGAGTTGTCTTCAAGCCATTGGGATACCCGGCATCAGCCAGTAATTGTTTGGCTTTTTCAGGATTATAGGTATAGAGCTCCTTGACTGCTTCCGGGCAGTCCGGATCATCAAGGTCCAGGTACAAGCCGCGATAAGCCGGTGTGTAGTCGTAAGGTATGGTATTGATACCGCCCTGGCCATCGTACAGATCATTATGAATCGTTACCAGATCGGTCGCCAGCATCATTGCTTTACGGACATTGATATCACCGTACGGTTCAACAGTTGTGTTCATGAATATCGGTCTGACACCAAACCTACCCTGTGGATTTTTCGCCAATTCAGGATTAGAAGCATCCAGAAGTGCGGCATCTTCATATCCGATATCCGCCATATGGTCTATCTTTCCCGAGCGTAATCCAGCCATCCTGGTAGAGGCATCAGGGATAATCAGCCATCTAACCTCATCAAGGTAGGGTAGTTTGTTTCCTTCACCGGGACCTACCGGGTCTTTCATCCAGTAATCGGGATTCTTTACGAGTAGTATTGAACTGCCATTAACATAGTCCTTCAGCATGAAAGGACCGGTGCCAACACTGTTTTCCCAGTCGCGTAGGTCGCCAAATCGTTCGATTACTTCCTCTGGTATAGGGAAGGTTGAATCCCCAAAACGTTTTCCTGCTTCAAGTAGAGCGTGTATCGGTACCGTAACCGTTACTTCATCCGGTGCGGTTTTCTCGATAACAGCATCCCTGAGTTTGGGATTTGATCTGTAAATATTAGCTGTCGAGTCGGTGGTTACCCTTTTAAGGTGATACACCACATCGTCGGCATTAATATCTCGCCCGTTTAACATCCGACTTGCTTCGCTGTCCGGATTAAGGGCAAAGTTCACTCCGTTCCGGATTTTATAAATAATATGCCCCATACCGCTTGCGTCATCAACTACAAAGTCGATAGTTTCGGCAATGTATCCTCTCTTATGAGCTCGAACATCATAGCTGCTTGACCAGTCCGTCTCACCAGTACCAGCTGGACCTTTGGCCCAGTCACCATCCCAGAGTCTCTGGTTGGTCAGGTCGAGAGTCGGACCACCACCAACCCAATCTTTCGGATCAAAGAAATTGACATCTGCGGCTGTCGACAGGGTAATTGTACCCCCATATGTGGGTGCACCTGATGGTTTCGTGGTATCTTCTTCCTTTTCCTCTTCAATCTCTCCACCGGTTTCCGTTTCCGTGATTATTACTTTGTCGTCGCCCTCATCCTCTTCCACATCACCTGTGGTCTCTGTTGTGCCGCATGACGCCAGTATCAGAGACAATACCATCAGGCAGCTCACGAATATCCACACTATTCTTTTTGTCATATAGTTTTTCCTCCTGTATTAACTCGAGTGTTTCATCATGCGAACACAAACGTGCACGCAAATATATTTCATCCTCTAACGGCATCACCTCCTTTTTTGTACCAAACCTGGTTATAATCGTAGCTATCTCCCGTATTCAGGACACGATGTAACTATAAATGTTCTTTACTGGTATTAATTGTCTTTGCTCAGTAGCCTGGTTGATCCCGGCTGGAACAGTTTATCAGCATCTATAATTCATAAGTGCTATAAAAAAATAACGATATATTACCAAATCCTGAGGTAATATATCGTGTTGTGTACTTTTTTATTCACTTAAGACTGAAGTAATTGCCTTTCCGTAATTTTTATTTCACAGAGATTGCCGCATTGTAATGAATTTTCACGACGTTGTCAACACTGTCGGTAATAATCCTCGATAATTACGTGATAAATATCTCTTGACAGGCGTAACTTTATACCTTAATATATAGATAATTATATATATAAATATATTAATAAAGGTTAATGTTGAAACAAAAAGATCTTGATTTCTACGCACTAAAAGCTGAAGTATGTAAGACACTCGCCGATCCTAAGAGACTTTACATTCTCAATGCGTTAAGAGCAGGAGAGATGAGTGTTGGGGAACTGACCAGTACATGCGAATTAAACCAGGCTGTAGTGTCACGGCATCTGGCTATTCTGCGTAACGGCGGAGTTGTAACTGCACGCCGTGAAGGAACGAATGTATATTACACATTGGCAGATCCGAAAATCGGTGAAGCCTGCGATGTTATGCAGCAGGTTGTTCTGGCGAAAATAGAAAAAAACAGGCAATTGGCTGAAAGACTTGCAATTTCCGAAGAAGCGGATACATAATAGAATTCCTTCTTTGGTTATTGCGGGTATTGAAAATCGGAACCAATGGAGGTACTCAGACAATGGCGGAGGAAAAGAAGAAAAAGGCGACGATCGTCTTGATGAGTGGGGATTTCGATAAGCTTTTTGCCGCACTCACAATCGCTACCGGTGCGGCAGCGTCGAACATGGAAGTGATTATATTCCACACCTTCTGGGGATTAAGGGCTGTAAAGAAAAATGTGCGTACAGGGAAAAGTCTATTCGGTAAAATTGTCGGTCTGGTAGAAGGCGGTGACATCACGAAAGCAAATCCCAGCAAATACGGATTTCTCGGAATGGGGCGGTGGATGTTCGGTAAGATGATGAAGAACAAGAATGTTACCAGCCTGGTGGAATTAAGACAGATCGCCCTTGACCTCGGCGTAAAAATGTACACATGCCAGACAAGCATGGAAGTTATGGAAATTCCCAGAGAAACTCTTATCGATGAAGTAGCTGATGTCGTAGGTGTCGCTTTTATGCTCGAACAGGCTCAGCAATCAGATTTCACATTGTTTATTTAAGGAGGAGGAACATGGCTGAAGACATTAAGGTTGATCTTGAACTTGATCTCAAAGGATTACTCTGCCCGTTACCCATGGTAAGGGTAAGTCAGAACATCAACAATGTTCCGGTTGGAGGCGTAATAAAAGCGATCGCAACCGATCCCGGAAGTCTTGCTGATATCCCGTCGTGGGCTAGAACGACAGGAAACGAAGTCATAAAAACTGATCGTCAGGACAAAGACATAATTTTTTATGTGAAAAGAGTTAAGTAACATTGAATCCATACTCATTTATTGTATCCATACTGGTTTATGTTGCCGTGGTCGTCCTTGTCGTCGGCCTTATCTACCGGATATATAAATGGATAAGTATTCCCAGGAGTAAAGTAAACCTGGGTTTATACCCTAAACCGAAAACAAGGATCGGTCGAACGGGAAAATTAATGAAAGATACATTTCTTTTCCCACAGGTATACGATGTTGACCGCTGGATGTGGATATTCGTTGTAGCCCTTCACCTGACGATAGTGTTCGCTTTTGCCGGACATATGAGATTGATTAGAGAATTCACACCCCTGGTCAATGCTCTCGGAGTTGAGGGCATGGATATGTTTGCCCTTATCAGTGGCGGGGTGGTTGGTATCATCATGATGCTTTCTGCCTTCTTCCTGTTTATGAGAAGGTTCAAATCACCTTATAAAGATATATCAACCCCGGAAGACTATATCCTGCTCATAATATTACTAATCGTGATAATGCTGGGAAATCATCTCAGGTTCTTCGGAGACGTTCACGTTATAGAATACAGGGAATATGTTCAAAGTCTTCTGGCGTTCAAACCGGCTTTTCCGGCAGAGTTGGCAGCATCGGGAACAAAGTGGGTACTCACTACCCATGTACTCTTCGCCTCGATACTTGCGATCTACTTCCCGTTCAGTAAACTGGTGCACTTCATAGGTTCTTTCGTGGCTAATCTTGTCAGGAGCGAATAGCGGTGGATAGTGATACTGAAAAACAACTGGTAGCAGTACTTGAAAACGGTATAAACCGTCAACTCCAGTATTACCTGGATGTCTGCACGAGATGCTCCATATGTAAAGACGCCTGCCACCAGTACGTAACTACAAAAGACGTACGGTATCTGCCGGCTTATCGTGCAGAACTGATACGCCGCATCTTTAAGAAATATCTGACTGCGGAAGGTAAATTCATTCCATCGCTTGGCGAAGCAACGGAGTTAAATGACCGCCTGCTTGACGACCTTTTCGAATCGACCTACGCCTGTACAGGTTGCCGGCGATGCATGTACTATTGCCCGTTTTCGATAGACACGACCTGGGTACTCTCCCTGGCAAAATCAATTCTCATCGCCGCCGGAAAAGGTTCAACGATACTAGCTGAACTTGCCGACGCTTCAGTCATGAAAGGCGAGAATATAGATCTCTTCAAAGACATAATTATTGACACTCTTAAAGATACCGAAGCCCAGATCCAGGAGAGAGTGAACGACCCGAATGCCACGTTACCAATCGATAAAGAAGGAGCCGAAATTCTCTATGTAGCCTTATCAGGAGCACACAGCATAATACCGGCGGCAGTGATATTCCACCAGGCGAAAGCCGACTGGACCCTTTCAATGTTCGAGGCGGCAAACTACGGCTACTTCCTTGGTGACAAGGACAAGGCTGTGAAAATCGCGGATCGTATAGTGAATGAAGCAAAGCGGCTGAATGTAAAAGAGATAGTGATTACTGAGTGCGGTCATGCCTACCGCGTCATGCAGGTTCTATATGAATACTGGACGAAAGAAAAACTTCCGTTCAAGGTGACCAGTATCCTGGAGATTATGTCGCGATATTTCAAAGAAGGCAAGATAAAGATAGACACGGGAAATATAAAGGATATTGTCACATATCATGATCCATGCCAGTTCGGCAGGAACGCCGGTTTTTATGACCCGCCACGAGAAATTATCCGATACGTGACCAACAATTTCAAAGAACTTGAACCAAACCGTGAAAAGAACTGGTGCTGCGGTGGTGGCGGCGGGCTTGTCGCCCAGCCTGATTTCGATGAATTAAGACTGGAAACAGGAAAGAAGAAAGTAGAACAGATCGTGAACAGCAAAGCGAAGATCGTTGTCAGTCCCTGCGAAAACTGCCGGCTTCAACTAGCAAACCTGAACGAAAAATACGATCTCGGAATTACTATTACCTCGTTGATGGACTTCGTAGCAGACGCAATTATCATACCTGAGACCGGGATGGAGTAAAAAGGAGAAAGTTAAAAGTTCTTATACCAGAAGGTGACGGTTCAATCATTTTAGTGAAGGGTTTCACATATCTCTCTCATTCGTGCCAGAGAGTCGTTGATCGCCTTTTCGAGTGAGATGAACTCCGCCCTTGATTCTTCGGTAATACACCTCACACCGATCTTCCGTATTCCTTCTATTGCCGTTGCCTGGAGAACCAGTATTTTCTCATTCGCAGCCTTATATTTTTCATGCAACTCCTTGAATTCATCTATTACCGATTCTGATATTGCCATGATCCTCCTCTCTGTTAAACTTATTGGAAGTTTAGCACTTCTTCTCTGCTAATATATACTTTTCCGGATAAAAAGGAGGTAGCGGATAATCCGCTACCTCCTGTCATCTATTTATTTGGTTGCACTTTTTTTACTTAAGAACGATTTTCCGACTACCTTCGTCCGGTCATATCCTCTTTCAGGTCAAGGTCAAGCCATGCATATTGCAGCCAGAACTTGATTGCTCCTTCACCATAGTAGTTCTTCACCAATG
>CP070800.1:1412314-1421625 GCA_020343555.1 Dehalococcoidales bacterium
ATAAGGCTGCGTAGCATGGTAAACGAAGGACAGTTAAAATATCCGATCATCGCAGTAAATGACGCCCTGACCAAACACCTCTTCGATAACCGGTACGGAACCGGTCAGAGCACGGTCGATGGTATTACCCGTGCGACCAATGTTCTCTGGGCGGGTAAAAATGTTGTCGTTTGTGGTTACGGCTGGTGTGGTCGTGGACTCGCAATGAGAGCGAAAGGGCTTGGTTCACACGTAATAGTGATCGAGGTAGAACCGGTTCGGGCACTGGAAGCAGCCATGGACGGGTTCCAGGTTATGCCCCTTATGGAGGCTGTTAAAATCGCCGATATTATCGTTACCATGACCGGTGACAAACATGTAATAGACGAACAGCACCTGAAAACCATGAAGAGTGGCGCTATAATAGCTAACAGCGGGCATTTCAATGTAGAGATCAATATCCCGGCACTCGAAAAAATGTCTGAAAACAAACGCGAGATACGTCCCTTCGTTGATGAGTACCGGACAAAAGACGGCAGAATCATATACCTGCTGGGCGAAGGGAGACTGATCAATCTTGCAGCTGCGGAAGGTCACCCGGCAAGCGTTATGGACATGAGTTTCGCCAATCAGGCATTATGCCTTGAGTACATGGTGAAGAATAAAGGCAAGATTGGACTAGACGTTCACTCCGTACCTGAAGAGATCGATAAAGAGGTTGCCCGGTTAAAACTGGATTCAATGGGTATCGCCATAGATACTCTTACGCCGGAACAGTCGAAATATCTGAATAGCTGGCAGGAAGGAACATAGAAGGGGGAAATATGACAAATAGATTCAGCAGTTCACCTAAATATCTGTTAACCTCGGAATCCGTTACCGAGGGACATCCGGACAAGGTATGCGACCAGATATCGGATGCGATTCTGGACGCGATTATGAAAGAAGACCCGATGGGAAGGGTTGCCTGCGAAACGGCGACTACTACCGGACTCGTCGTCGTACTTGGCGAAATTACTACTAGCTGTTACATCGACGTACAGAGTATCGTCAGGGAAGTAGTCCATGATATCGGATACACAAATCCGGAATACGGTTTCGACTATCTTTCTTGCGGCGTCCTGAACGGTATTAAAGAACAGTCTACGGATATCGACATGGGCGTCAGCCAGTCACAGGAAGCCAAAGGCGGGGCAGCCGACGATCTTGAGAAGATTGGCGCCGGTGACCAGGGAATGATGTTCGGCTATGCCTGTACTGAAACTCCTGAATTAATGCCTTTACCCATATCATTGTCTCATAAACTCTGCCAGCAGCTGGCTAAAGTAAGGAAAGATGGAACTCTTCCCTACCTCCGACCGGATGGTAAATCTCAGGTTACGGTTGAGTATAATATGGGCGTTGCGAAGCGTGTCACAAGTGTCGTTATCGCCGCACAGCATGATGACACCGACCACGCCCAGATGGAAAAAGATATCATCGAGAAAGTAATTAAACCGATCGTCCCCGCAGAGTTGATGGACGGCAATACAAAATACTACGTCAATGCGACCGGACGATTTGTTATCGGCGGTCCGGTATCCGATACTGGATTCACAGGACGTAAAATACTGGTAGATACCTACGGTGGTATTGCCAGGCATGGTGGAGGCGCCTTCTCAGGAAAAGATCCCACGAAGGTAGACAGGACCGCAGCCTACGCAGCCCGATACATTGCCAAGAATTGTGTAGCTGCCGGTCTGGCTGACCGGCTGGAAATCCAGCTTTCCTACGTTATCGGCGTTGCTCATCCACTCTCAGTTTCAATAGAAACCTTCGGTACGGCAAAGGTTGATGAAGACAAGATAGAAGACCTGGTAATGAAGCACTTTGACCTCAGGCCAGGTGCGATCATCCGTGATTTCGACCTGCGGCGTCCAATCTTCCGACAGACCGCCGCGTATGGGCACTTCGGACGCGACGACCTTGACCTGCCATGGGAGAAAACCGATAAAGCGGAAATTCTCAAGAAAGAAGCTTTTGGATAGTTCTCTGATTATGCTAAAAAGGGGTGATTTATAAATCACCCCTTTTTTTATTTGTAACCTTTTGATACACTCAAATTGACAGACCGTTAAACTATCTTTAGAGGTAGCATAGTGAAAAAAAATCCTATTAAGTTCGGTACCGATGGATGGCGAGGGGTAATCGCCGAAGATTTTACCTTCGATAACGTACGTATCTGTGCCCGTGCCGTGGCAGACTACCTGAAAGAAGCAAAGAAAGCTGAAAAAGGGCTGGTAATCGGTTACGATACGCGGTTTGCTTCTGAAGATTTCGCGACCGCAGCCGCGGAAGTGATCGCAGCTGCCGGGATCAAGGTATATCTCTGCTCATCAGCAACTCCTACACCGGTAATCAGTTATGGTACGGTAGCAATGAACTCAGGTGGAGCTATTATCATTACAGCCAGTCATAACCCGGCTGCCTGGAACGGTTTTAAATATAAGTCTGAAAACGGTGCCAGCGCGTCTGATGAAATAACGAAAAAAATCGAAGAAAGAGTATCAAATCTCTATTCGATGAACCCGCCGGAACGAGTCCCTCTAACTGAAGCTCTTGATAAAAGCGTTATAGAATATGTCGATCTGAATCCTGGATATATAGATCACATATCAAAACTTGTAAACATTGACAATATTAAAAACAGCGGACTCAGAATAATCGTCGACTCAATGTACGGCGCCGGTTCAGGATACCTGAATAACCTGTTGAGTGGTGGATCTTCAGAGGTTATCGAGATAAATGGAGAACGCAATCCCCTCTTCCCCGACATTCAACCTGAACCTATCACGTCTAATCTACAAAAACTTATCGCTACAGTAAGAGAAAGAGAAGGAAGTATCGGGGTTGCCACGGACGGCGATGCCGACAGACTGGGAATAGTGGACGAAAACGGGAGTTTCATCAGTACAGTACAGGTTTTATCTCTATTGACTTACTATCTAATGGAGATACGTGGTGAGAGGGGTCTTATCGTAAAAACGATCAACACTTCGGTGATGATGGACAGGCTGGCAAAGATATACGGAGTAGAGGTTGCAGAGAAACCGATAGGCTTTAAACACATCGCTCCGTTTCTGATGAACGACGCCCTGATAGGCGGCGAAGAAAGCGGCGGTTATGGTTTTCGCGGTCATATTCCTGAACGGGACGGGATTCTGGCTGCTCTCTATTTCCTGGACCTGATGGTGAAAACAGGTAAAAAACCTTCTCAACTCCTTGAGCACCTTTTCAACATAACGGGTGCTCATTACTATAATCGGGTTGACGTTCATTTCCCACCGGATGAACGCGAAAACATTATTAACCGCGTGAACAGTATTTCCAGTCAAAAGATAAATGGAATCAAAGTTGAAAATGTGAACACAATGGACGGTTATAAATATGTTCTCACGGACGGTTCCTGGCTCTTAATAAGATTTTCCGGGACCGAACCGTTGTTGAGAATATATGCGGAAAGTGATACCCCTCAGAAAGTCGAAGAACTCCTGCAAACAGGGAAAAAACTGGCAGGGGTATAAACAGCGAGAAAAAGGATGCTCAATATGGAAAATGAACTTCCGAGAAAAACGGAAAAGCCGTGGGGCTATGAACTGCTGTTCGCTCTCACTCCACAATACGCCGGTAAAATACTCTTCGTGAAAAAGGGGCATCGTCTCAGTCTCCAGTATCACGATGAAAAAGACGAGACATTGTATATCCAGGAAGGAAAAGCTCTCCTCGAGTTAGAAGATGCAGATGGGAATATGGTCCGAAAAGAAGGAGTGCCCGGAATTGTTTTCAGACTTCTACCCGGGAAAAAGCACCGATTCCAGGCCATCGAAGATACGACATTTCTCGAAGTTTCCACCCCCGAATTAAATGATGTGGTCAGGCTTGATGACGACTATGGCCGCTCAGAAAATACAGCCTGATCGTTTGACAATCTGTACCTCCGCCTGATAGAATTTCAAAGGTATTATTCCATTTTTGATACCTTCAAGAACTACTATATGGCCCCATGGTGTAGCGGACTAACATGCCACCCTGTCACGGTGGAGATCGGGGGTTCGAATCCCCCTGGGGTCGCCACTTAAATTCATGATTTCATTCTGGTATTTTCACATCTGGAGTAAGTATATTTGACAGATCTATTAAACGTTGTTCTGCCGACTTTTATAATCATTTTCATCGGATTCATATTCGGTAAGATAAAAAAATGGGATCTGTCCGTAATATCAGAGATCGTCATATATATAGGTCTCCCCGCTCTTGTCCTGACTTCCATGCTTGAGAAGAAGATTGATCTGCTTAATGCTGCAAAAGTATGGGGTTCCGCAGTATTGATCATATTCGGCTGCATGATAGTTGCCTGGATAGTATTCAGTATAATCAGGCAAAAACATTCCGGTCTTTACCTCCCGATAGGGATAATGAACGCGGTAAATATTCCTTTCCCTATTATCTTCCTTGTATACGGCCAGGAAGGCTTGTACGGCGCTACCCTTTTTATGATAGCCAGTGGAGTAATCACTTATTCGGTGGGAATATATATTGCTTCCGGTAAAGACTGGAAAGGATCCTTGAAGGAAGTCCTTAAAATACCACCGATATATGCCGCGGTCCTCGGGTTACTTCTTAATATGTTCGAAGTAGAGGTCCCTGAAGTAGTTACTACACCTCTTAATATCATCGGATTAATGGCGATTCCCCTGGTCTTATTGGTACTGGGAAACAACCTCTCGAAGATCAAAATAACCGCCATACCGACTAGTCTACTGGCATCTTTCCTGAGAATAGGCGTAGGTCTGGCATTTGGATTTCTTGCTGTGACAATTTTTGACCTTACAGGAGTCTTACGAGCTGTGGTTATCTTAAACTCGGCCATGCCTGCCGCGGTTAATGCCGCGATTATTACAACCAAATACGATAACGAATCTGATCTCGTCTCGAGTGTTATCTTCGTTACGACCTTAGCCAGCCTTGCAGTTATTCCATTTATACTTAGTTTTCTGACCTGATTTGTTTCTCTATCAATAACTTGAAGGGAGTCCCGTATGAGACTTCCTTTGTTCGTTGGTGATTGTATGTACCCTAGTACTTGCCGTACTTCTTGGCAGTATCAATCATCGCTTTCACGTTCTCCGGTTTGGCTTCCTGGGTATAATCGGTTGAGCACCGCAGGATAAAACCACCGTCTTTTCCCACTTCCTTTATCAGTTTCTTACAGTATTCTTCGACATCTGTTGTCGAGCCCAGTTGAAGCATGGTTATCGGTACGTTCCCCATGAAACTGACTCTATCACCGAACAGTTCCTTTGCTCTGAAAATATCGGTCTCGGCAAATCGTATCATAATGCTGTGTTTCGGATAATCCATGAAATAGTCTAGTTGATTATCACGCCTTCCTTCGAAGAACATCGAGATAACGTCATACCCCAGGTCGAAGGTCTTCTGGACAGCCTTCTGCCAGTTCGGCCAGACGAATTTCTCAAATTGTGGGCGGGACATGAATTCATCGGAGACACGATGAGGTTCCGAAGAAGCGCCGATCGCCGGTTTACCTTCCTGGCGAACCGGGGGAGTTGCCCGGAATATCCGGTATTCGAGAAGTTTATCGAGAGCAGCCAAGAGTTTATCAGGCTGCCGGAACATATCCGTCGCAATGCCTTTCCATGTCCTGAAACTATTGGTGAATCCGGAGAAAGGCGGCATCACTCCACCCATCCATTGAAAGTCGACCGGTAAACCCAGTGCTTTCATTTCACCGTTAAAATCACCCAGCGCTTCAAAGTGTTTCTTCTGTTCCTCACCGGCTTTCTTCATAATCTCGGCGAGTCGTTGAAAACCCGGTGAAGTAAATAGAGAAGCGAGCATGGTTAAACCGGTTCCCATATTCATAAGTGGAGGTAAACTGCCCAGTGGCTCCATTATGCCGTATACCCTCGGGAGCCAGACACGAAGTATATAATCGGACGGATCGGCCAAAAAAAGATCATACTCGTCCGCTTTCATATATTCCTCTTCGATTGTCTGACTGGCTACGTTTTCCGGTAGATTAAATCCAGGCCATCGATAATTACTGGTTTCAAGCGTCTCAAGAGCATTTCCCGACTGCATCGAAGCTGCCGAACCATAAGAATCGGGTTCAAGTTCAGCCATCATTTTCTTATATCCCCGTTTCCAGGCGATAGGATCATAATAAGCCGTGGAGTACGGAAGTCCGACATATTTCATGGCGAAATATGTACCGCCGAACACAACCGGAACCCTGTCCGGCACCTTGCCCTGGACGGCGTCCATGATTCTCTTTTCTCTTTCCGCGTACAGCTCTTCTACAGACTTACCATGTCTCTTTTCAATTTCGTCCTTTAATTTCTTGTCTTCTTCCCGTATTCTTTCCTCAGTTGTCACCTTTTCCTCCTTCAATCATTTTTCTTTACCGGTCTGAACATATACCACTTGTCTACAATGCCATCGAGTTTTTCTGTAGCCAAGAGGTTATAACCGAAGTACCTATACATCTCCACATTTTCCAATTTAGCCGTCTCCAGAAAGATTCCTGTTGATGTCTGATGGCTTTCAGTGATCTCATTTACTCTATCAAGCAGTAACCTGCCAAATCCATGTCCCTGGAAATCCGGATGAACTCCTAAAGCCGCAAGATAATGGTGGGGCCCTTCAGGAGTATGCTTTTTATTCAGTTTCATATACCTTTTTATACGACCGATAGATTCCTGCCCCATGGATTTCTCGAACTCTTTATCGGATTCAATCAGCGAGTCCGGTCTTTTTTTCTTCTCTGGAACGGCTAAACAGGCGATACCGGTGATCACGGAATTCTTCACAGCACCAAATATCGACAGTCCCATCTCGATATACATAAGGCACTGATAACGGAATATCTCCCTCTGCTTTTCCGCATAATTTTCTGTATGACCGGAAAGGAAGTAATTAATGATCGGATCATCCTGGAATGCCATGGCCAGCACTTCGGTCGCTTCTTCCAGTGTATCTTTCGTAATACTAATAATCGATTTCTCTGAATTATCGATTGTCGTTTTTCCCATATTCAATCTGAATAGTTATTTCAAGGGTAAGTGAATTCAGTCTATATTTGTATCTTTTTCCTGTCAAGCTTAAAGCTTTATCCTATTATTTTTGGTATAATGAGCTTCATTAATCACAAGCACAAGGAGTAGATTATTTGAAAATCGATATATATACCCATATCATTCCTCAAAAATACAAAGAAGCACTCTATCAAAGAGCAGACAGCAGGTTTTTCAGTGAAAACTGGGACAAGGTGATCGATGGGACGCCTGCCTTAACGGACCTTGATAATCGCTTTAGAATCCTTGAAAAATATGAAGGATTGTCCCAGGTACTGACTATTGCATCTCCCGCGCTGGAAGAAGCTGCCAGCCCTGAAGATGCCGCGTACCTGGCAGAACTTGGCAACAATGAATTGGCTGAACTGATGATCAAGTATCCAGACAAGTTCACTGCAGGGGTTGCCTGCCTGCCTGTAAACGATATGGATGCCGCATTGAAAGAAGCTGAAAGAACTGTCAATGATCTTGGCTTCAAAGGCATCCAGTTATACACACCCTCGAACGGTATACCACTCGACTCTCCGGAATTCCACCCGTTATATGAAATGATGGCTAAATATGACCTTCCCATCTGGATACATCCGGCCAGGGGACGGCATATTCCGGATTACAGGGAAGAAGACCACTCCAGGTACTATATCTACCAGATGTTCGGTTGGCCGTATGAGACCACTGCTGCAATGGTACGCCTGGTTTTCTCCGGAATATTTGATAAATATCCCGGTATAAAATTCATAACGCACCACTACGGAGCGATGCTTCCCTTCTTTTCAGAAAGACTCGTCGTGGGACAGGATTACGCCGAAGAAAACCTTAGAGCAAAGTGGAAACAAGCTTTGAAGAAGCCACCGATCGAGTATTTCAGGGATTTCTACGCTGATACAGCTCTCAACGGTAATCCGGCTGCATTGAGCTGTGGATACGAGTTTTTCGGTCCTGACCGCACGGTTTTTGCCACCGATTTTCCTTACGACAATGAAAATGGTGAAAGATTTACCAGAGAAGTGATACACGCTGTCGATTCTCTCGATATCGGTCTTCGGGAGAAGGAGATGATATATCACATCAATGCTGAGAAAATTCTTCACCTGGGAGAATAACAAATGGCTTTTACAACGTTTAGAATGCCGGTAATCATCTCAGGTAGGGAAAGCTCAGAGAGTATCGGAACTATGCTTAAGGAACGAGGATACAGTAGAGTTTTCCTGGTAACCGATACGGTACTCTGGGAGATGGGTACCCTCGAAAAGATCGTTAAATCATTGAAATCAGAGGGACTCGAATTCGAGAAATATGATGAACTGCCTTCCGAGCCGACAACCGATTTTATACACGAAGGGACTGGACGATTTTTACAATCGAAGGCTGAGATGATACTGGCGGTCGGTGGCGGTACTCCTATCGATACGGCTAAAGGAATATCAGTGATGGCAACAAATCCAGGTACCATCACCGATTACACCACTCCGAACAGCATCAATAAACCTGGCATTCCTGTTGTCGCGGTTCCTACCACAGCCGGTACAGGCAGTGAGGTAACCATTTACACGGTTATCACGGATACTGAAACGGATCAGAAATTACTCTTCACAAGTCCGTACCTGATGCCTGAAATAGCTATACTCGACCCGCTGTTGACCCTGACGATGCCGAAAAGTCTGACAGCGGCTACAGGTCTCGACGCCCTGACGCACGGCATCGAAGCATACGTATCCGTAAAATCGCAACCGATGACCGACCTGCTCGCTCTTTCATCAATAAAACTACTTTCTGCCAACCTGCCCCGCGCCTGGGAGGATGCGAATGACATCGAAGCCAGGGAGAAGAATTTGCTGGCTGCCCACCAGGCAGGACTGGCATTTGGTAATGCGTCGGTAGCCCTGGTGCACGGAATGTCACGTCCTATCGGAGCATATTTTCACATTGCTCATGGAGTATCGAACGCAATTTTACTCGATCCGGTCACTGAATTCAGCATCTCCGGTAATTATGGAAGGTATGCCGATATTGCCGGTGCAATGGGTATGGATACCGAGGGGATGACTGAGACAGAAGCAGCTGAAACTGCGGTTATTGCTATAAAAGATCTCATAGAATACCTGGAGGTTCCGACTCTCGCACAACTAGGTGTTGATAAGACCCGGTTTCTCGAGGATATACCGGATATGATAGAAGCGGCGATAGCCAGTGGCAGCC
>CP070800.1:1421725-1431362 GCA_020343555.1 Dehalococcoidales bacterium
ATGCCCCAGTATCACTGGGATATTGCCGATCCGATGAACTGCGTGGAAATATATTTCGGAACCGGTGAGATGTTCCGGACCGGTGCCGCCGCGGGACCTGGAAATATTGAAGAACAGTGGGCTGCAGGAGGGGCACAGGTTGAAGCAGCCGGACCTTCATCGAATTCCTGGTACAGGATTATCCAGGGCTCGCAGGGAACCATGGGTATCATTACCTGGGCATCAGCTCGATGCGAAATACTGCCGAAGCTGGAAGATGCATTCTTCGTGGGGACATCGGAGTTGAATCGTGCTCTCGATATGATGCACTGGCTGGTACGCCTGAGAATTGCCAACGAGTGCTTCACTTTGAACAGTGCCGACCTGGCGACTATCATAGCGAAGGAATGGCCTGCTGATTACCAGGCTATCAAAGAATATGTACCACAATGGATAGTGTTCTATAACCTTGCCGGTTATGACTACCTGCCGGAAGACAGAGTCGAAGGGAGAATTATCGATGCCGTTGAAGTAGCCCAGAAGCTTCAGCTTGAACCGGTTCGCTCTGTCGGCGGCATTTCAGCCATCGAGCTTCTTAAACTGGCGCAAAGCCCTTCAAGTGAACCGTACTGGAAGCTCAGGTACAAGGGCGGTTGCCAGGATATCATGTTCCTGACGATCAACGACAGGTTACCGGAACTGGTCGATACGATGTACGCGATGGCTGACTATTCAGGATATCCTGCAACCGATATCGGTGTGTATATCCAGCCGCTGGTACAGGGTTCCAACACCCACTGTGAATTCAACATTTTCTATGATCCTGAGAATGCCAGGGAATCCGAAAAGGTCAGAGATCTTACCGAACGGGCGACAAAGGAACTGATGAACAGGGGCGCCTTTTTCTCAAGACCTTACGGTGAGACTACGGATATGATAATGAACAGGGACGCGGCTACCGTGAGCACACTTAAAAAAGTAAAGAGAATACTTGATCCCGATAACATAATGAATCCGGGGAAACTCTGTTTCTAAACATTTTGGAGATGGAAAACTATAGCAAAGGAGAGATGAATTAGATGGCACTGGAAGATGTAAGAAAAGAAATGGAAACGTGCCGCCGCTGCTCGGCCTGCAAGTTTATTCCCCTGGAGATGGTCAACGGGTACGAGAATACTTATGTGTGTCCGAGTATTGCACGATATGATTTTCATACCTATTCTGCCGGTGGAAGGATGGTAACAGGGGTGGCTCTGCTGGAGGAAAGGGTAGGTTATTCCGATAAATTCATGGAAGTCGTTTACAACTGCCAGATGTGTGGTGCCTGCGATGTAGCCTGCAAGTACGCGATGGACATGGAAGTACTGGAGCCGCTATACGAAATAAGATTCAGGTGTGTCGAAAAAGGACATACCAATCCTGAACTCGATAAAACGATAAACATGCTGAGAAAACAGAATACGATGGTGGCTGGAACGCAGGCGAAGCGCGGCGACTGGGCAAAGGGACTGGATGTGAAAGACGCTTCGAAAGAGCAGGTCAAGGTACTGTATCATGTCGGCTGCCTGACTAGCTACGATGAAGACCTGTGGAAGGTAGCCCAGGCTACGGTATCGTTGCTGAAGAAGGCAGGTGTCGATGTCGGGATTGCCGGGGCGAATGAAGTCTGCTGCGGCGGACGCGCCTACCAGATGGGATACAAGGAAGATTTCTTGAACCAGGCAAAGGGGAACCTGGAGATGTTTAAAAAATCCGGCGCCGAGATAGTCGTGACCAGCTGCGCCGACGGCTACCAGGCATTCAAGGTACTCTATGAGAAGTGCGGTATGAAGCCTGACGTGGAGGTGCTTCATATCACGGAATACCTGGACAGGCTTATCAAGGAAGGTAAACTCAAGCCCAATAAGAAAGTGAATATGAGAGTCACCTACCATGATCCGTGCCGTCTAGGCAGACTTGGCGAACCGTACATACCCTGGGAAGGGAAAGAGATTCCCGGGCATGTCAGGCTGTTCGATCCACCAAGAGAATTCATGCGGGGGACATACGGTGTATACGAACCGCCGCGTGAAGTCCTGAAAAGCATTCCCGGTCTGACGCTTGTCGAGATGGATAGGATTAAGGAATATACCTGGTGCTGTGGCTCAGGTGGAGGCGTGGATACTTCCAATCCTGAGTATGCCGAATGGACGGCGAACGAGAGAATCGTTGAAGCCGATTCGACTGGCACCGAAGCACTTGTTTCAGCCTGCCCCTGGTGCGAGAAGGCTTTCAGTGATGCTATTAAGAACCAGGATGGCAGCATGAAAGTATACGATATAGTCGAATTACTGGATAAAGCAGTCTAGAAGGAGGATATGAATAATGGCTTTAAATAAGGATTTTTATAAAGCTGTAGAAGATGTAATCGGCCCGGAATACATCTCGGATGACCCGGTGGTAACGGAATCATATGCCTTTCCTATCAGGGCTGCCACCGCACCGCCGAAAGACGTCTACCAGCCGCGGTATGAGGCTGTCACTCTGCCGGCAAGTACGAAAGAAGTACAGGCGATAGTCAAACTGTGCAACAAGTATGGCGTCCAGTTCAAGGCCGCCAGTACAGGCTGGCTTTACAGTGACCCGACCTATCCCGGCTGTATCAGGATAGACCTGCGTCGCATGAACAAGATACTCGAGATTAATGAGAAAGATATGTACGCCGTTGTCCAGCCATATGTTATCTATGCTCAATTACAGGCAGAATTAATGAAGCGTGGATTGAACTGTAATGTTACCGCTGCGGGTGCGAATTGTTCGGCTTTGCCGCTGGCTGCGCATGTAAACCTGGGACATCTCAGTCAGAGTGGCAGCTACGGCGAGAGGAACCAGCTTGCCCTGGAATGGGTGACAGGCGATGGCGAGATCGTCAGGATGGGATCTCTCGGTTCGGATGATGAATGGTTCTGCGGCGACGGGCCGGGACCATCATTGAGGGGTATTATCAGGGGAAACACCGTTCCGCTTGGAGGTCTTGGTGTTTTTACGGCGGCAGCACAGAAGCTGTACCACTGGCCGGGGCCAGCTACCTTCGGAGTGGAAGGAGTCTGCCCGAAGTATAAACCGAAGGAAATCCCGCCTAACTTTATGATCAAGTACCTCTCATTTAAAGACGTGGACATGATGATAGAAGCGGTCAAGAAGATCGGTGAGAGTGAGATAGCATTCGAACTGATGGGATTTAATACGGCGATGATGGCTTCGAACCTGGGTACCGATAATGAAGAAGATATGGCTAATGCGAAAAAGTTCGGTGATCAGGTCCAGGGACCCGGATTCATGATCCTTATTGCCGGCACTTCACCGAGAGACTTCGAGCACAAGAAGAAGGTGCTTGACATAATTGTACAGGAGACCGATGCATGGTCGCTGGAAGATGTAGAAAAACCGGAACTCGCCGCCGGATATATATGGCGTTATATTAGGGAGACCGGCGCTATCAGGGAAACATCAAGGGCGACCGGTTGGGGCGGCGGGACCGTCGGCGGTACGGATGTTTTTCCGCTGATGACCCGTTACATCACATACACGGTGGACTTGAAACAGGAACTCATCGATAATGGTGCGGTCCTGGATGACGCGTTGTATCCATTCGTCCAGTCCATTGAGCACGGTCATACTGGACATGGTGAGATTCTAATCCGCTATGCTCCTACCAGTATCGAACAGATAGAGAGTATCCAGGGATTTTTAAATGAGGCTGCCAATAAAAGGGCTATAGAAGGTCGATTCGGCGTTCCGCAGCATGTTTGGAGTGACGAACTTCATGATATGTACGGACCGGAAACGCTGAATTATCATACGCTGCTGCGAAAGGTGAAAAAGACATTCGATCCGAACGCGGCTTCCGAGTCTACAAATTACATTACCGCTAAAGATGTTGAAGTCTAGTTAAGGAGGACACTATGGACCTGGGTTTAAAAGGAAAGGTTGCTCTTGTCACCGGCGCGGGAAGTCCTATCGGTTTTGGCAGGGCGATATCGCTGACACTGGCTAAAGAGGGCTGTGACGTTATCGTAAACGACATCGATTCAGCCAGCGCCGAAGAGACGGTGAAGATGCTTAAGGACCTCGGCTGTAAGTCTATCTCTATCACCGCCGATATCACCAGGAGTGATGAAGTAAGGAGTATGGTTGATAAAGCGCTCGGTGAATTCGGAAAGATAGATATCCTGGTTAACAATGCCGGCGGTTGTACTCCACCTAAGCCTTTCATGGATATGACAGAGAAGGAATGGGAGTTTGACATAAATGTGAATCTTATGGGAGTGCTTTACTGCACCCGGGCTGTTCTGCCGGGAATGATAGAGCGAAAATACGGCAAGGTTATCAGCCTGATTTCCGGGGCAGGAATCAACGGTGGGGCGATGACCGCCGTGTACTCTGCCGCTAAGGGAGGAATCTATTCTTTCTCTATGGCGATAGCCAAGGAAATGGGACCGCATGGTATCAATGTCAACTGCGTTTCTCCAGGTCCGGCGATAACCGGATTTGCCAAGAATGCTCCTCCGGGAATGCTTGAGCAGTTCGCCAAGTCGATACCCATTGGCAGGCTGACAGAACAGCAGGACGTTGCCAATGCGGTTGTCTTTTTGGCTTCCGACGTTTCAGCTGACATAGTCGGGCAGGCAATGATTGTCACCGGAAACGTATCGGCATAATAAGATAATACTCCCTGAAGGGAGGAGAAAAATGGTTGAAAGAAAATACGAAAAGTATTTTGTGTTGAAACCTCCAACGCCGCCACCGGGCGCAGAGAGACCGCCATCGGACCTGGATAACCTGGAAGCCCCGAAGCTTCACCATTTTATGGGATTGAGCGACCGTGTGGTTGGAGGTGCCATGATGGTAAATTTTTCATGGATGTATGCCGGTGAAGACCCCGGTAGGATGGAAGCCCATGTTCACCCCTATCCAGAGATAATCGGCTTCATAGGTTATGATCCGCAACACCCGGAAGATCTGGGTGCCGAAGCCGAGATATGGATGGATGACGAACAGTACATCATTCACAGCAGTTTCATGGTTTATATACCGAAAGGATTGAAACACTGCCCGCTGGTGGTGAGGGATATTAAAAAACCGGTGCTGCACTTCGATATGCAGCTTACGACAGGTGATTTTCAAGCGGCACCAACGCGGAAAGAATGATACGTTTTCTCTAAGTAACGAATGAAGGAGGCAGTTGATGATACTGCAGGATAAAGTAGCGTTTATTACCGGAGGAGCTCGTGGAATGGGCAGGGCTATTGCAATGAGATATGCCGACGAAGGCTGTGACTCAGTTATCGTCGATGTTCTGGACAAGGAAGGCGAGCAGACTGTCGGTGACATAAAAGCAAAGGGTAGAGATGCAATATATCTGCATTGCGATGTTTCGAACAGCGCCCAGGTAAAGGAAACGGTTGAGAAGGCGATAGAGAAATTCGGGAAGATTGACATTCTGAATAACTGCGCCGGAGTCGGCACTAATCCTACTCCATTTGAGGCTACCACCGAAGAAGAATGGGACAGGGTGATGAATATCAACTGCAAGGGAACCTTCCTCACTATCCTCGCAGTGGCTCCGTACATGAAAAAGCAAAAGTCAGGGAAGATCATGAATATAGTCTCGGTTGCAGCATTCGAGACCGGAGCGATGAACGTCCATTATCATGCTTCCAAAGCAGCGCAGGCTTCGGTAACACGCTCGGCTGCTGCCGACCTGGCTCCGTACAATGTCTGCGTCAATATGATACACCCGGGTATGGTTCTGACCGATATGTCCGCCGTGTTTTCAGGACCGGGCGTCAAGGATGTGGAAGCCCACCAGCGTGGAATGGCGCAGAACATGGTACCTCTAAAGAGGATAGGGACGACCGAAGATATTGCCAAGGCAGCTCTGTTCCTGGCTTCTCCTGAAGCAGATTACATCACCGGTGACAGTATCTGTGTAAGCGGCGGTTCAGGGTTGATGATGAAAACTCCTTAGGCTGAATATACGGACGAACTGTAGGAAACCTTTGAAAAATTTCCCTCTCCCCGCTGCGGGAGAGGGTCAGGGTGAGGGGGCATGGGCAAATCTTTACTTTTCACCCTCACCTAACCTCTCCCGTCAAGGGAGAGGAATATCCCGGTCGATATTGTTTAATGCTTCTTAGTTAGTCATTAGTATTTTTTACTCCTTTTTTCATACTAGTCTGATAGAACGCTTCATGCTACAATAGATTTGTAATGTTTACAGAAGAACATACAAAACTCAATAACAAATCATATAACCGTAACCTTCTCTTAAAGGGGATCCGCATCCCTATGCCTACCAACCCCGCTATATAGGCGGGGCCTTTCTGATTTACACAAATCTTTCTCATTATCTCATCAATTATTACTGGAGTACGCACGTATGGAATTATTACATCATATTAGCTATAAACCGGCGAAGATATCTGCCGGTTATACAGATAGAATACTTAACATAAACCTGGATAACAATGAAATAACCATCAGGGAACTTCCTCCGGATTTTAAAGATAAATATATCGGGGGACGTGGATATGCCTTGAAACTGATATGGGATGGGACAGCTAAAGCTACCCGATATGACAGTCCTGAAAATATCCTGGTGATGGCAAGTGGTCCACTGGGAGGTGAAACGGGATTCCCGGCTACCAGTAAATTCATCGTGGGTACGATATCCCCACTTACCGATACGTTTGTCGATTCCAATATCGGCGGTCATTTCGGACCGCTGCTGAAATTCGCCGGATTCGATGCTCTGGCGGTTACAGGCAAATCAGAGAAAGAAGTTGTCGTTATAATTGACGGTGACGCGGGAACAATCAGCATCGCCGTCGTGCCCGAATATGACGATGAGAATAATTCGGGCGCTCTTTCTTACGGTGAGAAACTACTGCTTGAGCTGAACAATGACGAATACACTGATACCATCACAGCAGTTACAGCCGGAAAAGGTGCAACAAACGCTCGATTCGGTATCCTCAACAGCCTGTATTACGACCGGAGAAGAAACCGGATAAGAGCGAAGCAAGCCGGTCGGGGTGGTACCGGTACCGTGATGAGGACGAAGGGGATACGAGCGATTGTCGCCCGTTCCAGCCTGGCTAAAGCGAATGCGAACAATCCTGCCAATAAAGAAACGGTCAGGAATGCCGGTTCGCTGTTGCGACGTGTGGTCTCCGAAGTTGATCCCGGTCAATTGAACCTGGAAGCCTGGGGAACGACGATCCTTTCCGAGTACATGAACAAATTTCATATTCTACCGGTGAACAACTACCAGTACGGACAGAGTGAGGACGCCCCAAAAATATTCGCCGCCGAGTTCCTTGAGAAATACTTCAGTAAGAACGTTCCGGACGGATGTTATTACGGATGTAACCTTGCCTGTGCCAAGGGATCGGAAGGTGTGAAGCTGACGATGGGAGATAAAGCCGGAAGCACGGTAAGTGTCGACGGTCCGGAGTATGAGACCGTGGCTGCTGTTACCGCAATGGGTATCTTCGATCCACAGTTCGTGATGGAATACAACTGGTACTGCGACGAATATGGCCTTGATACGATTTCAACCGGTGTAACCACAGCTTTTTTCATGGAGTGTTTTCAGCGTGGTTACCTTACCGCAGATGATACCGGTTATGAACTGCAGTTCGGTGACAGGGAAGCGGCAATAAAGCTACTACATGAAATTGCCGACGGAAAAGGATTTGGCAAGGTTGCCGGACAGGGAGTGGCCAGGAGTCGAAAGTGGGTGGCAGAGAAATATTCAGACCGGAACAGCGTATCGATCGATGAAGTTACCGCTGAACTGAATAAGTTTGCCATGGAAGTCAAAGGTCTTGAGTTTTCGATGTACATCACCAAGGAGTCGCTTGCCCAGCAGGGCGGATACGGTTTTGCTTTGAAAGGACCGCAGCACGATGAAGCCTGGCTTATATTCATCGACCAGGTCTACAACGAATTACCGACACTGGAACAGAAAGCAGATGCCTGCCGGTGGTTCCCGCTGATACGCACCTGGTTCAACGCTACCGGACTGTGCAAACTACCATGGATAGATGTGCGGAATCCCGAAGCAGCGAACACGTCGGAACCTTCGAAAAATTTCCCGACGCTTGAGTACTATATGAATTTCCTTAACGGTACAACAGGCAACAGGAAAACGATCGATGACATGATCAGCGACTCGGAAAGATTGTATATACTGCAGAAGCTTATCAATCTCAGGCAGGGGAAGGGTACCCGTGCCAGCGACCGTATCCCTGACAGGGCACTTGGTCCTGCATTCTTTAACGAATACGAAGCACGCATGGAATATTACAATTCCTGGCTTAAGGAACAGTCTGGTGATACCGAAATTACTTCCGAACCGGAACAGCGGCATGAACTGCTGATACAGAAAAGAAGGGATGCCTACAACCGATTGTGCGATATAGTATACGAGAAAAAAGGTTTTACTTCAGACTCTGTCCCAAGGCGTGAAACGGTCGAAAAGTTCAGCCTTCTCGATGACCAGGCGGACAAGCTGCTGGTTGAATACGGGCAATAATACTGGAAACTACGGATCAAGGAAAGAAATGACGGCTTCAGTTGAATTTATGGGTACACAACGGAACCTTACCGGGACATCTTCGATGGAGATATCCATTACGGATTTTCCGGCGGTCAGCGATGTCCTCGAACATATCTCCGGTCTGTACCCCTCGTTGTATATAAACAAGTACAACACCATGATTACCGTGAACGACGAAATATCACCGGCTGACAGGATCCTGCAAGCCGGTGATAAAATCGTTTTCCTGCCTGTTATCGGGGGCGGTTAATCCAGCGCTACCACTCTCCCAGGCCTTTCGGAACGGTGACCTTCCTTTCCGGGCTGTCATAATTCTGGTCGATGAACATCAGCTTTGCTCTCTGTTCCTCGGAAACAAGGTCAGGACGGGCTTTTTCCGTATGTTCGGGTTCCTGGCAGACTGTCATCACCAGGAACGGTCTTTCCACTTTCTTTATTATCCAGGGGCCGTGCACGAATTCCGCCGGGAGATAGACCAGCGTGGAGCCGGTGATGACGTGCTTCTCCATCTCTTCTCCCATGTAGAACTCGATCTCCGCTCCCAGGTCATAGGGATTCTCCGGATCCATCCCGACATGTACCATTACTTCGGGTTCCTTGTGAGTGTGAGGTCCATGCCCCATGTCATCCCATGATTTCATACCCGGGACAGCGCCGGGCTGTACCGGCACCCAGTGGATGTGATACTGGTGCGCGCCCTTGAGAATATCGTCCTCAAGATGGGCGATTACCGGACCGGAAGCGGTCTGATACCAGGGCTTGGGTCCCGAAAGAAAAAGGTTGTCATATTTGTTTTCAGTCATTTCTTGCTCCTTGAAATTTGATTTATATAGATTGCCACGTCTCGGCTGTTGACGCCGAGTCTCGCAATGACATTCCAGTATACCCATACCGACCAGGACATTCCTCTCCCTCGACGGGAGAGGTAAGGTGAGGGTGTCTCCAGTCAGGGGATAGAAGCAGAAGCGGGGAATCTTAAGACAGCCTGTGACTTATGACTTATATTCAGGCAGAACTATAATTAAACGGATTTCTGATTCAGTACACTAAGCC
>CP070800.1:1431462-1438465 GCA_020343555.1 Dehalococcoidales bacterium
ACGAATTGGACGCTGTGTATTTAAACAATGTATTGCGAGAGAAGGGCTTGAAGTAGTTGCTGTAAATGATCTCGCTGATATAGGTGATCTCGCTTATCTTTTAAAATATGATTCTGTTCATGGCTGGTATCCCAGAAAGATATCAAATGACGATTCTCATATTAAAGTCGGGAGTGGGAGCGTCACTTTCTTCTCGGTTCCCGAACCTAGTAAGATACCCTGGAGTGAAGTAGGCGCCGATATAGTCATAGAAAGCAGTGGTGCATTTCGTCAAAGATCAAAGGCAGCCGGTCATCTGAAAGCAGGAGCGCAAAAAGTAATCATTTCAGCTCCTTCGGATGACGCCGATATTATGATTGTTCTTGGTGTCAACAATGACAAATATGATCCTGATAACCATGAAGTAATATCTCTCGCCTCCTGCACCACAAACAGTCTTGTACCGATAGCTAAGGTATTACATGAAGCTTTTGGTATAGAGCACCTGATGTTTACTACCGTTCATGCATACACGTCAAGTCAGTCTCTGATGGATACCCCCGCACGTCACCGTCGTAGAGGACGAGCCGCCGCTCTGTCTATTATTCCCACCACTACCGGTGCTGCCAGTGCCGCTGAAAAAGTTCTCCCAGAACTTCGAGGAAGGATGACCGGGATGGCAATGAGAGTTCCCGTACCTGATGGTTCATTAACGGACATAGTTGCCACTCTTCAGAAAGACGTAACTGTCAATGAGGTTAATACAGCGCTTAAACAGGCGTCAAGACAACCTGAAATGAAGAGTGTTTTACGAGTAAGTGACGAAGCCCTTGTATCACATGATATTATAGGTGATCCTCATTCAGCCATAGTTGACATGGAAAACACGATGGTTCTTCGTGACAGAGTAGTCAAGATTCTATCATGGTATGACAACGAATGGGGTTATTCGTCACGACTGGTGGACTTCGCTACAATTGCCGCCAAACGACTTCTATAAAGTTTATAATGTCTAAATATAGTACGAGGGACTGGCTTAGCCGTCCCTCGTTTTCTTTTCAAAACTATCCTCTAGTTATAGACTCCGTATTCCTTGGTGACGTCTATCATCGTGTGTATATTCTCTGCGGTCCCCTCGTCAGGTACGACCCGGGGACACATGACCAGACCTCCGTCTTTGCCTACCACGTCGATAAGGTTCTTACAATAATCTTTGACATCCTGCGTGGTCCCTGTTCGAAGCAGTGTTGCGGGGACATTCCCCCTGATACACATATTATTTTTCAGGACTTCTTTCGCTTTGCCTATATCCGTGGTATCGAAATGCCCCAGTACTTTTCCTGGCGGCAACTCTGCCAGGTAATCCAGTCTTTGTGTCCAGTCGCCCTCGAAGAAGATCCCCGGGACCATACCTTTATCGACAATCGCCAGGATAACTGTCTTCAGCCCCGGCCAGTAAAATTTCTCGAATTGTTCAAGAGACATAAACCCATCCGAGCCGCGGTGGAGTGCCATGAACACCCTGGGATTGTCAGTACGCTGTGGCATCGCTGCTATTCTCGCCAGTGTTCTCTCTAAGATTTCATCGTGTGCTCTCATCAGATTGCCAGGCTGTCTATACATGTCCAGCATGGCACCCTGCATCCCTCTCATCCAGTCGGAGATAGCATCGAAAGGCGCTCCTCCGGCTCCCATCGAGGTCATCGGAAATCCGAGTGCTTCGATCTCTTTGTTGAACTCGATCATCTTCGGGTAGAAAACATTCAGTTCTTCACCGGCTTTTTGCAGCTGTTCGATACTGGCTTTGATCTCAGGTTTTGCCAGTGCCTGGGCTAGTGCCATGACTCCCTGGACTCCGTAACCGATCTCATTCAGGTTCGGAAGGTCTCTGAATGATTCCATGGCTCCGCTTATACGTGGTAAATATACCCTTAGCAGATAATCTGTCCGGTCTCTGAAATAATGCTCATATTCACCGGCTTTCATCCACTCGCCTTCAATCGCCTGGTGACCGGATTCATCGGGAAGGTTATATCCTGGCCACTTTTGTGCCTTCGGATCGATGTATTCCATGGCAAGCCCCGGAGCGATACTCTGGACGTGACACAGCGCGTCAGGTTCGAAATCGAGAATAGTTTTCTTGGTCGCTTCCAGCCAGGTATCAAAGTCATAGTAAGAAGGTTTACAGGTTACTCCCGTGTACTTTGCCGGAAAATATCCGAACGACATTTCTATAGGTACTCTATCGGGGATCTTTAGCTGGATAGTATCGCTGAGTCTTTTTTCACGTTCATTGAATAGCTGCTCTTTTGTCTTGTCTACCAAGATATACCTCCCATATTAATATTCAAATCAGTCTACCATTGTTTTATTAATTCTGCCAGACTCCATGCCCTCTGTGCCTTAGTGCGTTAGCCAGTAATACTTCTCGTTCAGCTGCTTTCTTGTATGACATCGGATTGTACCTATTGTATATTTTCGGTACTAACCTGATTCCATATTTATGGGCGAAATGGTTAGATTTATATCCCTTTTTATGGTTTTCAAATCTTTCTTCAGGAGTAAGACCGGTCATACCGACATAGTAACAAGGTAAAAATGGATTGTATCCACGGTTCTCTTTAGCGAATCTCTTATTCTTCGTTACTGCGGGTGATAACTCGATAACATATATATAGTAATGGTCTTTATCTTTTACCATATTGATCTCTTGATATTAGTGATTATATGTTAAATAGTAAGTGGAACACAACACACTAAATATGTATGAAAGTGATGGACCCCCAGTCACCTGAGGGTCCATCCGGGTAAAAACAAATAATTCTCGCCGGTTAGCGTTTATTCAACAATTCTGTCTTTCTTTGTAAACAGGGATACCACAACAAGAGTTATGAAACTTATCGGTACCGAGATAATAGCCGGCTGGCTGATTGGCATTGGCGCGTCTCCCGCCGGCAATCCGTATACCTGTGCATATGTATCCGGTGACAATAGTATCAGACCAAGAGCCAGTATTAAACCGACTGAAATAGAAGCGATGACGCCTTTTGCGGTTGTCCCCTTCCAGAATAATACCATGATGATAGCCGGTAAATTAGCAGATGCCGCGATAGAAAAGGCCCAACCTACAAGATAGCCGACATTCATGCTCTTGAATAGTATACCGAGTACCATTGCTATGACACCGACGACAATCGCAGTTATTCTTCCTGCCATAACCATTTTGGACTCGCTCATATGCATACCCATGAACTTCTGCATGATATCATTAGCGATAGCACCGGATGAAGCGACAATCAGTCCACTTACTGTGCCAAGGATTGTAGAGAAAGCGATTGCCGAAATAACAGCGAATATTCCCAGTCCGAATGCCTTGGCAAGTAAAGGTGCAGCCATATTATTGTTAGTCAGATCTATCACTCCGTTGGTCATGGCTCCGAGTCCAAGGTACATGGTAAGTAGGTAGAACAATCCAATCGCAGCAACAGCGACGATTGTCGATTTCCTGGCATAAGCCGCACTCGGTACAGTGTAATAGCGTATCAGAACGTGAGGTAAGGCTGCAGTACCGAGGAATAAGGCAATCATCAGTGAAATGAAATTTACCCTGTCTGCTGGTGATGCACCCCGTTCGGGATCAATTGCAAATTTCAAACCCGGAATGAGTACATCACTTCCAGAAGTAGCTTTTTGATAATAGATGGTAACATCATTTTCACCATCGGTGATCTTTTCCGTACCCCAGCGGACAACGGTACCATCCTTAATTTTCTCGATAAATCCGAAGAGACCGAGTCCTCCTGTTTCAGTATCTGTTTCACCGTTAATTTCACTCAGATGACCTACCTGATAAAAAAGCCCTTCTTCTTTAGGAGCACCGTTATACAGATCCGGACCGTTCGGTTGCATAACTATCGACTGTGCTTCGGTAAGCAGGTTCTGGTCTTCTTCAAGTTTCCAGAATGACTCTAAATTATCTTTTTCCAGTTTAACAAAAGTCATATCGTTGACATCGTATTCACCCACGACATCATACGAAGAATTATCTATTTTGATTTCACCGGTAGTGCCTGTAACTCCGATCGCTGTAAACTCATGATATTCAACGCCGTCCTGATCGGGAGACGTTGAAAGACCGTTAGCAAGCACAATTATTACTATAACAATTGAAAAGATTACGAGGAGTCCGCCCTTTATGAACTGAACCCACGTTGTCGATGCCATACCCGCAGTAGCAACGATAAGTATTACTACCGCTCCCACGATAATGACACCTGCTTCAAATGGGAGACCCAGTAACGGTTCAATTAAAGTACCCGCTCCTACCATCTGCGGGATAAGGTAAAACAAGGATACAATGAGTGTGCTGACAGCAGCAGCGAAAATAACACCTCGTGATGAGAATTTGGCATCGATTGCATCAGCGAAGGTATATTTACCCATTTTCTTGAGGGGTTCGGCGACTACAAACAGAGCCACCATCCAACCTGCGAGAAAGCCGATCGAGTAAAGGAAGCCATCGTAACCATAAATTGCAACCATACCAGCGATACCGAGGAAAGAAGCGGCAGAAAGGTAATCACCGGCAAATGCGATTCCGTTTACAGTCCAATGTATATTCCCACCGGCAGCAAAGTATCCGCTTGCAGATTTAGCTTTTCTGGCAAAAAACCATGACAAAAAGAGAACGGCAATCACAAAAGCAATAAAAATTCCGATTGCCAGGGGTTCGGCAGCGTAATTCATTAGCTATCATCCCCCTTTTCAAGTTCGGAGAGTTCGTCGGCCTTCTCTTTTCGGGAACATATAACGTTGTATATAAGAGCCTGGACTATAGCGATAACAATAATCAAAAACCCGTACGTAACAGCTACGTTTAATCCTCCTATATCATTTGCCATAGTCTGGGGGCTGATAACACAGATAAGTATGAATGTCAGGTATATCACAATGAAAATGGCAATCATACCAAGACCGAGTTTCGTCTTGAATCCTTCCGATTTGTCTTCCTTCCATTTAGTTGCCGGGCCGTGAGCCATAAGCGGAAATTCCTCCTAGTGATTGAATTTTGCGAGTTGAGATATTACTAATCAGGAGAGAGTTAACTCGACTCAAGCCAACTCTCTCCTGAGAATAGGCGTTACCGTGTTACATCGATTACTACTGGGCTCCTTTAACCAGTGTATCAACCACGGATGGATCAGCAAGAGTACTCGTATCACCAAGGTTGCCGGTATCACCGGCAGCTATTTTTGTCAAGATACGTCTCATGATTTTACCGCTCCTGGTCTTCGGTAGCCCGTCAGCGAATTGAATCTTGTCAGGTGAAGCGATAGGTCCGATCTCCTTGCGTACATGCTGTACTAATTCCTTCTTCAGGTCATCGGTTCCCTCAATACCGGCGTTTAACGTTACGAAAGCATATATTCCCTGTCCCTTTATCTCATGCGGCATACCTACGACGGCTGCTTCAGCAACCTTGTCATGAGAGACCAGGGCACTTTCCACTTCGGCTGTTCCCATTCGGTGGCCGGACACATTGATAACATCGTCTATACGTCCCATCAACCAGTAGTACCCGTCTTCGTCAATCCTAGCACCGTCACCTGTTGTATAAACTCCAGGATACTGTACAAAATACGTATTCTTGAACCTCTCGGGATCACCATAAACTCTTCGCATCAAGCCGGGCCAGGGTTTCTTGATAACGAGATAACCGCCTTCATTAACATCGGCTTGAGTACTGTCTTCCCTGAGAATTTCCGGATCGACGCCCGGGAAAGGAACAGTCGCGGAACCCGGCTTTATCGGTGTAGCACCAGGGATAGGTGTAATAAGAATTCCGCCGGTCTCCGTCTGCCACCACGTATCAACGATAGGGCAGCGGCTCTTTCCGATAACTTCGTAATACCACATCCAGGCTTCCGGATTGATAGGCTCGCCGACGGAGCCAAGAATTTTTAGCGAACTCATATCATGCTTATTCGGCCATTCATCGCCTTCACGCATGATCGATCGAAGAGCGGTTGGGGCGGTATAGAATATATTGACCTGGTATTTTTCGATTATCTCCCAGAATCTGTCCGGTTTGGGATAGTTGGGAACACCTTCGAACATGAGACTCGTTGCGCCCTGAGCTAGAGGACCGTACACGATATAGCTGTGACCGGTTACCCATCCGATATCAGCCGTGCACCAGTAAGTATCTTCTTCTTTATAATCGAAAATCCATTTAAAAGTCTGCATGGTGTAAAGCAGGTAACCCGCTTGTGTGTGAAGAACGCCTTTGGGTTTTCCCGTGCTGCCGCTAGTATAAAGAATGAACAAGGGATCTTCGGAGTCCATTTGTTCAGGCTCGCAAACCACTTTTATACCCTCGGTTGCCATTTCTTCGTGCCACCAGTATTCAAGTCCCTCTTTAAGTTCAAGTTCCATATTGGCACGATTTACTACGATTACTTTCTTAACTGCCGGGCACTGTGCAAGTGCTGCGTCAGCATTGTCCTTGCTTCTTATCACCCGTCCTGCCCGATAATATCCGTCCACACATATCAGGAAACTTGATTCGCAGTCGAGAATCCTGTCTCTCAGAGCATCCGCACTGAAACCGCCGAATACTATGCTGTGGGTAGCGCCGATACGAGCGCAGGCAAGCATGGCAATCGGGAGTTCAAGTATCATTGGGAGGTAGATAGATACCCTGTCGCCTTTTTTCACCCCATGTTTCTTAAGCACATTGGCGAATTTAACTACTTCATGGTAAAGTTCCTGGTAAGTGAGTGTCTTGGTATCTCCACCGTCACCTTCCCATATGAGAGCGGCCTTATTCTTCCGCCAGGTCTTGACATGTCTGTCAAGACAGTTATAACTTACATTCAATTTACCGCCAACAAACCATTCATGTTTGGCGTTTTCGAAATCTTCAACAAGTACTTTGTCCCATTTCTTGTACCAGTCGATTTGTTCTGCCAGTTCTCCCCAGAACTTTTCCGGATCTTCTATCGATCTCTTGTGAATTTCTCGA
>CP070800.1:1438565-1450376 GCA_020343555.1 Dehalococcoidales bacterium
ACGAAGTCAGTTCCCGGTTCGAAACTCAGCGGGATTGCCGCATGAGCTTCGACCCGTTCCAGGTATGTCTTTCGTGGCGGCTGGTCAAGCGATGTCGCCAGGTCCCAGCCTGACTCCTCGATGGCGTTTATATACTGCGATGCAACTCTCACCGTAATTCTATCAGGTGTTGCTAAGCCTGTCGTATGCCGGAGGCAGTCGCGGACGGTGATTTCACGTTTTGCCGGCTTGAGCGGCAGCATCGCGCCGGGTCCAGCATTTCGTGGGAGCGGTTCTGACGATATTACCATCGGATCCTTGAAGGCAGGAATGTATTTCGATACAGGGTCATCCAGGTCTAACAGACCTTCCTCGCAAAGCATCATCACGGCTGTGCCGGCGATCGGTTTGCTGTTCGAGTATAACCTGAAGATGGAGTCTTTTCCTGCCGGTTTCCGGGTATCGATATCAAGGTAACCGTGAGTTTCGAAATTCCCGATCTTCCCTTCACGGGTAATAAGCGTCACTATATTGGGTACTTTCCCCTCGTCGACGTATCTCTGCATGGTCTGGTTCAGAAGTTCGAGTTTTTCAGGGTCGAGCCCTGCTTCTTCGGGACTGGTCACAGGCAGTATGTAATTGTCGGACATTTGGTCTCCTTTACGTATTATTTCGGCGTGTCTGTATTATAGGCAGGTCAGGATAAAGCGTCAATTTCAGGCGAGGTATATGTGATATAATAGCCTGCTGGTATTGTTAATGAGAGGTATACCTATGAAAGGGCTGGATTTATCGAGAAAGTATTATTTTGAATGTGTAAAGCCGATTATCCTAGACAATCTCCCTGAGATTGAAAATAATTACGCGGCTGCCCTGATCGGGTATGGTTCTGATGTCATCGGTAACGATGACGAGATTTCCAGGGATCATGAGTGGGGCCCACGCTGCCATATTTTCCTTTCGGAGATGATGTATGAGAAATATGCGTCAAAACTGGACAAAATCTTCAATGAAAAACTACCTTACGATTTCGAAGGATTCTCTACCCGGTTTACCTTTGCCGAACACTGGGGAAGTATACCCTCGAAGGATGATACCGGATATCACCATGTGGTAATCACGATACCGCAACGATTCCTTGAACTGACGATCGGTATCCCGGGAGTGCCTGAATCGGATCTCGACTGGCTGGCTGTATCTGAACAGAGACTGCTTGAATTTACGTCGGGGGAGGTGTTCGAGGACTTTACCGGTGAACTGACGTCACTTCGTGAACAACTGGGATACTTTCCCGAGGATGTCTGGCGGTACAGGATCGCATACTCACTGTCCGATATCGGTTGTGATGATGATTTAATTTCTCTGTGCGGACAAAGAGGTGACTTTATCTCTATGCACCTGAATGCTGCCAGGACGGTGGAGAAGATAATGAGGCTGGTATTCCTGCTGAACAGGAGATATGCCCCTCTTTATCCCAAGTGGCTCAACAGGAATTTCAAGAAACTGCCGAAAATAGCATCCGATATCGAGAAGTATCTACTTACAATGTTGGAAGAGAAAGAATACCGTCCAAAGATGGAAGCCTTGAAACAAATCTATGAAAAATTACTAACATTTATGGAAAACCGGAATCTCTGTAAAAAACATCCGGCGGTATTCCAGAGAGACTTTTCCGGTATCGACTATGACATTCAGACTTCGGCGAAAGACGTTCTTTCAATTATCAGAGGAGATCTAAAAGAAATACTCTTAGGTGGAATTTCGCTGGGAGCGGTCGACCAGTGGATGTTCAACCAGGATGTATTAATATCTGCAGAACACATGAAATCACTACTCTCGATATATAAAGCCGAACCGTTAAAGAGAAATAAACTGGACATTCACATTTAGTCTCTTTCCAAGGTTTACTGGTACCAGGCTAAAGCGTTCTATTGTGCTCTTAACACGGTAACTTTTTCCTTTCGCTTTCCCTACATTAACTTAGTACATAACGTATATTTACCAGACATTTTGTGAAATTATTGACATACTGACGTTATTTCATTTACATTGTTATGTACCGATCGTAATCGGGTCTCTTTATATCGAATACTCTTTCACTACTGAGTTTAGTGGCATATTTATGTTTGATATGTAATTAAGGAGGAACAGTGAATGAAGGTCCTTATCATTGAAGATAATGCGGAGGTAGTTGAAGCAGTATCGCTTTGTTTGCAGATTCGCTGGCCGGATGCGGATATTTCATTCTCATACGGAGGACTTACCGGAGTCCAGATGGTTGAATCAAAGACATACGATATCGTTATCCTTGATTTAAATCTCCCGGGCATCGATGGATTTGAGGTGCTAAAGAGAATACGTTCCTTTTCAACTGTTCCGATAATTATTCTGACTGTCCGAGGATGGGAAGAAGACCAGGTAGAAGGGCTGGAATTAGGTGCAGATGATTATATCGTGAAGCCGTTCAGACCGAGAGAACTGGTATCCAGGGTGAATTCTGTCCTTCGCAGGGTTAATACAGCGGCTCTAGGCGTAGAAAATCACACCCTCGTGAGAGGTGGTATCAGACTGCTTCTTAATACTAATGAAGTTCAAATGAAAGAAGATAAGATAAGACTGACTCCAACTGAGTGTAAAGTCCTTTACGCATTGATGAAGAGTGATGGTCAGACTCTCAGCAGCAAGACCCTCTTGACTGAAATACTTAGTAGAGAAGACGGGAATACCGAAATAATTCGCACGTATATCAGACGTCTCAGAAGTAAACTTCAAGACTCGCCCCCGAGTATAATACTGAATGACCGTGGTGGCGGTTACAGGTTCGTCTCACCTAAATAGTTGAGTGTTTATAAGTGACAGGAGGACTGTAAAAATGGCTGAATCTAAATACGGGCACCTTGTGAAAAAAATGGATATGCGTGATACGCAGCGTAAATCCGGTGGAAATGCCGACTTTATCAATGGTTTTGGCGGGAAGGATCTGGAGGGTTTGGCTTTAAATTTTACCTGGGCGATACACAAGGGACTGGGTGACTGGCATGGAGGGCGTGATCCACACGTCCACCCGTATGATGAGTGTCTCGTCTTTATGGGGCTGGATCCTGATAATCCCGGTTATCTTGGTGCTGAAATAGAGGTAGGAATGGGTGAAGAAGGTGAAAAGGTCATAATCGATACCCCGTCTGCGATTGTCGTTCCGGGTGGGCTTGTACACGGCCCTTTGATTACCAAGAAGGTAGATCAACCTTACGGTTTCAGCGCTATATGTCTGAACGGCGAACATGAAACCAAGTGGCTTGGTGAAGGATAACCAGTCCTGCATTATAACCGATAATTAAACACGCGAATACAGACCGGCAGCTGCTGACGTCAGAATGCCGGTCTAATTTCAGGAGGAATATGCATATCTTCCATCTCGATGGCGAATGGAGTTTGCGGCAGGCAGGGAATAATGAATCTATCAAGGTAACCGTTCCCGGTACCGTTCACACCGATCTTCTCTCTGCAGCGAAAATTCCTGATCCGTATTACCGTGATAATGAAGACAGCCTGCAGTGGATAGGAGAAGTGGACTGGATATATTCGCGGAAATTCGAAGTCTCGGAGGAATTAGTAGAGAAAAAGCGGATTATTCTCCGGTGCGAGGGGCTGGATACACTTGCTACCATCAAGATAAATTCACATGAGATCGGTAGGACGGACAACATGTTCCGGACTTACGAATTCGACGTCAAACAAACTCTGAAAAAAGGCAGCAATACCATTGAGGTACAATTTGACTCCACGATTCCCTATATCAGGAAACGACAAGCCGAACACCCGGTTCCATTGCGAAGCGGTCCCCATATAATCGGCGGTGGTAACTGGATCAGAAAAGAGCAGTGCAATTACGGGTGGGACTGGGGACCTTGCCTGCTGACCTGCGGAATCTGGCGCCCGGTAATGCTTATTGCCTATGATACTGCTCGACTTGGCGATGTATCGTTCAGGCAAAAACACCGGAAATCCGGGGAAGTGACTCTCGATATCCAGGCTGATCTTGCGGATATTGCAACCGGGAAATCCGTGACTGCCGAATTTATTATATCCAGGGGAACAAAAAGCATGGCTTCCGGGAAAGCCGGATTCAGAAATGGTAGAGCCAATGTCAGGCTGGTCATCGAAAAACCCGAACTATGGTGGCCGAACGGGATGGGAGAACAACCTCTTTATGACATGGAAATAAATCTCCTGGATGAACAGGCAAACTGCCTTGATACTCAGCGAAAACGGATCGGCTTGCGAACATTACGACTGCAGCGGAAAAAAGACAGGTGGGGAGAATGCTTCCGGTTCGCGGTAAACGGTATCCCCTTCTTTGCCAAAGGGGCAAACTGGATTCCGGCGGATACATTCGCGCCAAATATAAAATCTGTAGATTATTCCCGACTTATCAAAGATGCAGCTGAAACTAATATGAATATGCTGCGCCTCTGGGGCGGGGGAATATACGAGCCCGACCTTTTTTATGACCTTTGCGATGAGATGGGTATTTGTGTGTGGCAGGACTTCATGTTTGCCTGTGCTACCTATCCTTCTTTCGACGACAATTTTATGACCAAAGTGCGTGCCGAGGTTGAAGATAATGTCTGCCGTCTCCGGCATCACCCCTGCATCGTTCTCTGGTGCGGTAATAATGAAATAGAGCAGCGCTGGGTTGGCGATGGATGGAAAGACGGGCACATGAGCTGGGAAGATTATTCAAAGCTTTTTGATGAGATGATACCGGGAGTTGTGTACGAACTCGATCCCGACCGTGATTACTGGCCGTGCAGCCCGCACACTCCATATGACGACCGGTCTGACTTCAACGATATCAGGAGGGGAGACGCCCATCTCTGGAATGTCTGGCATGGCAAGCAGCCTTTTGAATGGTACCGCACCGCAATGCACCGGTTCGCCAGCGAGTTCGGTTTTCAGTCGTTTCCTGAACCACGAACCGTTTATGGCTATACAGAACCGCAGGACAGGAATATTACCAGTTACGTGATGGAACACCACCAACGCAGCAGCATCGGTAATACTACCATAATGACCTATATGCTTGACTGGTTCAGGATCCCCTCCGATTTCGAGATGACCTTATGGGCAAGCCAGATCCTGCAGGGACTGGCTATGAAATATGCCGTTGAACACTGGCGACGTAATATGCCACGAACTATGGGTACGCTGTACTGGCAGCTCAATGACTGCTGGCCGGTAGCGAGCTGGTCATCGATAGACTATTACCACAGGTGGAAAGCACTTCATTACATGGCGAAACGGTTCTTCTCTCCCCTGCTGGTATCTGGCGTGGAAGATACCGAAAAAGGTAAGGTGGCAATTCACGTTACCAGCGACCTGCTTGGAAAATGCGAAGGCGAGTTATCCTGGGAGTTAACCACGGTAGACGGGGAGGTTATACTAAAAGAATCAAAGCCTGTGGATATCATGCCGGGGAAAAATATGCGTGCCCATATACTCAACTGTGTAAAGGAGATCAGGCAATACGGTGTGCGTGACTTAATGCTGTGGCTTAATCTCACGGTAGATGGGCAAACCGTTTCAGATAACTTCGTTTCTTTTGTAAAACCAAAACACCTGGACTTGGTCAGATCGAACATCGAGTTGGAAATAACAAGTATTGAAGATAAAATACTGGTCACTCTCACGTCGGAAACTCCTACGTTATGGGTATGGCTGGAGCTGGATGGTATTGAATCGAGATACTCGGATAATTTCTTCCACCTTCGGCAGAACAATCCGGTAACGGTTGAAATAACTCCTGACAAAAAACGTTCGCCGGACGAGGTAAGAAAAACACTGAGAGTCCGGAGTCTCATAGATACCTACGAGACCAAAAACAACCCATCCCGTTGAAGCTTGTCCCGTACTTGATACGGGAAACGGGATCTAGTAGCATTTCGAGGAAATAAATCTCTGGATACCGGCTTTCGTCGGTATGGTAATTTTTAGGAAAGCAGTTTATACTGGCAATTACCATGACGCACAACATACAGATACGGGAATTTCACAGGGAAGACCTGGATACCATTGTTGCGCTGATCCATCAAGTGGTAGAGATCTCTTACAAGGATGTCTACCCGGAAGGCGCTCTCAAGTTATATAAGGAGTTTCATTCGCGGGAAAATATACTTCATGACGCTGAAAATGGTTATTGCGTTCTTGCTGAAGATAACGGTCGGATAATAGGGACAGGTACTCTGTTAGATGACGGGATTAGGAGAGTATATATTGATCCGTCGTACCAGAATAACGGTATCGGCAAGGGAATTTATCGGGAGCTGGAAAATAAAGCATTGCAAACCGGGTTGTCACGACTTGGTCTTGGAGCATCTGTGGTAGCTAGGGAATTCTGGGAATCGGTAGGATTCGTGTTCGAGGAAGAAATGGATATTCCTGCCGGTGGCGAACAATTGAAATTCTACATGATGAGTAAATTACTATCCGGTACAGGAGGGTAAAAATGGCTTTTCCGAAAGATTTTGTCTGGGGTGCCGCAGCCGCAAGCTACCAGCTTGAAGGCGGGGCTTATGATGACGGTAAGGGATTATCCGTCTGGGATATGTTCTGCAAACAGCCGGGAAAGGTCTGGGAAGGAAATACGGGTGATGTTTCCTGCGACCATTATCACCGCTATGAAGAGGATGCACGACTCATGGGTGAGATCGGATTAAAAGCCTACAGACTTTCTATCTGCTGGCCACGGGTGATCGCGGAGGGTACAGGTAAAGTCAATGAAAAAGGACTGGATTTCTACGACCGGCTGGTCGATGTCCTGCTTGAGAACGGCGTCCAGCCCTGGGTCACCCTGTTTCACTGGGACTATCCCTACAGCCTGTATCTCAGGGGCGGCTGGCTGAACAAAGACAGTTCCGACTGGTTTGCCGAATATGCCGAGGTGATAGTGGATAAACTATCCGACCGGGTTTCTCACTGGATGACGCTGAACGAGCCGCAGGTATTTATCGATGCCGGTCACCGCCTCGGCAGGCATGCGCCTGGTCTACAACTTGGATTCCGTGACGTGCTGACTGTGGCTCATAATTCACTCCTGGCACATGGCAAGGCTGCCCAGGTGATACGCGCCCGGTCAAAAGGCAAACCGATGATAGGAGCCGCGCCTGTTGGAATCACCAAGATACCGGTTACGAACAAACCGCACGAGATAGAAGTATCAAGAAGCAGGATGTTTTCTATCACGGAAATGAACTGCCACAGCAATACCTGGTTTGCCGATCCTATGGTGCTTGGTCGCTACCCCGAAGATGGTTTGGGCCTCTTTCGAGATGACTTACCTGATATTGGTGCTGATGACATGAAGACTATCTGCCAGCCGCTTGATTTCTACGGTGTTAATATATACCGGGGCGACGTTATCAGTTCCGATCAGCCTGAACCGGTCCTTGGTGCCGACGGTCCTGCATTGACCACGATGGACTGGCGGATCACTCCTAAAGCGCTGTATTGGGGTCCGAAATTCCTCTATGACCGCTATAAACTGCCGCTGGTGATTACCGAAAACGGCATGGCGAACATGGACTGGATTCATCACGATGGTAAAGTTCACGATCCGCAGAGAATCGATTATCTCACCGGTTACCTGAGTGAACTCAGTCGGGCGATAGATGATAAGATTCCGGTCAAAGGGTACATGTACTGGTCGATAATGGACAACTTCGAGTGGGCGTTAGGTTACAAGCAACGATTCGGACTGATATACGTGGATTACGGAACCGGAGAACGCACTCTGAAGGATTCGGCACACTGGTACCGGGATGTGATAACTTCGAACGGAGAAAGTATCGGGAAGTAACAGGCGGGAATTCATTCCGTACTGTCATTGCGAGGAGTCCCGATTTTATCGGGACGACGTGGCAATCCGTGCCAATAGAGACGGATTGCTTCGCTTCGCTCGCAATGACAAGAAGATGTCGTTCTGAGAGAGCAAAGTCCGTTTTAGGCGGAAACCGTGGCAATCTATACAAGAAAAGTACTCCGTTAATCCACCCAGGACGTAAACCTCGTCAATCTCGGTCAATATATATCTTCTATTTTTAACCTCATCCCTGTTACGAATTGTCCCTTCTCCTTAGAAAAGAGAAGGGACTTTCGAAAATACCATAATTCTTCACCTGATTTGTTTTCTCAAGTGCAGGGAAATTTCTTAAAGAGGATTTCCACTCAAGGCGCAGTACGGAGAAACAATAATTCGTCACTGGTAGACCTGGAATAAAGATAAAGATGCATTTACATACTTACCGGCAGCCTGAAGAATCGTATCGCATTCCGTGTTGTCTGTTCTGCCAGTGATTCTCTGTTCATACCTGTGATCTCGGACGCGGCATTGAGCGATCTCACCACATCCCTGGGTGCAGCGGTGTACCTGTCTTCCCTACCGTACGATACCGGAGAGTCAGTTTCCAGGAATAACCGGTTGAGGGGCGCTTCCCTGATCGCCCGGCGGTGCTCGGAATGATATTCCGCTGCCGGAGTCGCCGATATATAATACCCTTGTTCCAGCAGGTCCCGAAGAACGCTGGAAGGACCGGTATACCAGTGGAAGACGGCGTCTTTTATTCCAACTTCGGTCGCTATCGTCAGGGCGTCTTTCCAGGCATAACGACTGTGGATGGAGACAGGTTTTTCAAATTTCTTTGCCAGCAGAACAACATCTCTCAGGACTGACTGCTGCCGTTCTTTGGATACCAGCGCCCTGATCCTCTTGTGATAATCCAGCCCAATCTCCCCTATCGCGACTGCTTTATCGATATGTTCCTCTATCTGTGACAACGTCCTGTCGATTTCAACGTCATCCATTTCCGGTAGTTCCTGCGGATGCAGACCGAGGGCAGGAAACACCATTTCAGGATAACTCTCAGCGAGTTCCAGGACTTTCAGGTTCGTCTGGTAATTGATGCCGACAGCGATGATTCCTGTTACACGCGTTTCCCGGGCTTCATCAAGTACGGAATCAAGGTTTTCTATCTCGTCGAGATGGCAATGCGTATCTATGAGTTTCATTTTCCTTTGGTTATTATAAAGGAGTGGAGGAATTGCACGCTACAGCATGGTTTCATTGTGTGTGGCATGAACGCTTAGAAACCTATGAAAAAGTTCTCTCTCCCCACCGCGGGAGAGGGTCAGGGTGAGGGTGTTGGGTGCAAATCGATACTTTTCACCCTCACCTAACCTCTCCCGTCAAGGGAGAGGAATATTCTAATCGATATTTAGTGATGTTAATCAGGACTTTCCAAATTGTTATAATAGTATGTATATAGTCCGGGAGGTGATCTGATGGATGTACGGTGGGACGAAATGACAGACGTTTTAATAATCGGAAGCGGTTTTGCCGGACTTGCTGCTGCTTTAGAAGCAGCCAACACCGGAGCTTCTGTGGTTGTACTGGAAAAAATGAAAGCTGCCGGGGGAAACTCTATTATCAGTGATGGTGGTATCGCAGCAGCTGGTACCGCAATGCAGAAAACGCGTGGAATATCGGATTCTCCCGAACTGATGTTTGAAGATATGCTTAAAGCCGGGCTTGGGATAAACCATCCAAACCTGGTTCGACAGGTCACAGAAAGGTCGAATGAGGTTCTACAGTGGACGATTGACTATCTTGGTGTTGAATACATGGACAGACTGGATATTTTTGGAGGGCACTCGGTTCCCCGTTGTTTAACTCCGGTTGGGGTATCGGGAAAGACGATTATCAAGCAGCAGCTAAACAAGCTGAAAGAAATGGGAGTAACCGTAAGGACAGGAGCCTTTTTCAAAACATTTATTGTGGATGATCACGATGAGATAACAGGTGTTCTGATACGAGATGGATATAAATATAATGAACCTGGCAGTGGAACAGAGAAACATATTGGTATCAAACGAGGAATTATTCTTACCTCAGGAGGGTTTGGCAGTGATGTAGAATTTCGTTCTGCTCAGGATCCACGACTTACCCGGGATATCGATACGACCAATATACCCTTTGCGACTGCAGAAGCTCTCAAGGAAGCCCTGAAGATACAGGCTATGCCGGTCCATCTCTCTCATATTCAGTTAGGACCCTGGGCAACTCCGGATGAAAAACGTTATGGAGCCGGCGCCCGTTTTACTGATTACATCGTTTTTCCATATGGCCTGGTTATTGATCCGAGTTCCGGAAAAAGGATTGTCGACGAGCTTGCTGATCGAAAAACTGTTGCTGATGCTATGCTCGCTACTGGTCATCCCTGTATTGGAATCGCTGACATTAAAGCAGTAACGACAACGGGCTGGGATATTTCACCCTGCCTTGAAAAAGGAATCATCGGGTCTTTCAATGACCTTAAAGACCTGACTTCGCATTACGGGATACCTCACGATGAATTAATAAAAAGTATCGAACGATACAATGGATTTATTAAGGATAAGACTGACCTTGAATTCGGTAAACAGATACTACCGGACGCGTTACCCGTATCCGATCCTCCTTTTTTGGCCATTCGCAACTGGCCAAAGGTGCATCATACGATGGGTGGCGTGCAGATTGACGAGGATGCCCGAATTATCGATGTCAACCAGAAGCCTATCCCTCGTTTATATGCAGCGGGAGAGGTAACCGGGGGTATTCACGGGGCATGCCGTCTCGGCAGTTGTGCGGTTACCGAATGCCTGGTATTCGGGAGAATTGCAGGGCAAAATGCTGCAGCTGAAAGTAATTCATGATAGTGGGCGATAATCCTGGATTATCGATGACTAGAATGCAAATCAACTAGCACAAACATTTTTCAAGCGGGAATTTCACCACTCTTTACCTTTACTAACAAGGTATCTTCCAGTAAACTCTTTTGTGCGTTGACCGGATACTATCAGGAGCAGCCTGATTTTCATTCCAGTTTTCTCACACCGGGGAGAAAAATAAGCGCCAAGCTCGAAGTAAGAATGAGGATCATAGCAAACAATCCCAGGGACCAGGGTGCGCCGATAGTCTCAGCCAGTAAACCGATAATGAAAGCCCCCGATCCACCCAGACCGAAACTGAACATCACAATACTATTCACTCTTCCCAGGACTGCCGGATCAGTGTACGTCTGGATGAGCGTATTACCGCAAGCGTCCGCACCCATTCGCCCGATCCCAATGAGAACCATCATGACCATTGATAAAGGCCATAAGCTTGAAAATGCAAAAGTCACTATGGCTGTTCCCATGCAGATATTGGATATGAGTAATGTGAGACCACGCCTTCTGGGCGGAAATGATGCAAGTAACAAAGATACCGTAATGGATCCCGCACCCATGAGACTCATCAGCGTTCCCTGGCCTTCCACCCCAACGTTCAGTATGTCTCTCGCGAAAACCGGCATCAGCATTTGAAGCGGATTCACCAGCAAAACGGAAGAAATAAAAAATAATACGACTAACAGGATCGTCCGGTGTCCCAGTATGTATTTAAATCCTTCCTTTATATCGACCAGGACATTTTTGTTCACAACAGGTCTTGCCGGTATTTTTGGCAGGAAAAAACTGAACAGAATCGCTGCCGCATTAAGTCCTGCCATGATCAAATAGACGACACCATAGCCGAACGAGCCGATTATGTATCCGGCTATAACAGGAATTGTCATCTGGAAGAAACTCATCCCCATTATGTTTAATGATACGGCGTTCATCAACCGCCCCCGGTCTACTATTTCAGGGAGAATTGCCCCGCGAGCCGGCATCGAAAGCGCAATTATCGTACCCATCAGCAGACCGCCTGTCAGCAACACCCACCATGATTCAGGATTAGCCGGCGAAAGATAGCCGACA
>CP070800.1:1450476-1473699 GCA_020343555.1 Dehalococcoidales bacterium
GGGAACCAGCTACTCCCTGGATGGGGAAATTCGTTAAAGACAATCACATTGTTGATGTTATCGGGAAACCCCCGCTGTGGTCTTTTGGCGGCAAGTATTTTGCCAAAAGGACTGCCCAGGTAGTGAGTAATCTGTCCCTCGGGAGCGTTAGCAATAAGGACTATGTCACCACCACTTTCACTTACGGCTGGTAACGCAGCACTCATACCGATGTTCGATTCGTTAACCTTGGCATACGTATTGGTAATGACGATATCCATTCCGGTTACCTTGGGAGTACGATAGTGGTTTTTAGCCTCCTCAACTGCTCTCGCGTGAGATGCACGCAGAGAACCGGCATAGACAGATACAGAATCTCCCCATTCATTGACGATCACTGATATTCCGAAATCGATTTTCGCCAGGTCGGCAGCCTGGTCTATATCGTCGCGGAAATCATTGTTATTAATTTTACCCATCTTGCTGGCATTGTTTTGCTGGTCTTCTAAAGGTTTTTGAGGTTGTGAGTGGTGATATCTGATAGTCTCTTGAGAAGCCACTCCTGGAAGGACTATTTTTCCGCCACCTCCAAAACCCGCGCCTGGATGAGGAACGCATCCTGTTATGGCTATTCGTAAGTCACAGGATATTACTTCTTCATTTACGTAGACCGGTGTTTGAAACAGTTCCGTTGTTCCGACGAAAGTTCCGGCAGCAAAAGGATTATGATTATAAACGCGGTATTTGGAGACAACATCTTCGCCAAGTTTCTTGGTGAAATCGGAACGATTCATTGCGCCATGCATACCCAGAGCACAAATAAATCGTATATTATTTTCATCAATACCGACCTCGATAAGTTCTTCCAGAATGTGCGGTACGATTGGAGCGGGACGGGTGATTCGAGTCTGGTCATCGAAAATTATGACAACTTCGTTCCTGTCTTTGGCCAACTGCCTGATAGTGGGTGTATCTATTGGATTGTCCAGGGCAGCTTTGATATCGTGGGATTTCAGAGCAGGACGATCGTAGCCAGTCATGTGACATATCTGAATATCCCAATAGTCTGGCAGGATAAGTTTGAGTTCACTCGTCTCATACCAAGCTTGCTGTGGTACGCTGACAGTACTCATTTCTTACGTCCATCCTTGTTCATCTCAACTTTTTACTCAAGGCATAGGTAAATGTCCTGAATATTCAGCATGGCAGCGCCAGCATGGATTGCGATTGCCATGGTCTGTGTAAATGCTTATCTATCTCTTTCAGCCAGTGCCCGTTGCAGACAGGCTTTCATATACCCGGTCGCGAACGCCTGGTATGTATATGGTGATCCGACCATTTGAAGCGAATGGTCCAAATGCACTGCACCGTCATAGCCGGCATCAACGAGAGCTTTCATAGCTTTGTACATATCGTAATAACCATTATCCGGGAAGGTTTCAAGGAAATGCGGTAGCGTGGAACTGACATTACGGAAGTGCACCTCTCTGGTTTTATTATTGGATACAAACCAATTGATAGCCTCGGTTAAGTCTGCGCCCATTCTTTCACCACCTTCCAGCCAGATACCAGCACATAAAATTATTCCTATGTTGGGGCTGTTGGCAATTTGCAGCACTTCTTTTATACTCTTAAAACTGGAAAAAATACGGGCCACTCCGGACATCTTCGTATAGCCTGGAGGATCATCCGGATGAAATCCTACAAATACCCCACACTCTTCCGCCACCGGTACAACTTTCCTGATAAAGTAGGTGAAATTCTCAATGATTTCATCACGGGTATACTCGCGCCCGAAAGCAAGTTTGTCGATTTCAAAAGTGGGTATCGGTTCATTTGCAGTTCGATCACCCCAGAGGGCTTTTCCAGAAAATTGTGTAATCGTAGGTGCTGTCTCGTCAAACTCTCTCGTATCTGCTCCCCTGACATTCGCTTCACCACCGCGACCGGTCGTCCAGACGCCGGTACCTCCCATGAAACCACTGTTCGTATAATGGAAACCGGCTTTTGATAAAGTGCGAATCCAGTTCAGGTAATCTTCAATCAGATCATCCCGACCGGGTAGGTTCAGTACTATCTCTTTTGGTTGCATTCCAATTGGACCGAGGACAGAATAGACTTTGATACTTGCATCTTCATACCGTTTTTTTATTGAAAGAAGCCCCTCGACATTTCTTAGATGTTCCGGCAGACCTGCCACCAAAACGGTGTCCAGCCCAATCTGCCTTGTAAAAAGCAGATATTCGTCGGTGGGTTCAGCCAGACCGGGATACATGACTATTCGTGGTGATTGGGTAGATGCGTTGCTATCAAAATTAGCGTTGTTTATTGAGAATTTGTTATCTGTCATTTCCTCACTCCTTTATCGAACTCAACACGAAATACGGTTTAGCTTTATACAGTAACTAACCTATTCTTTTCCGAATACTATTTCAGTTCGATCACTTTCGTTTCTATCTGATTTTTTGAAGAGATATATTACCCAGAGAAATATCCTTATCAAGTAAAATGCCGTCAATTGTGATCGGGTAATACCCTTCAGCCTTAATATTCAGGCAATAAACAGAACCTCTTTCAAGGTAATCAAACTCAAAGTCCCCATAGTTATTTGTTTTCGTGATGTGAGTTTCACTCGTTTCATTATCAAGCAACGTAACCTCTACATTCTCCAAGCAGTCTTTACTTGCGTTGCAGTATATACTACCGGCAATAAACGTCTTCGGCAGTCCTATATAGTAAACCGCTGGTGATGTGCCATACTCAGGATGAAGCTGCTCCGCTTTTTCTATCAAGTCAGCAAGTTCTTCTTTATTTCCGAAAGTAAAGACTCTTGCCGGACAAACCTCAACGCATCTCGGTTGTTGCCAGCTTTTATCCAGGAGGTGGCTACAAAACGTACATTTCTGTGGAATTTCCAGCTCTTCGTTCCAGTAAATCCTGCCGTACCGACAAGCCGTTACTATTTGTTTTTGTCCTTTACTCTTTTTCGGATCTATGATGACTATACCATCATCCCTTTTATATGCGGCATCATTTTTCGCAGCTTTCACACAGAGAGGATCTTCGCACAACATGCACAACTTTGGGACAAAAGTGCCTTTTACCTGGGGAAACTGTCCTCTTTCTATTTCGTCGACCTGTATCCAATACTGCCCTGTGTCAGGTTGTGCTTCGCTATATGGCAACCAGGATTGACCGGCAAACTCATCCTTGCAGGCAATAAAGCAGTCGAAGCACGCAGTACATTTAGTTACATCAATTATTAATGCCTTCTGTCCCATTCTTATCCTCCCCATTTCTCTACTTCTACCAGGCAATGACTAACCTGTGCAGGTACATTTGTCGACATAAACCTTGACGAGATAAGGAGGTTTACAGCACCACCTCTATCAATAGAATTCGGATTCCCCGGTTCCACCGGGTCATACTTGGCCGCACAACGGGCATGAACTACTCCAGGCCTTATCTTTTCTGTTACCCAGGCAACCAATAGAACTGCCGCTCTATCGTTGTACGTTTTAACAACATCACCATTCTCGATACCTCTGGCACCGGCATCACTGGGATGTATCTGGAGAGGCCAGTAATGGTGCCCATCTTTATATATCCTGTGCATCCATATTTCGCCAGTCCAGGGATCCAGGTTACCATGACTATGGTAGGAAAACTTGGCATGGGGAGTAATAAGCTGTAAAGGATATTTGTCAGTTAAAGGTGTTGTATGACCTTCCCAGGATGGTACGTAGTGGGGTACAGGATTCCTTTCTTTATCATCGGGTAGGTTTTTCTGAAGACGCTGCGATTGAAACTCAATTTTCCCTGAAGGAGTATCAAGACCTGTTCCGGTCTCATAGAAAGACCTGAAGGCAGTTTTCGGCTGGTAATCATCAGGGATGGGTACCACAAAATAGCCTTTTTCTTTAAAGTTCTCGTAACTCAGGTATTTAGGAATGTCACTTTTTTCAAAGGTCTTTCTGATCCAGTCCTCATCCGTATTTCCTTCAGTTAATTCCTCCTCAAATCCCAATTTGCCAGCTAACAGAGTAAGTATTTCCGAATCACTTTTTGACTCATAGAGTGGGTCTATGCATTTTTTGTGATATACGATTACGCGGTAGTTCGTTCTCCATACATTGAAGTCTGTTGATGACCACTCACTGATATCATCTCTTTCAAAATGAGTACATGCAGGAAGAACAATATCCATGAAAGGTGTTTCTGCTTCCATCCATATTGTCTGCCCTACGGTAAATTCTATTTTGGGATTTTGGTACATCTCTGCCCATCGTTTGCCTTCTGGGAGAGTCCCAAAATAATTCCCACCTATTCTGTATATCATCTTAATTTCCGAGTACCGTGGTTCAGGGTAACTATAATGCCTGAACTGATAGTCTTCACCCCATTGAGTAGACAGACCTCCTGCGCTTATCCACTGGATTGGTGGATCAAGTATTGCTTCTGGTAGCCTGAGTTTGTAGACGTATTGGTCTATCGGATTTACAGGCTGCTTTTTTGACACTAGTTGCTGTGGTGGTGGACGGTAACTTGGGAAAGAAAAATCGAGATTTAGTGGCGAGCCACTTTGGCTATCCCATATGGTTATGCCGGGTTTCCCAAGACCTTGCATACCCTGTAAAAGAACCATCATTCTGGACCATTCAGTACCGCCCTGAGCCCGACAGGCTCCACCCATTCCTGCTCTGATACATATTGTGGTTCTCTTCGATGCCCATTCTCGTGCCAGAGCTCTGATTATCCCCGATTCAACTCCACTGATTTGTTCCGCCCATTCTGGAGTCTTTGGCACACCGTCCTCCTCTCCCATAATATACTCTTTCCACTTGTCAAAGCCGTAAGTATGTGTAGCAACATAGTCCTTATCATAGGTATCGTCAACAAACCAGATATATGCAATAGCTGCGGCTATTGCTGTATCTGTTCCTGGTCTCGGGGCAATCCATTTGTGGGCAAAACGTCTAGCCGTGAAATTACAGAAAGGATCAATGTATATTTGCTTGATTCCCAGTTCCCGTATCCAGAGTCTCCAGAGAAGGCTGTCCTGTCCTCCGTATCCCCAGTTGGATTCGGGATCGTTTGACCAGAATACAAGTAACTGGCAGTTGTTCATTACATCCTGTAACAGGTTCGTATTATCGGGAGTGCCTATTGTTTTCTGAAATCCCCAGGCATGAACGCCACCCCAAAACCAGCCTTCCCAGCTGTTAGGGTTTGACATTATCTTTGTCGTTCCTAATATATTGAAGAACCTACTGATATAACCTCCATGGGTAAAACCCCACATACTATGCCCGCCGACTAATGGTAAAAAAGCAGCAGGACCACAACTTTGTTTTATCCTGTGTATCTCTTCTGCAACCGTATCAAGAGCCTCGTCCCAGGTTATTCTTTCGAACTCTCCCTTTCCCCTGTTAGCTACATCTCCTTTACCCCCAGGCTTGAATCCAACTCTTTTAAGGGGATGTCTCAATCTGAGAGGGTTGTAAACTCGCCCTCGTATACCAACTCCGTAGGGGGTTACCGTAGTCCTGGTTGGTGGTTCGAACGTCCTGTCTCCTACCTTTATCTCCCAGTGTGCTGCCTTGACATCCTCTTCAGTCAGAGGTAAAGGTCTTACTCTGACTATTTTGTTGTCCTTTACGTGGACCAATATAGGGCCTCCCAGAGTACACGAGGTGCATAATTTTTCCTCAGGATCAATCGGTTCTGCCGGCGGATCAGGTGGCAATATCATTTTTCCCCTCCTAACCTGCTATCGTGCAAACGATTATATTTCAAATATGGGATATAAACAAGAGAATTAACGATAAAAAGGAAGGTTTTAATGTTATTTTAAGTACAATTCTTTATTGAAACAGATTTAGTTTATTGAATTAATTACTAATTTCTTTCCTGATTTTTGATTTGACCATTCAGTGAGGTAAAAATTGCGTGTCGCTAAGACCATAATAGAGTAGTATTAGTTTCAGATCAGAGAGAAATGACTAGCTACGTATTCCTTAGCCGCTTGTCGTGGGTTCGAGTCGCACTAGGATACCATTTTTAAGTGTCAAACAAATCCTTCATCCTCTAACTTATCTGTGCTATTTCCTATAAATTAACACTTTGCTTTCTTGTTACCACTGCACGCCGAACGAGAAGATTAAATAGTGTCGAAATCTTCCTGAAACGGCAATTTGTAGCAGTTTAATACGACTATCAGAATTTGCCTATTCAAATCTATCATTGCCATGGAAAAGTGCCACGTTGACTTTTAGATTACTCGAGGTTTCTGATCCTTTTCACAAAGATTATGGCTGAAACAGAAAGCACCACAAGTATCAACGCCAGACCTCCTATTGCCCACTGCACATTGCCGGTCAACTCCGTCAAAGCACCCGCCACAAAAGTACTGAAACTCATCAGACCGAATTGCATCATCATGATACTCATAAGTCGCCCAATATACACAGGATCGCTGTAATATTGTATCAGCGTAGTACCAAGTGCCATCTGGACCATCTGTCCGACTCCAACAAATCCAATAAGCACCAGTGACAGCGGATAGGACGTAGAAAGCGCGAACGAAAACAGAGCGATACCGAGGATGATATTACCTACCAGCATCATCAATCCACGCTTCTTATTCGGTAAAGACGCCAATATCAGAGAACTGATGATGGAACCGATACCGGAAACACTCATTAGAAATCCTCCAGCTTGTGGAGTTTTATGAAGTACATCCACGACGAATATCGGTAGAAGCTGCTGGAAAGGCATGGCAAGAATCGTAATTACAAGTGTAAATACCATAATCAATAGAATTGTTTTTTCGCTCTTTAAATATTTTATTCCTTCCTTCATGGAAGATAACACATTAATTGTTGTCTTCTGAATGGTACTGGTCTTGGGAAGGAACGCTATAAAGACAACTGAAATAAGATATGCTATAGCAGTAGTGAAATATACAGCTTCATAACCAACGTAATCTATCAGGAATCCCGCAGCCGCTGGCGCCAGTAAGCGCAACGCATTCATTCCCATGGTATTCAGTGAAATCGCGTTCATCAGATCTTCGCCTTCTACTATCTCCGGAATGATAGCCTGCATTGCAGGCATCATCAGTGCCATGATTATGCCTTGAAAAAATGATGATGCCCCCAGAATCCACCAGGACCAGGGATTTTCAGCAGTTAAAAATCCTGTCAGTAGCGTAAAACCGATTGTGGCTGATACTATTGCCGATGCTGCCTGGCCATAAAGCATGATGTACTTCTTCTGTATTCGGTCTGCAATAACACCTCCGAAAAGTGAAAAAAGTACCATAGGTACAGCAAAAAAGAGCGACATTGCTCCGAGTAAAAATGCAGAATCGGTCAGCTCATATACAAGGAATGAACGTGTCATCATCTGCATATTGATACCGACCATCTGACCGAGTAATCCGCCGAAATACAGGGCGAACACCGGGTTTTTAAATGATTTGAACGTCCTGAGATTTCGCATTGAAAATCCCTGGCGCTCTCCGATTTCAGGACCGGGATCATCCATATTTCCGGACGTCCTGTGCCTGTTACTCTGCAAGTTAATTCTCCACAGGAATTCTGAATTTGTTCAGGTAGTTTACTATTCGTGGCTTCATCATGGCAAATGAAAAAGATTATTCTGCAAGATGAAATTTGCTGTACAAATAATACCCATGACTAGCGGTTAGGCGTGAAATCCATTCCTAACTAAGCGACCTTTTTAATGTGTGTTTCGTTTGCGCTATGCTGATTATGATGTAAAATCAATTTGATTATTAATAGATTAGGAGAAAATAAATTGAATATTGTTGAAATAAATCATGATACCTGCACCAAATGCGGAATATGTAACTTTGTTTGCTCTGCAGGTTTGATCGAAAGTGATAATCAGAATTATCCTGTATCAATACCTGAATTGGATGAAGCTTGTAACCGTTGTGGAGCGTGTGTCGCAGCCTGCCCAACAGGCAGTCTGAATCATCGTGACCTTCCGTTGGAGAAATCGCCATCAATAGATAATCAGTTGAAAGTAGGTCTTGAACAATGTGAGCAATTGATTAAGAGTCGGCGTTCTGTGAGATCTTATAAGGATAAGAAAGTACCGAGAGAAGAAATAACTCGTCTTATCGATGCAGCCCGATACGCTCCCACAGGGGGTAACAGTCAGAATGTGAAATGGCTCGTGATCGATAATCAGGAAACTATGCAGCGTCTCCGTGAAATCGGTCGAACTTTCGTCATAGAAGCATTTGCAAATATTCCGGCTTATACCTCACGGCTCGAATTGTGCAAGAAACGAAGAGATGCTGGTTTTGACATATTCTTGCATGGGGCTCCAGTGCTGGTGAATACCTATGGAGAAGAAAACATGCCCATAGCAGCTATTGACAGCACTATAGCTTTGTCATATTTTGATCTATTAGCTAACAGTACGGGTTTAGGATGTTGCTGGATTGGGTTATTTTCGGCAGCAGCTAACAATCTGCCAAAGATAAAAGATATCCTGGGATTACCTGAAGGGAATCAGGTATATGGAAGTATGATCGTAGGTTATCCAAAGTACATCTACCCACGAATACCTGTTCGTAATTTAGCAAATATAGAATGGCTTTAGTTAACATTTCGTATTTGACGATCGGACATATCACAACATTGTTTCTGGGAGTTAGAGCTTCAGTATCATACTGAAGCCCCTTTATACATCTTCTGATTCTCTTGTTTTTCTTTTCTCTTCCAGTGGTGTAATCGATTCGAAATTATTCTTAAACATTTCTAATATCTCAGTTAATTCTTTTAAGGTTTGACGATAACTAAGGTACTTGATACTTTCAGTGAGTTGTATATCTGATATATTTTGTTATCTCTAGAATTTGGGATATAGAATTGACAAATATTCGCTTTGTGCAATATGCTATCCACACTTTATGATACTTTTAACTACCCGAATGAATAGAGGAGAATTAAGGATATGAGTAATAACGATCGGTCTTTACCCTTTGCAGAGCCAGAAGAGGTAGGCATGTCTTCCGTACGCCTTTCCAGCATAAAATCCAGAATGCAGGAATTCATTGATAGCGGAAAGGATCCCAATTTCAACACGATGGTTGTCAGGAAAGGTAAAGTTGTGTATCACGAAGCACAAGGGTACATGAATATCGAAACTAAGAAACCTGCGCAGAAAGATACGATCTATCGTTTATGGTCAAACACGAAGCCGATTACTGGTGTTGCTACTATGATCTGCCTGGAAGAGGGGCTACTAACCCTTGATGATCCGTTATCCAAGTACTTCCCTTCGTATGCTAATCCAGTAGTCAGGGCTCCTGATCTCCAGAGAGATCCTGAAACGCCCCGTCCAATGCTGGGAATGATACCTACTGTACCTGCCAAAAGGGAGGTTACTATTCGCGACTGCCTGCGAAATACAACCGGATTTGCTACTGCGGCTAATGCTCCTATCCAATACCTGACGATGTTCCCGGATGTGTTCAAAGGAAATGCATGGTTCACCGGACCAAATATGACCACCAGCATACAGGAGATAGTGGAAGCGCAGGCTCAACTACCTCTGGATTCTCATCCCGGCACTCGTTTCGAATACCAGGTAGGCTACCCGATAGTCGGAGCTATACTCGAGAAAGTAATGGATAAAACTCTCGGCGAATTTTATAGAGAACGAATCTTCGAACCACTTGGTATGAAAGACACCGATTTCTATTTATCCGAGGATAAAGTAGACAGATTTCCTGTTTGCTACAGACCGGCACCATCTGGAAATGAAATGAAACTTGTCGTTTCTGAGTACCCGGAACAGAGTGAAAGAGTATTGGGTCCTAAGAATTACTTTGGTGCTGGAGGTGGCGGCGGCGGCGTGCTATCTACCATTGCTGATTACGCCCGGTTTGCCCAAATGATACTTAACGGTGGCGAACTCAACGGTGAAAGAATAATCGGCAGGAAATCAGTGGAGGTTATGAGCAGCAGTCACACTCCTGAAGACCTTAATATGCCGTTGACAGGACCGGGATTTGGATTCGGTATGGGCGTCGGAGTTTACAAAGGTCGTACCCCTCCTCTCATGCGTTCAATCGGCTCCTTCGGCTGGAGTGGAGCAGCAGGGACTACATGTATAATTGACCCTAAGGAAGAGTTGATATCGCTCTGTTTTACCCAGGTGATGATGCACCAGATGATGCCTGGTAACACCTGCCATGAGGATTTCGAGCGTCTGGTATATCAGTCTCTGATATAAACCTGAATGAGGAGAGATGACTTATGGATATGGATATAAAAGATAAATTTCTCGTTCTCTGGAATAGATATTTCAACGATGCAGAACTCCCGATTGCTTTCTACTATACTGATGAAGAAGGCCAAGCTGAACCGGCTGTTCCGGGAGAAACACCGGGATGTATAATAGGGGCTTTAGCTAATGTTCGAAAAGGGAACCCTCTATCGTTTCACGTTGACTCGATAGGGTGTCCGGGAGGTAAAAAGTATCTTGGGTTTGCTGAGGGTATCATGCCAAATTTCGAATATTTTCTATCGACCGGAATACCCGGAGAACTGGAAGGCGAACGCTACTGCAAATCTCCCGATCTGGTCAAAGAAGTATTTGAGCAGATGCCCGTTTTTAAAGCTCCTGGTCGTTTCATAGTATTCAAGCGGTGGGATGACCTCGATGAGTATGATGAGCCTGAAATTATCATTTTCTTTGCTGAGCCCGATGTTCTTTCCGGATTATTTACTCTTTATCGGTTCGATGAAACCGAAAAGGATATTGTATATGCTCCATTTGGGTCTGGGTGTTCCACGATCGTACAATTCCCATATCTTGAAAAAGTAGCAGATCATCCAAGGGCAGTGATTGGGATGTTCGATCCATCAGCGCGTCCATACGTTCCAAAGAATACTGTCACATTTTCGTTCCCTATGAAGAAACTCGTTACAATGATTGAATATATGGAAGAGAGTTTTCTCATCACAGATACTTGGAAATATGTACAGAATAGGATTTAGTCATTTAAATACAAACACAGCTTTACTCCGGGAGGAGTTCGAACAATCAATATAATTTTAAAGGAGGTTGATATGGATGTTAGCGAAGCAATAAAAAATAGAAGAAGTATTCGTGCATTTAAATCCACGCCAATAGATCAAGAGACCCTCGACTCTATCCTCGAAGCAGGACGACTGGCTCCTTCATGGGCAAATACTCAAACATGGCGATTTGTTATAGTCCAGGACGACAATATCAAAAATCAGCTTGCTGACGCCGCCTGTGCACCTGAAAGTCGGAATAATCAAGTACTGAAGCAGGCTCCCGTAGTAATAGCTACGTGTTCGGAACTAAATAAAGCTGGATTCAGGGAGGGAAAACCGTCAACAGATAAAGAAGGATACTGGTTTATGTTTGACGCCGCACTGGCGTCGCAAAACATGGTACTCGAAGCAGAGGAACTGGGAATTGGAACACTTTATATAGGTGCCTTTGATGCCAAGGGAGCAGCCAAAGTATTAGATGTACCGGAAAGCTATGCTTGTGTTCTTCTTTTACCGATAGGCTATGCTGATGAACAACCCGAAGCAAGACCAAGGAAAGATATTTCAGAGATAGTCTTTAATAATAAGTTCGGTATGAGATGACGAGATGGTGTAACTAAATAATAGTATTGGTTCACGGGGAGTTCGTCTCTTTTGTGTTTTCGATAGCTTTATAGTGAAATATCTAAGTTACTCAACATTGATTAGCGTATATTAGAAATATTTAGTAATTAAACAGGAGTATCGCTATTTGAGTTTTACAATCGATATGATTTAATCGTGTTGTAAATATGAAGAATTTTAAGCAGGAGGATAATAAATGAAATCAATAATTGTCGATGCATATGCTCATATCTCACCTATTAAATATACCGAGTTTATTCGGGAAAAATATCCAATCATGTATAACAATATGCTTGGTCCGTGTGTACCACTTTTTGACATGGACACAAGATTCCGTATTATGGATAAGTTTCCCGAAGTTGTTCAAGTCTTAACGATAGTTCCCGTACCACCTATTGAGCATTTCGCGAATGAGACTCAAACCGTTGAGTTAGCAAAGATGGCTAACGATGAAATGGCTGAACTCTGCCTGAAATACCGGGAAAGGTTTATCACAGCTATAGCACTTTTACCCATGAATAACGTTGATGCTGCTTTATCAGAGACAGACCGGGCTATCAAGGAATTGGGTTTTAGAGGTATTTATGTCCATTCCAATATCAATGGTAAACCTCTTGATGCTCCAGAATTTCTACCACTTTGGGAGAAAATGGCCTATTATGACCTTCCGGTTTATATTCATCCTTGGAGACCACCGGAATTTTCCGATTATGAAACAGAACAAGAATCAAAGTACAACATTGCCGGTAACTTTGGCTGGCCTTACGAAACTACGGTTGCCATGACCCGTATTATCTTCAGCGGTCTCCTTGATAAATATCCTACTCTGAAGATTGTGACTCACCATTGTGGCGGCATGACCGCCTTCTACGCTGGAAGGATTTACCAACATTATGGCAGTCAGAGACGGTTCCTGGGAAACATCAAAAAGACTCCTCTGGAATATTACAAGATGTTTTACAACGACACAGCTATTCATGGTAATACTCCAGCCCTCATGCTGGCCTATGACTTCTGGGGTCCAGATAAACTGGTCTTTGGTGCGGACTTACCTCTTGGAGACTCCTTCTGGGGTGCCCGAAGTTATCGTTCCACAATCGATGCCATAAATGCGATGAGTATCTCTGATGAAGATAAAAAGAAGATCTTCGTAGATAACGCAGTGAAATTACTTCGGATACCGATTTAGATACAATTCTATATCTTGAACTAATAGTAATAGATATCGTAAGAGTGTTAGATAGTATTGTTTCACAGAAGGTCGAATTTCGCTCAACTCAATGAATTGCTATATTATCTTTTATGTATTATTTACTATACACAATCCATTGCTCAAATAGATGAACAAAAGAAGATCGTCATTATCACCAAAATCCACCGGGGATTGCGAGGGTAGCGGGAGTTCTTCCGCCTGCAACACCAACATCTAATCTATGGTTAATATAGAGTGCATCAATCACCGCAAGTACCCTACTAAGCTTTCGCGGTTCGTGTTGAAGTACCAAAACAGCTATACCCACGTTATAACAAACACTGTAATGCTGTTTAGGTCGAGATTGGATAAAAACTTTAGAAGTCCTTGGTAGCTGATTAGCATCTACATGTTGCCAGCATTAATATATCCAATAATCATTAAATCATCTTCTGGATGAGGTTTTCTATCGTCCCTTTATCCTGTTTTTATTACCGTATCCATTGGAAGGCTGCCATTCATTCCAGAAGTTATCCACCTTTTTCTGCCGACCATAACCAAATAGGTCATCCATTTTCACGAATAAGGAGTCAGACCATCTGGCATTGTCCGTAATCCACCGTATTCCTCGATGAAACAGGCTGTATTCCTTGTTATAGGGGCAAGTAGCTATACATGAAACACAAGGTGTCTGTACTCTGGACCAGTATGTTCTGCAGGTTTCGGCATTGATTGGCCATTTTAATGCACCTGGATTGTTTGATTTGTTGTTAGGTTCTGTTGTGCGGTTACCGGTCGAGATCGATCGCGATGGGCATGTTTGAGCACACTTCTTGCAAGCTTCACAGAATTCTGTCACTCCGAAATCTATTGGTTGATCTGTTAATAACGGTAGATCGGTAAACACCTTACTGAGTCTTATTCGAGGACCGAACTCAGGCGTAATCAAAATACCATTTCTTCCGATATCACCTAGACCAGCCTGCATAGCGAGCGGTATTGAAAGCGCTGTATCATTTCCGCTTTCAATTGCCTGAAATCCCAGGTAACGAATGAAAGAAGCTAAATGCGCATTGGTTACTGCCATCCTGCTGTAGCCAATACGTGTTGCTGCATTCGCGGTATACGTGTTGAAATACCTGATCAGCCCGTAATCCATTTCAAAACCCAGAACAATGGCGTTTTGATATTCATCTGGGATCTCTCTAGCCATTGGCGAAGGATCGGTGGATTCGTATATCCAACGCCGGTCAAGGTTACAAATACCAACCAGGTCTGCACCAAACCAACGAGCTGTCTTTTTTACCATATTAGTAAGTTTTTCCTGATCACTTGTATCAGCCTTGGTTCCTTCTGGGACCTGGTAAGACATTATCGATGCCATTGGATTAGTAGTAGCGGACAGTCTGTTTTCAGTAGTGGCAATGGTCTCGGATGGTGGGTTGGACGTGCGGGATCCGGATATTGCCTGCTGCGAGAGGGCAGTTCCGGCATTACTCCCCCAACGAAGAGCCTGATCTTCAAGCGTAAATCCTGATTTCTGACTGGGAGAACCTGCGATAGACCAGTCATCTAATAAGCCTTTGATCTCTGGATCCCACATCGGTCTGGTAAACATCTGATTTCTGGGATCGAATCTTTCAATTGCACTTTCAATGTATTTAGTTTCCCATTCTTGTAGAGTCATCTTTTTCATTATTTCTCTCCAATCTGAAAAGCAGTTTCTTGTAATTGTCATACTATATTATCGTAATAGTTATAAGTCAATCTTGAAAAAAGAACACGTGAAAGTACCTAGGTATTCCTATCTAGCGAGATTAGAAGCATAGAAACAAAACTCAAACGGCATCAAAAGGTTTTACATATGATCTATTAGACATACTGATTATACCGCAATCTAAAATGATTACTGAACTCATACTTAGACCCCAAGCTATTTGACCAGTTTCATACAATCCATTAAAATCATTCAACTTAGGATATATTCATAGAGAGTCTTTTTGGGGAAGAGAGGTGAGACTATGTTTAAAGGCGTACATCATATTGGAATCGGTGTTTCTGATATGGATGAGTCACTGAAATTTTACCGTGATCTTCTGGGATTCAAGCAAACAATGTTTGATCACACCGGTTTAATACCTGGTATGGAAGGGATTACAGGCAAATCCAAGATCAATGCCAGAGTAGTAATGCTTATGAACGAAAATACAGGACCGCTTGGACTGGGAATGCTTAAACTTGTCCAACTTTTACCTCCGGATAAACCGGATCCTTGTTTTGTTCAAGTATTAATCCCGGGTCAACGTCAAACATCAGTTGCTGGTGCCCTAAGATGGGGAGATATTGCAATTGCCGAAGCCTGCTTCAATACACGTGGTGGTACCGGTAAAGTAACTGAGCAACTGGCAGAAAAAGGAGTGAAGGTTGAAACGGAAGCAGCGACCTACAAGTTCCCTCCATATGACGCAGAAACTACTTTTTCATATGTCAGAGATCCGGATAATAGTCTCATTGAACTGGCTGATTGGGCAATGGGAAAGAGCCTGGCAACAGAAGCTAAGGTAGAAGGCTTAAATCATGTGGGCTTTGGCGTTTCAGATGTTGAAAGGTCAAGAGAATTCTATAAGGAACTCGGCTTCACTGATACAGTGTTTGATACCTTCGGGAGAATGTCTGTAATAATGATGGCAAACTACCACGGAGCTTGGATTGAAGCTATTCAATTTGGTGCGCCTGATAAACCTGAACCTTATATCAAAGGCTGGGGACACCTCGGTCCTATGGAATTTGCGGTTGAGGTTACTAATTTAGAAAAGGCATATGAGGAGTTACAGGAAAAGAGTATAAAGTTCCTATGTCCACCACAGAGAGTAGAAGTCCCTTCGGGATCCTGGAATTATGCTTATGTAACCGAGCCCGACAATTTATACGTTTCGTTGGTTGAACCAAGGTTTTAGTAATCATTTAGATTAATTGCCAAGAATTTAACTCTTCGAAACAGATCAATAATCCTTGATCCAAAATTAATATTAACTTGACTCCTCATTGATGTGGGGAAGACACGCAGTTTAGTGGAAATATAAAAACTGCGTGTCCTACCTATAGCAGGAATCACGCAGCTAACTCTATATATAGTGTGGTACCCCTGGTGCGACTCGAACGCACGACACACGGTTTAGGAAACCGTTGCTCTATCCTCTGAGCTACAGGGGCTTTTTCCAAGCGTATTACGGATGTCCGTGACTTTAACCGTGATGGCTTGCACTTGTAACTAAATGCCTGGATGAGCCAGTTTTACCTTATTACGAATATCCGTTTTTTAAAGGCAGGAGGCTTGCTTCTGGGGATACATACCAACCTGCTTCCGCAAATCATTCTAACAATATTTCACTTTTCACGCAATAAATACGCGATATCCATGTCTGTATCACAGGTGTGTTATAATCGGGAAAATCATGTGAAGATGATAATAGGGGGAAGTCATGACCACGATGAAGTATTCGAAGTATATAGTCACCGAACCGAAGCCTGTACCTCCTGAAATCCGGGCGAAAATGGAAGCCGAGAGACCGAAGAGGAAGTCAACGGTAGAATCCACCCATATCATGCAGGTTGACAGCGAAGTAATTCCGGACATGTTCTATGTCGACTGCGTCTGGCTGTGGAAAGGATCGTCGCAGGATACCGTCGAATCGCCCCACAGTCATAGTTTCGACGAAGTTATCGGCTTTGTCGGTTCCAACCAAGACGATCCCTGGGACCTGGGTGGACAGATAACCATCTGGCTTGACGGTGAGGAACATATACTGACCAGGTCTTCCCTGATATTCGTTCCGGCAGGAGCCAGGCACTGCCCAATCAGGTTTGACAGGATAGACAGCCCGATATTCTTCACTACCATGTCTCCATCCAAGACCTATGACCGTAAAGATGAAGAGAATAAACCTGATCCGTCTCCGGATAAACGGAAATGCACTATCGTATCGGAACTGACCAAGGACTTTTCTGTGGCTGCCGACGGCTCTGCACCTCCTCCACCTTCGAGGAGTTCGGACATCAGGGGGCAGAGAGTGCTTCACCTCGAGGATGATGTGGTCGAGGGTTCTTTTTACGTGGACTTCGTCTGGATTTACGAAGGGAACGGAGGAGCCCCGGCACCGGAGCATGAGCATGAATGGGAAGAACTGATCGCCATGGCGGGATGCGATCCCGAGAACCCGAACGACCTGGGTGGTACGATGAGCATCGTCCTCGGTGATGAGACACACTATATCACGAAGAGCTCGCTGGTATGCATACCGAAAAACCTCAGGCATTGCCCATGGCTGTTCCATGATATAAAGAAGCCGACACTGGTTTTCACCGCCGGACCTTCTGCAGTTTATACGGGTTCACACAGGCAGAAGTAATCTTGACCGGAAAGTGAGATAACGAATGAATATAGCGGTTGCGGTGTTTCTCATACTACACGGCCTGGTACACCTTCTGTACCTGGGACAGAGTATGAAATGGTATCAACTTGGAGAAGGGATGACTTGGCCTGAGAACTCCTGGGCATTTTCCAGGCTGTTCGGTAACATGGCAACCCGCGTAATTGCCAGCATTTCCTGCGTACTGGCGGCAGCTGTCTTTGCTGGTGGGGGCGGCTGAATCTTCGCGAAACAGCCGGTCTGGCTTTGGATTACCGTCGGCGCTGCGACTTTTTCATCGCTTCTCGTGCTTCTCATGTGGGACGGAAAAATGAAAGAGCTGACCAACAAGGGACTATTCGCTATACTCATCAACGCTGCGATAATTATCCTGCTCCTGGTCGTGGGGTGGCCTGATTTCGGATTTTAGACCGGTTATTTTTGGAATCTCGCAATGATGCATACCTTATGTCTGAGTCTATCATTTTCATCTTGATTTCCGGTAGAGTCTGACGTTCTTGTAGTCGCGTTGGACGTCAAAGGCTGTCCGGAGTACATCCAAATAAGGGCTGCGAGTCGCTTTCTCGTCATTTATCGTATCGATGGTTATCCCCTGTAAAGGCTGGAATTGTCGGGTCAGCATGTGGCGCAGATGAACGAGGTATTCAGGCAGATGAGGATCGTCAGGGTCAACATTGAAGGTCAGGTCGCGTCCGTTCCGCCTGGATACTGCTACCAGCCTGGTTCCCCGGTAGACAAGATGGGTGCTGGCAACGCGTTTCGGCAGAGAACCTCTCATCGATTCAAGCTTAATTCCGCACAACGATGCCGGGTCTACAGCGTTTACCCAGTAGACGGCGTCTTCCGGAGGTTTTCGCTGCAGGCGGCGAAATGCCTGGTGCGAGATAAACTGGAGCCCGGGAATGCCATGAAAGAAGTATCCGGCAAGGACTTCCCCGGAGAGTTCCATCAGTCGCAGGGCACGGAACACATTTCTCCACTGGAACGCAGGCGACTCTCTTTCCAGCAATTCCCTGAAGAGAATCCCGTATCGGTCAAGCAGGAGTCTCACCCGGTCTTTTGTTCGCTCCTCGGTCTCAAGCAGGTCTTCGTCCGGTTCGACCTGGGGAAGTAAAAACCAGCTGCCGGCATACGGCAGTGTGTTCTTCCAGCGCGTAAAACCGCGGCGACCGCCTGAGGTTCGCCGACTGCGAAAGCGTCGACCTGTTGCTGGTGTTTCAATCTCCGGCGGTTTGAAGCGGTTCAATATACCGCGGCGTAGTGCAGTGATAGTGTCATTGGTAACCTTTCCCTGCCACACTGCATCCCAGAGACGGTCGGAAAGTACCCCTGGACGGTACCCGGACTGGGTGAGTAAAGTAGAAAAATCATATTTACCCAGTGTACTGGGAAATATATCAGTAAGTTCAGCATCGTCATCGATCGATTCTTCCGTATCCCCTTCACCTGGTATATCTTCCTGCAACAGCTCCATGTCGGACTCGAAGCAGAAGGTTATGCGTTGTTTCTCACTGCCCACCCAGCGAAGGTTGCTTTCGCCTACCGCGCTGTCGAGCCATGAAGCAGAGTACTGGCGGAGCCTGGCAGGCAGAACTTCCGATTCCCATAGTGAAGCCGGTAGCGGCAGGCAGAGTAACTGCTCGATACGACGGAATAATTCCTCGATAAAGAACACCAGTTCATCGCCGGTATCGGTCAAGCCCTGGTGCTGTGCCAGGCAAAGGGGTAACCATTCTATATCCAGCGGCTCAAAGACAGGTACGGCGCTTGCCCGTGCCAGCCTGAGCAATATCTCATAATTCTCGCTGTCACAAATATACTCATCGATACTGTCCTTTACCAGCGTTCCCATGATCACTTTCTGGGAGTCGATGATATCTTCCAGCACCAGGGACAAGCGTTCTTTCTCGATTCCCAGTGTGGTATGAATAAAATCATACGTTACCGGACCGTGATACCGGAGCCATTCTTCCAGCACATCGGCCATGATCTCGTCACTGTCTTCTCCTTCATCGGAATATATATCTTCTCTGTCGAACGGTATGCCGTGAGAATCTGTCAGTGATTCTATTGCTATATCCTGTTCTCCATAAAAAGCCCGGATGATCCGGGGCAGGATCTCTAGCGCAACTACCAGTGGTTCCGAAGCCGCCGGCGGCTTTATCAGGGCAAGTCTCTCTTCAAGTGATTCCCGCAGCTTTTTTATATCGGTTTTATGGTCGGTTTTCATAGCCCGTAACAGGCGTTCCCACTCCGCTGCCGGGATAAGCAGTCGTTCCTTGATCCAGCCCACCAGTTCTCGCGGAGTCTCCGGGGAATAACCGGGAGAAAGACGCTGCTGCTTCAGCTCGAATTGCTTCACTAATTCCTGGTCGACAGGAGGACGGATTCCGGGAGTGAATACCACGTGATTTAAAAGGTCGCTGCGTAGCCTGGAAGTAGTTGATTCTGTTTTCAACTCGTCTGTCCGGTACAGATAATCATTTATCTGCCGCCACGAAGAACTCTGCGCCATCGGACTGGGATAGCCGGTATGAGTCACCGACCACCTGATTACTCCCGTTTCAAGTTCAGTCAGAACCTGTTTTAAGCCTTCCATGTCGAATTCGTCCTGCAGGCAGGTACGCCAGGCTTCAAGGAGAATGGGAAAGTCTTCGTACTGCATCACGGAAGCGAGCAGTTTCTGCGAGCGCATACGATTCATCCAGAGCGGCATCCTTTGGCCGATCTTATTGCGGGTCAGGAGCAGTGAACGGCCGGCACACTCGCGGAACCTGGCTCCGAAGAACCCGGAACCTTCCAGCCGTTTCCGGAGCAGTTTTTCAACATTTGCGCTTGTAACCAACGAAAGCACTTCATCGGCTTCGGCATCATGCGGCAACTGTATAACAATGCAGTCATTGCCGGTATATACTTCCAGTCGCTGACTGTAACTCTCCTCCCAGGCGGCTTCGAGTGCCATAGCGAACGGACGGTTGACCCGTCCGCCCCAGGTCGTGTGCAATATCATCTGGTTCCCGGGAACTCCTCCGGGTCCGGTACTAACGTACTCTACAAGGATATGATGTCGATGAGGAAGATCGCAGCCGGTCATTTCTTTCTGGAAATCCAGAAAGTCAAACAACTGCTCGGCTGCGCCGGTATCCATGTGATAGTTTTTTTTCAAAGTATCAAGAAAGTCAGCCTCCTGCATGCTGTCGTTTGCCATTTCGAGGAATCGACCGATATGCTCCGAGAAATGGAAGTCGCGGTAGTTTTCTTCCCCTATCCAGAACGGCGCCGCCATTATCCTGGGATTACCGGGAGTAACGAAGACATCATTGTGGGTAACTCGTTCTATTTTCCAGTTCTGAGTACCCAGAGCAAATGTCTGGCCGGTGGTTGCTTCCCAGACGAATTCTTCATCAAGCTCTCCGATAAGAGAGACGGTTTCCTGGTGGCGGAGGTGGAAATAACCGCGGTCGGGTATCATTCCGCCCGAGGTGTAGAGGGCAAGCAGCGCTCCTTTTACGGCTTCAACCGAATTATCCAGTCGATCGATCGAGATACGCTGCTTTAGATCGCGGACCCGGGCTTCGACATATCGTCCGGCCAGCATATTAAGAACAAGGTCGAACTGTTCTCTTTTCAGATGCCGGTAGGGATAACTGGCTACTATTTGCGTGTAGAGTCTATCGATGTCCCATTTTTCAACGCCCGTCATGGAGATAATAATCTGAGCCAGAACATCGAGAGGACAAAGGACAGGCTGGGTACTTTCCATGTCATGTTTCGTGATAGCTGTGGCCAGCACTGCTGCTTCCAGGAGATCCTGCGAGTGCGTGGGGAACAGTTCGCCACGGCAAATCTCTCCTACCTGGTGTCCGGCCCGGCCAACTCGCTGTATTGCCGATGATACCGAATGAGGAGACTGTACCAGAATTACCTCATTCAGTGAGCCAATATCGATGCCCAGTTCCAGCGAATTGGTGGCTACTACCGCCCGAAGTTCACCTTCTCTCAGCTTTCGCTCAACCTCAGTGCGTACCTCACGGGAAAGAGAACCATGATGAACATAAGCTACAGGGGATTCTTCCCCATCATTGAGTCTCAACGCCAGTCTTTCGCACAACCTCCTGTTGTTGGCAAAAAACAGCGTCGAGTCGTTTCTTCGGATAATTTCTCTGAACGACATGGTCAGAGCATCCCAGACTGAATCCTGTTCTTCCGTTTTTTCGGGAGACCGAACTGAAATATCATACTCCTTGGTTGTTTCGGAGTGCACGATCGAGACTGATCGTGGCGTATAAACTGGGGAATGCTCATTTCCTTCGATCCTGTATCCGCCGACGAATGCGGCTACGGTTTCCAGGGGGCGAATAGTCGCCGACAGGGAGATACGCTGGAACTCCCCGGACAACAAGGTGAGACGTTCAATCGCCGTCATCAGGTGCACCCCACGCTTGTTTCCGAATACTCCATGGACTTCATCGAGTATTATTGTCTGAAGTCCCGCCAGGATAGACCGACCGCCCTTTGAACTGAGCATCAGGTTCAGGCTTTCCGGTGTGGTGATGAGAATCTCCGGCGGATGGCGCTGCATCCGGTGTCGTTCTGCCTGCGGAGTATCGCCACTACGGGTTAATACGTTAATTTCCGGGAAGTCCTTCCCTGATTTTCGGAAGGTTTCTCTCAGTTCTTTAAGCGGGTCAAGCAGGTTTCGTTGAACGTCGTTATTCAGGGCTTTCAGGGGAGAGACGTACAGTATGCTCGTGTGCCCAGTGGGAAACTGACCGGTTGCCAGCTGGTTAATCGCCCAGAGGAAAGCAGCCAGTGTCTTGCCGCTTCCGGTCGGCGCTGTAATAAGAACATGTTCGTTATCCGATATTCTCTGCCAGCTTTCTTCCTGTACTTCGGTCGGACGGCCGATTCTTTTCAGGAACCACTGGCTAATGTTCGGATGGAAACGGGACAGGACACTCATGGCTTTCTCCGTAACCGTAATACTATGCTGGAGCAGACTTTATAGAACAGATGTCTCATCATTCCTCTATTCTACTCTTGCTATCGGGAAAGATAAACTACTTCGTGAAATGAGATTCGGCCTAGTTTGAAAAGAAAATAAGATCTTTTGGAAACTTAATCAGGAAAGAAAAGTACAAGATTAGATATAAAAATCCTTCACTATCCGATGGAGATAGTACGGGTAAAATAGTTCTTTTTGCGGTAGAGTCCGGTGGAACTGGGGTATCAATAGCTAGTAATGACAAGAACTTTGAATTGAACTTCAACTTTACCGTTTGATTGGATATTCTCGAAAGACTTCTTTGGCTTCACCAACAAGGTACAGGTGTGAAAACCTCATGTCTAAAGTCAAAATATCGTTATTTACAAAGTCGTCGATTTTTGGATAATTTAGCACGTCCAGTTTTTCATTAGATAGTGTCATGTCGTCGAAAAAGATAATTAAAGACGTATTAACTGGGTATTCTTTGCATGCTTTCTTCTTCGCTGCCTCTACAATTCTGTTAAGTTCGTTTTTTACTCCTTCTTCTACTGAGGTAGCCTCTGGAAGTATTGAAACCTTACGATTCTTTCCCTTACCTGTTTTAATGACGGGAGCGTTCGAGAAAACAAAGCCTGTTTTCAAGAGTTCGCACCTTCGGAAATAATCGTTTTCGCCTTCATGAGCTTGGGTTATCTCAATGTATCCTTTAGAAGCCGGCTTGGTCCTGAAATCGGTCACTATCGCATCGTGATTTTGGCTACCAATGACAGGCTTCAAAAGAACTTGGTCGGTATCGACAAACTTCTGTATTCCAAATATCGCGAGAAGGACAATTTCCTCAGGGAGCTTTTTCAAGATCCCCTTTTGCAACCTGAAGGCTTCCAAACCTTCTTTAGTTGAACAAATCTGTTTCACCTTCTGCATTAGCCAATCCTGCAACTCAGA
>CP070800.1:1473799-1485708 GCA_020343555.1 Dehalococcoidales bacterium
GTATCGCCCAACGAGGCGGTCGTAACCGCCATGCTGTCGCGATATTTCAAACGGATAAATTCTCACGTCAGTAACATAGCTTCAGGAATCGTCTATCCGTTGAAGGAGATCGACTTCGTAAGGGGAGATATCCTGGAGTAGCCTGATATATAACCAATCGAACTATTGGATGATTATTTTGGGATTTTAGCTTACAAGTGTTAAACTAATTGTAAATAAATTCGGATGGTAAACACTTGAAAGCAGAAATCATTTCAATAGGTACGGAAATTCTTCTTGGCGAGATTACCGATACTAATGCTACCTATATTGCTAGTCGGCTGCCATTCCTGGGTATAGACCTGTACTGGATTTCCCAGGTTGGTGATAATAAAGCCCGTATTATTGAGATACTTCAACGTGCCTGGAACCGTTCGGATATTATCTTCATTACCGGTGGTCTCGGTCCTACAGCGGATGATGTTACCCGTGAATCTATTGCCGAGATGCTGGGTGAAGAGATGAATATCGATCCTGACCTGGAAAAAGCGCTCCGTAACAGGTTCGGTCGTTACGGTTTCGATATGCCCTTGAGTAATCTCAAGCAGGCAACTATCATTCCGTCGGCTCAATCTATACCAAATCCGGCAGGTACAGCTCCAGGCTGGTGGGTTGAAAAAGACGGACATACTCTCGTCACTATGCCGGGTCCTCCGAGAGAATTAAACGTCGTGTGGCAGGAAACTGTTCAACCACGGCTTGAAGAACGCGCCGAATCAGTGCTTGTTACCAGGACCTTTAAAACATTCGGTTATTCTGAAGGTGGTGCCGGAGAGATGGTTGCTGATATGCTCACTGCTTCAAATCCGACGCTTGGTATCTATGCAAAATACGATGGCATTCACTTACGACTCGCAGCTAAAGCTGAATCTGTTGAAAAGGCTGAGAAGATGCTGGTCCAAAGTGAAACTCGCATCAGGGAGATAATGGCAGGTCATATCTGGGGAATGGATAACGATACTCTTGAGACTATTGTGGGCAGTCTTTTAATCGAAAAAGGATCGACATTAGCGGTTATGGAAGATTCTCATGGAGGGTCTCTTACCCCTGCCTTGAATGATATACCGGGAAGTGAAAGATTTTTTAAGGGAGGTCTTCTGGCCGGGAATACTTCTGCGATGACAGCTTTCGGCGTAAGTCCAGATATTGCCAATAACGAAACTGGAGAGGAACTAGCCTGTGCCATGGCTGAATCAGCAAGGAATATCCTGGAAGCTGATATCGGAATCGGTACTACGGGAACAGATGAAGTGACAAGGGATAATCCCATGGGTACAACGTATATCGGAATCGCCGATGTTTTGGGGAGCAGGGCTGTCAGCAGACCTCGAAGGCGACAATATGTGACTGCTACGATACTTTTCGAACTGCGAGAGTCACTGCTGAACAGATCTGGCTAGGCAACCGTGATGAACAGAACCTTCTACATAGGTAGACTTTTCGGCATAGAATTCAGGCTTCACTTCACCTGGTTTATCATATTTTTCCTGGTAGTCCTGCTACTTGTGGAACCGCACTATGACCGATGGTTGTACTGGCTGCTCGGGATTGGTACAAGCCTGCTGTTTTTTGCGTCCGTACTTGCCCATGAACTAGCACACAGCCTGGTCGGAAGAGCGAACGGAATCCCGATATCGAATATTACCTTGTTTATCTTCGGCGGCATAGCCGTGATGAAACATGAAGCTGGCAAACCAGGTGCTGAGTTCAAGATGGCTATTGCCGGACCATTATGCAGCCTGGTTATCGGTGGAATATTTGGTTCGTTGCTTTTAATTCCGGCAGTAACCGGTTCGGTAGCAGTGATGATAAGATGGCTGGCTATAATCAACGGAATCCTGGCTGTATTTAATTTAATTCCCGGATTCCCACTTGACGGCGGACGCGTTTTACGGTCGGTGTTATGGAGAGCTACCGGAAGCTACCTCATTGCCAGTCGAATTGCTACCTTGATTGGGCAGGGATTCGGATACCTGATGATATTAACTGGTGTTCTAGTAATAATAATCCGCCCGTTTGATATGACGTGGTTTGACGGACTCTGGATAGCTTTCATAGGATGGTTTCTTTCAAGCAGTGCTTCGGGCAGCTATCGTCAGATTATCAGACAGGAAAGGACCCAGCCTTCAAATGATATTGAGTTGCCATCTGACGATTATACGGTACTGCCCCGTGAAGGTGGGAAAAAGGACTGATGCTGCTTTTCGGGCATGTTGGTATAACGGCAGCGGCAGCAATATTAACCGATGCTGCATTCCCACTTGAGATAGTACGGGATCATCAATTTGGATTGAGGTACCGATTAGCGTCGGTAGTGAGTAAGATAAGAGACAGAACAGGAAAACTGGATTATCGGATGATCATTATTGGTTCCATGCTTCCGGATATCATCGATAAACCGCTTTTCATCCTTTTCAATCAAAGTGAATTATTTACCGGTCGCAGTCATGCCCATACGTTACTCTTCGCTTTATTGTTACTGTCCGGCGGATTATTGAGCAGGAAATCCTGGTTACTTACTCTTGCTCTGGCGAATCTATTCCATCTCGTACTGGACTCTATGTGGGGTACTCCGGAAACATTATTCTGGCCGTTTTTAGGTAGATTTAGCCCGTATGAAGCCGAAGGATGGTTTACTGATCTCTGGTATAACCTGACGCATTTACCGGAGATATATGTACCGGAAATAATTGGGTTGATAGTTACCTTTTTTCTGGCTTATAAAATAATAAAGGTTGGAGGATTAAACAAGTTCATGAAGCAGGGTCTCATTAGTTAGCAACACCTGGTTGTTGACCACAGGAGGTAAAGGTTGTACGACGTTGCGGTAATAGGTGCCGGCCCGGCAGGGAGCAGGATAGCCTGTAAACTCGCCGAATATGGTTATCGCGTGGTTGTTATTGAAAAGAAGAAGGATCTTAGCGAACCTGTCTGCTGTACAGGAATCGTCAGCAGAGAATGCGTTAGAGATTTTTACCTGCCGCAAAGAATAATATACAGAGAAGCAAACAGTGCTACTGTGTATTCTCCTTCAAACAAAATACTTCAAGTGAGAAGGACAGAACCTCAGGCCTGTATAGTCCACCGTTCAGCTTTGAATGTTTATCTGTCTGAACGGGCAATGGAACAAGGTGTCGAATATATTCTCAACGGGGACGTTTCCAGAATAACGAGGAAACCGGATAGGGTAGTGGTTGAAACAGATCCGGTGAGATCGACGAATATGTTACTGGAGTCCCGGGTTGCAGTTGTTGCTTCCGGATTCGGTTCAAACCTTACCGAACAGGTTGGCTTGAAAACAGTCGGTGATTTTGCCATGGGAGTACAGGCGGAGGTAGAAACCGACGGAGTAGAAGAGGTCGAAGTCTTTACCGGTAAGAGCCTGGCACCGGGCTTTTTTGCCTGGCTGGTACCCACCTTAAAGGGTCGGGGATTGGCGGGACTGATATCTCGTCGTAGAACAGGATTTTACATGAAGAAATTTATATCATTACTGGCTGAGCAAAGAAAAATTATTCCTGGAAATCGCGACATACGTTTTGCAGGGCTTGCTTTGAACATGTTGACCCGGACAAGTTCGGATCGAGTACTTGTCGTGGGAAGTGCGGCAGGCCAGGTGAAACCTGCTACCGGCGGAGGTGTATATTACGGCATGATATGTGCCGATATTGCTGCCGACAATTTGCATCAGGCACTGAAAAGTGATAATCTGACTGCTGGGAGTCTGTCATCATATGACAGGCAATGGAAGAAGGTGCTGGGACGGGAGATCAGAACCGGCCACTGGGGCCGTAACTTATACGAACGGTTAAGTGATGCCCGGATCGATAAGATATTTGACATAATAACATCCAGCAGCATCGATAAAACATTACTTGAGAACGATGATATCAGGTTTGATTCGCATAGTTCGGTTATACTCAAGCTGATTGGACACGAAGCATTATCGAGGACTTTCCGAGCTGTAAAGATGCCTTTTTCATCAGAAAACAAATGACATTTGTTGCATTAGTATCCCGGAGGTATTTGAATGAGTGACGGCAATCCTAATCTTGGTGAAGCTGCCAGCATCTTTCTGGCGAGTCTTTCTGCCGAGAAACGAACTGCAAGCCAGCAGGAAGTTTACAAGTTTAATCGATGGTTTGGGCGGGAGCGCTTCTTTGACAGTATTAAACCTTCGGAAATAGACAATTATTCCGAACGGGTGTCACGTACCGATCCCGGTCATGCAGAGAAACTCGCGCTTGTAAGGGCTTTTCTGAGTTATGCCAGGAAAAAGGGATGGAGTGAGATCAACCTTGGGACTCACCTGAAAGCCAAAAAAGGAAAGACGCGCTCAACGTCAAAAGGAAGAAAAGAGGTTATTGAACCCATATCCGTAACGAAAGAAGGATATGAAAAGTTACAGGCTGAATTAGCTTCATTAAATAATCAGCGCCAGGAAGCTATCGAAGAGATGACGAAAGCGGCGGCGGATAAAGACTTTCGAGAAAATGCGCCGCTTCATGCGGCCCGGGAAAAACGCGGGATGCTCGAAGGGCGTATCGTTGAGCTGGAAGCGACCCTTAAAGCTGCGGAGATAATCGATGAGGAAAACCAGTCATCAGAGGGAGTCGATATAGGTAAAACATTCGTCCTGGCGGATCCTGAAAAAGGGATTGAAATGCGTTACACGCTTGTTGGTCCCAGGGAAGCGGACCCCGGAAATAGCAGGATATCCAGCGTGTCGCCGATTGGTAAAGCCGTCCTGGGCAAGAAGAAAGGTGAGATGGTGGAGATCGATGCGCCGGCTGGGAAGCTTAGATATCAGCTCAAGGAAATAGTGGGATAACAAATTAATTTTTCTGGTTGAATGACTTACTGGACTTTAAGCATTCTGTCTACTGCGTGTTTTGCCTTTATCCTGATATCTTCAGATATAATTATCCGGTTTTCCATGTTTTCCAGCGACCATAACACGGTTTCGAGAGTGATTAGTTTCATCCGAGGACAGATAGCCTGTTCGGTTGCCGGTATGAATGTTTTACCCGGGTTTTCCTTGCGAAGGCGGTGCAGTAATCCCATTTCCGTACCGACGATGATCTCGGTAGCGTCCGTTTCCTGTGCAAATCTTGCCATCTGGCCAGTACTGAGTATTTCATCTGCCAGGACTCTTGTCTCGACTTTGCACTCGGGGTGGACCATGACTACCGCGTTCGGATGTTCTTCTTTTCTTTTTTGTATATCGGATGGCAGTATCCTGGCATGAGTGGGGCAATAACCTGGCCAGAGGATCATTTCTTTACCGGTTTGTTCGGCGGCGTAACTGCCAAGGTACTGGTCGGGGACAAAGATTGTCTCTTCGGCGTCTTTTAATGTTTCTACGATCTTGACGGCATTGGCTGAAGTGCAGCAGATATCGGATTCGGCTTTTACCTCGGCTGTTGAATTCACGTAACAGATAACTTTCGCTTTCGGATGCTGTTTCTTAAGTTCTCTCAACTGATCTGCATTTATCATATCGGCCATTGGGCAGCCTGAGTGTAAATCGGGGAGGAGAACTGTCCTGTCAGGATTGAGAATGGCAGCGGTTTCAGCCATAAAGTGGACTCCACAGAAGACTATTACATCGGCATTTGTGGTCGCTGCTTTTCTGCTCAATTCCAGAGAATCACCGGCAAAATCAGCAATATCCTGTACCTCACCAAGCTGGTAATTGTGGACAAGGAAAAGAGCGTTTCTTTCCCTTTTCAGACTCAATATCTTTTCAATAATCGCGGAATTATCGGAACCTATCAATCGGTTATCCTCCAGTCGTTAGTATAAGCATTTACCCTTTTACCCCGGGCGAATCCAAGCAATGTCATACCTAGTTCGTTGGCAAGCCTGATCCCCAGATTGGTTGGAGCCGACTTGGATATTATTATCGGGATATTCCTTCTTGATACCTTGAGAAGTATCTCCGACGAAACACGTCCGCTTGTAACTACCACCCGATCGTCAGTCGGGATATCCTCTATTACGCATTCGCCGAAAATCTTGTCGATGGCATTGTGCCTGCCGATGTCTTCCATGAACACGAGGATGTTGTTCGTATCGCAGAGGGCAGCGCTGTGAACGCCGCCGGTTTCTCTGAAAACTTCCGATTTCTGCTGAAATTCCTTCATCAGGGTCAGTACCTCTCCGGTGGATATCTTCGTGTCAGATTGTATCTGCTCCCGGTTTTCGGCGTCCGCAGCGTGGTAGAATGAAGCTCCTCTTCCGCAACCGGAGGTTATCATTCTCTTGAACAGGAACTCGTTATCAAAATCCTTTTCTTCTTTCGTGTTTACCCTGACGATACCCCGGTTTTCATCAACCAGTACGTTCTTTATTTCATCCTTACTTTCAAGTAAACCTTCTGAGAAAAGAAATCCTACGGCTAGATAATCCAGATTCTTGGGAGAGCACAACATCGTAACAAGTTCGTCGTTGTTCAGAATTATCGTAATTGGAAACTCCTTCACAACAATGTCCTCGATACTCTCTCTGCCCTCTTCCGTAAGTCGAAGGATATTGATTTTTTCGATATCTGAGTCCATTTATAAGACCTTTATCTCATCTCCTGTTTTGACCGTTCCTCCTTGAATGACCCTGGTGAATACACCTTCTTCAGGCATTATACATTGTCCGACGGCACGATAGATAGCGCATTTCGTATGGCATTCCTTGCCGATTTGGGTTATCTCAAGTTTAACCTCATCTCCTACTGAAACCTTAGTACCTACGGGGAGAGAAACCAGGTTCATACCTTCCGTGGTAAGATTTTCCGCGAAATCACCGGGACCGACATCCAGTCCCAGTTCTTTCATTTTTTCGATACTCTCGATTGCCATCAGACTTACCTGCCGGTGACTGTTTGAATCAGCATGGGCGTCATCATCCATACCGTAATCCTGAAGGAAGTAACCTTCCTTTACGTCATCTTTCCTGATACCCTTTTTCTTACTCTTGCATACTGCCAGTATCTTTGCCATTTATTTTCCCCTACTCCTCTCTATTGTTCCTCCTCCCAGGACAATATCATCACGATAAAATACCACTGCCTGACCTGGAGTAATTGCCATCTGGGATTCCTTGAATTTTACTTTTATTCTTATATCATCGACAGGTGTTATGGTCGCTTCTGCTTCGTCGTGTGAATATCTTATCTTTGCTCTGACTTCCATCACAGTTTTAGGTTTTTCCATGCCTATCCAGTTCATATTCCTAGCGGTCAGTTCGTCGCTATAGATGTCTTCTCTGCTGCCAACTGTTATAACGTTCGTTGTTGGATTAATGTCTGTCACATAGAAAGGATCCTTACCGGATATACCCAGTCCTTTTCGCTGTCCGATGGTATAATTCGCGATTCCCGTGTGTTCACCGAGAATTTCTCCATTCATATTCTTGATTAAACCAGCCGGTGCATCACCGATAAGCGACCTGTAACCGGCATCAATGAAATCCTGGCTTTCCTGTTTTTCCGCAATGTCCAACTCATATTTCCTTGCCAGTTCTCTTACTTCCTGCTTGGTATATTCACCGATGGGGAAGAGTGTTTGACCAAGCTGGTATTGGGAAAGGAAAGCCAGAAAATATGACTGATCCTTTAACTTGTCACTTGCTTTTTTTAATAGATAGCGGCCTGATATATTATTATATTCGATGCTACTGTAATGACCGGTCGCAAAAAAGTCGTACTCGACACCGGCATCAGCAGCTTTATCGATCAATGCCTGGAATTTTATCCTCCTGTTACACATCAGGCAGGGATTCGGAGTTCTGCCGGACAAATACTCCTGTTCGAAATAGTCCAGGACTTCTTTCCTGTATTCCTCCGATAGATCGATGATATGAAGATCGATACCCAGCTTTTCAGCCACCTTTTGAGTATCCTTAATATCTTCTGATTCTCCGGGACCGTAGCATGAATGGCGTGTCTGTACGCCTGGCAACTCTTCACCATCCCAGATCTTCATCGTCACACCGGAAATATGAAATCCCCTGTCCTTAAGAAGAGCGGCGGCAACCGAGGAGTCAACACCTCCACTCATCGCCACCGCTACACGTTTATTACTCATCGTTTCCTATCATGTTTTCGTGGCTAAATATTGCACACTTGTCTAGTATTAGAATAACACACGGGAAGGTAGATTTCTATAGTTGACTTCTATGGTCAACTATTCCGGTAGAATGTTTAATTTAGGATTTCCTGGTAATCCCATATATGAACGCCACTATTGGTACCAATATGGAAATTCCTGCTGCGGTAAAGAAAGTGGCATTGATTCCACCGTAAACATAGGCTATCCCTATCACCGGCGGTCCAAGCGTCTGCCCCAGTCTGAGCATCATGTTGTTAAGGGACATGATGGCCCCACGGTATTCCAGCGGCGCTATTTCGGCAACCGATGTCTGTATACTCGGAAGGGCAGCTCCATTGGCAATGCCGCTGAATATTGCCGGTATCAGCAGGAACCACAGGTTGGATATGAAAGGGACAAGGAACATGGACAGCGCATATACGGAAAAAGATATTTTCAGAATGGTTGTCAGGGATAGCCACCGGTGTATTCTACCGAGTTGAGATGCCATAGCAGCGTTGCTGAGAGACGCTACCGACATGATTATACCGATGGTTAATGAAGACGCATTGAATTTTTCACCCATCAGTATCGTGAAGTAGGTCAGGTATGCCCCATACATAATGATGAATGAAAGCATCCCGGCTGAAAACAGACCTGCAATCTTCATATTTCTCAAGTGACTCCAGGTTCCGGTCAGGTATTCCTTTATGGTCTGTGAAGATCGAGGTTCCGGATTTTTCAGCAGTGTAAGTGCCAGGATTCCTATCGGTAATGCCAGCGCAGAAAGCAGGAAGGGGTAATTCCAGCCTATCAACGCCATTGCTCCACCGATAGCCGGATAAGAAGCCACTCCTATACTCAGCACACTGGCGTTGAGTCCCATTGCCTGCACTCTTCGTTTGCCTTCATAGAGGTCGCCGATGATGGTGCTGTTTATTGATCCCAGTGCCGCCGCGCCTATTCCCTGGATCGCTCTCATCCAGAGGAGCAGGTCGAAATCATTTATGAAGGTACAGGCGGTACCGGCGATAGCGAACAGGAAAAGCGACGGAATCAGAATCTTTTTTCGTCCGTACCTGTCGGCCATCACGCCTATTATCGGCGTCAGCAGAGCTCCCGGCAGGGTGAAAAAGGTGATAAGCAAGCCTACCTGGTTCGGAGTGATCCCCAGTTCACGCTGTATCGTGGGAAACGCAGGAGTCACGCTGGCGACACCGAGAACCGCCATAAGCGTTACGCCGAACACGATGAGCAGATTAGTATCTTTCCAGAAACTCTTTTCGGCTGTCATGGATATCCTGTCAAACTAAAAATCGTACGGCCGGCAAGCACCGACCGTACACTATTTTAAACCACCTGTTTATAGATAACCAGGCTAGACTACCATAATTTTACCGCTTGATTCGCCGGTCACTTCACCGATAACGGCAGCATCGTTCACTCCGGTCAGTTTCAGCTTATCCATCAGTTCGCTGGTTATTCCGGCTTCTGCTATGATGAAAAGTCCGCCGGAGGTCTGCGGATCATAGAGGACGTCCTGTACGTTGAGGGGTACCGAATCGGAAATTTCCACCCAGGGTGAGTAAAATTCACGGTTCCGGTGAAGTCCAGCCGGACACATTCCCTGTGCGGCGAGGTCGGTCGCGTCCGGGAATAGAGGAACCACGGAAGAGTCTATTTCAACGGTTATTCCGGAGTTCTTCACAAGCTGGACGGCATGACCGAGGAAACCGAAGCCGGTGATATCGGTGCAGGCATGCAGTCCACCCGAGTTCTGCGCCAGTTCGGATGCTTTTTTATTGAGAGCAGCCATACTGGCTGTTACCGTCTTTATTGTATTTTCGTCTGCCATTTGGGCTTTTGCTGCAGTATTGATTATGCCGGTTCCCAGCGGCTTTGTCAGGATTACCTTGTCTCCTTTTGCGCCGCCGGTATTGGTAATCATTTTATCAGGATGAACGGCACCGGTGACTGACAGACCGTATTTAAGTTCAGGGTCATTGATACTGTGTCCGCCGACCAGCGTGACGTTCGCTTCTCTCATCTTGTCGATACCGCCAAGCAGAATGTCCTTGAGGATCGACAGGTCCATACTGTCTATGGGAAAACAGACGATATTCATCGCCGTCAGCGGCTTACCACCCATTGTGTAGACGTCACTCAGGGCATTGGCGACCGCTATCTGGCCGAACATGTAGGGATCATCGACTATGGGTGTGAAGAAGTCGATGGTCTGGATGATCGCCAGGTCATCTGTCAGCTTGTATACGCCTGCATCGTCAAGCGACTCCATGCCGCGGATGACATTCGGATCGTTCAGCAGCGGCAGGTCGCACAGTACTTTATCCAGGTCTCCCGGACCTATCTTGGAAGCTCAGCCTGCCCCCTTAACTCTCTCCGTAAGCCTGGGATTCTTCTTCTCTGCCATCCATTCCTCCGTGTGTATATATAGGTGTCTCTGAGCGTATTGTAACACCGGGTCTTAATGAAAGCAAAAACCATCTTGTGTTAAGTGATATCTTTACTTGCACCAGGGAGTTATTCTGTCATATAACAATATAACCTGCTGGGAAAGGCTGGTGAAATGATGAAAGGTATACTGATTTACTACACCATGACGGGTAATACTAAACAGATTGCGGAAGCAATCCACAGGGGTATGACTGAGTCCGGAGAGCAGTGCGATATAATCAGACTCCAGGAAGCATACGCGACTGACCTTTCCGAATATGATCTAATCGGACTCGGCAGTCCCATTATCAACCAGAAAGAACTCCCCAATGTGACGAATTTTATAGAGGGGATGGAAGGCGTGGATGGCAAACATGCCTTTGCCTTTAATACGCACGGCGCTTCGCCGTGCCGTTATTTAGCCAGGGTGGTGCCGGCGATGGAGCAACGTGGTCTGACGGTGATCGGCTGGAAGGACTGGTTCTGCAGCGCATATTATCCCGTTATTCCCAAACCTTATATCACTGACGGACACCCTGATGAGACAGATATCAGAGAAGCAGAGGAGTTCGGCAGAGAGATGGTAGTACGAAATCAAAGGATATATGCAGGTGAGATCGAATTAATCCCTGAGTTTCCGAAAGGTAAAGAATACGATGAACGATACAATCCGCCTGAATTGTGGCCCAGCCGTATGCCGGAGATATTCGCTGAATACAGCAAGGTGATGGCTGAAGCTGAATTCAAAATCGACATAGAGAAGTGTAATTACCCGAAGTGCACTCACTGCATAGATAATTGCCCGGTACATAATATCGGCGTCTCGGATAGCGGTCCTGTCTTTCATAAAAGTTGTGCAATGTGTTTCCTTTGCGAGCAGATCTGCCCGAGTGGCGCGATAGAAATCGACTGGGACGCATATCAGCAACCTCATGACAAGCTGGTCGAGAACTGGCTTTCGAAGATCGTAGATTACCTGGAATCGAAAGGATATTTCAGACGACTGGTACAACGCGAGGAAATCGGCTGGGATACTCCTTTCTGGAAAACGAAGAAACCTCCACGGTTCAATATCCAGTAAGTGATCCGTGTCTTCTATTCTTTTTGGAAGAGCTTTTCTTCCTGTTCAGAGAATAGCTTCTTGAAAACATGTTTTATGTCTGGTCTAAACAATATTTATTTGGGTATAATATTCGTGATAATTTACTAATGACGGATAGAAAATGGAACAGGTTCGAATCTTTATAACCGATTTTGAAGCCGTGTACCGGAAGGGCATTCGTTCCGTGCTTTCTGAAAATGATACTTTTAATATCATTGGAGAGGCAGGCA
>CP070800.1:1485808-1508575 GCA_020343555.1 Dehalococcoidales bacterium
AAACGAACAAACGTCATCCTGAGTTCTCGCCGGAGTCGGGTCGAAGTGTTTCATTCGATACAGAAAGGAGATTTTTCGGTCGTTCCGATAAATCGAGACTCCCTCAGAATGACAATTTTCGGACAATCTTTGTTTGTAACAGAGCTAAGAGACAAGTTTGTGTAAAGACAGGATAGATTCTACGGTCGCTATACATTCTCAGAGTTGCAATGAAATGTAACTTGACTACGCGAAATTAGCGGAACTACAATTCAGGTACTTATCTGGAGGGAGTGAACATGGATAATATTCTTAACGTTGAACCACTGTCTATGGACAAGACAGGACTGGAAAAGGATGCGTTGAAGGGTGATGTGGCGGTGGTTACAGGCGGAGCCAGTAATATAGGGCTGGGAACCGCCAGAAGCCTGGCATGGCTTGGGATAAAAGTCGTAATAGTCGACATCAATCCTGAAACGGGTTATGCCGCCGAGGAACTGATAAACGAGGAAAATGGACCTGATTCAGCATTATTCGTTCTTACTGACGTTGCCGATGAAACCAGCATGAGAAACATGGCGGAAAAAGCTTTCAGAAAATTCAGTAAAGTGGATATTCTTATCAACAATGCAATGGATATGTCACTGGGAGGTCAGATACTGAACTCAAGGATTTCCCAACTGGACAGGCAGTATGCAATCTCCGCTCGTGGAACGATGATAGGGATTCAGCTGTTCGTGCCGGGTATGGTGAGAAGAAAACATGGTGTGGTAACCTATTCATCCACCGCTTTCCGTTACCCCGTAGGCCCAAGCAATTATTGCGCGGCAAAAGCCGCAGCCACCTCAATTATGATGTCAATGGCAAATGAGTTAGGACCGGTGGAAGAGACAGGAGTATCCGTATTCTGTTTCATTCCGGCAGGTGTCAGCGCTCCGAGACCTACACCTGTCAAAATTCAACCTTCGATATGGGAACCTGAAAGAAAAGAATCAGGAGGCGCCTTTTTTGGGCGCGGGATGCCCGGATATGAAGGAATGATCCCACCTCAGGACTGCGGCGCAGCACTTTCATACTCGATAACCCGGGCTAAAGAGCTGCACGGCTCCGGAATAATACTCCAGCAAGCACTCAGACAGATGGACTGGCCGTTCCCAAAGCCAGAAACAGTACCGACTTCCGATCTAGAGAGGATTAGCGAGCACGGTCTTTCGATGATATTCTCGATAATGGGCCCCGGTTTCCCGGATCAGAAAGTACCGCTGAACTCGATTAACAGGTCGGACCAGGTACCGGATCCGTTTGAGTAATATTCAGCAAATGCGTAAAAGAGTATTGACGTAATTGCGCAAATGCGTTATAATACCGGCAGAGGTAAAAACCGATGCCGGTTATTTGTATCGTCAACCAGAAAGGCGGAGTTGGTAAGACCACCACAGCGGCTGCCCTCGCCGAGGGACTCGCCGAACATAAAAAGCGGATTCTCCTCATAGACTGGGATCCCCAGGCAAGTCTGACCATCACGTCGGGATTTAGTCCTGAAGACCTGGAAAAGACAGGATACAACGTTCTTAACAGCATCATTAGAGAAAATGAACCAGTCAATATCCAGGATGTAATACTCCACACCAGGAATCCTGATATAGATCTGGTACCGGCGAATATCGAATTATCACAGGCCCAGCTTGATCTGGTAAGTGCTTTCACCCGGGAAGCTATATTGAAGGAAATGATACAGCCGGTGCGTAATGAATATGACTACATTCTTATCGATTGTCTTCCCAGCCTGGCATTGCTGACTATTAACGCACTGACTGCTGCAGACAGCGTGATTATACCGGTGCAAGCCGATTTCCTGGCAATGAAAGGGCTTGCATTGTTGTTAGATACCATTATCAAAGTTAAAGAGAAGCTGAATCCGCGACTGGAAATATCCGGTATATTATTCACCATGACTAATCTGCGGACTTTACATAGCAAGGAAGTCATTGATGTTACAAAAAAGGCTTTCGGCGACCGGATAAGGGTGTTCGATACTCTTATCCCAACTACTGTACGGTTCAAAGAAGCCCCGGCTGCAGGTGAATCTATACTTAGTTACGATTCCGGTTCAGCAGGGGCTGAAGCTTATCGATTACTCACGAGAGAGGTGATGAATGAAAAGGGCTAGAGTTACCGAAGAAAATGCATATGGAAGAGCACTGGATAGACTGACCGGTAATGATACTAAGACGGCAACTCCCACACCTCCACCCGAACAGGTTATACCGGATCCGCAATCCACCACTATTAAACTTTCAGTCTTTCTTAACAGGCAGGAAGATGAATACCTGGAGAATCTATCGTCTACCGCCAAATTCAGCGGGGGAAAGAAAATAAGCAAGACCCGGCTTGTGGAAAATATGGTTAAAGCTTTCAGCGATACCGAACTCGATGTGCGTGGCGTTACAAGTGATGAAGAACTCCTTGTCAGATTGAAAGCGCAATTGCGCAAATGAGCAAATGAGTAAAACCAAGTTTTCTAGTCCCTTGTTTAGTGAGTGGTCTTTCAATTATCTAACCGATTCTTTTCCAGTATCCCTCCATTACACATATAACATGAGAGCGAATATGTTCGGCTGCGTGCGTACACCATTCCTGGAGTAAAATTAACGACCGAGTAAATAGAATCCAGGAGGATCATCCATCCATACATGAACATCTTGATAGGTCCTGCACCGAACAGGAAAAAGCGTATCAATACCGGTTGAGAATACGAGTTTATCGGATGTTCAACCTTGTCCGGTTCCATAGATAGGCGTATCGGGCTTTCGGGGACATGAAAAGCCATCTAATCTGTAATACCAGGGATCTAACAATCTCATTCATCGCGGATAAACCTTTCTTTTTTTCTCTCACTTGTTATAACGCAAAATCCGGTCAATGGTTAGTGAGAATTTATGGATGTACGGTTTATTCCTGCCTGCCGGTATAACAGATCATTTAATAGAGAATATGCGTGTAACCAGATTCTTCTTGACTGTGAAAAAAACTGATAGCAAATTTAATACTGATCTAAATCTGAGTATCATAGTTTGATTTCCACGGCCAATTTATAGGTGAAGGAAGTCATATCAGTTCTGGAAGTATACCGATATTCTTGTTTGTTCAAGGATATGACCATCAATTGCAGCTAATACAGAGTTTTTTGTAGCACTCCACGGTGATAGTACGACCATCGTGTCAACTGCATACAGAGTGAAACGGTATTCATGTCTTTGTCCTTGAGAGAGACATGGTCCCCCATACCCATGGTCACCGAAATTGTTTATTCCCTGGATACTGCCATCGGGAAGCTCAGCTACTATCGGTGTATTCTCCTGTAGCGTTCTGGTATCTACCGGGATGTTGTACACAACCCAGTGAACAAACGTTGCTTGTGGTGCATCAGGATCGTCCATTATCAGCACAAATGACTTGGTTTCAAACGGGACTCCCGACCATGAGATTTCAGGCGAGATATCCTCACCCCCGCAGGTATATAGTTCAGGTAACTCACCTTTATCGGTAAATACGGGACTCGACAGCGTAAGATCCCCGGCTTCCTCGAAATAGGCAACAACAGACATATCTTCATCTATGTTGAAAGAGACGGTGGCTTCCGAGGACGATATATCTCCACCCCAGTGATGAAATTCGTAACCGTCTGCCGGCATGGCAGTCAGGATCACTTTTGCGTGAACATTGTATTTATCAGTGGAAGGATTAATTATACCACCGTCTGCCGGTTTAACAGACATGGTGAGATTGTATTGTTTGACTGGATTCGTCCCCGGAGCCAATTCAAAATACACAGTAATATCCTTGTCTTCATTCATGGTTACGGCAACCGAATTAGATATGCCTGAAACATCGCCACCCCAGCTTTTTACAGCATAACCGGTTTGAGGTGTGGCTATCAGGTTTACAGTGCTTCCTTCCTTGAATTTTCCTTCCGAGGGTGTTACAGAACCTGCATAGGCAGGCTCAGATGTAACAGAAAGACTGTAATAGACTGGTTCAGGTTCAGGTTCAGGCTCAGGCGAAGGTTCTTTTTCTTCCGGTTCTTTGATTTTGAAATGAGCGGTGACGTTTTTGTTAGCATTCATCGATATTGTCTGTTCGGTCGATGAACCCGAAACATCACCACTCCAGTGATCGAATACATACCCTTCTTTAGGAGTAGCGGTAACTCGAATATTACTGCCTTCGTCATATGTCCCGCCTGGAGAGACTGTTCCGGAATCAGCCGGTTCTACCGACGTGGTAAGTTCATATTGAATTGGTGAACAGGCAGTAACTGCTGTCAATGTCATCAGCAGAGAAAAAACAAGTATCAGTCTCAGAATGATTTTCATCATCATATCCTTTCGAACCAGATATTGTTAGCTAAGTGGAGTAATTTTAGAAACTTGTTGGTAAATTGTCAATTACATTTTGAATATTTTCCATGATACTAATGTATACATCACACAGGTATTACCTTTATGTTTCGTTTATGATATATTATTACTCGGAGCATGTTAGCTAAAGTCATAAGTTGTGCCATTGTAGGGCTCGAAGGAGCTATCATAGAGGTAGAAACGGATATATCACCCGGTCTGCCTTCCTTCACGATCGTCGGTTTGCCTGATACTGCGGTACAGGAAGCCAGGGAGCGAGTCAGAGCTGCTATCCGTAATTCAGGTTGTACCTTCCCTATGAGACGTATTGTGGTAAATCTGGCTCCAGCCGACCTGAAAAAAGCCGGTCCTGCATATGATCTGCCGATAGCTCTGGGAATACTCCTGAGTTCCGAACAGGTCTTTGCCGATGTTTCGGAAACACTTATCCTGGGAGAACTGTCACTCGACGGCAGCCTTCGCCATACCAACGGAGTATTACCGATGGTGGCAATAGGTGTAGAACAGGGGTTTTCCACGGTTATCGTTCCTCAAGTAAATGCGAGAGAAGCGTCACTTGTGGAGGATGCTAAAATAGTCGCGGTCAACTCGCTTCCACAGCTTGTCAGCTATCTTCGGGGTGAAATAGAGAAGCCTGAATACCAGCCTGAAGAGACAGAGGAATATGAGCTTCTGATAACTACTGAAACCGATCTTGCCTATATCAAGGGTCAGGAACATGTCAAACGCGCCCTGGAGATAGCGGCGGCTGGAGCTCATAACACGGTGATGATGGGACCTCCCGGCAGTGGCAAAACACTGCTGGCACGTACTCTTCCATCGATATTCCCTCCGATGACCAATGAAGAATCACTGGAAGTGACCAAGATATACAGCATCAGCGGATTGCTGCCATCCGATACTCCTCTTATAAGGCAGCGTCCTTTTCGGTCACCACATCATACGATATCGAATGCGGGACTTGTTGGCGGAGGGCATTTGCCGAAACCGGGCGAGATAAGTTTGAGTCACCGAGGTGTGCTTTTCCTCGATGAACTGCCGGAGTTCGGTCATGCTTTACTCGAAACACTACGTCAACCGCTTGAGGATAAGGTAGTCACTATCAGCCGAGCCCAGGGAAGCGTAAGTTTTCCGGCTAATTTTATGCTGGTCGGAGCGATGAATCCCTGCCCCTGCGGGTATTTTGGCGATCCTCTGAGACAGTGCACCTGCCCTCCAAGCGTGGTATCACGATACCAGAGACGTATCAGCGGACCGTTCATTGACCGCGTCGATATATTTGTCGAGGTACCGCATATCGAGTACGAAAAGCTGTCCGATGACAGACTTGGTGAAGAATCGTCAAAGGTGCAGGAAAGAGTGATCGCCGCCAGCGAGATTCAACGAAGGCGTTTCAATGGAACAAAACTGACTTCAAATTCAGAAATGACACCCGCCGAGGTGAGAGAATTCTGCCAGGTGGAGGATGCCGCCCAGAGTTTATTGAAATCGGCGATGAAGCAGTTATATTTGTCAGCCCGAGCTTTTCACCGGATACTGAAACTTGCCAGGACTATTGCTGATCTTGAAAATACTGATATAATTAAGGCTCATCACGTTGCTGAGGCAATACAGTACCGACCGAGAACCCAGTTATAAAAGTACCGGGAAAGTAGAGAAGTGATGGATTTACCCGAGTTTTCGGGAAGAGCTCAATGTATCGTACATCGGAACGGTAAAATACTCATGGTAAAGCACCGTCATGGTGGTGAAGAATGGTGGTGCTTGCCGGGCGGTGCAATAGAAAATGGTGAAATGCCCGAAGAAGCCGCTGTTCGTGAACTAAAGGAAGAATGCTGTGTCGATGGTAAAGTAATACGGGAGACCGGATATACCGCATATACTGTCGATGATAAATCTTACACCTTCGAAGTAGATATTGGTAAACAGAAGCCCGTTTTGGGTGTTGATCCCGATGTTCCTTCGAGCAAACAGGTACTGGTCGATGTTCAGTGGTTGGCATTATCAGAGATTCCTGAACGAGACCGCGTCTTCCTATGGGCTGCAGGTCTTCTAGAAACAGGAGAATTTCTCTCTGAAGTTGCCGGTTGGGGAAATATTGTAAGTTATCCTGAGACAACAGAATGAAAAAAGAAGAAAAATATTACCTGAGATATGACGACCGTTACCGGCGTATGCATGCCAGTGGATTCGAGAGATGGGTTTCCAGTCACGAGGAAAATGCCGAGGTGTTGGAAGACATAGATAGATTTCTCGAGTACGCAGGTTATGAACCCACTAACACTTCAATAATAGAGTTCGGCTGCGGTGAGGGATTCGTTGCTGAACACCTCCTTTCCCGTGGTTACGATTACCTTGGACTGGATATTTCCAAATCTGCTATCGAGAAGGCACGGAAACATACCAAAACTCAAGGCAGAGATTTTTTCCTGGTGGCGGATGTTCTGAATGACCTGAACCAGATACCAGATGCTTCTTTCGATATCGCGATAGATAACCAGTGCTTTCACATGCTGGTAACTGACGAACACCGTAGGAAATATCTCAATGATATAAGAATGATTTTGAAAAAAGACGGGAAAGCGTTCTTCCGCGAATGTGTACAAGAAGAAGAGTTTATGCAGGAGATAAGTGATTTCCGGGACTGGCTGGAGAAGACCGGTAATGAGTATGATACACTCTACGACTATCCTGCATACAAGGACGATAAACAGTATACGGTACGAATTCCCAGGGTGCCGGCAAGATTCAACAATGAAGCGGGATACCGTAAAGAGCTGGAAAGAGCTGGCTTCACTGTTAAGTATTTTGCGTCGGATGGCTGGATGTGTATAATGTATGCCGGTGTGTAACGGGAGTAACTTATGTCTGAAAGACTGGAAAGGGCTCAGTGTCTGGTAATTAGGGAGAATAAACTTTTGATGGTGAAATTACGTTTAAAGGAGAACGGGCAGGAGTTCTGGTGTATTCCGGGCGGACATATCGAGAACGGAGAAACTCCGGAAGAAGCCGCGATTAGAGAATTGAAAGAGGAGTGCCGTGTTGATGGGGTGATTCTAGGCACGTTAAATATCAACGAAAATCCATCTGAGGAGATAATACTTCCTTATCATAAAGTATATTCTTTCCTGATGGATATCGGAAATCAAGAACCTGGTATAGGCATCGAACCGGAGTCTGACGAAGGTATACTGGATGTACGCTGGCTTTCTCTCGACGAAATTCCCGAGCGAGATCGTGTTGATCTATGGATGGCAGGACTGGTTACTATGCAGGAATTTATGGATGAGGTATTGAGCTGGGGTAACGATATCAGTTACCCGGGACAAGGAAAGTACAGTGAATAATTACAATCTTGACAGCAATAAAGAAATGTGGAATGAATGGGCGACGCTGCACGCCGGGAGTGAGTTTTATGATGTTGAAGATTTTAAAAACGAAAAGTGCTCCCTGTACCCAGTGGAGGTAGAGGAAATTGGCGATGTAAACGGGAAGTCTCTGCTGCACCTGATGTGCCACTTCGGCAAGGATACGTTGTCGTGGGCACGCCGTGGGGCCAAGGTGACCGGAGTGGACTTTTCGGATAATGCGATAGATATAGCCCGTTCGCTGGCTGGCGAATTGAAGCTTGATGCGGAATTTATTTGCTGCAACCTGTATGATCTTCCACAGAACCTGGATAGACAATTCGATATCGTTTATACTTCCGCAGGCGTGCTGTGCTGGCTTCCCGATCTTGACGAGTGGGGATGCGTAATTGCGCAATTCCTCAAAAGCGGAGGTTTTTTCTATATCCTCGAAGGACACCCGTTTTTGAATATGCTGCTTGATGAAGATCCCAATGCCGTTGAACCGGAGATCTTACGTTCGTATTTCTATACTCCCGAACCGGAAATATATCAATCTGAGAGTTCCTACACCGGGCAGCAAACCAGTAAGATCCATACCGGAAAAGAATGGACTCACAGTATAGGCGATATCGTAAACTCGCTTATATCCGCCGGACTCAGGATCGAGTTCCTGCATGAATTTCCCTATATCTTTTTCAACGCAATGCCCTATATGAAACAGGATAACCAGGGATCATGGAGAATTCCCGGTGATAAAATACCCCTGATTTTTACTTTAAAAGCTATGAAACCTTAGAAAACCTATAAAAAAGTTCCCTCTCCCCACTGCGGGAGAGGGTTAGGGTGAGGGAGCTACGCGTAAATCGTTTCTTTTCACCCTCACCTAACCTCTCCCATCAAGGGAGAGGAATGTTTTGGTTAATATTCGGTGACGTTAATCAGAGGTTCTCTCAATATTGACTACCAGGTTTATGCAGGCGGCCTTGGCGGCATGTCCCGTTTTTGCATCAGTTCTATAACGACTCCGCCGACTTTCCGGGCATCCATATAGGCATAAATGCCGCTGGCGTGATACATGGCGGGGATACCTTTGGCTTCGAGTTCGGCTACTTCTTCATCAAGGTTGTCGACCACATAGGCAATATGATTGGCGCCTTCACCGTGTTCGTCCATGCAGGTCTTGTTGAAGTTATCGCCTTCGACCGGTTCCGTGAGTTCCAGGGTAAGAGGTCCCAGGTCAAGCATTTTAATTTTAATCTTCCAGGGCGGCGCATCGTCTTTGCCGTAGGTTGTCAGTCCGGCGATTTTTTCGCTGTCCAGGACATGGCCGGGATTGTCGTCAGTCGTTCCGCCGAGAGATTTGTAGAACTTTACGGCTTCATCCATGTTCTTTACAGAAAGTCCGACATGTCTTAATGTCCAGTTTTCAGTACCCATCGATTACTCTCCTATCAGGATTTATTTTCAGTGTTCAGTGTAAGATATTCAAGGATAAAATACAAAGATACCGGCTAATAACGCTTCGTGTCCTTGAGAAAGATGATGCCGATAAGAGCTATAACAGCCATTCCCGACCAGAAGACAAACGGTAAGCGAGGATCGATATCAGCCAGGCTGTTGCCTACCGGTGGCGATACAATCTCTCCGACACGTGATATGGTATGAATCAAGCCTATTGCCGTTCCCGCGTACCTTGCGGTGATCTCCCTTGTTTCCAACAGCATGGTCATCTGCAGTGCCATAAAGCCGTCGCGAACCATACCCGCCACAGCCATGGCGACCCAGACGTTACCACCGCTGCCAAGAGCGAGAATACCGACACCGACGGCGGTCATAAGCGTGGTAACGAACAGCATAATTTTACGAGAACCGAGTTTGTCGGAGAGAAGGACGATAGGTAAAGTGAACAGGGTACTCAGCCCGTGGAACGTTGCCATCGCACTATCAGCGATGGCGGCTTCCCATCCCATATCCCTGAGGTAAATAGGAAGGTAACCAAGCATCCCCTGGACGCAGCCTATCTGCCACATCACGACAGATCCCAGGATCCAGATACGCTTGATCTTAATCACTTTAAGAAGAGTTTCTTTGAACGAAACAGTGGCAACATTTTCTTCAGGTGTGTCTGCATGTTGAGGATCATTCCTGGTGAAATACCAGAGAATGCTGATGACTATAGAGGCTACCCCATATGAGATAAGAACGTTACGCCACCCGCCAAGAAGCGGTGATAGAATCGTTGCACTGATCATCGAACTCAGGAGGAATCCGAGTCCCATACTCATCGAAAGGACGCCGTTTGCCAGTCCGAGGTGTTTACCGGGAAACCAGATCGTGCATGCCCGGATAAGGGCAGGTGAGGTGATTATCTGGAGAAGGCCGAAAACGAACATCGTTGCAGAAAGAGTTACAAAGCTGTCAGACATTCCCCGCAGTATTCCAGCTAATCCGGTAAGAAAGCATCCGACAATGAGTACCTTTCTGGTGCCGAACCGGTCGCCGAGGAATCCTCCCAACAGGATGACGAACATTCCGGAAAGAGGAATCATTCCCCAGATGACTCCTACTTGAACGAGATCGAGTCCAAGGTCGGTCGATATTTCCTTGAAAAGTACCGGCATACACATCTGGGGCATCGCGACGAATACGCAGCCTGTGAGTGCGATCATCGCCAGCATATTCCACCTGCTTTTCAACGTCGTGTTTTCGTCAATAATCATGTTCGTTTGAAGATCGATTCCTTTACACAAAAGAATGGGGCAGGTGTATCAGCCCGGCCCCATTTTCTCAGATATTGGAGAAAAAAGTCATTAGCATTACGGGTATACTATTCTGTTTCCGTTTCCTGAGATGGTTCCACATTCTCCGGTTCGGCTTCAGCTGAGGTTTCTTCCCCGATCGATTCTTCTTCGTCTTCCTGTTGCACCTGTTGAGGACGTTCCCGCAGCCAGCGGTTTATCTCATCCAGGGCAGGCGGGGCTACACTGAACACCTCGATATCCGACGGAAACTGAACGCGATGGTTTTCCCTGATAAAGAGAATAGCGGCGTTATCTTCACCCAGAGTTTCGTTTATTCGGTTCGCGATATGTTCATATCTCTTTTTGGATGCTTCCGCATACAAATCCGAGACAGTTTTGGCCACCTTGTTACTAATAAATCCCATCATAAAGTGGCGTTCCCAGTCCATTGTTTCCTCGGTCAGTTCTTCATCCTCAATAACCTCGAGTTTTGCACCCGACTGGCATCTCTCTTTGGTTATTTTACAGCTTAGAGGACTTAACTTTTCCATGATTTCGAGTCCCTCGTCACCGGATATCGTCACGGATTCATGGTAGACAAGATCAACGGTTCCCATTTTGGACTCAAGGTTCATGATAGTTTCCTGTACCTGCTTCCAGTACAATTCATATTTTTCCGCGTAGTCGGATGGTGCTCCCTCGTAGGTGTAGACAAGAGGGACAAGATACAGTTTCCTCTTGCCTTCATACTGCTTTGCTTCAGGTTTTTCTACCTGGCCCAGTTCATCAGTCATAATTAACCTCTACTGAAAACTTTTCTTATATCAGGGTGAAGTTTTTCACCCAGTTCTGCTACTGATTCAAATCGTAATCTATCCAGTTCGGTCTGTTTTTCTACGAATTCTTCACTCGAGAAAAGCTTCTCGGGATGAATGTAAATATCGTCTACCACACGGATAGCGGCAGGTATCTGGAAACCGATGGGTGAGTCCTTCCATTCTTCCAGACCACCTCTGAACAGAGAATCGAGTATCCCCATCGTATGCTCGAGACTAATGTCCTGGTAATGTTCACCTTCACCGACACCTCCCGTGTTCAGAAGGTAGAAATTCATGTCGGGGAGACCTTTGACAATGTTGTAAAAAATGTTAGCGTGTTCAGTCGGATCTCCGGCGATGAAAGGATCATAGAAAAACTCTCTCCTGATAGTTCCTGCTCTGGTGGGATCTCCTGCCGACGATTCCATCGCCTGTCCGAGTACCATTAAGGCAACCGCCTGTTCACAGGTTAGTTTTGATATCGCCGGGATGAGGGGACCTCTGGTAAGAATCACCAGGTTATCGACTTTAGGTATATCAATATGGGGACTGGCGTGCATAAAATCTTTTCTCATAATGACCGCGCGTCCGTTTGAGGTTCTCTGGAAATTATAGAAATCGAAATCCCCGTCATCATCGACGTAGACGTTTTCATGGATCGTCTCAGGTTTGAGTAGTCCATAGAGTATCTCGGTCTGGTCACCGGCATTGACTGCTTCGGTCTTGACGAATATTCCTCCGGCTTCGAACCCGTGGAATGAACCATCAGGCATCAACGTTCCGCCGTCATCCTGGATCAGCCAGGATTTTTCGCTGCCTTTCTTGGCGAGGATCCTGCTGGTAGTAGTGGTCTTGCCGTTAGCGCTCAGGGCGATCAAGAGTGTTCTTACGGTACGGTAGTCACCGTGCACCGATTGAAGGTAATCTTCGCGACAGCCCGCGTGGAGGAATATTCCGCCTTTCCTTGTCTTTGCAGCCCAGTCTTCGGCTGCAAAGACACCTTTTTTGTATTCACCTATATAATTACCATTCCTGATGACCTTTACATAGCGACCGTCAGGCAGCATTGCGAGCCGGATAGTGATATCCTTTTGCGGTAGCGGTTTCGATGCATTGCTTTCGAATGAATCATCAGCGAAAAATACTATACGATAATCCGGTTCTACTTCCCTGTTAACCGGCCAGAAAAGGTTTCCTCCGCCGTAAGCGACATGTGCGAACCGCTCCGGGACGATAAGGCGGACAATCGGCCCCGTTTCAATATTACCGACTATCCTGTCTGTGCAGATCAACATTTCTTTTGCCAGTACTTCCTCGCATTGTTTCAGAAGTTGTTCTTCATCGTCACCAAAAGGAGTGTCTACGCTGTTCTTCGTGAACATGGCCGATCTGGATGTCGGTTCGCTTTCAGCGACGTAATTCCCATAAACGGTCTTCTTTACACCGGGTTCCTTTTCAACCAGAATACGCATTTCATCAACGGCAGGATTTTCCGTGATACGACCTTCTTTTAATGCTTTTTCCCTGATTCTATCAAAAGTCGATATGAACTTCGATAGGTCGAATGAAGGCATATACCTCTCCATTTAGGTCGTTTTTATTAGTCGTTTCTCTTCAAGGAATGAGACGTTTTATTATAACATTTATACGTGTAAGTGTTATAATCCGAGTTGAAACGGGAGTTCCAGTCAATGATACGAAAGTGTACACCGGACGATAAGGAACGAATCTATTACATCATTAACGAAGCCGCCAAGAAATACGAAGGTGTGATACCGGAAGATAGATATCGCCAGCCTTATATGTCGATGGAAGAACTGGAAGCCGAAATGCAAAGAATGGAATTCGACGGCTGGGAAGAGAACTCTAGGCTGGTAGGCGTGATGGGTCTTGAGCCGGTGAAAGATACGACTCTTATCCGTCACGCATACGTGTTACCGGAATACCAGGGCCAGGGCACAGGAAGTAAGTTACTTGAAAACCTGAAGAAAACGGTAAAAACTCCCGAACTACTTGTAGGTACCTGGGCCGATTCAAACTGGGCGATTAGTTTTTATAAGAAACATGGTTTTACGTTGAGAGAAGATAAAGACGCTTTATTGAAAACGTACTGGGATTTACCAGCACGGCAGATAGAGACTTCAGTGGTACTTTCTTTAACAATAGGGGAGGAACAGTGACAGAAGATCAACTATTACGGGAAGAATCATCCCGAGGAATAATCAGTGAAATAAACGAATTCATGAGGTCAAGCCCTCTGAACAGAATGCCCGGTGATAATGGGGTGAGGATATTCAGCAAACCATTGGTAAGGTTTACCGGTGGTGATGATCGCTTTTTCGACGAATTAAAATCCATAATTTCACCCGAGCATCTAACTCCCAGGGAAATCCTGGGGTTAACTTATCAGAAAAAACCGGATGAACTTCCGGATAAAATTGCCGTTATAAGCTGGATATTACCGATTATGGAGACTACTCGCAGGTCCAATCGCAATGAAACTACCGGACCCAGCCGTTTCTGGTCGCACACCCGCTGGTTCGGCGAAAAGTTCAATAATGCTCTCCGGGAGTATGTAACGGATATTCTTACTGAGATGGGGTATTTAGCGGTTGCTCCGGCACTTCAACCTTATTTCAAAATGAACTCTAATGAGAATGGTCTGTATACTAACTGGTCGGAACGTCATATTGCCTTCGCGGCAGGGCACGGTACCTTTGGGCTTTCTGACGGATTTATTTCAGACAAAGGGATCGCTCATCGCTGTGGTAGCGTTGTAACCGATATGCCGTTGCCGGTAAGTCCGAGGACAGCAGAGGGGCCATATGACAATTGTCTCTTTTATTTCGATGGAAGTTGTAAGGTTTGTGCTTCCCGGTGCCCGGCGGGTGCGATAACGTCGAAGGGGCATGATAAAAACAGGTGTAGTGATTACCTGTACAATCTTGGCTATTCACCAAGAGAATTCGAAAAAGGGTATGATCTGAACACAAGTGTCGCCGGGTGTGGTCTGTGCCAGACGAAAACACCTTGTGAGTATAGAATTCCTCTCAAGATACAAAAAAGCAGGAAAGAGAAGTAGTTTGTACTTCTTACATTCCCATTACTCACGGATAAGGATTAGAGTTCAGCTTCCAGAAGTGTAGTGGTATCCTGGACGCCCTGGACACCGCGGACTTCACTGACGACAATCTTCGTCAGTTCATACAGGGTTTTAGCTTCAGCTACCGCTATCGCGTCCCACTGGCCGAAAACGAGCGTTACATCCACGACTCCCTGAGTAGCTCTAATTTGTGATAATGCCTCTCCTTCAAGCCCCGGCACAAGTTTTATTAAAAGGTATCCTTTTGTCATTGTACGGTATTATATTCCTAATATCTTTCACTGGCAAGACGGGAGGTTATATTTCTCCTTCTATCTTTCCCCATATCCCGTCTCTATATAGTTTCTCAAGTGTGACCTGATCTACCCGGTTAGCAAGATTATTTTTACACCTCGTATAAATCCTGATGTAATTGCCGGTGTATCCAGACCAGATGCCACCCGATTGCGTTTCCCACAGGACGTCCATAGTCCTGCCTGTGAATCTCTGCCTGTATGATTTGGTGCATTCTTTACTCAAAATGCCCAGATTTCGATTACGTTGCTTTTTAACGCTATTCGGTACTTGCAACGGCATCGCTGCTGCGGATGTTCCCGGTCTCTGTGAGTAGGGAAAAACATGTATCCTGGCAAATCCCATTTCTTGGCACATGTCCAAGCTTGCACAGTATTCTTCATTCGTCTCACCGGGAAATCCGGCGATGATGTCTGTAGTAATCGCAACGTCGGGAAGGAGAGATCGAATTAACGAAACAGATTCCCGGAAAATGACGGTATCGTACCTCCTGTTCATTCTGCTGAGTACGGAGTCGCTGCCACTTTGAAGCGACACGTGGAAATGGGGACAGAGACGGCGATCATTCCAAAGAGCGAGAAGACCAGGAGTAATTTCATCAGGCTGCAGAGAGGAAAGCCTTAGCCTTTGAACGTTGGTTTCAATAAGAATCCGAGCCAGTAGTTCTTGCAGGTTTACTCCATTATCGTCATAAGAACCGATCTCAGTTCCAGTAAGGACGATTTCTTTGATCCCGTTGGTAACACGATCCTTTATCTGTTTTATTACATCGTGGGCGGGCAGGCTTTTTTCTCGCCCTCTGACGAATGGAACAATACAGTATGAACAGAAATTGCTACAACCATCCTGTATCTTGATAAATGAACGGATCCTGGATTCAGGTATATCTTCGTAAAGTTGTTGTGGTGTTATGGATTCCGGTTTTCCGTGGAAGCCGTTCTTCTCCAGTATTGCCGGTAAGTTCAGCTTGTCGTTATTGGATGCGGTTAGGGTTACTCCTTCTAGCTGTTTGAGGATTTCAGGTGCTCGCTGAGCATAACATCCGGTGGCTACGATCGTGATATTGGGATTCTGTCGATAAACCTTCCGAAGGAATTGTCGTGACTTGGCGTCAGCGGTATGAGTAACAGTACACGTATTTAAAATATATACGTCAGCGGTTTCAGCAGACGAAACAACAGTATGACCCGCTTCTGTGAACTGGCGTACAAGGAGTTCTGTTTCAGCCTGGTTTAGTTTACATCCCAACGTATCTAGAACTATTTTCACAATGACACACCTGATATATAAGTTCTCATATGAACCGGTAACCTTTTACCGGTCAGATTGACTATTTCATCTAAAATCCATTATACTAAGCCAGATTTTACACTCGCAAATCAGGAGGATAATTTGGCAGAGAACTCATATAACAGAGTAGTAATCACCGGGATCGGTTGTTTTTCACCTCTCGGTCACGACATCGATACTACATTCAAAAATCTAGTCGATGGTAAATCAGGTATTGCAGAAATAACTCACTTCGATGCCAGTGATCTTGATACCCGGATCGCAGCAGAAGTGAAAGATTTTGATGTCAATTCTTATATTGACCGCAAGGTATCACGGCGGATGGATCGTTTCTCTCAGATGTCGGTCGCTGCCAGTATGCAGGCAGTTGAGAAGTCAGGAATTGAGATTAATTCTGCCAATGAAGACCAGATAGGTATTATCATAGGCAGCGGTATCGGTGGTTTGACGACCCTGTACAACCAGACAAAAGTACTTGTAGAACAGGGACCAAGCAGAGTCAGCCCGTTCTTGGTACCAATGATGATCTCGGACATGGCGGCTGCCCAGGTGTCGATAACTCTTGGAATCAAGGGTGTCAACCTGTGTACAACCTCTGCCTGTTCAAGTAGTTCCGATGCTATTGGTGTTGCCTACGAATTGTTGAAACGTGGAGATGCGCAAGCAGCTATCTCCGGTGGAAGCGAAGCTATTGTCAATCCGTTGGGTATAGCCTCTTTCAGCGCACTAAAGGCGCTGTCAACAAGAAATGATTCACCTCAGGAAGCTTCACGTCCGTTCGATACTGATCGTGATGGCTTTGTGATAGGCGAAGGTTCCTGTGCTCTTATTCTCGAAACCCTCGATCATGCTCAGAAACGTGGTGCAAATATTCTCGCTGAAATCATAGCGTATGGTGCGAGTGGCGATGCTTTTCATATTACCGCTCCTGACGAGAACGGCGACGGAGCTGTCAGGGCGATGCGCCAGGCTATAAACAAGGCAGGAGTCGAACCGAAAGATATAGATTATATAAATGCCCATGGTACGTCGACTCAGTTGAATGATAAAGTTGAGACTATGGCAGTAAAGAAAGTATTCGGTGACGAAGCTTACAAGATCCCGATGAGCTCGACCAAATCCATGACCGGTCACCTGATAGGTGCTGCAGGAGCAATGGAAGCCGCGATTTGTACTATGATCATTCAGAACGGCATTATACCGCCCACGATTAACCTTCAAACCCCTGACGAGGAATGTGACCTGGATTATGTTCCGAATACTGCACGAAAAGCTGATGTTAAGACAACCCTGTCCAATTCATTCGGTTTCGGTGGTCATAATTCAGTCTTGATACTGCGACAATATAGCGAGGGTTAGGCTTGAGCCATAGCCGGTGGAATTTGCTACCAAATATTCCTGATGTGAATGTCGGTGGTACCGGTATACCCTTATTGATTCATCAACTCCTTTATAATCGCGGAATAACCGAAGCTTCCGATATCGAGTCTTTCCTTGCAGCTGATGAACGACTTCGTGGTGATCCGATTATTCTGCCGGGTATGCATGAAGCGATTACTCGACTTTACAGAGCTCTTCTTACCAGGGAAAAAATCGCGATCTACGGTGATTTCGACGTGGACGGAATAACCGCGACAGCCTTGCTGGTACAGGGCTTGTCTATGCTGGACTGCGATGCGATCCCGTATATTCCGAATCGTATCAAAGATGGCTATGGTCTAAAAACAGCCGCCCTGGATTCTCTTCAGAAACAAGGTGTCAGCCTGGTTATTACTGTTGATTGCGGGATTACCGCCGTATCCGAAGTCAAGAAAGCCAACAAGCTGGGACTTGATATTATCATTACCGACCATCATGTTCCGCCCGATGAGATTCCTACAGCTGCTGCGGTTATCGATCCGAAACTCCCCGAATCAAAATATCCTACATCGGAACTTGCCGGTGTAGGCGTTGCCATGAAATTGTTGGAGGCATTATTTTCGGGTTTAGGTAAAGGAGACAAACTTGAACAAGTCTTCGATCTGGTTGCTCTTGGTACGGTTGCCGATATGGTACCGCTGCTGGGAGAGAACCGATACCTGGTGAAGAAGGGACTCCGGATATTGAATGATTCGCCCCGCCCCGGTATCCAGGAGATAGTAAACAAGACAGGCTTGGACGCTGCTAACATAAACAGTACGAGTATTTCGTGGACAATAGCTCCAAGATTGAATGCCGCCGGTAGAGTTGAAGACGCCACGAACAGTTACAGATTATTGATGACGGATTCGGTTGAAGAAGCCCAACAGCTTGCTGATTGGCTCGAACAGAAGAACCTGGAACGCCAGAAAATGACAACACGAGCTCTTGACAGAGCCAGAGAGCAGGTTGAATCCCAGGTTGATCAGCCATTGCTGATAGCAAGTGATGCGAGTTATCCGGCGGGAATCATGGGTCTTGTAGCAGGCAGGCTTTCAGAAGAATACTACAGACCGGTGCTGGTGATCAGAACGGGTGACCGGTACTGCGGAGGGAGTTCGCGCAGTATCCCGGAATTCAATATGATAGAAGCCCTGACTAAGTGCAGCCACCTGCTGACCCATTTCGGAGGGCACTCGAGGGCGGCTGGTCTGAGTCTCTATACCAGAAACCTTCCCCGGTTGAAACAGGCTCTCATGGAAATCGCGGCTGAGGAGCTTGAAGGAGTTGACCTGCGCCCTAAGATAGACATAGACGCAGAAACGACACTGCCGGAACTGAGTGGTGATGCGTATCCGACGATTCAGAAAATGGCTCCCTTCGGACAGGGGAATCCGGTACCTACCTTCATTGCCAGGGGAGTGGAAGTTGTTTCGTCTAACACAATGGGGAGTGATAATTCTCACCTGAGAATGAAGGTGAAGCAAGGGGCGATGCTCTTTGACGCAGTCGGTTTTGGACTCGGAAATTATGTCAATGAGATATCCGCATCTATCAACATAGTATTTAACCTGGAGATGGATTATTGGAACGGACAATCCAAGCTAAGGTTAAATGTCCTTGATTTCGAATCGGTATCATCATAATCAGGTGAGATATACTGTGATGCTAACAGGGAGGTATGTATATGAGTAATCCAAACGGTCCTTATCCCGGAAGGCAGATATTTCTTGGCAGGACCAAACGGGGAAATCCATGCTTTGCCTATCTTGTTACAGGCAGAAGTCCACAAAGCCGGGAGAGGAGAGTAACGAAAACGAAACGTGGTCTTATTATGGGGCCCATTGGGGATGTCCCCTATGACTGGCTGAAACATTACACCGCGGTAATGACCGACGAGGATATCGGTCTTGCTGCAATTACCAATGGAATTCAGACTGAAGCTGTGTATGAAACGTACCGCCTGCTTTATCATACCGGTACCGCACCTGTAGCCGAATATATGACGAGTATCATGACCGGTGCTCAACATGAACCTGACAGTCTTCATACGCCAAGGATCGCTGGTGTGATTACATTTCCTGACCGGGGAAGCGACGCCGTCTATATTATGAGTATTATTACCGATAACCCACCGGCAAACACCTGGGTTATTAAGCCTGAAAATGCCACCCTGACAGGCATATCTACCTACAATGGTAACCTCGAAAGTCCCTTGGCGTTCGACGTATCGGGAGATCTCCCGGTGATAGAGAACGACTATGATACACCCATTGAGATTGCCGAATATATTTACGAGATATCCTCGGCTGTAAACCAGGGTGATGATATCAGAGTATGCGCAATAGGAGGAGTGTTTTCAAGCGGCAAAAAGACTTGGGAATTATCGATGATCAACCGGCACGGAGATCAATAATTATCTATTGACCGGATTTACGTTCGCGGATAATCCCGTACGCGAGTAGGGTGAAGGGACCGCCGAAAAGAGCAGCAAGTCGCCAGAACACCGGGTCGATCTTCTTGTAGACCGAATCTATTGATACTACCAGGAAACATCCTACCCATATGATGACAGCCAGTATTCCTATATCAGTCATTATTTCACCTCATTTTCACTTGTTTCCGGTTCTTCACCGGAACGATCGCCGGGTATTCCCGGAGTGTCAGGCGGAATTGGTGTGTCGATATCGACAGGTTCTTCGGGTAATCCCATTTCCGATTTTCCCCACCTTGTTTTTATTATCATCACCGGGATGATTAATGCCAGCACTATGATTCCGATTATCTGTGCTTGGTGAAGACCGAAGAGAAAATCTGTTCCCTCCCGCGTAAAACCGATAGCGATCCGCCAGGCCGAGTACATTCCCAGATAGGTAAAGAACAATGACCCTTCCGGCCTCAGACGTCCCCGCAGAAACATTATAATCCCGAAGGAAATGGCAAGAAAGATTATCTCATATACGGTTGTCGGGTGAACAGCGATAGTAGTAGGCCCGAAGGTTTCAGGGTGGGTGTAGATAATCGCCCACGGAAGTTCGCATTCTTCTCCGTAACAGCAGCCGTTGATCGTGCAACCTATTCTCCCGATGATCTGTGCCAGGATCAGGCCGGGAACCAGGACATCGGCGAAGTAGCCGAATTTGAACTTCGTGAACTTGCTAGTGATCCAGATACCAAGGGATCCTCCAAGGATGGCTCCCCAGATCGTCAGTCCCATGCCACTGACGATTTCACCCGGGTTGTGACTATAGTAATCCCAGAGGTCTATTACGTGGATGGCCCGTGAAACTATAATACCGGAAGGAATACCGACAAGAGCGGCTACCATCACAGTATCTATAGAAATCCTTTTATCTTTGTGTACATGCCAGGCTATCCAGATTACCAGTACCGCAACACCAAGGGCGACCAGGATTCCATACCACCTGACGTTAAAAAATGCAACGGGATTTACGCCGATCTCAATCATATATTAGTTGCTAATAGGTCCTTTCTCATTGTTATGTGGCAACCTGGCTTGTTCATTTCTTTTACGCTTTTTCAGATACGATCCAAAATAGGAGCCGATAAGACCACCAGTGATACAGCCGGCAATAAGCCCGATAAATATCGCTTGCGCACCAGCCAGGTTGACAGCGATGACTACTCCCACACCTCCGCCAAGTATTATCCCGGCTATCGAGGCGATGAAAAGATATGAATCTCCCGGTTCCGGGGGAGGCCCCTGTTCGGGATCTTTGCTGTCCCTGTTATTTATCCGCATCTCGCTGTCCGTAACGTTCTTGAATGCGAAAGGGTCACCCCAAGTTAATACCATTGATGCGAATGTTTTTTCAAACATACTGTATACATTCTACCATTTTCTTCTCAATTAACACCTGCAGTGAAATAACAGAGATATTTCCAGGATGAGCCAGGTTTATTTTATAAACGGACCTTGTGAATTCTGGTCTGTTTTATCAGGATTTTCTTTACGGTCAAGTTTCCTGAGATGCCGTCGCCTGAGTAGTTCTCCTACATAAGAACCACCGATCCCGCCGATAAGCATACCGCCTACGAGCCCAATGAATACCCCGCCGAAACCGGCTAAACTCGCACCTATTATGACTCCTATGGTACAGCAGAGGACAATGCCAACAACCGTGGCTATAATAACACGGGTTTCTCTGGAAGGGCGAAGAGGACCCTTTCCGGACGGACCGCGGTCACGATGCTTGAGCATCATTTCAGCATCGGAGGTCTGTTTGAACTGGAAAGGATTACCCCAGCGGTATGCAACGACAGGTATATTTCGAAGTTCCAGGTTAATTGATCCTGTATTCATCTGATTATCTCTATCCAATTTCCTCATTTAGAGGAAATACACCCGATATCCGTTTAAATAAGGAAACCCGACCTTCAGTTGTTTTAAATATGTGATGCCAGATTATATATTTGAGACGTTATCCTAATCCGTTGTCAAGTCTTCTACCAGTGTTTCCTCCGTGATATTTTCGATGATGTCATCAAGTTTTTCGTGCAGTTCATCTAACGGATCAGGTAGTGGATAAATCTGACTACTCGTCATAGGAGTAAAATAGCCGTGGGCTGTAACTATGTTCTCATTTTCCATAGATATTTTCAGGTAATTGTCTTCAATGACCACGTTCTCATCAGTCGATACGGCGGAAGACAGGTAGTACTCTTCCAGGTCGTTGAAACCGACTGTGTCGAACAATTCAGACAGTTCATCCATTTCCTCGGAATCGAGTTTACCGGTTCTCCATGTTCGGGTAGGATCGGGTGACAGCGCACCGGGGAGACCGGTATCTTCCCAGTAAATGACGATGCCGTCATCGTAAATCGTGAGCTGGCTCTGAGTTCCTTCTTCCAGGTAACTGATATCCATCACCACCCAGGGATCAGATTCAGGTATCTCTACCTCGTCCACCGGTCTGAGGACAAACCAGATACCCGTCCCAATTAATGCCAGTACGAGTACCAGCAAGCCGGAATACAGCCAAATTTTATTACCCATTTTCCACTCCCGTCCGCAATATATGCATAAAGTATTATAACTATTTAACGAATTCAACCTTGAAAGGTTAGCACTCGAAACTAATATAACAACACTAAATAATCAAAACACCGAGATAGTTTCACATTCTATTTTCCCTATTGAGATTATACCATTGCGAAAGAAATATTCTTATGTTAACAGAATTAACCTGTCAAGTAAGACAATAATAGCATAAATAACAAGATTACAGATGATATCCGGACATTTATCACAGAAAATCCGTAACTTTTCCAGTATTATTAAATATACAGATGTATAAAACGGGAGGAAATGAAATGAGCGTAATTGTTTATTCAAGTCCAACCTGACCTTAT
>CP070800.1:1508675-1517386 GCA_020343555.1 Dehalococcoidales bacterium
AGCCCGTCTGCGAAGACATGCAAGAGTAAGGGCAAAAATAAAGGGAACATCGGAAGTACCGAGATTGAGCGTCTTCAGTAGTCCAAATCATATATATGCTCAGGTAATAGATGATACTCAGGGCTGTACGCTTGTCGCCGCGTCGACTCTTGATACGGATGTAAAGAGTGAGGTAAACGGTAAAACCAAGACAGGAAAATCGGCACTGGTCGGTACTCTGTTGGCCAAACGGGCAAAAAGTAAAGGAATAAAGACGGTAGCGTTCGACCGCGGCGGATTCAAGTATCACGGAAGAGTAAAAGCACTGGCCGATGCTGCTCGTGAGGAAGGTCTGAAGTTTTAGGGGAGTCAGTATAATATGCAGGAACGTCTAAGTACAATAGATGCTACGGAATTAGCCCTTAATGATAAGCTGATAAATATTAACCGTGTCGCCAAGGTGATGAAGGGCGGTAAACGGTTGAGTTTCAGCGCGCTTGTCGTAACCGGTGACGGAAACGGGCACGTGGGTATCGGGCTAGGTAAGGCAAATGAAGTCCCCCAGGCAATAAATAAAGCAAACGCCAATGCCAGGAGGAGCCTGATCAAGGTAAGTCTTAACGGAACGACGATTCCGTATGCTACAACGACCAAATACGGAGCTGCAAAAGTAATGCTTAAGCCGGCAGCGCCGGGTACTGGAATTATCGCTGGTGGCAGCATCCGTGCCGTACTGGAAGCGGTTGGTGTGAAAGACATCCTCACAAAATCACTTGGTAGTACAAACCACATTAATGTTGCCAAGGCGACGATACTGGCTCTTAGCAGGTTGAAAGATCCGAAGGCAGGAGTGGCAAGGCGTAAGGGAATATCGTTAACTCCCCCTGCGGAAGAACCGCCAGAACCACCACCACCTCCCCCGGATATCGAAGAGGAATAAAAGTAAAAAATGGCAAAGCTTAATATTACACTTATTAAAAGCGGAATAGGATACGACCAGTCTCAGAAGAGAACTCTCAGGGCATTGGGTTTTCGTCGCTTACACCAGTGTGTGACTCACGAAGATTCATCCTCTGTCCGGGGTATGATAAACAAGGTAAGACATCTGGTAAAGGTGGAGGTAAATACTGATGAGGCTTGATACACTTCGTCCTGTCCCCGGCACCAGGAAAAACAGGAAGCGTGTCGGTAGAGGAAACGGAAGCGGACGTGGCACATATTCCGGGCGTGGCGTTAAGGGACAGAAATCACGCTCCGGTTACAGGATCCGACCCGGATTCGAGGGAGGACAGCTGCCTATTATCAAACGTCTGCCCCGCCAGCGTGGTTTTACGAATATATTCAGGACTGAATACAGCGTGGTCGGTGTAGGCAGTCTCAGCAGATTTGAGTCGGATTCGGAAGTAACTCCGGCGGAACTCTTGGCCGTCGGACTTGTGAAATCGATGGAAAACCCGGTAAAGATACTTGCACAGGGTGAGATTGAACATCCTCTGACCGTAAAGGCACATAAGTTTTCCGCGGCCGCGAAAGCCAAGATAGAAGCGGCAGGTGGCAGTGCCGAGGAGGTGGTGTTTGCGTCAAAGGCAGACTAGACCAAGACTGATTCAGGCGATGATAGATGCCTTCCGCCTGCCTGATCTCAGGAAACGTATCCTTTTTACTCTCGGAGTTCTCGTATTGTTCCGGTTTGTTGCGCACGTTCCTCTGCCGGGAGTTGACGGAGATGCTCTAGCAAGTTTCTTTGAACAGAATACTCTGTTCAGCATGCTGGATATGTTCAGCGGTGGAGCGATGAAGAATTTCAGCGTAGCGGCAATGGGTGTTTACCCTTATATCACCGCGTCCATTATCATGACACTGATGACACCGGTAATACCCAAGCTGCAGGCTATTGCCCAGGAAGGAGAGTCCGGCAGAAACAAGATAAATAGAATTACTCACTGGTTGACCATACCTATCGCGGGATTCGCCGCCTACGGACAGATTACATTACTGAGAAACGCTCAGGTACCGGTATTTCAGGAAATTAGTGGGCTGACCATGGTAACCATGATAATATCGCTTATTGCCGGAACGGTGTTCCTTATCTGGCTTGGTGAACTAATTACTGAATACGGGATCGGCAATGGTATATCTATAATTATATTTGGTGGCATTGTCGCCGGTTACTGGGAGATGTTCGGTAGCGGATTTCTTACGGGGCAGGGGCAAATGGGAGGATTGATCGCCTACATTCTCATTGCTCTGGCGACGATCGTGATAATAGTGCTGTTTACCGAAGCACACCGGCGTATACCGGTGCAGTATGCCCGGACTGTCTATCGTGGCAACCGGATGTATAAACAGCAGGGTTCTACCCATATTCCTTTACGGGTAAACACTGCGGGGATGATTCCTCTGATTTTCGCGATGTCACTGACATTGTTCCCGGGGATGATAGCCAGTTACTTTATGGGACCTGAGACCAACCCGAATTTTGCCAATACCATATATAGTGTGTTCCAACCTGATGCCGCCATGCCGGTAGGTCTCATATACTGGACAATATATTTCTTACTCGTTGTTGGATTCGCATTTTTCTACACTATGGTGATTTTCCAGCAACAGGATATGGCCGGTACACTGCAGAGACAGGGAGGTTTCGTTCCCGGAATAAGACCGGGGAAATATACCTCGGATTATTTCAATCATGTTATATCTCGGATTACCTGGGCAGGAGCTTTATACCTGGCCTTCGTGGCGATCATACCTTTCATGGCCAGGGAAATAACTGATGTGCAAATGATACAGCTTTCCAGTATGGGGCTGTTGATCGTTGTGGGTGTGACGCTGGATACGATGAAACAGATGGAAGCGCAGCTCACGATGCGGCGCTATGAAGGTTTTATCAAGTAGGAGTTATTGATAAAATGGGCGCCGATCTAAAAATAAATATTGTATTTCTGGGCGCTCCCGGAGCTGGTAAAGGGACTCAGGCAGCGAATGTGGCTAAGGAACTAAATCTGGCCCATATTGCCACCGGAGATCTCTTCCGGCAGGCACAGTCGCAGGATACAGAACTCGCCAGACAGGCCAAACATTATATGGAAAAGGGACAGCTTGTCCCTGATGAAATAACCATAAATATGGTACTGGAGAGGATAGCTGAACCTGATTGTGTAAATGGGGTAATTTTCGATGGCTTTCCAAGGAATCTGAACCAGGCAGAAACACTGGATAAAGCCCTGGCTGGCCAGGGAAAAACCGTAGACAAGGTTGTTTATATAAAGGTTCCGGAGCAGGAACTCCTGAAGCGTTTGACCGGGCGATGGATATGTCGTGAATGCCAGGCTCCGTACCACGAAGTTAACTCTCCTCCAGAAGTAGAGGGAGTATGTGACAGGTGCGGTGGTGAACTCTACCAGCGCTCTGATGATAAAGAAGAAACCATAAAAGAAAGGCTGCAGGTTTATTTTAACGAGACCGAAGCATTGATAGACTATTACTCCCGCGAGGGAAAGCTGCTTGAGATCGATGGTGAAGGAAAAGTCGAAGAGGTGAGTAATAGGATAACTGCTTCCCTCAAGGAAGAATTTGTCCGTTAAGGACAGCGATGGGTATAATGATAAAATCCGCCAGGGAAATAGCGATAATGCGGCAGGCCGGAAGAATAGTTGCGACCGTACTTGCGGAATTGAAATCGCAGGTGGAACCGGGAGTGAAAACTAGAGTATTGGATGAAATAGCACAGAGAGAGGCTGAGAAACTGGGCGCCGTTCCCTCTTTCAGAGGGTATCACGGCTATCCGGCCAGTGTCTGTGTCTCGATTAATGACGAGATAGTACATGGGATCCCTGGTGACCGTGTTATGAATGAAGGAGATATAGTCTCGATTGATTTTGGTGTGATTTATAATGATTTTCAGGGTGATGCTGCTGTAACGGTTGGTGTAGGCACTATTACCCGTGAGGCTGAAAAGCTTCTTGAAACTACTGAGGGATCCTTGATGGCTGGTATTCAGGCTACTCAGGCAGGAGTGCGGCTGGGAGATATTTCCTCGGCGATACAGGAATACGCAGAATCGAGAGGCTATTCAGTAGTTCGAGAATATACCGGACACGGAATCGGTCGGAGTATGCACGAAGATCCGCAAATACCGAATTTCGGTATACCGGGTCAAGGTCCGGTGCTGAAAACAGGGATGACCTTCGCTCTGGAACCGATGGTTAACATCGGTGATTGGCTAACCAGGCTCGAAGATGACAAATGGACGGTAAGGACGAGTGATGGCAGTCTTTCAGCGCACTTCGAGCATACTATTGCCATCACGGATGAAGGTTCGGAGATACTGACAGCCTTATAATAAAAGGACATTATGCCGAAAAAAGACAATATTGAAGTTGAAGGAGTAGTTGTAGAACCTTTACCGAATGCGATGTTCAGGGTAGAGTTATCCAACGGGCATAAGGTACTGGCACACATATCCGGAAAGATAAGATTGCATTATATCAGGATACTGCCTGGAGACAGGGTACTCGTTGAGTTGTCTCCATATGACTTGACCAGGGGGAGAATTACCTACCGGTTCAAGTAATACTGTTGAAAGAACATAAAAAGGGCAGTTAGATATACAGGTGTTCGAAAAAGGAATATTATGAAAGTAAAAGCTTCAGTAAAAGTTAGGTGCGATAAGTGCAAGGTAATAAAACGCCGTGGGGTTATCCGGGTGATATGCAGTAATCCCAAGCATAAACAAAGGCAGGGCTAACCTGTCTGGACCAGGAGGAATAATATGGCACGTATAGCAGGAATAGATATACCGAGAGATAAACAGATTTGGGTTGCGTTGCAGCGTATCCATGGCATCGGTGCTGTCACGAGTCAGAAAATACTGACCCAGGCTGGAATCGAATGGAGTGTATTATCGGATGACCTTACCGAAGACGAGGTAAACAGGGTCCGTGAAATAGTCGATAAAGAATATACGGTCGAAGGTGAACTCAGGAAAGAGGTCGATCTTAATATAAAAAGGCTGATAGAAATCGGCAGCTACCGGGGCAGCAGGCACCGGCACGGACTGCCGGTCAGAGGTCAGAATACGCGTACGAACGCACGAACCAGGCGTGGTCCCAAGAAGACAGTCGCCGGACGTGGTAAGAAACGCGGAACAGCTAAGAAGTAATTAATGCGCACACAGGAGTTATAAATGACTACAAGAAGGAGAGCAAGGCCCAGAAGACGGGAACGGAAGTCAATTCCGAGCGGGAGAGCATATATCTCGTCTACGTTCAATAACACGATAGTGACTCTCACCGATCCACAGGGTAATGTGGTTGCCTGGGGAAGCTCAGGAACCGCTGGATTCAAAGGCTCCCGTAAAGGTACCCCTTATGCTGCCCAGCTTGCAGCCCATGACGCGGCAAGGAAAGCGATGGAGCATGGATTAAGACAGGTTGGAGTATATGTGAAGGGACCGGGAAGCGGTAGAGAAGCAGCCATTCGTTCACTACAGAGTTCTGGGCTGTATATAACAAGTATTACCGATACGAGTCCGATCCCCCATGACGGGTGTCGTCCTCCCAAGAAGAGACGGGTGTAAGGTAGAAATGGCAAGATATAAAGATTCAGTTTGTAAACTATGTCAGCGCTGCAATGAGAAATTGATGCTCAAAGGCGGCAGGTGTTTCACTCCAAAGTGCGCAATGGAAAGACGAAGGAGAGCAACCGGTCGACGGCGGAGAATATCCGACCGCGGTCTTCAATTGATAGAGAAACAGAAAGTAAGATACAGCTACGGTATCCTGGAAAGACAGTTCAGGAAAACATTCAACCAGGCGTCTAAGCAGCAGGGTATCACCGGCGATAATCTGATTGTCCTGCTGGAAAGACGGCTTGATAACGTCGTTTACCGCCTTGGTTTCGCGGATTCACGGGCCCAGGCGCGGCAGATTGTACAGCACGGGCATATCCAGGTTAACGGTCGTAAAACAGATATCCCGTCATATCAGACAAAAGAAGGTGACACGATCAGCTGGAGAGAAAGCAGTATGAAGACAGAGTACTACAAACAACTGCTTGAGGATATTGGATCGAAAAATTTAGTAAGCTGGTTAAGCCTGGACAGGCAGAGACTTATCGGTCAGATAATATCTTTGCCTACGCTCGATGAGGTCGGTGCCGAGTTTGACGGACAGGCGGTTGTTGAGTATTACTCACGGTAAGGAGGTAGTGTTTTGTCTCACCTCGTAGTGCCAAAAGTCGAATGTATTGAAACCGGAGAAAACTATGGCCGGTTTCGGGCCGAACCGCTGGAGAAAGGTTTCGGTATTACTCTCGGAAACACAATAAGGAGAGTACTTCTTAGCCAACTCCAGGGTGCGGCGGTTACACGGGTGAAAATTGACGGAATTCAACATGAATTCTCTACAATACCTTATGTAAGAGAAGATGCAACAGAATTCTTGCTGAATCTGAAAGCGCTCAGGATAAAACCTGTTGCCGGTACAACCGGTAAACTTGTTCTTGATGTAGAGGGTGAAAGACGTATAACAGCGGCTGACATTAATCCTTCGGCTGATTTTGAGATAGCGAATCCGGATCTTTACCTGGCGACACTGGATTCAGCCGAAGCGAAACTTTATGTTGAACTCGATGTCGAACTGGACAGTGGTTACAGGGAAGCTGAATCTACAGATAACATGGCCCTCGGTGTAATACCGGTCGACGCTATATTCAGCCCGATGAAGAAAGTAAATTACACTGTTGAACCGATATATATAGGTCAGGAAACAAGCCGAGAACGATTATACCTGGAGGTCTGGACCGACGGGACAATTTCTGCAACTGATGCGGTAAGTCAGGCAGCTGAGCTCCTTGAAGAGCAACTCCGTCCGTTCGTGAGTTTCTCTATAGAACCTTCTGACATACCTGATCTCGATCCCCTTGCACGGGATATTCCCGAAGAGTTATATAATATGCCGGTTGAACAGCTGAACCTGTCGGTTCGAACGATGAACTGCCTGAGACGGGGTGGTATCGCGACTGTGGGCGAACTCGCCAGTAAAGAAGAAAAGGAACTTATGGCCTTAAGAAACTTCGGGCAGAAATCCAACAGGGAGATCAAAGAACGCCTTGATTCTCTGGGTCTTTCTCTCGCTTCCACCGAACCTGAGGATGGTGGTGATGATGAAGAAGAAGAGATTGTTGAGACTGGCGAGGCTATAAACTAGAGTTAAGAGGAACTTAAATGGGTCGAAAAACAGTAGAGGGAAAATCAGGCAAAACATCGGCATATAAGAAAGCCATGTACCGTAACCTTGTTACGGATCTGCTGAACCATGAAAAGATTACTACAACCGAAGCAAAAGCGAAGCAGGTTCGGGGTATGGCGGAGAAGATGATCACGCTTGGGAAAAGAGGTAAACTCCATTCCCGACGGCAGGCATTAGGTTTTGTGTACAGCAAGGAAGTGACCGACAAGCTTTTTTCAGAACTTGCCGAGAGATATGCAGATCGTCCGGGTGGGTATACCCGTATTACAAAGTTGGGACGCAGAATAGGCGATGGTGCCGAGATGGTCCAGCTTGAACTTGTTCAATAATAAATCCACTGCTGTAAGCAGGGAAAAATACCGGTGGTAAAACAGGCAGAAACCACAAAAGTAGTTTTAATAATTGAATATGAAGGCACCCGTTACCACGGATTTCAGCTTCAGGGTAAACTCCCTACAATCCAGAAGGAACTTGAGACGGCTTTATTCAGCCTGACGGGAGAAAAAATCCGGGTTATATCAGCCAGCAGGACTGATGCCGGGGTACACGCGGAAGCTCAGGTAGTGAGTTTCAGGACAATATCAGGATATCCTGATGATACCTACGTAAATGCCCTGAATTATTACCTCCCTGGTGATATCGCGGTGAAAGCCGCGCACAGGGTGAAAGACTCGTTTAATGTCCGGCGCCATGCGGTCAGCCGGGAATATAATTACTATATATTAAACGGTAAGACTCGGTCTCCCCTCAGAGACAGGTTCTGTTACCTTCTTACCGGACAACTGAATATTGAAGCTATGAATGAAGCCAGCCAGGTGCTGCTCGGAGAGCACGACTTCGTTTCCTTCGTGAGTAACAAGGAAGCAGCTGAGAAAAGTACGGTGCGTCGGGTAGAACGGGTGGAAATGAGGAGAGAAGGCGACCTGGTGATATTTAATATCGTGGCGAATTCATTCCTGATGCACCAGGTTAGAAATACCGTCGGCAGTCTGATAAGGCTGGGTCGGGGAAAAATTAGCAAGGAAGAATTTAATAACATACTCGAAGCCAGGCAGCCTGGAAAGGCATGGCCCACCGCCCCGGCGAAGGGACTCTGCCTGTTGAGGGTAAATTATAAGAATCCTATCGGGGAAGAAATATGAATAAGACATATAGCGTAAAAGCATCTGAGATACAGAGGAGCTGGCACCTTATAGATGCAACCGACCAGGTCCTCGGCAAGCTGGCTACCCAGGCAGCGCAATTGCTCATGGGAAAGCATAAGCCGATGTTCTCGAAACATATGGATACCGGTGATAATGTCGTCGTGATAAATGCCGCAAGAGTAAGAGTGACCGGCAAAAAGATGAAGCAGAAACTTTACTACCGGCATTCGGGTTATCCCGGCGGACTGAAATCGGTCAACCTGGAAAAATTGATGGAAACTCATCCTGAACGGGTGGTGGAATATGCCGTAAAGGGAATGATCCCTCATAATAA
>CP070800.1:1517486-1526320 GCA_020343555.1 Dehalococcoidales bacterium
GGCAGCAGGTGTAGCCGCCGCCATAGCAGTGAAAGAAGGGATACAACCCAGGCAGGTAAATTATGGTACGCTGCAGGAAACGCTGCTTGACCAGGATGTGCCGCTTCCGGGTATAGTACCGGCGAAGGTCACAAGCTGATAGAGGTAGAATACATCGATAAATGCCCTTTAGTTCGATATCATGAGTCATCAGGTGATGATCTTGGAATACAAGAATCTGCCGTCAAACGTGCAAAAGGTTTGTGATGCACTGGTCGACGGGCTTAAGGATATACTCCGTGGGAAATTACACGGCATCTATATGTACGGCGCCGCCGTATTTCCTGATTCCAGACCGATTACTGATATCGACTGTCATGTAATTCTGAAAGAACCGCTGAACGACCCAAACAGGGAAGAAATATCCCGGTTATACGGTGAACTTGCCGAAGATTATCCTCCGCTGGGTGACGAATTGGATGTCTGGTACATCTTGTTGAGTGATGCGCGGAAAAACAGTCCTCCTCTGAATCAGTTGAAACCGGGAATGCGTGATGATTCATGGGCACTGCACTGCGCTCATGTCAGGGCGTGTATGTATATTACGCTTTACGGTCCTGAGCCGGATGATATTTTTCCGGCACCTTCATGGGAAGAAATTACAGCCGCACTCGACCATGAAATGGAGTACATCAAGAATAATTTGAGATATCCGGCTTACTGCGTTCTGAACCTGTGCCGTATCATGTACAGTTTTCACGAGCAGGATGTCGTTATCTCAAAGCGATTCAGCGGAATCTGGGCAGGTAATAAATTTCCGGAGTGGGATGCTCTGATACAGGCAGCGTTAAGAACTTATGGAGGTACAAACACTCCTGCAGATGAAGGCTGTTTACAAGAAGATACGGAAAACTTCCTTGAATTCGCCCTGAAATACATCGAGGGATGTCGCGGGGCTGGTGAAACGGACGCCAGTTGATATAGAGAACTTCGACCGGAAAGCAGGAAATGTACTATAATACAGCATGCTGACGATTGAAAATACCGGAGGAAAAACCGCAATGCAGGAAACTGTGTCTATACGATGCGAACCTTTTAAGAAAAATCCGGACGGGACATGGTCATCGGTTCAACCTGCCGACATCAGAATCCCCGGAGGAGATATCAGAATACCACCTGGAATGATTTTCGTAAAAAACAAGCCTGTCTGGGGGGTGGATGTCGCTGCCTATCTCGACGAACACTGTAATTAGCAAGAGGTCTTAATAGGAAGAAACGTTTATCCCCTCCATTTTACTAATGTGATGCTTACTGATAATTACCAAGAAGATGAAATACAGGCATTGATCACTCTAGCGGAACTGGAATTTCCTTTCGCTTCACCAAATAACACAACCTACAAATCCTTTCCTGATAATATCAGCGAAGCAGGAGAGTATTTCAGGAGTTTCCGAGTTGATCCAACTGAAGCGTTCAACAACCTCGAAAATCAGGAGCTTGTCAAACCCCACAGGGAATTCTGGACGCTGACCCCAAAAGGGAAAGAGATAGCCGAACAAGTCAGGAAAGCCAGGCCGCCGATCTATTACTGGTACCGCGAATACCACTCAGCCGTTGAGAAAAGCAAGGCCTTCGACGAATTCAGCAGGCGTATCTTCGGGGAGAATCTTGGACAGCATGATTTCACTGACATCTCACAGCTTCACATGATGCTGGAGAAAGTCCGGATCAATGAAAATTCCTCAGTCCTGGATATCGGCTGCGGTAACGGGAGGATTGCAGAATACATATCGGATAAAACCGGATCACAGGTAACCGGAATCGATTACATACCGGAAGCCATCGAAACTGCCCAAAAACGGACCGCATCCAAAAGTGACAGGTTAACTTTTCAGATCACCGATATAGAAAATCCTGTCGAAGCAGAAAAAACATTTGATCTGGTACTATCCATAGATACGATGTATTTCAGTAATCCGGACACCTTGCTGGCAGCCTGGAAAAAACTCCTCAAACCGGACGGTCAAATGGCTATCTTTTACCTCAGTCTGGATGGGAATGACGTATCAGATTCGCTGACAAAAAACAGCCTGTCATATGATGTTTACGACCTGAGTAAAGAACACTGGGATCACATGCAGTATAAACATACCGTTGCGAAAGAAATGAAAGAGCAATTCGAGTCTGAAGGAAACCTGTTTGTCTGGGATAATTTAATGATGGAGTCTGTTTCCGACCAATCGTCCTATGATCCGAGAAAAACACCTATGAGGAGATATCTCTATATAGTTTGCATTACTGCCTAACAGAATCCATAATATTTGGAACAAGCGAAGCCAGGCGGATAACCGCCTGGCTTCAATTTATTACTTTCTACAGATACTATATTTCTAGTATCCCATCTCTTGCTTCAGACCCTCATCAATCCAGATATAGCCAAGATATTCGTCAAGGTTCGAGTAACCGCCGCCTTCGGTCGCGCCGTAGAAGTTCTGGAGCCAGGGCCACCAGATGACGTACCGGTGCGGTGAAGGCATATAGATAGGTACTACCTGGTCAAGCTCAAACGGTCCTATCTCCTTCATAACCCTCGCAACAGCAGCATCGTCTTTACCAAGCGCTTCGGAAATCTGCTGTACGGCTGCCTCGGTCCTCGGGTGCTCGAAGAAGCTGTAGTTGTAGAGACTGGTTGAGACCATACACATCATCCGGTAGGCATTGCCGACGTAGTCGTTAGCGTAGAACATCTCATCGTAGGTTCTATTTATCCAGGTACTGAAGTGAGCAGTGCCCTCCAACACCTCAAGTTCCATCTCGATACCTACTTTACTGAGATATTCCACGATGATTGCCAGGAAATCGGCCTGGTTGGCATTACAGGTAAGTTTACACTTGAATCCATCGGGATATCCTGCTTCAGCCAGGAGTGTCTTGGCTCGCTCCAGATCGTACCCGAAACAGTCCTGGACCAGCTGCGACTGCTGTTCCAGCGGGGTATAGACCGGTTCGAATACCTTGAGGTTAGGATAAGGCCAGCCGAGTATGTCGGCATAGCCGCCGTAATAATCTTCGACCAGTTCCGGCTGGTTGACAGCCAGGTTCGCCGCGATACGTACGTTTATATCATCCCAGGGCAGTCCTTTGTCCAGCCTGGGCCAGATGTGACTGATACTGGCTGCAGGCCAGTTACCAAACATGAGCCTGGGTTCCGCTGCGGTAAGCTGCTGGACATCCTCCAGGTTAACTCCCCAGCTCATCATGTCAACCTGCCCGGTACGGAATGCTGCCAGCTGTGTAGATTTATCGGGAATGATAGTTTCCTTGGCACCGGCGCAATACGGGAGTTTGTTTCCCTTTAGAACCGGATCGGTCATATACCAATCGGGATTCCTTTCGTATACTATGTAGCTTTCGGTAACCCAGTTGGTCATCATGAATGCGCCAGTTCCAATGAAGTTCTGCCACTCATCAGCGTCAAGAATGTCGTCGTCACCCATATCGACACCCGGGTACAGGTGCCAGGCGAAATCACCGACAACCGTAGCCATAAGTCCCTGCCATTCCGGGTGAACTTTTACTTCTACGGTATAATCATCAAGCGCCTTAAAACCTGTAGGTGACTTGTCTATTACCGTGTACGTGTTACGAAGATACGACAGTTCGGTCGAGAAAATCCTCTCGAGATTCCAGACGATATCTTCGGCAACGAGTCCCCTGCCGTTGGCCGGGGGTTTGTTCCACCACTTTACATCGTGACGCAGGTTATAAAGCAGTGTTTCGTTATCGGGCATTGACCAGCTTTCCGCCAGTTTACCGGTCAACCAGTCGATGAATCCGGCGAAACCGCCCGTCCATTCATTCTCTCCGGTACCGGCAGGACCTCTGGCCCAATCACCTCCCAGCAGTTCTTCACCCATGGCAAATGGTGTAAACATGGTCCGACCGGCAGCGTAGTCAATGTTTGAGTATCCACTACCTAAGCCGATTCTGTTGAACGTACCATCATAAATGGCTTCATCAAAAGTGTCGACCACCTCTTTGTCACCGTCATCCGGTTTTTCCTTCTCCCCGTCTTCTCCGCCACCGCATGATGCTATTACCAGGGATAGCACCATCAGGCAGCTTACGAATAACCATAACGTTTTCCTGACCATTCACGTACCTCCTCATTCCAATATTTTGCGTATGGTCTGGTTTAATTTCATATAAATATCCGAAATATAAAAAGCCGCAACCATTAATAAGTTGCAGCTCTCAACTTTCCTCTTTATTAGGGGTACATTTCAGTTATTAATAAATATTACCGACTATAATAGAGGTATATCATAAACTTGTCAATAATTCCATAAAAAAAGTATCACGGAGTTCAGCATAAGAAAGAAGCCAGCCGGAAAATCCGGCTGGCTTCCTCATTGATCAGTCTACAAGAAAACTCTGATTTCTAGTGACCCATCTCTGCTTTCAGGTCGGTATCTATCCAGATGTACATTAAATACTCATCCAGATTGGAGTAACCGCCACCACCGGTTGCCCCGTAGAAATTCTGGAGCCAGGGCCACCACATCACGAAGGCATGAGGTGAAGGCATGTAGATCGGGACAGCCTGCTCAAGCTCCCAAGGCGCGATTGCCTTCAGCTCTCTGGCTACAATATCGTCATCTTTACCAACCGCTTGAGAGACTTTCTGTACCGCGTCCTCCGTCCTTTGATGTTTGAATCGACTGTAATTCCAGACACTGCCTTCGGTCATGCACATCATCCTGTAAGCATTCCCGACATAATCATTGGCATAAATCGCTTCTTCGTAGGTTCCGCCAAGCCACATACTGAAATATACGCTTCCTTCGAGATTCGCAAGCGTCATATCAATACCCACTTCCGCCAGGTATTCCTTGTAAATTGCCAGATAATCAGAATGTGCTGAGCTGCAGGTAACTTCAAACTGGAAACCATTCGGATAACCAGCCTCAGCCAAGAGTTGCTTGGCTCTTTCAGGATCATACCCGAAAAGGTCCTGTACAATCTGAGACTGCTCTTCCAGCGGCGTATAAACCGGGCTGAAAACCTTCAGGTTTGGATAAGGCCAGCCAAGCATATCGGCATGACCACCATAATAATCTTCTAATACCTCCTGCTGGTTAACAGCAAGATTCATAGCATAACGGACATTTATATCGTCGAACGGCAGGTTCTCATTGTCGAGCCTCGGCCAGATCATGCTGATACTGGACGCCGGATTGGCTTTAGTCATTAACTTCGGGTTCTGTGATTCGAGTAACTCCACATCTTCCCAGGTAAGACCGAAACTCATCATATCGACCTGTGCGGTTCGGAACGCCGCCAGCTGCGTGGACTTGTCTGCAATAATCAATTCTTTCAAAGTATCCGGATAGGGCAACTTATTGCCAGCATTTAACGGATCGGTCTGCCAGTAATTTGGATTCTTTTCAAACACAAGAAAACTGGCAGGAGTATATTCGGAAATCATGAAAGGTCCGGTACCGATAAAATCCATATAATCTGCAAGGTAACCATCCGGTCCCATTGCATCGGGGCAGATGTGCCAGACAAAGTCACCGACAACTGTTGCCATGAGACCCTGCCACGCAGCAGGAACTGTAACTTCGACAGTGTAGTCGTCTATTGCCACTGCCGCTGTCGGGGCTTTGCCCTGAGCTACATACGAATTATACAGGTAGGCTTTTTCTTCGGTGAAATGTCTCATGATATTCCAGGCAATATCGTCAGCTGTTAGCTCCCTGCCGTTGGCGGGGGCTTTATCCCACCAGTGAACGCCGGGTCGGATATGGTATAGCAATGTAGTGTCATCGGGCATTTCCCAACTTTCCGCCAGCTTTCCGGTTAACATGCTGATAAATCCGGCGAATCCTCCGGACCAGTCATTGTCATTGGTACCGGCAGGACCTCGTTTCCAGTCGCCCATCAGAAGCTCTTCACCCATCAGGTTGATCGTGAACATATCTCTTCCTGTTCCATAGTCCCAGTTGTTTATGTCACCACGCCTGATCCGGGTGAATGTCCCACCATAATTAGGGGTGTCTTCTGTTACTGTTGGTTTATCGGGTTCTGTCGTCGTACCATCATCCGCATCACCACCGCATGATGCAATCACAAGTGATAGCACTATAAGACAACTCACCAGTATCCATATCGTTTTCTTGACCATAACCACCTCCTCTTACTTTTTTGTTAACGCACGGACCTGAGCTCTAGTAGATATATTATTTCTACTCCAAACAAAAAAAAAGACGATTATCTAACATAGATCGTCGCAACTTACCTCAACTCAACCAATAAGTATTCATTTCTATAGTTAACGACCATAATAGTGATATATTATGGATTTGTCAATAGGCAGTCAAGAAGTCATGATACGGTAATATATAGAATTTTGTATATTCTGATTGTTAATGAACAGTAGCGTTTCTTTCTACACGCAAATAATCAAACGTCCAAACTGTTGACAGGTAGAAACGGTATATTCTATAATTATAACGATATATCGCTTTAAGCAGTACAAAGAGGCATAAAATAAACGACAAGCATCAAAAAACCAAAATGACACACCCTCCCTTCAGACCGCACCATAGAAGGCCTTTCCAAAGAGGAGACTTTAAATACATACTTCTCCAGCACCTGAAAGAGAAACCGAGTTACGGATATGAGATCATCCGTGCTTTAGAAGAGCGCTTTCACAGTTTTTACGTTCCCAGTCCGGGTTCTGTATATCCCACTCTCCAGATGCTTGAGGAAATGGGTCAGATATCCTCACAGGAACAGGATGGGAAAAAGGTATACACGATTACTAAAGAAGGACTCGATTTTCTCGAAAAGGAAAAAGAGTCTGAAGAGAGAATAAACGCCCAGATGAAACGGTGGTGGAATCCCGAGAACTCTGGTGATATAATAGACACGATGCGCGAGTTCGACCGACTCGCCGGCTTAGTGAGAGACAAGGTCCGAAACGCAGACGCCAAAAAACTTAGCCGCATGCGTAAAACTTTGTCCCATGCTTTCGAGGAAATCTCAGAAGATTAACTGCATCACGTCTTGATAGGTACACTTGCTGAATAAGATATGAAAACATTACTGAGACTATTTATTTTCGTCCGAAGTCGCCTGGGTTGGCTGGCGCTTGCCTTAACCGCCTTATTCCTCGGCGTTATCCTGAGTATGATCGTTCCCCGAATGCTCGGGGACGGAATCGATACAGCTCTCCGCGTTACTGACAGTGCCTTCCTCTGGTGGCCGATGGGACGCGAGACTGCTATGTGGCTTGTTGCAGGAACCATCGTATTAGCCAGTGCCTTAAGGGGCCTGGCAGGATACGCTCAGGCTTATCTTCAGGAAGTGACTTCACAAAGAGTATCATATGACGTGAGAAATGCCATCTACGACCGTCTGCAGCGATTAAGTTTCGCTTATTATGACAAAGCCCAGACCGGTCAGCTGATGTCAAGGGCTACGGTTGATGTGGAAGCAGTCCGTATGTTCTTCGGAATGGGTTTGATCGGCATGGTAAATATGATTGTCATGGTGACCGCTATAAGTGTAATTTTACTGTTACTGGACTGGAAACTAGCTTTGTTCACAATGGCGTTTATGCCATTTATTGGATTCGTAGCGTACCGGTTCAGCAGCCGTATCCGCCCTATGTGGCTGAGAACCCAGGAATTGATGGCAGAACTTGGAGTTATCCTCCAGGAAAGCCTTATCGGCGTGAGAATTGTTAAAGGCTTTAACCGTCAGAAAGAAGAAGGCAGGAAATTCTCTGAACAGGCAACAAGTCTATACGACCAGCAGGTTGGCATCGCCCGTCATATGTCGGTAAATATGCCAACGATGATGCTCACGATGGGTCTGCCTACGATATTGATCTTGTGGTACGGCGGTATCCAGGTAATAGACGGGAATATGACCGTTGGAAATCTCACCCAGTTCATCCTCTATGTGAACATGATGGTCATGCCGGTACGTCAGGCTGGAATGCTGGTAAATATGGTTACCCGTACTATCTCGGCGGGAGAACGCATTCTCGAGATACTTGATACTGAATCGGCCGTCAAGGAAAAACCGGATGCACTGGAACTTGGGAAAGTTAAGGGAGAAGTTATCTTCGAAAACGTTAGTTTCAGCTACGATTCTGTTGCTCCTACCTTGAACGACGTTAGTTTCCACGCAGAACCTGGCCAACTTATCGCGCTTCTCGGTGGTTCGGGCAGCGGTAAAAGCACCATAGCTAACCTGATTTCCAGGTTTTACGATGTAACTGGTGGCTCGATTGCGGTGGACGGTATAGACGTACGGGATGTGACCATAGCATCACTCCGGCATAATGTCGGAATATCGCAGCAGGATATTTTCCTTTTCTCCGGCAGTATCAGGGACAACATCGCCTATGGTGATGTTGACGCTACAATGGAGGAGATCGAAGCTGTATCAAAAGCAGCCCATTTGCATGATTTCATCGTGACTCTCCCTGATGGTTATGATACCTGGGTAGGTGAACGCGGACTCACTCTGTCCGGCGGTGAAAAACAACGTCTTGCCATAGCCCGGACCTTGTTAATAAATCCCGGCATCCTGATTCTTGACGACTCGATGTCCAGCGTCGATGCTGAAACTGAAAAACTTATCAGGCAGGCTCTTGACAGGCTGATCGAGGGGCGAACAACGTTCATAATCACCCACCGTCTGCCAATTATCAAAAATGCAGACCTTATCCTGATGCTTGATAAAGGCGGGGTTGTCGAAAAGGGTAAACATAACGAACTGATGGAAAAACACGGTATGTACTACCAGATATACCAGTCACAGTTGATGGACCAAGAAGA
>CP070800.1:1526420-1536423 GCA_020343555.1 Dehalococcoidales bacterium
GTGGATTCCCGCCTTCGCGGGAATGACGAAAAGGCACGGGAATGACGGAAGTGGGTTTATCCTTCGACGAGCTCAGGACGAACGGGAGAAAGCAGAATTAAAGTAAGTCTGATTTTCTTTACATATACTGCCATCGGTAAAGAATTGTGCTAGAATGTATCAAGCAATCAGACGTTGCTGCCTGTATGAGGATACATCGTTATGGCTACCTTCAAGAGAAGAACGAGAAAAAAAGTAAAGACACCTGAAGTTGTCAAAGAGCGCGAACCACAATATGAACAGGTGACCTGGGGCGACCTGACCTGGTTAAATATCGAAAATCCGACGGAAACAGAAATCCAATTCCTTGCTTCGAAATACCCGTTTCATCCGCTTGATCTGGACGACTGTCTCAGCAAGATCCAGCGCCCCAAGATAGATGAGTATAAAGATTATCTCTTTTTTGTTTTTCATTTTCCCGTGTTTAATCCTGAAGCCAGGGTAACCACGCCCAGCCAGGTTTCGGTGTTTATTAGTGAAAAATACCTGATCACTCTGCACAGGGGCGACCTCAAGCCGTTAGTGAAACTTTTCCGCGACTGCGAACTTAACGAAGATACACGGCAGGAACACTACAGCTATGGCTCTGGTTACCTGCTGTATAAAATCCTGGACAGGCTTGTCGATTACTGCCTTCCGATCCTGAGTAAGATCGGTGACAATATAGAACAGGTGGAAGAAGAGATATTTTCAACCGGTATTCCCAGGGGAGTACGCGAGATATCGATCCTCCGTCGCGACGTTATCGCCTTCAGGAAAATAGTCTGGCCGATGCGTTCTGTTCTCAACCGAATCGGCACCAAGGTGCACCGGTTTACCAATACTGACCTTATCGTATATTTCGATGACCTTGTCGATCACCTCGACAGGATATGGGACGGTCTCGACGAGTACAAGGAAATTGTCGAAGGATTAAACGATACACACGATTCTGTAGCTACTAACCGCACTAACGAAGTGATCAGAATGTTGACAATCATCGCCACTGTACTTTTACCTATTACGGTGGTTGCCAGCATATTTGGAATGAATATTCCCCTGGGTGTTTTCGAGAATTCTGAATACGCGCCGCTTTTTGTTATTCTTATATGTATCGTGATAATCGGCGGAATGCTTTATTTCTTCAAGCATCACAAATGGATCTAACAGTCATATTCAGAATCTGTCCCGGAGTGCGACCATTTTATGAATGTATCACATAGATTCGTCTTTGTAGCCGTTATTTTCGTAACATGCCTTATCACGGCTAACGTCATGGCGGTAAAGGTTATAAGTTACGGCTCTTTTGTTCTTCCTGCTGCCATTTTCGTATTTCCGTTGAGTTATATATTCGGCGATATCCTCACCGAGGTTTACGGATACAAATGGTCGAGAAGAGTTATCTGGCTCGGATTTTTATGCAACCTGATTTTCGTGTTCTTTGCCTGGACAGGCCAGTACCTGCCACCAGCCCCTTTCTGGGAGGGTCAGGCGGCGTACGAGACAATCTTCAGCTATACACCCCGGATTCTTGCCGCTTCTTTCTGCGGTTATCTTGTCGGTGAATTTGTTAACTCCTTCATACTGGCGAAAATGAAGATCTTCACGAATGGTCGATGGTTATGGAGCAGGACTATCGCTTCCACGATTGTCGGACAGGGACTGGATACGGCGATTTTTATCGTGCTGGCATATGTCGGCACTCCGGTGTTCGACCCGATAATGATATTCAACCACTGGCTGGTCAAAACCGGGATCGAGATAGTTGCCACTCCTCTTACGTACCTTGCGGTCAACTATCTGAAGAAGAAGGAATCTATAGATACCTATGACCATGATACCGATTTCTCACCATTTTCGGTAAAAATCGGTTGATATGTAAGGTGAGATAAATAACTATGAACATAAAAATACTGGGCGCTCATAACTGTGAAACGCGTGAATACGGTCACACGTGTTTTGTTATCGATGATGTCCTGGCGGTCGATGCCGGCAGCCTGACTTCAAACCTGTCAATAGAGGAACAGAAAAATCTCCAGGCAGTCATACTGTCTCATAGGCACTACGACCATATCAGAGATATAACTGCTTTTGGAGCAAATCTGTACTATTCCGGAACAAGCGTGGATATATATGCTTCCCAAGACGTAATAGATACATTGAATGAACACTTTTTTACCAGCGGGATTTATACCAATCTTGCCGAAAAACCACCGGATAATCCTACTCTCAGGTTGAACGTTATAGAATCGTTACGAATCTATAATATCGAAGGTTATGAAATTACTCCTGTTCCGGTAAACCACATCAATTTAACAACGGGTTTCAAGATCGTATCACCAAAAGATAAACAGCTGTTTTATACTTCGGATACTGGTCCCGGGTTAAAGGAATGCTGGGAAAACGTTTCACCAAACCTTCTCATCATAGAGGTGACCGAGAACAATCTGAGTGGAGAGTGTGCTGAGAAACCCGGTCATCTTACGCCAAACCTGCTCAAACAGGAATTGATTTCATTCAAGGAGATAAATGGATATCTTCCTGATGTGGTAGCTGTCCATATGAATCCCCTGATGGAAGAGGATATAACGAGAGAACTCTCTTTAGTCGAGGATGAGTTAGACTGCCGGATAACTCCCGGTTATGAGGGAATGGAAATAATTCTCTAGACTTTCGAGTGATTATCAGAAAAATGAAATTCATTGTCGACCATAACGTCGGAAAGCTGGTGAAATGGCTGAGGATGCTGGGGTATGACACGGAGTTCTTCACCGGCGAAGATGACTGGCAGATGGTAATCAATGCCCTCAGCGAGGGCAGGGTCATCCTTACCAGGGACACCGGGATTATGAAACTTGGTGTTATAGACACGGGCAAGGTAAAAGCTGTCTTTATCAATAGTGAGAGTCCGGAAGAGCAGATCCGGCAGGTAAATGAAACTCTTACCCTGGATTTTAACGAGGGACTGTTCAGCCGGTGTATGGAATGTAATCACCTTCTCGAACAAAGAACCGTGGTAGAAGTAAAAGATCGTGTACCTCCCTATGTGTACAAAACCCAGGAAGAATACATGGAATGCCCTGCATGTAACAGGATTTACTGGAAAGGTACTCACTGGCAGGCAATGATTGATAAACTGCAGAAACATGCGAGGATGTGAACAACGAGCTGATAGTATCTTGACCCTGTTAAAGGTTATTGCTACACTGCAAGTTAACAAGACATAACGGGATATTATATGAAAATAGTGACTGCCGAACAGATGATGCGTATCGATCGCGAGTGCGCGGAAAACGGCTTGCCGACCAGCGTTCTCATGGAGAATGCCGGAAAAGCTGTAGCGGTCGAGGTTACACGCATACTGGGTGATTACTATTCGAAGAAGATCGTTATCCTGGCAGGTCCGGGGAATAATGGTGGTGATGGGCTGGTAGCCGCCAGGTATTTGCATGAGTCTGGACTTGAGGTCAGTCTCTATCTGTTCGGGAAAAAGCGAATAGATGATCCCAATTTAGAAATGATCCATGACAGGAACATATTCTGCACGGAAATATCCGGAGATAAGAATCTTGAAGGATTCGATACCGACTTGCAGAATGCAGATGTGGTACTGGATGCTCTGTTCGGAACGGGAAACAACCGTCCGATTGAGGGTGCTTTCAGACAGGCACTGGACAAGGTTAGTAAAGTAACCGAGGATAATCCCGATTTACGTGTTTTCGCGGTCGATATACCTTCAGGAATGAATGCTGATACCGGAGCAATCGATGAGGTTTGTCTTTATGCCGATGATACGATAACACTCGGATACCCAAAAACAGGATTATATAATCAACCTGGCTCGGAGAGAGTTGGCAGGATTACGATAGTAGATATCGGCATACCTCCGGAGATGGCTGACGATATCAGCCTGGAACTAAACACTGCCGAAAGAGTGAAAAGCCTGCTGCCGCGACGACCGATTAGCGCGAACAAGGGGACTTTCGGTAAGTTGCTGGTAATTGCCGGTTCGGTGAACTACACAGGAGCTGCCTATTTAGCCTGCTCCGGCGCGGTGAGAACAGGAGTGGGACTGGTAACACTGGCAACTCCTGCCAGTATTCAGCCGATAGTGGCATCGAAACTGGCTGAAACAACCTATTTACCTTTACCCGAGATTAACGGTCAGGTTAACTCAATTATTTCGGCAGAACTCATCAAAGACGAAATGCTAAAATATGACTCGATACTTATCGGTTGCGGACTGGGACAGAGTGTGCAGACCGCAGACCTGATAAAGCGTCTTCTTTTTGATAGTGATATTGTACTTCCCCCGGTTGTGCTTGACGCCGATGCCCTGAATCTTCTGGCGAATGAGCCTGAATGGTGGCGGCATTTAAAAGGTAATGCTATACTAACACCACATCCCGGTGAAATGTCACGTTTGACCGGAATGAAAGTCGAAGAGGTACAGCAGGATAGACTGAAGGTTGCTGAAGAAGCAGCAAAGAAATGGAATCAGACACTCGTGCTGAAGGGAGCCTATTCGGTAATTGCATTGCCGAGTAAATCATCGGTTATTAACCCAGTGGCTAATCCGGGGCTGGCTTCAGCCGGTACAGGTGATGTACTGGCGGGAGTGATATCCGGATTCCTTGCCCAGGGAATACCTCCTGCTGATGCGGCTTCCTGCGGTGTGTATGTTCATGCTGAAGCCGGAGAAATAGTGAAAGAGAAACTGGGTGATACCGGCATGATTGCTTCTGATTTATTGCCGGAATTACCGGTCGCAATAAAGAAGATAAAAGAAATAATACAAGGATAACCCATACAGGAGAAAAGGTTATGCTGCTGGTTATTGATACTGGGAATACAAATGTAACTATAGGAGTTTTTGAAGGAGATACACTTCGGGGTACATGGCGTATTTATACCCGGCTGAACGAGATGGCGGATGAATATGCCGTAATGCTGCTGAACCTTCTCAAGCAGTATGGGTTGCAACCCACTGACATCGATAATGTAGCAATCAGCTGCGTCGTTCCTCCTTTACGGAGTACGTTTAACGAACTATTCCAGAAATATTTTAACGTAAAACCCCTCATGGTGGGACCTGGGATTAAAACCGGAATCAGTATTCGAATCGACAGTCCCAGGGAGGTGGGATCCGACCGGATAGCGAACGCTGCAGCGGCTCATACTATATATAAGGATGACGTAATAGTTGTCGCAATGGGAACCGCGACCGTGTTCGATACTGTATCGAAGGAAGGAGATTATCTTGGTGGGGCGGTCGCACCAGGATTTGCTATATCGGCTGAAGCTTTGTTTACCAGAACAGCAGCACTTCCGCGCGTCGAATTTATCCGACCGAAAAAAGCAATCGGTACCAGCACGGTGACCGCTATTCAGTCCGGTCTTATTTTCGGTTATGCCGGATTAATTGAAGGCGTGGTTTCACGTATCCAGGATGAATTAGGGAAAAAGACGATGGTTGTTGCCACCGGTGGTTACGCGGAACTTGTCTCAGGTGAAACCAGGGTAATCGATACCGTCAATCCTGATTTAACCCTGTTGGGACTTAAAATAATCTATGAGATGAATACTGCCTAGCCTTTATTCAAGGAGGCTGATATGTCTGAACAAAAAACCGTTGTACTTGGAGTAACAGGTGGGATTGCTGCCTATAAAGCGGCTGATCTTGCCAGTAAACTGGTCCAATCAGGAATTACCGTTAAGACGATTATGACCGATTCAGCAACCGAATTTATTACTCCGCTGACCTTCCGCAATCTGACCTGGCAGCCGGTGGTTACGGATATGTTCGACCTGAATTCGGAGTTCAGTGTCGAACACGTGGCTTTAGCTGAAGCTGCTGACGTAGTAGTGATTGCCCCGGCGACCGCTAACATCATAGCAAAAATAGCCTGCGGAATCGCGGATGATTCTCTTACCTGTACTGTACTGGCTACAGAAGCTCCTGTAGTTGTCGCTCCTTCTATGAACGATAACATGTACAAAAATACAGTTACCCAGGAGAACATCGAAAAACTGAAAACCCGTGGATTTGTTATCGTTGAGCCTGAGTTCGGACGGCTTGCGTCAGGGAAGATCGGGCAGGGAAGACTTGCTGAATTAGAGAAGATAATCGAAGCTGTAAACTCGTTGCTGGACAACAAACGATGAGTCTCACAGGAAAACATATCGTCGTCAGCGCGGGAGGTAATCGTGAACCGATCGATCCCGTCCGTTATATCGGAAATCGATCCTCAGGCAAGATGGGTTTCGCTCTTGCCGATGCCGCCAAAGACCGCAGAATGATAGTAACTTTGGTAACTACCATTACACCACCTGATCCGGCAGCATACGATGATATAAAATTCGTTGAAACCGTCGACGAGATGAGAGAAGCCGTGCTGGAAAGCTGCCAAGCCGGAGATACACTGATAATGGCCGCGGCAGTTGCCGACTATACGGTAGTAAATCCTGCACCGAATAAGATCAAGAAGAAAGGTGACAAGCTGATCCTTGAACTGGTACAAACCGAGGACTTTCTGCTGGAAGTACCGGATACGGTTTTCAAGGTGGGTTTTGCCGCTGAGACTGAAGACATCCTGAACAACGCTCACAGAAAACTTGTTGAAAAACGCCTGGAGTTCATATGCGCTAATGATGTTTCAGCTCCGGATGCCGGTTTTGCCGTCGATACTAACCGTGTCACTATCCTGTACAAAAACGGTCGGCAGGAAGAGTTGCCCCTGATGAGTAAAAGGGAAGTAGCGGAAAAGATACTCGACCGGGTAGAAGAGATGCTAATCGATGGATAGGTTGATAATACGGCAGTATTCACCGGGAGATAAGGAAGCCGTAATTAATCTCTGGAAGATGTGCAATCTTATAAGGCCCTGGAACAATCCCGATCAGGATATAAACCGTAAACTGACTGACAGCCCTGATTTTTTTCTTGTGGGTACCATTAATGAGAAGATAGTGGCGTCTGTGATGGCAGGATATGACGGTCATCATGGCTGGATATATTACCTTGCAGTGGATCCCGAGTACCGGAATCAAGGGTTGGGGAGACAGATAATGGTAGCTGCTGAGGAAATACTACTGGAAATCGAATGTCCGAAGATCGACCTTATGGTACGTAAGAACAACCTCGGCGTAATTAAATTTTACGAGAAAATCGGTTACAACGAAGACGAAGTCGTAACGATGTCAAGGCGATTGATAGAAGACGAACCAATGAAATAAAGAATCGTATATCTCCAATAAAATCCAGGGGAAGTGAAGAATGACCGATATGATGCAGATACGTGACGAGATGCCAAAGGCATATGAGCCGGGCAACACCGAACAGAAGTGGTATGATTTCTGGATGAAAAAGGACTATTTCAGGGCAGAAAGAGACCCTGAAAAGAAACCTTTTGTCATCATACTGCCACTTCCTAATGTTACGGGAGAACTGCATATCGGGCACGTCCTTGTTGTCACCCTGCAGGATATAATGACCCGATGGCACAGGATGAAAGGCGATTCGGCACTATGGCTGCCCGGCACCGACCATGCGGGTATCGCTACGCAGGTCGTGATGGAGAGGGTGCTTGCAGAAGAAGGAACAAGCAGGCAACAGCTTGGCAGGGAGAAATTCGTCGAGAGAACTAATGAATGGGCGAGACAGTGCCAGGAGACGATTGCTAACCAGCATTATCGGCTAGGTGCTTCCTGCGACTGGAGCAGAGAATATTTTACCCTCGACGAACAACGCAGTAAAGCAGTGCGGACAGCCTTCGTGAACCTTTACAAGAAAGGCTTGATATATAAAGGCGAGAGGATCATCAACTGGTGCCCTAAGTGCTCGACGGCTCTTTCTGACCTCGAAGTAGACCATAATGATGTTACCGGTAATCTCTGGTACGTTCGCTACCCGATAGTGGGAGAGGACGGGTATATCACGGTGGCGACTACCAGACCCGAAACAATACTGGGCGATACCGCTGTTGCAGTGAATCCTGACGATGAGAGGTTTAAAGACCTGGTCGGTAAAAAGGTGTTACTGCCAGCGGTGAACCGGGAGATCGAGATAATCGCCGATGAAGCGGTTGACCCTGAATTCGGTACCGGTGCGGTAAAGATAACGCCGGCGCATGATCCGGTTGACTTTGAGGTGGCGCAAAGGAACAACCTTGAGTTCATTAATATCCTGAATGATGATGTCACCATGAATGCGAATGCAGGACCATACGAAGGGATGGACAGGTATAAATGCCGGGAAGCGATCGTTGCTGACCTGGAAAAATCTGACCAGCTGGTGAAGATTGAACCTTACAGCCATGCGGTGGGACACTGCCAGCGCTGCCAGTCATCCATAGAACCTATAGTTAGCGAACAGTGGTGGGTGAGAGTTCAACCACTGGCTGAACCTGCAATAGAAGCGGTGAAAGACGGGCGCATCACTATCGTACCGCCGAGTTCAACCAAGGTTTACCTGAACTGGATGGAAAATATTCGCGACTGGTGTATCAGCCGCCAGCTCTGGTGGGGACACCAGGTTCCGGTATGGTACTGCGATGACTGCAACGAGTTAACAGTGGTGATAGAACCGCCGGATAAATGCGAACATTGCGGATCAGCGAATATCAGGCAGGATCCGGACGTGCTGGATACCTGGTTCAGCTCGGCGCTGGTGACTCATTCAACCCTGGGCTGGCCTGATGATACCGAGGATTTGGGGTATTTCTACCCGACAACGGTGATGGAGACAGGTTACGATATCCTGTTCTTCTGGGTTGCCAGAATGATCATGATGGGGCTGGAAAACCTGGGTGACGTTCCTTTCAGTACTGTCTATCTGCACGGTCTGATAAGGGATGAACGCGGCGTGAAGATGAGTAAGGTCCGGGGCAATGTGGTGAATCCGATCGAGACGCTGGAGCAATACGGTACCGATGCCCTGAGATTCGCCGTCATTACCGGGACATCACCGGCGACCGACAGTAAACTTGGCTCCGTCAAGCTCGAAGCCGGCAGGAACTTCGCCAACAAGCTCTGGAATGCGACGCGGTATGTTCTCCGGAGTATACCGCAAGAGAATGTAGACACCGAGATACAGCACGGTTCGCTGCCGGTTGAGGACAGGTGGATACTTTCTCGTCTGAACCGGACGGTGGCTAGTATTAACAGGTTCCTGGAGGAATTCCAGTTCGCCGAAGCCCAGAGGTATATGCACGAGTTTCTCTGGAGCGAGTACTGCGACTGGTATATCGAGCTTGCCAAGACGCGGCTGAACTCGGAAGAAGAAGGCACCATATCTCCGGTGCCGGTACTGGTACACGTGCTTGAGGGATCGCTGAGAATGCTTCATCCTTATATGCCTTTTGTCACCGAGGAGTTATGGCAGCATTTGAAGCGGCGGCTGCCGGAAGGCTGGCAGGAACAGGAGTCCATTATGGTATCGGCTTATCCTGAAGCCGATGAAGCGCAATACGATGACGAAGCAGAGCGTATCCTGGAGTCGGTAACGGAAATCGTTAGATCCATACGCAATGCGCGGTCACAGTATAACGTCGACAACTCGAAGTGGATAGAAGCCCAGGTCTACGGTGGAGTCCTTACCGAAGCGATAAAACCTTATTCGACGGCGATGGAGGTATTAGCCAGGGCAAGGCCGGTAACTATCCTTGACGACAGGAGCCAGTTGAAAACAGGCGAGAACGCTCTGGCGACTGTGTTGAAAGAGGTTGAAGTGGTGATACCGATGGAGAGTATGGTGGATGTCGAGGCAGAGAAACAGCGACTTCGGAAGGAGATCGAGCGCGACCAGGCGGAGTTCGACCGGCTTGAGGTAAGATTGAAGGATAAGGCGTTTCTTGAGAAAGCGCCGGCGGCGGTAGTTGAAAAAGAACGACAAAAGAAGGATACTATAGCGGATAAGATTGAAAGACTTAAACAACAGCTCCTTAACTACTAAGGGAGAAAGAAGAATGAAAGAGAAGATACTGGT
>CP070800.1:1536523-1573960 GCA_020343555.1 Dehalococcoidales bacterium
AATGAAGAGGTTCAGAGAATTGATCGGCAATACAACCGAAGAAATGGCCCAAGTAGGATTTCCGGCAATTTCGCACTTTGGGCCTGCCGGCGGCGCTCCATATGATACCGTCTCTAGCTTCCTGAGAGGATGTTACGGTACGATGACGGACATGTACCGGCAGCCCGAGAACCTGCTAAAACTTTGCGATATGATACAGGCTCAACGGCTTTCTCTGGCACAGCCGGCAGATCCAACGACGCGAGGTAATCCGAAACGACTCGGAATGCCGTTGTGGCGTGGAGACGCATCCTTTATGTCTCAAAAACATTTCGAAAGATTCTACTGGCCGGGATTGAAAAAGCAACTTGTAGAACTAAGCAAGCTGGGATACGTACCGATACCTGTTTTCGAGGATTATTTCGGTAACAGGCTGGAGTGTCTGCTGGAACTTGAAAAAGCTTCGATCGTTGCCCTCGTTGACTATACCGACGTATTCGAAATATCGAAACTCCTTAAAGGACATTTATGTGTGATGGGTGGAGGACCTCTATCTCATAAAGTATCTTCAATACAGGAAGTGGAAGATTACAACAAGAGATTGATCGATGAGTGCGCGCCGGATGGAGGTTTTATTCTCAGTCTCAGGCTTCCTGTCGGGCAGAAAAAAGAAGATATCCAGGCTATGATCGAGAGACTCAAAGAATATGCCAAATATTAGTATCACGTACACTGAGGTGAATATATGGTTGAATACAAAGATGACTTTGTTGAAATAAACGGAGTAAAGCTGCATTATAACAGGGCTGGAAATGGTGATCAGACGCTGGTATTACTTCACGGTGCTTCGGATAACGGGATGTGCTGGAAACCGACGGCTGATCTACTAGCTGAAGAATACGAAGTTATAATGCCGGATGCACAGGGCCACGGTCTTTCAGACAGACTCGGACCCGAGAGAAAAGTGGGAGACCAGGCACACCAAGCCGCAGGTTTAATAAAGGAACTTGGAATAAATAATCCAATCATCATGGGACATTCTATGGGGGGAACTTGCACTACAAATGTCGCTGCTCTCTATCCTGATCTACCGAAGGCGATCATACTGGAAGATCCCGGCTGGATGACACCCGGAGAAGCGCAGCCGAATCGTAGACCGGGTGCCAGCGAAATGAGGGAAAGAGCTGAACAGTTTAAAACAATGACTGTCGAAGAACTTATTGAACAGTGCCATAGAGAGAGTCCATTGTGGTCATATGAAGAACTCGTTCCCTGGGCGGAGTCAAAGAAGAAGTTCGATACTAACCTGTTTTCATCGTTTAATATCAATGAACTTCCTTGGACGGAAATGGTACCAAAAATACAGTGCCCCGCGTTGCTTTTTACAGCGGAGACCGGGATTGTCAGCGATGATACGGTTGATAAAGCGATGGAATTATGGACGGCAGACAAACCGTTGTCACATGTGAAGGTAATGGGTGTCGGACATAATATCCGTCGGGAGAATTTCCCGGAGTTCATGGATACAATTCAACAATTTTTAAAGGGGCTGTAATATTACAGCCCCTCTTCATTTCTATCCAATTAACGGACACTCGTAGATTAGAGGAATCCCTCGCCTTTTTTAGTCTGACTCGAGAAGTATTCGGATGCCATAAGCATGTGCCCGAAATAGAAAGGTCTTTTTACTTCCCTCATGTAAATAGGCGCATGATTGATTCCGGGAGGTATGGTAATGATAGCAGCTGTTGTGATGATATGTTTTTCCCATTCATCGCCAAGAGCTATCTCTGCTACACCACCGAGTTCCGGGTAGTTTTCCATATCGGTAGGCAGGAAGAATAAAATCTCTCCGCAATTGTGATCGTGGGGAGGATCAGCCAGCATATGCGGAGCTACGATGGCATTGAAGTTAAAGTGAAAACCAAAATCTCCTATATCTTCGATTAGCTGCTTGTGCATCGTGATAGCTTGTTTATATGTTGGCCTTCGCTGCATGTCACGGGGTTGGATATTTCTTTTTATATATTTTTCGTATTTCGACTCAGCCATTTTATGAAGACTCCTTTTTTGAAATTTACATAAATATTATATAGTCACGTTAGTACACGATTCCCTCTATTATTTCGGTGCCAGGCTGATAGTGCAGAAAATTACCGGTTTATCAACCTTGGTGAAGTTAACCGGCCCGTAAACCATGCCTTTAGGTATACAGATAACCGAGGGAGTATTGATTGTACTTATTTCGCCTTCTTCACCCATGGATACTTCGACTTCAGCTTCGAATTCATCTGGTTCGGAAGCATCGATACCCTCGAATACGAGAAATTCGTCGAAGTCATTGGAAAGGGATTCTTCTATTATCTTTGCCGGCTGAGAAATGTACTTCCAGCTTAGTTTCGGTTCATCTATCACCCAGTCTTCTGTTTCTAATGTTCTCGTCCTGACTCCAGGTTTGTCAGATGGCAACCTCTCATTCGTTCCTCTTACTATGTATTTACCATATTTTGTTTCTGCCATATCCTGTTTCTCCTTCTCTTGAATAAATATTCAATGAAATATCCGTGCTAATCAAAAATAATTCATAATTAAAGGTTGAAAATAGTTGAAATCCTTTATTAGTCTGAGACACAAACTACATTATTCGACAGCTTTTTGTCAAGGAAAAGAAGCGTACCACAACTATTGTATGATACATACGTGGCAATATATTTCAATAACAGATACAAAAGTATCTCAAAGTTTACTCGGAATGACCCCTTGTGGTCAATCATATCATGTTATTGTAAATATACACACCTGTCTATGTGAGAAAACAGGTATCAAATATTTGCTAAAAATCTCTTTATGAATAAATCATAGAAAATATGTATAACAAATCAATACATAATGAAATAGACATAGTGAAAAGCTATATATTATCCACAGGTAAGATATCATGAGTGAAGGTATTGATAAACAACAAATTAGAGAATTACTTACTACCATAGCTCGTGTATCACGTGGTGATTATGAGACAAGAATGGAAACATCCGGAAAACATACCGAGTTCGATTCCGTTTCTGCCGGACTTAACATGATGATAAATGAAATCAGAATAAGGCAGGAAGACCTGGAAGAACAGAAAGAAGAAATTAATGCCCTTAATGCAAGCCTGCTAAAGGAAATTCGAGAGCGTACAGAAGTTGAGAGTCTTTACCAAACATTGACTGAGAACTCTACAACAGGTATTTATATCGTACAAAAGGGAAAGTTCGTCTTCTTTAACGAAGTGTTCAGAATGAACAGTGGATATTCTGCAGATGAATTACTTGGTACGAATTCCCTCGATCTTATTCATCCTGAGGACAGGGAATATGTCAGACAATGTGCGACAGATATGTTAAAGGGAAAAAGAGCACAGCCATACGAGTTCAGATTAATAAACAAATCAGGGAACGTATCATGGTCATGGGAGAAAGTGACCAGTATTACATATAACGGTGAAAGAGCTGCGTTGGGCAATTTTGTAGATATTACCGAGAGAAAAAAGACTGAAGAACAGATACAAAGGACGAATAAGCAACTTGATAAGCAGAATGAGAAATTACTTATTCAGGCAGAGCAGTTAATACAACAGCAAGAGAAGTTGGTTGAAATAAATCGAGAAATAGAACGTGCCAACCAGATGAAGTCAGAATTTCTGGCAAGCATGTCACATGAACTTCGTACGCCATTGAATGCTGTAATAGGATTCTCAGAGTTAATGCTGGACGGCATTACGGGCGATATCAATGATGAACAGAGAGAATGCTTGGATGACATACTCAATAGTGGTCAACATCTCCTTGAGTTAATAAACGAAGTTCTTGATCTGTCCAAGGTGGAAGTCGGTAAGATGGAATTTAGACTGGTTGAAATGGATGTACCAGATGCTATTAATGAAGCGGTTCAGACGGTAAAGCCATTACTCGATCAGAAAGAGCTCTCAGTGAATGTCAGCTTGGAAGAAGACCAAAGGCGAATCTATGCAGATCAAAGCAGGTTGAGACAGGTGTTGCTTAATTTACTCAGTAATGCTACCAAGTTTACACCCCAGAGCGGTAGAATAGATGTTTTTACTGTAACAAAAGACGGAATGTGCCTTATAGGTGTAAAAGATAATGGAATTGGTATAAAAAAAGAAGATCAAGAAAAAATATTCGAAGTATTTACCCAGGCAGAGACAATCCAGGATGAAACTCCTAAGGGAACCGGTTTAGGTCTAACCCTGACAAGGCAGTTTTTGACTGCAATGGGCGGAGAAATCTGGTTGGAAAGCGAATACGGTCAAGGAAGTACATTTTACTTTACCATTCCATTTGCGGAATCGACGGATGTTATTTCTGAATCCCTGGTAAAGTCTGAAGCATTATAACTTGGATACATGTGGAGAAGATGATATGCCGAAGAAGGTATTGATAGTAGAAGATGATCCTAAAAACATGAAACTGGCTATAATGACATTAAAGCCATGCGGTTATGAGTTGATATGCGCCATCGATGGAGAAGAAGCAGTAAATACAACATTCAACGAAAAGCCTGATATTATCCTGATGGATATGCAATTACCAAAAATAAGCGGCATAGACGCAATTAAACAGATCAGGGAGCATTCTGATTTCATGGAAATACCGATTCTGGCATTGACTGCGTACGCCATGAAAGGTGATGAAGATAAATACATTGAAGCCGGTTGTACAGCTTATATGTCAAAACCGATAAATACAAGAGAATTGCCTGTTAAAGTTGCAGAATTACTTGGAGAATAATACTTTCTATAAGAAAATTTGCCTAATATACCGTTAGGGAGGTTACAGTGCCCAAGATATTGGTTGTTGATGATGATCCTGCAGGTCAGAGATTAATTAAATATATACTTACACCAAAAGGTTATGAGGTTATTACCGCATCAAACGGCATTGTAGGGTTACAAATGGCAACTCAAGAATCTCCTGATCTCGTTGTCCTTGATGTTATGCTTCCGGGTCTTGACGGTTTTGAAGTGTGCAGAAGACTTCGTGAAGGTTCTAATACCGAGAATATTTCTATTATTATGCTTTCTGGAAAAGCCCAGGAAACCGACAGAGATACCGGTCTGAAAATGGGAGCTGATGCTTATCTCATTAAACCGGTAGTTAGACAAGATCTTATCGATACAGTTCACAGACTTTTAAATGAAAAAACTGAAGTTGTTGAACAGCGGCAAGGAAAAATCATTGCATTTATGGGAGCAAGAGGGGGTGTAGGAACAAGTACCATTACTACAAATGTTTCGGTAGCATTAGCGGACAAAGGTCATTCAACACTCCTTGTTGACCTGAGTCCATCATTCAGTATCCTGGCCGATATGATGGGAATAACCGTCAAACAGTCTGCCGCCGAATTATTTAAAGGGACCGGAGGAGTGATAAGTTCCAGTATTATCAAAGAATTAACGATAAATCATCCGTCAGGTGTTAAGTTACTTTGGGCAGATGTATTCCCTGAAGAGTACGGTAGTATAACCAGAGATAATGTCGACACCTTGCTTCAGGAAATAGGCAATTTATCAGACTATGTGATTGTGGATGTACCGGCATCTCCATCCGACCATGCCATTTCCGCCCTTACAGCTGCAGATGTCGTGATCTTGGTGGCAGGCGCTGCGAAGGACTCACTTGATAGGATAGATACGTCGGCAACGCGATTATCCAGGTTCGGCGTAAACAGTAAAAACATTAAGTTAGTACTGGTCGATCGATCAGGTAATACGAATAACCGTACTCCATCCTCCGTTAGTGGTCTGCCGGTTCTTGGTTTTATCAATTATTGTGATAACGAGTGTACCGAAGCTGAAGCAAAGAACACTCCTGTGATAATCAATGCACCGTTTTCGAAAATAGCAGAAGATATGTATAAAATCGCGATAAAGATTTCTATCTTGAATTAGATTCATCATACACGATTTATAGGGGTGATAATATTGGACAATTACAATGAAAATATAGAAACTGCTTACGAAGTAGATCATTTACAAAATGACGGTAAGAGCCTTGGTGAACTGCTGATTGAAGCAAACCTGATAACCCAACGCCAACTCGAATCTGCTCTTGATATCCAGCAAACCCAGGATAGAAAACTTGGAGAGATACTGGTAGAACACAGGTTTATCACTCCTGCCGACCTGACTGCTATGCTCAGTGTTCAGATGAACGTACCATTTATTGACCTGAAAAGGCATACTCTTCAACCTCAGATCCTTAGCATGGTATCAGAATGGATGGCAAGAAAGTATAACGCAGTTCCCCTTGATATAGTCGATGATTCACTTATTATGGTGATGACGAACCCAGAGGATACTCAGGCAACCAATGATTTGACTACACACACAGGGATGCAGGTTCAACCAGCTATCGGTATATCAGGTGATATCCGTGAAGCTATCGATTTAAACTACCAGGCAAAAGGTGAGATAGAACAGGAAATAAAACGACTGGTTCCTTCATACGAGGCTGATAGAAGCACAGAATCAATCCTTTCTATCGATACTTTAAAAAATACCCCCATAATCCGAACGGTGGAATTATTCATTAATCAGGCGGTAAAAGCTAGGGCTTCCGATATTCATTTCGAGCCGCAAAAAGACAGACTAAGGGTCAGGTACAGGATAGACGGTATTCTTCATGAATTCATGTCTCTTCCGATGGATGTCCATCCGGCTCTTGTTTCAAGGATTAAAATCCTTGGAGGTATGAATATCGCTGAGCAACGCCAACCGCAGGACGGCCAGATCTCTTATACGGTCGATGATAGAGAGATCGATATACGAGTAGCGACTATAGATAGCGCATATGGTGAGATGGTTGTTCTTCGTATTCTCGATAAGTCACGTTCCTTACTTGAACTCAGCCAGCTTGGCTTTCTTGAAGATGATCTTCAGAAATATAAGAAGATGCTCGCAACCCCATATGGACTGATACTATCAGCCGGACCTACCGGTTCGGGTAAGACAACCACCCTTTACGCATCCATTAACGAACTCGACCGGAAACAGCGAAATATCGTGACGATCGAAGATCCTATTGAATATTACTTTGATAACATAAACCAGATTCAGGTGAATCTGAAAGCCAAGATAACATTTGCGAGTGGATTGAGAGCAATGATGCGACTTGATCCTGATATCATTCTCGTTGGTGAAATGAGAGATGAAGATACGGCAAATACCGGTGTGCAAGCTGCTTTAACAGGACATCTCGTTCTTTCTTCAATACATGTGAATGATGCCGTCAATGCGTTTCCCAGATTGGTTCACCTTGGTATAGAACCGTTTTACTCGTCGTCCGCCCTTGTCGGCGTGATTGCCCAGCGTATGGTGCGTCGGGTATGTCCTCACTGTCGGACAACCGCTGATGTTCCACCTGCTGAGAACGATGTTTACGAACGGATTACAGGTGAAAGACTGAGCGAATACCAATATGGTACGGGTTGTAATTTTTGCGGAAATACCGGATTTCTTGGAAGGATAGGAATTTTCGAGATTCTGGAAGTCAGCGAACAAATAAGGCAGATGGTAACAGACGGTGCTTCGACACAAGAGATACGAGTCCAGGCTATTAACGAAGGCATGACGCCAATGATTTTAGATGGTATGAAAAAAATAAAAGAAGGTATAACAACACCGGCTGAAGTGATTCGTATAGTAGTATCGGTTAAATAGACCACAGACACTCTATTAATCTTTAGATATTCATGAATTTTAAATACACAGCGTATACACCCCAGCAAAAGATCATTAAAGGTGTGCTCGAGGTTGCAGATAAAAAAATTGCGATCGAGTCTCTGGAACGCGCCGGATACAACATATTAAGTCTGAAATCTTACAGGAAGATCAACATAGAAGACGTCTTACCCAGTCTTTTTTCGGTTAAGAAATCCGATATTGTCCTGTTTTCACGTCAATTAGCGATGCTTCTTGAAAAGGGTATAAAATTTCTGGCAGCGTTGGAATTGTCGAAAGACCAGGTTCACAACAGAATCCTGAAAAAACGACTTAAAACTATACTTGAAGACGTTGAAGGAGGGAGTACCTTTTCCGATGCATTGTCTAAACATCCGGATGTTTTCCCCGTAACGTATTCTCATATGATAAAGGTCGGGGAAAAAGCAGGGAAACTCGAAGTTGTTCTCAGAGAAGAAGCTGAACACATCGAACAGGAAGAGTTGATCAGGAAGAAAATCAGGAGTGCCTTTATTTATCCGAGTGTGATCTTTGTTATGGGAATTGGGACGGTTATTATTCTACTAACAACCGTTCTTCCTTCAATGATGGATTTGTTTTCACAATTTGGTTCAGAACTACCTTTGCCGACACGCATTACAGTTTCTCTGGCTGAGTTTTTTGATAACTATGCCATGTATCTCATTTTGGGAATATTGATTTTTACTTTATTGATCATGACGTATTCACGAACTATCTCAGGTAAGTACAATCTGGAGAGAATTTTACTTTGTCTTCCTGTGGTAGGACGTATCATCTCTCTTCGAAATCTAGAACAATTCAGCCGTATTTCATCAATTCTGTTGAGTGCCGGACTACCTGTACCCGAAGTAATACTGATCGCCCGACAGGGTGTACAGAGTGAGACTGTACGGCATGAACTGGCAAAGATACCTGAAAGTCTAATCCAGGGGCAGGGGCTTTCAGGGTCGATGAAAAAGAGTGCTTTGTTTCCCTCCATGTTGATACAAATGATCACCACCGGAGAGGAGACTAACACCCTTGAATCAAGTTTCGAAGCTCTTGCTGAACACTACGCATATGAATTCAACCAATCGTTGAACACTTTCATCTCGCTTCTCGAACCGGTACTCATACTGGTTATTGGACTCATCATAGGTTTCATTGCTATCTCGGCAATGATGCCTATTTATTCTATCTATGATGTTATGGCTTAAAACACCAGTATTTCTTATACCTTATGAAGGTTAACTGAGAGTAACTATGCCGAAAAACGTTAGCTTTGGAAAGCTGAAACAACTTGTTAAGAGATATAGTTTGAACGTGCGAAAACAAGCTGGATTCGGACTTGTAGAATCACTTTTGGCGGTTGCTATTATGGGAAGTACTGTATTTATGCTTCTCGGTGGCCTTTCTACCGGAGCTATTTCGGTCGGTATACTCCAGGAAGACATAATTGCTGAAAACCTTGGAAGAACACAGCTTGAGTACACTAAAAGTCTTCCTTTCACTATTGCGCCATTTTCCTACGAATCTGTAGAAGAAGTCCCCGATGGCTACTCGATAACCGCAGAAGCTATTCCGGTAACCAGCAGAAATGACAATATACAGCGGTTAGTAATCACCATTTACCACGGAGATAAATTTGTGTATATCCTGGAAGGATTTAAGGTAAACAGATGAAAGCCGATGCAAAGCAACGGGGAATGACCTTGATAGAGATACTGATCACGCTTGGTATTACCGGAGTGATCGTAGGAGGTCTCACGGCTTCAATATACACCATTATGAGCGTAACCGGTCGGGGTAATGCTGAGATTACTGTCCTGCGGGACGTTCAGAGTGCTTCTCACTGGATCGGCAATGACGCCCGAATGGCGAAAGATGTCACTTTAATTGGCGGAGTGCCAGCGGATGGGATAGTTCTGGACTGGATTGACAGTGAGGGGAATCCGCATTCATGTAACTATACATTTGCGGGAAGAGACTTAATAAGGAGTTATAACGGAACATCCTCAACTATCGCCTGGAATGTATCGTCTGTCGAATTTTCAGTAAATGATAACTCACTTGACTATACTATAACATCGGAAACCGAAGGCAGATGGGTAGTAAATAAAGAGGTTACAGGGCATGTCAATCTTCGGGCATGGGAAGAAAACTAGGATGAACGGGATAATCAAAACACTGGTGAAAAAGCAACACGGGCAGGCATTTCCGCTTGTCCTGATCATCCTGGCAATAGGTTCAGTCTTGATTACCGGCTTCCTCACATCAACAAATACAAGCCTGTTAAATGCAAGAGTATATAGTGATCCCATCCCGGATATATATGCTGCGGATGCCGGTATTGAAGATGCAATTTGGGGGCTACAATACGGTACACTAAGTGATACGTTAGATTCATCAGGTGGTTATTTTGAATATACGCTTCACGAACCGGTAAACGACTTACCGGTATACATATCGTTAAATGGAATCACGGGTATGATTGCCAGTCATGACTTTAATGATAACAGCATGAATGGGGGTACCGGTTGGCTTTCTGGATGGAGTCACCAGGGATCAACCTCTTTTACCACACAACAAAATCCTTATGAAGGAACACACCATCTACGATTACGCGGTGCCGGAGCTTATATAGAACGGTCGGTCGATCTTACAGGGAAGAGTGAGGTTCACCTCCAATTCTATGCTAAAGTCAATTCATTTGAGGGTGGGGACACCATGAGATGCATGGTCAGTTCCAATAAAACTGACTGGACGGTGGTGCAAACCTGGGATAGCAGCGACAGTGACAACACCTATTATCCGGTTGATATCGACCTGTCGTCTTTCGAGATGTCTTCAGAATTCTGGATGGCCTTCGACTCAGGAGTAAATAGAAATAACGATTATTTTTATGTGGATTATCTCAGCATTGGTGGTTCAGGTGGCTCGATTTTAATACAATCAACAGCAGGTGAAAAGACGGCAAAAGCTAAAGTCAGTCTAGTTGAAGGAACCCTATCTGTTTTATCCTGGGAGGTTGATTAGCTGGTAATATAGTTTATAATACTGTTAATGAATATATTCCAGAAAACGATTACCAGTCTAAATATCGAAGCCGATAGCGCAAGATTACTTACTATAAAAGGAACTACTGTCAAAAAAACCTGCAAAATAGATATCCCCGAGGGTTTTATAAAGAATACCGTCATCGATAATCCACAAGGTGTTGCTGATACTATTTCAGATTTATTTAAACAGGCTAAGGTATCGCGTCAGGATCTAATTGTGGCGATGACTAATTTCCGTTCTGTATCTCGTCTAATCACTCTTCCAAGACTTCCGCGAAGCAAAATGGATGAAGCAGTTATGTGGGCAGCAGAGAGAGAAATGCCCGTACCTCTTGATACCTTATACATAACGTGGCAATACCTGGATAAGACAGATTCAGATCAAGATGTCTTTTTACTTGGAGTACCCCGTGACGCGTACACTCAGTTTGTAAAAACTTTATGGGCAGCAGGAATAAGCACCAAAGCGATCTACACAAAACTGATAGCACTGAGTCAGTTAATCAGCGGTGAGAACGGGATAATTATCGATCTTGAAAGTGATTCAATATCAATAATTATCCAGGTGGATGGAATTCCCGTAGTAATGCAGACATCATTAATTGCGGCAGAGAATACCGTTAATGAAGACAGGGTAAAACGAGTAACGGATGATCTTTATCGTGCCATTGAGTATCATAACAAAACGAACCCGGAACGTTCATTGAACACGCATATACCCATCCTCATTACGGGAAGTATTGTTAACGATGATATTATAGACCTTATTCGGCAGAGCACGGGGCATACTGTTGTGTTACCGAGTATACCTTTAACTGTACCAGATGATTTCTCTCCGAGCAAATACGCTGTTAACGCCGGTCTTGTTCTTCGCCTGGTGAATTCCCGACAATCAGGTTCTCGAAATATAATAAATCCCGATATTAGAAACTCCGAGAGATTTCAGATATAGTTATCGATTACCGAATAACCTTTTCATCGCAACGTGAGACGCACGAACTCCACATATACCGTGAACACCAGGTCCCGGACTTGTAACGGCTGAACAAAGGAACACATTGTTCAGGGGTGTTTTATATGATAAATCCGGAAAAACCATTCTCCGCAAACTTTGCCTGCCTGCTGTAATGTCACCGCCAACGCAATTCGGATTATCTTTGTGTATATCCTCCGGAGACATAATGTGCCGGTCTGCAATTATTTCTCTGAATCCGGGAGCGTACCGTTCAATCTGATCCTCTATCCTTTTCGTCATGTTTGTTGGTGAACCATTGGGTACATGGCAATATGCCCAGGCAACGTGACCTTCTGGCGGAGTACGGGTTGGATCGATAATACTGGGTTGAACTAGAAATACGAATGGCTTTTCGGGTATTTTCCCCCTTATTACATCTTGTTCTGCAGAAACAATTTCCTCGAGAGTTCCTCCCACATGTACTGTAGGTGATCTCCTGCATTCCGACGCTGTCCATGGAATAGCTTCATTCAATATCCAATCGATCTTAAAGACGCCCGGACCATAACGATACTCGTGGAGTTTTTTCATATATGAGTTCGGCAGGTGTTTTCCTGCGATTCTGATAATCTGTTCAGGAATCAGATCCATCAAGACCAACCTATAAGGTTGGATTTCTTCCAACGATTCTATTTTTCTCTTGGTGATTATTTGTCCACCAAGTTTATACAAGTATTTCGATAATGAATCCGGAATTGTTTGTGATCCTCCGCGGGGTAAAGGCCAACCGGCAATATGAGCGGCTCCGGCAAGTACCAGGCCCGGAGCCATACTTCCGGGACTCCTGAGGTCCATTACGGAATGTACTCCCAGTCCTGCCATAAATCCTTTTGCTCGTTCTCCCCGAAACCATTTTTCACTCAGTCCTTTAACCGATTGTACAGCCTTTGTGCCGAAATCCATCATTGCCAAGGGATGGTGAATATTTACACGGGGCAGATATAAGATTTCGTCTATTAAGTCCTGCCCATTCACAACAACCGTACTCATCAAACGCTTGTATGCTTCGCTATCTTCCTCTCCAAGTGTTGCCGAAGTCTCTGTTATCGATTTGTATAAAGCAACTGCAGTGCCATCATCGAAAGGATGTGCCATGGCTGTCTCCGGTATCAGCCAGTTGAGTCCGTATTGTTCTAAAGATAAACCACGAAAGAAAGGTGATATTAATGCAAGCGGATGGACTGCTGCACCGATATCGTTTATATAACCCGGGCGGATTATTTCCGCTGAGCGACAGGCTCCGCCGATCTCAGCGTTCTGTTCATACACAGTCACCTGCACGCCGGATTCGGCAAGAGAAATGGCCGCAGCCAATCCGTTTGGTCCCGAACCAATTACGACAGCATCGTGGTTGACGTGATTTGGCATAAACAGTATCTATTCATTCCCCTGTTTTTTATGTGTAAGGGGTATAATATTGTAGGGTAGCGAGCGTATCTGGGCGTTATACCAGAGATTTTTAGTATTCACCCAGTTCAATCTTGAATCAATTATATATTTTTCCTTACACACATTATCCTCCACTTCCAGGTAATTGGCCAGAGAAGACAATACGTGCGTCCATATGCGTTCCTGGAGCTTTGAACCCGCAATCCTGAATGCCATTTCGAAAAAAGGATCTGAAGCACTGGCAACACCGCGTATTTTCACTTCAACTGATTGTTTATTTTTCATGGCACTGAATGTTACCCAACCTGATTCGGGATGTCCCTGGGGTGTAATCAGCGCGAAACTGATATCATCTGCATACAAAACCATTACACCGGTAGAGACGATCCCGCCTGGAGTGCGAGAATCAATTAATACTATCTCTCCAGGAGCTATCCCTTTAGTCGTAGGATAAAATTGGTTAATTGACGGTTGAAATTCAGGAAAGTGTTGTTTAAGTATAGTGATGATTTCGCTGGGTTTAGCGGAAGGCGGTTTTACATCGAGTAGATATCGTTTTTCCCACAAAGGACCAAATCCCTGCAGAGGACCATTCACTCTCCGGTTGTTCACATTTTTATTCATGGCTCCTTCAGGTTTTTCCGTAACTTTCAAACGTGTAACATTCTTTGCCCAACCGGAAGTATCCTGATTTCCTTCTTTTCCCCCGGTTATAGGAAGCTTCCTGAAATCGCTGTCCGATATAATATCACGATAATCGCTGTTAACGGAGAGTGATACAAGGTTGTATTTTAGTCCCGTCAAATCCAAAATCTCTTTATACTCACTACTGAGCCCATATTCGTACATATTGATTTTTTCTCGCCTGGCACGGGTTAAAAGCTTCACCAGAGCTATTACGGCATCGCTATTCATATGATCCATCATCTGGAAATCCAGGATAAGGTTTTTTAATCCTTTTTCTCTAGTGAGTACAGGTATGTTTTCTATATCGGCTTCTAAGTCGATGGTTAGACGACCTTTTAAAACCGAAAGACCTGTAATCTGGTTGAGGTTACTTATTTCCACTTTCACACCTCCTTTTCCAGGATAATATTCGAAGTTAAAACAACGATTATTAAAATCAATCTATGCGGTATTAAAGTAAAAATATACTGTTCTATAGACTATCGAGAGGAGTAAACTCGAGAGCTATCCCGTTCATGCAGTAACGTTTGCCGGTAGGAGGAGGTCCGTCATCAAAAACATGTCCGAGATGTGAACCGCATCTTGCACATAATACCTCTGTTCTTATCATGCCCAGACTCCTGTCTTCCTGTTCTTCTATGTTAAGATAGGAAACCGGTTGATTATAGCTGGGCCAGCCTGTTCCCGACTCATATTTTGTCGTACTTCGAAACAGGTCGGTGCCACAACGAACGCATCTGAATATTCCTTCGCCATGAGCCTCTTCAAAAAGACACGTGCCGGGAGTTTCGGTCCCTTTTTGCGTGGTGATACGATACTGCTCTCCGGTGAGTATATGTCGCCATTCTTCGTCGGTTTTTTCTATTTTCTCGACTTCGATCTCTTTATCCTGTTTTACATTAAATATCTGCATCTAATCTTCTCTAATAACAAACTGTCACTTTCTAATCAGGCAGCATTATCAACTAATCATAGTCCGATATTATACCCCAGTCTTCACTCTGGTTGTAAAGACTTTTGTTCGATTTGAAATAGACAACTACCGGCATACTATCGGCTTTAGATAAATTCTCAAATAACACCGAATCACCATGCCTGATTGATTCAAGTACCAGCGGTAATTCCCTCTGAAATATCTCGTAGCGATATTTTGCGGTACCAAGCACAAATCCCCCGTTAACATGATAATATACATGCAGTGAGTATCCCTTCTCTGTTTCCGATATTTCGGCTAGCACCTCGTCCCTCATCAACCTCGTATAGAGCCCCGAACACTGTTTCATATCATAACCAGAACCTATAGTAAGATAAAGATCTCCCGTGAAATCCGAGTGAGTGAGTGTATATCGCCGGGGTAGCGTTAACCGCTCCGGAAAAGTCCCTGGAGTAAACCTGGTAAAGAGTTTGTTAGGATCTAGTCGTTTCACCTGGTAATAATACTCCCTCCAGTATTGATTTATCCGCACCGAAATAGACATCATTACCAATACGAACTACCGGCCTGCGGACTAGTCTCGGTTCTTCAATCATCAAGTTAATAAGTTCGGTATCTCTCAATTTATTACGGTCAAGACCAAGTTTCTTAAAACTAGGACTACGGAAATTAAACATTTCGGTCGCCGGTTTTCCCTGCAGCAATTCCATAATCTCATCGCGGGTAAAAGGTTCTTTGAAAAAGTCACGATCGTTGAATACAACTTGTTGTTGCGAAAGAAACTCTTTCGCTTTCCGGCAGGTGGTTCATTTTACCCAGCAGTAGAAGTCGATTTTCTCAGCCATTAATATTCCTTCCGACGTTTTATTCCAATAATGCCGACCAGATTATTCCATCAAGGATCATCGTGTGAAAAGCAAAATAAGCGCTTCCTCCAACTGCCAGCCAGTATGGAACAGCCGGAGTTCTGGTCTGCAACGTAAGCAGTGCCCATACCAGGGCAATAGATGCCAGCCCTACGATCACTAGGACAGTTCTGACTATGAATTTCATCCCCATGATCGGATTCCCTACGTACACGTTGGTCAACGGCATCCACAATGCTGACGGTATGAGAATAAGCAGGAATATCACGTAAAACATCCAGAAACCGAAGCGGTTTGCTATCAATACTTCATCAGGAGTCAGTTTAAAAAAGATGAAGTAAAGGAAAGCAAAATAGCCGATAGCGGATATGATCATCGATACGGTGTATACCGGCCTAATCCCGACCGGAACACCTCCCCAGAGTACATTAACTCCATCCGATTGAGCGTTGAGCCCAAGTATGTAGCTGCCAATGACTGCGATCCCACCGAGTACGTTGATAACGAGCAAGATAATATGTTGTGCAACCATTTTCCCACCTCCTCTTACTACGACTATCAGTCTATTTTATCACCAGAGCCAGGGCAGGAGTATGTGACGTTTGTCAGGATAATCTTCGAATGTTTCTTTATACCACCGGTGATGTGAACGGGCGCGGGGCACTAGGTTGGCGATACTCCATAGCGAAAACGCTGCGGCGACCGGTGACCATGTAGCAACGGTCCATCCTAACCAGATAAGGATTTCTCCGAGATAATTGGGACAGGAGATCCAACGATAGAGCCCGTTTTCAGGTATTCCGTATTCCTGCCCCGTATTCTGTCTGATGCGATATAGTATGTAGTCTGACTGCCGGTTTATCAAAAAACCGAAAATAAACAAACCTATTCCGGAGAGGAATCTGATATCGGAAAGCCAGTCGGTCGAATACTTCGGTAAATTCATAGATATATAATATGAATTCAAATATGCATTAAGACCGTTGAATAGTATTCCGGCTGTCATCACAGTATACGGTAGAGGTTTTGATGAAAGACGGATCGTAAGCGGACAGATAAATGCCCTGTCAAGATAGTGGATTTGCCACATAAGCAGGAATAGAATTGGCACAACCGATAACGGGTTTACGCCAATAATGAAAAAGATCGCAAATACCAGCGGCGCTGGAGATTCCATGAGTATCCACCCAAGCTTTGCATTTACCGAAGGTCCGAAATTCTTCCTGAAATGACGTCCGTACGGTGCAGCAATAAAGAGGAGAACGATAAAAACTACTACAGCAATCAGTATCCAGCCGAAAAGTATATACCTGAAGGTTGTTTCACTCATTATTCCCAACTCCGGTACAGTTTGGCAGATACCCATTTTCTTTGAACCAATCAAGGGTATCGGTAATCGTTTCCTTGAGAGGACGCGGATTATAACCCAGCTTGATACTTGCTTTTTCACAACTCAGGTGACGGTTACTGTTAAGCTCATCAATCGATATGGGTGTAAAAAGCTGTCTTTCCCCCCGAATACGGTCGAACGCAGATATTGTCGGTGCGCATAGCCTGGCCACGTAAAAGGGCAGTACTATTCGTACCGGTGACTGGTCCATATATCCAGTAATATAATCTGCAATATTTCGGAGAGTAACTCGGTGTCCACTGAGAATGAATTTTTCTCCCGGTCCAGCTTTTTCTGCAGCAGTTATCATCCCTTCGGATACATCCCTGGCATCGACCCAGTCCAGCCCGGCATCAACCAGTATCCTGAGTTTTTTAAGGGCTATAGCGAGTATGGTGCTGCCGAAATGAGACGGTTGAAAGTCATACGGACCGATAATCCCGGTTGGGGTGATGATAATGGCTTCAAGACCATTTTTAAGGCCTTCCTGTACTAACCGTTCACCTTCTGCCTTGGAATAATTATAAGGAGGATAATTCTTTGTATTCACGAGTTGGCGTGTCTCGTCAAGTATTTCATCGAGAGGTTCCTGTATGTGCGCGTGGAACGAACTTACATGGACGAGACGTTTCACACCGGTTGACAGACATGAGTCGATTACATTCCTTACTCCGTCAATATTCATTTCTTCGACCTGTCTTCTATCCTGTTTAATTACGGAGATCCGAGCTGCCAGGTGAAAAACGATTTCCTCTCCCTGGAACGCATTTTTCAAGGAACTAACGTCAAGGATATCTCCGTGAACCAGTTCTATACCCAGACCTTCGAGAGCCCTGGTATCACGGTGGATCAGGGCTTTTACATCCCAATTACGGGAAATCAATGTCCGGATTAAATTTGCTCCCAGATGGCCGGAAGCACCCGTAACTATCGCCTTCATAGTCCTTACTTCAACAGGTATTTATCCCGAATGTCTTGCAGCTATCAGCAAGACTCCCGGACCGCCATGGACACCGAGGCTGGATCCAAGTTCAGTAATGGTTATTTTTTCTCTATCTATGAAGTCGGCACATCTTTTTCTAAGAAGTTCAGCCCTCTCTAATACGTTACTGTGAACTATAGCTAACTCGCTTATCGGAAGGTTATTCTTCACGTAATCGTAGATTCTGTCCATACCTTTTTCTACCTTGCGGACAAAACCGGCCCTGGCAAGTTCGCCGTCGTGAAAGGTCAGAAGCGGCATGACATTGAGTAAATTTGAAGCAGAAGCGATCGCTTTACTCACTCGACCACTTCTGGCTAGATATTTCATATGTTCGAACATCCCGAACATACGCATCTGGTCAATGGCCAGGTGGACTTCATCGAGTATCATGTGCATGTCCGCTCCGGATTGAGCCAGTCGGGCAGCCGCAATCGTTACAGCGCCAAGTCCGAACGAAGTGAATTTGGAGTCTACTACTTCTAGCGGGATTTTACCTCCCAACGATTTCTTTGCAACGATTGCCGAATTGTGAGTGCCACTCAACTTTGAAGAAACGTGAATAGAAATAATTGCTTCATGCGATTCAGTATATTGTCTATAAATATCGACAAAATCTTCAGGATTTGGCTGAGACGTCGCCGGATGGACCGGCGATGATTCTAACATGGAGTAGAATTCTTCACTTTTAATGTCAAGACCGTCACGATAGGTCTTGTCTCCGAAACGAACGTATATGGGAACTATTTTAATATTGAGTTTCTCGATAATTTCGGCTGGAATGTCTGCGGTACTGTCCGTTATAACCTGGATCGTCATATCAATCCTCCTTGTATTTCGGGGAAGAGTCAGTATGGGCGGGAACAGTTACCTAATATTCAATTCCAAGTAGGTTGGCTACTCTTTCATCCTGCCAATTAATCTGCCAGTCATACCAGGGGTGCGGTTTGAATTTCCTGCGATGGTCATCAGGATTTTCTCCGACTATTTCCATTTTCTGTATATCACCCTCTCCGTATCCCATCTTCTGAAGATACCAGAGATGTCCTACCTGTAACAGATCAAATCCCATCAGGTCGGCGGCATAGATATCAGCGGCTACAGCGTCGCAACTGGCTATGGCAATCTTCCAGTCTACCGGGTCGCCGTGTACCGGACCATCTCCTTCCATAGCTACGAAACCATCCAGAACAGCCAATTCCGGTACATGTTCCTTTGCCATCAGGTAAAGATCAAGGCTCATGCCGTGAGAGCCCTGGTGTATTTTAGTTTTCTCGTCGTGCTTATGACTCACTCCGCCCATAACGACATTCTTTATCGATGCAGTAACGGTAGCTGTATCATGCGTCTTCGGAGGACCAATCGCGATGAGGTAATCGCTTTTCAGCATTTCACTTGAAAAGTGTATATCCATCTGCTGGAGATTCGAATCATAAAGATGAATAATTTCCCAGTTCCCCTCTTTCATGTCCACGATATTCACATTATATTGAGTCAATAAATCAATGTAGCCATAGTGTTCGAACGCATCTCGTACCGGCCCCATTTTCGTTTGTTCACCGATACTTATTTTACCTTCGTATCTCGATCTGATAAATTCCAGTAAAGGGCGAACTGCATCTACATGCGTAGCTGCCGTCTGGATCTCGGTATCAACGAAATTAACCTTTATGAAAACATCTTTCTTACCAGTCAGATCGATATCATCTTTTATCAGGTCCAGAGCATCCCGGATATTTTCCGAACGTTTATCACCCGTTGTCAATGCTACTTTCATTTCTCACCGCCTGATCCGGATATTTCAATTCCAGATTATCAAATCAGGATTTTTTTTACAAACAACGGGCTCAATCAATTAGCTTAACACTTTACGGATACGCAAAGAGTTACTGTAACAAAGCCTTTAAATATTGCTTGATGTTCTTATTTAACCGATGTAATATGCTAGATACGATGTGAATACACGAGAATGGCTGAAAAGGAGGAACAATGGAGGGGAAAAACTATGAAGTAACGGTTGAAAAACTACGCTGGGAATGCGATCCCGGTCTTTTCGATTTCGAATGCACCAAAGACCTCGCGCCATTGCGGGAATTTGTCGGCCAGGAAAGAGCTACCCGAGCCATAGAATTCGGTCTCAACATAGAGAATTCAGGATATAACATATACGTTGCCGGTATCACCGGCACCGGCAAGACTTCCATGGTGAAGGCATACATAGAAAGGGTGATTAAAGAGAAATCCGAACAGGGGGGAGAGTTCATTCTTGAAGACTGGTGTTATATCTATAATTTTAAAGAGACAGATTCTCCGATAATTGCCAACCTGCCGCAGAGTCGTGGAAAAGTATTCCGTGATGAGATGGAATCATTACTTACTAAAATCCGTCAGGATTTGGGACAGGCTTTCGATAGTGATGAATACAAAGAACAGAGACAGAAGACGGTTGAAGAGGCACGCGCCGAGCAGCAGAAGTTATTTGAAGAACTGGCAAGTGAAGCCCGGCAGCAGGGCTTTATACTACAAATGACGGCGTCTGGCCCGGCTTTGTACCCAATGCTGGAAGATCGCCCCATGCAGGAGCAGGAGTACCTGGCTTTGCCAGAAAACGAAAGGAAGGAAATTACAGCAAAGCAGACCGAGATTCGTAGTAAAATAATGACCAGCCTGCAAGAGGCAAGCGATATGCAGACAAAGAATGCTGAACGTCTTCAGCAGCTTGATAAAGAGATAGGAGATTTTACCGTTTCAAGCCTGTTCGTTCCGCTTGTATCGACATATTCACAATTTCCCAAGCTAAACGAATACCTTGAGGGTTTGAAAGACTATATTCTCGATAATCTGGACATTTTTAAGAGTACCGAAGAACCGGTTAACCCGGCACTCGGAGTTCCGATGAGTCAGGTTATGGGCGGAAGAAATCCGTTTCTTCCTTTCGAGGTTAATGTGTTCGTAGATAACAGTGCTGCGAAAGGACCCCCGGTGATTGTAGAGAGTAATCCAAATTTCGGGAATATTTTCGGGAAGATAGAGAGAAGATTTCTGTTCGGAGGGTATCTCAGTGACCATACCATGTTGAAAGCCGGTTCACTGAATAAAGCTACCGGAGGATATCTGCTGGTGAATGCTACCGACGTTCTGACCAACCCGGGAGTCTGGCCTGCTCTGAAACGGGCTATCAAGAACGGGGAAGCCAGGATAGAAGATCCCATCGAGCAGTTCGGAATGGTCGCTCCACAAGGATTGAAACCTGAACCTATGCCGATAAAAGTCAAAGTGATTCTCAGCGGTGACGCTAACCTTTACCAGATGCTGTCTATGTATGATGAAGATTTCTGGGAGATATTTAAGGTTAAGGCCGATTTTGACTCCGAGATCGATAATACAAAAGATAATATGCTGGCATATGCAGCATTTCTATCGGGATGCTGCGATGAATGTGAATCACGACATTTTGATCCGACTGGTGTAGCCAAGGTCATAGAGTATTCCGCAAGGATGGTAGCCGACCAGGAAAGGCTGTCATCACGCTTTGCCCAGATAAAGGAATGGATAGAGGAAGCGAACTACTGGGCTTCGAAAGAGAATGCACAATTCATAACTGCCACCCATGTCCAGAAAGCCATTGATGAAAGGCGATTCCGGCATAATCTTCCAGATGAACGACTGAGGGACATGATAGATCGTGGTACTGTAATGATAGACACCGACGGTGCTGAAGTTGGACAGGTGAATGCTCTGAGCGTATACTCACTAGGTGACATAACATTTGGTAAACCGTCTCGTATTACTGCAAAGACTTATCTTGGCAGAGGAGGATTTATTAACATCGAGAGAGAAGCCCAGTTAAGCGGACCGACACACAACAAGGGCGTAATGATTCTCGGAGGGTATATGGGCTGGAAATACGCTCAGGATAAACCGCTTTCACTTTCGGCAAGTCTTTGCTTCGAGCAGTCATATTCCGGTGTGGATGGCGATAGCGCCTCGTCTTCGGAATTGTACGCCATCCTGTCCAGTTTATCGGAAATACCGATTAAGCAGAGTATGGCAGTTACCGGTTCGGTAAATCAGACAGGAGAAATACAGCCGATAGGTGGTGTGAATCAAAAGATTGAGGGATTTTTCCAGGTCTGCAGAGCGAAAGGTTTAACCGGAGATCAGGGTGTACTGATTCCGGCACAGAATCTGAGGAACCTGATGCTTGATCAAGAAGTCGTCGATGCGGTCAAGGAAGGTAAGTTCCATATTTACTCGGCTACGACCATCGACGACGGAATAGAGATCCTGACAGATATTCCAGCGGGAGAAAAACAGGATGACGGGACATATCCTGAACGTACTGTGAATTACCTGGTCGATAAGAAACAAAGAGAAATGGCAGAAAAGCTAAGGCGTTTCGGTACAGAAGAGAAAGCAGAGGATATTAAAAAGGAAGAAGAGAAAAAGAGTTAAACTAATATTCATACAGATTACCATCCACATGCAATATCAATACGTATCCGTATTAATATGAAGTAATTCTTGACATTAGACCGAAATACCAATACTATCCTGTAAGTAAAATGGGCATTCCCTCATAAGAAGAGCTGTTAATATTATGCGAAAAGAAAGGGGGACACAATGATCCAGAAGGGAAAACTGACCAGGATCGTCGGTGCCGGTAATGTCAGCGATGATCCGGTCGTACTGGAAGAGTATTCCAGTGATGTTAGTTTCGTCAACAGCGTAAGACCGGTTTATGTTGTCAAACCTGCTGATGCAAAGCAAATACAGAAACTGGTAAATCTTGCTAACGAGACACAGACTCCACTGGTACCTGTAAGCTCAGGCCCACCGCATTTCCGCGGTGATACGGTACCGGGAATCGGTGGAGCCGTGGTGGTAGACCTAAGCAGAATGAAAAAGATAATAAGTGTCGACCGTCCCCGCAGAGTGGCGATGGTCGAACCGGGGGTAACTTTCGGTGAACTGATACCGGCGGCAGAAAAGGAAGGGATCAGACTCAATACGCCGTTACTGCCGCGGAAATCAAAGACCATTGTCGGTAGTTTACTGGAAAGAGAACCGGTAATAATGCCCAAGTACCAGTGGGATATTTCAGATCCACTGGCTTGCGTCGAAGTTATTTTCGGTTCCGGAGACGAATTCAGGACGGGGCAGGCAGCAGGACCGGGCTCAGTAGAAGAACAGTGGAAAGTCGGTGGTATACAGAAAGCACCGTACGGACCGGGAGTTGCTTCATGGCACAGGATAATCCAGGGTTCGCAGGGGACTATGGGTATCGTCACCTGGGCATCAATGCGATGTGAGTTACTACCGAGCCTTGAAGAACCTTTCGTCGTTGGTTCGTACGATCTCGATACGCTGATGGACCTGACTTCTTGGCTAGTCAGACTAAGAATGGTAAACGAGTGCTTTATTCTCAATAACGTGAACCTGGCGTCGATATCGGCGAACAAATGGCCAAAAGATTACCAGAAACTCAGAGATTCATTACCAGCGTGGATACTGTTCTATAATGTTGCTGGTTATGAAGTGTATCCTGAAGAACGCATCAATTCTCAGGTGAAGGGTATCACAGATATAACGCAACGATTGGGTATTCAAGCGGTAAAATCAGTCGGGGACATATCGGCCAATGAAATACTGAAGTCAGTACAGCAGCCGTCCCCGGAACCGTACTGGAAACTACGTTATAAAGGAGCATGTGAAGATATAATGTTCCTGACCATCAACGATAAACTGGATGACCAGGTTTATACAATGTACAACCAGGTAGAGAAAGCAGGATATCCTGCTTCGGATATGGGTATATACATTCAACCGATTGTTCAGGGAACCGGAGTTCACTGTGAATTCAACCTGTTCTATGATCCCGATAACCAGAGCGAAACGGGTAAGGTGAAAGAACTATCTTCATCAGCCGTGAAAGCGCTGCTGGGAAGAGACGCTTTTTTCTCAAGACCTTACGGCACGAACACACGCATGATTGTCAACCGGGATGCAGCGTCAATAAAAGTCCTAAACAAACTAAAGAATATGTTCGATCCGAATCATGTGATGAATCCGGGGAAGGTGTGCTTCTAATGAAGGCTTCAAGAAGCAGGATATTACTGAATGATATAGGAGGTAGCTAAAGATGGGACTGGAACAATACCAGGGCGATATGGATATGTGCTGCCGCTGCTCTACCTGTAAGTTCATTCCGATGCAGCAGGTAAAAGGAGAACAGTACGTAAACGTGTGTCCCAGTATAGCAAGATATAATTTTCACGCATATTCAGCCGGTGGAAGATTAAATATCGGCTCTTCCATGCTGAAGAATGGATTTAATTATACAGACAGGCTGCTTGATATTGTCTACAACTGCCAGATGTGCGGGGCCTGCGGTGTTTCATGTAATTATGCGATGGATATGGAAGTCCTGGAACCGATACACGAGTTCAGAATTAAAACAATAGACGACGGTCATACAAACCCGGCTCTGGAAAAGACAGTCGCTAGTTTAAAGAAGACTGGCTCAATGGTACCGGTGAAGGGTAAACGAGGTGACTGGGCTAAAGGACTGAACGTAAAAGACGCTTCCAAAGAAAAGGTAGAAGTGCTTTTACACATCGGCTGCCTGGTCAGTTACGACAAAGAAATGCAGAAACTGGCTAAATCCACCGTAAAAATCCTGCAGAAAGCCGGTGTCGATTTTGGTATAGCCGGTGATGCCGAAACATGCTGCGGTGGAAGAGCCTATCAGATGGGCTACAAAGATGCCTTTATGGAACAGGCAAAGAAGAATGCCGCAATGATAAAGAAGTCTGGGGCTAATACAGTGGTAACCATCTGCGCAGATGGTTACCAGGCAATTAAGGTACTGTATGAGAGATATCAACTGAGAGAAGATGTCGAAGTACTGCATATTTCAGAGTATGTAGATAAACTGATCAAGGATGGAAAGCTGAAACCGCGACGCAAGCTTTATCTCGCAGTGACATACCATGATCCATGCCGTCTCGGCAGACTCGGAGAACCATACGTGCACTGGGAAGGAAATAAGATACCCGGCGACAGGTTCGTGTTCGATCCGCCAAAACCTTACCGGCGCGGTACCAATGGTGTCTATGAGCCACCCAGGGATGTTATCAAGGCTATACCAGGTATAAGGTTCTCCGAGATGACAAGGATAAAAGAATATTCCTGGTGCTGCGGATCCGGCGGAGGTGTAAGTGATAGCAATCCTGAATTCGCTGTCTGGACATCAAAGGACAGGATCAGCGAGGCGATATCTACGGGTGCTGAAACCATCGTAACAGCCTGTCCCTGGTGTGAAAAGACGCTCAACGAGGCTGTGAAAGAAAGTGGCAGCAACATGAAAGTTTACGACATAGTCGAACTCTTGGAAAAGGCAATATAGGAGGTGAATGAAAAATGGCGCTAAGTAAAGAAGCATACAAGGAATTCGAAGACGTTGTCGGAGAAGAAAACATCTGTGCCGATCCGGCTATAATGCCTGCATATTATTCCAATGATTTCGCTGCAGTAATTCTACCGAAAGACACAGCGGAAGTCCAGGCAATAATCAAACTCTGTAACAAACATAAGGTAAAGTTCAGGCCAATATGTACCGGCTGGTCGGGAGCGTTCCCGAAGGATATCATTCTCATGGATCTCAGGAGAATGAACAAGATAATAGAGATCAATGAGAAAAACATGTACGCAGTGGTCGAGCCGTACGTGATCTCATCCCAGTTGCAGGCTGAACTGTTCAAGCGAGGTTTGAATTTCTGTATAAAGGGTGCCGGGACCAACTGCTCTGCAATGCTCCGAGGTCACGGACACATGGATCAGAGTACCGGTGGTGACGATCGAAATCACCTGGCTATCGAATGGGTTACACCTGAAGGCGATATTGTCAGAACAGGTGCTCTCGGCTCTTCCGATGAATGGTTTACCGGCGATGGTCCGGGACCATCACTAAGAAGTATTCTCACCAGCGCGGTTCCACCCGGAGTGACTCCCGGTGTCTTTACCAAGGCAGCGATAAAACTATACCACTGGTCAGGACCGTCCGTATACGATATTAAGGGCGTTTCACCGAACTATCACCTGGAAGAGATCCCGCCCAATATGATGGCAAGGTACTACAGCTTCCCGTCGGTAGAAAAAATGTGGCAGGCTGAGATAGCCCTTGGTGAAAATGAGATATGTTTTGAGCTGATGGGTTTCAATATCTCCATGGTGGCTGCCAATATCACTACCAGTAACGAGGAAGAAGAAGAAGTATTCAAAAAACTGAATGCAGAGGTAAAAGGCCCGGGCTTTTTCGTAATCGTGATGGGCAACGACGCAGATGATTTCGCCTTCAAGAAAAAAGCTCTGGAGAAGATATGCACCGATGCCGGAGGGGAATCACTGAGATCAGTCGAGGATCCGAGAACTGAAGGAATACTGATGGCGCAGTGTACCAGGATTTCTGCCTCGATCAGGGAAACATTCCGTAACGGCGGGGCTTTTAACTCCATTCCAATCATGGGACAGAGAGACCTGACGATCAGGTGGGCTATCGGAGCCGGTGAAGCCAAGAAACCGTTGATCGAGAAAGGTCTTATTGTCGATGACGGCGGAGCTTTCTTCGGCTGGGGTGTCGAACAGGGTCATCTTGGTAAGACCGAGATATTCTGTAAATTCGATCCTCAGAACGCAGAAGCGAAAGCAGCCGTAGAGGGGTGGCAGAAGGAACAGAACTACCGGGCATTCAAGGAGAGCTACTTCGCATCCACGATGGGTCCCCAGGATGAGATCGGCCCGGCTCTTTCCAATTACCATCTCTTCTGGCAGAACACGATACGGGCGATCGATCCGAATGGTGTATCACCTGAGGGTGGTGCGCTGGTCTAGATAACGATTAAATCATTCGGAATACATATCGGCCGGGTTGTTAGCCCGGCCGATACTATTCAGGAGAAAGGTCATCCTGAATTCGTCAAAGATGAATGAAGGATCTCATCCGAACTCGCAGGAGATTCTTCGGTCGTCCACCTTCAGCGGACTTTCTCAGAATGACAAAGTGCTAGTTTCTAGTTTTTTGTAGGGTGGGTGTAGCAGAGCGTAACCCACCAAGTGAATACAGTTGTCTTAAAGCGGGTTTCACCCACCCTACGCGTACTTTTTATTAATCCCTCGCGTAGGTGACTTCACCTTCGTGCTTATAGCCATACGAATTTCCGGTGGTAATAAACATGAATGGTCTGTCTACACGATGCATGTAAAGCGGGCAGTGTTCCAGGTCAGCCGGCACGAAGACCGCGCAGCTTTTCGTTATCAGGTGTTTCTCACCGTCTATCCAGAATTCAACTTCTCCGTGTAATTCATATATATCATCCGGGTCAGTACCAAGGAAAATAAGGTATTCATCGAATGGATGGCTGTGACTCTTGTTCTGAACACCTCCCGTGGATGGCCTTAATACCATGTTGGTCTCAAGGTAAAAGGCTCCCGGCAACATACCGTCAAGCTCATTGGCGATATACAGGTTGTTTTCCCATGGCATATCATTTCCCTTATCACGACTTTGCGGATGCACCGGATTCGGCGGCGTGTCGTAAATATAATTGATACTATATTTTGTTCCTTCGGCCATTATTCATTCACTCCATTAGTTAAATTATCGCCAGGTTAAGATAATAACCGGCGTTAAAATAATAAAGTTAATACTCTTGTGATGTCAAACGATTGAAGAATCCTGACTTAGAGTGTACAATACTGAAAAGCACCTTTGGTAAACCTGTATAAAACTCGGGGAGGTGAAAGAGTGAACGACGAACGTTCAGATGAACTTAGAGACCTGGTAGCGGCTGCAACAAATTTGAATTTTCCTGTGAAATTACGTACAGACGCAGTTGAATCAATTGGCAGGATGGGCACTCATGAAGCCCTTCTTGCTCTTTTGGATATGGCTGGCAACGATCAGCTTTCGAAGAAAGAAAGAGAGTTGATAATCAAGCTGGCCAGCAATCTTATCAAAGCCGGATTTTAAACTTTTTCGGAAAACGATTATCCCTCAAATAGCAGGTTCTGACAAATGAATATTGGTATCATCGGGCTCCCTCAAAGCGGGAGGACTACTGTTTTTAGTGCACTCACCGAAGGCGGAAGTAGTGGTCACGCATCTCCAGGTTCCACAGCACACATTGGTACGGCGTTCGTCCCCGAACCACGCCTGGAGATACTTGCCGGAATATTCCACTCCGGTAAGGTAACATATCCATCCGTTACGTATATCGATGTCGGCGCATCGGTGAAAGATATGGCGCAGGATAAAGGTATCGGGGGGAAACTCTTAAACCAGCTCAGCCAGGTGGATGCTCTCATTAATGTCGTCAGGGCATTTAAGAACGATACGGTTCCACATACCGAAGGCAGCCTGGATGTAGAGAGAGATATTGCGAATATGAACCTGGAGCTTGCGTTTTCAGACTTGGTTATACTTGAGAGACGACTTTCCAAGCTGGAAGAATCACTCAAAGCGGCTAAACAGGCTGAGAGGGCAGAAATTCTTCGGGAACAGGAAGCAATCGGTAAAATAAAAACAGACCTCGAGAAAGATATTCCCGTAAGAGAAATGAATCTTACCGAAGAAGAACAAAGGATGTTGTCCGGTTATCAGTTACTATCTGCCAAACCTTTAATTATTGTTGTAAATATTGGCGAAGAACAGCTGCCTGAAGTAGACAATCTGATAAAAGAATGGAATTCGAAATTTTCACGAGAAAAACGAGTTGTCACTGCTATTTGTGGAGAACTGGAGATGGAAGTTAACCAGCTCGACAAAGAAGCCGCTGAAGAATTCCGCGACGAGTATGGACTTGCCGAATCGGGAGCCGATAGAATAATCAAACTCTCATATGATCTGCTGGGCTTAATATCATTCTTCACTGCTAATAAGACAGAACTTAGGGCATGGTCGGTAATCGATGGAATTGAAGCACAAAAAGCCGCAGGAAAGATTCATTCAGATATGGAGAAAGGTTTTATCCGGGCAGAAGTAACTCCGTTTTACGACCTGGTGAAATACGGAGGATTTTCAGAAGCTAAAAAGCACGGCGTATTACGGCTAGAAGGAAAGACCTATCCTGTCCATGACGGCGACGTGATAACATTCCTGTTCAACGTGTAGACAGGAGATACCAGGTTTACTGAGCACGCCTTATTCCGGTTTGCTATTCTCGTTAACGATACCATTGCGCCCCCCACCTGCCTGTAAAAGGACGGTCGGTCGACCGTTTACCGGGTGAGTGTAGACGCAATTATCGGTGCCGTATACTTCCCTGATATTATCGATAGTGATTACTTCTTCAGGCGTTCCCTCGGCATGAAGTTGTCCTTTCTTAATCAAAACCAGTCTGTCACAGTACTGGGCAGCCAGATTTAAGTCATGAACGGTGATAACCACCGTCAAGTGGTTCTGAGTACATAAACTCTTAATCAGGTCCAGGATCTCAAGCTGGTGGTTTATATCAAGGTTTGCTGTCGGTTCATCAAGGAGGATAACTTCTGTCTGCTGAGCAAGAGCACGGGCGATAACCGTTCTCTGAATCTCCCCGCCGGACAACTCGCCAATCCTACGTTCGGCAAAAGGAAGAGTAGCGGTTCTTTCCATCGCCTGATAAGTGATTTCCATATCTCGTTCGCTTTCATATCTGAGTAAACCGAGATGAGGATTTCTTCCCATAAGGACTATCTCGAAAGCCGAAAAAGAACTGGGAAGGATGGGTGTCTGGGGAACAACTGCCAAGAGACGTGCTAACTCGGAACGCTGAATCACGGAAATATCTTTACCATCTAATATAACCTGACCAGAACGAGGAGTGATAACGTGACTGATAGCTTTTATCAGGGTAGACTTGCCGGAACCGTTCGGGCCGATAAGCCCCAACATTTCTCCTTTGTCTACACCGAAAGACATATCGTTGATAACGGTTGTTTTACCGTATGCCAGAGTCAGATCGTTTACCTCGAGTATAGCCATAAAATCAACTCTAAAAATATATTATTCCCTTTCGACGCCTTAAAAGGTAAAGGAAGAACGGTACGCCGCAGAGAGCGGTGATTATCCCTATCGGTATCTCGGTCGGAGCCATAACAGTTCGGGCAATAAGGTCGGCAAGTATAAGGAATATCGCACCGGTAAGAACTGATAACGGTAGCAGGAAACGGTGATCCAGGCCCCATATGAGCCGGACAGCGTGAGGGATGATAATACCTACGAATCCGATTGTACCTACGAACGATACTGCTGCAGCGGTTATCAAGGTAGCCGCAGCAAGGAGGATAAGCTTTGTTCTCTCGACATTAATCCCAAGTTGTTTCGCCTGTTCTTCATCGAGCTGCATCACATTCAGAGAACGGCTATAGAGAAGTATTACTATGATACCGATCGCCATATATGGTAGAACAGCACTCACCTCCGACCATTCACTTAGTGAAAAACTGCCCATCACCCAGAATATTATCCCGTGAATTTTATCTCCGCTGATAATTATAAGGTATGAATATATGGAACCCCAGAGTGCGCCGAGAGCAACACCGGCAAGGATAAGAGTAGTTACCGGTACTGTTTTTCCTACTCTTGCCAGGATATAGACTACGGCCACGCTGACGACCGCCCCGGTGAAAGCTAGTATGGGTATCAACCCAAAACCCATAGCGCTAAATTCGATAGGGAGAAGAAAACCGATAACTGCTCCGAGTGCAGCTCCTTGCGCTGCACCTATCAGATAAGGATCTGCAAGCGGATTACGAAATAATCCCTGGTAAGTGGCTCCGGCGACGGACAGAGCTGCACCGATAAGTCCAGCGAGGATTATTCTGGGCAGGCGTATGTTAAGAAGAATGGTCTCAGTACTGCTTGTCCAGTCAGGAGGAAAATCAACCAACGGAAGTTGTGAAATGAGGATACGCAGGGTTGTAAGGATAGGAATCTTAACACTGCCGATGGTGGTGGCAATCGTTACCACCACAATGACAGCAATAGAGAGTCCTATAATAGCGTAGATTCGTCCTCGCCAGTGGGGACGTATATTTTTTATCTGGTCTGGTGTTGTACTTCCAACTGCATCTTTCGACATTCTCTGTATACCCGCGGTAAAAAATTGTGTTATCAATCGAATAATTCGGGATGGATCATTTTCGCCATCTGTTCGAATCCTTCAATCATTCTCTCGGTAGGTCTCCCCACGAGATCCGTATTAATTTCATATATCATGTTGTTTTTACGGGCTTCAGAGTCGGTCAACCTTGACTCCGTATTGGCAAACGTAAAAGGAGCATCCGCTCCTTCTCCCATTCCTGTTCCGGCAATAATAACCTGTGGATTAGCTTCGACTAGAGTCTCAAGTTCTATTGTAGGATAACCCACAGTGTCTGCAAATATATTAGTACCGCCAGCCTTTTCAATCAATTCATGTATCCTGGTATCGCCACCTACTGTCATCAGAGGTTCGTGCCACATCACATAAAAAACTCGCAGTCTATCATTAATGGTAAGTTCAGCTGTTTTATCAGTTATTTTCTCTATTCGCTCTGACAGATCTTTAACGATCTGTTCCGCTTTTGTGCTTGTTCCGGTAACCTTCCCCATAAGTGTGAAGGAGTTGAGTACCTGATCGAGATTTCTGGGATCGATGACGACAACGGTTTGACCAAGTTTTTCAAGCGCAGGGAGAATTTCGTTTACGTGCATATTCGTGACGAAAATAACATCCGGTTCCGTTGCCACGATTTTTTCAACGTCAGCCGTAGAAAATCCTCCTACTTTCGGTTTTTCCAGAGCGGCAGCAGGATAATCACAGTAATCCGATACTCCAACGATTTTGTCAGCTAGATCCAGTGAAAAGAGGATTTCAGTATTACTGGGCGCAAGGGATACTATCTTTTCAGGAATAGCATCCAGTGTAACCGCTCTACCAATCATGTCGGTAACCTGAATAGTGGTTACCTTTTCTTCTTCAACTTCAGAGGATTTGCATGCTGCAAACACGCCGGTCGACAGTACTAGAACTACCGCAAACACAACCACCCACAAGCGTTTGTTTTTCATTAGTACCTCCTTAAGTATTCCATAAATAATCCCCACTCCCGGTTCGGAAGAGGGGATTTGATTTTCAATAATAATCCCTACTCCTCCCTGCGGAGAAATGTAGGTCATTCGGGGGTTGGCGTTCTGACTTATCCACCTCAGGCAGAATTACAGCGGCGCGGCCGTGCCGGATTTTCACCGGCTTGCTCTCCAGTTAGGCCCTCACTCGCGCTCGGGCGCCCCCTTGTTTCCTGTTCAATTTTATCAAGTACAGATGACTATAATCAAGTATACAATAGTTTTTCATTTTGTACAATACCCTGTAGAAAGTGGAAATATAATCTGATATAGTACTGAAAAACTCTTTAGAGCTGTAATATTTAGCGGGGTATTAATATGACGGACAACAACGAATTTTATGAAAAATATCCGATATCTACTGTAATACTTTCAAACACAGTTTCACTTGCCATATACGGTATAGGTACATATATTATGTTTCGTACCGGGTGGATTTGGATGGGCTTGTATATCCTGTATATCATCTTGATGGAGATCCGATTGTTGAGGGGAAGCTGTCCGGGCTGTTATTACTATGGAAAGATATGTGCTTTTGGGAAAGGCAGGCTTGCCTGCCTGGTAGCAAAAAAGGGGAGTCCCAATGTTTTTACAGACGTAACCATGAACTGGAAATCATTAATACCCGACATGCTCGTTACTGTAATTCCTCTGGTTGCAGCTATAGTACTGATGATTATTGATTTTCACTGGATTATACTGGCTCTGATGTTAATAATAATCCTTTTAACATCCGTCGGTAACGGTTTCGTACGAGGTTCTTTAGCCTGTAAATACTGCAGGCAAAGAGAACTCGGGTGTCCGGCCGAAAAGCTGTTTAACAGGGAAAAATCCACAAAAAAAACAGCTTCATAAGTGTCGAATATAAATCCGCCTATCTGTTATTTCGAGAGAAATTAAACCATTTTTTCCTGGATGTCAACATAACGTGCATTCCAAGCAGGATGAGAAATGGGATCCATGTAATAGTATGGATTTTAAAGGCAAGAGGTTTTGTAAATAAACCGAATGTAATTGTCTCAACCACTCTGAAATACACGATACCGAATCCAGATATCAACAGGATTATCGCAGCAATAAATAATGACCAGTGAAGGATTTTCTTAAACAAACGTGAATTCATAGACTCCTAGTCGAAGAAGGATTTATCCAGGTCGCCATCATTTGAATACCCCCGGCTTTCCCAGTAGCCTTCGTAATCAGTCCTATCGGACAATTCGATATCGGTTATCCACTTTATCCACTTGTATCCCCATTTACTCTCGGCAACAAGCTGAAACGGATAACCTCTTTCAGGTGATAGATCGACACCGTTCATCTTGTAGGCAACGATGATATCATTGTCCATAATATATTCGATAGGAAATGAAGTCGAGTACTCATCGTAGGCAAATAATATCACCGTTTTTGCGTCCGGGGATGGATTGGCATCGCTTATTAAGTCTCTCAGCAGGAATCCCTCCCAGAGAATAGTAGCACTCCAGCCTTCAACACAATCGAGAGTAACGACCTTCTTGTAAGGTTGATAGGTATTAACTACTTCATCGTATGTATAAGTAAGTGGCGTATCAACAAGCCCTCCAATGTCGAGTGTATATGTGTTAATGTCTATATATTGAGGGCCGCCAATCGAATTTTCTCTGAAATCGTTAACTGATGACAGCTTCTCGCCCTGGTATTCTCTGATCTCAACGGCATCTAAACTTTCAGTCGTGCCGTTTCGATTTCCCGAACAACCTGTAAGAGGAATAATTACCAGGATAAGTGTGCTTACGAGTAATAATGTCGCAATAATCCACCTTTTCATCTCCTGCCTCCCATCCACCATTGGATTTCACTTTCATCGTATAACGGAGTACACCTGCTCGTAAGCGACTTATATCTCGTTTATCTCGCTTTTCAGAGTTCTTACCGCTTTTGTGATAACTCTATGACTATGTTGGATACGCCGAGATCTACATACGCGACTCCTCTACCTCCGGGAAATTTCGCTCTCAACAATACTTCCACGCCCTTATCGGTAAGTTCTTTTACTGTTTCTTCAAGATTGTCCACCTGATACATCACGTGTTGAATCCCTTCACCTTTTGTCTCCAGGAATTCCTTGTGTGGAGAATCTCCTTCAAGTGGCTGGATTAATTCCAGCTGTACGTTACCCATTCGCGTACCGCGTATGTCGAATTCCGCGAACATTCTTTTTTCTCTGAAATATTCTTCTCGTTCCGGCGGCAACACCATTTTATCGAATGGGCCGATACCAAGTTCACCCAGACGTTCCACCACTTTTTCGACATCCTTAACAACTACGCCGACCTGCGTCAATACCCAGTTTTCCGTCCTGTTTTCCATTTTCTTTTCCTTCCTGCTATGTATGTATATTCAATCGTCCGAAGACGACAATATCACGAATTATAATCACTAAGACAACGGTTAAGCAAATTTGACTTTGGATAGTTTAAATGTAATTATATTAGCGGAAATTATCCATAATAGGAATGTATAAGGAGGTATTGTGATAAACAAAGTTTGCGAAAGCTATGACGAAGCGGTCGCCGATGTTTTCGATGGTGCTATCATCCTCATCGGCGGTTTTGGACCGGCAAACGGCACCCCTAGTAATCTTATACGGGCTCTATATGCACAGGGCGCTAAAAACCTGACAATCTGTATGAACACGCCGGGCGCCGGGAGACAACCACCAAATCCGATGTTTGCGAATATGCCGCGGCGTAAGAGCCCACCGAATATTGATAACGGGGGGCTTTTAATACAGAACCACCAGGTATCAAAAGTAATCACTGCTTTCCCCGGCAATCCTATGCCCGGTATGGTCTCTCCACTCCATGAGCAACGATTAGCCGGTGAATTAACAGTGGAAATGTGTCCACAGGGGACGATGGCGGAACGAATCAGAGCCGCAAGAGCAGGTATTCCAGCATTCTTTACCCCTACCGGTCCGGGTACCCTTCTTGGGGAAGGTAAGGAAATAAGAGAGTTCAATGGTGTTCCTGCTTGTCTAGAATATGCACTGAAAGGTGACTTTTCTTTCGTCCGTGCTTACAAGGCGGACAGGCGTGGTAACCTGGTTTACCAGGGTACGTCCCGAAACTTTAATGCAACAATGGCTGGAGCTTCTACCGTGACGATCGCTGAAGTCGATTACCTGGTCGAAGTCGGTGAAATCGAACCTGAAGCAACCGCTACACCTGGTATATACGTCGACCGTGTTGTAGTCAGGAAAAATCCTGAGGAGGGAATATAGATGCCGGAAAAGCTTGACGAACAGACTATGGCTCTGCGAGTAGCCAGAGAGTTTGAAGACGGAATGATAATCAACCTGGGTTTCGGTATCCCGACTCAGGCTGCAAATTTCATTCCTGAAGACAAAGAAGTAATATTCCATGCTGAGAATGGATGCCTTGGTTTTGGTCGTGCTGCCGTTACCGAAGAGGAGCAGGACTTCCACCTGGTCAATGCTTCCGGACAGATGGTAACGCCTTTACCGGGGATGTGTTTCTTCGAACACGCCGAATCATTTTCGATGATCCGGGGAAGACATATCGACCTTTGTGTCCTCGGTGGTTTACAGGTATCGGAAAAAGGAGACCTGGCAAACTGGGTAATACCCGGGAGAGAACCGGGAAGCGTTGGCGGTGCAATGGACCTGGCTTTCGGTGCAGCTAAATTACTTGTAGTACTAACCCATGTCACCAAGAACAATGAGTACAAACTGGTCAAGGAGTGTAATTACCAGCTTACAGCACCACGTTGTGTTTATAAAGTGGTCACGGATATTGCCGTGGTCTCGATTACTCCTGAGGGAATGAGAATCGACGAAGTAGCCCCAGGATGGACACCAGAAATGGTACAGGAACTCACTGAACCCAAGTTAATTATTCCGAATGAAGTTCCGGTGATGTCTTTCTAAGGCTAGTTTGAACAGAGATAAACGTGTTGCCATCATCGGTATTTCCGATAGATGGCAACATGTTTTCCATGTATAATAAGAAACTAATAACGAATACAGTTTCTGGAGGATGTAGATGAAACTCGAAGATCGTGTGGCCATAATAGTCGGAGGGGGCAGTGGGATAGGCAGAGCTTCGGCAAAGCTGCTGGCAAGTGAAGGCGCTAAATTGATGCTCGCAGACTGGGTGATCGAAAGCGCGGATTCTGCTGCAGAAGAAATCAGAGTTGCCGGAGGTGAAGTATCCACTATCCAGATGGATATGACAAAGGAAGAAGACTGCATCAGAATGGCAAAGACTACCGTGGAAATATATGGGAAAATCGACATTTTGTGTAATATAGCCGGAGGTTCGATGGGTCATGGGATTCGTCCGGCCCTGCAGCCTTTCCTAGAACAGAACAAAGAGATGTGGGATCATATGATAAATATCAATCTAAACGGCGCCCGAAATTGCACCCATGCGGTGCTTCCGTACATGATAGAGAGGAATTACGGAAAGATCGTCAGTTTCGCTTCCATAGCCGCGGTAAACGGTATGCCCGGTGGTACCGATTATGCCGCCGCCAAGGCAGGGATCATAGCCATGATGCGAAATATTGCGATTGAGATGGCGCCTTATGGAATCAGAGCCAATACCATAACACCAAGTGGAACGAATAGCGAACGCATCAGGCAGTATATGCTGGGTGGGCAGACGCAGGAACAGCAGGAGAGGTCAATCAGTATGTTCGCTGAACCGGAAGACCTAGCCGAAGGTGTACTATTGATGGTCTCGAGTGCTTCAGATCACATCAGCGGTCAGAACTTGATATACGGCGTGCCTGCTATGCAGGGGCCACCAAGACAATAGATTGAAGAAATATAGAAGAAACAAATGGGGATGCTTGAAGGCATCCCCATTGACTATCAATCTCTTCTGAACTTATTCTTGAAATCTTCCATTTCCTGTCGCCGTTTTTGTTCTTCCTGTTCTACTCTCAACTCTTCCTGCAGTCTTTCGAATTCTTCCTCGCTCAACGGTTCGCAGGAAATCAATCGGTCATCCTGGATCTCAATGGTAAACAGGTCTTTACATTTCCAGCATTTATACGGACCGACGTATTTGATATCGGCCAGTGACATATTTCCTTCAGTCTGGCAACTGGGGCATTCTATTTTTACTATCATATTGTTGTTTCCACACCTCCTTTGCCATTTCATGGCTCGCAATTCCTTAGATTATGACAGGGTATAAACACAATAGCAACAACCAAAGTATCGATACCCGGCTGTATAA
>CP070800.1:1574060-1586830 GCA_020343555.1 Dehalococcoidales bacterium
AGAATCTATCATGCCGTTATGTAAATCTTGTAGATTTTTATTTAATGTATTATTATAATACCGCAGAAATTAAAGACGTAATATCGCTCAGAAATATACTTCTAACGCCCTCAGTTGTAAAATTAGGCGATTAAACCATTCTATATGATAAAACATACACGCCGATACAATATGGCACTCTATTTGACAAGAATATAAACTTATTTTATAATTCTTGTGGAAGGTATAAAATGACAGAAAGATACAAGCATAAATGTACTCGATGCGGGTTTGAATGGTGGGGTTATAAGAAGAAACCGAGATTTTGTAGCAACTGTCATTCGCTATATTGGAACAAACCGAAAAAACAAAACTCCGGTAGACCTCGGAAAAATAAGGAGGTGTAAGAAATGGAGAATAAAACAAGAGTCGCACTTTATGAAAGAGTCTCAACTGGCGAACAGAAGAACTCCATTCAAGATCAGATAGAACAGCTGGAAGCCCTAGCTATCGCGTACGAATGGGAGATTGCCGGACATTACACCGATGAAGGGATATCAGGGGGAACTGATAGCAGACCGGAATTACAACGGCTTATGATTGATGCTCACGCTGGAGAATTCGACCTTGTTGTAGTTACCAAACTCGACAGATTCATGCGTAATACTCGACTTTTGCTCGACTACGTAGACACGCTTGAAAAGAAATGTAACGTTTGCTTCTTCGCTAAGTCAGAAGGCATTGACACCAGAGAGAGTGGTATAGGTAAAGTGATACTCGCTCTATTGGGTGCAATAGCCGAATGGGAACGAGAAAGAATTGGAGAACGTCAGAAAGATAGTCGCCAGTATCACGCTTCAAAAGGCTTGTGGACTGGTGGTTCTGTACCATACGGTTACAGACGTAACCCGGAAACGAAGACACTTAAAGCATACGAACCAGAAGCCGAAGTTATAAGGTATATGTATTATTATTATCTCAACCTTAGCGGGAATGGAATTGACGGAGTAGTGACACACCTTATCGAACAGGATATGTTACCACCACGACACGGCAAATGGAACAAAAGCACAGTCGATGACAAACTTAAGCATCCTGCATACAAAGGAGGACCAAATACAGACTGGAAATATATCTGCGACACCATTGTTGATGAAAAGCTCTGGAACGCTGTACAAAACAAGAGAGCCAACAACTTCAGACGGATAAAGCCTAGCAGAGGGGAACATGAATTCAATTCCTTATTGTTTTGCGGTCTTTGTGGACATACAGTCGCCGTCAGCTATAGTAATGGTAAACCTACATATACTTGTAATGGCAGACTTAAACGCTTTCATTTGGACGGAAGCCCTCGATGTACATTACCGATTATCAAAGATGCTATGGCATTTGATATAAAACTGAATGCATTAATCATGGCAGATTTTTCAAGTCGTGAGAGGATGAATTATCACTTCCAAAACACAATCGACAATCTTGAGAATGAATTTAATTTGCTGATGCGTGAGTTATATCCGTTAAACTCTCAAATAGAACGCCTTGAATAAGAGATTGAGAAGCAGAAAGCAAAAATGGACACAGACACCATAGCGCCTGATGAATACCGCGAAAAGGTTACGGATTTTCAGAACCAGATAGCAAAACTCCAGAACAGGAAAGGTAACCTGGATACCATGAAGCTATTAGAGTTAAATCGAAAGAAAGAATTAATCGAGTACCTCAAGGCATCAAAGAAAGAACTGGAAACGGATGATAGTTTTTTACCTCGCGGTAAATTCTGGGTGGATTGGGATATCCACTACTCAAGTCCTGAAAAGGATAATGAATCTATAAGACAAACTCTCGAAAGAGACCCCGAATTGGCGGATACTATTATCGAATTAAGAGATAAAAAATATCCTACTCCGAGACAGATGTTAGAACGATATGGGTTCAAGATCATAGTTCATGAAGATTTATCGGTCATTATTAAGGGGAGTATACCAACTGAAAAGTCACTGGATACTCTTGTACTTGACAAAGGGTCTGGCTGCTGGTAGAGTAGCATAGAACGGATGTTCGGTCTAGCCGGGATTTTTATGAGGTGAAAAGTGAAAGCACTCTCGCCGAAACAACGTAATATCATAGATTTCGTAAAACGCTTCTGGGTGGACAAAAGCTATCCTCCGACTGTCAGGGATATCCTTACAGGATGTAATATCAGCTCAACCTCGGTAGTTGATTATAACCTCGATATACTCGAACGCGAAGGTTATATAAGGCGTCATCCCGGCATATCGAGGGGAATCGAACTGATATCCGAATCTAATGCAAGGTTACCCAGTCTGAAAGTGCCGGTGATAGGGCAGATAGCCGCCGGTGAACCGATTCCCGTACCGGCACCGGATACCTGGGATGTAACTGCTTTCTCGGAAACTATGGACGTTCCGGAAGATCTGACGAAAGGTAAGACGGACATCTACGCTCTCAAAGTAAAAGGCCAGTCAATGATCGATGCTCTGATTAATGACGGTGATACCGTCTTGATGCAGCACGTAAACGTCGTTGAGAACGGAGAAATGGCCGCTGTCTGGTTGAAGGCTGAAAAAGAAGTAACTCTGAAAAAACTCTACCGCGAAAAGGGACGTATCAGGCTGCAACCCGCAAACAGCCAGATGAATCCCATCTACGCTGAACCGGACAATGTCGAAGTTCAGGGTAAGGTTATTGCCGTTATACGGCAGATGACATAAACACCCGACTTGCAATTTCTTTTCAGTGAGTATACACTGGCTACCGTTATATAGATATCCCATGAAGGTGGTATTCACAGAAAAGTAATATGATTACGTCCCAATTCCAGGAAGTAGGTCGAGATTTATTTGCCAGAGGACTTGTTTCCTCGCATACCGGTAACCTCAGCATTCGGCTGAGCGATAATCTGATCATTACCCGTAGAGGTTCTCAACTAGGGTGTCTCCAAGAACCGGACCTGATTGAAACCGGTATTTTCAAGAACGACCGTTCGACACCGCTGGCATCGACCGAACTGGCAGTTCACCGCGCCATATACCAGGCTACGTCTGCGCTTGCCGTTATCCACGCTCATCCTCCTCATTCCATTGCTCTTTCAATGAAAGAACGGGAAATAGTACCCGGTTCAGCCGAGGGATATAATACAATAGGAGAAGTATGCGTTCTGGGATGGGGTATGGAAGTGAAACCCGGGGGAATGGCCGATATGATAGCCGAAGCGTTAAAAGACAGGCGGATCATTATGGTTCACGGTCATGGCACCTTCGCAACGGGTCAGTTACTGGAAGAAGCCTTCAACTACACTACTACACTTGAGGAAAACTGCCAGGTCATCTGTTTGCTGAAATCACTCGAAGCCGGGCAATCAAAGTAGCCGGAGTTATTTTTTCCTACCTTTTTTACTGGGTGTTTTTTCCTGTTCAAACCTGAGAAGTTCCGCAGTCAATTTTTCCTTGCTGCCTGCTTTTGCTAAAGCCGTTTTCATAGTGGGGAGGAAGTTTGAGACCAGGATCAATATCAGTATAAGTGAGAAAATCAGGTAGGGGAGCCACGGATCTCTTAAAAAGATCGGAGCTATAGGTATTGTCAACAGCAGGCTGATATTTACTGACAGGATAGTATTACGTGTGATGACCAGTAATAGAATGGCTACAGCTAAAGCGATCAAAGATTCTCTGGTCATCAGCACGAAAAGAATACCGATAGAGGTTGCTATTCCATTACCGCCCCTTAATTTCAGAAATACAGGCCATATATGGCCAATAACGGCAGCTAATGCAGCGGCGAAAACCCAGTAGTAATAATCGGATGATTCGAGTAGAGCCAGCGCGATGTATACTGAGGCGACTCCTTTACCGACATCAATGATCCCAACAACGATAGCTGGTAATATACCGACGTTCTCATATACGTTATGAGCTCCAACATTCCCACCGCCAAGTTTACGTATATCTTTTCTGTAGCCAAATCGAGTTACAAGATATGCGGTCGGGATGGAGCCAAGCAGATAAGCAATTACTACAGATATAACACCATAAATCATCGTCTAATTATTCGCTGTAATCCTGTTATGAGCCGGTGTACAGAGATCCTCGTATTTCGGATTTTTCCCAAGGGTGATATCATTATATATCTTCTGGAGTTTAGCCGTTATTTCTCCTATTTCACCGTTTCCGACTTGTCGACCATCTATTTCAGCGACAGGAGTGATATTTGCGGCTGTACCGGTCAAGAAACATTCTTCGGCATTATATAATTCAATACGGTTTACGTGTCTTTCGGTTGTTTTAATCCCCAGTTCATCTTCAGTAAGTTGTATCACGAGGTTACGGGTAATTCCGACAAGAACGCCGTCATACGTTGCCGGAGTTGCCAGTTCGCCGTTCTTATACAGGAATATATTCTCTCCGCTTCCTTCGGCTACATATCCCTCGGGAGTAAGCATAATCGCTTCGTCATACCCATGGTCTGCTGCTTCTGTTTTAGCTAAAGCGTTGGTGACGTAAAGACCGGTAAGCTTAGCCCTCGGTATTTCTGTTGGAAATCGCCACGAGGATACGCAGCACTTAACCTTTTCAGGCAGATATGGTCCCCAGGGAAAGGCGAATACAAGGAAATTATTCTCAAGGTTATGAAGGCGGACACCGAGAGCTTCCGAACTCTTGTATGCCACAGGTCGGATATAGATATCCTCCTCGAATCCGCATTTGTCTACAAGTTCCACTGTGATATCACACAAATCCTCAAGTGAGTAGGGAAGGTCGATCTTCAATACGCTGCAGCCATCCAGAAGACGTTGATAGTGGGATTCCAGGGCAAATATGTAGTTCTGTTTCTCTTCAGCGTTCCAGTTTCCTCTGATGCCTTCGAACACACCGGTTCCATAATGGATGAAATTTGTCATCACTCCCAGTTTTGCTTCGGTTAGAGGGACGAATTCATTCTGTATAAATGCGTATGATGATGACATTTTTCCTAAACTCCTTTTTCGATTAGGGCTAATTATACTCTAATTATCATGCGATAAACAAGATTTCGCTCGTTTGGCATAGTCAGCAGGGCTTCCGGGATGTTTTTATGCATAAGAAAAGGCTCCTCGAATAACCGAGAAGCCTTTAATCTTTAATACGATTTTCCGTTTAACTGTAGGTTTTGGTGTCTGCTTGTCCCATAATGGTAACACTGCCGACACCGCTGCCGGGATTGAAACCGAAGTTGTGCGTGAGACCGAAAGTAGGATTCTTCCTCTGGCGGGGTCCGGCTTTGCCTTGTAACTGCTTATAGGATTCGTAAAGCATCCGCAGTCCGCTGGCACCGATGGGATGACCGAATGATTTCAGACCGCCATCGGGATTGACTGCGAGGTCACCGTCGAGAGCGAATCTGCCTTCGTTTTCGTATTCCCAGGCTTTACCCCGGGGGGCGAAACCAAGGTCTTCCATGATGACGAGTTCGGTGATACTGAAGCAGTCATGCACTTCGGCAAAATCGATTTCGTTGTACGGATCCTTGATTCCTGCCTGTTCGTATGCCTGGCGTCCAGCCTGAACGGTGGGTTCCATGTGGACCAGGTCCACATCCTGCCTCATCCATCCCTGCCTGGCGCCGACCGCAAGACCTACGCCTTTAACTAGTGTGTAATCATCCCTGAACGTCTTGGCTATTTCCGGGGTAGTCACGATAGCCGCTGCGCATCCATCGCTAACGCCGCAGCAGTCATAGAGACCGAGCGGCCAGGACATCATTGGGGCATTCATCGCCTGTTCTTCGGTGATCGGCTGCTGGAAATGAGCTTTAGGATTCAGTGAACCGTTGTAGTGGTTCTTAACCGCGATCTTGGTAAGAGCGCCTTTCATCTGTTCATAGGTCAGATCATACTCTACCATGTATCTATTGGCCATTTGAGCAAATGCGGTATGCGGGCCGCCCGAAGGTATGAACAGCATATTACCGCCGCCACCGCCGCCACCGCCGCCGAGACCGCCTCGGCCGGAATCTTTGAGTTTTTCACAGCCCAGGGCCATGACTATGTCATACATACCGGCAGCAACGCCGAAACATGCGTTCCTGAATGCATCTGTACCGGTGGCGCAAAGATTTTCAACCCGTGTGATCGGAATATGATCAAATTTGAGGTTATACGCCATGGGTTCGCCAAGTGATATCTGGGTTGAACCGAACCATGCAGCCTCGATGTCTTTCGGTTCGATGCCGGCATCTTCGTAGGCTTCATACGCGGCATCAACCATCATGTCTGCGGCGCTGGTATCCCAGTTCTCACCGAACTTTACGCAGCCCATGCCGATCACAGCAACCTTGTCTTTAATGTTACCTATCGCCATGTTAGTCCTCCTCCTTCGCGATCCAGGTTTCTCTTATCGGCATTGTTTTCCACCAGTAATGGTGGACGCCACCGCCGGCGAGAAGCTTCCTGAATGTCATCTCGAGTTCCATGCCTATCGGGACATCTTCGACAGTGTTTATCTTGTCGGTAAGCTGGAAATTCGCTCTGCCGCCGCAATGCCAGTCGATATACATGTTAACTGCCGGGCTTTCATAAGGGGGAACGGGCGCTGCGTAATCGCACACGCGGTCGTAGATCACGCCCCTCTGGTCCGACAATCTGAACGATTCCATCTGGTCTTTTGCCTGACATTTCGTGCAAACACGCTGCGGGGGATACTGAATAGTGCCGCAGACTTTACATTTCGAGCCGCGCAGTGCGTATATCTGCTCTACCTCTCTGGCTAGCACCGAGGCAGCCGGTCCGCCACCGCTTTCGGCATCTCTACTCTGGTGATGGAATCCAAAGTACTGCTGATAGTTGGGGAATATCATTTTCGCAGCCAGATGAGTTTTCATCGCCCTATTAGGTTTATAGCCCGTAATGGCATCGGTAACCTGGAATAACATGACATCACATCCGTCACCGTAGGCTATACAGAGGATCTTGTCACCTGGTTTTGCGTCTTCGAGTGCGGAAACAAGCTGCATCGGGGTTGCTGCAGTACCGGTATTTCCTACTGTTGAGTACAGCGGATCCTGGATCTGCTCCGGGCTTAAGCCAAGACTCTTGGCAACCTGTCCATGCCTTCTCTGGTTGTTCCCATATAATGCAACCTTGCTTATATCTTTCGGTGACATCTGGTACTTCTTGAAGAACTCTCCTACTACCTGGGGTACTACCTTCATATAACCTTCTTCCTGGACCCACCTGTCTTCCCATGTGTGAACGAATTTGGCAGTATCACCCCGCCAGAAGTCAAAGAGTTCGTTGGATACCGAGTAGCTAGCTTCGAGTGTAGCGATGACTTCGGTATCACCGATAAGAAATGCAGCGGCGCCATCACCGAATATCTGGTCGAGGGCTCCGCCGGGGTCGCCCTGACGGCAGTCTGAGGCAGTCATAAGCAGCTGCTTGGCGGAACCTGCTTTCACCGTATCTATTGCCATCCGAAGGACACCCATTCCGGATCTCAGTGTGTCACCACAGTCTGCGGTGAGAATGTCCTTTCGGAGATCAACAGCGACTGCAGTAGTCGTTGCCGCCAGTTTTTCTTTGTAGGGAGCGGTTGTTGAAGCAAAATATAAGCCATCAACGGTCTGACGGTCTCTGTCACCCAGGCAATCGATAGCAGCGGCGACAGCCATTGTCATGGTGTCTTCGTCATAATATGCTACTGCTTTCTCGTTAGGTGATCGCCAGCCCTGCGTCCCCTTACCCAACCTTCGTAAGGGCACATACGCTCCATAGGATACAATCCCTACCATAAAGCTTCTCTCCTTTCTATTATTGAAATCATTATATGTGTATCGGGAAATGCGCGTCAAGTTAACACAGGCTGGCCTACGCGCTCTCAAAGCGTAGCGAAAGTATATCGTATATGCATATAAAGCAGCCAAGATTGACAAAATCAACTCAAGCGGTTAGATTATCCATTAATACCGCTAGGTTATTGTTTTTATTTGGAGAGTATGATGCAACCTGACTTTGTTAAGGATTCGTTACTTCTGGAGATAGGCTGGGCAGCTGCAATGTTGGCAATGTCTATTGTACTTGCCTGGATTGTTGTAAAGATAGTACGGTTTTTCCAGCACAGACTTGAACACCATAGGCGGAAAACTGATCTCGCTCCGCAACTGGTACAGAGTATTGCCAGACCTCTCCTGTTTTTCATCGTTACGGACGGTCTACTGATGGCTCTGGGTAGCCTGTCCTGTATGCAACAATGGACAGAAATCCTGGGTCAGATTGGCAAGATAGTATTGATTGCAGGGATCACCTATGCTCTTGCTAACATCCTCGGTAGTTTGCTGACTTGGTATATGCGCAGTCTACGAGCAAGAAGAAAAGCGCGACTTGATGAGGGCCTAATACGATTTGTTAGGCGAGTACTTATCATTCTTGTTTTTATGATAGGTGTTCTTATCATTCTGGATTTTCTGGATATCCAAATTTCACCTATCATTGCCGGTCTTGGACTTGGCGGCTTGGCGGTAGCTCTAGCATTACAGCCTACACTGGCCAATTTTTTTGCCAGTACACAGATAATATCCGATCGAGTAGTGCGAGTAGGTGACTATATTGAACTTGAGAACACAGCTATCCGAGGTTATGTTACCGATGTTGGATGGCGGAGTACCCGGATTCGTACTCCGTTCAATAATATGATAATTGTTCCGAATTCACGGTTGGCCGACAGTGTAATTACCAATTATTACGGTCCGACCATGGAAATGGGTGTCGTTATTGATTGTGGTGTCAGCTATAATGCCAACCTTCCCAAGGTTGAGAAAATTTCACTTGAAGTCGCAGGCGAGGTAGTACAGGAGCTTGACGAGGCTGATAAAACCTTTGAACCGTGGTTTGCTTATGAGGAATTCGGCGATTCAAATATTAACTTCTGGATATGGGTACGAGCGAAAGACAGGATTTCATCTTTCAGGGTCAAGAGTGAGATCATTAAACGCCTGAAAGCACGACTCGATAAAGATGGTATAGTAATTAATTATCCAGCACGCCTGCTTACGTTCGAGGACTCCGAGGTACCACCATATTTCCTGACAGGTGAAAAGGAGACTGAGGGCAAATAGCGTAGCGAACCTGTCTATACGTTGGTTTCGAGATATTCCGGGGGTATGCAGAAGCGTTATTTCCCGTTAACGGTAAATATATCTCTAAGTAACAGAGTCCTGCCTGTCTGGATTGCTGAGAACCCGTATCTATCGCGTATTTCGTCAATAGTTTTCGTTAGTCTGGTAACGCGTTGAATCTCATTGTCGAGCATAGACGTTTGACCTCCCGGTTCCACTATGCCTGAGATACCGATACCGAGAAGTCGTACCGGCTGCTTTTCGTTTTGCATTGCCTTCTCCAGTAGCCTGGTTCCTGTACTGTAGATAGTTTCATTGCTGTCAAACGGCTGCCGGAGTGTCTGGCTTCGTGTACTGGTGGTAAAGTCGGAGAACCTGATTTTCAAAGTAACACATTTCGCCTGTTTATCACGTCGTCGTAAGTCTGCTCCGACTTTCTCGCCGAGATAACGAAGGGTTGATTTTAGGAACTCACTATTATTTGTGTCCTCTCGGAAAGTAGTTTCTCGGCTAATGGATTTGGCTGTACCCGGGAGTTCTACTCTACGATTGTCGATACCGTTCGCGGAATTATGCATCGTCGTACCGGTTATGCCGAAATGACTAGACAGTGTTTTTAAAGGCATCGAAGCAAGCTGTCCGATAGTGATTACCCCCAACTCCTTAAGACGTTTTTGAGCCTGTTTACCTACTCCGGGTAGCCGTCCGACTGGCAAAGGAGCGAGGAAGTCTCGTTCTTCGCCCGGTTTTACTTCAACGAGACCATCGGGTTTTGAGTAATCAGACGCAACTTTCGCGACTATTTTGCACGGAGCAATACCTATCGATGCACATAGTCCCTGTTCGTTCGCCACCCGTTGCTTTATCGATACTGCCATTTGACGGATGGTACCGTGAAGAGATTCGAATCCTGTAACGTCAAGATAAGCCTCATCCAATCCCATTGGCTCTACGAAGGGCGAGAAATCGGCAAGGATGGCTATGAATTTTTTCGATGCTTCCCTGTATCTCTGGAAATTTCCCTCGATAAATAGTGCGTGGGGACAGAGTCGACTGGCCGTTTTCAGGGGCATGGCTGAGTGAAGCCCATAAGCACGGGCTTCATATGATGCAGCGGATATTACACCTCTCGCATCAGGTCTACCACCGACAACTACAGGCTTGCCTTTCAGTTCCGGTTTCAGAGCCACTTCAACCGAAACAAAAAACGCATCAAGGTCGACATGCATTATTGTACGCTGTGCCATTGTTACGTGAATACGAGGAATTGAGAAGAATATATTTTTTCAACTCAGGAGTATTCAATTGTTAAGACCATGGGAAAGGTTCGACTTTATACGGGGCAATACCTGTAGCCAGGAGTCTTAAACGATATATACTGGTACGGGCGGTCACATAGAGGGTGTTCCAGTCTTTATCTCCCCAGCAAATGTTAGCCGGTATCTCGGGTAAAACGATCGTACCGAGATGATTTCCCTCAGGGCTCATTATCCAAATCCCGCCGGGCCCGGTACAGTAGACATTTCCCTCTTGATCGACTTTCATCCCATCCGGCGCTCCTGGTTCATCTCCCTTCATCTCAATGAATATTCTTTCATTACCGATACTGCCATCTTCTTTAACGTCATAAGCCCTGATATGGCTGTTACGGGTATCGTTAACGTACAATACAGACTCATCCGGAGAGAACGCCAGACCGTTCGGAAAAATATAATCATCTGCCAGCAGGTGCAGTTCTCCGTCTGGAGTAACACTGAAAAATCCTTTAAAACCTAACTCTTCCGGGGGAGGAGGGTTACCGGAAAGATAAAATGGATCGGTGAAATATACGGTACCATCGAGTCTGACCACAACGTCATTCGGGCTGTTCAGTCTCTTTTCGTTGTATCTCTCAGCCAGCACCGTAATACTACCGTCCAACTCAGTACGGGTTAACCTTCTTGATGTAGATTCACAGATAATAAGTCGTCCACTTCTGTCAAGGGTCAAGCCGTTGGAATTGCCGCTGGGGCGGCGAAACGTAGTAACTTCAGGACCGTCACTGAGCAGATTAAGACGTATTATACGATTACGCGGGATATCACTGAAAAGGAGATAATCACCGCACCAGACCGGGCCTTCCGTGAACCCAAATCCGGAAGCAGCCTGTTCAGCCATTAACCTTTCGGGTATGATTTCTCTAAGTCTTTTGTCGTTTTCTATGTAGTTCAACTCCAAAACGGGTACCTCCTCATTATGTTAACAGGTAGGATTATTCGCTACCGCATTCGATAATATCATATAAATACGAGGGAATGAATTCTATTTCTCTGTTTTAACCCAGACATCGTCACCATCAGAGATAAACTCTATCGTACCATGAATTCCGGTATTGAAAATAGTGATATCTCCTTTCATTTTCAGTCTTTCCAGGACTTCTTCGTCTGGATGACCGTACCTGTTAACCTTTCCTGCCGAGATTATTGCTATTGCCGGGTTTACTACGTTCAGGAACTCATTGGTGGTGGAGGATGCTGACCCGTGATGGGCTAACTTGAGAACCGTAGTCTCTTTGACTGCGCGACGTGTTACAAGTTCATATTCACCTTCTTTCGTGATATCCCCCGTTAAAAGGTAATTTATGGTTCCTGACTCGAGATACAACACTACGCTGTTATCATCCATATCAGAATATCGAACATTGTGTGCAGGATTGACTACGTCCAGATATATATTCTCGGTCAGGCTGATACGTTGACCTGCTTCTGCCAGGATGGAGGAGATGTTTTTCTCCTTAATCAATGCGAGAAATTCAGCATACAAACCTGAATAAACTTCTGTTTCAGGATAGAGTACCTGTTTCACTTCATATCTCTGCAGTACCTCGATAAGACCGGTAACGTGATCAGCATCCGGATGGGTTAATACTACCAGGTCAATTGTCCTGTCCCAGAATGGCATTTCTCTACCCAGAGCTGTTGTAATAGCTTGTGGACTCGGACCACCATCTACCAGGATCTGCCGACTCCCTTTACTAACCAGAATGGCGTCTCCCTGCCCGACATCCAGGAAATATACATGGAGTTTTCCATCCGGCATGGAACAAGCAAAGACCGAGGTGAAAATAGCTAAAGCCAGTAGGGGGATCAGTATCCATTTCTTAGGAACAAATGAGATAAATCCTGGAGCAGGAACTGCCATTTCAGTATTCACCTTTCTCCTGTAAATGAACCAAAGAAAAAGTATGAGAACAGCATAATAGATAGTAACAGGTAAGATTCCGATAGATTGGTTTTCTATCGCAGGAATAAAGGCGAAGACTTTTACTATAAGTAGTATATAAGAGGTAAAAATCCATCCTATCCAGGCAAGAACTTGTGCGACAGGAAGAAAGATGAGCCCTGATACACAACTCAGGAATCCGATGATTATAACGCCGGGTAATGCTGGTAAGGTGAAAAAGGTCGCTAAGGGAGCAACGGGTGAGATAATCCCGAAATAATAAGCGACCAAAGGCCAGACGGCTGCAATAGCGCTGAAACTGACACTGAAACTATCCGCAATAGCTGTTGTGATCCCGGAAACTATGCCTGTTTCTCTAAATCTGGAAATAATCGTCCTTCTAGATATTGACTGTAACAAAGGTAAAATGAATACCAGACCGGTCATTGCTGCGAAACTTAGTTGAAAAGAAGGATCCCATA
>CP070800.1:1586930-1599236 GCA_020343555.1 Dehalococcoidales bacterium
CAGGATGGTAGACCTGTTAACTCCTTTCAGCAGCTTTCACTACTATCATCCCTTACAGAAAGGCAGTGCTTCCTTGAAAAGAGTCCTCCCAGCCATTACCGGTACGGGATATGATGATCTGGAAATCAACGATGGTCAGATCGCCAGCATGAATTACCTGGCAGCAAATTACGGGAATGTCCCGGAAGAAGAAAAGACTAAAGTGTTTAATAACCTCGAAGAGTACTGCGGTCGAGATACCGAAGGGATGATCTGGATTATAGGAAAATTAAGAAAAATGGTGCAATAGGAGCAACACTCATGATTGGGGCTATTGCCGGTGACATAATAGGTTCGGTCTTCGAACACGCTGCTATCAAATCAGCCGATTTCCAACTGTTTGAATGGTATTCAACCTTTACCGATGATACTGTCTTAACCATAGCTGTTGCTGACGCCATATTGAATAACAAAGTTTATGTTTCTACTTTAAAAGAATATGGGCAGAGATATCCTCATGCTGGATATGGTGGAATGTTCGTAGAATGGCTGAAAAGTAATACGTTTGTACCATACAATAGTTATGGTAACGGTTCGGCAATGAGAGTAAGTCCGGTAGGTTTCGCTTTCAATGCACTTGATGAAGTGCTCAAGGAGGCAGAGAAAAGTGCGGTGGTTACCCATAATCACCCGGAGGGAATAAAAGGAGCCCAGGCTGTCGCATCAGCGATATACTTGGCGAGAAACGGCAAGAATAAAGACGAGATAAAGGACTTCATCGAATCCACCTTTAACTACGACCTGAATCAGAAACTCGACGATATAAGGCCGGGATACCGATTCGATGTAACCTGCCAGGGCTCGGTACCTCAGTCCATAATGGCTTTCCTCGAATCAGCAGATTACGAGGATGCAGTTAGACTATCCATTTCACTCGGTGGAGATGCCGATACCATGGCTTGTATAACTGGAGGTATTGCTGAGGCTTACTATAAAGTAGTGCCTGAAAATATAATTGAAAAAGTCAGAGAAATACTTGATAACGAATTACTCGGTATCATTGATACTTTTTACGAACGGTTCATATCAAACGATGGATAATATGGAGGAACATAATATGGCTGTTAATGCAGTAGGGCTTCTTAGCCCGGGAGATATGGGACATGCGGTTGGTGCTGTTCTCGTTGATAACGGAATAAAGGTGATAACCTGCCTGGAAGGGCGTAGTAACCGTACTCGTGAACTTGCTGATAAAGCCGGGATACAAGATGTATCGACATACCAGGATCTCGTGCGTGATGCTGATATTATCCTGTCAATCCTGGTACCCGCCGAAGCGAAAAACGCAGCTACTCTTGTATCACAATCTCTTGAAGAGACCGGACAGAAGATAACCTATGCAGACTGTAACGCGATAGCACCGCAAACAGTACAGGAAATAGGCAAGATAATCACAACAGCCGGCAGTAATTTTGTGGATGCCGGAATCATTGGAGGCCCACCTGGACCGGGAGTTATGAACAGGATATATATCTCAGGACCGGATACTGAAGCAGTCGAACAATTTGATAAATACGGGCTGGATGTAAGAGCTATTGGTCCGGAAATCGGGCAAGCATCCGGTCTAAAAATGGTATATGCAGCTCTTACCAAGGGTACGTCAGCGCTTGCCCTGGAATTGCTTGTTGCTGCAAAAAGACTAAACCTCTACGATGCACTTATTGCTGAATGGGAAATGAGCCAGGTAGACAGATACGAGTCATTTAAAAGGGGACTTCAAAGCGTACCGAGTAAAGCCCACCGCTGGATAGGGGAAATGGAGGAAATAGCCAAAACATTCGGGGATGTGGGACTTACTCCGAAGATCCTCGAAGGAGCCGCTGACATGTACCGTTTCATAAAAAACAATCCTGTTTCTGACGAAACACCTGAAACGATCGATAGAGACAGAACTCTTGAACAACTGATAAAGAAATTGGCTAGTTAATATTCTGAACAAATAAAGCGAAATGCTATCTAAACTAAGGTAGCACATATGATTTCAACGAAGCACTAAGGTAGAAACATGACTTTGGAAAAAAACATAAACGCAGTCACATTCTCTAGTAAAGGGCTGAAATGCAGTGGCTTATTGTATAAACCTTCGATTGTCCAACCAGATACTCAACTACCGGCTATTGTAATGGCTCACGGGCTTTCAGGAGTAAAAGAACAGGCATTGCCGCAGGTTGGCGAGATATTTGCACACAATGGCTTTGTGACTCTTGTCTTCGACTATCGTTTTTTTGGTGACAGTGAAGGTGAACCCAGGAATCAGGTTTTTCCGCTTGAAATGGTAGAAGATTTCAAGAATGCTATCACCTGGGTTTCAGAATTACCGGAAGTGGATTCTGATCGAATTGGTATCTGGGGTACTTCTCTGAGTGGTGGTATTGTATTATACACAGCCACATTCGACAAGCGTGTAAGAGCTGTTGTCGCCCAGGTACCTGCAATATTTAATCCTGTTGTCCGTTTTGGCAGAAATCGGGACGCGTGGCATAATGACAGTAAAACGATATCACAAGATCGATTAGAACGTTTCAGGACGGGGATCATCAACTATATTCCTATTGTTAATCAGCCAGGACAGCCATGTGTGTTAACCGGGAAAGAAGCCTACGATTTTTTCATGTCAACAACAGACATAGCTCCGAACTGGCGAAACCAGATGACAGTGGAATCAATAGAGAAGATGCGTGAATTCGATGTGATCAGTTCCATTGAGTTACTTTCTCCAACTCCAATAATATTTATACCTGCAGAGAATGATGGACTTATTTCCATAGAATCAATAGTAAATGTTTACAATAAAATCTCTGAACCAAAATCACTGGTTTCGTTACCAATCACTCACTTTGAGATATATAGCGATCCCTGGTTATCAAAAGCTGCTAATATTGCCAGCGAATGGTACCAGGCACACTTGTAACAAAAATTCTGGTTATATTGCGATCCCGGTAATTCACATACTTGAATTTTGTCTACTTTTAGAACACCACGATTGGTTAATTAGAACCACGTTCTAAAAGAGTTTTACGGCGTATCTTTGCCAGCACTATCGTGAGTCCAAACCCGAAAATGCATGAAATCGCAATAGTTACAAAACCACTTAAAAAAGAGCCGGAAATGTCTTTGAGTATACCAAGTAGGTAGGTAAAAGAAAATGCGCCTAGATTGGCGAACAGGTTGCCGAAACCGGTGGAGGTTGCGGTAGTTCTCTCTCCGAGTACATCCACAGGAATGGAAAATAATGGTCCGAAATATGCCTGAATAAAGATAGAGTTAATTATTATTATTGTGACGAGTAAAATAATGTTATCCACCAGTACCATCGATACCGTTGTCATCGTTAGGACCAATAAAGACGTAGCTATAACAGAGATAGGATTCCTCAGCTTGTCGGAAATATACCCTCCGATTACATTAGAAGGAGCAATAAAAGCAGCCTGCACAGCGATAATAACACCTGCAAACTGTAATGATAATCCCTTTTCTTCAACAAGAAGCGTAGGCAGCCAGAAAGTAATCCCCATCATTACCGCAAGCCTGACGTATTGTATCCCGCCGCATACCCACATCAACCGATGTTTAAACAGCTGCAAAACTTCCCACAGGCCAATTTCCTGCGTTGGTTTTTCCTGATACGGTTCTTTACCGAAACGCCATAATACGAGACTTAGAATAATACCAAGGGGAGGGAAAACCTGAAATGGGAAACGCCAACCGTATTCCGCTACAAGTACCGGACCCGCAATATCAATAATTAGGTTTCCTAAAAACCCGCCGATAAGATAGAGTCCCATAGCAGTAGCTCTTCTATCAGGCGAAAACCAGGCAGAAATCAAGCGAATTCCCGGAGCAAACAAAAAAGCGCGAAACAAGCCTGACACAGCTTGATTGATAAGAGCTTGCCAGTACTCAGTGACGAAGCCAAATGTCAGTGATAATATCGTCGTTCCCAGTATCCCTATTACGAAGAGTCTCTTACCACCAAAGCGGTCGGCAAGATAGCCGGCAGGTATCTGCATCAGGGCATAGACCAGAGTAGTGGCTGCAGCAAGTGTACCTCCCTGGGTGAAAGTTAACGTCAGGTCTTCGCGTATCAAGGGCAGGAACAACGCGATACCGCCGATACTCAATGCCTGAAAACTCTGGCAAATGATAATCAAAGGGACATTGAATAATTTTTCCCGCCTCGATATTTGTTGCAACGAATACTCCTAATTGTTTTTATATATTGTGACTACGATCTAAGTCAGACTTGGTTTTTCAATGGACAGACCAGAAAAAGCATTATCCCGGCGATGGCATAGCAAAGAACCGATATTAACAAAGCCACATTATAACTTCCGAATGTTTCTAAGACAATGCCCCAGATGGTTGGTCCCATACCTCCAATTAATCCCCAGGAGAGTGTCAGTATACCAAACGATGAGCCGATGTTCTGTCTTCCAAATAAATCACCAAGGTACGGTGCAAAAAGGGTACTGGAAAAACCTGCTCCGATACCGAATATGACAGCATAGACTATTAATTGATTAGCTGAATGGATCGTTATGTATCCCATCAACATGACCAGTGCGGAGAATGACGCTCCAAGGATCATTATTCTCCTTTTTCCGTATTTATCTCCAAGCCAGCCACTTCCGATTCTTGCCAGGATGGAGGGACCGTTAAAAACGGTTACAAAAACACCAGCTGCTGCATTTGAACTCCCTAAATCTACTGCCCAGATAACCAGATGTGCTAATATCCCGTTGAAAACGATTCCGATTAAACCATAAGCAGCAAATAATAGCCAAAACTGCGGTGTTTTAAGGAAATTGTTGGTTTTCGTCTGTTTACGTAAAACTTCTTGATCAATAACAATATCTGGTGTTGAATTTATTCCATCAGTATGTTGCCCTATCGATTCCGGAGTGTCCCGAATAATGAAATATGCCAGGAACATGATAGGGATGCCTGTAATAAAAGCCGCGACCAAAGAGACCTGTCTCCAGGTATAGATGCTGGATGTTAATGTCAGTAAGGGAATAAATATTGCTGAACCGATAGCGAATGCAGAACTAATGATTCCACTTGCTAAGCCAGCTCGTTTTACAAACCACTTTCGTGAAGTAGCTTGTAGTGGCACGAGATGTGTATTACTTACTGCTATTGCCATAATAAGACCGTAATAGCAATAGAGTTGCCAGAGTGAATTCACCTGGGACAGTAATATCCAACCGACAAGGCAGAAAAAACCCCCGATAAATATCGTTTTCCGACTACCAAGTCGGTCTGTCATCCAACCAGTTAATATCGATAATATTGAATACGCCCATAAGCTGACGCTTTGAGCTGTACCTATAGTTGATCGTGACCAGGCTAATTCTGATGAAAGAGCAGGAAAGAAAGCAGTGATGCTGTACCTGCCCATAGGCCCAAGGTTTCCAACTAAAAAGAGTGCAATAAGCACCCACCATCCGTAGAACACATCTCGGAATTTTCTCATATTACGCTCTCGTATGAATACGATATAAAACTATACCATTCAAGCATATTCGGAAACAAAGTCTCTCGATATTTTTGACAGGTAGTAAAGGTTGATTGATTATTTATGAACATAGACTGGATAAGGAGAATAACTGTGATTTACGGCAGTGATGATAACAGATATGAGCTGACAGTAAATTGGACACAATTACCACCAGGTTGGGCTTTCTATGATATTAGTTGCTACGATTGGGATTTTTTTGTGAGATCTCATGGTATCCGTATCACTTCTCAAGATGAACTCATCTACACGGACGACATGACACACCTTGTCTCAATATACTCTTTAGCATATAATCGTTCATACCGTGAAAGTAAAAAAAGGACTGAAAGAGGATAAGGAGAAAGAAATGAACGTTTTGATACTTGGAGGAAGCAGATGACAGAGATATATAAATGTCTCAATCCGGTCGGTATGCAGCCACCCGTGAAACAATCGGCACTCGCACCGAGACTGGAGACTCTCGATGGAAAAACCATTCACCTGAGTATCTGCGGTGAAATGGATATCTGGGTTCCCCTTGAGAAAAAACTGAAGGCGGATTATCCGAATATCAACTTTACAGTAAAGAAAGGTTATACACCAAATCCGATCCCTTTGTCGGAAGAGGAAAGAAAAACTACCGACGGTGTAATACTGGGGGTTTGCTGGTGACATGGTGCAGTAGAAAGGCAGTTGCCTTATCTGTCTGAACTTGAACGAGGTGGGATTCCTACTGTACTCCTTGGCTATACTGAAGAAACAGGAATGGTCAGGAGTGAATCGGTATTACATGGGATTCCCCAATTGCGGTATATCGAAGCTTCACGCAACTCGCTGGGCGGCGTTACAGAAGCCGAAAAAGTCCTGCCACTGTTACTCGAAGGTCTGACCCGACCATTAACGGAGAAAGAAAAGGAGACCAGTCTCTGGGCGCCTTCCGAACCGAGGATACTTTTCGAGGGCACCCTCGAAGAAGCCGAGGAGTTCTATAATCAGAGTGTAATTATCCCGGGACTGGGCAATACTCCGTTTTCCCTGTATACGGATGGTCTCCCGGTGGTTATCCCCACCGAGGAACGCGTGGAAAAAATGCTGAAAGGAACTAGCCATAAACCCGACGAAATCATCACGTATCAGCGTGACATGGAGATGAGAGGTCCGATGGGCTTCGGTGTACCCAGGAATAAAGGTGACGTAGTAAAGTTTATGCCTATGGAAAGGGTAGGCACGGTGGAGCAGGTAGCTGTCAATGCCGTGATGGCTGGCTGTAAACCGGAGTATTTCCCTGTGATACTGGCGATTACCGAGGCGGCAACATGGGGAGGTCGTGGCAACGGCGGAGCCTATATTGTCAGCGGTCCGATCTACAAAGAAATCGGAATGAACGTAAGTTACGGCAGATTCGGTCCCGGCAATCAGCCGAATAAGACCATAGGTCGTGTCGGCAGCCTTCTGTTACGTAACCTGGGCGGCTTCAAAGACAGTGTTACCGCTGTTTCCGTAACAACGACGTATAACAGCCCTGTTACCAACGGCGGGTTTATTTTTGCTGAATATGCAGAGGGATTGCCCGAAGGATGGAAGGGTCTTAACGAGGAGATGGGTTTCGGAAAGGATGAGAGTATTATCATGACCTGTATGCCCGGAGCATGGGGAATCGGGCAGCAGCATATGCCCGGCGTGTATCGTTCATTACAGAGAACCGGACACGGGGCTATAGCCAGGTTCCTCGATGTCAAGGGTATCCCCGGACCGCACAATTATCTTGAATATCTGACCAAAGGTATCTGGGCTACCCGGGAAGGCGGTTTTACTCTTATCCTGGTACCCCAGATGGCCCAGGACCTGTATGATTACGGATTCAAGACCAAGGAATCGATATACGAATGGATATGGAAAAAGAGCTTCGAACCACTTCGTGATTACCGTATGCGTGGAATTGGTGACCTGACAACTAATGGCTGGACGGGAATAGAAAAAACGTCCGGAAAACCATGGAAAGAGTTGCCTGATGATTATATGCTACCGGTTGGTGGAGAAAATCCATTCGACAGCTATTGCATCATAGTCTGTGACGGGATGGAGACTGCAGCCGACAGGTTTACCGGCGGTCACGGCCAGGCATACAGCGTGGATGCATGGAGGTAGAATTCGACTCTAATTATTTCCACCTTTAGCTGAAATCAATAAAAAAAATTTTTACCACGATGTATTAAAAGGAATACCTGTTGGTACTCCCGTTAGCTACAACGGCTATTTCAGATTTTCTTAATAACCTGATTTCATTATCGGAGAGGTATCTATTGTATATTTAAATACGATGAATCTCAGATTATACAGAACTCATGACCCTTCAGAAGATAACTACTAAACGTATTGTGAACTGAAAATTAAATTGTATTCAATCCTGATTTTGCTTTTACTTTCTGTTCGCTCAACTCACAAAATACACTAACCGGTTACTATCGGCGGAAATCATTTGACATAAACTATCAAGAAGTAAAAGTTACTTTTATATCTTGCATGGTAAAGACGGAGAGATTGTTAAAAACCGCGGAAGCGTAAATATATAACCTACAGCTTTTGGCAAATAGCTTCAACACGTGAGAGCACTTCATCAATATCTGATGAGGATATCTCCTGATGAGTGACCGCTCGAAACTGACTTCCACCGCGTGAACCTACTCTAATACCAGCTTCCTTTAGATCGTCAATCAATCTTTTGGGTGATAAATCGGATTCAAGAGAAAACATTACGATATTTGTAGGCAGGCTATCCGGATTAGTGTTGATTCCTTTTATACTCTCTAATCCCTTTGCCAGACGTTTTGCATTTATGTGATCTTCTCCCAAACGATCAATCATTGTCTCTAAGGCTACTATACCCGCCGCTGCGATTATTCCTGCCTGCCGCATACCGCCACCGAGCATTTTCCGTATTTTACGGGCCTTCTTGATAAAGTCATTACTCCCACATAGCATTGATCCGACAGGTGCACTTAATCCTTTTGAAAGGCAGAATGATACGGAATCGACACTTTCAGTCAGTAACTGAGTTGGGATATTCAGGGCAGTAGCAGCATTAAAAATACGCGCTCCATCCAGGTGTACCTTTATCCCATGGGCGTCAGTCAGTTCGCACACTTTATTTGTGTACACTCGATCCAACACAGTCCCTCCGCAATGGTTATGAGTGTTTTCCATACAGAGTAGCGTAGTTTTCGGATAATGAATGTTCTCACCACGAACAGTCCGTTCTATGTCGTTTAAATCAAAGTGACCGGAACTATCATTCTGGATAGTGTGCATGACTACTCCGCCCAGGGCTGCAGCACCGCCTACCTCGTTCAAAAATATATGCGAATTGTTACCCACAATTATTTCGTCACCACGAACTGTATGAGTAAGAACTGCAATCAGGTTGCTTTGCGTCCCGGAGGTAGTAAATAAGGCGTCTTCTTTACCCATCATTTCTGCAGCAGTCGATTCAAGACGGTTTACTGTTGGATCTTCACCATAAACATCGTCACCAACCTTAGCTTCGAACATAGCTTTCCGCATTGCCTGTGTTGGATGCGTAACAGTGTCACTTCGCAAATCGATAATTTTCATTTCTTTCTTTCCTAGAATAGTTTTATCCGGTTATAGACTATTATTCTATCTGGGCATGATGAAAATCAACCCGAGAAGCAGGCTTCTCTGAAGGCGTTTTTTTGATTGTGAGCAGCAAAACCTGAACCGTATAGCTTTACTTGGATTATCCTGCCAATTAAAATAAAACACGACATTGTTTAAGGTGAAGTTAGAGTCTTAGATTATTGACAGTTCGGGAACTTTAATATTTGCAGTGTGTACCACGAGTTGGGATAACACAGGAGGATTTGATTATGGGCAAGATAGAGATAGAACCTTCAAGATTGATGTACCCACGACCTACTCTGCTTGTAGGAGCGAATGTAAACGGTAAAGCTAATTTTATGGCAGTGGGCGGGGGTGGTGTTGCTAATGCGGATCCCCCGATGATTGCTGTTCCCATAAGGCACCACCAGTACACGCTGGAAGGAATAAAGCAAAATTCTACGTTTTCAGTAAATATTCCTTCTTCGGATCTGGTCAAAGAAACCGATTATTGTGGGATTGTTTCAGGTCGTACAGCAGATAAAGTAAAAGATTGCGGTTTTAAGATATTTTACGGTAATTTAGAGAATGCTCCTTTAATAGAACAGTGTCCTATTAACCTTGAGTTAAAAGTGGTGCATAACCTTAATTTGGGAACTCATGCCTTCGTGGTTGGTGAAGTTAAAGGCTCTTTTATTACAGAAGACTGTATGTCAGATAATAAACCGGATGTAAATAAGATGAAGCCGATGATTTTCAATCTGGAATCGGGAGTGTATTTATCATTTGGTGAGATTATTGCGAAAGCTTTCAGTATAGGGAGAGAATTGATGACCGAATAATAGCACTTCTCATTATTGTTTAAGGGATTTTAAAGGATCAGATTTGTACTATGCTGGTTGCTACCACGTATTCATCCCGATGATATATTTGAAATATGATTAGAGTATAGAATATACACAACAAGTCTGGAATTTGGAGGAAGGAATTGGGAGAGATAAAAAATACGCCATCAATAATCGATAAGCCGATTATTAATGTGAACCGAAATCAGATAGAACATCGGGCGACCTGGATGGGACTCAGCTACAAAGCTGCCTGGAAGTCTGGTGCAGATGGAGAAAATATACTGCGGGTGGCGGTAGCTCAAACCGGTTGCCTTCATGGTGAAAAAATTAGACAGAAGCTTTCAGAGTCGATCGAACTTGATAAGTTTGCCGATGCGTTCCTGGATTCTGTTGGGATAGAGACCTTCGAGATGGAATTTATGAAAAAGACCGCTGATGAACTGGAGATTCATTTCCACTATTGCCCTTTGGTTACAGCCTGGTTGAGAGCGGGAATACCGGAAGAGGATATCCCGACTTTATGCGATATTGCTATGGACGGAGACAGGAATATTGCCAGCACGGTAGGCGTGGAATTCGAGCTCTCTGATACCATTGCAGCAGGCGATGAGGTCTGTAAATTAAGGTTTTACAGGTACTAAGAATCTTGAAAGTGAACAGGTTGGTTTGAATAATAGCAGGACTACGAGATAGCAGTGGCAGATATCAGTAACGTAGCTGAAAACATATACATGATAGATAACCGATTGTTTTCAATCCCGAAGTGGGGGAGCGTCTATCTTCTCGATGAAACAGAAAAAGCAATTGTCGAAAGCGGTCCCACAACGTCGGTCGACGCTGTCCTGGAAGGCTTAGCTCAACTCGGTAGAGAACCAGAAGATATTTCTTATTTGATCGTTACCCATATTCACCTTGATCATGCCGGTGGGGCCGGGTCGTTGATGAAACTATTACCTAATGCCAGGCTGGTCGTTCATCATAGAGGTGCTCGACACATGGTGGATCCTTCCAGGCTGGTAGCCGGCGCTGTCTCAGCGCGTGGAAAAGATGTCTCTGAGATGCATGGGGAAGTGATACCGGTTGATAATGACCGTCTACTACCAGTTAGTGAGGGGGATTTTCTTACCCTCAGTCATAGTCAAATCTTGACATTTCTTGATACTCCTGGCCATGCCCCTCACGAACTTTGCATTCACGAAACCCGGAACGATGGTGTTTTTACCGGAGATGCGTTGGCGCTTTACATTCCCGATTATGATATTGTCTTACCATATCATCCGCCGCCACAATTTAATCTAAAAATGTGTCTGGAGACTCTGGATAGGCTGGAATATCTATCCCCTGATAAAATTTACTATTCCCATTTCGGAGTCAGTGATAACACAAGGGAAAACATAGCTCGTGCGAGGAAAATGCTGCTGGAATGGGATGATATTGTTAGAGAAGCCATAAAAAACGACGTTTTAACCGAAGTCAAAACGAAGCTTATAGATCGTGCCGTATTGGAAATCAACCCAATAAAAAACATTCCGGACATGGCACCGCTATATTCATACCTTATTGAGAGAAGTTTCCCAACGAGCACTGAAGGCCACATAGCATATTACAAAGAGTTATATAAATAGATGAAAAAGATATTGATTGGTTGATATTGTAGTATATTAATCAAATTTTGAAATATGTAATAACCGATAAAGACATGAATGAAAGAGAGAGTATATATGGAGAATAGAGAACTCATCGATATGTACCGTACCATGCTAACCATCCGTCGTTTTGAGGAAAGGATTTCCAGGGAATTTTCTGACGGCAATATCAGGGGATACGTCCACACGTATATCGGAGAAGAAGCCGTTGCCACCGGCGTGTGCGCTAATCTACTGCCGACTGATAGCATCGTCAGCCATCACCGTGGGCATGGTCACTGTATTGCCAAGGGAGCCGATATCAATAAGATGATGGCTGAAATATATGGAAAGAAGACGGGCTATTGCAAGGGAAAGGGTGGTTCAATGCATATAGCCGATTTCAGTATAGGTATGCTTGGAGCCAACGGGATTGTTGGTGCCGGTCTCCCCATTGCTCTCGGAGTTGCCATGGCAGCTCAGTTGGAGGAGAAGAATCGAGTAGCAGTAGTCTTTTTTGGTGATGGTGCATGTCACGAAGGCACGTTTCATGAAACTATGAATTTGGCTTCGGTATGGAAGCTGCCCCTAATCTTTGTTTGAGAAAATAATCTATAATCAGCTATTACAAAATAAAGTACCACAATTGCTATTTATGAAATCTACAAAAGAGCAG
>CP070800.1:1599336-1633512 GCA_020343555.1 Dehalococcoidales bacterium
GCTACACGAATAGGAAGGACTGCCATTAAACCTCCAGGGAATTGAGCTAACAATATGTGCTCTATGTATGATTGTAGCTTCTAGAGCCCTACCGGGTCAATGTCGATTGCCCAGCTTTGGGGTATCGGAATGTCCCCAAGAAATTCGGATAAATCTGATCCACGCAATACGATCTGCCAACGGTATCTGCCCCGAAGCCGATGAATAAATGCAGGTGCAGGGCCGATAATACTCATCCCTGATATTCCCCGCATATTAATTTCATTACTGATAAGCTGCTTCAACCTTTTGGCTTCCTTCTCACAAGCATTATCATTACGATGCGAAAAAATCAGACTGGCAAGCTGGCTGAACGGCGGATAGCGTAATTGTCGTCTGTACTCAATTTCCTTATCGAAAAGTCCCTGATAATCATGCCTGGCTGCCGCCTGGACAGCATAATGATCAGGTGAATAGGTCTGAATTATTACCTGACCGCCCAGAGGACCGCGTCCTGCCCTACCGGCAACTTGTGTGAGTAACTGGAAGGTCCTTTCACCCGTCCGAAAATCCGGAAGGTTCAAAGCGGTATCCGAACTTATTACGCCAACCAGCGTCACATGGGGGAGGTCGAGTCCCTTGGTTATAATCTGGGTACCTATCAATATGTCGGCTTCGTGACTCTTGAATTTCTCAAGAATCAGGCGATGTGAATCTCTTCTTCCGGTCGTGTCGCTGTCCCACCTTAACAGTCGGGCTTCAGGAAAAGCGACTTTCGCTTCCTCTTCAAGTTTCTGGGTACCGACACCTAAAAACTTAATACGTTTGCTGCCGCACTGTTGACAGGTCTCAGGTACTCTCGTTCGGTAATTACACCTGTGACAGACCAGCAGATCTTCATCAAGGTGATAGGTAAGGGGAACATCGCAGCGTCTACATCCCAGCACAAAACCGCAGTCACGACATTGAATATATGTCGCAGCACCCCGCCGGTTCAGGAAAAGCATAACCTGCTCATTAGCGGCTAGTGCCCTGCTAATGGCAGTGGACATCGACCGGCTGAACATACTGCGGTTGCCTGACTTTAGCTCATCACGCAAGTCGACTACTTCAACTTCGGGTAAAGGAGCATCTTCATAGGGAGTTACACGACCGGACAATTCGAGCAGCTGATAATCACCGTTTTTCGCGTGATAATATGATTCTATATCAGGAGTCGCACTGCCCAGAATTACGGTCGCACTGTTTAGTTCAGCAAGTCTGATAGCCACATCCCTGGCATGGTAACGCGGATTATCCTGCTGCTTATAGGTCCATTCATGTTCTTCGTCAAGGATTATCAGTCCCAAATCCGGCTGGGGAGCAAACACGGCGCTGCGAGGTCCGATAACCACATCCGCCTGACCATCTCTGATACGTCGCCATTCGTCATATCTCTCTCCAAGTGAAAGCTGGCTATGAAGTATGGCTACTCTGCCTGGAAAGCGTGAGGTGAATCGCTCAATAGTCTGGGGGGTTAAAGATATTTCCGGGACCAGGACTATTCCTCGTTTTCCCTGATTAATCGTTTCGGCTAAAGATTGCAGGTATATTTCGGTCTTTCCACTGCCAGTAACACCGTGAAGCAGGAAAATATCCGGTCGTAATTTGTTTATTCTCGAAAGGCTTTCACGAATGGTATTGAATGCTGCTTCCTGGTCTTTGGTCAGAGTAAGGGGAAATGAAAGGTTAACCACATTCTCTGATAATGGATTCCGTCTAACCTCTACCTGCTCGACGCTCACGAGACCTTTATTAACAAGTGAATCCAGGGTCGACCTGGAACATCCGGTAATACGGAGAGCTTCCGAAACTAATATTGACTCTCCCCTTTCTATAAGTAACTCATACAAATCAGCCTGTTTACGGGTTCTTGCTATATTCTGAAGTTCAGCAAGAACCTTACCGTTGTCCGTAGAGTCAAGTTTTAGCCTGATATGGGATTCATATTTCGGTCTCGCTTTAACAGGTTCAAGTTCATATTCTCTGACTCCGTGTCCGTTTTTTACCAGCCATGATACCAGTCGTTGAGCAATTTTCTGACCGAAATGCTTTTCAAGGATTTTCAATGAAGTCCGCCCTTCCCTTAACAGATACTCAACAAATATCGCCTTGTCCGGCGTAAACGATGAAAGGTCGGAATTATCCGGAATTGTAGCCTTTACGAAGGTCACCGCTTTTCTCTCATAACCGGGCGGCAACATTAATGATACTGCGTCAAATAGAGGAGCAAGGTAATACCGGCTTATCCAGTAAGCCAACTCGATCTGATCCTGAGAAAGTACAGGTTCTGGATCCATGACACCCAGAACATCTCTGGTTTCTTCTACCGCGGGATATTCGGTCAACTCCATCACAACACCCTGGAGGAGTCGTTCACCGAATGGAATCCATACCGCATGACCTGCTCGTATGTTTAGATCCGGCGGTATGGAATAACTGAACGTTCTGCGTTGCGCAGCTGGGGAATTGACACTGACTTCAGCATATCTCATCATTCACTCCGATGAGATAATCCTGACTACTCTTTCTTTTCTTCCTGTTCCGGAGTTTCTTCCTCTTCCGCCACTGCTTCAACAACCTCTTCTTGTTCCATCACAGGTTCTTCAGCAACTTCGGAAACTGTTTCTGGCTCATCCTCAGATTCAGTGACTGTTTCGTCTAATGGCTCCGTTTCGGTTTCTGCTACAGGCTCTTCGGCTACTTCCTCTGCCGGTTCTTCACCAGTTTCCTCTACGGTAACCGGTTCAACCTCTGCTACTATTTCTTGTTCGCTGACAGTTTCTTCTTCAATTACAGGTTCCTGTTCAGCCTCGATAACAGGTTCTTCTTCAGCCTGCTGTTCTGCCTTCAGATGTGCCTTTTCTTCTTCTATCTTCCTTATTCGTTCCTGCTCGCGTTCCAGTTCCTGCTGGGTCATTCGCCTTTCTCGCAGGCGTGCTGTCTTGGCACTAAGTCCGCGAAGGTAGTACAATTTAGCCCGACGCTTTTTACCACGTCGAACGAGTTCTACTTTCTCGACACGCGGTGAATAAAATGGGAATGTACGTTCTACGCCAACACCATATGCAACGCGTCGCACCGTAAAGGACGAACTGATTCCACGACGTCGTATTCTTATTACTACTCCCTGAAATACTTGGATACGTTCTTTATCACCTTCGACAATCTTACAACTTACTTTGACCGTATCTCCCGAGGTAATTTCAGGGATATTGGGATTTGGTTTTACTTCAACAACTGATTCCATATTCATAATATAATTTACCTCTCCGCATACCATTATATATTAATCTGTAGATTTGCGTAACCCCTCAGCCTGTTGTATTTCTTCAGGGGTCAACTCTGCATGGCTTAACAGGTCCGGTCGACGGAGTGCTGTTCGAGATATAGCCTGTTCCCGGCGCCATCTGGCTATCTCCCCGTGATTACCTGATAGTAGAATTTCCGGCACTTTCCATCCTCGATATTCAGGCGGTCTGGTATATTGCGGATATTCGAGTAAACCCGAATTATACGATTCTTCTATTTGAGACTCCTCCGAACCGAGTACATCCGGTACCAGTCTTACAACCGCATCAGCAACTACCATAGCCGCCGTTTCTCCACCACTCAGTACATAATCTCCTATGCTGATCTCGTCATTTACCAGGTATTTTCGTACTCGTTCATCAACTCCTTCATAATGACCGCATATAAAAATCAAGTGACTATGTTTTGATAACTCTGCGGCTATTTCCTGTGAAAACTTTCTGCCCTGTGGCGTGAGTAGGATTACCTTAGCTTCTTCCATATTATTATGGTAGCTGTATGTTTCATCGAGTATATCCTGTACCGCCTCAAATATCGGTTCAGGTTTCAATACCATACCGGCTCCGCCGCCATATGGATAATCGTCAACCGTACGGTGTTTGTCATGAGTATAATCACGTATATTTCGCACAACTACATTCACAATATCGCGTTCGCCGGCTCTTTTAAAAATAGCCGTATCCAGTATACTTTCAAACATTTCAGGGAACAGCGTTAAGATATCAATTCTCATTATTCTGAAAATATTTTAACACATGTGTATTAAATCCAAAAAGTTCCCCACTATTCCCCCTGAAGGAAGAAAAAACCTTGCTTTTTCCCTTCGATAATAGCCGATTTTCGCTATTTTCCAACCATTAAACAGGTGAAATTACGCTTAAATATCATTTTTATGTTAAATTTTCCATAATTTTTATAAAATTTATGTAAAAAGGGGTTGACAAAATAAAATAATGGGTGCAAAATGGTAGATATTGGAAAAAAAGGGTAGATTGTGGTAAGAAATAGATAGACCCCAAAAGGCAATAATATGTTTTTAGGTGAGTTCGAATACAAAATAGATGAAAAAGGTCGGGTACCGATTCCGCCTAAATTCCGCAGGGACCTGAAAGATGGCGTGGTTCTGGCCGCAGGACCTGAAAAATGTATTATTGCCTATTCGATACCGGAATGGAATAAACTGGCAGACTCACTTACCAGCGGTACTGTTGCTGCAAGTAAATTAAGGAGACTTAACAGGGCTTTCTTTGCTACTGCCTTTAGTTTAGCAATTGATAATCAGGGAAGAATTGCCCTGCCAGTCCCATTGCGCGAGTATGCAGGAATCGAAGACGAATTAATAGTTGCAGGAGTAAACACTTATCTCGAGCTGTGGAATAAGGAGCAGTGGGAAGCAGAAAAATCTATTAGCCAGGAACAAGCCTGGCAAATCATAGAAAGTATGGAACGACATTAGTGAGTTTACAAATGATGTCACCTGCTCATGTCCCGGTTCTAACTGAAGAGGTAATTCAGGCACTCGCCGTACAGCCAGGCGGTCGATACATCGACTGCACCGTGGGAGGTGGAGGTCACGCTGCCGCTATACTCGAACACATTTCTCCGGGCGGTCAACTGCTGGGAATCGACGCAGATCCTGAAGCTATAAGATCGGCAAGCCAGAGGCTTAACAAGTTTGATGACTCGATATTGCTTGTCAACGATAATTTTGTCAACCTTAAATCTATCTGTTATAAAAATGATTTTGTTCCTGTTCATGGAATCCTCTTCGATCTAGGATTATCTTCTCTTCAGCTTGACAGTGATGAAAGAGGTTTTAGTTTCCAACACAAAGCTCCGCTCGATATGCGGTTTAACCCGAATCAGGAAATAACCGCATCCGATATCGTTAATGACTACTCTGAAGAAGAACTCGCCCGTCTAATTTGGACGTATGGCGAAGAGACTGCAGCACGGCGAATAGCCAGGACTATCGTACGGGAACGCCCAATAAAAACCACGGTTGAACTGGCAAGAATAGTTGAACAGGGAGTTGGAAAAAGGCAACGTAGAATACATCCGGCAACGAAAACTTTCCAGGCCATACGTATAGCTGTAAACAAGGAACTCGATCATCTTGAATCAGCCTTGAAACAAGCTATGGACCTATTGGGATACCAAGGGAGACTGGTTGTAATCAGTTACCATTCACTTGAAGACCGCGTAGTTAAACAATATATGCAACAGGAATCAAAGAATTGTATATGTCCTCCCGAAATACCGATTTGTACCTGTGAACATACTGCCAGTTTAAGGCAGATTAATAAAAGGATCATCGCACCCTCACCTGAAGAGATAAAGAGAAATCCGAGATCTCGCAGTGCCAGGATGAGAGCAGCCGAACACATAATACCGCATGAAGAACGCTACAACATAATTGAGGAACTACGTTCTGCAGCAGAAATCCAGTCCAATGCAAATGTCTGGAGGCGCCCTGCCCTTCTAAAGAAACTCAGGCAAACATACGCGGTGTTATCGATACTAAATTAAAAAGAAATGTATTGACGCTATAAAAGGGGGTAATCAAATGTGAACGCTTATCCAGCACAAGACAAGCAAAATCTATATAAGAAGGAGGGGGTAAATGAGCAAGCGGAACACAATAGTCTCAATTGATGTTGGCACAACCAAGATATGTACGACTATTGCAGAAGTAAATGACGCAAATAAACTTCAGGTAGCCGGTGTAGGTATCTCACCGTCGAATGGTCTGCATAAAGGACTTGTGGTCAACATCAACGACGCGAAAGAAGCGATCCGCGAATCAGTGAGGAAAGCAGAGCAATCAAGTGGATATAAGGTAGAATCAGCATATGTAGGTGTTACGGGCAGGCACGTAACTTCATTGAATAACCAGGGAGTGGTCGCCATAACCCGGGATGACCGTCTGGTGCGACCGGATGACCTGAAGCGAGTGCTCCAGAACGCCCAAAACATCAAGGTACCCAGTGACAGAAAGCTGCTACACATAATTCCAAGACATTATGCAGTTGACGGTCAAGCCGGAGTAAAGAATCCCGTAGGTATGCACGGCTTCCGACTGGACGTGGAAACTCACGTTATTACGGCAGCGGTTGCATCGATACAAAATATGACCAAATGTATACGAGGTTTAGGAATCGACATTGATGACCTTATACTCGAACCTCTTGCCAGCGGTGAATCCGTATTGACTCCGGATGAGAAACAGGTAGGCGTCGCTCTGGCCGATATTGGTGGCGGCACTACGGATGTAGCAATCTTCAAAGATGGCAGTATCTGGCACACTGCTATACTTCCCGTTGCCGGGTACCAGCTTACCAGAGATGTAGCTATCGGTCTTGGACTTCCATTCGAAGTAGCTGAAGAAATGAAAAAGAGGTATGGCAGCTTATTGCCGGTCTATGAAGGCCAGGCAGAGAAAAATGAAACAGCAACAAACGGGCATGGTATCTCATATCAGGATCTCTCGGAAATTGTAAGAGCCCGTGTTGAAGAAATCCTGAGACTCATAGTGCTTGAGTTACCACGCTCTGATTATGAATCACTGATTCCCGCCGGGTTGATACTCACCGGCGGCAGTTCAAACCTACCAGGAATAGACATGCTGGGACGCGATATCATGAGACTTCCGGTGAGAGTTGGGAGTCCAATGAATGTACCCGGAATCAGCGATACCCTTTGTGATCCGGCGTACGCAACCAGTGTAGGTCTATTACTGTGGGGAGCAAAAAACAAGAGACAACAGAACTGGAAGCCTTTGGGATTTAACCTGGGCTTGCGGAAACTGGTAACCCAATTAAAAAGTTTGTTCGGTTAATTGATTACCTACCATTTTGATTAATAATGGATTGAATTAAGGAGGAGGAGATGGCTAAATCAAGTTTCACACTAAATCCAGCAACGATTAAGGTTATCGGTCTGGGCGGTGGTGGATGCAACGCAGTAACTCGAATGGTCCAGGAAAATATCCAGGGCGTTGAATTTATAGCAATGAACACTGATGCTCAGGCGATGGCCCTTACAGAAGCTCCGACCCGTGTCCAACTAGGAGAACGGTTAACAAAAGGACTCGGTGTTGGTGGCGATCACAATCTCGGTCAAAAAGCAGCAGAAGAAAGCCGCGATGATCTCAAAGGTGTTGTTACCGGAGCTGATATGGTATTTATCACTGCCGGCATGGGTGGCGGTACCGGTACCGGTGCTGCTCCCGTGGTTGCTGAAATCGCTAAACAGAGCGGAGCCCTGACGATAGCTGTTGTGACCAAACCTTTCAGTTTCGAAGGGCAAAACAGGACTGCCGTTGCGGAAGATGGCATCAATGATCTAATTGACACAGTAGATACTCTCATCATAATTCCGAACGATCGGCTACTTGACCTCTGTGACCAGAAAACCGGAGTAGACACTGCGTTCAAGATGGCAGATGACGTACTCAGACACGGTGTTCAGGCAATTTCCGACGTGATCACGGTTCCTGGCGTTATTAACCTCGATTTCGCCGACGTTAACAAAGTTATGAAAGATTCCGGACCGGCATGGATGTCCATGGGCAGTGGTACGGGCCAGAATCGGGCTGTCGATGCCGCCAAACAAGCACTGGCAAGTCCGCTTCTTGATTCGTCAGCCGGCGGTGCTAAAGGCGTCCTGTTCAACATCGTCGGAGACAGTAGCCTTACTTTGTTCGAAGTAAACGAAGCAGCCGAGGTTATCAAGCAGGCAGTAGATCCCGAAGCTAACATTATCTTTGGTGTAGCACACGATGCCGATATGGAAAACGAAATCAAGATAACACTAATTGCTACAGGATTTCTGGCTAAAGACACTATGGTCGATATTAGTAAAGATCAAGAAATGCAGGAATTCCTGACGAACCTAAAGACCCGAGAAGACGAACTCGACGTTCCTTCATTCCTCCGTCGTCCTCTCTTCGGTCACCGTCGTTCTACCGGATCACCTGCTTATAGGATAGAAAAGACTATATCGCATACAAATTAGCAGGGATACCTGAATACAAAAATTAAATATGTTTCTTAAAAAGGGTGGGTTAGTTAGCAGTATATGGCTGTAAGCTAAGACTCGATATTCTACTGGTACAGCCAGTATCCCCTTCACGATGGGTTTATGCTGTTTAAATGAATCTTGAAATTCCCGGGAGTACTCCCTAACTTGAATTATCCGGTTAACTCGTGATTGAGTACTCACCCCCCTTTATCCCCCCTCTCACCCGGTAAACTGATCTGCTCTGCGACAAATCCACTGTGTGAGAGGGGGAATTTTTTCCAATATATCCAGTTATCTGTTCATAAACATAGTAACTTATAGTGATTTACAGGTACTTTCATAAAGCTAAAATGCCTTGACAAACCACTATATATTGTGGTAATTTAATTTCCTGTTCTATATAGTGTGGGGTTGTGGAATGAATTGTCCGTATTGTGGATATCATGATTCAAGAGTGATCGACTCTCGCGATGCCACCGACGGGATACGACGTCGGCGTCTTTGCCTTAGCTGTAATGCTCGGTTCACTACCTATGAACGTCTACAGCCAGCGGGTCTGTACGTAATCAAGAAAGACCAGCGACGCGAGGAATTCAATAAGGAAAAACTACTTACCGGTATACGTAAAGCATGTGAAAAACGACCTCTTCCTACCGGAACTATAGATAAGCTGGCAGATGAAATTGAAACAGAGCTTGAGACACTGAACAAAGTGGAAATACCAAGTACAGCGATCGGAGATATGGTGATGAACAGACTCAAAAGTCTGGATTATATTGCCTACATTCGGTTTGCCAGTGTGTATCGTGATTTTACCGATATCACCGCATTAAAGCGTGAAATAGACCACCTTGTCAGTGACGAACCGGAAATATCCGGTAATTCCAGTCAACTACCGTTAATACCAGAACAAGAAGTGTTTACCTCCATGAGAACTCGTCACAGGAGTCGGCGATGAGTGACGAAGAAAGATCAAAAAGCAGGCGAATGCCTGAACTGAATCGTACCGAAATACTCAAGGCAGTTGTTGCCGATGCGGAGTCTATGGGATTACGTGACAAAGACAAGATCGAGCAACTGACAAGCCGTGTAATCGAACGTCTTGAACATGCTCAACCGTTCCCCGGGATGGAGGATCTTGTTCCCAAAGCGCGTACCACACCTAGACGTGTTCCAAGCAGAGCCGAGATACAGGCAATAGTTAAGGAAATACTTGAGTCCGACGACGACAAACCCAAATCAATTCAAGATCAGGAAGTAACAAGCATGAACCAGGAAAAGCCGGTAGAAACACCCGTCACCGAAAAAAAGGAGGCTGAACCGATGGCAGAACAAATGACCAAGGCAAAAGTAACCAAACAATCACCGGAAGGCCTTGAATTAACAGAGAACGCTCTCCGTGTCCTTGAGCGACGTTATCTCCAGAAGGACAACGAAGGACGGGTGATAGAAGCGCCTGCTGAACTCTTTCGTCGTGTGGCTAAAGCTGTAGCATCGGCGGAAACCGCATATGATGAATCTGCCGATACATCTGCCGTAGAAGAAGAATTTTATTCAATCATGGCGAACCTGGATTTTCTGCCAAACTCCCCCACTCTGATGAATGCCGGGAGAGAACTCGGTCAGCTTTCAGCCTGTTTCGTTCTTCCTATAGACGACACCATGGAGTCTATCTTTGATGCTGTGAAAAATACCGCGCTTATTCACAAAAGTGGCGGCGGTACCGGGTTTTCATTTACCCGTCTCAGACCCGAAACTGACAGGGTTGGTTCCACAGGAGGGGTTGCCAGTGGACCGATTTCTTTCATGAAAGCCTTTGACGCTACTACTGATGTAATAAAACAAGGCGGGACACGGCGCGGCGCCAACATGGCAATTCTGAATGTAGACCATCCTGACATAGCAAAGTTCATCACTGCCAAGGAAGATATGACTTCTCTGACAAATTTTAACCTGTCGGTTGCCGTAACTGAAACCTTTATGGAAGCAGTCAAAGCAGATTCTGATTTCAATCTTATAAATCCACGTTCCGGTGAAGTGCAACAAACAATCAGGGCAAAAGAACTCTTCGACAAAATAGTCGATATGGCATGGAAGACCGGTGATCCCGGTATCGTATTCATCGACCGTATCAATGAATACAATCCTACTCCTCAACTCGGAAAGATAGAAAGCACCAATCCCTGCGGAGAACAGCCTCTGCTTCCTTATGAATCATGTAATCTCGGTTCGATAAATCTCAGCCATATGTTAAAGGAATCCAAAGGGAAAACGGTTATTGATCACGAAAAACTGGCTGCCACTATCAGGACAGCTGTAAGATTCCTCGACAACGTTATCGACGTCAATCGATTCCCTATACCGGCTATAGCCGAGACAACCAGGAGTACCAGGAAGATAGGCCTTGGCATAATGGGTTTTGCCGACATGTTGATCCAGATGGGCATCCCTTATAACTCTGATGAAGCTCTGCAGACTGGTGAAGAGATAATGAGATTCGTCAACGAGGAGGCTATCAAAGCCTCGGTAGCCCTGGCGGAAGAAAGAGGGGTATTCCCGACTTTCGAAGGGAGTATTTACGACACTCCGGAAGGACCAAGACCAAGGAATGCTACCTGTACTACCATAGCACCGACTGGAACACTCAGTATCATCACAGGTTGTTCCAGCGGAATTGAGCCGCTTTTTGCCCTCAGTTATATCCATAATATACTCGACGGTGCCCGGATGGTCGAAGTTAATCCATTCTTCGACCAGACCGCTAGAGAGTGTGGATTCTACACGGATAAACTGATGGAACAACTTGCTACAGGAACACAACTACACTCAATGAAGGATATTCCTGATGATATCAAGCAAATTTATGTTACCGCGCACGATATCACACCGAAATGGCACGTAAAAATGCAGGCAGCTTTCCAGAAATCAACCCACAATGCCGTATCCAAAACGGTCAATTTCCCTGAAGAAGCGACCCGCGAGGATATAGCCAACGTATATATGATGGCCTACGAGCAAGAACTGAAGGGCATTACCATATACCGGGATAAGAGTCGTGAATATCAGCCTTTAAGCACCGCTCCTGTCGAAAACAAGGTAGAAGAACTTCCTGTCAGGACCGGTATCAGCCCGAGAGAACGTCCCAAGGTTACTACAGCGACAGTTGAAGAAGTAATGACCGGCTGCGGCGGGATCTATGTAACCGTAGGTTCGGATGAGTTCGGCATCTGTGAAGTCTTCCTTACGCTGGGTAAAAGTGGTGGGTGTGCTTCAGCCCAGCTTGAAGCGATCGGGCGACTGATCTCGGTAGCTCTTCGAGCCGGTATCGATATGAACTCTATAATCAAGCAGCTGCGCGGGATTCGCTGTCCCTCGATAGCCTGGTCCGAAGGTAAATCCATTCTTTCCTGTGCCGACGCGATAGCGACCGTCCTGGAAAGGCATAATAATCCGGATACCGACAGTGACGTGGATACCGCCTCCTCAAATACACCGATTCAACCGACCCTGAACCTTACCAGGAATGTTGGTGGCCAGTGTCCTGATTGCGGGAGTCTGCTCGCCTACCAGGAAGGTTGCTTCACCTGCCACGGATGCGGCTACACAAAGTGTTAGCTTCAGTGCAATAGACTAGAAATAGAAAGGGAAGGCAAAAAGCCCTCCCTTTCTATTTTTATCTTCGCTATATTATGGTATTTTCATACTCAAGGCTGTATAATGCAAAAAAAATTAAGGGTAGTCAAGTATATGGATAAAAAGATAGGATTTATCGGTCTTGGTATCATGGGAAAACCGATGTCCCTCAACCTGCTTAAAGCCGGTTTCGATGTGACTGTATACAATCGCACGGAATCAAAAACTGCCGAACCGGTATCTCAAGGAGCGAGAAAGGCAGGTTCACCGGCTGAAGCAGCCGTTAATTCTACTGTGATTATTACTATCGTATCAGATACTCCGGATGTTGAGAGTGTCATTCTCGGGGAAAACGGGGTGATCGAGAGTATCCAACCGAATTCGGTTGTAATAGATATGAGTACGATATCACCGGAAACCACCAGGAAGATAGCTGCCCGATTAAAGGAAAAAGGAGCTGATATGCTGGATGCGCCGGTCAGTGGTGGCGAACAGGGTGCGATCGACGGAACATTATCGATAATGACCGGTGGAGAAACTGCTATATTCGAACGATGCCTTCCTGTGCTCCAGGCCATGGGAAAAAATATCATCCATGTAGGCTCGAACGGCATGGGACAGACGGTAAAACTTGTCAACCAGATTCTTGTTTCCGGCACTCTCAACAGTGTCACAGAAGCCCTCATATTCGCCCAAAAATCAGGAGTAGACTTGGAAAAGGCGATAGATGCCGTAAAAGGTGGCGCAGCAGGCTCCTGGCAGCTGGCAAACCTGGCACCGCGAATTATCGAGCGAGATTTCAGACCAGGCTTTATGATAGACCTGATGGTCAAGGACCTGAACCTGGTAACCGGAAGTGCAGGAGAGATGGGCATTAACCTCCCGATAACCAGCCGTGTGAAAGAAATGTATGAAATACTCCAGTCTGAAGGAGAAGGTAAAAACGGCACCCAGGCGCTGGTTAAAGCACTCGAAAAATTCACCGGTATCCGGGTAGAAAAGTAATACTGTTGAGAGGTATATATGATAATCCATGACGATAGCAAACAGAATAACTCCGAGTTCCCTCCCGAGGTAGGTGCCTGTTATGGGAATGGTATGAGCAAGATGAGTAAGAATTTTCTTGATTTACTCTTGATCACTATCGTTGTTTTTATAATTGGGATACCTTCATGGATAGGAACTACCGTTACAAGCTGGACAGATCCTTTTGGATTATGGGGATTATTTGAGTTTTTTTACAGTCTTCTCGTAACCGGACCGCTGGGATTTGGAGTAATGTATGCCTATCTAAAAGCCGCCCGGGGTGAAAAACCAGAGATTAATGACCTGTTAAAAGTGCTTGAAAACTATTGGAACGTTCTCCTGGCATATATTATATCCGGAATTATTATATTCATTGGTTTTATTCTCCTGATAATTCCTGGGATAATATTCGCCTGTAAACTGTCATTTGTCCCTTACCTGGTAATCGATAAGAAAATGGACGCTGTAGCGGCAATACAGGAAAGCTGGCGTCTTACAAACGGGTATGCTTTGACGGTATTCGTTATAGCTTTGCTTGCTATACCGATATCTATCGGTGGGTTTCTTCTGTTCGGAGTAGGCATAATACTCGCCCAGATGTGGATTGGTCTGAGTTTTGCATCGTTATACCACGCAGTTATATCAAGAATGAATCCGGAATTATCAGCAATCTCACCATAATCGTCGACCGAATACCTAAAGGAGTACAAAATGGCAGGAAAATATGAAAAATACATACTGACCGATCTGGTCGTACCCGATGATGTCGCCGCCAGGATGGACGAATACAATCAACGGGCTACAAGAATATTATGGCTTGAAGATTTTGTAATTAATGGGGCGCCCAGTATAATCACCTCCTGGTACTGGAAAGCCACGGATGATGAAGGAACTCCGTCTCACACACATGATTTCGATGAGGTAGTAGGCTTCTTCGGCAGTGATACCGACAATCCAAGCGATCTTTGCGGTGAAGTTGAATTCTGGCTTGAAGATGAAAAATACACCCTCGAAAAGAGTTGTTTGATCTACTGTCCTGCCGGCTTGCGGCACTGTCCTCTCCGTGTGGTAAAAGTAGACAGACCTATATTCTTCCTGGCGGTATCCCTGACCAGTAAGTACGTAAAAGACAGTATTGTCAGGGGAGTTGGCAAAGACGAAGAATAGACAATTATTCGATAATTCGGCTGAATTCTACAACGAGTGGTTTACCTCTCCTATCGGTAAACTGGTTCTTGAAACGGAACAGGAACTTATCAACCGTTTTGTCGATCCTGCTCCAGGAGACAGAGTCCTCGATGCCGGGTGCGGAACGGGTATTTTTACAATCGACTTCCTGAAAGCCGGCGCCACAGTCACCGGACTGGACATATCCCGCGGAATGCTTCTAAATGCCGTCACAGGACTGAAAAATATGCCCTTTTTCGTCATACAGGGTGACATACGTAAACTACCTTTCGATAATGATTCGTTCGATAAGACCGTGTCCATTACAGCCCTTGAGTTTATTGAAGACGCTCAAACAGCAGTGAATGAGTTGTTCAGAGTTACCCGTCCGGACGGAATTGTAGTCGTAGCCACATTAAACAGCCTTAGCCCCTGGGCTGTCCGCCGGAGTGAGAAAGGCGAAGAGCATCTTCTTGAAAACGCTTATTATCGATCACCGTCCGATCTATTCTTTTTGGCTGGGGTTGAAGGAGAAACAGAGACGGTGGTCCATTTCATGAATGATGATGACCCCGAAAAAGCAATAATTACAGAAAGAGAAGGAAAGCTAAGAAAACTTGATACCGGCGCGTTCGTAGCTGTTCGCTGGCAGAAACCCAGCTAACTCGATTTATCTGCCTGGCATTTAGGGCAATAGTAGGTTCCACGTCCTCTTACTACCATTCTTTCTATGGGTGTCCCACATACGTTACACGGCTGACCACCTCGATGAGCCACATTAAACTCGAAGTGTGCCGTTCCTTCACTGCCGTCAGGACGATAATACGTATTAACGCTGGCTCCTTTATTCTCGATCGCCGCATACAAAATTCTGCGAATAGCTTTATATAAGTGCTTTTTTTCTTTATCTGAGAGGCTTTCAGGCAGCCGTACGGGATAAATTCCGGTATCGAACATTACTTCGTCGGCATACATACTCCCAATGCCTGCAATAACATTCTGGTCGCAGAGAAGGGCTTTCATCGGAGCTTTTCGGTTTAGCAGTCGTTCTCTGAAAACATCTATCGTAAAATCGTCCTTCAAAGGTTCAGGACCCAGTTTACCGATGACAGGCTCAGGATCGTCTACCAGACGCATAACGCCGAATTTCCGCGGATCTCGAAACACAATATCTGTATCATTATCCAGATGTATCACGGCCCGTGTGAAACGCGGAAGCTCATCCTCTTTCTTTTGTACCAGCAGCGAGCCGGTCATTTTCAGGTGAATTATCATATAATCACCACTGCTAAGGCTGAAGATGAGATACTTGCCACGCCGGTCAAGCGCAAGGATTTCCTGTCCTATAACTCCTCTTTCAAAATCTTCAACCTGGATCTTCTTGACTATTCTGTCCCATTCAAAAGTCAGACCGGTGATCCGCCGTCCGATAATGTGCGGAGTAAGTTCATTCCTTACCGTTTCAACTTCAGGCAGTTCAGGCATATTTCACTTCCTTACTCTTATATACTAGTTATTCAAACGGCCTGATAAACCTGTACCCATTTACCTGATATCCAAGCCGTTTATAGAATTTATGGGCTTCCTCTTCCCTGGCAAATCCACTGACAAGCCACATTCCTTTACACCCAAGGTTTCTAGCCTGCTTATCAGCATAATCCATCATAAAACGCCCCACTCCCATTTTCTGTGACTCAGGTCGCACAACTATTGCGGATATTTCTCCGAATTTACTCACTTCCTCCAGATTAACTCGTATTCTGAAACCGAGAAGCCCAAGGATACTATTATCTTCTTCGCAGACAAACAGGTAATCTATGTCGCTTTTTTCTATGTATTCCAGCCTGTCCAGCATTCCTTCCCTTGATAGAGTATGCCCGGCTAACCCAGTCATTAGGTCACAGAGTGCATCGATGTCTTCCGATTCGGCTTTTCTCATGCTCAGCACTAATTACTCTCCTCATCGATTCTTTTCCGCAGATCATCCTCAGGTTTCCGAATGGTTAGTATCAATATCATTCCTATTACGGATAAGCCGGAAAAGATCAGCCAGATGGGATAATATTCACCCCTCGTATCATATACCCAGCCTGCCAGAGGAGCTGCACCTGCAGTACCGACAGTAAGGAAAAAGGCCAGTATCCCGAATATCGTGCCGAATCTCTTCACTCCGAAGTATTCTCGGATTATCGGCGTTCGTAAAGGCATCGCTCCCGCGGCACCTACTCCATAGACGACGGCGAATACCACCACCATTATAAAAGAACTACCATCAAGCGACTGAAAAAGGAGTAATCCTGCTGAAGTCATAAACATGGAAAGCGCAAGCATTCTTTTTTTACTGAAAATATCAGATAAAAACCCATAAAGTATCCTGCACACTATTGTGATAACTGAAAAGATAGTTACCGGTATGGCAGCTTCCGACCTTTCCAGTCCCAGACTCTCGAGGTATGGCATCATATGCAAAGTCACTGCGTGTATCGCTATCATCTGCATCATCGTAGAAAACCCTATTGCCCAGAAAGCCCTTGTTCTAACTGCTTCCTTGACTCCCATGCCTGAAGATGTCTCAAGTACCGGGGTTTTTTCATCTATCAATTGACCGTCAGGCAGCATTCCATATTCTTCAGGCCTGCTGCGGAAAAGAAAAGACAGCGGTATACCCATAACCAGCAGACCTATCGCCAGGTATATGAGAGTATTTTCCCAGCCTTTCGTATCGATGGATTTAACTATCAGAGGTGTGAACATACCACCCAGAGCTACACCTACAGATAACAATCCGCTTGCTTTTCCAATATTCTTCTTGAACCACCGGGCAATAACGGTAGAAGGAACCATCGTGATGCTGATCGCCCCACCGAGTCCGACGATCAGAAAACCGCCATAAAACATAGCCAGGTTAGTTGCCTGGCTGATAAATATTACGCCACCCGCGTATATCAATAAACCTATCAGCATCAACCTTCTTGCCGGCCAGCGATCCACTGCGACTCCCACCAGTGGATCAAGGCTGCCTGTTTCAAGTCCGCGTAGCGAGGAAGCAAATGACACCTGAGCATAGTTCCATCCGAATGAAAGAGTAATAGGAGTCATAAAAGCGGTGAATCCATACACGAACAGGACGCTGTTATAGGTCATAAAAAAGATACCGGCAAGGACTATGAACCAGCCGAAAAATATTTTCTTCAATCGAAAGCCCTTTCAAAAGGTAATGTATCTGCCGGTATATGTCGTCCGTAGTCACGGTTAGACGATAAGAGTAATAACGTATATTACTCCTTCAATTCAGCCCAGTTGTGGCCTGTATTTATGTCCACCTTAAGGGGAACAGTTAACTCCAGAGCCGAGGACATGGTACTGGGAACAAGCTGCTGCATCACCTCAAGTTCGTCAGGGATTACTTCGAAGAGAAGCTCATCATGAACCTGGAGAAGCATTTTACTCTTCATACCACGCTTTCCCATCTCGTCATACAGGTGGATCATCGCAACCTTGATAATATCTGCTGACGTCCCCTGTACCGGCATATTGATCGCCATCCTTTCGGCAGCTTCTCTTACCTGTCGGTTCGATGAATTTATCTCGGGAATAGAACGGCGTCTTCCCAGGATAGTCTGTACATACCCCAGATCTCTCGCATGCTGTTTGGTTATATCCATATACTGCTTGATTCCGGGATACTGTTCGAAATATGCCGTAATGAACTTTGACGCTTCTTCTCGTGACATTTCGGTAGCCTGTTCCAGGCCATAGTCGCTCATACCGTAAATTACACCGAAATTGACCGTTTTCGCGACTCGCCGCATATCCGGTGTAACCTCAGGCATGGTAACACCGTATAGTCTCGCAGCAGTAGCCGCATGGATATCTTCATCATTCCTGAAAGCCTCGACAAGACCTTTGTCCTGAGAAAGATGGGCCAGTGCCCGTAGATCTATCTGGGAGTAATCTCCGCTGATAAGTAAGGAATCGCCCTGCGCTATAAATGCATCACGGACTTTTTTAGCCAGTTCACCACGTACAGGTATATTCTGCAGGTTGGGATCGCTTGACGAAAGTCGCCCGGTTGTAGTCCTCGTCTGGTTGAAACTGGTATGGACTCTGCCTGTTTTCAGACTTACTAGGCCGGGAAGAGCATCTATATAGGTCGATTTCATCTTGGCCAGCTGGCGGTATTCCAGAATCTGTTCTATTATCGGGTGAACACCGCGAAGGTCCTCAAGGACAGAAGCTGCCGTTGAATAGCTTCCCTTCCTCTTTCCACCTGTCGGCAGTCCGAGTTCTTCGAAAAGAACAGGACCAAGCTGTTTCGGTGAATTGATGTTAAACTGGTGACCGGCACTTTTATATATTTCGCCTTCGAGAGCCAGTATCTGTTCACCAAGATCCTGTGCCATCTCTGCCATAAGCCCGGTGTCCAGTGCCACCCCGTTTCTTTCCATGGAAACCAGGACAGGCACCAGCGGCATCTCGACATCCGTGAAAAGTTCCCATAGTCCTGCTTGCTTCAGCTCCAGCCCATAAAGTTCTGCCAGCCGAATCGTCATGTCCGAATCAGCACAGGCATATTCGGCAGCACTCGCTACATCTACCTGGGACATCGACAACTGTTTCGAACCAGTTCCTATCAAGTCGGTAATGGGAGTCATTTCGATTCCCAAACGGCTAAATGCCAGGTTTTTCAAACCCACTGATTTCTCATCCATAAGATGAGCGGCTATCATCGTATCGAAGGCAACATTACTCACATCCACGCCGTTTTCGGCAAATACGGTCATGTCAAACTTCGCGTTATGAGCCAGTTTCTCCAGTTTCGGATCTTCCATCACCGGTTTCAATCGATCGATTACTGCTTCCACAGGAAGCTGTTCTGTCTGTACCCAGCCAAAATGCCCTACCGGAATATAAAAGGCTTCACCGGGCTTTACGGAAAAGGAGAATCCCACGATCTGGGTGGTAATAGCATCAAGACTGGTCGTTTCAAGATCAAAGGTCAACAATTTCGCTGATGAGATCGTATTCAAAAGAGAATCGAGAGCTTCATTATCCGTTATGGTGTGGTAGTCTTTTTCAACCGGGGCAGCGGATTCAATCTTGATAGTATCTTTTGAATCCGTATCTCCGTTACCGGGAAGCTTCTGAAGCAGGCTGAAAAACTCCAGTTCGCGGAATAATTCAATGGTTTTTTTCCGGTCGAATCGATCCAACTGGCATTGTTCCATGTCCAGTGTTACCGGCGTATCTACATCGATAGTCGCCAGTTTCTTACTTTTAAACGCGATATCCTGGTTTTCTTTCAGAATCGATTGTATTCGTGGAGGATTCACTTCATCGATGCGTTCATATATCTCTTCAAGCGTACCAAGCTGGTTGATTAGCTTTACCGCCGTTTTTTCGCCGATTCCCGGAACTCCCGGTATATTGTCCGAAGTATCCCCTACCAGCGCTTTCAGGTCAACTATCTGGTGGGGAGTTACGCCGTATTTTTCCTTAACCGCCTTTTCATCATACCGGATCGTATCGCTGAACGATCTTCGCGGGTATATCACGTTTACGTGAGATGAGACAAGCTGCATCGTATCGCTATCTCCGGTAACTATTACGGCATCTATCTCCTTTTCCGCGGCTTGTCGGCTCAATGAGCCGAGAATATCATCCGCTTCGAAACCCGGTAATTCATACACGGGTATATTGAAAGTCTCAACCAGGTTACTTACCCTGGCAAACTGGTCGATCAGTTCATCAGGAGTCGGAGGACGGTGTGCCTTGTACTGGTCGAAAATCTCATCTCTGAAGGTAGGCTCGGGAGTATCGAAAGCAATAGCGCAACAGGATGGATTCAGGTCGTTGATCGACTTTAATACCATCTGGGCGAAACCATACACTGCCGTCACTATTTCTCCGGTTTTCCGAACCGTGAAGACGGTAGGCGGTCTTGTTGCCCGAAAAGCGTGGTAGGCACGGTGAATAATGGCATTTCCGTCAAACAGAACCAGTAGAGGTTTTTCCATACCGATATTATAACAGAGTATCAAGAAATGTAGATAGGTTAGGATCTTATCGTGTTATCTATCAAGGGGTAAACCTTCCGCACTCCAGTCGATAATTCCGCCGGTCATATGGTAGATCATGGTAAACCCTAATTCTTCCATTACCTTTACTGCTCCCGAACTACGATTACCGCTGCGGCAATACACAAGATACTCACCTGATCTATCCAGTGTAGCTAGTTTTTCTTTAAAGCCATCCGAATTATAATCGATATTAATGGCACCTTCCACGTGTCCGATATTATATTCATCGGGTGTCCTGACATCAAGAATCTTGAAATCAGGATCGTTCATTTTCTCCTGTATCAACGTATATGCTTCCTGCGCGGAAAGATCAGTGACCACCGATGCTTGGAGCGCTGCTTCACTAACCGCCGCTATATTCGGCTCGGTAATCGTTTCTTCAGAAGTACAACCCGTCATTAATGTGACACAAGTCAGCGTGATAAGGAGAATTCCCAACCATACTATCCGGTTTCTACTCATCAGCCACCTCTTAAAAATCATTCTGTCCCTCCCCTGATAAACCGCCTAAAAACGACGTGTCGTTATGTTTTGTCAGTATAAATCGTCCTTCTTCATATGAAAATGACGAAATTCCGCACGTTTCCTGCCTAATATTCCAGAAATGGAAGTTGTCCAGCCCCATCAAAAAGCAGATCAGTACCTTATTTACCACACGGTGAGATACAAGAACAACGGAGCCCTTGTGTTCCTTGACTATCTTATTGACCGTGGCAACTGAACGATTTTTCACATTATCAAGGTCTTCTCCACCTGGAAACTTTACATTTTCCGGAGATCTCACCCACTTTATGTAAAGATTTTTGTATATCTTCCTGACCTCAGCCAATGGCATTCCCTGCCATTCACCATAATCCATGTCGATTAAAGCAGGATCTATCCGAACATCGAGTGAGTGTGGTTTCGCAATTTTCTCAGCGGTGCATACCGCTCTTTGTAAAGGGCTTGAATACACGGCTTCCAGTCTTGAATTTTTCAGATACTCACCCAGTTGTTTTGCCTGTACAACACCTTTTTCATTAAGACTTACATCCGCCCTGCCCCTGAATATCTCACCGGCATTCCATTCGGTTTCTCCATGTCTTACCAGTAATAGCTCCGTCATATATCAGTTACCATTATCCTGATCATTAAGTATTAACCGCGGTTTCACACCTGTTGATATGAGTTTTCCCATTATCTTATTGTCCAATCTCGAAGGGCTGTGAAAAAGATGCCCGGAGCATTTACAGTCACTCGAACCGAATCCATTTATCACCTTATATACTTTTCCGATCTCACCAGCGATATCACATTCTACATTTTCTTCCGACTGACAGACTATGACATTTTCTACTGAAGCTTTACTAAGAAGGTAATCGATGTGCCAGTGGAATTTTTTCTCTTTTCGCAAGTGCCGTGATATCCTCTGCTGTAACCCTCCCATCGCTGATCCAACATAGGTATAATAACCGGGATCGAATCGTATCCTTCCCAGTCTCCCAATCAGTATCTCATGTCTTTCCTCAAGCCTGAGGAGAAGGACATATCCTCCCTTGTCGGGTAAATCCATGTCATAAAGATTTACCATTCTTGTGTATCAGGATTAAGCTTCTTTTTCAACTTCGATAGTACACTCCGTCACAAGCGCGGCAAAAGCTCCGATCGCTGCCAGAAGCGGAGTGGCCAGGATTACTGCAACTGTAACAGGAGCACCAACAGAGAGTGGAATTTCAAATATCGTATTCTTATCATGAATTAGTCGAACTTTCCTGATATTCCCCTCGTGAATGAGTTGCTTGACCTTTTCAACTACTTCATTTCCCTTTACGGTAAATGTTTCGGTGACAGGCATTCCTATACCCTCCTTTACTGCATATTATTTTAGTTACTAATCAGTGTCAAGATTACACCTGCCATAAGCAATATTTGTGGTGAGTTACCCTGTTTCGTGATATACTGTTACGCATAAGGGAATCATATGAAACATAATCATCTACTTTCGATATCTGATCTCAGCGGAGATGAAATTCTCTCCCTGATCCATGATGCTGTTAAGTTGAAAAAGACAATATGGTCGGAAACTCTCAAAGACAATTCACTTGCTGTCCTGTTTGAAAAACAGTCAGCCCGAACACGGGTCAGTTTTGACCTGGCGATGAATCAGCTTGGAGGGCATGCTATATACCTCTCCCAGGCAGAAGTCGGCCTTGGAACGAGAGAATCGGTTCCCGATGTTGCGAGAGTACTGGGGCGCTATGTAAATGCCATCGCGGCGCGAACATATTCCCACCATACGATAGAAGTTCTGGCTGAATACGCAGGAGTACCCGTGATTAACGCTCTTTCGGATTGCGAACACCCATGTCAGGCATTAGCTGACCTGCAGACGATTTATGAAAAGAAAGCCACGCTGAAAGGTATAACTGTCGCATATATTGGCGACGGAAACAATATCGCCACCAGCCTGGCACTGGCTTCAGCTTTAACAGGCATGAATTTCAGGATCGCTTCACCGGAAGGATATAGTCTGACTAAAGAAGTTATTAATCAAGTTGATAAGTATACTCCAGATTCAGGTGCTATAATCACCCTTACAACAAGTCCCGAAGAAGCTGTTACCGGAGCTGATGTAGTCTATACCGATGTATGGGCAAGTATGGGACAGGAAGCTGAAGCAAAAAAACGACGTAAGATATTTGCAAAATACCAGGTTGATAAGAAACTGATGGCGTTGGCTAAAGAGGATGCCATTTTTATGCATGATTTACCGGCTCATCGTGGTGAGGAAGTCACTAATGAAGTAATAGAAAGCATACAGTCAGTTGTATTCGACCAGGCAGAAAACAGGCTGCATGCCCAAAAAGCTTTGCTTGTAAAACTGCTTGGCAATAAATAGGGGACTAATGCCATAATAAGCAGGAGGGGACGGTGTCTATTATTAAATTATTGAAGACCGTTTTTATCGGGGGATGGGCTCCCGCTTTGATCACGGCTATAGCTCTGATTGGTATTAACTATAACTGGGACATGTGGCTCCTGGGTACAATACTGGGTATCATCCTCCTGGCAGGCTTGATTGTAGCGGTAATAAGAGAAAGTGAAAAACACGTTGAAGTGATTTCCATGAGACTCAGGCAACAGGCAGGATACTTTAGTCGTCGGTTCACGGGTACCTCGTCATTATCGATTTTCGCAATTATCGACACACTGTTCAACCTTGACGATCCACAGTTGTGGGACTGGGCACGCTCCTGTGATATGTGCGCCAGACTGATGGATACATGGTTCGACAGCTTTATACGCAGGATCGAGAGTGATACGAACAGTGGGAAATTTGCTACTTATCTAAGAGTATATCTTAACGAACTGTGGATACTGAGTAATCATTATTACGAGTTCGTTGAGCAGTTTTATGAGATTGCCGAAAAGATCGATCTCCCGCCATCGACACGCGATCATTATAACCGGTTTGCAGCAGAATACAACGTCTTTGTCAATAACTTCAGAGATACAGTTGCAGAATTGAAAAGCGTGATGGAAACCGAAATTGAACCTCCTAGCATTAAGCTGGCTAACACACTTCCCGGAGGAAAACCTGTTCAAAACCTTGAAGCATATGAGTATTAACAGCAATACGCTGCTTCTGGACTATTCTTAGTACACTTTCTCCAGAAACTCTTCGTCTGGATGGTATACTGTATTCAGGAGATCATAGAGTACATTATGACAAAACCTATTGTAGCGATTATTGGCAGGCAGAATGTCGGAAAATCCACCATGTTGAACCGACTGGCTGGTAAACAAATAGCAATTATCGAGGATCTTCCGGGTACCACTCGCGATCGGGTGCTGACGACAATTACCTGGCAAGATATCGACTTCACACTGGTCGACACCGGTGGACTGGAATCCAAACCCGATGGCTCTATAGCTCAGGGAGTAAAAGACCAGACTAATGCAGCAATTGAAGAAGCTGATGTGATTGTGTTCATGGTTGACATTCGGGATGGCGTAACACCTCTGGATCTGGATATAGCCGATATGGTTCGGCAGACCAGTAAGCCGGTAATCCTGACCGTAAATAAAGCGGATAATAATAAGATTGAGGGTAATATCGTTGAATTTTACGAACTCGGGATCGGCGATCCAGTAGCCGTCTCCGCTCATCATGGTCGCGGTACTGCCGACCTGTTGGATACAATTGTCTCGCTTCTTCCAATGCAAATCCCCTCACAGGATGAAGGTGAGTCGATCAAGGTAGCAATAGTCGGCAGACCTAACGTTGGTAAGTCAGCACTGTTGAACGCTCTTCTCGGCGAACAGAGAGTAATAGTCGACGATACACCTGGTACTACACGTGATGCAATAGACACTTTACTTGACTATAAGGGACAGAGTGTGTTACTTATAGATACTGCTGGTATCAAGAGGAGAGGTCGTCAGGGGACCGGGGTAGATAAATTCAGTGTAATACGTTCCCTGAGAGCTTTGGACCGGGCAGATATAGCCTTACTTGTGGTGGATGCGGATGAGCCATTTACGGCTCAGGATGTACATATAGGTGGATATGTCCGCCAGATGGCAAAGGGGATCATTCTGATAGTCAACAAGTGGGATCTTGTCGAGGAAAAAAATAAAACCGACTGGAACAACTATATCAGGAGTCAGCTCAACTTCATACCGTACGCTCCTATAGTATATACTTCGGCTAATAGTGGACAGGGGGTAAACAAGATAATGCCCCAGGTACAGCAAGTATATCAGGAAAGGCTGAAGAGATTATCCACGGCTACCGTCAACAACGTAGTACAGCAGGCGGTAGCAGCTCACAACCTGCCCAGAATCGGTCGTAAAAGGCTCAAAATTCTCTATGCCACACAAGCCGATGTAAATCCCCCTACGTTTGTGTTTTTCATTAACGATAAAAAACTGATTCACTTCTCCTATCAGCGCTACCTGGAGAACAAACTCCGTCAGACATTCGGGTTTACCGGTACACCAATCAAGCTAATTTTTAAAACGAGGGGAGATTCATGATTTTCTTACAGTTTCTTGCTGTCATTATTGTCGGTTACCTTATCGGCTCTATACCTTCCGGAGTACTGGTTAGTAAACTCATTTCAAAGGTTGATATCAGAGAATACGGCAGCGGTAAAATCGGTGCGACTAATGTGTTAAGAACAGCGGGTACGAAGGCTGCGGCCTTTGTACTTTTCCTTGATATCGTGAAGGGCGCATTAGCCGTTGTTTTCGCAGGTTTAATTGTCGGCAGAAATTATCTTGTCATAGGTGGTGACTTCGGACTGGGCCTCCTAGTTGCTCAGGTACTGGCAGGTCTGGCAGCTATAGCAGGACATAACTGGTCCATCTTCCTTGGTTTCAAAGGAGGAAGGGGAGTAGCGACGTTTTTCGGTGGTCTGGTAGCTCTCTGCCCTGTCGCAGCTCTGTTTGGCGGTGAGGTTTTCATCATTGGTGCAGGTTTGACAAGATTCGCATCACTAGGTTCAATCGCCGGTGTGGTAGGCACTTACAGTATATTAATACCATTGACTATATTCAACGGTTTTCCACTGGAATACCTGATATACACACTGATAGGCACTGTTGTGATCGTAGTTATGCACAGGGAAAATATAGCCAGATTATTATCCGGTAAAGAGCGTAGACTTGGTGAAAAAGCTAAACCTGTTGAGTCAGAACTATCTAAAGAAGTGGCTGAGTGACAACTCGATCAGTTATTTCTTTTTCTTTTTAGTATCCCCCATCTCTCGAGCCAGTTCTTCAAAGAGCTGGCGTTGTTTTTTAGAAAGAGATTCCGGTGTAAGGACCTTGAGAACTACCAGTTGATTACCCTGTCCCCTGCCGCGCAGGTGCGGTACGCCTTTATTTTTCAGTTGAAAGACATGTCCAGCCTGTGTTCCGGCTGGAACTTTCAATTTGATATCACCATGGAGAGTAGGAACCTCTACTTCAGTTCCGAGTGCTGCCTGAGCAAAATTAATCGGTAGTTCATAGACGATATCATCGTCTTCCCGTATAAATAACTCATGTTCTCGTACATTAAGATTTACGTACAGGTTTCCGGAGTATCCACCTCGAGCTCCTGTGTTGCCTTCGCCACTTAGGCGTATCCTGGAACCATTATCCACTCCGGCTGGAATATTAACCATAATGTTACGCTGGAATTTTTCTTTCCCGGTGCCCCGGCAACCAGGACACGGATCAGTAATCACTCTGCCTTCACCACGACACCTAGGACATGTCGTCACATTCGTGAATCGACCAAAAATGCTTTGTTGAACTCGACGTATCTGCCCGGAACCATTACAATCCATGCATTGCTCAGGTTGGCTGCCCGGACGACTGCCAATTCCGTGACATTGAGAACAGAACTCTATTCGCGATATATTAAGTTCTTTTTCTATTCCGAAAGCGGCTTCTTCCAGAGTAATGGAAACACTACACTGCAGGTCGGATCCTCTCTCGGGTGCCTGACGGGTTGAAGTTGATGTTCTTCCACCGAAGAACGCATCGAATATGCTTCCTACACCATCGAAACCGAAACCGTCGAAACCTTGTCCGAAGATATTGTCGCCGCTATGACCAAAGCGATCATAAGCGTCTCTCTTTTCCGGATTCGAGAGAACTTCATAAGCTTCATTGATTTCTTTGAACTTATCTTCCGAGCCTGTTTCGTGGTTTCTGTCGGGATGATATTGAAAGGCGAGCTTCCGATAAGCGGTTTTTATTTCGCTATCGGAAGCATCCCTAGTTATTCCGAGTATGTCGTAGTAATCTTGTTTAGTAGCCATGTCCTAGTGTTATACCTCGCGGAATTCTCCTTCCACAGTTCCTTCTCCCTCATCCGCAGGTGGTTGATCATCGGGTGGCTCCTCTCCCTCCGGAGGAGGTGGCTGCTGCTGGTAGACAGCTTCTCCTATTTTCTGCATCGCAGTATTTAGATCCTGTGTAGCCTGCTTGACGGCATCTACGTCTTGAGCTGTCAAGGCATCTCTTACGGCTTTTACCTTTTCTTCTACTTCGGTATTTAGCTCATCCGATATTTTGTCCTTGTTTTCTCTCAGGGTCTTTTCAACGGAGTACACAAGCGTGTCGGCGGTGTTGAAAGTCTCTATCTTGTCACGCTGTTTCTCATCTTCAGCAGCATGCATTTCAGCTTCCTGCTGCATTTTCTCAATTTCGTCTTTCTCAAGTCCGCTTGAAGCCGTGATCGTTATCTTTTGTTCTTTACCTGTTCCTTTATCATGTGCTCTGACGCTTAAAATACCATTTGCATCCATATCGAAACTAACCTCGATCTGGGGAACTCCTCTGGGTGCCGGCAGTATCCCATCCAGCATAAATCGTCCCAGAGTTCTGTTATCCGTTGCCATCGGTCTTTCACCCTGTACAACGTGAATCTCAACGCTGGGTTGATTATCCGCAGCGGTACTGAATATCTGACTCTTTGATGTCGGAATCGTGGTATTTCGCGGTATGAGCGGGGTAGCTACTGCACCAAGGGTCTCGATTCCCAGTGTAAGGGGAGTCACATCAAGTAACAGTACGTCCTTTACATCACCTTTAAGAACACCTGCCTGAATTGCAGCTCCCACGGCAACCACTTCATCAGGATTGACGCCCTTGTGAGGTTCTTTCCCAAACAGTTCCGTTACTTTCTGCTGCACCAGAGGCATTCTGGTCTGACCACCGACAAGGATTACTTCATCTATCTGTGCTGCTGTCTTTCCGGCATCTTTGAGAGCTGCACGACAGGGTTCCATCGATTTATCTATCAGATCCATTACCAGCTGCTCCAGCTTGGCTCGAGTAAGATTAATATTCAGATGTTTCGGTCCTTCTGCATCGGCAGTAATGAATGGCAGGCTGATTTCAGTTTGCTGTACAGTGGATAACTCGCATTTAGCTTTCTCCGCTGCTTCTTTTAAACGCTGTAATGCCATTTTATCCTGTTTAAGATCGATCCCCTGCTCTCGCTTGAATTCATCGCAAAGCCAGTCCATTACTCGCTGGTCGAAATCATCACCCCCAAGGTGTGTATCACCGTTAGTAGACTTCACCTGGAAAGTACCCTCTCCGAGTTCAAGAATAGAAATATCGAAAGTACCACCACCAAGATCATAAACAGCAATCGTTTCGTCTGCTTTCTTATCCAGCCCGTAGGCAAGCGCGGCGGCCGTGGGTTCGTTTACTATTCGAAGTACCTCGAGACCGGCAATCTTTCCAGCGTCCTTGGTAGCCTGACGCTGGCTGTCATTAAAATAGGCAGGTACGGTAATTACGGCTTCTGTTACCTTTTCGCCCAGATATGCTTCGGCATCGGTCTTGAGTTTCTGTAAGATCATGGCTGATATTTCTGGTGGACTATAATCTTTATCACCCATTTTTACACGGGCATCGTTATTATCCGCTTTGGTTATTTGAAATGGGAGTAGTTTTTTATCGTACTCTACCGACTGTTCATCAAACTTACGTCCCATGAGACGTTTTACGCTGAAAATGGTATTATCCGGATTGGTTATGGACTGTCGTTTTGCTACCGTACCGACCAGTCTCTCACCACTTTTACTGACTGCTACATAAGAAGGTGTCGTCCTTCCTCCTTCAGCATTCGGGATGATCGTAGGCTCGCCGCCTTCCATGACGGCAACCGCCGAAAACGTAGTTCCAAGATCAATTCCTATTACCTTTGCCATTCCTTTTCCTCCTCTATCCTGCAAGTCTCTGCCCTATGTTCACTGACAGAGTCTCCTATATTAATCGTTTACTTTCTCTTCTCCGTTCCCAACCACTACCTGGCTGGCACGGATAACCTTTTCGTTGAATTTATATCCTTTCTGTACTTCATCCAGCACTACACCTTCTTCTCCACTTTCCTGCCGAACAGCTTCGTGCTGGTAAGGATCGAAGGATTCTCCGACAGCTTCAATACATGATAGACCTTCTGATTCCAGAATCGTCCGTAATTTTTTCTCAATCATCCTGACGCCTTCTACCCAGTTGGAATCGACTTCCTGGTCCGGCATAGCGGATATAGCTCTTTCGAAATCATCGAGTATAGGTAAAACACACTGAACGATTGCAGCTCGAGAGTATTCTCCGAGTTCTTCTTTTTCTTTGTCATTGCGTCGTCTATAATTGATAAAATCAGCCTGAGTTCTCTGCCAGTTTGCCAGGTACTCTTCAGCTTTAGTCTTCTCTTCAACCAGACTCTGTTTCAGCACTTCTATATCATCCTCTTCGACGCCTTCTAAAACATCGTCCAGCGACTCGTTTTCATTGATGTTCTCTTCTTCCATTATCCCACCATATCCGTAATTCTGTTAATCAGGAATAAACTCAACAGGAATTTCTTTTCCGTATAGTTTAGCTACAAGCAGGTTCAGTATCAATGATAAATAACCCACAGTAGCAATGGTACGGGCATATTGCATCCGTGTAGGTCCGACCACGCTGATGGTTCCTGTAGCTTCCCCAGGTAACCCATACTGACTGACAACGACACTGTAATCTTGGACTGATTCCGTCTCATTTTCCTTGCCAATCACTACGTGAACACCTTGTCCCTTTATCTTCGAAGGAACGATACTTTTTACCAGGTGACGCTGCTCTACCAATTCCATTAAAGTTAGCGCCTGCTCATGATTCTGGGCAAGCTCAGGTTGATTAAGTGTGTAATGCAACCCATCAAGATATGATTCTTCATACTGTCGGTTGTCTTCCGCTTCCATTTCTTTCAATAAATAACCTGTAATTTTCTTTTCAACAGGTGATAATCCCTCTGTCTGCTTTGGTATTTCCAACCTCGTTAAACCTGCAAAGATATCATTCAGCTTTCCTGCTATTGTTTTTAGTTCCTCTTGAGTAACAGGATCTTCAAACTCGATTAATTGCTGCCTGACCTTAGCTCCCTGAAATACTATAATTAACAATGCCAGAGAATCCTGAAGGTTAATTACTTCCAGGTGTTTAAACTGGCATGCACCTGTCTTGGGTTTGGTTACCAGAGCAACATTTTGCACCATCTGTGACAGGAGCGTAGCTGCAAGGTTCAACCATCCGTCCAATTCTCCTTCGATCTGATGAAACAGGTGGTTTATCATACGCTGCTCAGCCGCAGGAAGTTTTATATCATCTAGCGTATCTACATATATTCTGTATCCCTTATCCAGTGGAACACTTCCCGAAGAATGGTGAGGACGAATTATATACCCTTCATTTTCCAGGCGTACCATCTCATTGCGGATAGTGGCTGAACTGACATTAAGTTCAGAATCGCTTGTAATACTACCGGAAGATACCGGTGTTGCTTTTATAATATATTGGGTTACTATTGATTTAAGTATTGTCTCTGACCGTGGAGACAGCATCTCAAATCACCTCCATTAGCAATCTAAGCATTAGACTGCTAATTCTTTTTTATCATGTCTAGAGGTGATTGTCAAGAGAATCAGTCACAATAATCCCTGATTTTCAGAGGGCAGTATTGAATTGTAAACTATCGTCTATTTTCATTGACCGAAAGCTCTCTCTATGCTATATTTAGGCTTGAAAACATGGAGATAAACTGGCTAGGTCATTCCTGTTTCAGACTTAAAGGAAGTCGTGCTACAGTAGTCACTGATCCATACTCACCTGATATTGGTTACACACTGGGCAAGACGAGCGCGAACGTCATTACAGTCAGTCACCAGCATCCTGGACATTCCAATGTCAAAGCTATCGGTGGTGAACCCAAAGCCGTTACCGGTCCTGGCGAATACGAAATTAGCGGCGTTCTCATCATTGGTATGCCCTCTTATCATGATGAAGATAAAGGCAATAAAAGAGGTAAAAATACCGTTTATCTGCTGGAAATCGATGAGATGACCATTTGTCACCTTGGCGACCTGGGCCACACTTTCTCAACGAATCAGGCTGAAGAACTGGATGACATCGATATCCTGCTGGTTCCGGTAGGCGGTGCATCAACGATAGATGCCGTTGGAGCCGCCGAAATCGTACGTCAGCTCGAACCTAAAGTCGTCATACCCATGCACTACAAGACCGATGCATTAAAACGGGAATTAGCTCATGTAGACAAGTTTCTGAGTGAAATGGGAATCAAAGATGCTGAAACCCAGCCGAAAGTGAATTTCACCAAGTCAAACCTTCCGCTTGTCACCCAGGTTTACCTGCTGGATTATTAATCTACAGGAATTTTCGGATATCTGTCACCTGTTCAGGTGCCTTGGGCGGACGCATCAGAGACATCAGAGCAGCCGCAATAAAGAGCATCACTACAAACGTTGTTAGCGCCGGTATGTAACTTCCGGTATTATCGTATACCCACCCGGCATACACAGGTGACAGAAGCGCTACAGGCGCTGTCAACACCATCGATGTTCCCTGTATCGAAGCAAATGCTTTACGCCCGAAATATCTTCCCCCTATTGTAAGGCGTAACGGTGCCGGACCACCGCTTCCGAATCCGTAGAGTACCAGAAACACATATAAGGCTGCTACACTCTGGTACAGGAGGAATATACCGATCCCCAGAGCCTGGAGTATGAAAGTACCGGCAACAAGGAACTGTAACCGGTCTTTTCTTACACGGTCAGCCAATACACCGGCAGCGAATCGTGCCGGGATAGTGAAAAACACCATCATTGCCATCATCGCACTGGCGATATTTTCCTCTATCCCCAGGTCAGTAAGTAAAGGGATACAATGCGTATTTATTGCTCCGGCAACAACCATGGCAAAAATCCATGATATCGTGATCAACCAGTAGGCCGGAGTTTTCAGTGCCTGTCTTAGAGTGAATTCGGTTTCATCATATTCTGCCGCATACTCGACGCCCCTGTCTATCATTGTGTCAAGATCTGTACTCTCTCCGGATTCTACCTTGACTCCGTCTGGTAAAAGACCATAGTACTCGGGGCGTTTTTGTTTAACAAATCGCCACATCATCGGGACACCCGTAAACATCACCAGCGACCATATAAGACAGGTAGCACGCCAGTCGAAGGTACTGACAAGCCATGAAATAATCGGTATGACAATAACGCCACAAGCGCCAATAATCACGAACCTTATACCAAGCGCAAGTCCTCTTTTCCTGATAAACCAGTCAGTAAGTGCTTTATCCACAGCGATTGTCAGGGCAAGATTCATTCCCATCGCCGTAATTATTCCCCAGACCAGGTAATATGCCCATGCGGATCGTACAAAATACATCAAAAGCAGTCCTGAAGCGGCAATAAAGGTGCCGGCAACGATCACCCACCTGGGTCCGAACCTGTCTGAGAGCCATCCCGTTATGGGAGCTTCAGCACTTCCCTGCAATCTGCCAATCCCTGTTGCCCACGAGGTTCCAGCACGGTCTAAACCCAGATCAGCTGATATGGGTTTGAAAAGAACAGAAACACCGTAACCGTAAAAACCATGCCCAAGTCCGGAATATAATCCTGTGATGATATTTAACCACCAGCCGGGGAATATATCGGTAAATTTCTTACGGTTAATCAACAGCCTTCTTTCTGAAAATAAGTCGTGTTTATGTAAAATAAAAAACGGACTCTCAGTTGTTTATGGAAATATGAGAAAAAAACGCAAATGGAAATCAACTACAGTATATATTCGTGATTTCTTTCAGGTCAAATGTACCGAGGTGGCTTAACGTTGTTTCACTCGTGTTACAACAACTATGAGAAACGATATTGTTAGCAATAGAACGATAGCGATAAGTAATCCAATACCGAGATATAATGCCCAGTCAGGAAGTATTTCGTTGGCAGGAGTATTCTGAGATTGGAGTGGCGTCGGGACTTCATTCATTACAGCGACCTTTGGCTCTTCATAAGGTGCTCCCGTCGAAAAGGCACTTACCCTGCTCCAGTCACTAACAGAACCATCAACAAGTGTTCTTACTTTCCAGTAATACGTCTTATCACTCTCAAGGGAAATATTACTTTGCCAGGCAGTTGTCTTTAATGAATATTCGCCTGCCTTCAATATTACCGGATCGTTGAAGAATGAGTCAGAGGATACCACCAGTTCATAGCCATCGGCTCCAGATACAGGATCCCATTGAAACAAGGGTTTCAATGACACCATTTCAGAACCTGCTCCCGGGCTCAGGGTAATAGGACACTCGATGTTTATAACTTCTGACTCTGAAACCTCCGTCGTTCCGACTGTATGAGTAGAAAAAATACTCACCGCACTCCAGTCGCTATAACTGTCAGGACCTATTGCTCTTACTTTCCAGTAGAAAGTTTTGCCCTCTTCAAGGATTTCTTCACTCTTCCAGGCAGTTGCAGGTAAAGCAAATCTGCCGGTCTTTTCTATAACTTTGTTCCTGAAAGAGACATCGGTTGAAACGACCAGCTCGTACTTTTCAGCGCCAGCAACCGCACTCCATTGGAATATCGGTTCCAGAGGTACCAGTTCAGCTCCTGCGCTCGGACTGATAAGCTTCGGTCCAACTTCGATCTTACCGAGTGTTGTTGTGAAAGAATGGGTGTCTGACCAGGGGCTAAATACCGGATTTACTGCCCTGATCCGCCAGAAATAGCTGGTATCCTTATCAAGCTCGGGAAGACGGATTGAGTTCCCGGTAGTATATCCTTCGAAGTTCGATGGTATGGACGTAAATGTGCCGTCATAATGGACCTGCCAGGCATATTCTGCTGCACCAGGTAAATCCTCCCAATCGAGTACGGTGTTCCTGGTATCTATACCGACACTCCTGTCCATAGGATTTCGAAGAGCAACTGGAGATGCCAGGGTATCATGAAACGTTAACAGTCGTGTGTTGGTCTTATCTATCGTCCATAATCGATCTCCCGCCGACCATAATCCCGATAAAACGGAATCCTCGCTCAGGCCTTTCACTATCGTCTCGAAAGCAGGCAGGTATTGAGATGAAGGA
>CP070800.1:1633612-1646191 GCA_020343555.1 Dehalococcoidales bacterium
AAGTAGGCGCTCCGCAGATTTGTATTAATAACATCATCCCATGATTCATCGGACATCCGAAGAATGAGTGAATCTTTGACGATACCGGCATTATTTACCAGGATATCTATCCCTCCCCATTCATTAGAGATCTTACGAACCATTTGCTTTACAGCTTCTGATTCAGCTACATCAGTCTTGCATAACATAGCTTTCCGTCCCATTTCCTCGATGTCACAGCAAACATTCTCTGCCGCTTCATCGCTGGACCGATAATTAATAGCTACATCTGCACCGCAAGACGCCAGCTTTAATGCGATTGCTTTTCCCAGTCCTCGTGAAGCTCCGGTTACCAGGGCTGTTTTGTTTTCAAGATTTACAGTACTCATATCTTTATCCAGTATATTTTTTTATTACGACACAGCAGTTCTGTCCGCCCATTCCAAACGAATTAGAAAGGCATACATTCACTGCTTGCTTGCGAGTTAGGTTCGGTACATAATCCAGGTCACAATCGGGATCCGGAGTTTCATAGTTGATGGTTGGCGGAATGATGCCTTCTTTTACCGTCATTACCGCTCCGATCGCTTCAACTGCGCCAGCAGCGCAAGCAAGATGGCCTATCATCGACTTGTTCGAACTAATCGGAATCTTATACGCCTGTTTTCCGAAAAGAATTTTCAGCGCCTTTGTTTCGGCTTCATCGTTAAATTTTGTGCTCGTACCATGAGCGTTTACGTAATCTACGTCATCTGGCTTCATACCCGCATCGTCTAACGCGACTTGCATTGCAATAGCTTCCACTTCAGGGTCGGGAGCCGTTTCATTATAAGCGTCGAACGACCATCCAGCCCCGGCAACTTCAGCGAGTATTGGTACCCCTCTTTGATGAGCGTGTTCAAGCATTTCAAGAACGAGAATTGCTCCTCCTTCACCGTAAACCATACCATCCCGGTTGAGGTCAAATGGCCGACAGGCTTTGTATGGATCAGTCTGCCTGCTTAAAGCTCCTACACGCCCGGTAACCGCGATAGCCAGCCGGTTAACCTGTGTCTCTGCGCCACCGGCAATCACAACATCGGCATGTCCCAATCTCAGCAGGTTCATTGCTGTCCCGATGGCATCATTTCCGCTTGCACAGGCACTGTTCAGGCTGCTGTTAGGTCCCTTGAGACCGAATTCCAGGGCGGTAATGGCGGATACCATGCTTGGTGAGATTTTACTAATCAGTAGAGGATTGATACGCATCGGTCCACGTGTGTTAAGCACTTCTCCCTCGTCGATCAGCATATCCATCGAACCACTGGTAGCAATTACTAATCCGATCCTTTCAGGTTTTACAATTTCGTTATTAAGCTGTGCATTATTAATTGCCATCCCTGTCGCGGCGATACAGTACTGAGTGCATAATGAAGTGCGGTCGACACGCTTGATATCCATATAGTTCTCGGGATCAAACCCCTTAACTTCAGCAGCAACCTTGACCGGATATTTCTCCGTATCGAACCTTGTGATAGGTCCAATAGCAGATTTTCCGGCAATCAGTCCCTGCCAGTGTTCTTCGACTGTGAGACCCAGTGGCGTGATCGCGCCCATTCCTGTTATAACAACCTGTTTCTTTTTATCCACCGGTCTCTACCTCATCGGTACTGTATAAATCGCCCATCAATGTAAGCGAAACACCGCCGTCAACGACGATCACTTGTCCCCGTATCATCTCGGCCTGGTTGCTGCAAAGGAAAGCCACGGTATCAGCTATGTCTTCGGGCTGTACCATTCTTCCGGCAAGAGTAGTTGTGACGATGGAACGAGGTATATTTGGATCAGAGGTATACAGTTTAACCGTCTCTGTTTCTACAGCTGCCGCCGATATCGCATTCACCCTGATATTCTTAACGGCAAGTTCGACAGCCAGATATCTGGTTAGCGCTTCAAGAGCAGCCTTGGAAACACCGACGGCGGTGTATACGGGTGTAACTAGCTTTGAACCAAGGCTGGATATGTTTACGATAACTCCACCGTTCGTCATGAGTTTTGCGGCCTGCTGTGAACAGAGAAGTGCTCCACGGGCATTCACATTCATCGTCCAGTCCCATGCGTCATATTCGAGTTCCATGGCAGTACGGGCTATGCCTGAAGCTGCATTGTTAACGAGTATGTCGAGATTGCCGAACTTTTCTTTTACTTCGCTGAACATCTCCTCGATTTTTTCCGGTTCGGCAAGGTTTGCTCTGATAACATGAGCATTCACTCCCATCTCTCTGGCTTTTACGGCTACTTCTTCACCAGCTTTACGCTTACGCAGGCAGTTGATGATAACATCGACTCCTTCGGACGCCAGTTTGAGAGTTATAGCCTGTACGATACCACGAGAACCACCGGTTATCAGGGCTGTTTTCCCTTTTAATGACATAGGTCATCCTGTAGAGCTATTCTTTTTCAACGACAATACGTTCGATAACGGCTACGAAGCTTTCCATATCGGTCACGCCTTCGAGTTCTTCGTCCGGTATCTCTATATCATAAGTATCTTCAACGGCAACGAGTATCTGCACAATATCAAGTGAATCAGCTTTCATATCCTCGAAGGTAGCGTTCGGTGAGTATTCGTCTTCCTTTTTTCGTACGATCCTCATCACGATTTTTTTTACCGTTTCTTCAACAGAAGGACTTACCGACATAGTTTCATTCCTCCATTACATATTCGGTATATTCATACTGCTTTTTATAGCAGCCAGTTCTTTCTGGAATGTACCGACCAGGTCTATTTCAACCGTCTTTTTCGCCGTTTCTATTGTGCTGGCTACTTCGGGCGCCTTGCTGCGTCCGTGCGCTTTACATACAACACCGTTTATTCCCCATAACGGTCCACCACCGACGGCGTCTGCCGGTATTGTTGCTCTCCTCAGGGCAGTGATAAGATTTGCCATAGCGTCACCATCAAGTTTGTCTTTTAGTTCAGTTTTCAGCCAATTTCCTACGACGTCACCCAGCCCTTCGCAAAACTTGGCAACAACATTGCCGATAAAACCATCGCACACAATAACATTGGCTTTTCCATGAGCAATATCATTACCTTCGACATAACCGATAAAATTCAGGTCCGATTGTTTGAACAGGTCGTATGTTTCCCTGACTACTTCGTTGCCTTTACCCTCTTCGACACCATTGCTGACCAGGGCAATGGTCGGCTCTTGAGTCCTCATCCATTTCTTGGCATAGACCGTACCGATTATCCCGAAATCAAGTAATTGATCCGGTCGTGAGTCGACATTTCCTCCCAGGTCGATCATTATTGTATCGGGTGTAAAGCCCAGGAACTGGCCGCCGATGACAGGCCTGTTAAGACCTTCCAGGGTGCCCAGTACCTGTAAAGCAGCCGCGAAAACGCCGCCGGTTGGGCCTACCCCAACAACAGCTTCTGCTCTACCATCCCTGACCAGTTTGGTAGCCACCATTATCGATGCTTTTCTTTTCTTACGCATCGCGAACGCAGGGTGTTCTCCTTCGACCAGGTACTCATCGGTATGCTCAATCTCGATATCCAGCCCGGATATATCGTACTTCACCAGTTCAGCCTTGATAACATCCTCTGGACCAACGAATATTATCCCGACATCATACTCTCTGGCACCTTGTACCGAACCCTTGATTATCTCTTCGGGGGCGAAATCACCGCCCATGGCATCAACAGATATCTTCATCATCTTACCCCCTGAGTTTCGTAATGCACGTTATTACCGGCTCTTCTTTCTGGTTACTGCAAAGTATATCACATTCAATCAAAACGTCACTGTTCTCATGTTCTATACCAGTTACTTTTCCTGATATGTGTATTGTATCTCCGGGATAAGCAGCACCTTTGAACCTGGCACTGAGACTCCCGCTGTTTATCCATTGTTCACCAAAGTTCTCGGTCATAAACTCTGAAAGATAGGCCAGTATCAGCATTCCATGAGCGACCGTACCTCCCAGTTCTGTTCCAGCAGCAAATTCGGGATCGATATGAAGAGGATTGTAATCACCGGACGCTTCTGCGTATGCGTTAATCTTTTCCTGAGTTACTAATCGTTTTATCTCAGTCAGATTACTGTCGATATTCAATTTTCTTAGATCCTGAGTCACTTTTTCATTCTCCTATTGTGATACAGGAAGTATGAAACTGGTTTCTCCCGACAGCACAGAGATATTTTTATCATTGACTACAGTAATACCGATACTCAGCATATGGAGTTTTCCCCGCTTGACGACTCTGTTCACTCTTGCATAGCTGATAAGTTCCTCTCCGAGCCTGACCTGATTAAGAAATTGAACTTCCTGGGAGACATGAATTGCGCCCGATGGCATCGATAATCTTTCAGCCATTGCCGCCATGGCAAGAGCAGTTATCGACATCGGAGGGACAGTATTGTTCTTCTCATAGATACCTCTACTGCCATTTACAGCATCAAGATATTTATCTACTGACTCACCAGTGATACTGAAAACGGATGGTTCGAATTCGTATCCGGTAGTTAATTTATCGAAATCAACTTTTTGCTGTGCCATCTCTCACCAGCTTAACGATATCGCATTCTCAGGACATATAACCAGGCAGCTTCCTTTATCTTTACCGTTACAATTTCCTACTCCCGGACAGAGTATCGATAATTTCCTACGTACTGCTTCCTTTACCACAGCAACCGATCTGTCATTCTCATCAGTATCAATTCCAAATATATCCGCAGGACAAGCGGATACGCATTCTTCACATCCATTACATTTCCCCGTGTTAACCGTTATATAATAGTCACCGGTTGCGTCATTATATCCGTATTGGATTTTCGTGTCACTACCGATTTCTTTTCCCTGGTATTTCTCACGGGCGTATATTGCAGCCCCAAGCGCCCCGATCAGTTGAGGGTCTTCTGCCAGAAGTGGCTCGATACCTATCTTCTTGGTTATCTTATCGACCATCCCGGGATTTTTTGCGATCCCACCGGTTATGGTGAAGTCGCTTTCGATCGTTACCTTCTTGAGGAGATTATGGCAGCGAACGGAAATAGCTTCGTTCAGACCTGCCAGGATATCACTTCTAGGGATACCATGACGGAGATGGACGATTGCTTCGGATTTGGCGAAAACCGCGCAGATGGTGTTAAAAGGGATCTCACTCGAGGATTTCAGGGCAAGTTCACCTATCTCTTCCAGGGGTATAATAAGAACGTCGGCTATCATTTCCAGGAATCGTCCGGTACCTCCGGCGCACTTATCATTCATAACGAAGTTAGTAACGTGACCTTCCTCGTTGCAGTTTATAGCCTTGCAGTCCTGACCGCCCATGTCGAGAATCGTCCTTACCGATGGGTAATACCAGTTGATACCACGGGCATGGCAGCTGATTTCGGAGACATTCTCTGCAGCGAACGGTACCAGCACGCGACCGTAACCGGTAGCAACCGTATAATCGATATCTTCAAGAGTTAAGCCCGGTTCTTTCATCGCCGCTTCTATGGCAGCATAAGCAGTCTTTATGCTTTCAGGTCCCGTATCCTGGATAGTGCTGCCGATGATATTACCATCGTTAATAATAATGGCTTTAGCTGCTCTAGAACCGATATCAATTCCTGCGAAAATCATTTCAGTGACTTCTCCGCATTTTCCTTCGCGATGATAGCTGCTCCGAGAGCAGCGATCGACTGGGGAAACTCCGGTCTGATTACCTCGAAGCCAAGTTCGGATTCCAGGCTGTGTATTATACCATCTATCTGCGACACGCCGCCTGTGACGGCTATATCTCTTTCAATACCTATCCGTTTGCAGAGAGCGATTACACGGCTAACGACTGAATAATAGATACCTGCTGCAATATCCGGCATCGGCGTCGGCGGAACGCGGTGGACATGGGAAATGACTTCGGATTCAGCGAACACAGCGCAAGTATTCGTTATATCGGCGCGTCCTTCAGCCATTACCGATAGTTCGGACATCTGTTCCAGCGACATTTTCATTAACTTGGCCATCTGTTGCAGGAAAAGACCTGTGCCTGAAGCACATTTATCATGGTTAGCCCAGTCCACGACCCTGCCCCGACTGTTCACCTTTACGACGGTAGTGCTTTCGGCTCCCATATCAATTACCAGCCGGACTGACGGGTTTAGATAGTGAATACCGCGTGCCAGGCAGGTATTCACCGATTTTTGCTGGAGAACGAGAGTCACCAGTTTTGCACCCGTTCCGGTAGCTACGGTGGGAAGACTGTTAAGGTTGAGGTTTACCTGGTTTAAAGCAGAGTTGAGTACTTTTCCCGCTTCTGTTTCTACATCATCGCCGGTTGGTCCGATGGCGCTGCCAAGAACACCTCCATCTCCCAGGACGACGGTTTTAATATTCAGACTACCGATATCGATACCGATCGTGTTTGTCATATTAGCGGTCTTCCAGCAATTCAAAAAACTGTTCCAATTTGTCGGTCACCTCTTCCTCCGACGTTAAAGTGGGATCTACTATATCGCAGTCTATCGTAAGCATCGGGACATCCAGTTCACTCAAGGTTTCCTTGATAACCTTTATGGTAGCGCACGTATGCCTGCATCCCATAAATGCCCAATATACCGCGCCGTCTGTTTTATACTGCTCAGCGCTCTTGATTATATCATCCAATGCCTGCTGGTCAAGAGGACCATACATGCTTCGTCTTTCCGGTATCATAAAGGATTTCATCGCCACGCTTCGTAGCGGATTATCCGGATCGAGTTCTCCTTCGGACCATAGAGTAAATAATGGTTCCACAACACTGACGGCGCCGCGGTTTTCAAACACTTTGGCAAGAGAAGTCATCAGGTGCATAGGAGGTACGAACAGTGTCATCAGACGGAAATTTTCCGGATTGACAGCACCTTTTCCCTGTTGGACCATTTCTTTCAATTCATCCCGTAATAATGTCAGGTATTGTGTCGCTTCCGGTTGGCCGGGGTACATGTAATCCGCCGAAAGCAGTTCAAGATAACCGAGGATGTTCATAGGAGAGGGTACGGCTTTTCTTAGTTCCCCGATTTCACGATATAACTCAATTTCATGTCGGGTGTGTTCAACCATCTCGGAGAGTTTATTCCAGTCCATCTTTTTACCAGTCTGTTCTTCGAGAAAGCCGACCATATCTTCCAACTCACCGACCAGGTAATCGATCTCACCGGGTGAGTTACGGAAAGGATTATCCAGGAAAAATCCGGGGCTGTCGCTTAATTCCATCATCAATTCGCCCGATTTTGCGGTGTTATCGCAGATAAGATTCGACCACAGAATAGCGTCCGGGCGTGGAATGGCATTCGTGGCTAATATACCGGCTACGCCACGATGCGGTGAACATATCTCTGGAACGAGTCCCTGTTCAGCACCTTTTTCGAGAAGTTCCGCCTGCTCTTTTAAAAACAGAGCAATGAGCCATGTGGTCATTTCCATATGCATGGGGACGATATCCATTGCATAGAGGATTTCAGTAGGGAAGAACACTGTATGCGCTGCGATCTTTTTCCCTTCCTGGTGCGCATTGTTTACTCTCGTGTAATAGTCGACAAGCATCTGGTAGTAGAGAGTTTGACTCTCTCGTGTTTCAGGTCGTGATCGATTCATTCTTGCCAGCATACGGCAGGTACGGACAAGCAGGTCTATCTTTGTTTTTTGTTCAGCGCTCGTCATTATTTATATGTCTCCAGCATTTCAAGGAAAGCCTGTACTCGTGTACTTATCTGCCCAGAGCCGGATGTGCCGTATTCGACGTCAAGGGCCAACGTTGGTAGTCCTGCTTTTTTCAATCGGTCGATGAGGAGTGGCAGATCATGAGCGTAAGGAACGCAGTACCGGATAATCTGGCTAATAACACCATCAACCTTATAGTCTTTGGCCAGTTCCAGTATGCGGTTGAACCGTTCATCCGATGGAACCATCCGCGCACAGGGGAAATTGTTCAGGTATCTGCGTGAAATGGACTCGAGTATTGGTCGATCATCGAGAAAGACAGGATCCGACCAGTAACGGGTACTGGTGCAGAGTTCATCGGTAACCACCAAGCCACCCAGGTCCTCGATCGACCTGATAAAATCAGGGTTGTTCATCACGCTGCCGGTAACCATCAAACGGGATCTTGTATTATGACTTCCTTCCTTCCCATCCAGTTCATCCAATAGTTCCTTAAGATACTCGTTGAATGGCTCTTTCGGCATTCGCTGGCTGGCGTTAAGTACTTCCATGGTCTCAGCTCCGGTGATGGGCGGACTGTCAAGCATACGCAGCTGATAGAGTTGTTTCAATAATTCCCGGGATTTATTATAGACAGAAACCGACTCTTCCAGAGCTTCATCAGTAATAGTAATACCAAGATACTGTTCAAGGTCGTCTTTTAATTTCAGGACCTGTTCGTGGTACAAACTATGGGCACGTTCTGTGTACTTTCGTGGTACCGAGAGAATAAAGTGGAATGGTACGTCCAGGTAGTGCTGCCATAAATCGAACAGACGACGGGCTCCGTCACAGGTCGATCCGGCAACGATGCCATCCAGGTAATCGTATTCACCTCTTAAACCCATCTGGAGACAGCTTCTGGAAAAAGAGCAGTTATTTATATACAGGTAGGCGTTGCCATCGTCCAGTTCGGTTTCCTGTGCATAACCTGTGATTCTTACCGGGAGTATCCCGGCGGCATGGAGAATTTCTTCGGGAACATAGGTGCAAAGCCAGCCGAAAACCTTCTTTCCCTGGCTCTTCAACTTCAGAATTTCTTCGGTTTTCGGGAAAGATCGATTAACCTCAAGGAATCTTCCGACACTCTGTAATTCAGTTTTCATTGCTGACAATCAAATGATGGCGGTAATCCTTTTACATAGAAGCTCTAGGTATTTCTGGAATAATATAGAATAGATGAGTGGATGTCAACTTTAAATGGAAAGCAGGTTTCCTGTTTATCACTTTATTAATGACCAGGTTGGTAGTGAAACGAGAATATATTGGTTAGGTGTGTAAGTGGCAACTTACCATCCGGTTTTTCACTTCTTTTAATTCGGGGATCTCCGTTTTGCATATATCCATTACGAATGGACAACGGGTATGAAACCGGCATCCGGAGGGAGGACTCAGAGGAGAAGGCATTTCCCCACTTAAAATGATTGGTTCAACACCTTTCTCTTCGTCTTCTGGCAGAGTAAGAGTTGAGGCTGAAATCAGGGCTTGCGTATATGGATGAAGCGGATCCGGCAAGACAAGTTCGGTGTCTCCATACTCTACGATCTGGCCGAGATACATAATGGCCACATCATGGCTCATAAACCGGACCGTGGCCAGATTATGGGCTATAACGAGATATGTAAGATCGAACTCTTCCTGTAGATCTTTTAGCAGGTTCATTATCTGTGCCCTGATAGAGACATCGAGAGCCGAAACAGGTTCATCGAGCACTACCAGGCTGGGATTTAATGCCAAGGCGCGTGCTACGGCTATTCGCTGTCTTTGACCTCCGCTGAACTCATGAGGATAATACTCTGCCTGATTCGGTGCGAGTCCCACCTGTTCAAGTAACTCCATAACCCTGTAACGAATATCACTTTTAGTCAGTTTTGTATTCACAACGAGCGGTTCGGCAATAATATCTCTTACCCGCATTCTGGGATTCATTGAACTCCAAAGATTCTGCTGTACTGACTGCACGCTGGATCGGTAATTTGCTTTTAGTTGCAACTGGGAAAATCCGTAAACGTCTTCTCCATTGAACAGAATACTACCTGAAGTTAATCTTTCAAGAAGCAGTACCATTTTAGCTACGGTCGTTTTACCTGCACCTGATTCACCGACAAGGCTGAGGGATTTCCCTTTTTCTATCGTGAAAGAAATACCATCAATAGCTCTGACGTAACCTATGGTACGCTGGAGTAACCCTTTCTTAACGGGGTAGTATTTTTTAAGGTTTTTACCTTCTATTAATATTTCTGGCATTGTCTATCTTACTTTCCAGCAGGATACGGAATGACCCGGGTTAACTTCGATTTCATCAGGTTGTTTCTCATTGCATATCTCCCTCACTTCAGGGCATCTAGGTGCAAACCTGCAGCCCGGAGGGAGGTTTAATAGTGAGGGTGGTTGTCCTTCGATTGAATAGAGCCTGTCAACCTTTACATCCAGACGTGGTACCGAGTTAATCAATGCAACTGTATATGGGTGTAAAGGTGACTTGAAAATTGTGGAGGTAGGGGCCGTTTCCAGAATTTTACCGGCATACATTACACCGACGCGATGGCACATACTTGCAACCACGCCAAAATCGTGTGTAATAAATAGTATACCAATGTTTGTTGATTTCTGGATGTCCCTGAACAGTTCCAGGTACTGCGCCTGTATGGTAGCATCAAGGGCTGTGGTAGGTTCATCCGCGATGAGTATACGCGGTCTGCAGGACATCGCAATGGCACCTACCACACGCTGTCTCATACCTCCACTCATTTGAAAGGGATAATCATGTATTCTTTGTTCAGGTGCCGGTATTCGCAGAAATTTTAACGCCGATATGACTTCGTCTTCAACTTCATCGGCATCGGTTATCTGCTGATGCTGTCGAATCGGTTCGGCTATCTGGTTACCTACTGTGTATACAGGATTGAGAGATGTCATGGGATCCTGGAGTATCATTGATATTTTAGATCCTCTGAACTCACGCATCTCATCTTTTGTAAGACTTAGTACATCAATCCCATCGAGAGCAATAGTGCCGCCGATAATCTGACCGGCTGGTTCAGGAACCAGTCGCATGAGAGACAGGGCAGTAATCGATTTGCCACACGCCGATTCGCCAACAAGACCGAACGTTTCACCTTCTCTAATCTCGAAACTTACTCCACCAACTGCCTTGAACTCTCCAACTCTGGTAAAAAAGGAAGTCTGGAGATTTTCAACCTCTAAAATGATATCGCTCATAGTTGCCTCAATTTCGGATCAAGCCTATCGCGAAGCCAGTCACCGAGGAAGTTGCCGGAAAGTACTACCAGTGCGATAGCAATTCCGGGGAAAGTGGATATCCACCAGGCTGTATCTATCAGGTTTCTCCCGTCATTGACCATATTCCCCCAGGATGGGGCCGGAGGAGGAATTCCTACCCCGAGGAAACTCAAGGAAGCCTCCACTATAATTAACAACCCTACTTGGAGGGTCATTATTATTATCAGCGAGTTTACTATGTTAGGGAAGATGTGACGCAGCATTATTCTAATCGATGAACTGCCAATGATACGTGCCTGGGCAACGAAGTCTGCCTCGCGCAGTTTAAGTGTCTCTCCCCGTATCAGACGGGCATAAGGAGCCCAGCCGAGTATTGACACTGCCAGTACTACCGTGGTGAAAGACGGCCCCATGCTGACGGCAAGGAGCATCGCCACTAGTATTGCGGGGAAAGATAAAGAGATATCGGTTATACGCATCAAAAAGGCTTCGGTACGCCCCCCCAGATACCCACCTATTATCCCCAGCGTCGTTCCGATAAAACTGGTAATCATTATAACAAGCAAGGAGACACTGAGTGATATCCGGGCACCGTGTATAAGACGGCTCAGTACATCCCGTCCTAATTTGTCCGTTCCCAGAAAATGCTCCGTACTCCCGCCTTCTGACCAGAACGGCGGCATCAGCCGGTCCGTTAATGATATCTTTACCGGATCATAGGGTGCGATCAGAGGAGCAAATATCGCCATAAGTACTATCAGTGTTAGTATTATCACCGGGATAATCAAAGTTAATCTTCTCACTATCCGGGCCCGTCGGGTCATTCCACCCCCTACGGGTTTAGCAGTGATTTCTATTGTAGCAACCGAATCCTGCATCAGTACCTTTTCCTTTACGTCCTCTGATACCTTATCTGAGGATCAATGTAGGCATAGGTAATGTCCACCAGGAGGTTGACCCCGAGCACGACAGCAGCCACCAGCATGGTAATTGCCTGCACCAGGGGGAAATCGCGTGCCATCACTCCTTCGACCATAATCCACCCGACTCCAGGCCAGCTGAAAACAGTCTCAGTGATTACGGAACCGGTGATCAGGCCGGCGAGTAACACGCCGGCTACCGTCAGGGGACCTATTAGAGCATTCCTCAGGGCATGTTTCCAGATGACTGTTCTTTCAGGAAGTCCCTTGATCCTTGCCAGCTTGATATATTCGCTGTCAAGAACATCAAGCATACTGGAACGCACCAGGCGCATCATCCCCGGCAGCAGGAAAAACGCCATGGTGCATACCGGCAGTATATAGTGGTCGATACCGCCAATACCTGAGGTGGGCAACAGTCTCCATGTTACCGAAAAGAGATAAACAGCTATGATAGCTACCCAGAAACCTGGTAAAGCCTGACCCATGACCGCTATAAACTTCACAATGTTGTCCAGGATGGAATCGCGTCGCGTGGCGCTCATAACCCCCAGAAGAAGTGCTCCTGACATGGCAACCACGAAGGATGGAATTGCTAACCTGAGTGTATTGGGTATTGCTGCTGCGATCATCTCGGTCACCGGTTTTTTCTTGAACAGTGATTCTCCCATGTCACCCTGGAGGACATCGGTTACGAAAATCCAGAACTGTTCCGGTATTG
>CP070800.1:1646291-1654414 GCA_020343555.1 Dehalococcoidales bacterium
CTCTTCATGATAGTATACGCGGGATCGACAAACAAGCCGGTCTTTACCGCTTCGGTTTCTGTAAATCTCAACCCACCGTTAGACGAGAAACCTTCGCCCCACAGTAGAAACGGAACTCGATCGTTACTGTGAGTTCGAATTTCTATTGGCGTCGGATGATCCGGCATAATAAGCACACGGAGACTATCGTCTTTCCATGAAACCAACCTTCTTATGACGTCGGTATCGATTCTCTGAATAGCTTCTACTTTATTTTCTACCGAACCGTGATGTCCTTCCTCATCCGGTGCTTCTATATGCACTACGGTAAGGTCGTATTTATCCAGTGATTTTAAAGCACCATTGATCTGACCGGTAAAATCATTATCAAGTCCGTCGGTGACTCCCGCGATATCAAGTATATCGATATCAAGCATCATAGCCAGGCCGCGTATCACATCGACCGCGGATGTTACCGATGCCGTAAGTCCGTAACTCTCCCTGAATGAAGGCATTTCCGGGGCTTTGTTACTTCCCCAGAAAAGCCAGATAGTATCGGCGGTAGATTCACCACGGGCTTTTCTGCTGACATTCACTGGGTGATTCCGGAGAATATCTTCTGATTGCTTCATGAGATTATTCAGAAAATCACTCCCTCGGCCTTTCGGTCGATATTCATCCACGTGCCTTCCGGGGATATCATGCGGCGGAGTGCACTCAGATTTCAGGATTTCTCCCCCATCCCTGATTTTCAGGATATGACGATAATTAAGACCAGGATAGAATGTAATGGTTTCACTACCAAGTTGATTATTAAGATCAGTTATTATTCTTCGTGCTTCTTCATTTCCGATATGACCTGCGCTGTAATCATGCATCTTCCCGTCTTTTACAGATATAAGGTTACACCTGAAGAGTATTTCTCCCTCCTTGACCGGGATGCCGAGACTTGTCGCTTCAATGGCAGCTCTACCTACGGAAAAGGCTTCCGGATCGTACCCCAGCACCGACATACAGCCGTTCGAACTGGAGGGCTCCATACCCGTAGGAATGGTCTGTGCCATCCCCAGCACTCCCCTCGTTGCCAAAAAATCAAGGTTTGGCGTATCCGCCAACTCAAGACACGTTCGACCACCATGCTCGGGTAGAGGAAGTCCTGATGCTCCATCCATGATTATCACGCAATATTTCAATTTATCGGTCCTCTATTCCGTTCTGATACTCGAGAAGATTAACGCTTAATATAATCCAGAGCGGTGGCTATATCCTCAGCTATCATTTTTCTCTTACTTTTTTCAATGAAGAAACTCGGACCTGCCTGCAGATAAGAAGGGAAAGCACGTATGTCCCGGTACCTGTACTCCTGCCCTCTAATCTTGTAGGTAGAACCGGCAGGAATTACCCGTTTCTCCCCTGCACGACGTGCTATATCGTTGATTGCCTTTATAGCTATGTCTCCCATCAGCATATATACCTTCACGCTTGGAAACAGGTCTAATTCTTTCTCCAGTATATGCGAACACTGCTTAACAGTGTCTGTCTTTATCCCGTAACCGGTTTTACCGCACTTCACAGCGCTGGTGCAATATACTCCAAGATTAAGAATATCCTGAAAAGATGAAACATCGGCCCCTGCATCCTTGAAAGCTTGGACCGTAGTCTGGGCAAAAAAGGCATCATCACTGGCATAATAATAGTCAGCGGAATCGACCGGAGCTGCTTCCGATATCATTATGATAGACACTTCCTCTGGCTTCAGTTCAATATCAGGAACTATGTAGCATTCATGTCTCACATCAGTGCATGGATAGTCTTTACAATTAACCTTTTCACTTACCTTCATAATAATTTCTCCTCGTTACCATGAGGACAATATCGCTTATAATTTAGGATTATAACCAAGTAATGCCTCCTTGTCACCTAGATATTTTTTCATAATAGGCTTGCCGGTTGATTATACATAACATCAATGATACAATCCATCAGAAGGGAAAAGAATGAGCCTAAAAACAAGAATCTTACTTATCATCAGCGTGGTTTTTATCTTCGCGATAGGGCTTATCTATGCCGTTTCGCGCCTTACGTTCATAAGAGGACTCGAAGAAATCGAGGAACAGAATACCAGTGTACAGGTCAAGCAGACGGTAGATGTTTTCGAGTACCTGATAAACGATCTGGAAGCCGACACTGCCGACTGGGCGGCATGGGATGATACCTATAAATTCATACAGGATCGCAATCAGGAGTACATACTATCAAACCTTGTCGATGAAACGTTTATTAACTTACGGTTGAGTGTCATGTTGTATATTGACCAATCCGGAAACGTCGTTTACAACAAGGCATATGATATAGAAGGTCAAGAGGAAATCAAGTTTCCTTCGGACCTGTTAAATCAGTTTACGAAAGACAGCTCTCTCCTGAGTAGATTGGATCAACACCGGATCATATCCGGAATCCTCGAAGTAGAACAAGGATTGATGATTGTTGCAGCTCAACCTATCCTGACCAGCGAGAATGAAGGGCCAGCTCTGGGAACTCTTGTTTTCGCCCGACTGCTAAACGAAAGTACTATTAATGAATTATCAGGATTAGTTCATTATCCTATTAGTCTCCTGCCAATAGATTCAGTAGATTCCCGAGAAGCTAGTGATGCCATCAGTTCAATTCAGGCAGGTAAAGAAGTAGCGGTATTGCCGAGAGATGATGATACCATCGTCGGCTACTCTCTTGTTAATGATATATATGACAACGCTGAATTCGTACTAAGAGTCGAAATTCCCAGGGAAACGTACCAGCTTGGAGAAAAGGTATCCAGTTACTATATTCTTTCCGTATTGGGAGTAGGTATACTGGTCGGATTTATTGCCTGGCTCCTCCTTCAGAGAAGAATCCTTTCACGTATTGCTTTGCTTATCAGGGGAGTAGACCGGATAGCCGAAACCGGTGACACATCCATACGCATCGGTCTTACCGGTAGCGATGAAGTAAGTGTGGTTGCCGGGACTATCGACGGGATGCTCGGTGCTCTTGAGGAAGTCGGGAAAGAGGTTCGTGAGAGTGAAAACCGTTACCGTCTTCTGGCTGATAATGTCATGGATGTAATCTGGTCAACCGATAAAGATTTTTACTTTACTTATATCAGTCCATCGATAATCCAACTTACCGGCTTTACTGTTGAAGAAATGCTTGGTAAGAACCTGAGAGATCAACTGGATGAAGATACTCTTCCTGCTGCTTTAAAAGCTTTTGGCAGAGAATCAACCGAAAACGCCCAGGATAATGAAGGCACCATAGGAAGCAGTCCGTCTTATGAGACCCAGCTGACAAAAAAGGATGGTACAAAAATATGGACGGAAATCAGATTAACAGCGATAAAGGATGTAAACAAAGAAACGATCGGTTATGTCGGTGTGGCTCGTGACATAAGTGAACGCCACCAGGCTGAACAACTCTACAGAACGCTCGCCAACAGCTCAACCGTCGGTGTTTATATTTATCAGGATGGTGTCTTCAAATTCGTTAATCCTCAGTTCGCACAATTAACCGGATACACAGAAGAAGAGTTGATGAGTATGAGGCCAGGAGATATCGTTTATCCTGACGAAAGAGCTAAAGCCAGGGAAAATGCTATCAAGATGTTGAAGGGAGAATCCTATTCACCATATGAATTTCAAGTAATCCATCCCAGCGGGGAACCACACTGGGCAATGGAGACTGTCAGCTCGATCGAGTACAACGGTAAACGGGCAACACTCGGTAACTTTATGGATATCACGGAAAGCAAACTCGCCCGTCAAGAGCTGGAAAAACTATATGCCCAGGAAAGACAACTGAGAGAATCTCTGGAAGAAGAGATACAGAAGAGAATAGAGTTCACACGAGCTCTTGTGCATGAACTGAAAACACCGATAACTCCGGTGCTGGCAGCTGTTGAGTTGTTGATGGAAGAAATGAGCGACACACGCCTGGCAAGACTGGTGGGGAGTATTGATCGCAGTGCAAATAATCTCAACCTGAGAATTGACGAGCTTCTTGACCTTGCAAGGGGTGAAACAGATATGCTCCGGATAGAGCTGGAAATTGTCGATACACATTCGGTGTTTAATGATGTCGGTTACGAAATGATACCATTAGCACTCCGAAACAAGCAGGTCCTGAATTTCGAACTGCCTGAATCTTTACCACCTATCGAAGCGGATAGAAGTCGATTAAGACAGATAGTAATGAATCTTCTAAACAACGCTTTCAAATTTACTCCAGAAGGAGGAACGGTCACTCTGAGAGCAAGCAGTGATGACGAAAACCTGATAGTTGAAGTAGAAGACACCGGACCTGGCATCAATAAGGAAGATCTTGAAAAATTATTTGAACCCTATTTCAGGCGTACTACTGACCGGGATCGGTTAAGCGGCCTTGGACTGGGACTTGCGCTCGCTAAGAATTTCGTTGAACTCCACGGCGGTCGGATCTGGGTTGAAAGTTCGGTTGGTAAGGGCAGCACGTTCCATTTTACTCTACCCATCAGGCAGAACGATAACCGAGAATGATATAATAACACATAAATGACAGATATCCGGAAGGTGAAATCATGAAAGTATTAGTAATTGAAGACGATCGGGAAATAGTAGAGATCATCACACTAGCCTTCGAGATACGCTGGCCGGGTGTTACACTCGTTACCACTCACCTTGGGAATAAAGGCGTCGAACTGGTAGAAACGGAAGCTCCGGATGTCGTAATTCTTGACCTCGGTCTTCCGGATACGAATGGATTCGATGTACTCAAAGAAATACGTACCTTTTCCGATGTCCCGGTTATGATACTGACGGTGAGAGGTGAAGAAGCCGATGTGGTAAAAGGCCTTGAGTGGGGAGCTGATGATTACATGGTAAAACCTTTCCGACAGCTTGAATTGTTATCTCGGATAAAAGCCTTAACACGCCGTTCATCCATTATTTCGAGCGACGAAACTCTTGTTCACGCGGGTCTTCGTTTCGATCCTACCATAAGACAGCTCTTCCGAGGTGAAGAAGAAATAATGTTGACCCGCACAGAAGGCACAATCCTGTTCGAGTTGATGAAGAACTACGGTCAGGTAGTAACCCACAACAATCTGGCGGAGGCGGTATGGGGAGAAGACTACCCCGACGCTGTTGACAGCTTGAGAGTGTATATAAGGAGACTGCGAGAGAAGATAGAAAGAAATCCCGATAATCCTGAGTTAATTCTTACCAAAACGGGTCTTGGTTATATGCTTGCGAAACAGGAATGATATAAATATCAAATACCATTGCGTTTTTCTAAACCTGCGTAAAATCTACGCAGGTTATTTCTTTTGTTCATTTTAGCCCTTTGTAAGTCTTTTGTAATCTTTTTGTTATATTCAACTGTCGTTCTTAAGCAGTTTTTAATTTCGCGCGTGTATAGTGAATACGAGGTTTAAATGAAAGCTATAGTATTCGGACAGAAAAATATGGATGAATCACTTACAGCATTGCTGAAAAACGAAGGAATAGAAATGCAGAAACTTGACGATGACTTCAATACTGCTACAAACCTCAATGAAGAAGAAAAATATGACCTGGCTATTGTTGACAGTCGGTCAGATAACGCGAACAAGGCATGCCGTTACATAAGGGAAAACTGGGATATACCCTTGGTACTGGTTGTAGATTCCTTTCAGGCTGACTGGAAAGGACTAAAATCAATCGAAGCAGATGGATATATCTCCGACGTTAAAAAAGGCGGAGAATTATCCGCTCGCGCCAGAGCAATTCTTCGTCGACTGCTCCTCAGGAATAAAATCCTGTAAAAAAGAGAATAGTCAGAGAATACGAACGATGAATAAGAAGATAGCAGGGAAAATAACAATAGGAGTACTCATCCTGATTCTCGTCGGACTTGGATTTATCTACTTCGTGCCGGGTTATGGTCTTTACCTGGTCAGATCTGAGAGTATGAGTCCTGCCATAAATATGGGCGACCTTATCATCACCAGCCCGGTGAATGGTGAAGTGCAAGAGGGAGATATTATAACTTATGAGTTGAATGGGGAACTCGTTACTCACCGTGTTCACTCGATTGAAGACACAATTGTTACCAAAGGTGACGCTGTTGAAGATCCTGATCCCTGGACAGTACAAGATTCCTCCATACAGGGAACATACCTCTTCAAGATACCATATGTAGGATATGCCACTAGGTTCATCCAGACGAAGATCGGTTGGTTTCTTACGATAATTATCCCCGCGATGGCACTCGTCATCTGGCTCGCTAAAGATATTGTCAAGGAGGCAATGAGTGATGCCTAAAAAAGTCTTGATTCCCCAAAGGAGAAGTTCGTTGGAAATCGAGTTCAAATAAAACGCTTATTCGCGATTCTGAATAATAAGCGAAAGGAGAAAACAAATGAAAAAAATACTCGGATTAACAATAGCTGCGATTCTTGTAATAGGTCTTGTAGGCGGAGGTACCTGGGCATACTTTAGCGATACAGAAGAGACAACCGGTAATGTATTCTCAGCCGGAACTCTCGACCTTGGAGTAGCAAACGTATCCGGAACGAATCCTACCGGTAGTACTACCGCAACATTTGGCACCTCTGATCTGGCACCTGGCAGCACTGCAGGCAGTGGCACTCTTTATGTCAATAATGAAGGAAGCATTCCAATGACATCGGTTAATGTTTCATTCTCACTAGCCAGTTTCACTGAGAATACTCCTAATACCGTTGACGATTGGGACGGCGTCGCCGACACAGACAACCTGACTAAGATGATCATTACGACAGATGTAAAATGGGGCGGTGTCGATGTTGTCGCATTGGAAAACCAGTCCATTGCTGACCTTATAGCCCTGGGCGAGACAAACCTGGGAAGTCTCGCAGCTGATGAAGAAAAAGCATTGTTCATAGAATGGACTTTCAGCGCTACCGCGACGAATGGCTGTCAGGGTGATTCAGTAGATCTGACCATATCGCTTGAAGGCAACCAGTAATCCTTTGAGCAACATTATGAGAGATAAGTGTTAGGAGCTGAGTTGAGGAATCATACAATCTCAGCCTCCGAAAATCCTGAGAAATAAAAGGAGAGTGCCAATGAAGATCTTAAATAAAGTTGACAATACTCTTCATTTGCACTCGCGTTATACTACTCATTCTCCCTGCTGAATTCGGAAGTAAACGTTATGAGGGAAACCGGCGTGTATAGTTACTTAATAAGGATATTTATTACTATAGCACTAATAGCGGCAACCGTGCTTGGTTCGCTGCCTTCCTCGGTTCAGGCTGCCCCTGATCCGATCGACCTTGAACTTGATGCCGCCGGTTACACGCCAATCGTCATCAACAATATCAAGCCCGGTGACAGCGGAGTTAAAACTGTCGAGCTCAGGAACGCGGGTATGCAAAACGGACTGGTCTATATCTGGCTCAGCGATATAATCGACGGCGAAGGATTAAATCCCGATTCAGAAACAGGTGATACCTCCGGTGCTGGAGAACTAAGTGAATACCTGCTACTGGATATCAGTGTGTCAGGCTTGTCTACTAACCTTGTATTTCCGGCAACAGTGAGTGATTTCCCAACGAGTGCCGCCGACCAGAAGTATATAAACATAATCGACCTGAAAGTGGGAGAAACAAGGATACTGGACTGGTACTGGGAACTTCCCCATGATACCGGAAATATGGTACAGGGTGACGAATTATCATTTACCATCAATTATCACTTGAGAGAGACGGAAGTTACCATCGGTTCCGTGGGTGTAAGGGATGTGAGCGAATTAAACGATGATACCCCGGTCATCGATGACGCGGAAGAAGAGACGTATAACACACTGGAAGTAAATCTGCTGGACGAAAAATCCGTTGTTGAAATAAGTGAAGATGGCATCGTCAAAGATTCCGTAATTCTCGCTGATGCCGAGAAACTATTTACACTGGAAATACCAGGTGGCACCAGGATTACCGGCGCCGGAGGGATACCGCTTGCCCGTATCGAACTTACCATAGAGAAAATTTCAACACCGCTACCCGACAATACCATTCTCCTTACTCCGAAATACCGGCTTATCGGATACGATACTAAAGGTAAGACTGTCCATACCGAGTTCGATCCACCGGTAAGGTTAACGATCCGCTA
>CP070800.1:1654514-1668993 GCA_020343555.1 Dehalococcoidales bacterium
TGGGACAAGGAGTCCGTCCTGTCCGTGAGTGATAACGCTGGAATATCCGTCGATATGGCTGGCAACCACCGGTTTCCCGACCGCCATACCCTCGAGAAGTACAATACCGAAACTCTCGTGAGAAGTTGCTGGAGAACAGTATACATCGGCAGTTTTAAAATACCTTGGTTTGTCTTCTTCGGGAATGGATCCGGTAAATACGAGATCGTCCTCCGTCAGGCCGTGATTTCTTGCCCATTTCTCATAAGGTTTACGCAGGTGAGAAGTACGTCCGGCGATTATCAGTCTGGTATTTGGAAGCTCGTTATGTACTTCGTGGAATGCCTTGATCAGGTAGATCAGACCTTTTCGACGTTCCTGGCGACCGAGGAAAAGGATGTTTTGCCTGCCGTCACAAAATTCCGGGAGTGGTTCGACATCAGGATGGAACCTTTCAGTATCGATTCCATTTGGGATGATAAGGTAGTCACCCGGGATATGACGACGGGCGTACATCATAGCCATATTAGATACGGCGATTCGCCCGTGCAGTTTTCTCATCCTTCGCTTAATCATCCAGGTGCTGATAGGTTTGCCCCAATTATATCCGGGTTTACCGTCCCAGGCGTGGAAAGTCCCTATGTTCGTTGCGTTAGAAAAGCGAAGAATGGCACTGCAAAGCATAGGCATAAAGGGCTCGTGAAGGTGAATAATATCGAACTTTTCGCGTTCGAGTACCTCCTTAATCATGGGGGCAAGGCGAAGCGATATACTGACCCGAATCACTGAACCGCTGGCGGGTATAGGACGAGGTTTACCTATCGGTATAAACCTGTCGCCGAAGAGAGAAATTTCGTTAGATGCGGGAGCAATAACTTTAACTTCATGTCCTTGACGGGTGAGGTAGGTTTCAAGCGACGATATATGGCTGGTCACCCCACCGGCGAAAGCGAAATCATATGGCGAAACCAATGCAATTTTCATAATCTATATCCAGCCATCACGATTATACTACTAATCGGCGCAATTGTCCCCTCAATTTCCTCGAAATATTTCCAAAAAAACTATATGATTAGTCGGTTATCTCCGTCAAGCCTTTTACCGAAAAAACCGTTATTATCTTAAATAAATACCTTTTCAGGTTGCCACCGTCCGGATTCAGGTACATAACGAAGTATACCTAAAAAGCATCCGTCAAGACCGTAGGCCAGGCACCGGGTTACCTTTAATTCTTCCGGATGGGATTGATCCTTGGATATTTGTCCGTTGCTAACGATATTTTCGATTGTACGCCCGTGTTGAATATCCTTCCTGGTATCGTCATTTACTACAATGGCTTTAAGGTGTAGAAGCACGCTATCGATTGGGTGTATATACCTTTGCCAGTCATCCCCAAGGGACGACTGGTCCAGGTCATCGTATAAAACGGCGTTGTCTATTGAGAATGGGCCGTATTTCCTGCGTACCAGGCTTTTCATATAGGCACCGCAGCCGATTATCTGTCCAAGGTCATGGGCTATAGAGCGTATGTATGTTCCCTTTCCGCAGATTACGTCGATCGTAACTACGGGAGGTTTCCAGTCCAGAACTGAAATATTGTGAATAACGACAGGACGGCTCGCTATTCTTATGTCGATCCCTTCCCGCGCTAGTTCATAGTAATGTTTTCCTTTATGCTTAAGGGCACTGTATATAGGAGGTACCTGTTGGATCTTACCCAGGAAACTGTTAAGTGCTTTCTCTATCTGTTTCCTGTCAACGGATGATGAATCTTTCAAAGAGGTTACGGTGCCGGTTGCATCATATGTATCCGTGGTTTTCCCGAATTCTATCTCAGCTCGGTAATCTTTTGTGCTGTCCATCAGGTATTCGATGACACGTGTCCCATGGCCAAAACAAACCGGGAGAACACCGGAAGCTGCGGGATCGAGTGTACCCGCATGTCCGACGCGTTTTTCACCTGTCAGCTTTTTTACTCTGGCAACAATACTGAATGAGGTTGGGCCTTCAGGTTTGTTTATATTAAGAATGCCGTTCATCCGGTACCTGTGCATACCTGGACATTACCAGTCCCTGATCCTGCTAATTCTGTCCAGAGCTTCTTCAATGTTTTCTTTTGGGAGGAAAATAGTGGCACGGCAGTACCCTTTACCGTTTTCACCGAAATAGGTTCCCGGCATCAGGGCTACATGAGCTTTATCGATCAATCGATTGAGGACAAAGTCTTCATCATCATATCCGTCTGGAACTTTTATCCATAGGTACGGAGTGGCTACAGGTAATTCAACTTTGAGACCCAGTTCATTCAATCCTTTAGCGAAAATATTTCTTCGTTCTTTGAGGATTTCGAAATATTTCTGCATTTCTTTCTTTACCACAAGGCTCGTTAACGTGAAAGCACCTGCTTTCTGTTTATACCACTCTACTCCCTGGCTGTATTGACCGTAAAATTTCATCCAGCGCTGGATATTTTCCTCGCTGCTGACGACCCAGCCGAGACCGATACCCACGAAGTTGTAATGTTTGGAAAAGGAGACTACTTCATACGCGTAATCAATTAACCCGGCGATCTGTGTAATCGATACCGGTTTGGTACTTTCGTCAAATACATAGTCTTTATACGCCTTGTCGAAAATACCGATTACATCGTTTCCCCTCATATTTTCAGCGAGAGAAATGTAATAATCTTTATCTGCTACACTTCCGAGGGGATTGTTCGGATCGCAAAAGTACAAAGCAACCGTATCTTGTCGGCTGAAATCGAATTCCGGGAGCCAGCCGGATTCAGCAGAAGTCCTTACTCGCACAATCTTGTGATTGGACAGGATGGTCGCAGCTTCATAGGCGGGATATACAGGATCGGGTATCTGGATGCTACCGGAGTCGAACAGCCTGGTAACGTTATGTAGAAATTCTTTGGTCCATCCGGTTACAAGTATGTTTTCTGGTTTCAGGGTTACAGAATGGCGAACACGGTAATGTTCAATAACCGCCTCGGTGAGTTCAGGAATACCACGTTCTGGGTGAACGTCGATTGGATAGCCGAAGGTTGATTTTTCTTCGAGAACGAATTCAGCTATAGCTTTCTTGATTGATGATGGTGCTTCCATATCGGGTATACCGATACGGGCATTTATTACCGGGATACCGTCTCTTTGTTCTACTTCCCTGGATATTCTGGCGACTCTTATAAAAGGATAATCAGGGATCTGATTGGCTAAAGGTGAAATTTTCATTTTTCTCTTCCTGAACTTAGTAATATAACGTGTTGCCTGTCGGAGTTTGTGTCTCTCAATGATTGTAAAATTTCAACAGGTGAAAATCGACTTTATTGAGTGTCGGTCTCCGACGATATCTCATCTATCAATTGGAGTAGGCGGTTTCCGCGCTGGATAGAATCATCCCAGTGGAAACTCAGCTCAGGAGTATACCGCATTCTAAGATTCTTAGCCAGTTTGGTCCGAAAAAAACCTGAAGCTGATGCGAGAGCCTTTAATATTTCATTCTTATCCTCATCCTGTTCCATGCTGCTGACAAATATCCTGGCATGTTTCAGATCTGCCGAGGTATTTACCTCTGTAACAGCAATAAAATGGCCAAGTCTGGGATCTTTGACTTGGCGTTGTAGTAATTCGCTTATCTCCTGGCGAATCAGACTGTTTACCCGTTCGATTCGATGTGCCACGACCCTTTCCTCCTATTTCACCTCCTCGATTCTGAAGAATTCTAGCATATCGCCAACTACGAATTCATCATAATCTCTAAGGCCAACACCACATTCGTAACCGGTAGTGACTTCGCGTACATCATCCTTGAACCGTCGCAGACTGGCGACCATAGTTTCATGAACTGTTTCTCCATTGCGCTGGACTCTTACCGAATCACCTCGGCGTATCTGTCCTTCGGTTACATACACACCGGCGACATTATCTTTCTTGCTGCTGGAGAATACGGCACGAACTTCAGCCCGGCCGTCGATTACTTCAACCTGGGTGGGTTCAAGCATACCGGTCAGAGCTTTACTGACATCTTCCTGGAGGTTATATATAACATCATAATATCGGATATTTATTCCTTCCAGTTCAGCCATGCGTTGAGCTCCCGGTTCGGAACCCGTGTTAAATCCTACAATAATTCCCTTTGAAGCTACCGCCAGCATTACATCACTCTCTGTAACGTTTCCGCTTCCACTGTGTATGACCCTGACTTTTAACTCGTCAGTCCCAAGTTGTTCCAGAGACTCCTTAATCGGCTCGATACTTCCCTGGACGTCGGTTTTTAGTACTACTGCGAGTTCTTTCACCTGTCCGGAACTTACCTGTTCAAACAGATTACTAAGACTTACAGTCTGCGAAGCTGAAATATCCCTGCGCTCAGCCTCCAGTCGTTTTGATACCATTTCTTTCGCCTGTTTTTCACTGGATACTACGGTCAGTGAATCTCCTGCCTGGGATACGGTACTCAGTCCCAGTATTTCTACCGGTACAGCAGGTCCGGCTTTCCTTACCTGTTTTCCGATGTCGTTAAACATCGCTTTTACTCTACCCCAGGTATTACCGACGACGACGATATCACCAACTCTTAACGTACCGTCGTGAACCAGAACCGTAGTGAGGGCTCCTCTGGTTTTATCCAGTTCTGCTTCAATGATAACACCGACGCATGGTTTAGTCGGATCTGCCTTTAACTCCTCCATCTCAGCTAAAAGGAGGAGGTTTTCAAGGAGTTCCTGGATACCGGTATTTTCCTTTGCGGAAATGGGGATAGCAATAACTTCACCACCCCATTCTTCAATAAGGAGTTCGGCATCGGCAAGCTGCTGTTTTACATAATCGGGATTTGCTTCGGGTAAATCCATTTTATTGATAGCAACAACAATAGGGATCCCTGCTGCTTTTGCATGGTCTATAGCTTCAAGCGTCTGTGGCATTACACCGTCGTTAGCAGCTACAACAAGAATCGTAATATCGGTTACCTGGGCGCCTCGAGCTCGCATCGCTGTGAAAGCTTCGTGTCCCGGTGTGTCCAGAAAGGTGATTTTTTGACCGCCAATTTCTACCTGATAAGCTCCGATATGCTGAGTAATCCCTCCTGCTTCCGAATCCATTACGTTAGTCTTGCGTATGGCGTCAAGTAATCTGGTCTTACCGTGGTCGACGTGTCCCATAACAGCCACTACCGGTGGGCGAGATATCAGGCCACTTGTGCTTTTTGTCTGTTGCTTTTTTATCTCGCTAATAACACTTGCTGATTTCCGTTTGGTTTGTGTTTGTAGAGTAGTTTGAATACCAAGACTTGACGCAACAGCAGACGCAGCTTCATAATCAACAGCCTGGTTGATATTGGCCATAATACCGTTTCTCATCAGTTGCTTAATGACGTCAATAGCGCTGACATCTAAGAGATCGGCCAGTTGTTTTACACTTAAGGTATCAGGAATACCAATCTTCTGCGATTTTGTAGTAGAAGAACCCGCTGATTTACCAGACGACTTAGGAGCTTTTTCCTGTTTGCTGACTTCTGCCAAATGCTGTCTCCTCCTGAGATATTACACTAGAATGTATAATATAATACTCTCTTCTATGTAAATATTATATATCTTCAAGATATTCTTTTATCCAGTCAAGCAACCTATTTTTGTTTTCCTGGTTTGTATTAGTCTTTAAAGAATACTCGAGCTGGTTTCCTTTGAGTCCCTTTTCCCAACAATTAATGTCTTTACATAAATATACACCACGACCTGACATTTTACCACTTGTATCCACTGTAATTCCACCATCAGGAGTGTTCACGATACGGATCATTACCTGCTTGTCCTGTATTTTACGACAGGCAATACAGGTTCTCTGTGGTATATGCTTTATTTTTCTCTGTTTAGAGGTCGTCATCGTAATCGCCTATGTCCAACCTGCGGGAAGATTTCCTACCTCTGGATTTACCTTCCTCACTATCCCTGTCCTGGCCACCCTTCTTTTTCTTCTTTTTGGTCTTTGTCCCTGACCTGGATGGGGCACCGATGATATCTTCCGCAAACCTTAAAGACGGTTTCTCCTCTTCAATTGGTTCGAAGCTAACAGGGGCCGTTACCAGGTCGGAATCCAACGAAGGTAACGCTTCACCTTCTTCTTCCTCTTCCTCTTCTTCTTCCGTTTCTACTTCGGTATCATCGAGCACCGGTTCAAGTATATCAGGGATCTCTTCGGCAATTACTTCACCGGTAACTGCTTCCGGTTCTTCTGCTGCTACCTCAGACTCAAGTTTATCCTCGGTTTCCGTGGTGGGCTCGACTTTGGTTTCCTGAATTTCAGTCTTTTCTGCTTCCAGTTCTGAGGTACTCTTGATATCGATTCGCCAACCTGTCAGTTTAGCAGCCAACCTTACGTTCTGACCTTCTTTACCTATAGCCAGCGAGAGTTGCTTGTCGGGCACGATCACGCTGGCAACACCCTCGTCTTCATTAAGCGTAACATGAGAAATTTGAGCCGGACTAAGGGCATTAGCAATGAAAGTTGCCGGATCCTTGTCCCACATCACGACGTCGATTTTTTCGCCGTTTAACTCGTTAACAATGTTTTGAATACGGATACCTCTCAGGCCAACACAGCATCCGACCGGATCTATACCTTCCTGATTGGCGGACACAGCGATCTTACTCCTGTAACCGGCTTCACGTGCTATCGATTCCAGTACTACAGTACCGTTATATATCTCGGGTATTTCCATTTCGAAAAGTCTTCGTAGCAGGTCAGGATGTGAACGTGACAATATTACCCGGGGGCCTTTATTTGTACGAACCACCTCAAGTATACTAACCTTAATTCTCTGCCCGATTCGATACCTTTCTCCCGGGACTTGCTCAGCAGCAGGGAGAATCGCTTCAGTTCTACCAAGATCTACCAGTATCTGCCGTGGCTCAATACGTTGAACTAATCCGGTAACGATCTCACCTTCTCGATCAGCGTATTCTTCGAATATGGCAGTATGCTCAGCTTCATGAAGTCGTTGAAGGATAACTTGCTTCGCGGTCTGTGCAGCGATGCGCCCGGCATTACTGGGAGTAGATTCTACCATCACTATTTCTCCCAATTCCGCTTCGGGATTGATTTTACGTGCTTCTTTCAGAGTGATTTCAGTCGTGGTATCCTCAGGTTTTTCAACGACAGTCTTACTTGCCCAAACCTGGACCTTTCCGCTTGATGGATTTATCTTGACGGATATCTCCTGGTTAGGTGAGAAGTTATCTTTTCTGTATGCTGAAACCAGCGCTGCTTCAACTGTGGAAAGTACTACCTCTGCAGGCAGGTTCTTCTCAGCCGAGAGTTGTGTTATTGCGAGCAAAAAATCGCTCTTCATCTCGGTTCAGGCCCTCCATATTAATAATTTCCATACCTATAATGAAAAAAGTGGGGACGAGACCCACTTATCAATCAATTGAGTATAGCACAATGTTGAAAAAAATGCAAGAGTCATCAACAGATGTAAAAATTCATAGATGAATTAATAAATACGCTAAGAAATAATCTTAGTGTTGATTCACACACGGGTTGTAGTAAATAGCAAACTAATTAAGAATTATAATGAATTATATAAGAGTAAAATTGCGAAACAACATTTCCGATTATCTAGAAAAGTAGATACAGTTAGGCTATAATTGTAGAAGTTTTTACAGGCTTCCGGAGATAGCTATGAACATTGATAAAATGAAAAATTCCATTGTCAAAGAGGTGGAAAATCAGCGAGAATCATTGAAGGAGATAAACCGGGAAATCCACTCAAATCCGGAACTTGGATTCCATGAAGAACAAGCAGCTGAATTGTTGACGGATTATCTCAGAGAGAACGGTTTTATCGTCGAAGCTGGCATATGTCGGCTACAAACAGCATTCAAAGCGGTTTACGGTAAAGGGAAACCTGCGATAGCAATACTTGCTGAATATGATTCATTACCGGAAATGGGTCATGCCTGCGGACATAACATTATTGCTTCCTCTGCGGTCGGCGCAGGAGTTGCTGCCAGACAGGCTGTCGATGAATATGGGGGTTCGGTTTTGGTAATTGGGACTCCAGCCGAAGAATTATACGGTGGAAAAATCATTTTGGCTGAAAGAGATGCCTTTATTAACCTTGATGCTGTCATGATGGTCCATCCGGGAACGACAGATACGGCAACTACAGAAGCTCTGGCCTGTCATACGCTAGATGTAGAATTTATAGGTAGATCCGCACATGCCGCAGCCCGTCCTGAAGAAGGAATAAACGCTCTGGAAGCTTTACTTCTTTCCTTTTCGGCTATCAATTCACTCCGCCAGCATATCAGGAGTACAGCGAGGATACACGGTGTTGTTATTAATGGTGGCGAAGCAGCTAATATCGTTCCGGCATATAGTTCCGGGAACTTTATCGTTCGCGCAGCTGATGACAAATACCTGGAAGAACTCAAAGAGAGGGTGCTCGACTGTTTCCGAGGAGCAGCAACCGCTACCGGTGCAGAAATGAGATATAAGTGGGATGATGTGCATTACTCACCGATGCGGAATAACCTGACGTTGGCAGGCCTGTTTGCTGAGAATATGAAAGTACTCGGTAGAGACACATCTCTCTCTGAACCGGAACGGGCTTTCGGCAGTACAGATATGGGTAACGTAAGTCAGATTGTACCTGGAATCCACGGAATTATTGATATTGCTGATAAGAACGTGCTGGTCCATTCTCCTGAGTTTGCAGAAGCAGCTAAATCGGATAGAGGTATTGAGGGTATGATGGACGCGGCGAAAGCTATGGCGATGACTGTAGCGGACATACTCTCTGATTCGAATATACAGACTGCAATAAAAGAGGAATTTTACAGTTCTTCATAGTAAGGTTTGTAGAGAATTATCATGCTGTTGGGAAGGATGACACTACCAATATTTACTGTGAAATTAGTATGGTAGTAACAATGATAAAATGAGGATAGGTATACCAAGAGCGCTACTCTATTATCAATATTACCCGGCCTGGAAAACCTTTTTCGAGGAATTAGGTGCCGAAGTGGTATTGTCACCTCCTACGACACAGTCTATGGTAACTAATGGTTCATCGAGAGTGATCGCCGATACCTGTCTTCCAGTTAAGGTTTTTCTGGGTCATGTGATATGGCTTTTTGACAAATGTGACATGATATTCATACCAGCTGTACGAAGCGTTGAACATCATGTTTATAATTGTTCAAAATTTCTCGGATTGCCGGATATGACAAGAGCTGTTATTCCAGAAGCGCCGGTGCTTCTGGAAATCGATATCGACATCAATAGAGGAAGAAATACTCTTTACCGTGCAATATATTCGCTTGGTAAAAAAATCGATCAAAATCCCTTAAGGATCAGGAAGGCAGGTCAAGCTGCCTGGCAGTCTTATTTAGATTACCGGGAGTTTATGTCAAAAAACAGGATATCACCTCCTCAAGCTCTGAAAAGTTTTACCGATAATGGTATTACAACAGACACGGACTCAGTTTTGGATACCAAGGTGGAAAAAGGGACAATAGCCATTATAGGTCATCCATACCTTATTTATGATGAATATATCAATCACCGGCTCATCCATCGTCTTGAAAAGGACGGAAACAAGGTGGTAACCCCGGAAATGGTTACTTCTTCGGATCTGAAGTTAGCGGTAATAACCGTAACAGGCGGAGCCTACTGGACATACGAGGAAGAAGTAGCCGGTGCAGGTGGTTACTATCTTGAAAACAAGGTTGATGGAGTAATTGGTATAATGGCTTTTGGATGCGGTCCCGATTCTTTGATGATGGATATGGTTAGAAGACATTCAGCGAAGCATTCAACTACCCCGTTTATGTCCCTTACGCTGGAGGAACACACGGCTGAGGCTGGTGTTGTGACAAGATTGGAAGCGTTCACCGATATGGTGTACCGAAAAAAGAAGGCAGATAGTAACGTATGCGTCTAGGAATTCCCCATCTGGGAAATCTATACATACCACTCAAAGCGTTATTTAAGCGACTTGAAGTAGATTACGTTCCACCGCCAGTTAATACCCGTCGCACCTTGTCACTGGGTGTAAAGTACGCACCTGAAGGTTTGTGTATGCCTTTTAAACTGACACTCGGAAATTTTATTGAAATAGCCGAGTTAGGAGCCGATACGCTGCTGATGCCGGGAAGTTATGGAACCTGCCGCCTTGGATATTATGCCAGGACGCAGGAGAAAATTCTTAAGGAACTAGGCTATGATATCGAGATGGCGCAACTTGGAGTTTCTGAGCAGAAATTCCTGGGAATGATGAAGATATTCAGACGGTTAGCCAATGATCCTCCCTGGCTCAAACTGCTGTCGGCATACGGTTTTTGCCAGAAAAAGATAAATGCAATGGACAGGATCGAGCAACTTACGCAGAAGGTAAGAGCCGTTGAAGTCCGGAAAGGTACGGCGAACAGGATATATAGGGACGCACTAAAGGCTATCGATGAAGCGGATGATGTACGAACTTTAAATGAGGTTCAGAAAGAATATATAAATTGTCTGAACGTAGTCGAAAAAAATTTGGATGCACAACCACTTGTCGTAGGTATTACGGGAGAGTTTTTCGTAGTACTCGAACCGTTTTCAAATTACGACATTGAGAATGAACTAGGTAAACTGGGTGTAGAAGTAAGAAGAAAAACTTTTCTTTCCGAGTGGACGAAATTCAGCTATTTCTTGAATCCGTTGGGGATCAATGAAAATGAACGTATCCACCGCGCAGCCCAACCGTATCTCAAGCGTGATATCGGTGGAGACGGTTGGGAATCAGTAGGTGAGAAGGTTCTTCACAGTAATGAATATGATGGTATTGTTCATCTGGCGCCGTTTACGTGTATGCCGGAAATTATTGCACAGAATATTATGCCTTCTACCAGAGAAGACCTGCCGGTTCTCACGATATTGTGCGATGAACAGATGACTAAAACAGGAGTGCTGACAAGGCTTGAAGCTTTCGTTGATCTCCTGAAACACAAGAGAACGATGAAGAACAAAGTTAACCGTAAAATGACAGCCCAGGGAGTATGATGGAATTTTACCTTGGTATCGACGTTGGTTCGGTTACAACTAAGATAGCCGCACTTGATGCCGGAGATAATCTGACGGCGCGGATCTATATGCCGACGCAGGGAAATCCTATCGAAAAAGTGCAGCAGGGACTGGTGAATATCAGGGAAATGTTGCCTGGGGGAGCCGAAATCTGCGGTGTGGCCACAACCGGCAGCGCACGGTATCTTGCCGGAGTTATTGTCAACGCCGATCTGGTGAAGAACGAGATCACCAGCCATGCTACTGCAGCACTGCATCATATGCCAGAAGTAAGTACTATAATAGAGATAGGTGGACAAGACAGTAAAATTATAATAGTTAAAGACGGCGTAGTGACTGATTTCGGAATGAATACGGTATGTGCAGCCGGTACGGGAAGTTTTCTGGACCACCAGGCATTGCGTTTGAATATGAGTATCGATGAATTCAGTATGAGGGCGTTGAACAGCACGACTCCGGTACGAATAGCCGGTCGATGCACTGTTTTTGCGGAATCGGACATGGTTCACAAGCAGCAGATGGGGCATCAGACTGAGGATATCTTATATGGATTATGTCAGGCACTGGTACGTAATTATTTGAATAACGTAGGATTGGGGAAGGAGATCAGAAAACCAATACTATTCCAGGGTGGGGTTGCTTTCAACGAAGCGATAATAAAAGCCTTTAACGAGGAATTAGAAACTCAGGTAATAGTACCTCCTGATCATGAAATTATGGGGGCTATCGGTGCCGCATTGCTGGTACACGAGGAAATGTCAGAAGGTAAAAAGAGCAAGTTTACAGGATTTAGTATTAGTGAGATAAAATACACAACCTCTTCGTTTGAGTGCAGCAGCTGTCCCAACCTGTGCGAAATAGCTCAGTTGTCGAATAATGGACGGATTCTGGCCCGCTGGGGTGGACGTTGTGATCGATGGGAACGAGTTGTGACCGAGGAGGCAAAATGATTATTGCCGTTGATGCCGCAGGAGGGGAATATGCCCCTCACGAGATAGTAAAAGGAGCAATAAAAGCTGCCCGAGAATATGAAGTGGAAATAGCACTGGTAGGCAGAAAAGAGATACTTTATGTACTTGCCGGTCGTCAAGTGAACAAACTGGGTATGAAGATTATCGATGCCAGCCAGGTGATAGACTACAAGGAATCACCGATTGAAGCTATCCGTGGCAAACCAGAATCATCGATTGTTATTGGCACGAATCTTGTTAAGACCGGCGAAGCTTCAGCCTTTGTTTCTGCGGGAAATACAGGCGCGGTACTGTTTTCCGCCCTGGTGAATCTTGGGAAAATTGAAGGTATTGAGAGACCGGCTGTGGGAAGTTTATTGAGTTTCAGTCCTACTACTCCGGTGGTTCTAATAGATGCCGGGGCTAACTCCGATTGCCGACCAAATCACCTCGTACAGTTTGCACACCTAGGTTCGACTTATATCAGCGGTCTTTTTGATATAGAATCGCCGACTGTCGGCTTGCTGAATAATGGCGAGGAAGAGAAGAAAGGCAACAGACTTGCTCAGGAAACCTACCAGCTTCTTAAGGGAGATTCATTGAACTTTATTGGTAACGTCGAAGGGCAGGATATAGTCGGCGGTAAAGCTAACGTAATAGTAACAGACGGTTTTACAGGAAATATTGTTCTCAAGACGGTGGAAGGAATGAGTGCGACTTGGCTGCATTCGCTGGGACAGGCAGGTCAGATGTTCTCAAAAGCCTACAGTATGCCTTCCCGTGCTATGAAGAGGAATGTAGGACTGGATTCGTGGGCAAAAAAATTGGATTTCAGCGAAGTCGGGGGTTCATGTCTCCTGGGAGTTAATGGAACGATAATTATTTCACATGGACGAAGCCGTGCAAAAGCGATTATGAACGCAATAGGTCTGGCAATGAGAACCGCGGAAAAAAGCATAGGACAAAAAATCAAGGAGGAAAGCCATGAGTAAACCTATCGAAGTAGATGTATATAGTTTTGATGACGTGGTTTTACAGTCCGATAAACCGGTGCTGGTTGATTTTTGGGCGACCTGGTGCAAGCCGTGTCTTATGGTCGCGCCAATACTTGATGAGCTTGCTGAAGAGTATGACGGCCAGGTAACGTTTACCAAGGTTGACCTGGACCAGAATCAGAAGATTGCGGCGAATTACTGGATTATGAGTATTCCGGCACTGATTATTTTCAAGGGAGGGGAACCTGTGGCGAACGTTGTCGGTGCAAGGCCGAAGACCGAACTAAAGAAACTGGTGGAGTCGGTTCTTGCCTAAGAACGTTCAGGTAACTATCATTAACGATCCTGGCAGACAGGATTGTGATATTTCCTGTGGCACAGACTGGTCTTCGGGAAAGTCGCTGGAACTGGCTGAAGAACAGGTCAGGAACAGGTTCGGAGATAGCGTATACCTGACGTACCTTGATCTTGCCGGAAAGCGAAAAGACAAACCTCTGATTGAGTGGAGAGAGAAAATCAGAAACGAAAGCCTGTCGGTGCCGTTGCTTGTACTGAACGGGCACCTCAGAATAACTGGTAATTTTGATATCCGGCAGATGCTGGATGTGATAGAAGCTGAACTGGAGGTAGGGGGGTAATATGGTCGAGAAAAACAGTTATGACGTTGTTGTTGTCGGGGGTGGTCCTGCCGGACTATCTGCTGGACTATATACATCAAGAGCCAGGCTGAACAGTCTTTTGATCGAGAAAGGGATCACAGGAGGACAGATTAACAATACCAACTGGATTGAGAACTATCCTGGATTTCCCGAAAGTATCGATGGTTTTGAACTGGGAAATCTCATGTTAAAGCAAGCGACCAACTTCGGATTGGAAGTAATGACCGCTGAAGTTACCGGTATAGATATTAACAACGAACTGAAAACGGTAAAGACCACTGAAGGTGATTTTTCGACTAAAGCGGTGATAATCGCAGGCGGTTCGAAACGGAATATGCTGAATGTACCTGGAGAAGAAGAATATTCCGGGAAAGGCGTTTCCTACTGCGCAACCTGCGACGCACCGCTATTCAGCGGTAAACCGGTGGCTGTGGTAGGGGGCAGCGACTCAGCAGTAACCGAAGCTCTGCATTTAGCTGAATTCGCTTCGAAGGTGGTCCTTATACATCGACGGGATGAGCTCAGGGCTGTTGGTATCGTGCGGGAAAGAGTCCTCGCTGAACCAAGAGTGGAGATCGTGTGGGATACGACCATCGACGCAGTCGAGGGAGATGTCTTTGTCGAAAGGCTTAAACTGAATAACGTCAAGACTGGAGAAAAATCCATCCTTGAGGTGTCGGGACTGTTCGTATCGATCGGTTTCCAGCCGGATACCGAGTACCTTAAGGGTATTGTACCATTGGATCCGGTAGGGCATGTCATTACCAACGAGAAAATGGAGACAGATGTACCGGGTATATTTGCTGCCGGAGATATAAGACTGA
>CP070800.1:1669093-1681962 GCA_020343555.1 Dehalococcoidales bacterium
CACAATAAAGACTATACCGGTGTGTACAAGGGATAATGATGGTCACTAAAACGAATCGTACCTTTAACGAACTGAATTTTGGAGGAAAAGATGTCTCAACAAAAACCTACTGCACTGCCTAATATAATTACACCAAGTAGTCCGGTGATTTTTAATCCCGATATCTGTAACGGCTGTAACCACTGCATCGAAGTCTGCCAGATAGATGTTTACATCCCGAATCCGGAGAAAGGCAGACCGCCGATAATTCTTCATCCCGACGAGTGCTGGTACTGCGGCTGTTGCGCCAATGACTGCCCACGTCCCGGCGCGTTGAAATTCAACTGGCCTTTACAGTCAAGGGGATACTGGAAGAACAAAGCCACCGGCGAAATTCACCAGATATAAACATGGTGTGCCCGGTAAGGAAATTTTCTTCTTCCTTACCGGGTTATTTTGTCCGCTTTTACTTATCTCAGACGTCAAAATATATATCTTATATGTTATAATATTAGGTATAATGTCGATATTCATATTCATAAAGAAATTTTTCAACAAGTACGGTAAGTATATAATCCGTACTTGTGGGATTATCGGACTTGTAGCAGCTATTTTCTTCCTTGCTATTGGTATCTATTTCCTTTGTCAGAACAGCACTACGAAGGACAGTCAGGACTTCTTCTCGACCTGGAATTTCGAGGTACAGCGTGACAGCCGTGCCATTGTACTCGAACCAGACGGTATCGAGTTCGACGTTACATGGGATATGAGAGAAATAGGTCTATTTAAAGTAGTGACTCACGTGGATACCCTGGGAAAGGAATTATTTATCGGTTCAGCCCCGGTGGAAGACTCCCGTTCTTATTTTACCGGCGTCGAACACGATAAAATTACAGGTTTATGGATATTTCCACCTAACACGGACTACCAAAGATTCAATGGCGACAAGTTACCTATCAACCCGGCGTTACAGGATTTCTGGATCGATACCGTTTCTGGTAAAGGGACGAAAGAATTGATCTGGGATACCGAACACGATTCTCTGATAATCATGAATGCCGATGGTTCGGCTGGTCTCGACTTGAATGTACTGGTCAAGACAAAAGTAGGTATACTGCTTATTGCAGGATTAGGTAGTTTAATGATAGGTGTATTTATACTGCTGCTCAGCCTGATGGCGATTCTATATACCAGAAGAACTCCCAATGTCGTCTATCCGAGACCGTTGATAGTACGCTCGAGTAAGAAAGAGAACCAGGAAGCAAACACTTAAGAATCTTTAAGACTTAACCCTCTCCCTGCAGTCTCTTCCTGAAATCATCCGGCACGCGGGTGATTTTTTGTTCCTGGTAATCGAAGCAGAGCATTCCTGTCTTTGCCCTGGCAACTTCTTCCCCTGTTTCTGCATCGGATACTCTGAAGACCAGGTCGAATCCTCTTTCGGTAAATTCAGCTGCAGCCATTTCCACTCGCAGTGTCTGACCGTAGAACACCTGCTTTTTATAATTAATCCCGGCATCAGCCATTATGTTGGATACCCGTGCGTTTTCTGTTTCTGAATAGTCGATGCTGCCCCAGAACTGTATACGGGCTTCGTCCAGTATGTTGAACATGTGGTTCCATCCCATGTGTCCTCCGCGGTTTATATCGGTACTTCGGACCGGGATTTCGGTCGAGAAAATATAGTTATCGGGTAGAATTATCTTGATTCGCGCCATTTACTTTCCCTTCTGATAGTATGATTTAGCAACCTTGACGGATTTTCTAGAATTCTGATTTCTCGGTCGGGTAACCGAGTTCTTTCCACCTGTTGATTCCCAGTTCAAGAACCTTGATATCGATGATATCGTAACGGGAATCCTTTATCTCACGCGCCATAATCAGGCTGTCCGATTCATCTACGCAATCACAGTAAATTACCAGCGGTTTATCAGCCGGCAGTGCCATGAAAGTCATCTGCCTTTCGAAAGGATCTCCTCCAGGATTTAGATAGATATTGATGGCACCCTTGATATGGTCGTCTTTGTAGGCAACCGACGCACGGGTATCTATGATTACGATATTCTCACCTTTTTCGAGTATCTCCTGAAGTTCCTCACACTTGATGCGAGGTACATCGGTATTCTCCATGTTATTCCTCAATATTGGTTATCTTATTATCTCCAGTGGTCGACCGATACACCTCTGCCAAGCCTGAAATCGGTCATGAACCAGATGGTATTGGTACCGCCGCCTACGACTACCGTATTGATGCTCTTGGGATTGTTAAACGGCTTTATCATAGATTGAGGTGGTAACTTACGCCAGGTAGCGTACGGTTCAAGGCCCTGAAGGGCGACATTGTTAAGCCCTGTTGTAATTACACCATTGCCCCAGAATTGCCCGGCCGTCATTTCCACGTTGTCAGCCAGCCATTCGCCAAGACTTTCCTTAGTATTGAAGCCTTGCTCATCGTGCAGGAGTTTAGCCAGGAGAGGATCGGCGCAGAGGGTGGCAGATGAGCCCATGGCTGCCATCGCTATCATGTAGTCGGCAATAAATCTCTGGGGTGGGTACTCCGAGATTACCTCGCCGACACAGGAAATATACGTCCAGCCTGTAGCGACGGTTACCACACTATCTTCTTTCTTATAGCCAAACTGGACGTGTACGGGATTCCATCCCTCAGGGAGTTCCTCTTCATTTTCGGCAAAACAAAGATTATTATACTGGAGGTTACTGCCGAGAGAGCCGAACGTTGTCTTTCCGGCATGAAGATTTCCAGCTGCCTTTGACATCAGGGTAAATGACCTCCCTATAGTTGCGTTCGCCTCATTGTGTGGTCCCATCGCACCTGTACCGGAATTCATGTTGAGTTCTTTCCGTATGGGTCCGTTGACTACTATCATGTTGGTCATCGACGTAGTCGAGTTACCGAAAGGTGCCATCGTTCCTATGGCAAGAATAACTGGCAGATATTCGGGCCTGGCTCCAGCCATAACCGCATATGCTGCTACCTTTTCTACGGTCATTTCCCGTCCTCCACCCGGCCAGGAGAGGACTTTTACGACTTCATCCGGTTTATGGCTTGTGCCCTTCAGCATTGTCGCTACTCGTTCTTCGGTCGGCATAATAACAGGCAGGTAGTCCGTCCAGTCGTTTTCCTTGAACAATTGCTGTAGATTTTCCTCTGTTTCGGGTGGCAGTAAACGTGGTTCAATGGCTCCTTCGGGCAGACCGGTTAGCTGCTCTTCATCGGTGAGAGGTTTGGTAAGAGCATCCACTATCTGTGGCATAGTAGGATTACCGGTTACCGGATCGTTGCCATACACATATGACTTGTGTACGTCGCGTGAAGCACCGGCGATAGGCAGGGGAAAAGTGGTATAACGCAGGGGTATTCCACTTCCATACAACCTGTCCCAACCTCTTACGTATTCACTCACGTTTATTGCCGTGCAGGGGGCAGTTGGTACGCCCAGGAGTTCAAGAGCTTTGGAATGACGACTCAAGGCCGCCGCGCAGCCGTCTCAGCAGCTTATGCCGAGGATAGCGGTGTCTCCTTCCTCCTTTACTCTTGCCCATAGTTCGGGATCATCCTCGCCAAATCCGCCTTTTTTTCTGACAAGAACGGTTTTCACAGAAGGGATGTTTTCAGCGAACCATTCAGACATTACGTCGAACATATCATAACCTGCTGTAGGTCCTCCCCAGCCTATATCAATCATAAAGATGGTCTTGTTTTCCAAGCTTGAGAAATTCCTGGGAGTCAGGGGAACACGCTCTACCATTGTGCTGCTGCAGGCTGGATTCAAAACTGTGATTTTCTCGGCCATTCTAATCCTCCGTTTTTCTACTTTTTAAACCACGAAGTAAAGGTTTTCCTTATTCTAAAACTTAGGGACTGTATCACCAGCTGTTATACTAAGGTTTTATAAGTCCTTTCAGGCACAATATATCACAAGTTCCAGAATATTGTCATAGATTAATTAATATATATTTTAGATATACCTTGTTAATTCGAGCGTAAATTTCATAACACAGATTACACGATATAGAAAAAGTGTTCTATATTTTAGATTGATATTGTATGAGTACTTCGCCTCGTAATAAAATTGAAATAATATTGACATGATTACATTAAAGAATTACAATTTAGCCGGATATGACTAGTAACGAATAAAATAGCGCTTTCCATCTTGTACCTTCTAGGCTGCGGAGGGAATAACGAAGATGTTAAAAGGCAATAATAATCAGCTTTTATAGTGATTATTATTGCCTTTTTTAGTTTTCTGAATCATGTAGGAATAAAATGATTATATAAACGTATGATGGTAGAGAGTGGCAGAGAGGGAGGTGAAAAATTGACGTGAGAACGAGGGAACGAATAAACCGGGTAATTAACGAAGGAAGAAACCATATTCCTGACAATATTAAACTGAGAGGAGGATAATAATGGCAAAGAAGGTAATATGGCTGGTGCTGAGCTGTCTCATGGTGCTGTCTCTTGTGATGGTATCATGCGGTGGTGATGAAGACACCGGCGGTACGGTTACAACGACAGATAAAGGGCAGACAGTAACGGTCGGTGGCGATGATGATAAAACCCCGATAGACGATGATAAGCCGACGATTGTACCATCGGGAGAACCTCAGTATGGTGGCACTCTCACTCTTATCCAAGGTGCCGATCCCAGTTTTGATTTAATCAGTTTTGGTGCCACCTGGCCGCAGGAACATGCCCATCAAAGGATGTACGACGGAGACTGGACTAAAGGACCCGCTGGCGGTTATGGTGAGGACTTGACGGATTGGGGCGAAAGTACCAGGATCCCAGAACTTAACATAGGCACTCTTGCCACGGACTATGGCTTTGAAGTGAGTGCAGATGGTACTGAAGTAACCTCATGGTTTACCATCCGTGATGGCGTCCATTATGCCATGCCTGATACTGAAGCCGGACGAATGGTTGGCGGAAGGGAAATAACTATCGATGATGTCGTTGATAGCTGGAACCGAATTATCAAAGATGAGAACGCTCAGAATTGGCAGCTATATCCGCATGTACGCTACCCGACAGCGGTTAAAACCGGCCCCAATTCGTTCGAGGTTACCCATAAGCTGGAAGACCATATAGATGCGATGATGAGGGAGAACCTCTGCGCTCGTGTCATGCCGTCGGAAGTGTGGGATACTTACGGCTATGAGTCCGCCACGGATTGGCGGCATTCGGTCGGAACGGGACAGTTCATGTTCACCGATTATGTGGTCGGTAACCTGGTACGCATGGACAGGAATCCCAGCTACTGGAAGACAGATCCGATAGGACCGGGACAGGGCAACCAGTTACCATATGTAGATACTCTGAAATATATAATCATGCCGGATGCTTCAACCCAACAGGCGGGATTAAGAACCGGTAAACTGGACCAGCTGGGTGGTCTGTATTTAGAAGACAAGGATCTGATGGTAAGGACGGCTCCTGACCTCCAGTGGGCAGCACGTGGCCAATGGGGTGTGACACCTATATTCATGAAGACAACTGATCCGCCCTTTAATGATGTAAAGGTTCGCAGAGCGTTACTAATGGCTACGGATTTCAACGAGATCAATGAAGGTCTGTATAGTGGACTCGGTGATATCATCAGCTGGCCGTATTTCCGGGTGAAGGGTTACGAACCGCTGTTCGTTAGCCTGGATGATCCGGACTGCACCGATACAATAAAAGAGCTATTTACATACAATCCTGATAAAGCAAAGCAGCTTCTTGCCGAAGCGGGTTATCCGAATGGCTTAAAGACATCTCTGGTATTGACTTCGACTGCAGTTGATTACTACTCGATCATCCAGGAGATGTGGGCTAAGGCAGGTATCGAGATGGAACTTGATATTGCTGCGGATTTCGGGGCACTTATTGGTCGTGCCTTCAGCATCACTTATGATCTGATCTCTATTTTCACGTCTCCGAATTCTTCGTATCCCGAGCAGTCACTTTACGCGGTTAGAAACTGGGTCAATGCCAGTCTTATTAACGAAGCCTACGTTGACGAAACAGCCAAGGCAGTGAAAGAGCTGGCAATAACGGACTTTTACGCTTCGATGGAACTATGCCGTCCATTAGTTATTTACCTGATCGAGCAAGCATACTGTATTCCGACACCAAGAGTCCCGACCTACGCGATGTGGTGGCCGTGGTTGAAGAACTATTCCGGTGAGAACAGTCTGGGTTACTGGGGAACTAACCAGTGGTCTCAGTATGTCTGGATAGATCAGACTCTCAAGGAGTCGATGGGCTACTAATACCAAGTATCAACTCTACACCAAAGAGGGTGGAGAATTACTCCACCCTCTTTTTTTACTTGTATTTTGGTAAAAACTACTCAGGAATATGTTCTGCGAACGACTTGATCATATAGTAAATAGCGGTAGCCCCGCCGTCCTGTACGCCGATACTCCTTTCCTTGAACCACTGTGCTCTGCCAAACTTCGCTTTCATATTCATGGTTGCTTTCATTCCTTCTTCGGCTGATTTTACAGCCGAGTCAAGGGATTGTTGATCATTCGATCCGGCTGTATTCTTTAAAGTTTCTACAGCCGGGATCAGAGCATCGAGAAGGGTTTTATCTCCAGCTTCCGCTTTACCACGTTTTTTGATATTCTCTATGGCACCTTCTCCGATGAGTACTAACTCGTTTACACCGATTGTTCTCTTATCAACCACCGCTTTTCCTCCACCCATGAATGCCGAAGCGAGGATGGTCCCGAAGGTAGAGGGACTGACCTTGTTGATATTCATGCCGCACTGTGCCAATAGTTTTCCGATATCAGTCTCATCGGATGATGCCAGGTACTCTGCCATGGCCTGGCTGGCGAGTTCGATAGTGACACCGAGGTCTCCGTCACCGACCCTGGCATCGAGTTGGCGGAGTTCTTCGGAATGGGATTTCAGGTCGGCAGCAACCGATTGCAGCACAGATTTCATAGTGTCGATATCAAGTCTTATATCACTCATTATTTACTCCACTGTGGCAGGAATGGTGAAAAAGCGGGAGCGTCCAGTAATGTCTTGAATTCGTCATTCAGTTTCAACAGGCTTAATGATGCGCCGGCCATTTCCATCGATGTGGCGTATTCACCCACATAACTCCTGTATATGCTCAAGCCATGATCCTGAAGAAGATCATAGGCTTTATTATAGATAATATAGAGTTCTTCCGGAGGTGTAGCGCCCAACCCGTTAACCAGGATCGCAACTTCATCACCTGATTTAAATGGGAGGTCCTCGATTATCTTTCCAGCCATTATCTCGGTCACTTCGTCGGCTGTCTTGAGTTTGCCGCGTTCAATACCTGGTTCGCCGTGAATCCCCATGCCCAGTTCCATTTCATCGTCAGCGATGTTAAATGTTGGTTCACCAGCTGCTGGTATCGTGCAGGGAGTGAGGGCTACACCCATGGTGCAGGTGTTGTCTATTGCCGCGTCCGTGGTGGCCTTCACTTCATCAAGGCTTGCCATCGTATCAGCTTTTGCCCCTGCGATCTTGTAAGCGAAGAAGATACCGGCGACACCCCTACGACGATCTGCTTCGGATCGAGGAGCGGAAGCGACATCATCTTTACCGATACTCATTTCAACTCGTATATCCTCCATGTCCGCCATTTCCGCCGCCATCTCGAAATTCATAATATCGCCCTGGTAATTACCGAAAAGGTATAGCACACCAGCCCCGCCGTTTACTTCCTTTGTGACGGCTAGCATATCATCGGCGCTGGGTGAGGAGAATACATTACCTATCGATACCCCATCGACCAGTCCCGGTCCTACATATCCAAGAAAGACGGGAATATGTCCCGAGCCTCCGCCGGTGCATATCGCTACCTTTCCCTGTATCGGGGCATCGGCTCGAACCAGGGCACGTTCGCTGCCCTCAGTCATACGGAGATGGTAAGGATGTGCCTTGAGAATACCTGATATGGTTTCATTTACTACCTGGTAGGGATCATTGATCAGCTTTTTCATTGCTACTTCCTTTCTTGATTTGTGCAGCCCACAATCTCATGGAGAAATTTTATATTGAAATCTCATGAAATACAATAATCGTTTTTTCCCCGATTCTACACCTTTTTACCACAGTACTTTTGAACAGGTGTGACTTCAGGATCATTTACCAACCTTACAGCTTCAAGAATTTCTTCTTTCCTGTTTCTTATTTCAGATTCTGCGAGATCGAGGATAATATCTTCCAGGATATTCGGTCTTATTCTGAAATAGCCTGCTGTATAACCCCTGAATTCACCGTCGACCAGGATGAACTGCATCATGGTGGGTTTGACGGGTGTACGACGAAAACCGCATTTTTCGTTATTGAATTTTTCCGCCAGGTAGTTTTCATTCGATTTAAAAAGGAAATCATTCCGGTCAATTACAAAAACACCACGTGGCGGTAAAGTTTCTTTTTCCAGCAGAGGAATGTCTTCTGACATCACGAATCCTTCATCATCATCGATAGTTACACAATTCAGAGTGCCCACCGAAACCAACTTGGTGATAACAGCCTGGAATTCTTCCTCTGGCAATTGATAGAAAGATTTCAGCATCTTGGTATCGATGAAAACATTCAGATATGCGAACCTGCATACCAGTATTTTCAGAGTTTCTTCTTTTTCATACTTATCCAGATCTACATCGGGAAACTCGGTTTCGAACAGGTACCAAGCCCTGTCCCACTCGTCATCCGCCTGGTCTTCGAAAACGAGAAATTTTTGCTGGAGTTTATGAAGGATCGGTGTGATCTGTTTCGCAAGCAGTCCTGTAATCTCTTTCATGGAGGCGATAGTCATCGGGCCTTCGCGGAGCAGCAATTCGAGTATCTCGAATTCCTCATAGGATGGTTTACGTCTGTCTTTAGAATATACTGACGCAAATAGAGGTAGTTCATCGGCATATATATAGGCGATGCTGCCGCCTTGGAACCTGCCCTTGATTATCTCTCTCCTGCTTCGCATATCGAAGACATGACTGTATTCGTTGAAGTCGGCGTGATGTGCCAGGCTGGGGGGACTCCCGGGACGACACCAGTACGGTGTCCGGACGGGACTCATCAGACGGAATAATTCGTTATATTCAGTCCTGTCAGCTTTCCTGTCAAGGTACTGACGCTGCATCACGAGGTTTCTCACGGAACTGCGGTAAAGCATAGTGCTGTGTCCTGATTACTCCTGAATACTCTCGTTATTCAGGTTATCTGGATATGCCGGAGTTTTTCAATAGAGATACTATATCATATGAATACTTGTGCTGCTATAACACTGAATAAAGAATATGCAGTCGGTATTTCGAGGATGAAATGAACGATATCGACGACTACACGCTCGGGCAAGAACTGGATATTCTTGAAGAACTGGTTGAATTCAACCGGTAAGGTAATTTGCCATCTTGAAAGCAGCAATACACTCCAAACAAAAAGCCCCGCGGTGAATTCCGCGGGGCTTTTTCTCATGATTCAATCGATAGAGTTTACCGCCAGGCGTCGATGCCTACAGCGGATTCCCTGCCGCGGCCGCCGGTCCAAAGCGCCATCTCTTCACCGCCGCCGGTGACGATAATGCAGTTCATGAATGGATTGGCTACTGCCGGGACCATGTAATCCTCGTCGAGTTCCAGCCAGGGTTTGCCTGAAGTCGGTTCTATCGATTTCCAGCCGTTCGTCCAGACATCGGGCGACTGGTGAGTCCGGTACTCCTTCAATGTCATAAAGCTCTTCTTGTAGAGCCATTCATAGACATCATCTTTTGTCTTGAATCCGTAGGCCTGCATATCTCTTGCGATCTCAGGCAGCAGGAAGAACGTCTTTCCTCCTTCACCGTCGGCCCACAGGTGGTCGATGAAGTATTCCATGAAGTTATGGGGGCCCTGGATACCTTTTACTCCGAGTCTCCTGGCGATGCCGCCATGACCGCTCTTCTGGAGTTCGCGGTAACCGCCTGGCATGAACTCGGTGTTCCGTACCGAGAATCCCATGTGTATGGGTACAATGCAGCTTTCGTCTTTGCTGAAGTCGAATTCTTCTCTGAGAGTAGCCCATCCCTCTGGTAGGGCGTCGTCATTTTCGGGGAAGCAATTATTGAGTGAATTTCCCCAGACACCGGCGTTGGTCACGTTAGGGATATTCTCGCCGAGACATTTCCACATCAGTTCGGCGGCTCGTCCGATACTCCTGTTGGCGCGATTCGTACCACCGAGTACATTGGTATCGAAGTTCATCCCGATTTCCTTGGCGATAGGGCCGCTGATGCAATACGCTGAACCGCCGCGGCCATCACCACAGCCGCCGCCTGCTTCAGCGATGGCAAGCAGCACGGGCATATACTCAGGTTTGCATCCAGCCATGACACCGATAGTGGCTATCTTTTCAACGGTGGCATATCTTCTCATCGGCATGAAATGGACGGGATCGCCCTTCTTTCCCGAGCTGCCCATCTGCTGGACACGATCGCCAAGTACGCGATCAGCCTGGTATCGTACGATCTCGTCCGGTTTGTGGCTAGTGCCTTTCAGCATCTGCTCGACAAGTTCTTCGGTAGGAGGAACTATAGGAAGACCGTCGGTGAATTTCATGATAGGTGCGTTGTTATAAAGCTGAGGTATGGGTGTTTCCTGGTTGAAGAACTCGATCGCCTCCAGCATAGTACCTTCGAAGATATACCGGGGATTTTCAACCTTCCATTCCGGTGGATTCTTTTCTTCTTCGGTGAGAGGTCGGACCAGGGCGTCCATCAGGTCGTCTATCCAGGTTGGGACATCTTCGGGTCCGGGGATATGACGTGAACCCCAGACACGCCTGATGTTGGGTACGCCGTTCAGCTTGCAGGCTTCTTCCCAGACTTTATCCTGGTCTTCGAATATAATGAATACGCTGGGTATTCCTAATCTTTCGATCGATGATAAATGGGGCAACTGCTCCCAGATGGCACCATGTCACCACACAACGCCGCGGATAAGTGCATCCGTGGTCTTCTGTTCCTCTTCTGTTAAGGCGATGCTTCCCGCTTTGGTTGCGTGGGGAGCAGCAAAGCTGATATTCCAGTTAACCTGGGGGTACCTTTCCGGTAACATTTTTCGCAGGGGTATAAGGATACCTTGCTCGCCACCGGCGCCGATACTCAGGGTAATATTCTTGCCGTCGAGCTTATCGAGACGCGGCGCAAGACCATGCTGTTCTACCGGTTCCTGTATCCCGATGGGATTCAGAAACTTGTAGACCTTATCTTTTTCTGCCATATACATTCTCCCTATTTTTATTTGCTAGCCATATATACTACCATAACCGATAAAAACTCTCACCTTAATAAGGTATTAATCATGAAGGTATGGCGGTCGTTCGAAAGAAAAAAACTAATGGGCAGTACTGGACTCGAACCAGTGACCTCTCGGATGTGAACCGAGTGCTCTGACCAGCTGAGCTAACTGCCCGTAGAGAGTATCGCCTTTTATTGTATCTTTACACATTACCTTTGTAAAGGTAATCTCGCCGTCCTAATCTGATTCTTCTTCAACAGAATTTGCAACCGGCAGACTACACAGAATACATCAGAATGTTTGAGAGGGAATAGCATTACATCCAATCTCAGATATGAGGAATTAAAAAGTGGCTTTCTTCGAAGAAAGCCACCCTTATCATGACTAGCGATGTTTTAGAGTGTGTGCTTGTTTATTCTATTTCTATCTTCAGTATTACGGTGCTCTCGGTAGTCTCGGATATATCATCGGGTGCAAAAGATACATCCTTGTCCGGAGGTTGTCTGTATATTATATATTTTTTTACATCACCGCTCCATGAGTCCCGAACAACGTAATCAATCTTACCGAGTCGTCTGCCGTTCTTATCCAGTACTTCCGTGCCAAACTGCTGTCCTGTCATACTAACTCACAACCCCAATTAAAAAGTGAACTGGATAATATCCAGTTCACAGTTCGACATTATATCATCTCTTAGCAAGCCATGTAAAACGTTTCCAGAATAACTACCAGTGCCAGATTTTATTGTCGAATCTGCCCTGTGGTAAAATCAATATGGGTTCCCCAAAAAATCAGACTTGGGTGAGGTAGTATGGCGAAAAAGAAAAAAGCTGCGACGATAGGCGAATTAAAGAAATCAGGATATGTAAGGAAAACTATCAGGGAGGAGATGAGACATAACCTGATAGAGATGATAAAACGGAAAGTAGACCTCTTTCCGGGGATAATCGGTTTCAGCGACACGGTAATCCCTCAAATTCTGAACGCTATTATTTCCGGCCAGGATATCATCTTTCTCGGTGAACGGGGGCAGGCGAAGTCGAGGCTCATGCGCAACATGGTAAACCTGCTCGATGAAGAGATACCGGTTATCAAGGGTTGTGAGATAAATGACGATCCGTTTGCACCGATATGCAAAGCCTGCCGCGAGAAAGTGGCGGAGAAAGGCGACGATGTAGAGATCGACTGGCTACCACGGGAAGAACGTTACGGTGAGAAACTGGCAACGCCCGATATTTCTATAGCCGACCTGATAGGAGACGTCGATCCGATAAAGGTGGCGGAAGGAAGATACCTTTCCGATGAAATGACAATATATTACGGTCTGATACCGAGAACGAACCGGGGTATCTTTTGTATCAACGAGCTCCCCGATCTCACGGAAAGGCTGCAGGTGGGTCTTTTCAACCTGATGGAAGAGCGGGATGTACAGATAAGGGGATACCGAGTCAGGCTTCCTCTCGATATTCTGCTGGTAGCGAGTGCAAATCCGGAAGACTATACCAACCGTGGCAGGATCATCACTCCGCTGAAGGACAGGTATGGCGCCCAGATAAAAACACACTATCCGATTAACACCGAAGATGAAATCACGATCGTGGAAGCCGAACGGA
>CP070800.1:1682062-1698455 GCA_020343555.1 Dehalococcoidales bacterium
ACGATATTGTACGAGGAGAACATCGCACCACGTCGTATGCGTCTTCATCAACAGGTGGCCCAAGTACTGGAAGAAGTATACGCAAATCGTTTGCAAGATCACGCTGGAGAATTGGCAGATCACTTCTCTTACTCGACAGAAACATCAGACCTCACTAAGGCAGTCCATTATGGTGAAATGGCAGCCCGGCAAGCGCTAGCCGTTTATGCCCATGGTGAACGCGTACGATTACTGGAACACGTGTTGAAAGTACAGGAAGTACTTAATCCTAACGATATTGAAAAACGTTGTGACCTTCTAAGAAGGTTGAGTGATGCCCTTACGATATCAGGCGAACCAAGACGTGCTCTCGATATGGAATTACCTGAAGCATTCACTCTTGCTGAGTCAATCAACGACAACTATCGGGCTTCACGCGTATGCCTTTATGCAATGATAGCTCTGGCAAATTACGGGACGACTTTAGCAGCTGACACACCTGAATTTGCCAAATGGGTTGAACGTGCAGATCGATATGCACCCCCAGACACTGTCGAACGCGCCTGGGCTGATGCATTCAAGGGAACGATGTACTGCGTCAAGGGTCGGCATGAAGAGGGAGTTGAATTCTTGAGTCGTGCCGTTACACTTTCACGTAAACTCGGCAAACCAAATCCTTATTGGATGTCAGTTCATATGTACTCGCAATACGCCGCAGCCCCGAAACGTCTCGAAGAACGATTACTTCTAGCTGAAGAACTGGCATCAATCCCGCGAACTGGGATAGATACAGCAACCCTTGGTACTGCATTATTCCACATGGGTAGTACCTTTCTGGAAGCAGGCAAGCGAGATAAAGCAGAAGAACTGTTCAATGAAATGAAAGACCTGAGTGAACGGAGTGCCAGACCCATGCTTGAATTGCTGGTTTTACGAGGCGATTTATACTTGGCAACCCTTGATGGTCGCCTTGAAGAAGCGGTAGAAACAAGCCAGAAGATGCAATCAACCGGTGAAGAAGTAGGTTTATCGGAGTTTGCCACAGCTGCTGCGGCTTACTTTAATCTTACTCCTTATATTCATACGGGAAAATATGAAGAAGCTTATCAGCTGGCGCAGCTTCTACCACCGGTACCGTCTATGGTGGCGAGCGTTTTTTGTCTGGCACATATGGGGCGTAAAGAAGAAGCGAACCGAATTCTTGAAGAACTCGTGGTGGAACCGTCCGTTACCGGAACTGAAGACGAGGAAACTCCTGCGTATATCTTGGCGGTGTTGTTAGACGCTGCGGTAGCAACTAACCACGTGAAAGCAGCCGAGATACTTCTCAAACGTCTTTCTGGTACGGATGTTCAATCAACAAGCTATTTCTGTATGACCTGTATATTACGCCATCTCGGAGCGGCTGCAAGTTTAACAAATAAACCTGAAGATGCCCGGGACTACTATCGAGAAGCTCTTGAAGTCTCTACTAATATGAATTTCCGGCCTGAATTAGCTCTTACAAGACTGGAGATTGCCGAGTTGCTTCTCAAGCATTTCCCAGACGAAAAAGCCGAAGCTGTCCAGCACCTTGATTTCGCCATAAAAGAATTCCGTGAAATGAATATGCAGCCATCTTTAAACCGTTCCCTTGAACACAAGGATATACTTAAAGCATAGTTCTAATAATGATTTATCAGCCAACACGGAAAATAGATTAACAAATAACAGGAGCTCAAGATTGGCAGTTGTTAACAACGACGGAATAAATATTTATTACGAAGTCGAAGGTGCAGGTTCTCCGGTAATTCTTCATCATGGTTTTGCAGGATCATTAGAAGACTGGCGTGAATTTGGCTATGTGGACTCTTTGAAGAATGATTTCCAGTTGATTCTGATGGATGCCCGTGGTCATGGTAAAAGCGACAAACCACACGATTCTCAAGCTTATCTTATTGAGAACAGAGTTAAAGATGTTATCGCGGTTATTGATGACATTAAGGTAGATATGGCACATTTCTTAGGTTATTCCTATGGTGGAAGACTTGCCTTTGAATTAGCATTGAACACCCCAAAAAGAATGAAATCATATATCGTATCCGGAATTGGCGCTCGAGGACAGAATCCTGATTATTTACTAAACCGGATAAAAAACTTAGAAACTGGGCCAGAGGGATTGGTAAAAACATTTGAACAATCCGACAAAATATCAAACGAAATGCGCGATCGCCTCCTACAAAATGATTGTGAAGCACTCATTGCCATATTAAAAACGCCATGGCCTTATCGGGGAAACGACCTCCAATACATGAAAGAACCATTTCTCCTCCTCGGAGGTGAATTTGATCCGGGATTCACAACAATAGAAGATGCCAGCGAACAGCTCCCTGATTCTACATTTGTTCCTTTAACCGGGTTAAATCATATGCAGACGGCAGTCCAGATCGACAAAGTACTTCCACATATCAAAGAGTTCCTGGCCAGAGTTAGTAACATGTAAATGCATTACAACGACCTCTGAATGCTGCTGGTATCTTCATATATATCACAACCTCAAATATTATCACATCTGCTTGCGTTTTTACCTCGTTTATGCATAAATAGAGGGTAAAATTTTTATATAGAGAGGTGATATCATGACACGCTATCTGTTTTTCGCCTACAGTGACTGCAAAGACCCGGATCGTGAGGATGAATATAACGAATGGTATAACACGAAACATGTTCCAGATATGCTGGCAATTCCCGGTATGATACAGGCAACTCGCTGGGTTAGCGGTGAAGAACGAACCGGAAAGCAACGACAATACCTTGCCCTGTACGAACTGGAGACCGACGATATCGAGGAGTTCGATAACAAGGTAAGAGAAGCCACTATGTCGACCATCGAACAGGGCAGATTCAGTGATCTTCCCGTATTCGAACCACCTGACGTTCCACGTTTCTATTACCAGATACTGCCCGTTCAAAAGCCACAACCGTCTCCATAACTTGGGTGAAATATTTAGAAAATATTAACAAACGTTCGTAAATTAAGTGGTGAAATTTCAGGCGAAAAACTCCTGTACCTACGCTCGAATCGGGTAGCCTGCGTCAAAATTGACATTGACATAGCCAGATAATATACTATAAAAGTCACCCCGAATTGTTTACACAGAGAAATTTTCTATCTCTTTAATGGCATAAAAAGTTAAGAAAGGAGAATCTTTATGATTATAGATGCTCACATGCATCTTAGCGGGACCGGTTGGGTAAGAGGTAAATATCTACGCTTCGTGTGGAAGATGTATATTACCGAGTATAATCGGGTCCATAAAACAAACAAAACCCCTGATGACTTTAAGGATATGCTAACGGCTATGAAGCCATCGGTGGTAGACCCCGAGGGCGATGGTGTGGTTGAATTGATGGACCAGGCAGGGGTGGATAAGGCTGTTATTTTCCCCGTGGACTGGGAGGCAATAACCGGACCTCCGAAAGTTCCGTATAGAGATCAGAATAAAGCCCATGCCGATGCGGCGAAGAAGCATAAGGGTCGGTTCATACCGATTTGTGCACTTGATCCCAGGCGAGGGAACGCTATGGACCTTGCCAAGGAAGCTATTGAAGACTGGGGAATGAAGGGATTTTACTTCATGCCAGCCACGGGATTTAAACCGGATGATCCTGTTTGCTACCCCATTTATGAAAAATGTATTGACTGGGGAGTACCCATGATTATCCATTGCGGGAAGGAAATAGCTCATTGGGACTATAATCATCCGACACAAAGGATCGCCAATGTAGCCCTCACTTACCCCGAGCTCAATGTGGTGTTAGGACATGCCGGTACGAGAATATATAGAAATGAAGCCATAGAGGCCTGTATTATACCTAATCTCTACATGGACTTTTCTGAGTACCAGGGCTTCTGGCGCCTGCAGCCCAATTACTTTTATCAATGGCTGCGGGATGCGATAGATGCCTGCGGTCCTGAGAAGGTAATGTTTGGCAGCGGTTTCCCCAATCCGAATGTATTGACCCATGAATCTGAGTGGGTTAAGGCAATCACGGAACCGCAAACAGATATTGAGTTCACTGCCGAAGAAATAGAATGGGTGATGGGAAAGTCTGCTGAGGCAGTGTTCGACACTAAATAAAAGGGAGAGAAAAAAATATGGCTGATATTATTGACCTGATTTCAAGCAGGAGAAGCGTCAGAAGATTTACCGACGACCCTGTACCTGACGAAGCAATCGACAAGCTAATCGAAGCAGCCAGGTGGGCACCAAGCGGTGAAAATGAGCAACCGTGGAGGCTCATCGTTGTGAGAGACCCGGACACTAAAGCCAAGATTGCTGAAATAGCCAAGTTAGGTACCGGCGGGCGTGTTACCGCGGAATACAGTCTTTCGGACTACTGGCAGAGAAAGTTCGCCGGCGTTAAAAATCCGGAAACGCGAGCCAGGCTCTTTAAGACTATGTATACGGGACAGGCTTCAGAATTCGCCGGTAATGCACCCGTAGTAATTGTCGTAATCGGCGAACTATATGATATGTTCGACACTCCTTACGACCTGTCCTGTGCTATAACGAATATGCTCCTCGAGGCACATTCTCTTGGTCTGGGTGCCTGCTGGGTACACGGCCCATCAGTATATCCCTCAATTGTTAAGAAAATGAAAGAATTGCTGAAAATACCTACCGGGATGGGAGAATATAAACTTATAGCCACTGTCTCTCTTGGCTGGCCTGCTGAAAGTCCAAAAGCAAGAGAGAAGAAAGAGTTCGATGATATCGTTTTCTGGGAAGAATTCGGCAGGAAGGAGAGACCATAAATGGATGATAAAATTGCCTATTTCAATGATTTACTGGTCAGGTTAGAAGAAATTTTCTACCACGAACTATCGGGAATGACTCATCCAAAGGTAGAATACGTAGGAATTGACTTCCTCAGGTCAAAGAACATCGAGGGGAGTACGGTAGAAGAAATACTAGACGCCTGCATCAAAGAAATTACGGCAGGCGGTCTTGCTGAGGAAGTCACTTACTCAAGGGCTGGAGAAGGAATATTACTTATCCTTAAAATCAAGAACTGCATTCATATCCCGATGGAAGCCAAGCTTCAATACGGTCTGAAAAACGAAGGCGGGGTTGCACCTTATATGTGCCCTATCGCCAATATGATTCTGGACAGGATACTTGAGGTTCTCAACTTCCAGATGGTCTACAATGCCTCCATTGAGAGTATTGATACTGAAACAGGCGAGTGTTCTCTTAAATGCGTGATTTACGAAAGCGCAGAGAAGATAGGTCAGGTAGGAGACTGGAGAGACCTCTAGTAAATCGAATCAAAGAAGATATAAGCAAGACCTGTAAATAATCAGGGGGAATGTTAGTAAACATTCCCCCTCAACTTTTTAAGATGTTTTTACAGGGCATTCGCCTAAAACAACTTAATTTTACCGTTTCGCGTTAGTCTTCATCTATGATTTCTTTATCGCAACGCAGGCACCGGTTGGCCTCTTCTACAGCATCTTCTCTCGAATATCCGGCTTCGACTTCATTAAAGTTCTTAATCCGCTGAGCAACAGGTAACATGGTAATATCTGGACGTCGCTGCTCCTCTGCTTCTTCCAATGGTGGCAGTTCTTTTTCCGGCGGCGCAAGTGTCTGATCGATCTCGCCACTACCGCCAAGATATTTATCGATCGAGATAGCCACCTGTCTACCATAAGCAATCGCTTCGATTACAGAAGCCGGTCCACTTACGACATCACCGCCAGCGTAAACTCCTTTTTTACCGGTAGCTAATGTATCCGGATCGACGGTGATGGTATCGCCCTGACCGACCGGCAGATCGAATTGCTCCGGGATCTCAGGCCGCTGACCCAGAGCTTCGATGACATTATCGAAAACCATCTTGAATTCGCTTCCTTCAATCGGTTCAGGTCGTCTTCGACCGCTGGCATCTATCGTCCCCAGTTGCATACGGATACATTCGACTTCCAATGCATCGCCTGCCTTCGATATTTGGACAGGATTGACCAGGTAATCGATTTTGATTCCTTCGTCAATGGTCTGGACAACTTCCTCAAAGCTAGCCGGCATCTCTTCTGCTGTTCTCCTGTACAGTATAGTCACTTCTTCAGCGCCTATTCGCAGTGCGGAACGGGCAGAATCGATAGCAGCATTACCACCGCCGCATACAGCTACGCGTTTGCCTACCTTTTCCGATCGGCTAAGACTGATATCACGAAGGAAAGTTACACAATCTTCTACTCCAGGATTATCTTCACCTTCGACTCCCAACCTTGTTCCCTGATGAGTACCGATAGCTACGAATACAGCATCAAATCCCTCTTCCAGCAGACTTTCGGGAGATGCGACTGTAGTATCGGTCTTTATGGTGACACCAAGGTTCTCGATTTCTTTAATCTCATTTCTGAGCACATCTTTCGGTAATCGATAATCCGGGATGCCAACTCTCATCATCCCGCCGGCTTCCGATAATGCCTCGAATACCGTGACTTCATGACCTAATGTGTTCAGGAAATAAGCAGCGGTCAGCCCGGCTGGACCGGACCCAATGACAGCAACACTTTTCCCTGTTGACGAAGCTATCTGAAGGTTCTGTTTCCAGAGTTCACCACCGTTTTCACTCGCGAAACGTTTCAGCATCCTGATATCAATAGCTTCATCGAGTTGACCACGGCGGCACTTCACCTCACATGGATGGAAGCACACCAGGCCGCATACAGACGGGAATGGAATCTTCTCTCTAATCACAGCCAGTGAAGCGTCGAAATTGCCGTCGGCTATAAAACGAATGTAGCGTGGTACATCGATACCAGCCGGACACGTATGACTACAGGGAGAACTGACGATACTCTGACAAACGGCTGCTTCGCAGTGATGCCGTTTAATATGGTCTTCATATTCATTAAGAAAGTATTGCAGGGTAGTAAGTACAGGATTGGGTGCCGTTTGACCTAATTGACAAAGTGAACCGGCTTTGACCTGTTGACAGAGATCTTTCAGGGTCTCTATATCTTCCAGTCTGCCTCTACCGGCACAGATGTTCTCCAGTATGGTAAGCATTTGTTTGGTGCCCAGACGGCACATCACGCATTTACCGCATGATTCATCCTGGGTAAACGACAGGAAATATCGGGCAATCTCGACCATACAGGTGTCTTCATCCATGACCACCATGCCACCGGAACCAACGATAGCTCCAGCTTCTGCCAGCGTTTCATAATCGACGGGAAGATTAAGGTGAGTTACAGGTAGACAACCACCGGACGGACCGCCGGTTTGTACTGCCTTGAATTTTTTACCGTTGGGTATTCCACCACCAATATCGTAGATTATGTCATATAATTGAGTCCCCATAGGAACCTCAACCAATCCACTGTTAGCGATCATCCCGGTTAAAGCAAAAACGGTAGTCCCTTTACTCAATTCGGTACCGATTTGTGAGTACCAGTCAGCACCTTTAGAGATAATAACCGGAATAGAGGCAAGAGACTTGACGTTGTTGATATTGCTGGGTTTGCCCCAGAGACCTGATTGAGCTGGGAATGGAGGTTTGGGTTTTGGCATACCCCGCCCGCCTTCAATAGATGCCATTAATGCAGTTTCTTCACCACAAACAAATGCTCCGGCTCCTTCTTTAATGTGTATATTAAAACTGAAGCCAGAGTCCATCAGATTGTCACCGAGAAATCCTTTTTCTTCAGCCTGCTGAACAGCAATACGTACTCTCTTGACAGCGAGTGGATACTCAGCCCGTATGTAGATATAACCTTCTGAAGCACCGGTCGCGTAAGCAGCGATAGTCATACCTTCGATAACGGTAAAAGGATCTCCTTCCATGATGCTGCGATCCATAAACGCACCGGGATCACCTTCATCAGCATTGCATATCATATATTTCTGGTCGCCTTCCGATTGACGAAGGAGTTGCCATTTTGTACCCGTGGAAAAACCGGCACCACCACGACCACGCAGCCCGGATTGTTTCACTTCTTCTATTACCTCGTCCGGTGTCATCTCGAACAGGCATTTTTTCAAAGCTTCAAAGCCATCGGCTGCCATGTAATCTTCAATTCTTTCAGGATTGATCTGACCACAGTTCCTGAGTATTAAACGCTGTTGTTTTCTGTAGAAGTTCACATCCTGGTAATACTGGATTGCTTCACCGGTAACCGGATCCTTGTAGAACAGACGTGAAACCGGTTTGCCGTCCCTGAGATGTGATTCGGCGATCTCCTCAACGTCCTCTACTGTAACGTGCGTGTAGAATACTCCCTCAGGTTCAACAACCGCAATCGGTCCTTGCTGACAAAAACCATGACATCCGGTGAAATCAACGTCGACATCTGTTAATCCGAGTTCGGATACTATTTTCTCCATAGCTTCCCGTATTTCGAAGGCTTTACCTGATACGCAACCGGTACCATGGCAGAATTTTATGGTCAGACGGCTAGTCGGTACTTTCTCTTGTTCTATCACTGAAAATCTCCCCAACTTTTTTTGTGGTTATTTGACCGTGCACTTCGTCATTGATTGTAATATTCGGAGCTAATGCGCAGGCACCGATACAAGCAACAGTCTCTAGAGAATACTCCATATCCTCGGTGGTCTCCCCAGGTTTAATACCAAGTTGTTGTTTGACTTCTCTTAGTATCCTGGTACCACCCCGGACATGACAAGCCGTCCCCCGGCATACCGAAACCTTCGTTTTACCCGAAGGTTCACTCTTGAACTGGGCATAAAACGTAGCTACTCCGAGTACTACTCCCGGAGATATGCCGAGAAAACTGGCTATCTTCTGCATTGCTTCAGGAGGTACATACCCCAGTGCTTCCTGTGTTTCCTGCAGAATCGGTATCAGATCATCTCTCTGAGCTGCAGTATGGTTCGCAAGAACCTTTTCCATGGTATCATTGATCTCGCATTCACATGTCATTTGTTTTTCTCCATCCCAGGCTGCATGAATACAGCTATATAATCATTGTCTGTTATTCTGTTACACACATTAGCAATTCAAACAAGCCGGTCATGTATCTTACGTATTATTTTTTTCAATTCTGATACTGCAAGGTATATATTTCGGCAGCTTGAAAACAGGATCAATATCCGGATTCTTCAATAAACTTGTCTGATTATTAATTAACGGAAATACCATAAAGACAGTACCTGTTAGCAGGCTGTCAGTTATTTTAGCCTTCGCCGTTACTTCCCCATGCTGGGAAATTATCCTTACACTCTCGCCTTCCTCGATTTGAAGCAAGCTGGCATCCTCAGGATTTATCTCTACTGTTTCCTCTCCCCGTAGCATAACAAGTCCTTCAACTTTCCTGGACAGCGTGCCTGTCTGGGAGTAATCCAGACTCCGCCCAAGGATGAGTGCCAATGGGTGGTTGTCATCAGTCTTCTTTTCGGATTGTTTATATTCCAGGGTAGTGAACTGGCCCTTACCCCCACTGAATTCCTCGCTATGCAGGACTGGTGTACCTTCACTTTCTTTATCAGGGCAGGGCCATTGTAAACCACTATCTTCCAGGCGATCGTATGAAATACCTCCATAGATCGGTGCAAGACTGGCAATCTCCGCCATAATATTGGAGGGAGTATTGAAAGCGAAGCCTTCTTTACCCATCTTCTGAGCAAGCTGGCAGATTATCTTCCAGTCATGCATGGATTCACCGGGAGAATCGACGGCTTTTCTTACCCTCTGCACCCTTCGCTCGGTATTGGTAAAGGTACCTTCTTTTTCTGCGAAGGTTGTTGCCGGTAACACAACATGAGCCAACTCAGCTGTTTCTGTCAGGAAAACATCCTGGACTACCAGAAATTCCAGTGCCCCCAATGATTCTTTTATCCTGTCAGCATCCAGTTCACCCAACACCGGATTGCTTCCGATAATATATAATGCCTTAATCTCCTTCTTACTCGCAGCGTCGAGTATCTCGGTGAAACTTAATCCTTGAGAAGGATTAAGAGAAGCTCCCCAGGTAGAGTCAAATTTTTCTTTTACCGAAGCATCACTTATGGATTGATAGCCGGGATAATAGTCAGGTAATGCTCCCATATCGCATGCACCCTGAGCATTATTCTGAGCACCCAGAGGACATATACCGGATGAAACCTTACCGATATTTCCTGTGAGCATTGCCAGGTTAGCGACAGCACTTACACCATCAGTCCCGTTCCCGCTCCTGACGAAGTCAGTTCCGTAGAGAATAGTAGCAGGACCGCTTGTAGCATATATTCTGGCTGCTTCAGCTATCTTTTCCACAGGGACACCGGTAATTTCTCCTACATCATCCAGAGAAAGGGATTCGAGTGATTTCTTAAATGGTTCGAAATCATTACAGCGCTGCTCTATGTACTCTGAGTCGAGAAGTCCTTCATCGATGATGACCTTCATCATTCCCATGAGCAATGCTACTTCCGTTTCCGGATTGATTTGCAACCATAAACCGGCAAAGCGATTCAGGTCTATACCGCGCGTGCTGACTACAATAAGGTTTGCTCCATTACGCACCGCGTTTTTCACTTTAAGACCGATTATGGGATGGGTTACCGTTAAATCAATATCAATGGCTAAAATACCGGCTGCATTGCTAATTTCTTCTATCGAATTGGTCATAGCCCCGTTACCAATGCTATTGGTTAGACCTTCAAAACTTGGCAATAGTGACAAACGGGCTGAGTTATCGATATTGTTGGTACCCAGAGCGACTCTGGCGAATTTTTGAGTAACATACGTGTCTTCATTAGTGCATTTTGCTGAAGCAATTACTGCTATCTCATCTGGTTTATAACTGCTGAATTTACTGGCGACTAGGTCAAGTGCTTCATCCCAGCTGGCTTTACTCATCTCGCCATTATTGTTTATTAGAGGTGATGTCAGCCGTTCTTCGCTATGAACGAATCCTGGAATGCCGAAATGGCCTTTTACACAGAGACTTCCGTTATTTACAGACTCTTCTTTTTTCCCATGAACAGTGACCACTTCAGTCTGACGAATACCCAGATTCACTCCACAACCTACTCCACAATAGGGGCATACCGATTCAATATCTCTCCCGGCTTTTCTTGTTTCTTTAGGGTGAAGAGTATACACCGGACAATGATCCAGACATTCTCCACACGATTCGCAGTTTGATTCTACTAATTCACCGTCCATTCCGGCGCTGACCTTGGCTTGATAACCACGATTAGTCAAATTAACTGCATTTACTCCTCGAATCTCATCACAGGCACGAACGCACTTACCACAGAGAATACAATAATTACGGTCGATATTGAAAAACGGATTACTTTTATCGAGTGGAAGGTCTTTGGTCATAGTCTGAAAACGTGCCTTGGCAGCTTCAAGAACGGCTTCCATCATCTGAAGTTCACATTGCTGGTTCTTGGGACAGGCATCACAATCGGTTGGATGGTCACTTCTCATCAATTGAATGGCAGTACGGCGTATATCATTTATTTCCTGAGAGTCTGTGTGTACTACCATGCCTTCAGCAGCCGGTGTAGTGCAGGAGGTAGGAAAGCCGCGAGTTCCTTCAATTTGTACGACACAAAGGCGACAAGCCCCGTATGGTTTCAGGTCAGGATCGGAGCACAGAGTAGGTATAAAAAAACCATTCTCTTCTGCTACCTCTAGAACGGTCATCCCTTCTGTTGCTTCGATCTCTTCTCCATCGATATTTAGTTTGATTATATTGTCCAACAAAAATTCTCCTACCTTAAGACTTGTGAAAGGCCGGGAAACCCCATCCGGCATTTATTAACAAAGGGTGTTTAGGTTAATCTTTGTGAGTGTTTTAGAATAAGTGCCTAAGTTTCACCCCGAATATTCCTGTAAGATACCCATATCAACTCGGCTGTAATATCGTTCACGCTATGAGCGCACAAGCCTGATGTCTAAACATTCTCAATTATCCAATACCAATATCATCCGTGATCAATTTGAATAAATGCTATAGAGTCCGACCACAGTGCCTGCTGTCAATCCACGAACACCCATCTCTCATAGAATACAAGTTCTAACACTATTGTTGAGGTTTCCCTCATGTTAATACTACTTAAGTCCGTTTTTCTAACAGGCAATATGCTAATATCAGCGACAATTAACTAATTTGAAACCAATCAATACTAACAAACCGGTTTCACCTATTCAGTACCTGTAAATATTGATATATACGATTGATTGTATTATGGAAATTTATAAGACGTACTTTATCAGACCTGAATATTTCGCTAGAAGACAAAAACATCCTACCAGTTAAAATCAGTATAAAACTTTAGATATTTGAAGTCAACCGGAAGCAATGGTGACCCTTAACACATACCAGATGTTGACAATAATCCTGATAAAGTAATTCTATAAATGTTGACATAGCCCGTAGCAAAATATATATTAGTCATTATTCGTTTAACAGCACACTAAATTAAAGGAGGATGAATGGATACAAGAAGATTTTCTCTTGAACAGAAGGATATGCCTACCCAGTGGTACAATGTCCAGGCTGATCTGCCCGAACCGCTACCACCGATGCTGCACCCGATGACAAAGGAGCCCCTGACTCCACCTGACCTGGCACCTCTCTTCCCAATGGAGTTGATCATGCAGGAAGTCAGCCAGGAACGCTACATAGATATCCCTGAAGAGATTCAGGATATCTATGCTACCTGGAGGCCAACGGTACTCCATCGCGCTTATAACCTGGAAAAGGCGCTGGATACGCCGGCTAAGATTTTCTACAAATACGAGGGCACAAGCCAGGCCGGCAGTCACAAACCGAATACGGCAGTAGCTCAGGCTTACTATAACAAGAAAGAAGGCATCAACCGTCTCACCACAGAAACCGGAGCCGGGCAGTGGGGCAGTTCTCTCGCGTTCGGATGTATGCTGTTCGATATCGAGCTGAAGGTTTACATGGTAAAAGTCAGCTATAACCAGAAACCTTATCGCCGATTAATGATGGAAACATGGGGCGCGACATGCGTTCCCAGTCCCAGCCCCGATACGAAAGCAGGACGCGACATGCTTGCCGCGGATCCGGATTGTCCTGGCAGCCTTGGGCTGGCAATCAGTGAAGCTGTCGAAGACTGTATGATGAGAGATGATACCCATTACTCATTGGGCAGTGTGGTCAGCCACGTTCTGCTGCACCAGACCGTAATCGGCCAGGAAGCAATGACACAGATGGAGATGGCCGGATATTACCCGGATATTATCGTCGGTTGCGTCGGCGGTGGTTCAAATTTCGCCGGTATGTTCCTGCCGTTCATCAAGGATAAACTCAGCGGTAGCAAGCCCGACCTGCGAATTGTCAATGTCGAGCCGGAAAGTTGCCCTACACTTACAAAGGGTCTTTATGCTTATGACTTCGGTGATGTTGCCGGCATGGCTCCTATCGCCAAGATGTTCACTCTCGGCCACACCTTCATGCCACCCCCGGTACACGCCGGTGGACTCAGGTACCATGGTATGGCCCCGCTGATATGTCACCTTCACAAACTCGGATACGTCGAAGCGGTAGCCGTTCCTCAGGTCGCAACCTTTGAAGCCGGTGTACAGTTCGCCAGGACCGAGGGTATCATAAGTGCTCCGGAGACCAACCATGCAATAAGGGTAACCATTGATGAAGCCCTGAAATGCAAGGAAACAGGCGAAAGCAAGGTAATTCTCCTTGCGCACAGCGGTCATGGTCACTTCGACATGGCAGCCTATGAGCAATATCTCTCCGGAAACCTCACTGACTATGCCTATCCCGAAGAGAAAGTCAAGGAAGCTCTGGCATCATTACCCGAGATACCTGAATAAAACTAGGTTATATAAGTCTCGGAGGGGTTGGTGATGTCACCAGCCCCTTTTATTTTTCTTTTAAATAGAGCTTTATGTTAAGTTACTGCATGGTACTAAAGGGTTATTCGAGGTTAATTTTTTTTTAACATTTGATATGCTAAAATTGAAGTATGAGAAGGTTTGGTTATTTTACAGTATCTCTATTGCTGCTTATATCGCTGGTCTTCGGTACCGGGTGTTCCCTCATTGCCAGCGAGGTTGCTGAGGAAGAAAGCCCTGCCGTCGTAAATACAACCAACTCCGAACCCAAAGAGGTAGTCATTCCCACTTCATCACAGTCGGTGATACTTCCCGGCATTGCTGATGTGGTAGCCCTCGTAAAACCGTCAGTCGTGGCGATTAATACCGAAATAACGATCACGGATTTTTTCAGCCGTGAAAGTACGCAAGAGGCTGCCGGTTCTGGCTGGATAATTTCCGAAGATGGCTATATCGTCACGAATAATCACGTAGTCGCTGATGCGCAAAGTATCACTATTATACTCGATGATGGTCAGGTTTATGATGCTGAAATAATAGGGACAGATCCGTTGACTGACCTTGCAGTAATAAAGATTGAAGCTGAAAATCTCCCGGCCGCACAGGTCGGCGATTCATCGAGACTGAGAATCGGAGACTGGGTAGTAGCAATCGGAAATTCACTCGGACTCGGTATCAGAGCTACCCAGGGTATAGTCAGCAGGATGGATGTATCTCTTCAGGTCGATGCCAGCCAGGTATTGTACGGGCTCATCGAGACGGACGCCGCTATCAATCCTGGCAACAGTGGCGGTCCGCTGGTAAACCTAGCCGGAGAAGTCATCGGCATAAACAGTGTGAAGCAGGTCCAGGTTGAGGTTGAAGGGGTTGGCTATGCTATCAGTACCGAAGAAGCCGTCCCGATTATCGAACAACTGATAAACTACGGAGAAGCTTCTCATCCCTATCTCGGTGTCAGCCTCTATCCTGTAGACCAGTATGTGATATCGAACTTCGGTCTGACAATTGATCATGGTGTCTTTGTGGTCACCGTTGGAGCTAACAGCCCAGCCGCAAAAGCAGGATTACAACCACAGGATGTTATTCTTAGTTTTAACGGCAAAGAAGTCGAAACCATGGACGATTTAGTCATTGGGATTCGATCCGCCGAGATTGGTGAAGAAGTTGAGATCGTCTATTGGCGCGACGATGAAGAAAAGACGACTACCGCCACTCTGGTAAAAAGACCTAACACACCCTAACGAAAAGGTCTGAAGTTGGTACCATTACACCTTTCCGGAATAATTCAGGTTCCAATGGCTTCACTTTCTGATTAATATAACCGGATACCGATTTTCATCGGTATCCGGCTAAAAGTACATTTACCGTACAAACTAGCCAAGTTTCTTTACACCGAGTAACACTTCGTGACCACTCAATTTGAATGTTTCCTGGTAATCGATACTGTCAGGCATGCCTTCTGTTAATTGTCGTGAAAGCGTTTCCTGCTTGATATAGTCGGCGGTCGTAGCTGCAGTCATTACTCCGCGAACATACTCATCGGTTTTATAATAAGTTTCGATATGGTCGGCAATATCGAAACCGGCCGATCGACGCATAGTCTGCAATCGATGGACGATTTCGCGTGCCATTCCCTCTGCTTCAAGTTCGAGTGTCAATTCAGTATATATCGCCGAATTCACAGTTCCTTCGGCTACAACAACATAATTCTCCTGACCGTCAAGTTCTTCTATATCCTTGAATGATTTTACTTCTACCGACTTCACGTTCAATTCATCAAGAATCATCTGCATTATTGAGTCATTTTCAAGAGCCCGTTTTTCTCGATCAGTTCCTACACCTAGATAGTTGACCGATAGGGGTTGCCTGACCTTGATACCAGCCTTATTTCTCGCCGCACGCCCAAGACTGGAAACCTTCATTGCAAGCTTGTTAGCCTCAGATAGTTGAGCGTCTATCTTGGTTTCATCAGTTACAGGAAAATCAGCCAGGTGAACGCTTTCAGGATTATCTCCGTCAACTGATCCCACCAGGTTCTGGTATAACTCCTCCGCCAGGAAGGGAGTAAACGGAGCCATCAGCTTTGTGAGTGTTACCAGGCACTCATAAAGAGTATTATAGGCGGAAAGTTTATCGGTATCGTTCTCACTCTTCCAGAACCGTCTCCTGCTTCTACGGACGTACCAGTTTGATAGTTCATCGATAAATTCCGCTATCTTCCAGGCTCCAGTACGCGGATCATAGTTATCCAGCGCATTATCAACTTCCAGGATTAGCTGATTCAGTCCCGAAAGTATCCATCTATCGAGCTCGGATTGAGTTTCTCCTGTCTTATTCTGTCCGGGAGCGTACTCATCGATGTTGGCATAAGTAACAAAAAACGAATATACATTCCATAGGGTCATGAAAACCCGTCGTGATATCTCTGCTATCGCTTTTTCGTCGAAGCGCATAGAACTTCCCATCGGGACTGCAGTGTAAATATACCACCTGAGTGCATCGGCTCCATACTTGTCCAGCATATCCTGAAGACTGACTACGTTACCCTTGGTCTTACTCATTTTCTGACCCTTGGTATCCTGTATAT
>CP070800.1:1698555-1704746 GCA_020343555.1 Dehalococcoidales bacterium
AAAGCCTCCTGGCAGTGACTTATTTTCCACAAGGGGAGACCCCTCAGTATCCTCCGCGCTGGGGCGTTTCACTTCCGTGTTCGGGATGGGAACGGGTGGTACCACCCCGCTCAAACCACCAGGAGACTATATCCAATTTATAACTAACATACGAAAAGGAACCACTTGAGCGGAATCACGGTTCCTCAACATAAACAGTGTATCACCACGTGATAATTCCAGTCAAGACCCGGAAGTATCATTTTCATTGATCCTCATCAAAATCGTTGTCCTGGGGAAAAAACCATACTTGGTATAAAAAGGATGCACTTCCTCGTTACCAACCAGCACCTGGACGATTATCTCCTTTGCTGCTTCCTCCTTCAGCCGATTCAGAGCACTGGTAATCAGATTATCTCCGATTCTATTACGACGATAGTCCGATTCAACAAATATAGAGTCTATTTCACCCAGCCCGTCTCGCTTGACACTGCTTATACAGTAACCCACTACCTCTTTGTTATCGGCATCTCGGGCAAGATCGATCCGTATCTTCCCGCCATCAGCATCATGAAGCAGTTCATTTTTTCTGTTAACCCACTTGCGGTCTGGATAATCATAGCCAAAGTGACGAGATATCTCTCCATGGTGTTCGTTTAATTTCTTCCATAGAGGTGCAACTATATCGATTCCTTCTTCATTGGTTACTGAATACTCAATGTTCATTTTACTTCTCCATAGAAAATCTAACCCCCAGGCAGTTCCTCCAGCACCTGCTTCATCCTGTCGCGGTAGGTATAAAACGCTTTACGACCCTCCTCGGTCATCTGAAGCATCGTATGAGGTTTCTTATCCAGGAAATCCTTTATCACAGCTACATATCCCGCCAATTCAAGTTTACTGAGATGGGAAGATAGATTTCCCCAGGTAAGACCGGTCTGCCTTTGCAGGAATATCGCATCGGCACTCTCGGCTACGGAAAGATAAGCCATAATCAGGTACCGGGCAGGTTCATGAATAATCCGGTCAATTCCTGTAATATGATTGTCACGGTTTTCGGAATCAGGAGATAACATCCTGCTCCTCCCGGCTTGGTTTTGGATATCTTCGCAGGAATCGTATAAATAAACCTGTTCCGTACAAAGCTATAGTTCCTCCGGGGATGAAGAAAGCTAGTTCACGTGGCATGTTCAACCACTGCTGAGCTGCCGCTCCGGCAAAAACGATTACTCCATATATATACCACCGTGTCACTCTCCACCAGTAACCCAGGATAGCTATTACCACCGCCATCATGGAAATTAATAGAAACATGAAGTATTCATCCAGCCATGCTGGTCTCGTGGTGAATGCGAAAATCCCAAATACAGCAAATCCCATCAAGAACAAGACTACCCCTAGAATAACCATTCTCATCTGCTGCTTTCGTGCTTCATTAAGTTTTATATAGCCTGACCTGGGATATACCACAGCACGCTTGATACCAAGAACCGCAAAATAGACTACTACCCACATACCGCCCATAACGGCTACCAGGTTCTGCCATATAGATAACCCCCATCCTATTAGGTATAAACCGAGAAGGATATCCCACAACCCATCCTGGAAATAGGACAAATATACCTTTTTTTTGACCTGGTTTAGATCGAAATTCTCCTGCATAATGGACCACCATTCCCGTTAATTTACTTTGCATTACAAAGTACTTTGCATATTTTATTATGAAAAAAGGTGGTTGTCAAGAGGATAGGAAAAATTTCTCGTAATAACTTAGAGGTAAATAGTATATGAGACAACGCTGAAAACTGATTGTAAGCACAAAGTTATCAGTGAGGTCTGGAATGCCTATTCAACTTTAACGGCGTGATAGTTTAATCTGCTAAGTTCTCTATGAGTTTCTTTCGCTCTTTGAGTTCTTTCCGTGCTATTTTCTTTGCTGACTTCGAGTAAATATAGTTTGAATCTTTAAGGTCTTTTTCGAGTCGCTTACAGCGTTCTTCAAGCTCGGATTTACTGCGATTTGCATCAACCTTGAATCCTTCCGGGGAAAACCTCCACAGCTTATCGGCATCTCTGACCAACCCTTCTTCTTTCGAAATGAAACCTTTCCTAGAATCATGCTGCGAAATTATCTCAAGGATTTCGGGTATCATTTCGGCAGAATAGTTCAACTCTTGAAGAATCTTCTCACCCAGCTTGACACTTTCTGCCTGGTGTTCGTCCCTCACCGCTTCCCTTTCTTCCTTTTTGGCATCTTTATCGAATATCAGCATCCGTCTCTCGCGCGGAATCTGGCTGTATCCGACATCATGAAGAATGATCGCCGGTATCACGATTTCTTCATTCCCGTCTTCCAGCTTTATCAGTTCTTTCGCATATTTCAGGGTTATCCTGGCATGACCGTCATCATCTCTCTGGTCCTGGTAAGGTAACGCTGTTTCCCATATTTTCTCGAATATCTCTTTCATGTTCTTGTATCTCCATCGCAGGATGATGACAGTATAGAAGAAATACGCCCTGGGTTCCAAACGAATCGTGTTATAAAGTCACTATCTAAGTACAATTCTGCTTATCGCCCGGAAACCTGGATAGTTGTATCATTGCCAGGCAAGAATCGCCTCTGTATCGCCTTCGCTCATGAATACGTCCGAAGAGTCCAGTCGTGTCAGGGCTTCACGTAACTCGCTCTCGAACGCTTCCGTCTTTTCTCCCAGGACAGACGGATTAGCCATCGAGGTAGAGTAAAGATTGCCGATTAATTCATCCGGTGTAAAAGATCGCACCCAGTGGTGCTTCCATGTTTCTGTCTTTGTGAATGACGACTCAGTAACAAATAGTTCGTGTTTTATCGAAGCCACATTATAGGTACCGGAACCCGCCCTTCTCTCTTCACCAAGATACTTCCTGATCAGTTCCTTGGCTGCTGTCAGCCACTCATACGGATGATACGTCCAGATACTGGTGTTCCATGCTATGGCAATGCCGCCATCATCAGAGATTATCTTAAACAATTCATCAAGCGTCTTTTCCCTGTCCATCCAGTGAAAAGCAGTACCTATCGTCACCAGTTTGAATCGACCGAGTTTATCCCTGAGGTTAGGTAAATCATCCGAACCACCTTCTACCCAGGTTATATTATTTACCCCACTCGCTATTGCCTGCTCTCTGCCCTCGGTAATCATCTCCGGTTCCGGATCCATGGCGACCACTTCCTTGACCGATCTCGCCAGAGGAATCGTTATCTGACCGGTACCGCAGCCGAGATCCAAGACTCGGTCATCCATTGAAAGGTTGAATTTACTCGTGAGTAATTCGAAAAATTCTTCAGGATATCCTTCCCTGAAGCGTGCGTAATACCAGGCAGTACCTTTAAACGTATCCTTGTAATAAGATGACACTTGCAATAACCTGAAATGATTAATTCTTACAAAGAGATAACCGCAGCCTCAATTCGTATTAAAGCTTCCTCTAGCAGGGAACGTGGGCAGGCAAAATTCATTCGCTGGAAACCACTGCCTGATTCTCCAAATGTATAACCATCATTCATACCAACCTTCGCTTTTTCTCGCATGAATGATCTCAATGATTCATTATCAAATTCAAGCGCCCGGCAATCCAGCCAGAGCAGATAGGTGCCCTGATGTTCAGTTACTTTTATTTGTGGAATTCGTTCCTCGAAAAATTCCTTCACAAAATCCAGATTTCCCTGGAGGTAGTCCAGGACCTGTTCGAGCCATTCGTCTCCGTACCGGTAACCAGCTTCAAGTGCTACATACCCGAATAGATTAGGACTCGGGAGGATTCCAGCCCGTGTACTGGTAAAATCATCGCGGAGTTTCTTGTTCGGAATAATTATAGTAGAAATTTCCAGTCCGGGAAGATTGAATGTCTTGCTGGGTGACATGCAGGTAATGGAATTCTGAGCAAACTCTTCCGAAATAGATGCGAACGGAGTGTGTTTATTTCCTTTCATAAGGATTTCGCAGTGAATCTCATCCGCTATCACTACTCCGCCGTTCCCGATGACAATTTCTCCCATCCTGGTAATTTCGTCACGCGCCCAGAGTCTGCCAATCGGATTATGTGGATTACAGAAGATGATCCCTTTATTCCGATTTGGACCGCGCATTCCCGGTTCTACCAAGAATTTCTTCGTCAGATCATCATAGTCCATTTCGTAGCAATTTCCGTCCATTGTTACCTGGTTATTTTGAATATGACAACCTGATGAATTTACCACTGAAAAAAACGGGAAATAGGCTGGTTCCTGGAGTATGATCCCGTCACCATGATGCGTAACCGACCGTACTGCAACATGTAAAGCCGGTATAACGCCCGGTGTGTAGACAACCCATTCAGGATTAATCTCCCAGTCGAACTTTTTACTCATCCTTTCGACGACCGATTCGGTTACGCCGGCATCAGGAAAGGTGTACCCGTAAAAGGGGTGTTCCGCTCTTTCCCTGAGGGCTTCCAGTATCGGCTGAGCCACCGGAAAATCCATGTCGGCGACCCACATCGGTATCACGTCATCGCGGTCGAATATTCTCTCGAGACTACCCCACTTGGCAGAATCCGTATTCTTCCTGTCCCAGACATGGTCGAAATCATACTTCATGTATATATCCCCACTACCTGAAGTATATCTGAATCTAATTTCTTATACCAGTTTTTCCTGACTTGGACTCACGGGAGAGGATCTTGTTATCCACTACGGAAGGACAAACGAAGATTACTCAGTCAAGTACCGCATTACCTATACTTGGAATAGGTAGTCACCATTTACGATACATGTTGTCTCGCGTTGCTTTCGTACATCATATGCATTAGCATAATTCCCAACAATATATTGTTCACTAGTCATCTATTTCCTATTCCGTAACGATAGTTATCCTGATATAATCGTCGCGTATAGTAAAAAATTTATTTACTTACAGTATATGTAATGGAAAAGCCAGTTTCTTCACTTGACCATTCTAAATAATATCCGAAGGTATTAGCACCATGTCGAAGTCACTAAATGGTGGTAACCTGGAAAGAAATATAGCTCTTGAACTGGTCCGTACAACCGAGGCCGCCGCGATAGCTTCCGCTCGATATCTGGGGTTAGGGGATAAGGAAAAGGTAGATCAATCGGCAGTCGATGCAATGCGAATGGTCCTTGGCAATATATCTATGGCAGGAATCGTTGTCATCGGAGAAGGCGAAAAAGACGAAGCTCCAATGCTGTATATAGGTGAAAAAATCGGGAATGGCTCCACTCCGATTGTAGATATTGCCGTAGATCCTGTTGACGGCACAAACCTGGTTTCGAAAGGGCTTCCCGGCGCTATCTCAGCTATTGTCATCGCTCCTCGAGATACAATAAACTTCCCGAGTCAGTTCGTTTATATGGATAAGATAGTGACCGGTGAAGATGCTAAAGACTGTGTGAATATTGAGGAACCGGTCGCTACTAATCTGATGAACATAGCGAAAGCAAAACAAAGAAATATTTCTGAAATAACCGTCGTTGTACTTGACCGACCTCGTCACGAAAAGCTGATATCCGAGATTAGTGAATCCGGAGCAAGGATAAAACTCATAACCGACGGTGACATATCAGCTGCCATCCATGCTGCAATGCCGGATACCGGAGTCGATGTGCTTATGGGAATCGGGGGTACGCCTGAGGGAGTCATCTCCGCAGCCGCTGTTAAATGCATCGGGGGAGTTATCCAGGGTAAGATCTGGCCGCGAAACGATACCGAGTTAGAAATGGCAAAAGAAGCCGGTGTACATGAAAAAGTATATACTACCGACGACCTAGTGAACAGCGACGACGTATTTCTTTCTGTTACGGGAATAAGCAGTGGGGAACTTCTGACCGGTGTGCGGTATTCCGGCAACACCGCCCAGACACAATCCCTGGTTATGCGGTCATTATCAGGTACGCTTCGCTGGATTGACGCAACTCATAATCTATCACGCCTAGACAAGATATAATATCTTCTGCGTTAAAAATACACTATTCTCTACCGCAGATATTAGGATTTCACTCACAACATCTTGAAAACAAGAAGAGGAGCCTTTCAGCTCCTCCCGGTTGATAAACGATTGAATAAAGGTTATTGCCAAATATAAAGCAGGTCAAGCCCTCGACCATTAGTACGGCTAAGCTAAAAACATTACTGCTCTTCCACTCGCCGCCTATTAAACAAGTAGTCTTCTTG
>CP070800.1:1704846-1720777 GCA_020343555.1 Dehalococcoidales bacterium
CGTCCTTGAAAATGGTATCACCGGCAAGAAGATAATCCTCAACGTAAAAACACAGGCTGCCGGGTGTGTGTCAGGGAGTGTGAATCACCCTGATCTCCAGGTTACCCACCGATAGAATATCGCCATCGTTAAGGGACATATCTGGTTTCACCGGCATATGTCCGGCATCGGCTTCATGTGCGGCTATCGGTGCTCCCAACGAAGACCGAAGTTCAGCCATCGAGCCCGTGTGATCCATATGATTGTGAGTCATGAGTATGTATTTAACGTTATAATCCTTTACCGCTTCAATTACTTTTTCCGCGTCGCCAGGCGCATCGATAATCACACTCTCATTTGTTTTCAGGCAAGTGATGATATAGGCGTTCGTCCCGTAAGGCCCGAGTGACATTTTTTCAATCTGTACATTTTCATCCTTAACTGCTATAGTCATTTTACTTCCTCCGAGTTGTCCTATCGGTATGTGCAGGTATTATATCATGTAATAATGACAGACCTGGAAACAATCGCGCTATTTTTTACTTTACCTGCTATAATAAGTGCTGGTTAAATAAGTCCAAAGTGAAACGATGAAATCTTCAAACAAATGGTTACTCGGATTTGGTACTGCACTCGGCGTCCTGGTTATCCTGGCTGTTGTCCTCGTTCTTACGATGCCCGGTAGTGATGAGGTGGAACTTCTGCCTGAGGACACTCCGGGTGGTGTTGTACAGAGGTATATCTACGCTATAAACGACGGTAATTTCGAAGAAGCCTATAGCTACCTGTCTCCTTCTGCTCTGGAAGATGATCTCAGAAACGGTACGTACGAGGACTGGTCTGGAATGTATATGTATCGTGAATGGGCTGATGCCTGGAGGGCAATAATCGACGAACCGGAGATTCTCGGAGAGAAGGCTACAGTAAATGTCAGGATAGAGGTTTTTAAACCCGACGGAGTTTTCAGAGACCCAGTTGATACGAGGTATTACTATTTTACGCTCGAAAATCAAGAGGGTGCCTGGAAAATAACATCACCTCTATATATAGGCATATACTGACAGAGGTTTGAGAATGAGTACAGTTAAAAGGTTCTTTTTATACGCTCTTGCCATCGTAAACCTCGGTATATTCGCGGGCGGCATCAACATGCTGTTAACTCTCGTTTTAGACCTGCTGTTCGGAGATACGGGCTGGCGTTCATACTCTCAAGGGCAATTGAGTCTAGGACTGGCGATGATCGTCATCGCCGGTACGCTCTGGTTCCTGTTCTGGCGAACGGTGCAGCGAGAAGTATCCGGTGATATTGAGGAAACAGGTTCTGTGATCCGCAAGTTTTACCTGAACCTGATTCTTACTGTTACGGCAATAACCGGGTTGGCTAATCTTTTCGTTACTCTCCGCTGGATACTCTCCGGCGTCCCTATGGACGATTTTCCATCAGGTGCGGTGTCCATGCTGATAGTCACCGGTTGTCTCTGGCTTTATCACACGAGTGTAGAAAATAAAGAGGGACAGCCTTCACCGGCAGCAAAGACTCTCAGACGCTGGTATACCTACATTCTTGTCGCGGTGGGTCTGTCCTGGCTCACGAACGGGATCGTCCAGATGCTGAATGCGTCTTCATTCTACCTCCCTGTCTGGGGCAGTCGTACCGTACAGGGAAACCTGTGGGGTAATGTACTCAGTAACAACATTAGCTGGATAGTAACCGGCGCCATTACATGGGGGTATTTCTGGTTCCGGGTGGCGAAGGATGATTACCAGTCCATTCTACGGCAGGTCTACCTGTATTTAATAACAATAGCCGGAAGTACGATCGCCGGATTAGCCGCCCTGATCACTATCTTATACAACCTATTGTATCTTGCCTTTGGCGACTCTATGGTTGATGACCTGTATTTTAGATTCCTGGGGTGGACAATTCCGACCTTAATCGTTGCCGCGGCTGTCTGGTTTTTTCACCGGAAGATTGTAGAGGAAGAAGCCGAACAGCTTGGAGTAAACAGGTTTTCTCCCCGGAGGCTTTATCTCTACCTGATGGCATTTATCGGCCTTGGAACATTGGTCTCGGGGATCATTTTTCTGCTCAATGTACTGCTGGACAGGCTGTTCGACCTGTTCAGCACTGCCAGGGTCTTTTCTTCCGGCTGGTGGAGCGAGCAATTAAGCCTGTCTCTTGCTTTGCTGCTGGTTGGTGTTCCTCTCTGGATCTACTACTGGCGGAAAATCATTCAAATGGTGGAGGAGGTCGGAGTTACAGAAAGAGGAGCACGATCCCGTCGAATTTTCCTTTATGCCATTCTGGGAATCACTATCATCGCGTCTGTTACCACCCTGGTAATAATCATTTACCAAGTGATAAACGGTATTCTCCAGGGTGATTTCGGCACGGAGTTTTTAAGAAATATCATCTGGAGTCTCTCAGGTTTCCTGGCTGCAGTGCCGGTACTGATATATCACTGGCGAATTCTGCGGGAGGACCAGAAACTCGGCGCTGAGAGACTGCACCGCCGCAAGAGGGTGAATGTGATAGCTGGAGAGGAAGCCGAGGAACTGGTCGACCGTATCGAGGAGAAACTTGGCTCGCGTGTCAGGCGACTTATCTACAAGGGCGAAGTTGAGGCTGGTATCCCCGTACTGACTGACGAAGAGATAGAATCGCTGGTTAATGAGATAGGCCTTGCCGAAGGCGAGTCTGTTATCCTGGATATTACAGGGGGCAGCATCAGGCTGCTACCTTATGGTGAGAAGTAATATTGAAATACCGCATTATCGATACCGCGTTCGGATATGTAGGAATTGCTGCTACAGGAAAGGGTGTTTCCGCAGTAACTCTTCCGCGTGATACTGAAGAAGAAGCAGTAATGTTGCTGGGTGAAAAATCGGGCAACGGTGACATGGATCCTGAACTCCTTCCGAATCTCATGGAGCGAATCACCAACTATTTTGATGGTGAAAAGGTATCTTTTCCTGATGAACTCGATCTCACGTCGGCTTCCGAGTTCCAGAAGAAAGTCTGGCAAGCAGCGTGCCTTATTCCGTATGGTGAGACACGCAGTTATCTCTGGGTGGCGACGCAGGCGGGTAATCCACGGGCGTCACGGGCGGCAGGCCGGGCACTGGGGAGAAATCCGCTGCCTATCATAATTCCCTGTCACAGGGTGATTGCAGGTAATGGCGGTATGGGTGGTTTTACAGGCGGAATCGAAATGAAGATGCGGCTTCTCGCCCTGGAATCTTCAGGTAGCTAGGCTTCGTTGAAATTCTACACTCTAATCTCTCAATTCTAAACAAACTCAAAGCACTAATAATCGAATAATCTATATTTTGGGTATAATCTGACTTTGATTATTCATGGCCTATACTAATATAATTGTTGTTAGAAAGTGCTATTTCAGGAGGAGATGATGGCAGAACAAGACAAGGTTTACAAGTATCTGAATCCTGTGGGAATCCAGGAACCGGTTGAGCTTCGTCCACTGGCGCCGCGATTGAAGACTCTTGACGGTGCCAGGATTACGATGAGCGTCGGAGCCGGAGGAGAGCAGGGAATTCTCATTCCGCTGGTAAAAATGCTTCCTGAGAGATATCCGCAGGTAAAATGGAATATCAGTTATGCAGCCGCTCACGCAACGAAAGCGGGAAGTATCGCTCTCACCGAAGAGGAGATGAAGACCACGGATGCGCTTATCCGCGGTGTAGTCTGGTGACACGGAGCAATCTGGGAGCAGTTGCCCCATTTGTCATCGATAGAAAAAGCCGGTATCCCCAGTGTATTTATCATTTTCGAAGACCAGGATGAATGCTGGAAACAGGCGTGCAAACTGAACGGCGTTCCTGACATGAGGCGTATCTGGGGTTCCCGCCACGTGCCGGGACCCGAGGATGTCGAATCCTGGATCGATGATCTTTTAGATGCGCTGGTGCGACCACTGAAAGAAGAAGAGAAGAGTCCACCCGAATGGGATTTCAGCAATCCTCGTTACATCTTCGAAGGCAACCTGCAGGAAGCCCAGGAATTCTTCAAGCAGGCGGAACATATTCCTCAGCTGTACAACAATGCCCCCATCTGTAAATATACGGACGGACTGCCTATCGTTCCGCCGACGGAGGAACTGGTCGAAAAGATGCTCACGGGTACCAGCCATAAACCTGATGAGGTAATTACCTACAATGCCGACCATCGCGCTGGAGACCGTATCGAGCAGATGGGGAGTTCAGGGAAAAAGGGAGAGCCCGTCTATTTCATGCCGATGAGACGCAAAGCCACCGTTGAGAAGATTGCCACCATAGGCGTGATGGCCGGGTGCGAACCGAAGCACATGCCGTTGTTACTGGCCATTGCTGAAGCTGGTGGAGGTTGCGGTGACGGTCGGGGCGGCGACATGTTCGTGGTCAGTGGACCGTACGCCAAAGAGATCGATATGAACTTCGATACCAATGTGCTTGGTCCGGGAAATCAGTCCAACAGGTCTATCGGTCACGCTGCGGAGCTTATGTGGCGTAATCTTGGTGGGAATATTCCTAATGTTACCAACTGCGGTGTCTGGGGCGCAGGTCTCTTCAACTGCATCCCTGAGAATGATGAAGCCCTGCCGCCGGGCTGGGCTAGCCTGAGAGAAGAGTATGATTTCGGGAAAGACGAAAGCTGTGTTTACAATCTTCGCATTCATCATTCCCGCACCTTGCAAAGGACAGAATTCATGCCCGGAGGATACCGGGAGTTCCAGAAGAGCGGTCATGGCGGTATCGGCCGGCGACTCGGAGTAAAGGGAATTCCGGGACCGCACAACTGGATGGAATATTTCGTTGAGAGCCTGTGGAAGAACTGGGAAGGCGGTAAGACCTTCCTGATGCTGCCTGAGATGGCCCGTGACCTCCAGCTATATGGCTTCAAGACGAAAGACGATGTTTATGAATGGTTGTACAAGAAGAGTTTCATGACGGTACGAGAGTACCGTACTCACCAGAGGCCCGACGTTACAACAAACGCCTGGAAAGGTATCGAACCGACATCCGGAAAACCGTGGAAGGAACTAGACGAAGACTACATGGTGCCGGCGGTAGCGCATCCTTTCGAGAACTGCATCATCGTTACCGGGGGTGGTGAAGAAGTAGGTCTCTGGACTGACGGGCGAAGCGCCAGGTCCGATCCTGCATACAGCATAGACGCCTGGCGTTAATAGAAATTTTAATTTAGTACATATCGGCCATGAATACTCATGGCCGATAGACTTTCCATTATTCAGACCTGTAAAATTAAGCAATAAAATATTGGATTAAGAAGGAGATAACAATGGGTGAAGCGACTATTTACGAAAAGAAGGATCATATTGCCGTATTGACTATGAACCGACCGGAAGCCCGGAACGCGATGAATGCCGCAATGAGAAAAGAAATGGGTGAAGCACTGGTTGATTTCAGGGACGATAATGACAGCTGGGTACTTATTCTCACCGGAGCCGGAGATAAAGCGTTCTCAGCAGGAATGGACCTGAAAGAGATGGCGGCGAACCTTGCCGGAGGTGGTAGCGGTGTAAGGAGTGAAGGGATTACACCCAGCCTGATGGCAGGTAATATAGAAATCTGGAAGCCGATCATAGCTGCCATTAATGGAGTTGCAGTCGGCGGAGGACTGGAAACCGCACTAGCCTGTGATATCAGGATCGCTGCTGCAGGCGTCCAGATGGGCCTTTCGGAACCTAAGCGAGGAATTATCCCAGGAGGCGGAGGAATGGCACGGTTGCCGAGGCTGGTGAACCTTGGTGCGGCACTGGAAATAATGATGACAGGTGACTTAATACCAGCGGAGGAAGCTTATCGGATAGGCCTGGTTAATCACGTAATACCAGGTGCCGAGTTGATGGATGCCGCCTATGACATGGCGAGAAGATTGACTGAGGTAGCTCCGCTGGCAGTACAGGCAATCAAGGAGACGGTAAGGAAGAACATTGATATGTCCCTGGAAGATGCGTTACCAGCGAGATTCGGTCCTAACGTCATGGCATCCGAGGATGCCAGGGAGGGAACGGCTGCTTTTGGCGAGAAAAGGCCACCTGTCTGGAAGGGACGATAGCCAACGATAATATGGATTTGACACGGACAATAACGAAGGAAACTCTGAAGAAGTTCCCTCTCCCCATCGCGGGAGAGGGTTAGGGTGAGGGGGTTACGCGTGAATCGTTACTTTTCACCCTCACCTATCCTCTCCCGTCAAGGGAGAGGAATGTCCTCGATATTGAGTGATGTTGATCAAAGGTTTTTAATTAATGGATAGTTAACCAGTACCATGCCGAAATTCGTAAAGTATGTTCCAACACCTCCTCAGCTTATCGATACATTTTTTGAACTTGCGCCGGTCACCGCTGACGATGTCGTCTACGATCTTGGCTCCGGTGACGGCAGGTTACTCTTTACCGCTCTCGAGAGAGGTGCCGGGAGATGTGTAGGGATAGATATAGATCCGCACTGCGTGTACATCGCGAGAGAAGAAGCGAAGAACAAAGGCCTGGATCAGCAAGTGACCTTTATCGAGGGCGATGTGCTGGATCAGGACCTTTCCGAAGCTACGGTTATTTTCGTATATCTTATTCAAAGCGGGATCGCGTTTTTGAGACCGAAATTTGAAACTGAACTTCGACCCGGAACGAGGATCGTCGTCGAGACCTATTCCGTCCAGGGCTTGAAACCGGTCAAAGTGAAGGAAGCAGGAAAGAGGTTTTTCTATCTGTATGTTACGCCATTTGAAAGAACTCCGGACTATGATCCCGAACCTTCGAATACGGCAACCGAATACGACTGGTGGTATTTTCCGTAATTAGTACGTGATAGTGTTTATCCTTATATTTATTTCCTCTCCCTTGACGGGAGAGGATTAAGGTGAGGGTGATATAAATCGAGATACCCCCTCACTCTACCTCTCTCCCGCGAGGGGAGAGAAGATTGCTCAATGCTTGTTGTTTATTACAACCAGGTATTTGTGTTGGTCTGCCAGGTATTGAGTATAGATATTTGGTACCATTTGAGTTAAGATTGAGAAATTTGAAAAGCATCGAGGAGAAAGTCAGAATGACGGAAGATATCGTACCCGAAAAACTGCGAGAAAAGATAAACAGATACAGGGATGAAATCGAACAGAAACACGGCAAGTCCATAGACCAACTTTACGCCGAGAAACAAAAGCGTTTATACGAAGCCGTTACGCTGGGGACACCCGACCGCATCCCGGTGGGTATACAGACCGGCGTTTTTTCCTGCCGGTGTGCCGGGATACCGTTATCAACCGAGTATTACGACCAGTTCGCCTACTGGGAAGCCTGCATCGACTCGGTCGTTGAATACGATCCAGATATGAGCGGCATGATGCTCATGGCACATTCAGGAGTGATAAACGAACTTCTTGGTACGCGTACTCAACGCTGGCCGGGGGGAAATCTCCCCGATGACGTCCCCTACCAGTTCGTTGAAGGTGAATACATGAAACCGGAGGAATACGACCTTTTTCTCTCAGATACCTCTGATTTTCTCCTCAGGTATTTTCTTCCCCGTTTGTACGGTTCGCTGGAACCCCTGGCGAAACTACCCCCGTTTCATAACTTGGCTCGCGGTGGTATGTTCGGCGGAATCATCGGAATCCTTGCCAGTCCTGAATTCCGCGAACTGGGAGAGAAGATAATCAAGGCGAATGAAGAACAGCAGAGAATGATGCAGATCATGACGGGAATAGGCGCAATAGATACTCAACTTGGTTATCCGTCGCAGTTCGGGTTCGGCAGGGGAACCGGCGGTGCTCCGTTTGATGTTATTTCTGATTTCCTGAGGGGTATGCGCGGCGCGATGCTGGATATGTACCGCTGCCCTGATAAACTGCTGGCTGCCTGCGAAATGATACAGGAATGGCAGTTCGCCGAGGCTGAACCGGCGGTACCTGATGCAAACGGTAACCCGCCGCGACTTTTCATGGCACTCCACAGGGGTTCGGACGGTTTCATGTCGAAGAAACAGTTTGAAAAGTTCTACTGGCCCGGTTTAAAGAGATCTATTTTAAAGGCTGTCGAACTCGGCTACATAGTGGCTCCTGTCTTCGAGGGTATCTGGGATGACCGACTCGAGTACCTTTTCGAACTTCCCAGGGGAAAGGTGACGTTCTGGAATGAGAACACGGATATTTACAGGGCGAAAGAGGTGCTGGGCGACCACATGTGCATACAGGGCGGCGTTCCTCCCACGTTACTTCAAGCAGGCTCGACGCAGGATGTGGAGGAACACTGCAAGAAGCTGATGAAAGATATAGGTAAAGACGGCGGTCTCATCGTGTTCCCGACTTCCTCGATGGACTTCGCGAAACCGGAGAATGTCAGAACTATGGTAGAAACGGTTAAAAAGCATGGAGTGTATTAATAACGTTAGCAATAAATAAGAATAAGTAAGTTAGAGATGAATCCTGGTTATTTGATAGAGGACAGTAGTAAATTGATATCTTGTATCTTATTTGATCTTTCCTGCAAAAACAGCTATATCATGAATTAGAGTTACTCGATCAAATTATAAAGGAGGAAAAGGAGAAAATGAAGATTACCCAGGTAGAATGTGTACCCCTTAGTCTGCCCAGCAGCCGTGGCAGGACAAACAATGTGCTTATGGTGAAAATACACACCGACGAGGGTATCACTGGGATTGGTGACGGTGGTGGCGTGAACCAGGATATCGTTACCGCCATGGTAAATTCATGGAAGCCATTCCTTATCGGCGCCAATCCCCTGGACAGGGGCGTGATCATGTCCAGGCTTAGCATGTTTATTCGCTCCGTCTGGGGTCCATCGTACCCGGCTGCAGTCGCAACCGTTGACTTTGCTCTGTGGGACCTGGTTGGTAAAATAATGAACCAGCCGGTCTACCAGCTTCTAGGTGGTAAAGCCGTCGACAAACTCCGTTTTGAATATTATGTTGTTCCGGATTCTTCGCCCGATGGTGTAGAAAAGGCGCTGACGCTTTCTGAAGAACTGGTAGACGGTGGTGTTACCTGTCTGGGCATTAAGTCAACAGGATTCGGTGGAAATCGCTCTTTGGATGCAGATGTCGCTACCATACAGGCGGTAGCTAAAAAATTCGGGGACAAAGCCGAGGTAGCGTATGACGCTAATGCCAGTCTGGATTATTATGAAGCACTGCAGCTTGGTCGTGCAGTAGATGACTTCAATATGTTTAAGTATGAACAGCCGGTAGTCACGTCAGACATCGAAGGTCTAGCAGCGCTGCGTAGTGCTCTGAAGACACCGATATGTTCTCATGAATCCAGTGTTCTCGTTACCGGTCTGGTGGAGTGCATTAAAAAGAACGCTGTCGATATCCTGGGTACCAAGCTGGTGTCGGCTGGCGGTATTACAGAAGGATTGAGGTGGGGAGCCATCGCCAAGGAATCCAATTTGGGGATATATTGCGGTGCCATGAACGGACCATGGGAGGCAGCCGCCCAGGCACACTGGCTCTGCACGGATGCCGCCTACGGCAAACAGGCCCACGCTAATTACTACCCCTTGATGATGTATGGTACCCTTGATACAACCAAACCCGTCGATGTCGACATCATCAAGAATCCGATGGTATACAAAGATGGTTACTTTTACCCACCTGATGGACCGGGACTTGGGTTGGAGTTAAACGAAGAAGCCGTGCCCAGGTACCTGACCGAAGGTAAGAGTATCGTTACCGTAGAGTAGAAACCAAAGAGTACCAGTACCACTGTAACCCGATAATTCGGTACATGGATAACGAACATAAGTACAACCTTTAAAGCGGGAATTATATTTTGGAGTAATCCGGGAAACAGAAAGAATTATCGTCGTTATACGCCAAGCGAATGTCGTTGTGATAATAAGCGAAGAACTTAAAGGGCAGAGCTTTTTAAACTCTGCCCTTGACTTATTAGTCTAAGAGACGAAAAAATTTTTACAAGAAAAGGTACAAACGCTGGGTTATAGAATAACGCCCTGGTCTTTGAACTGTGCGATGTCATCCCAGGTGTATCCCAGTTCCAGGATAATCTCTTCGTTGTGCTGGCCGAGCTCGGGGCAGGTATCGCGTATTGAAGCCGGGTTATCGCTGAATTTTACTGGCGTTGCAAGCAGCTTTATGGTTCCAGCATTGGGATGCTCGACATCGACAAAGAAATCATTTGCCAGGGCCTGGGGATCGGTGACTACTTCCATAGGCGTCTGGACCCGTCCGTATATGCAGTTGTTTTCCTTGAACCTCTGCTCCCAGTCAGCCATAGTCCTGGTAGCGAGGATATTTTCAATAATTTGTATCAGTTCCTGGCAGTTGTCCCTGCGGGTCTCCATGTCACGGAAACGCGGATCGTTTTCCAGTTCCGGTCTTTCTATCGCCCTGCAGAATCCCGGCCAGGCCGGATCAGGCTGAAGCATTGCCATCCAGAACCAACGGTTATCCTTGGTACGGTAGCTGTTCCATACCGGATTTTGGGCTTTGGTACGATCATGTTTGACGGGTTCATTACCACCCAGAGCACCCTGGATATCCACAGCAAGACTCCATACGGCAGTATGATACAGGGAAACTTCAACTTCTTGGCCTTTGCCCGTCTTTTCCCTGTTCAGGAGTGCGGCGCAGACAGCGCTCACAATATGAGCTCCTGCAGTACTGTCTATCATACCGACACGCTGCGGTGCCGGAGGAGTGCCCGGTTCGCCTATCATATGCATCATCCCCGAACGTGCCCATCCTGCCGTGAAATCGTAGCCTCTTTCATCCCTGTCCGGTCCTACCGCTCCATAGCCACTTACGAAGGCGTAGATAAGCCTGGGGTTGATCTTCCGAAGCGTTTCGTAGTCGAGTTTCAGATTTTTTACCGAGCTGCGTTTATAGTTGGACATGAAAACATCCACTTTCTCGATCAGCTTGTAGACGATCTCTCTGCCAGATTCTTTTGTCAGGTCCAGTGCCATTGCTTTTTTGTTACGGTTCAGCACCTGCATAACCCAATTGATCTTGCCGGTATCAATACTCTGGGCTCTTCTCAGTCCCCGGTGCATTTCGCCAGTGAGAGCTTCGAGTTTTATGACATCAGCCCCCCAGTCAGCCATAGTTGAACTTGCTGCCGGTATGGCTACGATCTGCCCCATGGATAATACTTTAATTCCTTCAAGGATGCCTGACATATTCATCATCCCCCTTTTTTGAATTCTTCTTCAGCAATTATCGCTGCACCATAGGCGTTCACAATTTGAGGTTGAGGAGGTATCAGTAAAGAAATTCCAAGACTTTCCTCTAATTTCGCTATCAACCCGATATTTAGACCGCCGCCGCCACTGATAACACACTTTTCGTCCATGCCGACCCTGTCAACAAGCGTTGCAATCTTATCAGCCAGCGCCTTATGGATACCGCCAAGGATATCTTCTTTCAAAGCACCTTCGGCAACTCTCGAGACGGCTTCTGATTCGCCGAAAACGGCGCATCCCGTGGTAAAGGTGACGGGATTTTCGGATTTTACCGAGAGGGGACCTACTTCGTCAAGTTCTACCTGGAGAACGTTGGCGACAATATCAAGAAAACTTCCGCTGCCGGCAGCACATTTCTCACTGACCACGAAGTTGACCACCCGGCCCTTTTCGCTGATCTTGATTACCTGGGTGAACTGTCCCTGGACATCGATAACCGTTCTCGCTGCCGGGAAGATGCGGTTTATCCCCCTGGCACAACAACGCATATCAGTTACCTGCCCGTCACCAAACGGGATGTCATTGTTGCTATGACCTGTTGTTATCGTACCGGTAATTTCGTCCTGTGCAAGGTTTGCCTTTGCCTGGAGTTCTTCTCTCAAGGTCAGAGCTGTCTGCCTGTAGTTTATGCCGGACTGCAGGATATGATACACGGACAGTGTTCCGTCTTCAGTAATGACACCTTTACTGGTGCACGAGCCTATATCGATGCCCATAAACCAGGCCATTTCACTTCTCCTCATTGAAAAAGGTGGCTTCTCCCAGTTGCCTCTTTCCGGTCCTGACAGGTTTACCTTCAGCCAGCGCTTTCATGGTCATATCTTTTGCCAGCAGAGCGGCTCCTGCTGCACCGGTAAGTAAGGGCTCTTCGGGAACGTAAACCTCATATCCCAGGTTTTCCTCCAGTGCCCTGACTACACCGGCGTTCTTTGCCACTCCCCCTGTAAATACCACCTCAGGCTCTACCTTCAATTTTTGAACCATCCTGGATACGCGGCCTGCTACGGCATCATGGAGTCCGGCAACAATATCTTCTATCGGCACCCCTGCGGATAGATGGGCTATCACTTCCTGCCGGGCAAAAATGGTGCAGGTGCTGCTGATGGAGACTTTGTTCGTCGATTTCAAAGATATATCTCCAAGGTCTTCTATATTTAGACCGAGAGTATCAGAGAAAACTTCCAGAAATCTGCCGGTTCCGGCTGCGCAGCGATCATTCATCACGAAATCGACCAGTTTTCCGTCTTTAATCTTCAAACCCTTGGAATCCTGCCCGCCGATATCGATAGCCAACCTAACAGCAGGTAGAATACTCGATACACCCCTGGTATGGCAGGTAAGTTCCGTAATCTGACGGTCTGCAAAGGGAACGTTGATCCTCCCGTAACCGGTTGCGATTACGTATGTTATTTCATCGATGGAGAGACCAGCCTGATCGAGTGCATCCTCCATTATCTGGTTGGCTAAACGCCGATGCTCAGCCCCGGTGTGACGTATCACGCTGGCATGAACCTTCTCTTCTTCATCCATTACCACCAGTTTGGTCATGGTAGAACCCAGGTCGATTCCGGCAAAATAGGGAATAGTCTTACCTCTCTTCCGGCTAAAGGTAAAGATTTCTAGCCAATAATTTCAGTAAAAGCTTGAATCCTGGTCATCAAAGGTCCGAGTGCAGCCTTGCTGTAATCATGCTCCAGGTATATGTTCGGTAGTCCTATGCTGTCAAGGTAATCTTTTATCTGCGGTACTTCGTAGCCATGGCTGTCGCAATATCGCAGCGCCTGGAGGATCACTCCGTTCACATTCCAGTCCCTGGCAAAATCACCGATATAGCCGAACCTTGTTTCCAGGTCTGCATTATAGCCTTTCGTCGTTCCGTCGACATTCGAGTCACGTAATGTACGGGGGCACTTAATATTTTCAAGGTAGTGATATGCCAGCCCGTCCAGGGGATCGTCAGTAAGAGGAACATCGGGAAAGAAAGCTCGACTTCCCACGCAGGTGTCATCCATGACCACACTGGCATCAAGGCCCTCGATCATCTCGATAAAGGCCGTGTCGTCGATCACCGGGCCCCAGACCAGCAGCCTGGCCGGTTTCTCCGGTACAGGATTTTCACGATTTTGAATCTCGGCAAGAACTTCCCGCAATAAAGTGTTTCCTTCTTCAACTGGAAGACTCATCAAAGCCTTCATGATCTGGAGGATCTCCGTACCGGATATCAGGGGCGGATCCGATTTTTTCAGGTCGTACAGTTCCCGTACCAGTCTTCGCTGTTCATTATGTTTTTCTATGGATTGCCGAAGCTTATCCCGGGACATTTCCCTTCCGGTAAAGGATTCCAGGGATTTTTGAAATTCAACCAGCAACTCCTTAAGTCGCTCCCGCGAATTCTCACGATTGGTATGAGGTATATCGATATAGTGGGAATATGGAGTCTTTACTGCGACGTCCCATAAATGGGCTGTCCTGGCGCCCACATCGCAGATATGAGCCATTACCACCCCATCCAGAAAATCATATCTGCCTTTTAACCCGAGGTCCAGGATACTGCGAAGAAAAGGGCACACGATTGAAGGCATGTAATCATCGGCATCGGTGATCGGTTCATCCATATCTCCGAAAATCCGGTAAGGGACCATATCGAAGGCTGTTATCATCTCCAGGATCGGATAAATACAGAGATACCCGATCACCGGCTTTCCCTCTGCCTTCAGTTCTTTGACTCGTTGCGACCTGTTCTGACAGATATCTTTAACTCTACTCAATCCTGTGGCTGTCACTCCGGTCATTAAATTCTCCTTTGTGCTACCTCCGGCTGTTCTACCAGTCCAGTCCCTCTTTTTTCCTGACTTCTTTGTAGTAGTCCATGATTTCTTCGAACGCTTCGGCTTTTTTCAGACCCGCGACAGGATCGAAGAGCGTCAGGTCGACGATATCTCCTTCGAGGATAAGTGAAGGCACCTTGTACACATCCATAATCTGTTTCTGGTAAAGGAATAACGGCGCAGTAAAGGCGCGGCAGGTAAGCATCGGGTGCAGAAATGCCCCGTCACATTTGAACTCCCTGACATTTTTTGCTGCCAGGCGGTGAGAATAGCCCTGCCTTAGTATCTCTTTTTTTATTTCAGCTGCTTCTTCCGGTTCGAAATCACGGTCTATAATTGCAGCCAGGCTCCTGGAGTTGGATCGTACGTAGCGTTCCATAGGATCGTTGATATGACTCACATCGATATCCACGGGCCTGGCGGGATGATAGCTGCTTTCGTGGACAAAATTCCAGCCCCTGTCGGCTAACTGGTCGAAGAATCCCAGGCTGTGCCAGGGCGGGAGTCCCTGGAATGTCAGCCGGTATTTTTCTTCCCGGTTGATCCCGGCAATCCCCCTGTCCACCCTGTTCTTCACCTCGTCATACATTTTCCGGTATAAAACAGTCATTTCATCGACATCTCCCGCTTTATACAGAGCACCTGACATGGAACTCCAGAAGTCCCTGGAATTCATAGGGCAGGGTCTTTCCCGGCGAAGCTGGTTGATATCCCACCAGACTTTGTCGAGTTCCTTGGTCCCCTGAATCGATCCTATCTTGTCCCAGTCCATTTTCTTGTCGAGGAATTTTTCAAGAAAGACGACAAACTGCTTATATTCCCTGATTAGGAATTGCACGGTGTGTTCGTAGGCACCTTCTTTTAACGATTCTCTTTGCCCGGCTGCCGGAGCTTCTATGATATATACGGGAACATTCAGGTAACGTCCGAGAGCCTGGAAGAACTTGTACCTTGCGTCACAGACTGCTCCCGAACCGACAAGTAAGTCCGGTCTAGCCAATCCACCGCCCGGCGCTTCCGGCGGTATTTTCCCATCCAGGTCTGCCATCCTGGCTGCATAACCGAGTCCATTTCGGCAGTAGCCGCACATATGGTTCGGGAATCCCTCGGACTCGGCACGCTCAAGAAACGGCGCGGCAGCTCCTGACGATGCGCAGATAGTGCCGTAGTTCTCCGGGAAAACAGCCTCGAAACCCATTGCCGTTAGTATCTGCGTGGGAATAGAAAGCATGCACCAGGCTACAGGCCTTCCTTCATCTTCCGCTTCCCGACTGTCTTCATACATCGAATCGACATAGGCCCGTAATTCGTACATAGTCTTGAGCCTGTTCAAAGGTCTTTCGGCGCCCGGTCCTATGATATTTTTTTCAGTTGTCACCGGCTGAATACTCCTGGCGGTATTAGATTCACTCTATTGGGCTGATATTACGGCAGCGTTTATTTCGTAGGAATGATTATACCATGTTTAGTTTTAAGGGTGATAATACTTATAGCTTAGTTAATAGACCTGTCCCTGAACCTAAAGATGTGATATAACGAGACAGGATTGTTTTTTAGAGGGTTATGTACAGATAATTTATATAATGCGAGGTAGAATATAGCATGAAAAACATACTTATTTCAGGCTCAGGAAGAGCCGGTAAAACAACATTAGCGAGAAAAATAAACGAAGAATTTAATCACTTTGTCATCAATGGCGATAAACTTGTCGCCGTGTTTCACGGAGCATATCCACAATTGAATATAAAGTTTGGTGTGAATCCCAAAGACGAAATAGCGCCGTTCCTTGGTCATTTTCTTGGTGCCTTTTCTTCCAGTCACGGCGTTGCATATGAGCTACACTTACAGGCGCACGCTGTGGAAGGAAACAGGTTTGTGTTG
>CP070800.1:1720877-1734807 GCA_020343555.1 Dehalococcoidales bacterium
ACTGACGTTAACAGTCTGAATTTCATTTTTCTACCTCCCCGTAGTATATTTACGATTTACTAAGTATTTTAAGGTAAGAACCATGAAAAGGATAGCACGCTGGTTCATGACCATGTATAAAAAGGATCATCTTGATTATTTTTCTGGTACCGTCAGGTTTGAAAACAGAACAGTTCATCACTATAATATTCAGGTATTAGATGTCGTAGTACAACTATTATTTAAGTCAATAAAACAGCAGGTTCGAAAATTTATCTCCAATCAGAGATATCAGCCCGATGGATACAGGGAACGCAGATAAACAGGGTTGTTTCGTTGTTGCTTATCTAATAACAGAGGAAAGGTTTGTGGTAAAGGAGGTTGTATCTGATGGATGAGTATAAGAATATAACAAGAGATCAACTTATCGAGTCATTAAAAAATGTACGTGGATATGCAACCCAACTCGAAGCCAGCGGTGTGTATATTGAGGGTATTGGTAACTCCTTACCTGATATGATCATATTAATCAGTAAAAGCGGAGAAGTTTACGATATCGTTATTGGTGAGAAAAGCCTGCTAACAGATAATTCTCAGGGATCAACAAGTAAGTATGTTACCGACATCATACCAGCTGAGGTATCTCTACAGGTTCTTGAAGCCACGAGATCAGTAATAGAAACGGGAGTAACGCAAATATTCGATTTTTCTCTGGAGGTACACAAAGGTAAGAGATGGTTTGAAGGACGAATATCTCTATTACCGCATATGGAAGCATATCCTGAAGCGGTTATTATGATCGCAAGGGACATTACAGATCGGAAAGAAATCGAGGAGAAATTATACGCCAGCGAAGAAAGGTATCGAGGTATATTTAACGAAGCCAGGGACGGCATTGTACTGGTGGACGTTAATACCGGGATGATCACCGAGTGCAATCCCGAATTCGAAAAGCAGACTGGGAGAACCCAGGAACAGCTTAAAGAGATGAAAATATGGGAACTCAGACCTCCTGAAAAAATTCAGGCTGCTTTTAAAAAATTCAATGAGATCAGCAAGGAAGGTATCGGTGAGTCAGGTGAACTCGAATTCAGCAAACCTGATGGAGACATTGTTTATATCGAATTTCTAAGCAAGAAAGTGACTATTGAGGGTAAGGATTACTTACAGAGTGTCACCCGTGATGTATCCGAACGAAGACAGATGGAAGAAAACTTGCGTTTTTCAGATACAACCCTGAAATCAATTCATGACGCCGTATATGCAATGGACATTGATTTCAGGATTACATACTGGAACAAATCCTGCGAAGACATATTTGGCATCCAGGAAAACGATGCCGTTGGTCATTACATCCGTGATGTAATGACCATGAAGGAACACTATCCTGGGCAAAACAGGGATAGAATCAACCTAGTGAGAGAAAATGAATTCGGAAAGGACGAAATATTATTTGTAACTCCTAAAGGAGATGTGTGGGCCGATGTGCATACCCAGGCAATCGAACAGGACGGTGTACGATACGGATGGGTTACCCTTGCCTGTGATATCACCGAACGTAAAAAGGTAGAAGAAGAACTTAAGCTCTCAGAAGAACGAATGTCCAAGGCTTTCCGGTCAGTTCCTGATTCAATTGTAATCAGTCGACGTGAAGATGGAAAGTACATCGATGTAAATGAAAGTTTCGTAAGATTCTCCGGTTTTTCTCGTGAAGAGCTGATGAAAAACACGGCATTAGGCATTGGCATCTGGGTTGATAGTAGTGAGAGAGAGAAGGCGTTACGTCTACTCGAAGAGAAAGGTAGGGTGGAAAACTTCGAGTTTGAGTTCAGGAGGAAATCCGGTGAAACAGGTACTGCCTTACTCACGATCGAACCTATTACTATCAATGAGGAGGACTGTATTCTTACGGTTACCACGGATATTACAGAACGAAAACGGGCAGAGGAAACGTTAAGAGAAAGTGAGGAAAACTACCGTTCATTAATTGAGCACGCCAGTATCGGTATCGTTGTATTACAGGACAACAAACTGGTATTGGTTAATCCACATCTGCTTGAAAAATTTGGTTATACCGAGGAAGAAACGCAAGAGCTCGAATTCCCGACAACTTTTCACCCTGATGATCGTGAGATAATAATCGAAAGAATGAAAGAAAGGTTAGCTGGAATCCCTCCGGGTGATCCGATAGATGTGAGAATGTTAACAAAATCCGGCGATGTTCTTTGGATACGAACGAGATCGGTAAAAATACAATGGAACGGAAAACCGGCAATCCAGGCATTCGTCCTCGATATTTCAGAAGAGAAAAAGGCAGAGGATGAATTAAAGCATCTTTATGAAAACGAAAAATTCCTTCGCCAGGAAATCGAAACCGAGATGAACAAGAGAATAGAACTGGCAGCAGGAATCGTTCATGAACTCAGGACTCCGCTGACAGCGATTATTTCGTCAAGTGAATTAATCACTGAAAACACGAGTGACGGTATACTGGGACGAATCGCCCAAAATATCAGTCAAAGTGCTTACGATCTGCATAAAAGAACCGGCGAACTGCTTGATATGGCCCGTGGTGATGTCGGTATGCTTAAGATAGAGAAAACAATGCTCAACTACCACGAACTAATCAAGTCGATAGAACTGGAATTGGCAACTTATCTCGCACAAAAGGATATATCCCTCGAAATTTCAGTCGAACAGGATCTTCCCGATATCACTGCCGATGAAGAGAGACTCCATCAAGTACTACTTAACCTTATCGACAACGCTTTCAAATTCACCCATGAAAACGGCAGCGTAATAATGGAGGTGAAACGAGATGAATCCAGTATAATCACCGAGATAAGAGACAACGGAATCGGTCTCTCGGAAGAAGACCAGGAATATGTATTCAAACCTTACAGTCAAATCACTGGCAGCAACAAGCCTTCCGGCGGACTCGGTCTTGGCCTGCCAATCGCGCGTAACCTGGTGGAAGCTCATGGTGGCAGGATGTGGGTCCAGAGTAAAAAGGGTAAAGGAAGCAGCTTTTTCTTCTCGTTACCGATAAATGATATCTAGTAGTGAAAAAACCGTTGAGAGTTTCAGTCTGATATAATTAACATCAATGAAAAAGCAATTGAAGAAAAGACCGAGGTGTTCCCAGTGCGGGAAGTGTTGCACCGCACCCGTTGTCCTGATTACGAAACCTTCCGATTACCGGAGATGGATCAACCAGGGAAGAGAGGATATTCTTAAACATGCATCGGTTCCACCCCTTAAAGGTTATGGGGATCTCTGGATAGATATTCGCGGAAGCGAAGAATCAGCGTACTGTCCCTTTCTAAGGCAAATATCCGAAGATAAATTCACCTGTACAATTCACGAAACAAAACCTAAAGTCTGTAGAGAATATCGCTGTGAATGGGCATACAGCGCCGGGAAAAAGGGAACTCCGTTCAAAACAGAACGTGGCTGGACGGATAGAGCTAAAAAACTCGGCTACGGACAACCCCGGAAGAAAAACACCGCTCAGAAATCAGATTAATCGCATTCTTTACAGAAAACGATGTGGTGTTTCCAGCGAGGTGACCGTTTTGGGTAATCTGACCTGAAATGAGCCCCTCGACTCTCCTTTCTTAAAAGAGCTGCTTCTGTTACCAGGCGACCTGCCAGAATCAGGTTGTGGAGTTCGTACGAAGGTCGGTCAGCAGGTAGAGACATCAAATTCTGCCAGGCAGCAAGAGTGTCTGCAGCCTGTGTCAGACCTTCTTTGTTTCGCAAAATACCGACTTCCTCCCAGAGTAGACTCTGCAAGGCAGAAAGACTTGGACTTGCTGAAGATAACCTGCTCTGTCTCTCAGGAAGACAATGCTTTTCTGAAGAATTGCTCGCAGTAACTACCTCCCGGCTGTTTGTTCCGTCAATTGTTTTCATCACGATTCTCTTACTAAAAACAACTGCTTCAAGAAGCGAATTCGAAGCCAGGCGGTTCGCTCCGTGAATAGAAGTACAGGCTGTCTCACCACAGGCAAACAACCCGGTGATATTTGTTTCACCCCAGCTGTTTGTCCTGACGCCACCTATCATATAATGTGCAGCAGGAGCGACCGGTATCAGTTCCTGTGTAATATTCAGACCGTGCTCAAGACAGAACCTGTATATATGGGGAAACCGGGTGGTGATAGTAAAAGCCGGTAGATGAGTAACATCGATATACACCTTGTTCGTTCCCGTTTTTTCCATCTCGTACAGGATACTGCGTGCGACGACATCCCTTGGAGCAAAATCTCCTTTTTCATGATAATCAACCATGAAAAAACGACCTTCAGAATTGACCAGAACACCACCTTCACCCCTGACAGCTTCAGAAATAAGAAACGGCGTAACACCCGGAAGCGAAAGAGCAGTGGGATGGAACTGGTAGAACTCCATATCTATTATTTCGGCTCCAGCGTTATAAGCCAACGATAATCCATCTCCTGTTGCTACAGCCGAGTTCGTATTGAGTTTATAGAGTTGTCCGGCTCCGCCGGTAGAAAGAATAAGGAAACGGCAAGAAAATTCCTCTATCCAACCGGTACGGCAGTCCAGCACCTTGATACCCCGCACCTTTCCTTTATCGACCAAAATCTCGGTAGCCAAAGAGTCTTCTAGTACCTGGATACCGGAAATACGTATCTGGTTGCTCAGAGTAACCTCGATATATTCTCCGGTTGCGTCCCCTCCTGCATGGAGTATCCTGGAAACACTATGGGCTGCTTCTCTCGTTAAAGTTATTTCTCCATCAAGAGTATCGAAAGGTACGCCGATGTTAACCAGCTCGGAAATACGCTCCGGTGCTTCATCAACCATGATACGCACCGATTCTTCATCGCAGAGACCGTCACCGGCAGCAACTGTATCTTTATAATGAAGTTCAGGCGAATCGTCTCTGCCGATAGCCGCTGCTATTCCGCCCTGAGCATATCGGGTATTACAGTCTTCTATGCTTCCCTTGGTAATAACAAGCACAGTCCCATGATTTCTTGCCATCAAGGCGGTATAGAGACCAGCGATTCCGCTGCCGGCGATGATATAATCATAATACTTTGTTGAAGCGCTCTTTTTCATTCAACAGCCTTTCTATATGCGGCCTGTCCATTTTCATACAGGTCGGCGCCATATATATCGTTCACCACCACTACCGGAAAATCTTCTACCTCAATTCTCCATACCGTTTCTGCACCGAGATCATCATAGGCGATCACTTCCGCTTTTTTAATGCTGCGCGAAATGATGGCTCCGGCACCTCCAACTGCTCCAAAATACACCGCCTTGAATTTCACGAGAGCGTCTTTTACAGGCTGTGAACGCATTCCCTTGCCTATCATACCCTTAAGTCCCTGTTCAATAAGTCGAGGGGTATATACATCCATCCGACCGCTGGTAGTCGGTCCTGCGGAACCTATCACCTTACCCGGGGGAGCTGGAGATGGTCCCATATAGTATATTAACTGTCCCGAAATATCGAACGGAAGAGGTTCTCCCCTGTCCAGAGTTTCCACCATCCGACGGTGCGCTGCATCACGCGCGACGTATATAATACCTGACAATAACACACTCTCACCTGTCCTCAGTTCTTTAATGACATCATCAGTTAATGGAAGGACAATCTTCTTTACCATCAAAGTACCGCCTTTTTCTGACGGGCACTGTGGCACTGGAGGTTTACCGCTACCGGCAGGCTGGCTATATGGGCAGGATATGTTTCGATATGTACCGCCAGCGCAGTCATCAAACCGCCGAATCCCATCGGGCCTATTCCCAGGCTGTTTACTCTCTCCATGACATCCTTTTCAAGTTCAGCCGTTTCAGTATCAGGATTATGATCACCGATTGTACGAAGCAATGCTTTTTTCGCCAGAAGTAATGAATATTCGGCAGTACCGCCTATCCCTACGCCAATGATCAGGGGAGGACAGGGATTTCCTCCTGATTCATCAACGGTACGCGTGACAAAATCAATGATGCCGCTTCTCCCGTCAGCCGGCAAAAGCATTGCCAGACGGGTCATATTCTCAGCACCGCCACCCTTTGGCATTGCGGTAATTGCTAGTCTATCGCCCGGTACGATATCGGTGTGTATTATAGCAGGCGTGTTATCTTCCGTATTTATTCTTGATGAAAATGGTCTATCCACAAGGGATTTCCTGAGATATCCTTCAGTATAAGCGCGCTTTACCCCTTCTTGCACAGCGGAATACAGGTCGCCGCCGGTGATATGCACATCCTGACCTATCTCCAGGAATACGACAGCGACACCCGTATCCTGGCAAAGGGGAATCCCATCGGTAAAAGCAATCGTGGCGTTCTCAATAATCGTCTCGAGAACGCCACGGGCAGCCGGTGATGTTTCATTTTCTCTGGCACGCTCAAGAGCTGCCAGCACATCCGGTGGCAGGCTGAAACAGGCCTCTTTAAACAACGAAGAGACCGTCTCAGTGATGATATGACAGTCTATATCTCTCATACGAAGTCATTCTACTCCGCCACCGTATCGCCCTCACCCTCTACCAGGTACTTCTTAAGTTCTATCATCATACTCGGTACGTCGATTTCCATCGGGCACCGTTCCTTGCACCTGCCACACATCAGGCAACTGAAGGCAATTGATGCAGCTTTCTCAATACTTTCGCTAATAATAGCCGCCCAGACGGCGCCGACGCCGGTAAAATATTTGTCTCCGAATTTACCCGCTGTCACCGCGAATACCGGACATTCGTAGAGACAGCCTCCACATCTTAAGCAGTACAACGCCTGGCGTAACACCGGATTTTTTGCCAGTTCAGTCCTACCATCATCAAGGAAGATCACATGGAATTCCTTTGGACCGTGAGCACCGTAGGTAATTACCTTCTCGATATCGCCTGTCTTACTCGGACCTGATATCATACTGACATAGGAAGGAATGGTATAGTTGGCATACCTCCAGGTTACCTCGGCAACCTTGAACGCATCACTCAGCGTAGGAACCAGCTTTTCCATTCCCACGAGGGCTATATGAATCGGGGGAGCACCCGTCGCCAGGTTTATATTACCTTCATTTTCGATCAGGAACAGTGTTCCTGTATCTGCGGATACTACATTAGCGCCGCTCATTCCGATATCGGCTTCAAAATACTTCTCCCTGAGTAGTTTACGGGCTGTTTCCACCATTTTACCGATATCATCCGGTGGCAGTTTTTCTCCTGTAATATTGGAAAAAAGTTCGGCAACATCTTCCTTGGGGACATGGATGGCAGGTGAAAGTATATGCATCGGATTTGAGTTCAATTTCTGGATGATGAATTCACCCAGGTCTGTCTCATATACTTCGTTCCCTTTTTCTTCGAGGTATTCCCGGACATGGATCTCCTCGCTAGTCATACTCTTCGCCTTGACGATCAGTTTACCCGTACCAGTAAGACTACCGATCAACTCGAGAGCATCTTCAGCAGTTCTGGCTATATAAGCTTTCCCTTTGTTCGACTCGATCACCTCGCAGGCCTGCTGCGCCAGTTTTTCCATGTCTACAATCGACTGTGCTTTGATCTGGCAGACTTCTTCGGCCAGTTGTACCGAGTGGGGAAATTTTTCGAGGGCCGTGTTCACATTCGACCTGTAACTGGTAATTCCCCTGGACAGGGCAAGTCTTATCCGATCGTTATGAGCAGCACTCATCATATTCTTCTTATATTCAGAAAATACCGACACTTACTACACCTCCAAAGCCATTCCTACGACCTGTGCAAGGTCGAGTACCTGGACATCATTAATACCGAGTTCCTCAAGACCGCCCTCGATCTGCATAATACATCCCGGGCAGTGAGTCACGATTATATCGGGATCTGTTTCCGTCAATTCGGTGGCCCGGTTTACTGCAAGAGTATGGCTCAATTCAGGAAACACCGCTTCAAATCCTCCGCCACCACCACAGCAGGTCGAAAACTTGCCTTTCGTCCAGGCTGGTTCGACGAGTTCCACGTTCTTGATCGCGCTGAGAATTCTACGTGGTTCATCGATCAATCCCAGGCTGCGAGAAAGCTGACATGGATCGTGATAGGTAACCTTCACCTTCTCCGACAGCTGTAACTTGAGCGAAGCAAGATTTCCATCAACAACCTCGCAGAAATGCTTTACCTTGATGTCATCATTGCCGGCTCCCTTGGGGACGAGACTCTTGAGCGTAAACGTACAGGAAGGAACGAGACTGATAATTTCCTTGACACCCTTTGCCTTTAACCGGCTGTAGACATCTTTCGAGTGGCTGTTAAACTCGCTATGCATCCCGATATAGTACAGAAGTCCGCCGCAACAGGGTTCGTCTTCGCCAAGATATCCGAGATCGATCCCGATCTTGTTTAGAACCTTTACCGCACTGATTAACGGCTGGGAATCGGCTTCACCACCTCTTGTCATTACCTTACGATACACGCCACCCAGGTCAAGACCCAGTTTCCTCTGGAAAATAGCCAGGTTCATCGTCATTTCCGTATTGATCGGGCTTTTATCGATCGATCGGATCAGGGACATAAGAGTTTCAAGTTCGCTTGAATACTGGTAGCCACAGCCGGCGAAGAAGACTGTTTCCGTATTACCGGAAAATTTCACAATTTTCGCCCATTTTGACCCGTCTCTCTTGGCGGCCCCGATAATATTGTCGCTGAGAGCGATGTTATTCGCCAGGTAGGTTAGTCCGGGAGGAATCAGTTTTTTACTCATCTTTTTTTTCCAGGCACCCTATTATTCTATATTATATCTATTATCCCCTAAAAAGCACAGCTGGATACGGACATACTTAAGATGAATTTCTTTAACCGAAGGAATGATTCTTACGGTACACGGTTTCCGCTTCCCGTACTCGCTCTGCTGTTATCAGTCTAATGAAGCGGGGCTCTTATTGTCAAATGTACATTAATAAAACCAAGTCTAAAATGGATCGTTGAAAAGTAAACAGAATACCATATACTCGATACGCAAACACATCTTTTATATTCCACACTGTAATCACATTTCTGTACAAAACTCACCATATATGACCTTTATCACATTCAATATATGCATTCAGGTGTATTATTTGCATTAAGGACATTTCCCAAAAGGAGGTTCTGATAATGACTATAAAATGCCCGGGCCAGGATATGAGAAACTTGCGAGTATCGATGCACAGGTGTCCAGCCTGCGGCACCGAAGTAGAGATATTCTCCGACGAAATGAGTGCCAGGTGCCAGAAATGCGGTGAGAAAGTGCAGAAAGAGCAGGTTCCCTCATGCATAGACTGGTGCGCATCCGCACGTCAATGTCTCGGTGAAGAAAGATGGAAGCAGTTAAGAGGAGAAGACTAATGACAGTAAAAGTGAATAGAAGTATTGTAAAAATAGATGAAGACAAATGTAACGGATGTGGTCTCTGCGTCCCGTCATGCGCAGAAGGAGCATTACAGATTATCGACGGCAAGGCAAAGCTTATCAGTGAGATATACTGTGACGGACTGGGAGCCTGCCTCGGTGAGTGCCCCCAGGGAGCTATCACCATAGAGGAGCGTACCGCCGAAGAATACGATGAGGAAGCAACAAAAGTCCATATTGAAGAAATGAAGCAGGAAGAGGAACTGGCTTGTGGATGCGCTTCAGCCAACGTAGCCCAGTTCGTTGAAACCGACAATAAGGAAATACCGGCTGATGAGGTACTTCCACGCATATCACAACTGGGACACTGGCCCGTCCAACTGACACTCGTTCCTCCGAATGCACCTTTCTTCCAGGATGCCAATCTGGTTATAGCTTCCGATTGTGTGCCGTTCGCTTATCCTGGTTTTCACCATGATTTCCTCAAAGATCGAGCGCTTGTAGTCGCCTGTCCCAAACTGGATGATTTCCAGGCACATCTTGCCAAACTGACCTCGATCCTGAAACAGTCATCGATCAAGAGTCTGAAGGTGATTCACATGGAAGTTCCATGTTGTTCCGGGCTGGTGCATATGGCAAAACAGGCAATACAGCAAAGCGGCAAAGATATTCCGATGGAAGAAGTAACCATAGGAATTAAAGGTGAAATCCTGGCAACGGCATGATCACCTGATTTTCCTATTGACAAACCGGATACTCAGGTCTAATATTCTGTACACTTACTTTTTCACACCGATCCAGCAAAGGGAGTGAAAAATGACACAAGAGCGAGAAAAAACCCTGGAAGCCCTGAAAACAGCCATTCAAATGGAAATTGATGGGAAAGAGTTCTATCTCAAAGCAAGCAGTAAGAGTAAAAACGAGATGGGCAGAAAGCTGCTCGAAACACTCTCAAAGGAAGAAGATCATCACCGCAGTAAGTTCGAAGAAATATACGCGGTTATCGAAAAAAAGATGGGATGGCCGAAAACAGAGTTCGATCCAGATAGCGGGAAGCAATTAAGGACAATCTTCTCGGAAATGATGAGTGATATCAGCACAGAAAAAGAGACTCTACGAACAGAAATTGATACTGTCCAGAAAGCAATGGACATGGAAAGTGCATCGCGTGATTTTTATAACAGGCAAAGAGAAGACGCTGTACATATAGCAGAAAAGCAGTTCTACGAAAAGATAGCCGATGAAGAATATCAACATTTCCTGGTACTTCTCGACTACTTCGAATATCTGAAAGATCCGGCAGCCTGGTTTGTAGAAAAAGAACACCCGTCACTTGACGGCGGGTAGAAAAGGAAGTCAGCCAATGAACACGAAGGCATTATACAAGATCAGTTACGGTGTCTATGTGGTCTGTTCTGTTAACGGAGACAAGATAAACGGGCAAATAGCTAACACGGTGATACAGGCAGCGTCTGAGCCACCGACAATCGCTGTCAGTATCAATAAAGAAAATCTTACCCATGATTATATAAAGAAAAGTGGTGTATTCACCGCTTCAATTCTTTGCCAGGATACTCCCCTTTCCTTTATCGGTAATTTCGGATTTAAATCGGGTCGAGATACAGATAAGTTCGAAGGTATCGACTATAAGATCGGTACTACCGGCGCCCCGGTAATTACTGAATACGCAACGACATATATTGAGGTTAAGGTAACCAAAGAAATAGATGTGGGAACACATACCATGTTTATCGGTGAACTGGTGGATGCCGACGTCCTTACCGACGATACCGTGATGACATACGAATACTACCACCAGGTCAAGAGGGGTACAACGCCGAAATCGGCTCCAAGCTATGTAGAAAAAAAGGAGGAAAAATCGGGAATGAAAAAATACGAATGTTCAGTATGCGGTTATGTGTATGATCCAGCAGAGGGAGACCCGGAGAACGGCATCGCGGCGCGAACTGCCTTCGAAGACCTGCCGGACGACTGGGTATGCCCTATTTGCGGAGCCTCCAAGGATGATTTCAGAGAGGTAGACTAGAATATGAAACCGAGAGAGCTGAAGAAGGGAATTTACTGCGTAGGAGCGGTCGACTGGGACAGGAGACTTTTCGACTGCCTGATCCCATTGCCGGACGGGACAAGCTATAATGCCTATCTGGTACAGGGGAGTGAAAAGACAGCGCTCATAGACAGTGTAGATCCTCCGATGCACAATATTCTGCAGGATAACCTCGATGAACTTGGAGTCCAAAACCTTGACTATGTAGTTGCCCATCACGCCGAACAGGACCATTCGGGTTCCATTCCCAAGGTGATGGCTAAATACCCCGGGGCAAAGGTTATCTGCTCCCCGAAGTGCAGGGATATGCTTATCGACCATCTAATGGTACCGGGTGACAGAATTATCACGGCAAATGATAAGGAGACCGTCTCACTGGGAGACAGGACTCTGGAGTTCTTACATACTCCCTGGGTTCACTGGCCGGAAACGATGGTCACATACCTGAAGGAAGACAGGATATTGTTTTCCTGTGACTTCTTCGGCTCTCATCTAGCCACCACTGATATGTTCGTTACCGACGAGGGGCAGTTATACGAAGCTGCGAAACGATATTTCGCTGAAATTATGATGCCTTTTCGCCCGACCATTCAAAAGAACCTTGAAAAAGTGAAAGAATACGACATAGAAATTATCGCCCCCAGCCACGGGCCTATGCATAACAAACCTTCATTTATAATGGACGCGTATCAGAGCTGGCTGTTCGATGAACCGAAAAACATCGTCGTACTCCCGTATGTCTCAATGCACGGCAGCACCGGCAGGATGGTCGAATATCTTGTGACGGCTCTGGCTGAAAAGGGGGTTACCGTCAAGCAGTTCGATCTTACTGTCACGGACATCGGCAAGCTGGCGATGTCGCTGGTGGACGCAGCGACCGTAGTACTGGGAGTTCCTACCATTCACGCCGGACCACATCCGGTGGTTGCCTATGCCGCTTTCCTGGCGAACGCCCTGAGACCAAATATCAAATTCGTTTCGATAATCGGTTCATTCGGTTGGGGACAGAGGACTGTCGAGGTACTTGCCGGGATGATTCCCAACCTCAAGGTAGAAGTGATCGATCCGGTACTCTGCAAGGGATTTCCGAAGGAAGCGGATTTCGAAGCACTTGACAGGCTTGCAGCAGCGATAACCGAAAAACATAAAGCCAATAACTATATATAGATGAAGGAGGATATTGAATGGAATTCAAGGGCAGCAAGACCGAGCAGAACCTGTGGACGGCGTTTGCCGGTGAATCTCAGGCGAGGAACAAGTATACGTACTTTAGCCTGGTAGCCAAAGAAGCCGGCTACGAGCAGATCGCCGCGATATTCCTTGAGACAGCCGAAAACGAAAGAGAACACGCCAAGAGAGAATTCGAATTCCTTAAAGGTATAGGCGATACTGCCGAGAATCTCCAGGCAGCCGCCGACGGCGAGAATTACGAGTGGACGGATATGTATGCCGGATTCGAGAAAACAGCCCGGGAGGAAGGATTCGAAGAGATAGCCGTTTTCTTCAGAGAAGTCGCCGAAGTTGAAGAAGAACACGAAAAACGCTATCTTGCCCTGCTGAAGAACATCAAGGAAGGCACGGTATTTAAGAAAGATAAAGTAGTCAGGTGGAAATGCCGGAACTGCGGGTATGTGCATGAAGGTCTGGAAGCACCTGAGACTTGCCCAGCCTGCGCTTTCTCTCGCGATTATTACGAACTGATGGCGGAAAATTATTAATATTATAAAAACCGGAGGAGGAAGAAGATGAAAATAGGAGATATTCTTAAAGACGCCGCCGTTGAAGGCAAGGAAAAACATGTCCCGGTTATCGAGACCGGCAAGGATACCGTCACTGTTACGGTGGGTAAGGAAACACCACATCCCAACACGATGGAGCATCACATCGACTGGGTAGCATTGTACGGTGTCAAGGAAGACGGGGGAGTGATCGACTTGGGCAGGATGACCTTCGCTCCGACCTATACCAACCCCACCGCAACCTACAGCGTCCCGCTAGCCGGGTTCAAGACCCTGTATGCCATATCATACTGTAACATTCACGGTCTTTGGGAGAGCAGCCTGGCGTTGTAAATTAAACAATCGCCCAGAAAAGGAGTGCAAAGTTGCACTCCTTTTTCTTTTTAAAAACCAAAATTAAAAAGAACAGCCTTTTCTCTTCAATATCGTATAATTACGTTTTATGATCATAGTGACTACAATTATAACAAGTGTCTGAATAATTACCGCTGATAGTATGTAGTCAATCACTAACCCAGAGCGTGAAACTCTCCCGTTTCTTCAATTATCACAGGGTAACCACCAAGGTCTTCTGGGATCTGGCTGAGAAGCTCCGGGCTCTTTTCCGTAACGAACACCTTGATGCAGGATTTACCATCGTACTCACCCTGGCCGATGCCGGCAACGCCGGTGATACCCATGAGTAAGGAAGTATTTTCCTCAAGAACCGATTTTACCGGTTTTCTTTCCAGATATTATCTCTCCGGTGACTGAAAGGGGGTTGATAAACCAGCCCCCTTTAGTCTTAATTGTTTTTT
>CP070800.1:1734907-1748298 GCA_020343555.1 Dehalococcoidales bacterium
AGAGCCGGTTCAAATGATGCCAGACCTCCAGCGCCAGGAGGAAGAAGAGGAAGAAATCCAGGCGCAGCGGCAGGAGGAAGAGGAGGAGGTCCAGATGAAGCCGGACCTCCAGCGCCAGGAAGAGGAGGAGGAAGAGGAGCCTGTCCAGGCCAAACCGGCCATAGATATACAGCGCCAGGAGGAAGAGGAAGAAGAGCCGGTTCAAATGATGCCAGACCTCCAGCGCCAGGAGGAAGAAGAGGAAGAAATCCAGGCGCAGCGGCAGGAGGAAGAGGAGGAAGAGGAGCCTGTCCAGGCCAAACCGGCCATAGATATACAGCGCCAGGAAGAAGAGGAGGAGGTCCAGATGAAGCCGGACCTCCAGCTGCAGGAAGAGGAGGAGGAAATTCAAGCTCAGCGCCAGGAAGAAGAGGAGGAAGAGGAGCCTGTCCAGGTCAAACCGGCCATAGATATACAGCGCCAGGAAGAAGAGGAGGAGGTCCAGATGAAGCCGGACCTCCAGCTGCAGGAAGAGGAGGAAGAAGAGCTTCAGACGCAATCGGTTGATAACCAGGCTGTAATGGCTACCGATGACGTAGAGACACGTATTAATAATATACGCGGTGGCGGTCATTCGTTATCGGAAAATGTAAAAAATCCTATGGAACAGGCATTCGGTGCTGATTTCAGTGATATTCGTGTCCATACCGATTCTGAAGCAGACATACTCAATCAGCAACTCAATGCAAGAGCATTTACGACAGGAAAGGACGTTTTCTTTCGTGGCGGTGAGTATAGTCCCGGATCGGATAGCGGCAGGAAACTCATTGCTCATGAATTAACACATACCATCCAGCAAACAGGTAAAAATGAACCAATGCGTCTACTTGATCGAGCATACTATTCATCAGCGCATGAAACAACCGCTAGTCGGGCACCAGTAAAACAACCCCCACCGGTGCCGACCAGCAAGCCCTGGAAAAAACAGGCTCCTCCAGTACCAACCAACAAACCATTGAAACCGGAAGAAAAACCACCTAAGACAAAGAAGGTCGAAGAACCATATACGTATCAACCCCTTGAGGGCATGGACAGGACCATATATGACCAGGCACTGGCGAAGTTCAAGCAAATGAAGAAACCTCGTATACTGGGTGGTACCACCAAATCACTTAGAAGACTTGATGCATTAAAGTATCTGAGGAAGATAGTAGCAAGTTCTGGAAAATATACCAGCCATACTCAGATGGTGATTAACAGTATCATGGAAGCATATAGAGAGACCTTCGGAGAAGAACTCAAAGAAGAAAAGGCAGAGCTTGGTAAAGAAGGGCAGGAAAAAGTCAGTAAATGGGAAAAGTTCAAGGCATTCGTGTCCACCGTGTTTAAGCTGAATAGCTGGAGAAAGTGGATAAAAAGTTTTATAGACCTGGTCAAGAATCCTCAGGCGGCAGTAGCAGAGAAAGCTCCCACCATACTGCCTGCATTCCTTAGTTTTGCCCAGCCTATAGCCAACAAAATCGCCCAGTGGACAAAATGGTTACCTATCGTCGGTATTGTCGGTTCAATCTGGTCAATGATACAAGGGATAGGAAAAGTCTGGTCGAAATTGAAGGATATGCTGGCATTGAAATCAGCGGCAAAAGCTACCAAGAAGAAGGAGGCGGATACTGCGAGTGAAGAATTAGCGAAATCTGCAAAGTATGGGTATGCTAAAGTAAAACGAGGATTCTTGAGCCGATTATTTAATCTGGCGAAATCAGCGGCGGGATTAGTCTTAGGTGTTGCCAAGCTGGTTGCCGGAATGTTTTCGGGAGGAATCGGTGCCATCGTTGTTCAAGCTTTTGACCTGGCTTTGACCCTAGTGGACCTGGCGACTGCGGCATTCAGGAAGATCAAAGGTTTCGGGAAATGGCTCTTAGGAAAGCGAGGAAAAGCCCGTCGTGAAAACGCTGAGAAAATTGTCATGGCAGCACGAGAAGGTAACGATGAGGCGATAGGATTAATCCTCAAACTTGATCCGTCTGGTGTTGCACGCGGTGGCAATTTGGACAAGTTCTGGTACTGGCTGAAATATTGGGGAGCGGAGAAGAAAGCCCATAATAAAGAAATGCTGAAGGAGATCCTAAACGATTGGGACAAAACGGAGATTGATACACTGGTCAAGGGAGTTGCAGAGAAACTGAAATCCCAGTAGGAATACCCATAAGAAACTGATATTATACCAACAAATTACGTTCAGGATATCAGTTCGACGGTGACTTGACACACTAATTCTACTCGTAATTCTCCTGCATGGAAGGTCTTCCAGTTCTGGTACAACCCCACAGGTCTCGAACATGCGATACAATAGCTGGACTACATCTCTAAGTGTAATGAATGGTAATAATCAATCACAGGAAACCCTAATTATTTCAAGGAGTACCAATTGCCATTTATAATGGTGAAAAGTACCTTAGCAAATGGCGACAAGATTGAGCGAAGAACATACAGCCACGCATACTATATGGTTCGATTATAAAAAGCAAATCAAATATATGTAAGAAATATTTTCATTTTTCTAGTGTGTATTTATCTGTAACGTATAAACGGTGTGAGCCGGTTTTTGTGACTCTATAATTGCTTTCACTGTATCGATGTCAATTTCATCATCACCATCGAGTTCCAGTGTGACGGTAAAATGGTTTCCTGTGCCGGCGCTGCCGAGTTTTGTATCGATACCAAGTTTGGTATCACTATCAAGGCTCATACCCGGTATATACTCGGAGATTTCAGGAACACTGCTTGTGTATATCCTCAAGTATTCAGAAAGTCCTCGCTTTGTCCCCCGGAGGCGATGAAGCATAGCGGCAGATTTCACCAGTTCGCGACACTTTTTCATTGTCCAGCTGGGATCCGGAGCCAGGTTAAGCCAACTTGCCAGCCATGAAACCAGAGATTCCGGAGTAATTAATGGATCAAAATATAATTCCAGGTTATCGACCGTACGTTCAAGTGGCCCCAGAATATCCTCGAAAATATTCAAATATTGCCCCATGAATTCATCGTCACGGTAAAATCCCGGCAGGTAATCAAGATAGAGACTCTCCGGGTGTTTTCCGTTGTTGCTGTTTACAGTTAGCATAACTAATTCCCTATATTCATTCACCGGATATATTTATCTGGAAATAACACGTCTTTCTCAAACAAATTCGTACCTATTCAACTAGAATAACTTCGTGTTTATACGAGCACAGCAGACCGTCATACGGTACACTGATTCTACCGACGGCATCCTGTTTTTCTCCTGTATCAGGATCAACAGGATAGATTTTTACTTCCTCGATATAGTCAACATCCTGTATATTCTGAAGACAGGCATTAATTTCAGACAGGATAAGACTGCGCCCGAATAACCAGCCGGTACTGTCAGCTCCGCCGCATACCGGATTAATATACTGGTAAAGTCTTTTTTCAATATCATCTGTTGCCTGTTTTTGATAACCTCGTCTTATCCTGACATGTACCTCTACCGATACATATATATATTTTGGCTCTCCAAGTTCAAGACGTGTGCCAAGTAAACGGCGTTCATCCAGGTAATCTCGAACTTCCTCTCTTACCGTTCTCGTTATATCCAGTTGTGCAGGAGTTATGTATCTCTCGCATTCCATTACGGTCGGTACGAGTAATACCCGCATCGTTCCGGGTGATAGAGTGTTATCGGTCGTGTCATCGGGAGAGATACTTTTCGCCCTAGCAACCTTTGGCGACGCCTGGACTGCCAGGTATTCAAAATCTTCCCGGGTAACTGCCCTTGTATTTGTTCTTAATACGTGGGGCACCCTTAGTTTTGCCATTTCCAGGGATTCTGCATCGGTACCGTCTCTGGCTCTTTCGAAATTTATCACCGAGTCGATATAAGGGATAGAGGATTTTAATACCTTGATCGTGCCTTCACCGACATTTCCGATAATACCGCCACCGGAACGGTATGAGGAAACTCGTATAAGCCGATCAGCAGGAAGTGTCTTCCCGTACTGACGTTCTTCTCCCGTCGGTTGTTTTATAGAAGGGCCAAAGTTAATTTGTCCGGTAATAGTATCGAGAGTAAAGTGCCTGTCATCAGGACCGGAATCGGCGAAATCAGCTACTTCCTGCCATGACTCAAACTCCCCCTCGTTTTCTGTCTCTACCTCGATTGTCTCTCCCTGCTCTAGCGTCAACACAGGAATATAATTAAGCTGGAATTCTTGACCTGGTCGTCCCGTACTGCGCCCCAGCAATTCGTTGGTCGTTTTAAAAGACTGGCTTGCAGGTACGGTACACCCGATACTTTCGGAGACAACACTTCTTACTTTCGGGGAGCTGCTGTATCCGCTCTGGCCAGACCTGGGTTGAACAGCCCGACATCGTATCCAGCAGGCAAACAAATCGTTCACATCTCGCATAGCACTATTGCCGGGTATGTGAATCATCACTTGCCCATTAGCATTTAAACCTCCTGTGGTATCCTCCTCCAGTTTCATTGGCGACCATCTTTCGTAATCTCCGTCCCAGTATTCCCAGGACCAGGGCGGATCCTGCGGATTCACTCCAATACCCTCCAAAGTACTTTGAATACTCAGCAGCAGAGTATGTGAGGCAAGGTCTTCAGCATAGCCAAGATAGAGTGCATCATTTTCTTGCGGCACTTCCTGAAATACAGATACCGTCCTGTCAGGATGATTAAGGGCTGTAATAACATCAGAAAACTCGTTGTCGTCAACCGTGGTCAGGGCATAAGACAGGCCAGGTATCAGAATACTGAAATCACAATCGGTCGTAAAGGAAATAGCATCCTGAGTTTCCGTTCTCACGGTGGCTATTTCAGTTCCCTGTGGGATGGTAACCTGCTCAGGTTGCGCCGCGGAAAGACGAAATGTCACATTCACCTTCGCTGGCTTCGGCGGTTCCAGGCGAATGCCAATCATGTCCATGAACTTTATATAATTTTTCTCGGGAACACGGTTCATCCGGTAAAGAAGCATATCAACCATCCAGGCGAACAATTCTATTATGGTGATACCCGGATCGCTAAGATTGTAATCTGTCCAGTTCGGGCAATATAAAGGGATTTTACCTCTTGCCTCACTGACAATATCCTGAAATTTACGGTCATCTAAATTTGGTGTTTGTAATGACATCACGACCTCCCTGGAATAATATAAAATGGATAAACAAGGTTTCTTTCGTCGTTTGTTGCTTTGATTCGGTATTTTATGGTTATCAGCAGCCGGCTCGTATCCATCGGGTCAGGCTGGGGATCAATCTCCAGCACTTCGATGCGCGGTTCCCACCATCCCAGCGCTTCTTCTACATAATGAGCGGCCAATCCCCAGGAAGTAGCATTATTGGGCGCAAAGATAATTTTATGAATGTCACAACCGAAATTAGGCCGCATATGCCTTTCTCCCTTTGCCGTGCTAAGAATAATACGGATGGATTCTTTGATGTCATCTTCATGCCGGGATAGAGCTATTCCTCCACGCCCATCTATCTCCAAGGGGAATTTCCAGCCAGTGCCGAGATTATCTCTATTTATTTCCATATCCATAAGCCAATATTTCTCCTGTTCGTTCAGCCTATCATGACAGTACTACTCACGACTACTACCGTACCAACCGGTGCATCAGCAGGATCATTGCATGTCAATGCGGTATCTCCAGCACGAGCAGCCGGTTTACCATTGATCAATACTGTTGGACTACCCATCATTATTTTACCCTGGTTCATTGGTGGTTTCTGGAACGGCCCGCCTTGGGGAACATGAGGTGGGGTATTCATGGCAATACTATTCAGCGTCGCAGCAGGCATACCTTGAATCATCACATCAGTACTCAATCCCTGTTGAAGAATCCCATTAAACGGATGAGGTAAGGGTGTCGGTACAGGTCCTCCAGGTGACGGCACCATAATTATATGTGTATCGACGCCCGTCACCTGGTCACCCTGTTTTGCTGCTGGTTGTCCCATAAAATTCCTCGTTAGTTGAGATTTATTACAGCTCCTTTAATGTTGGTAGGACCGGAGGCATTGACGTCTACACCGGCGGTACCTTTTACCGTAGTCTTGGCGTTTGCTTCCAGATCAATATTACTGTTGGCTTTCATTTTTGCATTGGCATTTGCTTCAAGATTGATATTATTACCTTTTATCGTCACATCATCATTGGTTTCCATGTTAATCGGACCATTGGTCTTAATGGTTAGAGCATTACTTGATGAATCAATTTCGATGGAGTTGTTCCCTGTCTTATCAACGATCGATATTTTTTCACTACCGTCGCTATCATCCAGTGTGATAACATGCCCTGACCGAGAATGAATAATCCGCTTTTGTACTACTCCGTTTTGAACGATGCTGCTATTTTTTTCCGGAGGTTTATCATTCCCGTTCCAGAGTGATCCAAGAATGTAAGGTTTATTTATATCGTCGTATTCAAACGCTACCAGGACCTCGTCATTGACCTCTGGAATGAACTCGAAACCTCGTTCTGCACCTGCCATCGGTACGGCCAGCCTCGCCCAGTTACTCTCCAAATCGTTTGATATCGTTGGGAATTTAACCTTGACTCGGGCGAGCTCATCGGGATCGTTAATATTGGATACGATACCAACCACTACACCGTACGGATTCTTAACCGGATTATCCAACAACTGGTTCAGCGTGTTGGCTCGATGACCGCTGATTTCAAACTCAGTCGTATAACCTGACAGGTCATAACGATGGGTAGCGCGTGTGATTCTGTAACGACCGGAGAACCTGGTACCAACTTCCTGAATGTCCACTTCAGCACCGGCGCGTACCGCAGGATTGCCTAGACAGGAGCCTTCCGCTTCAAAGAAGGCGTGGCAGTGATCACTAAGTATCGACTGGGCGAACTTATCAGCCTCATCTTGTGTCGATACCGGGTAATAGTTAATGACATCTGTACTGGTTTTTCCAAAGGCCGTTTTAGCAGTATCTCCACCATGATCAACACGGTCAACGGTAGGAGTGCCCTGAGGAGTGTTTGATTTTCCGATGATAGCTTGTTTTTTCTTTACATCCCAGCCATGAACTTTGACGTCGTTAACTTGCTCAGCGGTGGTTAATCTCGCCTGAAAATTCATAAGATTGACACCCCATTCAAGGGTCGCCGTCGAGTTTCCGGCACTTGGTTGCTGGCGAAATTGAAGCTTCCCGTCCTGGAAGTATAAATAGAATCCTACACGTTTAGCTCTATCACGAAGAAAATCTATATCTGTCTGAAAATCCTGAAAGACATGTTCATGTACCTCGCTGGTGTTATCGGTTTCAGCAGAAAGGCCAGCATCTGAGACTACTTTTTTAACGATATCACTATCGGTAGACTGCACAAAAGTCCTCGTTTTTTTTCCTCTATGCAGACGGTGTGTCTTATCATAACCCCGGATTATCAAGGTAGTAGCGCCTGCTTCTGTCATCTCCGGCTCGATAGCCGTAATCTCTCCCTTGGTAATAAGATTCGTGGCAGAAGATGCTCCTTCTTCCTTTCCGGATATCTCGACTTCTTTTCCAATATCGAAATCCGATGAATCCATCCAGGTCAGGTTAGGATCTTCAAGATGAATGGTGAACATATCGGGTAAATGCAGGCTGGTATCAACAACCAGTTCTCTCAGGTCGCGCATTAATTCCGCCGAGGCTGGCGTACCGTTCAACTTTAGGTACATTTGCGATAGTAATTCATCTGCTGGCATAGATTACTCCCTTACGGTAATGGTGCAATAGCTAAAATCTGCCCGGTTTTTAATTTCATGGGATTTACAAGATTATTATTTTCAGCAATATAACGCCACATAGTGCTGTCACCGTATTCATCAAACGCGATCCAGTCCAAGGTGTCCCCTTCTCGGACAATCCTGCTCTTGTAACCAGGATTACCTCTGGTAGTAGGATTCTGACCGGGGTAACGACCCTCCTCTTTAGCTTGCAGAAAATTCACATCAAGAGTAGCTCTGACCGGTATTCCATTATCACGGAAGAGTGTAAACTTCTGTGATATGCTGGTAATTACAGCTTTAAATGACCAGGTAGCTCCCCAGTGGAATTCGACCATCGGAGGTCGCCCTTTAGTGCTGGTCATATCCGTTAGATTGCTGTTGATATTCATCAGCTTCCATATCTTGTTGGTAGTGGTACGCACATCTCCTCCGGTGGCATAGGTATCAAAAAAGAGCTGCATCTTTAATTGAATAGAATTACCCCCTCCGAACTCCAGCATCGGTACATTTTGCCCTTTCACCATCTTGGGAGTCCAAGTGTTATTCTTACTGAACGTATATTCATTTGGATTGAAAAGACACTGTATCTCTTCATTGGTATCCAGATTTACTAGCTTTGCTTTTTCCACTTCCTGTTCCTTATTTCTTCCTTTATCGAGATGGCCGTCGCTCTCGCTCAATCATAATCATTCGTCTTATGAAAGGATATATTTCACGCGCTAAAGTCCTGTAATCTGTAGTCTGTCTTTCCTTATTTTCGGTACTGGCTTCATTAGAATCCACTTCAGAACTCTGCGATGTATCGGCTGTTGGCGTTTGGGTAGATTGAGTGGTTTGTGTAGTTTGTCTAGTTTGTGCAGTTTCCCTCAGCTGTAGGGTTAGCGGTTCCCTCTGTATCGGATCGCTACTGAGGTAATCATCCTCCTGCCGCATAACATCAATCCGGGAGACGGGAGCGAGGGGCAGATCAAGTGTATGACTGACAGACTCACCAATCTCAGGTATAGCGCTGGAAATACCCCTGTTATATATACCCTCACGACGTGTTGGCGTCCTCATTGTATTAATAACCTGTGGGGTCAATGGTAATTTATGCATCGGCCTGTAGCTTCCGACATTACCTTCGTACAATGCTTCAGTTTTAATATTTTCAGGATGGTAACCGCTATTCATCCCGGTTTGTGTTCCATCAGTACGAAATTGAATGGATTCTTGAGATGAAGTCTCACCGGCATCATATTGGGTAGATCCTCGGAGAGATTTCTCATCTCCATCTCGGTTGATTTCCCCGACAGATTTCTCATCGACATGACGCCGGATAGATCGTTGAGGGACGTTTCCTTCACCTCCGGATTCGACAGGTTTTTGAGGCAGGGTCTCGTCAATACGATGCCGTACCGGCTGTCGTGATAGCGACCAGTCGTTTGAACGGCGGATAGGCTGTTGAGGTAACGGCCTGTCGACACTGCGTTGTATGGATTCAGAAGGCTGAACCGCTTTACGCGGGATGTTTTCGACGGAAGGTGGTGATGGTACAACTCTACGGGAAACCTCGGGGAGTTTATTGTCGAACAAATCAATCCCCCGGTACGGGTATCCGGTACTTCCTCCTGTTCTATAATTTTCAATAGAAGCCGACTGTTCTCCTTGCTCTGATTCGACTTTTCGGCTTTCATGAAGTATCTCTTTCGGATCTTCAGAGCTGACATCACTTGTCTCGATATTGTTTTCATCAGCTAATTCGGAGGAACCTCCGGTTTTCTGAGTCACTAAAGGCATTTCCCTGGCAACCGGTGCATTCTCCAGGCTTAAGGGTTTATGAGATTCCATCTGTTCACTTTGTTTTTCTCCGGTAGCAGGTGTAATAGAACCTGAATGCGACGTTGCCCTGCTTTGGATATTCTGGTTGTTCTTGACGAAGGGAAGTGACTTCGCAATTTTTCGGGCGACGCGTAACGGCTTTTGATAGAACAGCTCTTTGGCCGGATATGTACGGCTGGCGTCCTTTCCAGAGCTGTCTGTTTGTGTATTATGTGTTGGTCGCACATTATCGTCCGATGGTATTAATCTTTTCTCGTATCCGTCTTCTTTTCCGGGCAACGAAGGCAGGGTTGTTTCGTTGGTCTCGACCGGTGCGGTGCTATGACCTTCAGACACTTTTCTCTGGTCAACCACTTGCATATCGATATTCCGGTTAATTCCGGATCCAGGATATTGGTCGCTGGAAGTATCCGAAGAAGGAAACACCCTGGTAATATTCTCGGTTCTCGCCGGTATCTGTTTCGCAACTGGCGGACTCGGAGTGTGCTCTCCGATACTCCGGACGTTTTTTCTGGTAATCGGCGGCGAGGATATATGGTCAAAATACGCTTCTGGGATATTATTCTCCCTTTCTACTCTTATTTCATTGACAGGTTCAACGGGTGGATGCGGTTCTCTGGAATAAGGAGTCCCGGTATTTGCTCTGGCATCTATTTCTTGCCTTGACACAAGTCCTTCATTCCATGTATTTTCTTCCCGGCGACTTCTTCCGGGTCTGAACCACGGCAGGTCCAGCATCTTGTACAAGCTGGATGTCCCGGTAGCGATGGTCCGGCTGATGATGCCAATCATGGCTTTAGATAAGAACGGCTGCCTCGTGGTCTGTGATATTGCAGGAGCCGGTCCCATTTTGCTTAATCTGTCGCTTCTTTCCCATAATCGTTGGAATGGTTGATTCCTTACTCCAGAAGAGGTTAAACCGGCGAACAATCCCTGAGAAGCAAACGGATGTGCTCTTTCCTCCATGCGTTTTTGCAGCCATGGACTAAGCTTCCTTTCCTCTTGATCAACATCCTCTCGGTTGTTAGAAAGACTTTCGTAATCTGCCATACTATATTCCTATTGGACTTTTATGCCGTGGTGCGCGAATACCAGAGTTTCAATGGCGACTGCTGCCTCATTTGTCTTGAGAGCCGGGCTTGCCCATTTGACCGGGAACGCCCTGTCCAAGGTCCATCGTATCAAAGTTCCCTGGTCTACCGTCGATCGTAAGGTAATGGTGACCTGACGAAATGTAAATCCCTTACCCTGCCTGAGGGCGTCTTCCATCTCACGGTACCAGTTATAAAGCTCATTGGATGTAGCAAGCCCCCTCTTCAAGGTGACATTAGAAACCTTGGTACGCACGGGCATCTTGTGGACATATTCGTTTAGTCCTCCCTCGACATACTCGAAGACTTCGGTAGACATCTCGAGACCGGAGCACTCGGTAAAAGCTGCCTCGGTAATACTTCCAACCTCAACATGGAACTTGAAGGTTGGGAAAGGATCCACCCGTTGAGCTGTCTTCGTGGAGTTCTGGCTCTGTATTGGATTCGCCATAATTCATCTACTCACAATCGGTATTTACATTTATGTCCCTATTTTCATACATTCTTGATGTATATTTTTTCGGAGATTTCCAACTTTTGCTGGTTTATTGAGCTTCGGTCAACCTCCGATTGATACTCGCAATGCTCTCTGCCCACTGACGACGGTCATGGTGCTCCATGTCAAGAATGTCCCCGAGCGGCCAGTGCATATAATAGGCGATGTAAGCTACCTCCTCGTGTAATTGCTCGAGGGGGTAGCTTATTATTCCCCCGGCTGGCTCAGATCCACCTCTATCTTTTCATTACACTCCGGACATATCGTTGAGACCATGGATGTGCCATTCTCATTTATCTGCCTGTAGAATTCCTGAAGATAAGCAAAGTCAGCTGAGAAAAGGCTCTCTATAATCCCCGTGTGCACTTCCGGGAGACTGCCTAACCTCGTAATCACGCGCGATAATAGTATAATTGCCAGGTATGCCTGGTTGGATTTCACGCGGAGATCACGAAGCGGAGCAATCTCATCCATGGCTGTCGATAGACGCATCGTACCGTTCTTATGGAGGTTGCCCTCACGGTCTACGTAACCGCGGGGAAGGGTAAACTCGAATTCCGTTTGCAGTGTCATTTACCAAACCTCCTAGTTTACGCGTTCAATAAACTCGTGTGCCAGAGTTAATTCCTCTACCCCGATCTCATTACTGTCTGCTTTGGGAGTTGGTCCGCTAATTTTCGTTGGCCAGGCCTGGTTGAAGTTCCAGCGGGCGACTTCCGTAAGTGTCTGATCGTACATTACAATCGAGCCATTCATACGGGCGTTTGCTACATCACCTTCTTCAACCTGTTTACGCCATTCCCACATGTCCAGGTTCGATGTAATACCCCGCTTCAATACAATATCTCCCCACTTTAGCCTGCCAGGAATCTTCAGGACGACTTCATGACCTTTTTCATTCACTACTTTCTGCTCTATGGTTTCAGTCTCAGAGCCGAGTCCACTTACCTCGGTAAAATAACCAGAAATTTTTCCGCTAACTTCGAGTCCAAAGTGCACACCTAGTAACGGATCTTCTCTTACGGTATCAACTATAGATGCCATTTTGTGTCTCCTTCACTTTAAGAATTATTGTCTAGATTTGTTTTTATTCACTTGTTTCCGAGCCGCTCGCCCACTGGCTGATGCGGAAAATAACAAACTCAGCCGGTTTCACAGGCGCCATCCCTATCTCGATAATAACCTGTCCCAGGTCACGTGTGGCTGATGGATTATTCTCAGCATCACATTTCACGTAGAATGCTTGAGATGCGGTAGCTCCAAATAAAGCTCCACTGCCCCATACGGTACTCAGGAAGGCAGTAATATCACGCCGGATACGTGCCCAGAGATCAGCATCGTTGGGTTCGAAGACTATCCATTGCGTCCCCATCTGGATGGATTTCTCGACGAAGTTGAACAGTCGCCTGACATTGATATAGCGCCATGATGCGTCACTGGAAAGCGTTCTGGCGCCCCAGACGCGAATGCCTCTACCGGGGAACGATCGTATGCAGTTAACGCCGATAGGATTGAGGATATCCTGCTCACCCTTGGTAATCTGCATCTCAAGAGCCATGGCTCCTCTCACTACTTCGTTAGCCGGTGCCTTGTGAACGCCGCGCTCATTATCGCTTCGGGCATAAATTCCCGCCATGTAGCCACTGGGTGGTACAAGAACGCTATCATTTTTACCTGTCGGATCTGCAACTCTGATCCATGGATAGTAAACTGCGCCGTACTTGGTATCGTAACCGGCTTCATTCATTCGCCAGTCCTTCATCTGCTGTGGCTTTAGACCAGGCGGACAATCGAGAATGGCAAAACGGTCTTTCATATTTTCACAGTGGGCAATTGTTGCCAGTTGTACCGCTTTGACTCCGTCCATGGATATGATTCCTGCCTGGTATAGTGCCATGAGATCAGGGACACATACCATGGTGACATCATCGGCAACTTCAAAACCGGATAGTCCGGTTCGCTCACCAGCATCACCAACAATCTCATCACTTGAAACAGGCGTCAGAGCAGAAGATGTTGTCTCAGCAACGGCGAGTTGGTACGTACCCGGATTAGGCGCACGTTCCGCTATGGTTAGTTGCGATTCTTGTTCGGCAACCTGTATCAGCTTCGATTGTTTATTTACCACATCCAACACGTTCCGGACACCTCTCGCTTTCCCAAAGCTGAGGTTTTCAAACGTCTCTTCGACTCCACCACCGCGTACGACCAGGTTAAAGAGATCTTCGGAAACATCCT
>CP070800.1:1748398-1770721 GCA_020343555.1 Dehalococcoidales bacterium
AAACAGGTTGCTCTGAATCATGGAGTATATGCCACTTTCATGCCGAAACCGGTATTTGGTATTAACGGTAGCGGTATGCATGTTCACCAGTCGCTGTTTGAAGGTGGTAAGAATGCTTTCTTTGACGCTAACGATGAGTACTTCCTTTCAAAGATTGCTAAGAGTTATATCGCCGGTCTTCTGAAATATGCTCCGGAATTTACCTGTGTCGCAAACCAGTGGGTGAACTCATACAAGAGACTCGTCCCGGGATATGAGGCGCCGGTTTATCTCTCATGGGCAAGACGAAACAGGTCCGACCTTGTTCGCGTACCGGAATATCGTCCAGGCAGGGAAAACGCTACCAGGATTGAGTTCAGGTCACCTGATCCTGCCTGTAATCCTTACCTGGCGTTTAGTGTCATGCTGGCTGCCGGACTTGCAGGTATCGAAGAGGGACTCGAACCGCCTGCACCAGTTGAAGAAAACGTTTATGAAATGAGCGAAGAGGAACGAAATAACAGGGGCATCGGAACTTTACCCGCTAGCCTGCTGGAAGCCGTCCAACTTACGGAAAAGAGCGAACTGGTAAGGAAAGCCCTGGGTGACCACGTTTTCGAAAACTTTGTCGCTAACAAGAAGATCGAGTGGGATGAGTATCGAACTCAAGTAACTGAATACGAACTCAATAAATACCTTCCCATATTGTAGTAAAGCGAAAAAATGTAATAAGGGATTGAAATACTATGCGCCGTTTGAGAATCGGAATGGCTCAGATTAATACGACTGTGGGCGATTTTGAGGGAAACGGGCAAAAAATCCTGACAAAAATAAAAGAGTCCAGGTCTTCGGGAGTTGATTTACTGACATTTCCGGAACTCACGATATGCGGGTATCCACCCGAAGACCTGCTTTTTAAACCCAAGTTTATCTCAGAAAACAAGCGAACTCTTGAGTCAATCATCAAGGCATCTTCAGCAATAACAGTCATCATTGGATTTGTTGATTCTAAGGATGATATTTTCAATGCTGCAGCCGTAATACACGATGGCGATCTGGCTGGAGTATATCATAAGATATTCCTCCCTAATTACGGCGTGTTTGACGAAGACAGATATTTCCGGGCAGGAACCGAGTGCTCTGTGTGGGAAGTCGGTGATATCAAATTCGGGGTGAATATCTGTGAAGACATTTGGTATGAAGCCGGTCCGGCTACCACTCAGGCTTATTCAGGAGCCGAAATAATCATAAATATCAGCGCGTCTCCATATCATTTCGGCAGAGGTAGTATCAGGGAACGTATGATCTCTACCAGGGCAGCAGATAATGTTGCAGTTTTCGTCTACAATAACCTGGTTGGAGGTCAGGACGAACTGGTTTTCGATGGTAATAGTCTTGTCATGGATGAGACCGGAACACTGATCGCACAAGGTAAACAATTCGAAGAAGACCTGATTATTGCTGATATAGATGTCGAATCCGTGTTCCGCGCGAGACTGCATGATCCCAGGTGGAGAAAAGAATTGCTGCTTCACGAGGAACAGGGATGGCGACAGATTGGGAAAATCATCGTTTCCGAGATTCCATACAGCACGAACAAACCGATTTTACCTTCAAGACAGGTTGAATCTCTTGATCAAAATGCTGAAGTTTACAACGCCCTTGTACTCGGTACTCACGACTATATTCGAAAAAACGGGTTTGAGAAAGTCCTTATCGGGCTTTCGGGAGGGATCGATTCGAGTCTTGTGGCGGCAGTGGCAGTCGACGCACTGGGTAATGAAAACGTGATCGGCGTGGCTATGCCTTCCAGGTATTCGTCACCGGGAAGTGAATCGGACGCAGAGTTAATGGCAAAGAATTTAGGAATAAAATTTCTCACGATCCCGATTGAAAAAGCCTTTAAAGCATATCTTGAGATGCTGGAAGAACCTTTCGCAGGACTGGAACCTAATGTGGCTGAGGAGAACCTGCAGGCGCGGATCAGGGGAAATATCCTCATGGCACTGTCCAATAAGTTCGGCTGGCTGGTATTGACTACGGGTAATAAAAGCGAAACAGCTACGGGTTATTCTACCCTTTATGGAGACATGGCTGGAGGTTTCGCAATAATAAAAGACGTACCGAAAACACTGGTCTACGAGTTGTGTGAATATCGGAACTCCATTTCAGATACTGAAATTATTCCGCAAACGGTTATTACAAAACCTCCTTCGGCAGAACTGAGACCGGATCAGAAAGATATTGACTCTCTGCCCCCATATGAGATACTCGATCCTATATTGACAGCATATGTCGAAGAAGACAAGAGCATCGAGCAAATTGTTGCCCTCGGAACAGAGGAAAAATTTGTCAGACAGGCAGCACGGCTTGTAGATGGCAGCGAATACAAGAGGCGCCAGGCTCCTCCCGGAATTAAAATCACCCCGAGGGCTTTTGGAAAAGATAGAAGATTACCGATAACGAACCGCTTCAAAGGTTAGTGATTTTCCTGTACAATAGTAATAAACCTCAAAGGAAAGTATGCAAAAACAGGCTATCTTAGCTCTGGAAGACGGCTCAATCCATACCGGTTACGCTTTAGGTGCCGAAACCGATGCTTTCGGAGAAGTTGTCTTCTGTACCAGTATGATCGGATACCAGGAAATGCTTACCGATCCTTCCTACGCAGGACAGATCCTCGTTCCAACTTATCCGTTGATTGGAAACTATGGAATCAACAAGCAGGATTTTGAGTCGGCGGGTATACGAGTCAGGGGATTTATTGTAAGAGAAGAATGCTCAGAACCAAGTCATTATCTGAACCAGAGGACGGTACACCAATATCTTTCCGATAGCGGAATTCCTGGAATTCAGGGAGTCGACACGCGTGCCATTACAAGGCGTCTCCGTTCGGCTGGCGTGATGATGGGTTTGATAACGAGTGATAAAACTCCAGAGCAGGCACTGGAAAAACTGAAGAAAGTACCGAATTATGATTCGACTGATTATGTTAAGGAAGTTACCACTCCGGAATTATATCGGTGGAGACCCGGAACACCCAAGCTTCCATATCACGTGGTAGTGCTGGATTGTGGTCTCAAGTTCAATATACTCCGCCTTTTGAATCAGCACGATTGCGGTGTGACCGTCGTTCCCTGTACCTCTTCCGTGGATGAAATAATGTCGCAAAATCCCGATGGTATCCTGTTTTCACCAGGTCCCGGAGATCCTGCTCTGCTGGATTACTTGATGGAGACAACCAGGAAACTGATAGATAAAAAACCGATCATGGGGATATGTCTTGGCAGTCAGCTTATAGCCAGATCGTTTGGAGCGAAAACATTCAAGCTCAAGTTTGGTCATCGAGGCGGTAATCATCCGGTACGTGAACTGGCGAATGGAAGAATCCATATCACCGCTCAAAACCATGGCTATGCAGTAGATCCTGATACCATCGGGAACGAGCTAGAAATTACTCATTTGAATCTCAATGATGGTACCGTGGAAGGCATTAAGCACAAAGAACTTCCTGTTTTTGCTATCCAGTATCACTCGGAAGCGTCCCCTGGTCCATTGGATAACACCTATCTTTTTCAGAGATTCTTAGAAATGATAAAAGCTGGAAAGGTATAAATTGGCGGATAAACCGGAAAAAGTTCTTATCATCGGTTCAGGTCCGATAATTATCGGACAGGCGGCTGAGTTTGATTATGCCGGAGCTCAGGCATGTAAAGCGATGCGTGAGGAAGGAATTGTTTCCGTACTCGTAAATTCAAACCCGGCAACAATTATGACCGATGAAGGCATTGCTGATATCACCTATATCGAACCCTTAACCGTCGACATGGTAGCAAGAATTATTGAGAAGGAAAGACCGGATGGACTACTTCCCACGCTTGGGGGACAGACAGGTCTTAATTTGGCCGTTCAACTTGCCGAAGCTGGTATTCTTGAAAAATATAATGTTCGTTCTCTTGGTACTCCTATTCAGACAATAAGGAATGCTGAAGATCGTGAGTTATTTAAGCAGCTTCTCTTAAGTATCAATGAGCCCGTTCCCGGTAGTTACACTGTAACTACAATAGAACAGGCAAGAGAAGTGGCAAATGAACTTGGCTTGCCGTTGATCGTTCGACCTGCATATACCCTTGGTGGCACTGGAGGTGGGATCGCGAATAACTGGGAAGAGTTGGAATCAGTTGTATCCAGGGGACTCTCGAACAGTCCAATTTCTCAGGTGTTGCTTGAACAGTCGGTTGTCGGATGGAAAGAGATTGAGTACGAGGTTATGCGTGACAGCGCCAATAACTGCATAACCGTCTGTAATATGGAGAATTTCGATCCCATGGGTGTTCACACCGGGGACAGCATAGTTGTTGCTCCAAGCCAGACACTTTCTAATAAAGAATACCAGATGCTTCGGACGGCCAGTTTAAACATAATCAGAGCTCTGGGTATCGAAGGTGGCTGTAACGTGCAGTTTGCTCTGGACCCAGTCAGCAGCAATTATTACGTTATCGAGGTGAATCCCCGGGTAAGTCGAAGTTCTGCTCTTGCAAGTAAGGCGACCGGTTATCCGATAGCACGTGTAGCATCCAAGATAGCGGTTGGAAGAACGCTTGACGAGATTCCCAACCAGGTGACTGGTAAGACGATGGCCTCATTCGAACCTGCGCTGGATTATGTCGTAGTAAAAATACCGTCATGGCCGTTCGATAAGTTTTCGCCGAATAATCGCGTTATCGGAACCCAAATGAAAGCCACCGGTGAAGCAATGGCTATCGACAGGTGCTTCGAAGCAGCGTTGCAAAAAGCCGTACGCTCGTTGGAAACCAACAGGAAGTCACTCCTCTGGGAAGCCCCCGAATGGGAATGGTATTCAGACTTTAACGCTTTTCCGATGGAACCAAATGATTTACGGTTATGGGCAGTTACTTCGGCAATCAGGAAAGGGATCACTCCCGAGGAAATATCGGAACGCACACATATCGACCTTTGGTTTACAAAGAAACTCCAGAACATCGTTGAAATGGAGAACAGACTTCGTTCTGAACCACTTACCCAGGAACTAATCTGGCAGGTAAAAAGACTCGGTTTTTCCGACGAACAGATTGCTGAACTGGTCGGAGGATCGAGTACTCACATAAGTGAATTGCGGGAAAGCTGGGGTATACAGGCAGTATACAAGACAGTGGATACCTGTGCAGCCGAGTTCGACGCCACCACCCCCTATTATTACAGCACTTACGAGACTGAGAATGAAGCTAAACCTACAAACAGGGAGAAAGCAATTGTTGTGGGCAGTGGACCGATACGAATCGGGCAGGGTATCGAGTTCGATTACTGTTGCGTACATGCGTCTTTTGCTCTGAGAGATGACGGATTTGAGACGATAATGGTTAACTGTAATCCCGAGACGGTTTCAACCGATTTCGACACTTCCGACAAACTTTATTTTGAACCTCTTACTGTTGAAGACGTTATCAACATATACAGGACTGAAAAACCACTTGGCGTCATCGTACAATTCGGCGGACAAACACCGTTAAATATTGCGGAAGAGCTGGAAAAATCAGGAGTAAAGATACTCGGAACATCCGTAAACTCGATAGATATCGCGTCAGATCGTGGCCGTTTCAGGGAGATGATGCAAAAATATGGCATCCCGATGCCCGAATCAGGTACTGCCGAGAGTCTGGAAGAGGCTCTGGAGATAGCGAAACGTATAGGATATCCGATAATTCTGCGCCCTTCGTACGTACTCGGTGGCCGTGGAATGGAGATCGTCCACGACGAGGCCAGACTTCGACAGTATGTGAGTACGGCGGTACAAGTGATGCCAGGCAGACCGGTGCTGATCGAACGCTACCTGGAAGATGCCATCGAAACGGAAGCAGACGCACTTTGTGATGGAGAAGAAGTTATTATACCTGCGATTATGGAGCATATTGAATACGCCGGGGTGCATTCAGGTGATGCAGCCTGTGTGTTACCTCCGGTAAGTCTCCCGAAGAAACACATCGATACGATAGAGGAATACACAAAACGTATTGCGATGGAGTTAAAGGTTGTCGGTCTTATGAACGTGCAATACGCTATCTGTGATGACACTGTCTATGTGATCGAGGCGAATCCCCGTGCTTCCCGAACCGTTCCGGTTGTTTCGAAGGTATGCGCAATTCCGATGGCACGACTGGCTACCCAGTTGGTAATGGGTAAAAAGCTGAAGGATCTGGGACTGAATTATAACAAAATACCACATTACGGTGTAAAAGAATCTGTTTTCCCCTTCACAATGTTCCCTGACGTCGATCCTGTACTGAGACCTGAGATGAAATCGACCGGAGAGGTTCTCGGTATCGCTGATTCGTTCGATCTTGCTTACTGGAAAGCCCAGCAGGCGGTAGTACCATTGCCAAAGGAAGGCACGGTCCTGATAACTGTCTCCGAGAAAGAAAGAGAAAGGGCGAGAGAAATTGCCGAACAGTTTGCGGAGATCGGTTTTATGATAAAAGCTACAGCCGGTACTCATGCCTATCTTACCAGTAAAGGTATTCCTTCCGAGCCGATTCTGAAAGAATATGAGGGTAGACCTAATATCACAGACGCTATAAAAAATGGTGAGATTCAATTGGTTATCAATACACCGGTTGGTAAGTTAAGTACTCAGGATGATTCGTACATACGTAAAGCTGCTATTAAATACCGTGTTCCGTACATCACAACTTTGGCCGCTGCTACTGCCGCTGTAAAGGGAATAAAAGCTTTCCGCAGGACAATACCTTATGTTAAATCACTTCAGAATTACCATCGTGATATAGCCGATACAGCCAAGAGTAAATAGTGCTATAATGGCTACTAGATGTTCGGAGGTTAAAGAGCGATGGACCAGGCTGTCGGCGCTGATGCTGAAAATAAACTAATCACCATACTGAAAATTCTCAGTGAATCTTCAGAACCTTTAGGTTCAATTACCATAGCTCGCCGCCTGGAAAATGAAGGCATATTTCTCAGTGAGAGAGCTGTACGATATCATCTCCGTATTTCAGATGAACGCGGTTACACAAAACCCGAAGGACATGACGGAAGAGCAATAACTCCACTCGGACAACAGGAAGTTAAGGACGCTCTTGCGCCCCAACACCTTGGATTTGTTCGTGAGAAACTCGAAATGCTTGCCTACCAGACTACCTTCGATCCTGCTAAGAAAACCGGTAAACTATCGATTAACACCTCTGTTTTTACTGAGAAGAAATATAAAAAAGCTTTAACCGCTATGAAAGATGCGTTCAAACATGACTTATGTGTCAGTAAGCTGGTAGCGGTAGCTTCAGAAGGTGAAAAGCTGGGTTCCGTGGTAGTCCCGCCGGGTAAAATTGGATTTGCGACTGTCTGTAGTGTGGTTATAAACGGGGTTTTACTCAAGGCAGGAGTTCCTACTGAGTTTAAATTTGGCGGAGTTCTGGAGATCAGGAACAGGCAAGCCAGGAGGTTTGTCGGGATTATCGATTACGCAGGTACGTCTCTCGATCCTTCGGAACAGTTTATCCGGGCAAGGATGACAGGTGTCAGGGAAGCAGCAAAAACCGGTAATGGTAAAGTTATCGGAGTCTTCAGGACAATGCCTGCAGCAGCCAGGGAAGCCCTCGATGAAACAATTGCCCTGCTGGGCGATGCTGGTATTCATGGTGTATACACCATAGGAGAAATCAGCGAACCGCTCTGCCAGATAGTCGTGCCGTTAAACCGTATCGGTGTAATCCAGCTTGGTGGTTTAAACCCGGTAGCCGCGGCGGTTGAAGCCGGAATAGACATGGAAAACATAGCTGAAAGCGGTTTTATCGATTACGAAGAGCTGCAGCCGTTCGATAAGCTTCTCAGTTAGTTATTCTGCAATTATTTTCTCAGATCAAGCCCCATACCGAAGGCTTTTCCAACCGGTTCGCCGAATGCTTGATAGTCCGCTTCAGGCCTGGGATTGAACGCGAAAGGTTTTATCTTGTTTACATCCGGTCGTCCGTCAGTAAGACATTCTTCGCTTATATAAGTTTCCTTGATCTCACCAACGACAAGTACATGACTGCCTACATCCAGCATGTGCATTACCTTACATTCAAGGTTAACCGGACATTGTTCTACCATCGGAGCAGTTTCTACTTTCCCATAAAACACGTCGAATCCACACACGTTTACCTTGTCTACTTTGCTTCCGGACTCGATGCCACAATAATCCGTTTCTTTCGCTATATCGACAGAAGGGACATTTACCGAAAAAGTGTTATTCTGGTGTATTCCCTTTAATGTATAGCGGCTGTGACGTATCCCGACGGTGATCACAGGCGGTTCTCCTCCGGCGATACCAGACCAGGCAGCAGTCATGAAGTTGGGTTTACCGCCCACGTTTGCCCCGATAAGGAAAGCCGGCATAGGATAGACAACCGTTTTGTGCTCAATTGTTACTTTCGACATTTCCTATCTCTCCAATTTAATTATTAGCTATATTTCTTAAAGCGTAATTGCGCAAATGCGTATATGCGTTATCCTACGTACGGTATATATTAATTATAGTTTTCCATTCCAAACAATAGCAAACAGTAATATCCTTTGTGGTAAAATATGGGGTAAATCCGGTTACCGGAGGAGTTTTCGGAACAGATGATCCCCGTGAAGCTGTCCCTGCGGAATTTCATGCCCTATCGTGATAGTGTACCGCCGTTGTATTTCAACGATATACATACTGCCAGCATATGGGGAGATAACGGTAACGGGAAGTCTTCCTTGATCGATGCGATAACCTGGGCATTGTGGGGTAAGACCAGGGCGAAAAGTGACGATGATATCATCCACCTCGGACAGGATGAGACCGAAGTGGAGTTTGATTTTACTGTCGGTGATAATTTTTATCGTGTTATCAGGAAACATGCCAAGCCCAAAAGAAGACGGGCGTCGGGGCAGTCCCTGCTCGATTTCCAGGTTTCATCCGGTAATGGTTTCAGGTCCATATCCGGGAATACCATAACGCAAACTCAACAGGAAATAATAGATGTACTCCATATGGATTATTCCACCTTTATCAACAGCGCCTATCTTCGACAAGGCCATGCCGACGAGTTTACCCAGCAGCAACCTGTGAAGCGTAAGGAAGTACTATCCAGCATCCTGGGATTATCCCGCTATGACAAACTTGAAGACCAGGCAAAGGAACTTGCCCGAAATCAGGAAATGCAGAGAACTTTAGCGGAAAATGCCATCCGTGACATAGGCGAGGAACTGGCTCATAAACCTGAATACGAAGCAGAACTTGAAAAAGAACAGGCTGAACTGTCAGCAATAGATAAAACTGTTCTTGAAAAGGAAAAGTCTCTCAGTGAATTGCGACAGAGGAAGGAACTGCTGGAAAACAAGAAACAGCAGGCAGACCGGATAGACAGGCATATGGCAGAAAGCGCCAGGACGAAAGAATTGCTGGAAAACCAGATGAAACAATTCAATACTCGCATACAGGAGTATGAAGGGCTTATCGCCCGTCGTGGTGCGTTAGAAGAAGGATATGGACAGTATACTGACGTGAAAAAACAAAACGAGGACCTGGACAGGAAACTAAGACTTGTTACAGCGTTGAACGAAAGGAAGTATAAACTTGAGATGTCAGTAGTCCGATCCAGCCAGGCATTGCTGAACGACCATTCTCTTGCTGAAAATAACGTAGCGAAACTGGGTGAAGAGTATCGAAAGTTACCCGAATTGAGAAATGAACTGGTACAGGCGCAGAATGAGTTGAAAAAACTTGCTGGCGATGAAGAAGAGATGCAGAAAAAATCCGGGTCAGTTAAGAAGTTACAGACTGAGATATATGATCTTCAATCGTCAAAGACACGACTCGACCAGGAAATTGCCGAGATTACGGAAAAACTCGACCTGCTCTCCTCGCAGACGGGGGTTAAGTGTCCTCTGTGTGAAAGAGACCTTGGGGAAGAACACCGGGAACTGATAGAAAAAAAATATGTTCAGGAAAAACAGGATAAGTCACAGATAAGCTTGGAAATGGTTGAAGGAATCAGCTTGAAAACATCTGAATTTAAAATTTCAGAGGATGAGATTTCTCGATTAACCCTAATACTCGAACAGGCCAGGACAGCTGCACAGAGTAAAATAAATCTCCTGCATCGAGATATACAGGAAACTGAAAAAACGGGTTCTCAACTTGAAGAAGAACGAAACAGGCTGGCAGAGATCGAAGAGCGTATATCTGCCAAGGAATATGCCGTCGAAGACCAGGAATCTCTCAAAAAAGTGGAAGAGGAACTAGCCGGACTCGACTATGATCCGGAAAAACATGAACAGGTGAGGAAGACGGTCAACGACCTGGTTCAATATGAAGAGCTGAAAAGAAAACTCGATGAAGCCCTGAATAATATCGACTCAGAAAAGGATTCTTCTGCGAAGGCTGAAGCGACCATAATCGATCTTACCCGTAGCATTGAAGAAGACATGAACGGTAAAGACGAATTAGCTGAAGAACTGGAATTGCTTCCCGGACTTAACAATGAACAGGTCGCAGCTGAGAATGAGTACCGTGATTTGAGTTTGAAACAAAAGCAGGTGCAGGAATCTATTGGACGCATAAAGGGCATACTCCAGAGAAGCGCCCAACTGGAGGAGAGGGCAAAGGATAAGGAAAAGGAACTGGACCAGGCGTTGACAGAAGAACAGATATATCGTGATCTTGCCCGGGCATTCGGCAAGCGGGGAATCCAGGCTTGGCTGATAGAGATAGCGTTACCGGAAATCGAAGTAGAGACGAATAAACTACTCGGACGGATGACGGATAACAGGATGAGTGTGAAGATAGAGACGCAGCGTGAAACCAAGAAAGGCGATACCGTTGAAACACTTGACATAAAAATAGCAGATGAACTTGGAACCCGTAATTACGAGATGTTCAGCGGTGGCGAAGCATTCCGAATCGATTTTGCTATACGCATCGCTCTTTCGAAACTACTCGCCCGACGTGCCGGAGCACCCCTGCCTACACTGATCATCGACGAGGGATTCGGCACCCAGGACAGCAACGGCCTGGAAAAGTTAAAAGAAGCTATTATCTCCATCCAGGACGACTTTGAGAAGATACTCGTTGTCACCCACATTGAAGAGCTCAGAGACGCTTTTCCGACTCGTATCGATATTGTGAAAACGGCAGAAGGATCTACCATTCAGGTAAACTAACCAAACCGATATTCTTTCTGTTGCTCGATTTAGTGTTATGGGATATATTGTATTTCCACTAAAAGATATATATTATAGGCAAAACGATAACTTCCTGTTAAAAACTGTGAATAATATAAGAGATTTTACAAGGATGAAGGTGGAATTATGGCTAACGAAGAGAACATGGAAGAAACACAGATAATACCGTTCGAGGAAATGGATCTTGAGGATTTCCAGCTGGCGAACCAGCTTTATACTAATGCAGGGCTGGATCCGGTAGTAGACGCCGGTCTGAAAGATTATGACGAACGTATAGAGCAGGAAAACAAATTAATTACAAAGGTTCTTGGACCACGGGCGAGCGATATAAGGGGATATGGCGAAGCAGTTGCTAGAAGAGTTGCGTTCGCGGTCTATTCGCTCCTTAACCGGCAGTATGGAGGAAAGGTCGGTGATCTGAGGTCACATATTATGGCTCTCCAGGATGAACGCGACCGGGCGAACAACCGGTATGACGACCTTATGGGTAGAGTGGTAGGAATACTCGGAGAAGAATACAAAGAACTGAGAAGCGATTCAAAAATGTTTATTGAGAAACTCACTACTACATTAGGAGAGGATCTCAAGGAATCGAAAATCGATTATGAATCGCTTGCTGAAAAACTGGCTGATATAGACGGCTTGAGGAATCAGATACTTTCCTTGACGAAAGAGAACGAAGAGCAAAAAAAGACGTTCGAATCACGACTGGAAGAACAGAATAAGAGTTATGAACGGCAACTTGAAAAGCAGGAAAACAAGTACGAGACAAGAGCAGAAAAACAAAGCGAAAAGCATGAAAAAGAGACAACAGAACTGAAAACTCAGATTACCGAACTCCAGTCTGACGTTAAAGTACTGGAAGAGAAAAACCAGGTATTAACTACCGAACTCACCGGGTTGAAGGAAGATTACGCTAGACTCCAGGCTGCCGTTGAAAAACTTCGTGAAGCCACCTCACTCGAGGAATTAGGCGAAAAGTTAGGTGCGGAGTTACATGACTTTCTACTCCAGGATTCCAAGGTGCCTGATATGGTCATTGATGGTGTTGGGAAATTTATCGATTTTAAAAAATACCTGGGAATTGCAGCAGTAAGGGGTGCGGAAACTGCATTGACTAACATAGAAAAAAATCTACATGAAGCTATGAAATAATAGTTGTCCGTTTCCCCCTAACATATTTCTCATTTACCAGTACATTTCTATTCAAAATCAGTCACAGAGGATTTCATGACCGATTCTTTTTTATCCCAGCTTGACCGTCCGGAACTTGAGAATATTGACGAGGATACCGGACCGGTAGACACGCTTAATCTGGTTAGTTTTTCGAATGCAGTACGTTACCGGTGGTATGGATTTCTGCTGTCTCCGTTGATACTGCTGGGTGGCGGCAGACCGTTATTTGACGGTGAGTATTTGAGATCTCTGGTAGGCGAAAAAACCTTCGATGAACTGATTATCATACGGTATCCGAGTTTACGGACGTTCGTCCGTATAGTAACCGGCAGGTTATATTCTCTATTAAACCGGCTTAGGGCGAAAGGCGTTCATTACTTCGAATTTTCTTTTACCAGTCCTCTCAGAGAGAGCAGCGAGCTCCGGAACAAGGGACACCGGCTGGTTATTCTGTTCAATTACCAGGAAGGGACATTCGGTAATGTTCTCGATAAAATCACCAATATACTCGGGAAATATCCTGTCATCCAGCTTTACGCTTCAAAGAAGATCGGTGTTATACCTTTTCAAGGGATGACCGTGTTTTCTGATCCGAATCCCAGCCAATATGAAGGCACAGTTATATTTTCAATACTCGAAGATAAACCTGAAGGATTTACATTGGAAGAAGAGGTAATCACCGATTTGAAAGCAGTAACCACGAACCTTTCTGTGGATATATATCGTTCACTCAGTATGTGGGAATCCATACCATGGTCGAAATATTGAGAAATTTTTACAACCCCAACTCATCGGCTGCTTCCTGCATCGCTTTCAGACCGATTTCGATGAACTCATCCAGTTCGAGTCCTATCTCACTGCAGCAGGCTATTCCTTCACGACTGGCACCGGCGGCGAAACTCTTCTCCTTGAACCTTTTCCGCACGGATTTGGCTTGCACGCCAGCCAGCTTTTTATCCGGTCTCACCAACGCAGCAGCAGTTATCAGTCCGGTCAGCGGGTCGGCACAAAACAGGGCTTTGTCCATCATTGTTTCCCGGGGTACGCCAAGCGCTTCATTATGAGCCAGGATAGCCTGCGAAATTTCGTAATTCACACCCATTTCCCTGACAAGATCGCAGCCAAGCATACCGTGACAGTTCATATCACCTTCGGTAAGTTCGACATCTATATCGTGAAGCAATCCGGCAAGAGCCCAGTCGTTTTCGTTTTCACCAAAGTGTTTTGCCAGTGCTTTCATGATAGCCTCGGTAGCTATCATGTGCTTGATAAGGTTCTCGTTTTCTACGTTGTTTCTAATGGCTTCGAGTGCATCTTCACGAGTCATGATTCACCTCCGTTGGGAACGGGCTTCAGGAACAGAGACAATATTATACCTATAACGGCAAATATAACACAAACGATAAATGCGGCGGTGTAACTGGCGGATGCGTCATAAATGGCTCCGGCCATAACCGGACCGACCGCTGCGCCAAAGGTTATTACAGAAACAATTACCCCGAGGATTACGCCGTGGGAACGCATTCCGAAAAGGTCGGCGACGATTGGGGACTGTGATGCAACCATTCCGCCATAACCGAATCCAAATATGGCGCCAAAAATATAAAACATCCACATTTCTCTGGCGATAAACAGCCATAATACGGCAATTGCCATCAATACAAAGCTACCGATAACAATGGACCTGTTTCCGATCCGGTCGGCAAGACTTCCAAGAAGTATCCTGGCACAGACACTAACACCGCCGATAGCGATGAATATACTGGCTGCGGTACTATCGGATATTCCCGTACCGGTAATGTGCATAACTATATGAACCATGATGGCTTGGAGTACAAGTCCGAAACCGAGATAGGCGATAGTGATAAGCCAGAATGGTCTTGTTTTCACTGCTTTTTGGAGTGAAAAACCTTGCTGCTGAGTATCGATGCTGCCGGAGGTATCTAAATTAGAAATAATCTGCTCAGGTGCGCGTTTGAGGAATTGCGCAGCTGACATAATAATAACCAGAACCGCAACACCGATCACAATGTATGATGTTTTCCAGCCGTAACTGTCTATAAGCCATCTCGCCAACGGAGGAAAAATCATCGTGCCGAGACCGACCCCGGCGACCGATATTCCTACCATTAATCCGCGTTTGCTGTTTCCGGTAAACCATCTCGTAACCGTGGAAGTCAGCGGTACGTAACCTCCACTCATACCCACGGCGATTATTACTCCGTAAAAGAGATAAATATGCCAGATCTCGCCGGTAAGTGCCATCAGCATATAACCTGCACCCATTATGAGACCGCAAAGTGACATAACTATACGAGGACCTAATATGTCGTTCATTTTCCCGGTAAAGATATAGAGTACACCATGCAGTATCATGTACAAAGAAAAAGCCCCGGCGGTTGCCGCTCGTGTCCAGCCGAATTCTGTAGATAGCGGTTCGAAAAAAACACTGAAGGTATAGAGAGTTCCTCCCAGTACCATATTGATGAAAAGACCGAGTGCTACTATAACGTAGCCGTAGAAAAATTCCCTTTTACCCGTTTTAACCTGGCTGGTCATTAGCAGTCCCTTTATTTATTGGTTTTATCAGAAGCATATTCACAAGTCCCAAAATGACAAGTCCTAGCAGTATTATAAATGCAATCGTATAGCTTCCGGTAATATCGAAAATATAGCCTGACAGTGTCATTCCGATACTGCCGCCCAGTGTACCGGAGAAGATAACGATACCGAGAAGGGAACCTTGCGACCTGGTACCGAACAGTCCGGCGATAAGCGGAGATATAAGAGTGAAGAAGCCGCCGTGACTGAAACCGTATACGGCTGCGAACAGGTACAGCATCCACAACTCTTTTGCGACCTGGAGCCAGGACATTCCCACTATAGCTATTATAAGACAAATTACCATTGTCCGTTTGTGCCCGAGTTTGTCTCCGAGAAAACCCATTATGATCCTGCCACCCATGCTTACGGCGCCGTAGGTCGATATCAGGCTGGCAGCAGTTGTTTTAGGAATATCGAGACCCTCTGCGTACGGAACGATATGCGTCAGGTTGGTCATTCCGCAGTAAACAACTGCCGCATAAAAAGCACAAACCATCCAGAGTTGTCTTGTTTTTAACGCTTCCAGGAGTGAAAGACCTTCTTCGCTTAGAGAAATGTTCGTATCCTGCGTTTTTTCGTCACCATCCGGCAGAAGTCCTTTTTCACGAGGATCTCGTCGCACAAGTTGTGAAAGCGGCACTACCACTACCACTACGGTAATACCGAGTATAAGGTAGGATGTACTCCATCCATATGCTTCTATCAGTAGGCTGGAAACAAAAGGCACGGTCATCATTCCCAGGCCGGTACCAACCTTCATAATACCGGTCATGGTACCGCGTTTTCTGACAAACCACCTGACCACGGTCGCCAGTGGTACTATATCGGCGGCGCTGAGGCCGATTCCTGCCAGAGAAAGGAAAAAATAGATCTGCCATATCGCGTTTACCTGTGACATCAGCATGTAACCGGCTCCGAAAAGAATCCCGGATAAGGTTAATATCAGCTTTGGGCCAAATCTGTCGGACAGCATACCGAGGAGTATGGCTGAGGCCCCCATTATGATGAAAGCGACCGAATTAGCACCGGAGAGCACAGCTCTTGTGCAGTTGAACTCGGTTTCAAGGGGGGTAAAAAAGACCCCGAAGCTGTTGAAAGCTCCGTGCATTACCACCATTATTAGGAAACAGGAAGCGACGACTACATATCCATAGAACAGCCTGGATTTTTTTACAACTCGTGAGGTAAAATCAGTTTCAGACACGGTTAATCCCGCTGCCCGACGGGTGCAAATTCCGTATCTTTATGTAAAATATTACGAAGGTAATTACCGGTGGCAGATGAGTCCACCATGGCGACTTCTTCCGGAGTACCCGAGGTAACTATCTCTCCGCCGGCTTCACCGGCACCCGGTCCGAGGTCTATAATATGGTCGGCATTCTTCATCACGTCCAGGTGATGTTCGATAACAACAACCGTATTACCGGCATCGACCAGTCTTTGCAGCACCCTGAGAAGCGCGGCTACATCATCAAAGGACAGTCCCGTAGTAGGTTCATCCAGGATATAAAGAGTTTTACCAGTCGATCTCTTGGATAATTCGGTAGCCAGTTTTACCCTCTGCGCTTCTCCACCTGACAATGTGGTTGCCGGCTGCCCCATTCGGATATATCCGAGTCCGACATCCTTGATCGTCGACAGCTTGTTTTTTATCTTCGGGAAATTTTCAAAAAAGCCGAGAGCCTGGTCTACGGTCATGTTAAGAACCTCGGCAATATTCTTGCCCCTGAACTTGATCTCGAGGGCTTCACGGTTATACCTTTTTCCCTCGCATACTTCACAGGGAACAGTCACATCCGGCAGGAATTGCATTTCTATCTGGATATAACCGTCACCGCCGCAGGCTTCGCAGCGCCCGCCTTTAACGTTGAAAGAAAATCTTCCCGGTGCATAACCTCTCACTCTCGATTCGGGTACAGTAGCAAATAGTTCACGGATAGGAGTGAAAGTTCCGGTATATGTAGCCGGGTTACTTCTCGGAGTACGCCCGATTGGTGACTGGTCTATATCCACAATCTTGTCAATATACTCGATCCCGGTTATCTCGTCATGATCGCCTGGCAGATCTCTCGAACGATACAGTGTGTGCGAGAGCTTTTTGTAAAGGATTTCATTTACAAGGCTGCTTTTACCGCTTCCCGATACTCCCGATACGCAGACGAACTTGCCAAGCGGGATGTTGACATTGATGTTTTTCAGGTTATTTTCCCTGGCTCCTTTGATTACTATTTCTTCTCCGGAGCCGGGGCGCCGTTCGTTCGGCATCGGTATTTGTTTTTTACCGTTGAGATACTGTCCTGTGGTCGAGTCCTTCTCTTTCATAATATCGACGATTGTTCCTTCAGCGACAATCTCTCCTCCACGTTCACCCGCTCCGGGTCCAATGTCGATGATATGGTCGGCGGCTCTCATCATGGCTTCATCGTGTTCAACGATCAGGACGGTATTACCAAGGTCTCTCAGGCTTAAAAGAGTCCGGATCAAGCGGGAACCATCTACCGGGTGGAGACCTATAGTAGGCTCGTCACAGATATAAAGTACGCCCATCAGACCGCTTCCTATCTGGGTTGCCAGTCGTATACGCTGCGCCTCGCCACCACTCAGGGTTGCGGTCGGTCTATCAAGGGTCAGGTAATCCAGACCGACGTTCTGGAGAAATCCCAGGCGTGACCTGATCTCCTTTAGTACCTGATAAGCTATTATTGATTCACGTTCTGTCAGTACTGATTGTGGTATTTTATCAACCCATTCAAGCAGCCGACTTACCGACATCGCGCTGACATCCATGATATTCAAGTTATCGATAGTAACTGCTAGTGACTCGGGTTTAAGTCGTTTCCCTCCGCAGGTCGCACATTCTCTGAGAACCATGTAACGCTCGATACCCATCCTTGAGTAATCGGAAGAAGTATCGCGGTATAGCCTTTCAAGACGCGGGATTACTCCTTCCATCCCGGTATTGAATTCTCTACGCCGTCCAAAACGGAAACTTTTTTTAGGGCGTGGCTGTCTGTTTTCACCATACAGGACAAGGTCAACCTGTCCTTTTTTGAGATTATTTACCGGCGTGTCGAGTGAAAATCCGGCACTTCGGGCTATATTTTCCAGGTGATAGTAATACCAGGTATGTCCGCGGTACGGGTGTATGGCTCCTTCTGCAATTGAGAGTTCTTTATTGGGAATTATCAGGTCTGGGTCTATCTCCTGCTTGTATCCGAGGCCGGTACAGACAGGGCAGGCTCCGTGGGGATTGTTGAAGCTGAAATTTCGGGGAGCGATATCACCGAAACTCAGTCCGCAGTATACACAGGCGAAATGTTCCGAAAACAGGATCTCTTCGCCGTCTATTATGGATACCAACACGACACCGTTGCCCAGTTTCAAAGCTGTCTCAACTGAATCGGCAATGCGAGTCTGGCTGTCACTCTGTCCGATAACCAATCGATCTACAACAGCTTCGATAGAATGCTTTTTATTCTTATCCAGCTGAAATTCATCGGAGAGGTCGTGTATATCCCCATCTACTCTTACCCTGGCATAACCGGACTTACGCAGGTCTTCGAAAACGGAAGAGTATTCGCCTTTACGATCGGTTACCAGGGGCGCCATTATCATGATCCGGCTGTCGTCTTCTATCCGCTGAATAGAATCGACTATCTGTTGTACTGTCTGACTGGCGATCTCTCTGCCGCACTGGGGGCAGTGAGGGTGGCCGATACGAGCAAAGAGAAGGCGAAGGTGGTCGTAAGTCTCTGTTATAGTGCCCATTGTTGAGCGGGGATTCTTACTGGGTCCTTTCTGGTCGATAGAAATTGCGGGACTGAGTCCTTCAATATAATCGACATCGGGTTTTTCCATCCTGCCCAGGAATTGCCTGGCATAAGCAGAAAGCGACTCTACATAACGTCGTTGCCCCTCTGCGTAAATCGTATCGAATGCCAGGGAGCTTTTACCCGAACCCGAGACGCCGGTAATGACCACCAGCTTATCACGCGGAATAACCACGTCGATATTCTTAAGGTTGTGTTCGCGGGCTCCTTTGACAACGATAGAATCGAGAGGCATCAGAACATCCTTTCTAAAAATCATTGTAACATCTGCCGGGATAGCACTCAAGCAAATTTGGTTATTTGTTTTCCTGCTATTGACAAAATGGAATCAAAGAAATTAAACTCTAGTTCTCACACATTAACAATCTGTCAGAACCTGCGAATAACTCCAGCAATTGGAGAAGAAGAAAATGGCAAAAGAACAGAGTCTGGCCTGTCAGTTATGTGGTAGTGAAGTGGATGTACGATCCATCGAGAAGCACTATGTTATCCCTAAGGAAGTTATGGAACAGGCGCGGATGCGAAGAGCAAAAATAGTCAGATTGTGCCCGAAATGTAATGCGGAATTGCGCAATTGGTACAATGCCAAGATTGCCTTTACAACATATGATGCCCAGATAAAAAAGTTCAGACAAAAATTGCCGGCAGAGATGGTGAAAGAATACGAAGGAGCCTATAACAGGTTCGCCAGGTACAAGAAAACCCAGCGCGTCTGAAATATGGACAGGTATTAATATGGCAGTGAGAGACACCGTAGTAAGAAATAGAAATGTCTACGATGTCTCTTTATTTTTATACTTGTTTTCAGTATCATTAGTGAACAAAGAGATTTAGCGAATCAAAGATATGAAAAAAAGGAAATTTAGGAAACATATACTGGCTATTGTTATCCTCATGTTTTTGATAATGCCCGGCTGTGGGAATTCGAATGAAAATACGGCAGCAGGATCAGCGCCGATAAGTTCGGAAACAATACAGTTGCCGGAACCCCGCTATGATAGTGAAATATCGCTGGAGGAGAGTCTGCTCAACAGGCGTTCGATCCGGAGCTACCGTGATGAGCCGGTAACGTTGCAGGAGGTATCTCAGTTACTGTGGGCAGCACAGGGAATCACGGATGCTTCGGGACACCGAACGGCACCGTCAGCAGTGGCACTATATCCTCTCAGTGTCTATGTGGTTGCCGGTAACGTGCAAGAGATCGTCGATGGGGTGTATATATACCAGCCTGAAGATCATTCCATAAAGCGTCTTATCGATGGGGATATCAGGGAGGAGCTGGCAACTGCTGCGATGGGGCAGGCTTCAGTCCGCCAGGGCGCCGTTTCGTTTGTATTTACCGTTGATTACGGTAAAATGACTGCAAGATTCGGTGAAAAAGGAGAAAGGTTCGGTACGCTTGAAGCAGGTCATGCTGCCCAGAACCTGTGCCTGCAGGCAACCGTGCTCGATCTTGGGCTTGTGACTGCCGGAGCCATACATGATGACCAGGTGGCGGATGTACTGGACCTGCCGGAGAATCTAACTCCCTTGTACGTAATTCCCGTAGGCAGAAAGCTTGAATAATTATGTAAAATAAATTACAGGATATTTTCTGGAAAGGAGGGATCGATTTGAACGGTGAAGTTACGATGACTTTTTCGGACTCGTGGTTATGGTTGATATTTGTCGGTGTTGGATTGTTGCTTATCTTGATGGAATTATTTCTGGGTCTGGATACCGGACTGGACATGGTATTTATAGGAACGGCATTTCTTATCGGTGGACTGATAAGCTGGCCATTTAATCTCTGGGCAGTAACACTAATCATTACTGCAGTGATATGTGTGTTATATGTGGTACTTGGTAGAAGGTATGTCCATAAACGTATAGCAGTTAAGCTGGAAAAAATGAACGTAGATGCCGTTATAGGCAGCAGCGGTGTTGTACTGCAAGAAATAAAACGCCATACCGTCGGTCGGGTTCAGGTCGGGAATGAACGATGGAGGGCAAAAGCTGAGGAGGATATCCCGGAAGGAAATGAAATAGTGGTTACCGGCGTCACCGGGGCGACATTAACTGTAAAGAAATACGAAGGAGGTTCATAACATTATGTCAGCCGGATATGTAGTTCTTATTGTCATTCTGGTACTTGCAATTATTTTACTTTCACGATCGATCACAATCATTCACCAGGCACAGAGAGGTATTGTCGAAAGGTTCGGCAGATTCAAAGAAACATGGGAGCCAGGTCTACGGTTTCTTATCCCCTTTATCGACAGACTGGTATCGAGGATTGATATGCGTGAAACGGTTATCGATATCCCTCCCCAACCCGTTATCACCAATGATAACGTCACCGTAACCATCGATGCTGTAGTCTATTATTACGTGACCGACGCTAAGGCAGTACGGTATGAGGTGGCGAATTTCTTTGCTGCCGTTAGCAAGCTAGCCCAGACCAATATCAGGAACGTGGTTGGTGAAATGACGCTCGATGAGTCTCTATCTTCCAGGGAACGCATTAATGCTGCTCTCACGAATACGCTCGATGAAGCGACTGATAAGTGGGGTGTCAAGGTTACAAGGGTTGAGGTAAAGGAGATCGAACCTCCGCGTGATATATCGGACGCTATGAGCAAGCAAATGAAGGCTGAGCGTGAAAAGAGGGCGACTATTCTTGAAGCGGAGGCCTACAGGGAAAAGCAGATACTTGAAGCTGAAGGAGACAAGCAGAATGCAATATTGGTTGCCGAAGGTAATCGGCAAAGAGAGATATTGACGGCAGAGGGCGAACGGCAGGCAGCTATTTTACGAGCAGAGGGTGAAGCCCAGGCTATAGAGAATGTATCGAAAGCCGCAGATACATTCTTTATCGGTAATGCCCAGCTCCTGAAACAACTCCAGGTAACACAGGCGTCACTGGAAGATAATACCAAGTTGGTCCTCTCCGACCAGTCCAAGCTGATTAATGTCCTTGGGCTTGCAGAAGCACTAAGAGAAGGTAATGAGAAGACGTAAGAAGTAGTATACTGAAATTAACTACTTTAATCGGGTAAAAATACCTTTAAAAACAGATACAGTTGGAAAAATGAGTGAAGAGGGTAAGATATTCCCTCTTCACTCACGTAGATATTTTTAATAGGAGACTGATACCAGTCATTTTATGGGAAGGTAGTATGTTTTTAGAGTATTTTCCTCTCCTATCGTAATTATGAATCAACGGTTACACTACCTGAATAAGTACCTTCCCAAACTCCGAGTTCAGTTGCGGTGACCGTGAACACCAGGGTGCCCTGTATATTGGCTAGTTCTCCCGTACCGGAGATAATGGTTTGTTCTACTTCGAAGTCACCGTTACCAAGATTTTGGTGACGGACGTAGGCAGTGAATGTTCCTTCCTTCCCCAGTACTGTTCCGGTGAAAGTCTTTATACCCACGCTGTTAGTAGTATCCGAGATTACACTAAATCCATAATAAAGACATTCTTGTGCACTACCAATAAGGTTACCTTCATATGTGCTTT
>CP070800.1:1770821-1783015 GCA_020343555.1 Dehalococcoidales bacterium
TTACCCGAATCCATCGGCAATGCTATACGAGAGTTAGCCGAAGGTGAGGATATCCCAAATAATACATCTCTCACCGAACTGTCCGGCCTCAGCCCGGTTGAAATGAGACTCTTCAGGGAAGTCTGGGATAAGCTAAACACTGAGCGCCGGATTCAAACAATCAATCGTCTCCTGGAACTGGCCGAAGATAATCTTGAGCTGAACTTCGATACAATTTTCAGATATTGCCTCTCAGATTTCGAGGAAGATATACGTTGTTTGGCCATCGATGGGCTATGGGAAAATGAAGATACTTCCCTGATAGATCCTCTCATCAAACTCCTTGAAGAAGACGAATCTGATAAGGTACAGTCTGCTGCCGCAACAGCCCTGGGTAAGTATGCAGTACTGGCTGAATTAGGAAAACTGCGGAGTGAGACTGTTGAAAAAGTGCAGGAAGCCCTCCTGGGAGCGATTGATGACAGGAATAAATCAACAGAAGTTATCAGACGGGTACTCGAATCAGCTGCTCCTTTAAGCGTACCGGATGTTCAAGAAGCTATCAGCGATGCATATAACAGCAATGATCATGATTTGATGATCAGTGCTATCTATTCAATGGGTAAAAGTTGTGATTCATCATGGCTGCCCATTCTCTTAAAAGAAATGGAAAATGATGATCCTGAGATCAGATATGAAGCAGCCGGAGCCTGCGGCGAGTTAGAGGATGAGAGGGCTGTACCGGTACTGATTAGACTGGCCAATGGCGATGATGATATCGATGTCCGAATGGCAGCCATACAGTCACTTGGGAAAATCGGCAGCCTCTCAGCGAGGGATTGCCTTAAGCTGTGTCTTGTAAGTGATAACGATGCAGTGAAAAAGGCAGCTGAAGAAGCCCTTCAGAATATCGACGCGACTGATGATCCTTTATCCTTTCGAATGTAGCGAGGTAGAATTTCCCATATGATTATCGGTAAAAAGATAATTTTGCGTGAAAAAAGGACGGACGATGCCTGGGATGATTACTCCTGGGAAACGGATCCTGAACTTGCCCGTCTTGATGCCGCGCCGGTACTTACCATGCCCTATTCCGAATATCTGGAAGAATACACCAATGAGTTAATTTACTACTACTCAGCGGGGAAAAGGTTTGCCATCGACACCAAAGATGGTGAACACATCGGAAATTGCTCATATTATAATTACGATGAATCCGGGGGTGAAACCGAACTTGGAATCATGATCGGCAATCGCGATTACTGGGACGGTGGTTATGGTACGGACGCAGTAGTTACTCTGGTAGACCATATCTTCAATGCCACAAAGCTTAATCGAATATACCTGAAAACACTAAACTGGAATGATCGCGCCCAGAAATGCTTCCATAAATGCGGTTTTAACAAATACGGAGAATCAGCCCGTGGCAAGTACAACTTCATAATGATGGAATTATTTCGTACTGACTGGAAAGACGGTCAGCCAACACATCGGGATGATTCCTGATATCAGAACTATTCCACTTTGAAATTATAATAATCAAACGCATTTTTCAGTGCTTTCGCACAGCGTTCGATCGATGAAAAAGCCGGTACTCCCTTTTCCTGGAAGAGCATCATAGCTTCCATTGAACCCTGCATCTCTTCCGGGGTCGAATAGGCAACGACAGCCATTACCGGTTTGGATGATTTCTGCTTAATCTCAGCCATCGTTTCAATATCTATTTTCGGTGTTTCCGTCATCCCCCACCGCGCACCGGTCAACAGTACCAGATTGTCAATGTTTTCATCTCTGTCCAGTACTTCCATAATCTGAGGAATCTTGTTTCTCGGCTGACTCCCGGTATCTATCGGATTCCTGTATCCACCGCCTATCAGTGTCAGAAACGAATCCAACTCCCGGTATGATCCCTCTGTAAGTGCTGGAGAATAAAGACCAGCCGAAGCAAATCCATCGGCAATAGCCACGGATTGCCCTCCCGAACCACCGGCAATACCTACTCTTTTACCACGCACTGCAGGGAAGTAGAGTAAAGCTTTAATAGTATCGACAAGCTCTTCCATTGTAGAGACACTGACAGCTCCGCACTGCCTGACAGCCGCATCCCAGATGTCATTTGAGACAGCTAGCGAGCCTGTATGAGACGATATAGCACGTTCTCCCTCTTCGGATCTGCCGCCTTTCCATATTACTACCGGCTTTTTCGCTGCCACTTCTTTCAGGACTTTCATAAAACGCTGTCCGTCCTTAACGCCTTCAAGATACATACCGATTACTTCAATCTCAGAGTCATAGGCAAAATACTCCAGGTAATCTGACGAATCAAGCACAATACCGTTACCGAAACTGACCGCTTTGCAGATGCCGACTCCCTGGAGATGAGCCCGTTGTCCGAGAGTAGTTGTATGTGTGCCACTCTGTGATATTATTCCAACCGGAGAAAAGGGACCTGCATTATCCCAGACTATCTGGCCCAGGCTAATCTTCGGATTATATATTCCCATGCAGTTAGGACCGATCAAGTGAAAATTAGCAGCATCAGCAATTTCCTTTAATTGCCGTTCTATTTCAATCCCTTCTTCTGTACCAGTCTCGGAGAAACCAGCCGTGAAGTAATGTGCTGCCGCCGCATCTGCATCTATACAGTCTTTCAGCACCTCGACTGCCGCTTTCCTCGGGGCGGACATTATCACAAGGTCGATCGGTTCAGGAACGTCACGTACACTGGTAAAATTGGTAAAACCGGCTGCTTCTATATCCTTAATAGTTTCCGGGTTTACCTGTACCGAGTAAAGTTTTCCTTCAAAATTCTTCTGGTCACGAAGCCATAACCAGTGCGGATTACCACCAACGACCACCAGGCATTTAGGTGTGAAAGCCCTGTCCAGTTTGGAAAAATCTACTATCAAGTCAGTATCTCTCCTCCGCAGTATTTTAGTATAGCAAAGTCTACTTTCAGAAGGAGAGCTGTGTCAAGGTAGAAGGCAAAACGAAAAAATTATCGTGGTCGTACGCTGAAGGAGTCGTCGTCGGTAGACTCCAAGGCAAGCTTATCCATCTCTACCTGTACCGGTATCGGATACTCACCGGTAAAACAAGCCAGACAAAACTTGTCTCCTGGAATTCTGATCGACTTTATCAAACCTTCAACACTCAAATATCCAAGGGAATCTGCACCAATGAATTCACGGATTTCAGGTACGGTTTTCTGAGCCGCTAAAAGTTCCGAGCGTGTGGCCATATCAACGCCAAAGAAACAGGGGAACCGGATAGGAGGAGCACAGATACGCATATGTACCTCTTTTGCTCCGGCATTTCTTATCATTTTTATTAAATTAGGTGTGGTCGTACCGCGCACGATACTATCATCCACCACAATTACCCTCTTACCCTCTAACACCTGGGGCAACGGGTTGTATTTTATCCTTACACCAAGATCACGTATACGCTGATCAGGTTCGATAAAGGTACGGCCTACATATCTGTTTTGTACCAGTCCTTCCGCAAGCGGTATTCCCGACCGATGTGCATAGCCGGTTGCGGCAGCGATGGCTGAACTCGGCACTCCCATTACTATATCAGCATCTACGGGATGTTCTTCAACCATGGTTGCTCCCATATCCTGCCTGGCCTGGTAAAGCAGCCTATCATATATCCTGCTGTCAAGCCTGGCAAAATATATAAACTCAAACACGCACAATGCGTGTTTTTCCGACGTTTCTTTATAACTCTTCATACCGGTAGCGTCGATTGTTACTATTTCTCCCGGCGCTATTTCACGTATAAACTCAGCGCCAATATGATCGAGAGCACAGGTTTCTGAAGCCAGGATATAACCCTCTCCATTTATCCTCCCTGCACAAAGAGGTCGAACCCCAAGTGGATCACGCACAGCAAACAGAGTGTCGGCTGTGAGAATGGTCAGCGAATACGCACCCTGCAGTCTGTGCATGGCATACCTGATCTTTTCCACCCAAGTATCCCCCGATGAAGACAGTATAAGGTTCGCTATAATTTCCGTATCAGTGGAAGTATTGAATACATATCCCTGATTCTTCAGGGATTCCTGGAGATTTTCCGCGTTCACGATGTTCCCATTATGGGCGACTGCTATGGTATTTTGGCCTTCACTGACTATGATAGGCTGGCAGTTATATATTTTACTGGAACCACGGGTTGAATAACGGGTGTGACCGATAGCTATGTGACCGGATAGCTGACTGAGAGACTCCTCATCGAATACTTGTGATACCAGGCCCATGTTACCATGATAGGATATTATCTCGCCGTCGGATGCAGCAATTCCAGCGCTTTCCTGGCCGCGATGTTGGAGAGAAAATATTGCGAAAAAGGTAAGTCTGGCTACATCCTGATCAGGAGTATAAATTCCTACTACTGCGCAGCTTTCGCGTAAGTCAGCGTGCAAATATCCGCCTTCCTTAACTCCTCGACTTACCAGACTCTATCTTAATTATAGGCTTCTTTGAGATTGGGGTCAATTTAACCGGTAACGAAAACAAGCTTTCACTTTATCGAGGGACTTAAAGACTCCAGTACCTCGAAAACTTTCTCCAATGCCTGTTCATTATTCCTTAGTTTATGACCGGCACCCGGAACGTTAAACAACGATCTTGGTTCTCCTGACCTATCAATTAATCTATGAGCATGGCTGATAGGTACAACATTGTCTTCCTCACCATGTATAATAACGACAGGTCGGGGCGAAATGTTCTGGATACAATCAATGGGACTCACTTTTCTGAAGCCTTCTGCCCATGCACTTACCGATTCCGGGAAATTCTTATCCCTGATTGTCCCGATTCGCCTGAATCTCTCCAGGGCGCTTTCGGGATCGAGAAATCCGAATTCGGCGGGGCAGGAACATGCAATCACCGCAGTTACTCTACTATCGTGAGCCGCTGTGTAGACGGAAACTGCTGCACCAGCACTGAATCCCAGTAAGACAAAAAACGAGGTGCCAATCTCCGGTCTATCATAGAGGTAATTGATGACCGCATCGAGATCTCTCGTCCACCCCATCATATCCAGATTCCCACCACTGGTTCCTGCACCTCCGAAATTAAAAATGAATACGGCATATCCCCTGCTGCAGACCTGTTCTGCCAGAAGCGGATATCCGCCGTCATCCGGATTCGCAGGATTACCCGATGGTATTCCATGGCAAATGCATACTGTCGGAAAGACTGTCCTGTCATCATCCGGAATGTATAGCCTACCGGTAATATCTATCTCATCAACATTGAGGACTATATTCGCGAACTTCATATTATGTCAATTTAATTAAGGCTAAGAATTCACGATTTCCGGAAGCTCCTTCTATCGGCGAACCGACCATCCCTTTCAGCCTGTATGCGTTATCCGTAATCCATTTCACAAATCTGCCTAGCACCCTGGCATGTATTTCCGGTCGCTTGATGATTCCGCCTTTCCCCACTTCGTCCCGCTTGGCCTCGAACTGCGGTTTTAATAGCACGATAATGTTTCCTTCATCCTTGAGTAAACCTGTTACCGCCGGTATTATCTTCTGCACGGAGATAAACGAAACATCGATTACTATAAGATCTAACCTCTCCGGTATGTCTGGCATATTACGAGCATTTACCCTGTCCATGACTATGACACGGGAGTCCTGCCTTAACCGGTAGTCCAGCTGTCCATACCCCACATCCACCGAATAGACAAGAGCAGCTCCTCGTTTCAGCAGACAGTCGGTAAATCCACCCGTAGAAGCGCCGATATCCGCCACGACGGCACCTCTTACGTCAAGACCGAATTGTTCCAGAGCATAATCGAGTTTCAACCCGCCGCGACTCACGAATGGTGGTGGTTCGTTCACTGAAACTTCAGCATCCTGACTCACCAGTGTTCCGGCTTTCAGGATAACCTTCCCATCAGCCAGGACATCACCAGCCATAATCATCGCCTGGGCTTTCGTCTTGCTTTCGGCCAGGCCTTTCTCTACCAAGAGGTTATCTATCCGCTTTTTAGTCAATTGTCCATCTTAGTAAAATAGTCATACTGTTGTTTTTCAGTCTGACTTATGACATTATAGCTTTTTCAGCATGAGTAATAAACACAGGAAAATTGAATCCACCTCCACCATACCGTATAATTGATTTCAGGTAAAAAGAGGTAGGAATATGGCCGTCAAAGTATTAACAATTAAGGAAGACATCCTGGTAGCGAACGATGTCCGGGCAAAGGAAAATAACGATCTTCTCGAGAAAAAGAACATCCTGATGATCAATATCATGTCGTCACCGGGAGCCGGCAAAACCACATTGTTGCTCAAGACAATCGAAGATATGAAAGAGAAAACACGTATCGGTGTTATCGAGGGTGATGTCGCTTCATCGGTCGATGCCGACAAGATCAATGAACAGTCAATACCGGTAGTCCAGATTAATACCGCCGGGGGTTGTCACCTCGACGCCAACCAGGTCAGCCAGGGACTGAATAACCTTCCTCTTGATGATATCGACCTGCTGTTCATAGAAAACGTGGGTAATCTAATATGTACTGCTGAATTCGCTCTTGGCGAACAGAAGAAAGTAATGATACTCAGCCTTCCGGAAGGCCATGATAAACCCTACAAGTATCCCATCATGTTCACCGAGGTGGATGTCGTACTTGTCAGTAAGAACGACCTGGCGCCGCTGCTTGACTTCAATATGGACGAGTTCGTCAGTACCGTGAAGGGGCTGAACGAAAAAACAGAGATATTCCCGATATCGGCAAAAACCGGCGAAGGTATAGAAGCCTGGTATTCGTGGCTTATAAACCAGTTGAAAGGCATTCAGGATTCCTAGGTACTCCGTTTATATAAACCACCATCCGATATTTCGAATTGCTAAATTTATTACCATTCCTACCTGTTAGATATAAACCAACAATGTCTGATAATTACTTGTTACAAAGACTCTGTCCCCCAAGGCGTTTGCCGCATCCTAGCCAGAAGTCTAGTTTAAAACTATCCCATAATATGAACGATTATTATCCTTTAGCCAGATATCACTTGTATGATAATCATTTATACTCCCGTATATCTAAAGTATATCTTCAATACGGAGGTAACAGAGAGATGAGTACAAAAGGGTTAATAATAGTCTCGCTGGTTATAGGTATTGCTTTACTCAGTGCTTGTTCTACGACACCAGGTCCGGTAACAACACCCGGGCCATCTTCCACGCCCGGGCCTACCGAAACACCAGGGCCTTCTTCAACACCTGGACCTACTGAAACACCAGGACCTGGCGATAGGGATATGATAGAGATCAAGGGTTCTGGAAACATTATTTCAAGGCAGGTGGACGTTGAAGATTTTAATGAAGTAAAAGTTAGCGGAAAAGGGATTCTACTTATCGAACAGGGAGTTATCGAGGGTCTGGTCGTTGAAACTGATGAAAATCTGATGGAATATGTAAAAGTAAGTGTTTCGAATAGAAAGCTGCAAATAGAAAATGTGGTCGATGACGGCTACGAGTTAGTGCCAACCGATAATATCTACTATCATTTGAAAGTCAAAGAGATTACAGACCTGGCTTTACCCGGAGTTGTAACCGTAAAATGTGACAACCTCCAAACAGACAGTCTTTTCCTCGATGTGAGTGGAGTTAATAACATTGAATTATCCGGTGATACCAATATTCTTACCATATCCGCAGATGGCGTCGGTAATTTCAATGGTGAGGAACTCAAAACTATGGAATGCAATATTCACGGCACAGGAAATGTCGATTTAACAGTATCCGTAGTTGAAAAGCTGGATGTTGGTTTTAAGGGTATAGGAAAGGTCAACTATATCGGCAATCCGGAGGTAACAGGAAATCCCGGTATGCTGGTTGATGTTAAACGCATTGATTAACAAATCCGGTTACTTCATTACCCGGTAGATAATGAATGCCTTTCCAACAATACTGAAAGTTACGAATCCATAGAGTAATACTAACCTATCCTTTACTTTATCGTTATATATTTACGTAATGGTTATGTAAAAGAAGATGAATTATGAAACTTAAATTGTTGTCTTTGATGCTGATTATCGCACTGATTCTTACCCTACCCTCCTGCATTGTTACTTCAAGAGAAACTCACGTTAGTATTTCATGTGATCAATTCAGAGATAATCCTACAGGTAGCAGAAATGAATTTACTATCAAGGTTGGCGATAAGGTTTACGCGGAGTTATGCTCAAATCCTACAACCGGATTCAAATGGTCGTATGAAATGAGCGGCGATCCTTCGGTTAAAGAGGAAGATTACGACTTTATAGAATCTGAAAATGATCTTACCGGTTCTCCTAGTATCGAAAAATGGACGTTCGAAGGAGTCGAAAAAGGTACTGCACGAATCATGATGGAATACAGCCAACCATGGGACGGTGGTATCAAAAAGGAGTGGATATATCAGATTACAATAACCGTGGAATAGAATATCATGCATTGTAATGATATTCATTGTAACGGGTAGATTGGCAGCAAAGAGTAAAGATCATACTAAATCAGGAACGCTCTGTATTATTCGAAAACATTTCTTTTTACAAAGGGTGCAAGAATAAATCGTTTTATCAATTTCGGTGTAGTCAGGTAGGAGATGATCACTCCGTTCTTCCTGTTATTTAATACCTTTTTAGCAATCCATGGTGTTACTATCTCAACCCGTTCTGAAAGGATATTGAAGATACGTTTCACTCTTTCCCAGTCTTCAGGATGTCCTTCATATTGACGGGCAACAAGCTTGGTAGCTACCATACCGGGTCTAATACCACCTACAATTATTGGCGTGCCTTTTGTTTCCTTTGTCATAGACTTTGTAAGATAAGCCAGTGCCGATTTCGATGTTCCATAAAGCGCCATTCCTTTGATAATCCTGCCATCGCTTCCAAGTCCTTCCATGTTATAAATACTACCGAAATCCTGTCCGTTCATACCTTTCAGCGCGACTATCGAACCATATATCGCGCCAGAAACATTCGTATCTATAACGTCACTCACCAGTTCAGTAGGATAGTCGCTAATTTCAGTCTCGGCATGAGCGACACCGGCATTGTTTATCCATATATCAACTTTGCCGAATTGACCGACGGCAGCGTTCCATAACGCCTGAACCTGGTCGAGGTTGGTAACATCGCAAAGAACACTGAAAACGTGTTCTTTACCATATTTCTCCGTTAAACTCTTATAGGTGGTATCTAGTTTCTCAGCAGATCGGCCACTAACAACAACCGAGCATCCCTTTGACAGAAAAGATTCGGCAAGTCCGTACCCGATTCCGCTAGTGCTTCCGGTGATGACTACATTCTTCATTATCACTACTCATTAGTACCAACCTTAGCATGATATTCGAAAATAAAAAGCATTCATTCTATGTTGTCATCAATACTGGGAAGAATACTTGCCATGCTAACAAAGCTTTAGCCGTAAGACTTAGAATGATATACACTTTCTCACCATACAGGTAATCCCGCCATGGCCCAACCTGCTTGTATTGCAGTACCATGTTTACAGCGAAGCAGTTGAAGAACAGGAACAGTGAAACAATAATCCCGTAGACAAATCCAGGTGGAGATACCGTCACTCCCGGTGCTATCACATAGATAACTATTGCTACCCACGGAATAATGCCGGCGAAGGTACCGAACAAGAAAGGAGTCCAGCTTGGTTTACCCGGCTTTTCATATTTCTCCTGCAGTGCCCCGAAAAGAATCATGGTCGCGTTGATGCCAAAGATAGCCAGCAGGGCGGCAATATCACTAATACCACATAGTTGAGATATCAACACAATCATGATCGATGAACTGAAGAAATACTCGATCCATCGGCCATAATTGCGACTCTCAAGTAGATTTCGTTTATACCAGGGAAAAACCATCGGTGATGCGATGATCAAAAGAGCGCCAGCTGAGATTGCTAGGAAAGCGAAAACTCCCCATCCGGTAGAAATATTGAACCAATCATAGAGTTCAGGAGTCGTTCCGGGAGCCCCACTCATGAAAGTGGCTGTAACCGGGAGCGCAAATTCATTGGTCATTAGTGCAATCATTGCCGCCTGTATTGCGAGGATCAAACCGACAGAAATATTCCAGACTCGTAGACGATTGAGCTTCTTTTCGATCGATTGTTCAATAGCCATGATTATCTCCTCCCACAAGAGAATCGTAATCTCAACTTATTCGATAGTGATAAAATTGTCAATACGTTTTATCGCTAGTTTTATCTCATCACCTCGCTTCTGGTTGCTATTAATATCTTTATTTTGATGTCGTCAAATTCTTACGCAAATTTTTCCGGCGATATCCATTGATAGTCAGGATCACATTTTCGGGAATAATACAGGTGCTGATATTATTGGACAATTCGAAAGTATATCTGAAATTCTTTCACTCGTTTCAGGAAGAAAAGGTGACAAGATGTGCCGTATCCCTGATAGTATATCCAGCCATTCAGTAAGTTGGTTCTTGAGCTCCGCCAATTTTCCCTGTTTCAACAGTACCCAGGGTTTTTCCCGGTCGATATCTTGATTTATTTTCCTGATCTCTTCCCATATTATGTGAAGAGCTTTATCAAATGAATAACTCTGTATCAAGTCATGAATCGTTTTAGAATCAGATATGGTTGACAGTTCATCATATTGACCGTATCCTGCACGATTGCATAGATTTGTTATTCTGCTTATCAAATTACCTAATCCATTTGCCAGATCATTGTTATACAAGGCTTCAATTTTTTCTGTTGTGAAATCCCAATCAGCAAACGGTGAAGCGTTACCCAGCAATGCATATCTCACTGCATCAGATCCGTATCGTTCAATCAGAGTAACCGGGTCAATAGCATTTCCTTTTGACTTACTTATTTTCCGACCTTCTTCAGTCAAAAACCCATGAATGAAGATTTCATCAGGGACGGGCAGACCTGCGGAAATCAATAGTGCCGGCCAATAAACCGCATGGAATTTCCACACGTTTTTCCCTATTACATGGATCTTCGTTGTCTCGCTATTCCAGAATGATTCCCACCTGTTAGAACTACCATACTCTAATCCAGAAAGATAATTGATGAGTGCATCTATCCAAACATAAATGATCTGTGTTGGATCGCCGGGAACCTGGATGCCCCAATCTCCCGAACGTTTAGACGACCTGGAAATACTGATGTCATGTAATCCTCCCAGAATGAAATTCAAAATTTCATTTTTCCGGTTTTCAGGATATATTCGAATTGTATCTGAGGAAATCAGCTCCTCAAGTTGCTCTTGATATGAAGACAAACGGAAGAAGTAATTCTCTTCTTCTACAATCACCGGCTTTGTGTCATGATCGGGGCAGACTCCATCTACTAAATCCCTCTCAAGATAGAAATCCTCACAACCTACACAATACAAACCGCTGTACGCTTTTGAAAATATGTCTTCGGGCTTTAGTTGTGACCAGAAATGTTGCACTGCTTCTTTATGTCTCTTTTCTGTTGTACGGATAAATCCGTCATTAGATATCTTCAAGGCTTCGCACAGCTTCTGGTAATATGTCGAGTTTCGACTCACCAGTTCCTGGGTCTCGATTCCCTGAGTTCTAGCTGCCAACACATTTTTAAACGCGTTTTCGTCCGTTCCGGTTTGAAACCTGACGTCGTTGCCTGTCAATCTATAAAATCGTGCCATTACATCAGCCTGTACAAACTCGAGTGCATGTCCTATATGTGGTTTCGCATTTACGTATGGGATGGTCGTTGTAATATATACTTTATTCATCTTTTTAACCTCATTTTATTAATTTATTCATAAAACAAAAAGCCCATGAGCGCTATACTCATGGGCTTGGTTACGTACCACCAGTTGAAGAAACTACATGCGCATGCTCCCCGAACTGGCGAGACACCAAGCCCAAGGCATCATCATAAGTGATGTTGCGTTCAGACGATATTGTGCAATCCAGTTCAGCACTATCTTACTCCTCTCATAAAAGAACAAGTAAATGATTCTGCTCTAAATTAAACCATTTCCATAACGCTGTCAAGTATCAAGACAGCATATAATTTCGGTACTGTATAATTTTGAACCACATCGATACATTACTGTATTTCGAGAAATTACACACACCTCTTGATTTGTGGAGTAGTTTAAGAACTATATCAGACGGTTCGTATACAACTCTACCTCAGTAATGAGCCGAGTATGTTCGGATTCAGTGTGATCCGGCA
>CP070800.1:1783115-1793272 GCA_020343555.1 Dehalococcoidales bacterium
CAACGGGGGCTTCAGCAACGTGACCCTGTCCGCCGGATGCTGCTGAAAGCTGCTTCCGCTTTTCGCTGTCCCTGACAACAACAAATTTCCACGGTTGCCTGTTAGCTCCTGAAGGTGCCATTCGCGCGGCTTCAAGCACTGCGTTGAGTTTGTCTTCTGGTACCGGTTTGTTTTCATAACCCCTGATACTCTTTCTTTGCAGTATGGCATCTTTTAATTCCATAATTCGCCCTCCTCTGTCAGGTGATATTTATTGTTATTTCATTATATCACCGCGGTTAGCTTTCACTCCAATATACGCTCAAATTTTCATATATGGCACTTGACAATTGTTATGGTGCAATATTAGCATATGGTATACGGCAACCGTTTACCGGTCTATGTTGTTTCTATAGAATAATGCTATATTTAAGTGTATTCCCTGACTATCTGCCCTATCATGATAAGTGTGTGCTATTGTTTAGAGTGTGAAAGCTATGACGACTGAAGAAATTCAAAGACATCTGGGCAATATAATAATAATCGACAACCCTAACGCGAGAGAAATGTACAGTCATGACATCGGCGATATTCCCCCTGTTATGATGAAGATGCTTTTCAGGAACATGCCGGATTTCGTTGTTCAGCCGAAGAACGTCGATGAAATACAAACAATCCTGAAAGTTGCGAATGATTACAAATTGCCAGTGACGACCAGAGGTGCTGCTTCCTGGGGATTCGGCGGGGTAATTCCTGTTAAAGGTGGGATCGTAATCGACCTGTCTCCTTTCCGCAAAATATCTCCTGTTGATGTGATTAACAAAACGGTGACGGTTGAAGCAGGTGCACGCTGGAGTGACATAGATATCACAGCAAAACAATCAGGTTTATGCCTGATGACCTACCCTTCAAGCAAATTTTCTACGGTTGGAGGATGGATAGCAACCGGTGGAATCGGTATCAACAGTTTTAAATATGGTCATCTTTCAAAACAGGTCGAATCGATGAAAGTTCTCACGGCTGCCGGAGAAATCAGGCAATTATATCCTTCGGATAGTGAATTTGACTATTACATATCTACTGAAGGTGTTTTTGGGATTGTCGTCGAGGCGACATTGAAATTGAGGGATGTACCTTACGGTTCATATCCGCATCTACTGTATTTTTCTTCCGATCGAGAAGCTTTTTCATTCATCGACCGATTTGTGAAAGAATTGGACCAGGAAAACTTTAGTCCGAATGTAATACGTTTCCTGGATGAGAACCATCTGCACGATACCAATATGACTATGAGAGCCGATATCTTTGAAAAGAAAGCCGGAGTACTTCTAGAGTTCAGTACTTCCGAAGATGATGAAGAATTCACTCAGTATATCGGGGACAGGAAAATTGAAGGAACACCTCGATACGTAGCGAATTATCTATGGAGTGAACGTTTATTCGGTATGAAGGCAAAACGTCTCGGCCCAACGATCCTGGCAAGTGAAGTGATAATTCCTATACAGTCAGCAGCTTCATTCATAAAAAAAGCGAAGAAGATTGGAAGTTATTTTGGTGTAGAGGTCGGTATCGATTCATATATTATCGATAAAAATGAAGCATTGGTTATGGCAACTTTTTTATGCGATTCCAGGCGTATGAAGTATTATATGAACATTCCTCTAGTCTCTATACTCACTAAAGCTGCTCTCAATTTGGGTGCGAAACCGTACGGACTCGGTCTCTGGAATGCTGCATACATCAACCAGCTATTCGATGACAAGAGAAAGCGTGAACTCAGGGACTACAAGAACCGCGTTGACCCGAATAATATTCTAAATCCAGGCAAATTCTTCAGTGCTGATGCTAAGGGAGTAATGAAATTTGTATTCCTTCCTGCGGTATTTGGCTTCGCGATGAACACGATGATCATACTATCCCCTGCACTTGGAAAGTTAATGACGTTGTTATTAGGTAAAGAAAAAAAGGTTGATGACCTAGATTATGAACTCAGTCTGCACGCATGCGCTCGATGCGGAAGCTGTTTATCGGAATGTCCTGCCTATCTCGTTACCGGAAATGAAGCAGTGACGGCAAAAGGTAAAATAGAGCTTGCCAGGAAATTACTGAATAACCAGCCTGTATCGCGTGAAGAAGCATGGGATGTATTTCTCTGCATGCACTGTAAAGCATGTGAAGAGGTATGCCAGACCAACCTGGAGCTGATGTCCTTATGGGATACTCTTGAAGCAAAGATTGAGAATCAATACGGCAGACCGGATATTCAGATAAAGGAATTTCTCGATCTGGTTGATGAAAACGAAGAGTACTGGAGTATGGTAGATCTCAGGAATCAATTTTCAGTAAAGAAACGTATATCGACGGGAACAGAATAAGACCATGCCAAAAAAATATCATGTTAACGTCCAAAATACACCTCTTGATTTCGGGTATATTTATAAGTTTAGAATCGTGAGGGGTGAAAACTGTATAAATTGCGGAAAATGTACAAAAGTCTGTATTTATGAAGCTCATCAACGTAGCGAAGAAGATCTTCGTATTATGGCTGATCCGAACACGGAAGTATGCCGGAATTGTTTCAGGTGCATCCAGGAATGCCCTAGGGGAGCACTGGAAAAATCTCTGTTCAGTGAATTTACTGACAGCGGTGGTGAATACTGGACTCCGGATATATTACTCACGCTGTGGAAACAGGCAGAGACCGGCAGTGTACCGGTGTCCGGTGCCGGTTACCGCGGCCCGTTTACCGGAAAAGGTTTTGACAGCATGTGGACAGATATGTCCGAGATTGTCCGACCGACCCGCGACGGTATCCACGGGCGAGAGTATATCAGCACTTCGGTTGACCTAGGGCGGAAACTGAACCATCTTACGTTTGACTCTGAACATAATCTGGTATCGAAACTTGAAAACCTGGTAACGATATCGATTCCCGTTATCTTCGATTTGGCTGAATATGATCTGGTACCGGCATTAAAGGAAGCTGTTGTTAAAGCCGCCCGGGAGTTGGATACATTCGTGATCGTTCCGGTGACTGAAATTCCTGAAAACGTAGAAAACTATAACGATCAAATTATACCTTTATTCGCATCATCAGAAATTGAGAATTACGAAGAAATTATAAAAAAATCACGTCTTGTTGCCCTAGATTACAGTGAGGAACCGGCAGATGATTTTACCGCGACAAAGGAAAAGATCACCCGACTTGGTAATGCTGTTACTATCGTTCGCGTACCAGCCACTGAAAACGTGGCAAGTATCGTTGTCGAACTCACCGCGAAAGATGCTGAGGTAATACAGGTTGTTGCAGATTATCGTGGCGGTGGGATCAATAATTCGGCTGGCTCAAATGATCGTTATATCAAAGATATAATCCGGGATGTTCATGAAGAACTCCTCAGGCACAAGCTTCGCGACGAGGTTACTATCATGGCTTCCGGTGGGATAGCTCTTGCTGAACACGTAACCAAAGCCATGCTTTGCGGTGTCGACCTTACGACGATTGATATCCCACTGTTGATTACGCTGGGCGCGAGAATATACGAAGAACCTGAAAAATCGTTGGTAATGCCTGCAGGACTGGATACAATTCCTCTTTCTACTGTTGTACAGCGTATCGTGAATTTGATCGGAGCCTGGCATTCCCAGATCCTGGAAGTGATGGGCGCTATGGGAATTCGTGATATACGTCGTTTGCGTGGAGAGACCGGTCGGGCGATGTTCTTTGAAGAAATCGACAAAGAAACTTTCGGAAAAATATTCAGCGGGGATATGCAGTAAGAAAATGAAACCGTCAAGCGTTCAGATAAACCAAATTCCTTCCAGGTTCAGACACCAGGTGCCTAAATACAAGGTTACCAGGTCTGATACCTGTATCAATTGCGGTACTTGCGCTGATACCTGCCCATATGGGGTCCATGAGAGAGTAGAAGGTCACAACAAGGTACGACCACCTGTAGATTACAGGTGTATCGGATTCGAATGCCTTGAGAAGGATTTCTGTTGTATAAACAAATGTCCACGTCAGGCATTAAGTCTGTCGTTGAGTCCTATGTATGAAGCTCTCGGAGATTATCGCTGGACAGCGGATATGATCACGGGGACATGGATCATGGCTGAGACCGGTTACCCTCCCGATCGAACAGACCTGGAATATAATATCGGGAATTCCGGCGGCGGTTTTGACAAGCTGCAATTCAAGTTTCCTGACAATCCGCCTGAAAAATTGAGTGAATCCGAAATCTCCCTGGAAATACCTCTAAACCGTAGACAAGATGGACGTAGTGATGTCGTAATTGCCCTGCCCGTATATGGTGGTGGCATGTCGTTTGGATCGGTAAGTCTGCCGACCATGATCTCAAAAGCGCATTGTGCGGCAAACTGGGATACGTTCACCTGTACCGGTGAAGGCGGATATCCAGAAATACTCTACCCTTATGATGACCACGTAATTACCCAGGTAGCTACCGGTCTTTTCGGGGTACGTGAAGAGACGATCCAGCGTGTGAAGATAATCGAATTCAAGTACGCCCAGGGTGCTAAACCTGGTCTGGGTGGACATCTGTTAGGTGCGAAGGTCACGGAGAGTGTTGCCAGGATGCGTGAGGCAGTGAAAGGTTCTTCCCTGTTCTCCCCATTCCCGTTTCACTCCGTGTATTCGATTGAAGACCATAAAAAACATATCGACTGGATCAAGGAGATTAATCCGAGAGCTCTTGTCTCTGTTAAGGTTTCGACGCCGAGTGACGTGGATATGGTTGCGGTAGGTTCATATTATGCCGGAGCGCATATTATTCATATCGACGGCGGATATGGTGGTACCGGAGCGGCTCCTGATATAGCCAAGAAAAATATTGCCATGCCCGTTGAGTACGCCATTACCAAGGTTCATGAATTTCTCAAAGAAGAAGGCGCCAGGGACGCGATGACTCTTATAGCGTCGGGTGGTATACGTACTGCCTACGATGTAGCCAAAGCTATCTGCCTGGGTGCCGACGGTGTGGTTATCGGTACGGCGGAACTGGTCGCACTCGAATGTGTCCGCTGCGGTAACTGTGAATCGGGACGTGGCTGTGCCCGAGGTATCGCAACAACGGATTCGGAGTTGGCAGATCTTTTTGAAGAAGACTGGGCAACACAGAGGGTGACCAATCTTTATCATGCCTGGTATGTCCAGCTTATCGAAATCCTCCGGAAGTTTGGTCTTAAGAGTATTCGGGAACTTGTCGGGCGTACGGATCTTCTGGAACACATAGATTATTCTCGAGAAACGGAGCCCCAAAATGGATAAAGCCGATTTAATACTACATTCGCGTGCAGAAATGTGCAATCAGGTACCCGATCTTCCTCCCAATACGGAAGAAGAAGGCGGCTGCGGTGTTACGGGATTTATCTGTTCCATTCCAGTGACCGGAAAAAACATATTCGAACCGTCGGTACAGATGCACAACAGGGGAAATGGAAAAGGTGGAGGTATCGCCGCGGTAGGATTCGTACCGGAAACTCTAGGCGTGTCGAGGCAGGTGCTGGACGAAGATTATATGCTGCACATCGCGTTGCTTGATACGAGTGTAGCGGACGAAGTAGAAAGCGGATTCATCAAAACGAATTTTGAGATCGATAGATCCGAGAAACTCGATACCCTCGATGATTATCGATCCATAGGACTTGAAGTAAAACCACCGGATATCATGCGGTATTTCGTCCGTGTGAAAGACGATGTCCTTGATAAATTTATTACTGATAATAGTTTATCAGCAATAAGCAGGCGTGACGCAGAGGATGAATTTGTGTACCGGAATAGTTTTCAGTTAAACAACCGGTATTATGCATCACTTGGTGAAAAACAAGCTTTTGTCATGTCTCACGGTCGGAATATGATGATTTTAAAAATTGTCGGGTATGCCGAAAATGTCGTTCGGTATTACAAGCTGGATGATTTTAAAGCGCATGCCTGGCTTGCGCATCAGCGTTACCCGACCCGCGGGAGAGTCTGGCATCCGGGTGGCTGTCATCCCTTCAGCGCGCTTAATGAAGCACTCGTACATAACGGTGATTTCGCTAATTACCAGGCTGTCTATGATTATCTTAAACAGCGGAATTACGTACCGCTGTTCCTTACTGATACCGAGGAAGCAGCTCAGTTGATTGACCTGTGGGGGAGGGTTTATAAATATCCGCTCGAGTATCTTATCGAGGCCATGGCGCCGACCGCTGAAATGGACTTCGACCTGTTAACACCGGAAAAACAGGAAATATATAAGGCTATTCAGACCCATCACGTGTTTTCTTCACCTGACGGTCCCTGGTTCTTTATCATCGCGCGGAATGATACCGTAAATAACCAGGTTCAACTTATCGGTATCACCGATACGGCTATGCTGAGACCCCAGGTATTCGCGTTACAGGAAGGGGAAGTCCAGGTAGGATTGATCTGCTCGGAGAAACAGGCTATCGATGCAACACTGCATTCTCTGGAGAGAGAAGATCCACGGTTCAGACCGATTGCAGATAAATACTGGAATGCCCGTGGAGGAAGTTATACCGACGGCGGTGCTTTTATATTCAGCCTTAAGGATAGCGGGGATGTATCTGATAACAAACAGCTGATCTGTACCGATAAGTTCGGGAAAGTTATCGAGACGGATAAAGAAAAAATTATCTGTGCTTTCTCATCAGATTTATGTGAGCCCCCGCCATTAGACTGTACTGTCGATGATAAGCTATGCAGGCTGTTTTCAGAATCGGATACATCAGGTACCGCACAAGGCGTGTTTGAGTATATACGGGACAAAATGCTGGAGTACGATACAGAAGCATACAAGGCTGCAATCGGAACTATATATAAACAGGCATTGATTAATGACTCATATAAACAGACAGCAATAACAGCTCTGACACAACTGACCGATCGTCGATATGATACCGGTAAGTTAAAGAGGAGTTCGGTATTGCATATTCTCAGAACTTATATCTATACCATATTCGATGGAATACCAAGAATCACCGAAAATACGTCCTCACAATTCAGCCGAATCGATTTTTCATCGCGTGATTCTCTACGGGCACCGCACGATGAAACACAAATCCTAGTAGTTGATGCCGAGGAATTTGAACCGGAAGGCGACAACTGTGATGCGGTGCTGCTGGTCGACGCTTATAGACTCGGTTGGCGGAATTTCATTATCTACAGATATCGTGGCCAGAGATTCACGGGTTGCGGTTTCGGTCCGGCGACGCAAGGAGTAAAGATCGATGTCTACGGTTCGTCGGGTGATTACCTGGCATCAGGTATAGACGGCATGGAAATATATGTCCATGGTAATGCCCAGGACCAGCTTTGTCAGATCATGAAAGACGGCAAGCTTGTGGTCTTTGGAGATGTCGGACAGACATTCATGTACGGAGCTAAAGGCGGTGCTGCCTACGTTCTGGGAAATGCTGCTGGAAGACCGTTAATTAACGCTGTGGGTAAACCGAGAGTGGTTATCAACGGTACCGCCCTGGACTACCTTGCGGAATCGTTTATGGCGGGTAATCCTCTGCGCGGTGGCGGATTCGTTGTAGTGAATGGTATCGGATTCGATGATAATACCAGCGATATCATTGAACTTGATTCACCGTATCCTGGCTCTAATATCTTTTCCCTGGCTTCCGGTGGGGCGATTTACGTACGTGATCCACATATGAAACTCGTCGAAGAACAGCTGAACGGTGGGGAATTTACAAAGGTTTCAGACTCCGACTGGAAACTGATACTGCCCTATCTCGAAGAGAATGAAAGACTCTTCGGTATCAATATTAAACGACTTCTGACCGTTGACGGAAAAGAGATGCAGCCCGACGAGATTTACAGGAAGATCAGACCGAAGCGGTCGGCTGTTGCTGTTGATGACGATGGGCTAAGCGAGTAAATACACGAAGGTTTCCAGAGACATTTATTGCCTTGTGTTAATGAGTTAGTATTATCTGTGCGACGAAATAAACTATATCAACTCTGAAACAGGATAAAGGAGGTCGTTATGTCTTATAATTGGGGTCCCCACTATATCGTTCCTTCTGAGTCTCTCAAGAGTTATTCCGGCGGTGTACTATTACGCGAAGAATATGACGAAGACTTACTCAGTAAAGAAATGGCAGACCTGGGTTTGGCCGGCAGGATAGTAAGTATAAATAATCCGTGGTATTACCGAAAGAAAAATTCAGAAACATGGATCCAGATAGGTGAATCACAGGATAAGAGTAGTAATTTCTCAGTAAGATGGGATACCACCGTGCTGGAAGACGGACAGTATGAGATAATGGGATTAATGCACGTGTATACGGAAGAACCGGGTAGAGAAAAAGCGAGAGCTATAGCCAGGGAAAATATAGTCGAGGTTACAGTAAAAAATTAAGCTGTTTCTCAGACGGAGGAAATTACTGTAAATGATAGCCGTAATAGATTATGGCGCCGGAAATATAAGAAATGTTGTCAACGCCATAAATCAACTGGGGTACCAGATACAACTTACCAACGATCCCGCTGAAGTGCTATCTGCGGATACGGTTATCCTTCCCGGGGTAGGCGCTGCCGGTGATACGGTATCGAGTCTGAAAAAACTGAATCTTATAGAACCGGTCAGGAGAATCATTGCGGAGAACAGATCTTTCATGGGCATCTGTATCGGTCTTCAGGTTCTTTTTACCAATACCGAGGAAGACGGAGGACAGGACTGCCTTAATGCCTTTCCCGGTATGGTCAAGAAACTTCCGGAAGGACTTAAAATCCCTCATATGGGTTGGAACCAGGTGAAACAGAAAATCGACCATCCGGTGTTCGATGGAATTCCAGATAATTCGAACTTTTACTTTGTTCACAGTTACTATGTTGATCCTGAAGATAAATCGTTTATCGCCGGTACGACGGAATACGGTGTTGAATTTTGTAGCATTATTGCCAAGGGAAATGTGATAGGAACACAGTTTCACCCGGAAAAAAGCGGTGATGTCGGTCTAAAAATATATGATAATTTCCTCCGGAATGCCAAACATTCTTAATGATTGGCGATATCAGCTAGAAAAAAAATTGCGGTCGAGATAACGGAAAAGTGTTAACAAAAAGAATTATTCCCTGCCTGGATGTTAAGAATGGACGAGTGGTCAAAGGAATACAATTCCGCGGTCATCGTGATGCCGGCGATCCGGTAGAGTTGGCTGCTTTTTATAATGATGAAGGCGCAGATGAACTAGTGTTCTATGATATAACTGCATCGAGCGATGACCGTGCTATAATGCATGAAGTTGTTGAACGTGCCGCTGCCAGGATCTTTATTCCCTTGACGGTTGGAGGAGGTTTAAGGACGGTGGACGATATGCACCAAATGCTATTATCCGGTGCCGATAAAGTATCGATCAATACCGCGCCAATTTTCAATCCGGAATTAATATCGCGCGGAGCCGAAAGGTTCGGCAGTCAATGTATCGTTCTTGCCATAGACGCCAAACGAGTACCCGGTTCGGATCCGGTCCGTTGGATTATCCATTCTCACACAGGCGCCGATGGGGGCTTTCCCACAGAATTGGATGCTATTGAATGGGTGATCAAAGGCGTTGAGCTTGGTGCCGGTGAGATAACGGTAAACAGTATCGATGCTGATGGTACCCAGGGTGGATATGACCTGGAATTATTGAGGACGATTTCAGAAAACGTTCCTGTTCCGGTAGTTGCCAGTGGCGGAGCCGGTACTCCCGAAGACCTGCTTCAAGCTCTTGAACAGGGCAAAGCGGATGCCGCCCTCGCCGCCAGTATCTTTCACTTCAAAACATACTCCATTAGCGAAACAAAAAAATGCCTGGCTGAGAAGGGAATACCGGTAAGGATGTGAACAGGAAATGCCGGACCTGATTATTATATCCAGTAACAACGGAAAGCTGGCAGAGCTGCAGATGACTCTTTCTCGCAAAGGATTTAATTGCACGCTGGCTGAATATAACGAAGATATTGCCGAGTATGTATCCAATCAATCCCCGGATGTAGTAATCGCTGAGGTAACCGGTTATCTATCCGGGAATATGACCCGTGAGTATATTCAACAGATTAAGCTCAGAACTTCTTTTCCGATTATTGCTCTTATTACAGATGAAATAATGGAAGACCTCGATGTCGATCAGTATATCGATGATTTTATTTCGACGCC
>CP070800.1:1793372-1802943 GCA_020343555.1 Dehalococcoidales bacterium
GAAGCCAGGGAGCGAGTCAGGGCTGCTATTGAGCTAATTCATGCAGTATCTTGAGGTTAAATGGTATGTTCGTAGTACGTCCACGTTCTGACCTTACCGTGTGTTACTAATAGGTAATTTTCTATTTTCACAATTCGTTCTTTGACCACACTTACCATTTGAAGTGATCTTGAAGATTTGCAGTTCAAATATAGTTACATCGATAAACTCTCACCCGTCATACATTCACATGTTTACACATAATTTAACGCAGATGACACGCTTCTCCAGTAACAAGTAAATAATTGAAAACAAGTTTTGTTGGACATATGAACGGTTATGTTACGATTAAACATCCTTTTTACTTGATCCTCTATTACACCACTGTCATTCTCAGAAATTCCAAGCGTAGTTGCGTAACATTCGCGGGTGCCGATACCATCATCGATTTCTTCTGGTGTAATCAATCTCATATTTAATTGATGATAGGCAAAGCCTAAAAACACAATAGTACTCGCATGGCGTATACAATCCTTGATTGTCAAAATTTCACTTTCTTTTGGATCAGAACCTTCAGTAAACGTTTTAATCCCTTTAGATAAAGCTAATAATTGAGTTGTGTTCGGTTCTGCACCAAATCCCATAGCCATTTCGCGGTCTAACCATGGTAGAGTACCAACAACTCCATAAGGATGATATATCTTTAAATGAGCCATTAATTCAGCAGGTTTTGATGAATCCAATTTGTAGAAGTTTCTCAAACTGTTATACAGAAAGTGCTCAACACAACGGTCATAGTTAAAGACTATTAAGGCAATTGACTGTAATCTCTCAGGAATCTCATCTACGCTACAATTTTCAGTAATAATTTTAAAAAACGAGTTATACCAGGTATCTTCAATATTCCTGAAATTTAAATTGACCTCCGGGAAATCATAGTACAGCAGGCTATCACGTTCATCCATTAAAATTGATCGAACGATAGCTAGTTTTGCACAAAAGGCAATCTTTTCATTGTTACGTTGTGTATCGATAAATTGGTCAATTGATATAGCTAGAGGTAATGCATCTCTAATATGCCAAGCCTCGTGTAGATAAGGATTTATATCGATTTGTCCCTCTCCTTGTTGTCGAAGATACTCAGAAAATGCTTTCCCTATCACTTGGTCACCAGATATTTGACGAGTAAGATCCTCAAATCGTATATCTAAGAGCTGAGCAATTTTGTTTTTTAATTCTACGCCGGTGCTCAACCTAGCTTCTTGACTTGCACCCGATCCCAAAATAAATACTGTCTTTACACTCATTATTCAATACTCTCTGATTATGAAATATACTCATTCTCCAACAGCTACATATTACCATCTTAAACTTCATTTCGGAAATTAAATTAATATAAAAACCACATATATTCTGAAAAGAATACAAATGATGCTATTGTGATTATGTAACCAACTTTAACTTACCATATCCACCTCTATTCTGAGACCAACCGTTATGTTCGTAGCACTTATACAGTAGATTACGATGATGCGTCGATAGCTTCGATTGCCTGCTCCAGGTCTGCAGGCAGGGGAGAGGTGAATTCTTTGTAATCACCGGTTGAGGGGAGAACGAAACCCAGGATAGCGGCGTGGACGAACTGTCTTTTCAGAGGGGCAGCTTTAACTCCGTAAACCTTATCTCCTGCAACAGGAAAACCGATAGCTTTCAGGTGGACTCTGATCTGGTGAGTTCTCCCGGAAACAGGTCTGACCTCAAGCAAGGTAAAATCACCTATATACCTGATCACGGTGTATTCTGTAGTGGCTTCTCTTCCTCTACTCTCAGGGACGACAGCCATCTGCTGGCGATGACGCGGATCGCGTCCGACCGGGGCTTCTATTACTCCTTCTTCAGGTGTAAGATGCCCCTTCACCAGTACCTGGTAGCGTTTTACAACGGTACGGGCTTTAAACTGGTCCATCAGGTCTTCCTGTACAGGGATGTTCTTAGCTACCACCATCACCCCGGAAGTATCTTTATCCAGACGGTGTACGATCCCGGGTCTTTCCTCTCCTGAATCCGGCAATTCCGAAAGGTGAGAGAGAAGGGCATTTACCAGTGTGTGCGATGAATGACCGGGTGCTGGATGAACAGTGAGACCTGCCGGTTTATCAACTACCAGAAGTTTACTATCTTCATAAATAATAGAGAGTGGAATTTCTTCGGATTGAAGCTGAATGGGTGCAGCAGGAGGAATTTCAACCGTGATGGTATCTCCGGTATCCAGCTTATGACCAGCCCTGGCAACATCGCCGTTTATCCTGACATAACCGTCACTGATAAGCTTCTGTGCCCGGGTACGGGATAAGTCAGGACAATGTTCACTGACAAATTTATCCAACCGGACTCCCTGTTCCTCTGATATCATTTCATATTTGGTAGATTTATCGTTACTCATACGTGATTTCATTATACAGGAAAACGCGAATGGTACCGAAAGGTGTCACTTAATTCACGCAGTCCTTAATTGACAGCATATCGTAATAATTGATAAAATCCTACTGCATAATTCGTTCAATTTCCTAGACTTTTATATATTCAGGGGTGAGGTGTAGAAATGTAGTGAGGGATGAAAAATGATCTTGATTATTTAAAGGAGGGAATTATGGCAAACATACCGGATAAGATAGAAACCTGGCAAATGACAGAGCCGGGTAAACTTGACAGAGTCAGCCTCGACATGCCTGAGATACAGGAAGGGGAGGTACTGGTAGAGATTGCCGGATGCGGGGTATGTCATACAGACCTGGGGTATTTCTATGACGGAGTGCCTACGGTTACTCAGCCCCCGCTGACATTGGGGCATGAAATCAGCGGTACAGTGATTGCGGGTGATGACAAAATGATTGGCAAGGAAGTGATTATTCCTGCAGTTCTACCGTGTAACAATTGTCCTATTTGTGCTTCCGGCAGGGGTAACAGGTGTCTTGCCCAGAAGATGCCAGGTAACAGCTATGGTATATACGGTGGATACTCAAGCCATATTGTAGTACCGTCTGAAGACTTATGTGTCATTGATGATAAAAAGGGCAGACCGCTCGAGCAATTTGCGGTGATTGCTGACGCCGTCACTTCTCCTTATCAGGCAGCGACAAGGGCAGGAGTTAAGCCCGGTGACTACACAATCGTTCTTGGCGGGACAGGAGGACTTGGTGTATATGCTACACAAATCCTGGCAGCGATGGGAGCGAAAGAGGTAGTAGTCATTGCTCGTAACCAGGAAAAACTGGAAAGAGCAATGAAATATGGGGCTACCCACACCATAAGCACTGTAGACAAGAGTGCGAGATATGTCAGGGACGAATTCAGAGCTTACAGTAAAGAAAACAAACTTCCTAATTTCGGCTGGAAAATATTCGAGTGGACTGGCTCGGAGGCAGGACAGGCGATAGGGCTTGAGCTACTTTCTTTCGTTGGCAAACTAGTGATAGCCGGATACGGTATGCAGAAGAACGAGTACCAGCTTTCAAGATTAATGGGATTCGACGCTGATATTATGGGAACATGGGGTTGTCTACCGGAATACTACGCTACGGTTCTCAAGATGGTACAGGATGAAAAAGTAGCGATAGATCCGTTTATCGAGACACGTCCGATGAGTCAGATACAACAGGCTTTCGATGATGTTCACAAGGGTGGACTGGACAAAAGGATTGTACTTCTCCCCGATTTCTAAAAATTAATACAAAATATGCAGGAGGAAAAATATATGGCTTTAGATTGGATACCAAGAGAAGGTGGACTTAAAGACCATAATCTCTGGGGTGAGGAACTCTTTGGCACGGAAGCACCGTGCGTAATTTACGAGGAAAAACCCGTTATCGACCCGGAGGGAAATCCAGTGAAAGGACTATACACTTCCTGGATTACACTTAACAATCCCGACCAGCTCAATTCCTATACCACTGAAATGGTTAAGGCCGTAATTGCCGGATTCCATCGAGCTCAAATGAACCGGGAAGTCGTAGCCGTAGTATTTACAGGAGCCGGGACAAGGGCTTTCTGTACCGGGGGCAATACCAAGGAGTATTCCGAGTATTATTCGGAAAAGCACTCGGAGTATTACCAGTATATGAACCTGTTTAATGGAATGGTAGATGCCATCATGGGCTGTCAGAAACCAACAATCCGCCGTGTTAACGGAATGAGTGTTGCTGGTGGACAGGAAATTGGCGGTGCCTGCGATATTGCTATCGCATCAGACCTGGCTATATTCGGTCAGGCGGGTCCGCGGCATGGTTCTGCTCCTGTCGGTGGTTCATCTGATTTCTTGCCCTGGGCACTCAGCAGCGAGGATGCGATGTGGAATTGTATTTCCTGCGAAATGTGGAGTGCCTACAAGATGCTGAGAAAGAATTATATCAGTAAAGCTGTCCCTGTTCTTAAAGACGGCGACAAGTACATTCCAAACCCGCAGGTCGTTACAGACAAATGGATTGAAAATGGACAGATCGTATATGGCGAACCGGTAACCGGAGATGCGGCTAAAGAAGCCAGAGACATGGTACGGTCATTACCTCAGGATCTTACACTTGTCGACAAGGAGATTGACAAAGTACTCTGGACATTCACCAACCTGTTCCCGAACTGTCTGATGAAATCGATCAATGGCATCAGGCAGAAAAAGAAATTCTTCTGGGATACGAACAAGAACGAACACCTGACCTGGCTGGCTGCCAACATGCAGGGTGAGGCGTTCCTTGGATTCACTGCTTTCAATACCAAGAGGATTACCGGACAAGATACCATTGACTTCATTAAATTCCGCCAGCTGGTAGCTGAAGCAGCTCCGATGAACTACGATATGTTTGAACAGGTTCTGGGCAAACCTCAGGAATAAATAATTGAAGAGAAAAAGAACCGTCCCGAAGAATATCGGGACGGTTCTTTTGTTGTGTCTTCACAATAACTCGATGGTAAGGTTTTATTAAATAAGTTTTTCCCGATTTAAGCCTTGATACCCCTGTAGACAAAGTCGAATATAATATCGGCTATCTCATCTGCAGATAGTCTCCCCTTGGGAGAAAACCAGATAGTGGTTCTAATAATAACCGAAGAAATTAGATAAACGATTACTTTCTCATCTCCAACGGCAAAATCTCCGGACTCAACCCCACGGATTATGATCTTTCTCATTATCCTGTCATAGGTATCACGTAATTCGACGATTATCTTGCGATGTTCCCGTGTCAGGTTTTGTAAACCGGTATCGGATAATAAAACACTCGAATTTTTCATCTGGACAAGGACACCAAGATGACTGTCAATAAACGATCTCAGTTGCTCTACAGGGCTTCCGGTTTCATCATCTTCAAGGTGACGGACCGAGTTAACAGCTCTCTCAGTAATATCTTTTATCACTTCGAATAGAATATCTTCTTTACCTATGAAGTAGTTGTATATATTCGCTGCTTTACAATCACAGGCGGCAGCGATATCTTTCATGCTTGTACCGTGATACCCCTTTTGCCAGAAGAGCATCCCAGCTTTATCGAGTATCCAACTTTTCTTAATGGATGACTTCAATTCTTTGCGTTGACCTGACCTCAGCATATCCGCTACCTTTCCGTTTTATATGGCAGGGGGTAAGTCATCATTTGATTATCCTGATATATCCCGAACTACCTACCTGGACTATATAACATGGAAATAAGTATGTCAATGTTAATTGACATTAATTAATCAAACTGAGAATTATGCATGATCAGTCTGTAGATGGTTTTAATACGCAGTATAATATCTCTTGACAGATTATAGTATATATGCTATTTTAACGTTAAGTTAATGAACGTTAATTAATATAACTATGTATTATCAGGTCCTGGATTAACCGGAATCCCGGTAAGTTCGAGATTGACAAAGAACCAGTGAAAGACTAGTATTGTATTGTTTATACGAACACAAAGCCTGCAGCATTATCTCCAACCAGAGTAAATATTACCAGTCCGTAAGTAGCCAGGGAGGAGGAATTATGGCCTATAAAAATATTATTCTTGAAAAGAAAGAAGGCATTACAAAGCTTATCATTAATCGTCCCCCGGTCAATGTAATGGACCAGGAAACACTGGGAGAACTCTGTTCAGCTCTGGAAGAACTGGCCCAAGATGACGAGACCAGAGTGCTGCTGATTCGTGGAGAAGGCGAGAGAGCTTTTTGTGCCGGTGTTGAAGTCGCCGACCATGTCGGTGACAAAATGCCGGTAATGATGAAAGAATTCGGCCGCATCTTTAAACTTCTAAGGAATCTGGGTAAACCGAGTATAGCTGTCGTAAACGGTCTTGCTCTTGGTGGCGGTTGTGAACTCGTCCTCGGATGTGACCTGGCTGTTGCCGGCGAAAAAGCGAAACTTGGTCAACCTGAGATAATTCTTGGTGGCCTGGCACCGGCGGCGGCACCTCTACTTCCAAGAGTTATGGGTGAAAAGAAGGCTTTCGAGGTACTGCTTCTTGGTGAGAGTATGAACGCAGTGGATGCGGAACGATTCGGACTGGTTAACAAGGTTGTCCCGATTGAGGAATTGGATTCTGCCGCCGAAGAAATGGCAAAGAAATTCCTTAAGATGAGTGGACTCAGTGTTAAGCTAGTCAGGGAAGCATTTTACAGGAGTGCTGAAATTGCAGATATTGATAAAGCCCTGGAAACTGCTGTGGAATTGGGGATTCAGAGCTGGGAAACCCATGATGGACAGGAAGGATTGAAGGCGTATCTGGAAAAGAGAGATCCTGTCTGGAAGAATGAATAACGTACCGGATATATCCGTTAGAAGAGAAATATATTTTCATACATAAAAGAGGAGGTTAACGTGGCACAGAAAGTGGTTAAAACCGATTGCATCATGTGCATTAACAGCTGTGGCATAAATGCTTATGTTGAAGACGGAAAACTGGTAAAAGTCGAAGGTATGCCCGAGCATGTGATCAGTGAGGGTTATATCTGCCCGAGGGGTGAAGCCCTGGTGGAATATGTGTATGCTCCTGACCGCATTCAATATCCGATGAAGAAAGTAAACGGTGAGTGGGAGAGGATTACCTGGGATGAAGCTTTAGTCACCATTGCTGCTAAACTGGAAGAAATCAAGGAAAAGTACGGAGCCAAAGCTCTTGCCGTATATAATGGCTCAATAGGTACTGAAAATATTGAGCTGGCGGGTTTTGGCCAGAGATTCCGAGGAGCGTACGGCACTCCTAATCTTCTTACCGTTGAAGGAAACTGCTTCCGTTCCAGAATCATGGCACGGCAAATGACCTTCGGAACCCAGTTTATAGAAGAACCCGGGAAATCCAAGTGCACTATTGTCTGGGGACGAAACATGGATAACTCCGGCGGGTTGGTTGCTGAGAAAATATACAAAGCTCTGGATGAGGGTACCCTGGAGCATCTAATCATCGTCGATCCCAAGCGTATCTCTATGGCTGACAGAGGGACATTTATCCAGATACGTCCGGGGACCGATACCGCCCTGATGCTGGGGATGATGAATGTTATTATCGAAGAGAAGTTGTACGATAAAGAATTTATCGATGAGTATACAATAGGTTTTGATAAACTTGTTGAGCATGTGAAGGAATACCCGCCTGAGAAGGTGGAAAAGATAACCTGGGTACCTGCTGAAGATATCAAAAAAATCGCCCGTATCTTTGCTACCAATAAACCGGCTTGTAATGTCGCCGGTACGGCACCTATTGATCAGCATGTTAATGGTTTCCAGGGTAACCGTGCAATGAATCTGCTCCAGGTCATCACCGGCAACCTGAATATTCCTGGAAGCTGGATCACGATTCCGTTCATCCGCCTGGGCGACCTCAGGTTACCGGAGGTCGACGAACCAATCGGATCGGAAGCACATCCTCTCTTCAGACGTTTCTGGGGAAGGACATCACCCTACGGCCAGCAGAACCTCTTTGCCGAGTCGGTGCTGGAAGGGAAGCCATATGCCCTCAAGGCTATGATAGTAAATGGCGGCAATCCCGCATTGACTCTCCCGGATTCAGCCCGAATCGAAGAAGCGATGAAGAAACTTGAATACCTGGTAGTAACGGATCTATTCATGACAGAAACTGCCGAGTTGGCGGACATAGTCCTTCCGGCCTGTTCTTTCCTCGAAAAGAGTGGTGTGGGATACGTTTATGGAGTGACATTAGGTGAACCTTATGCTCTGCTGCGTAAGAAAGTGGTAGATCCCGTCGGTGAAAGCTGGCCTGACTGGAAAATCTGGACTGAACTGGGCAGGAGAATGGGTTACGACGAGTATTTCCCATGGAATTCTGACGAAGAGGTAGTAGATTTCTTCCTCGAGCCCAGCGGCGTGACCAGAGAGCAGCTTGATAAAGAACATCCTGAGGGTATGTATTACGTCGATGAGAAGAGTAAATATCTAACTCCAAAATACAGGACTCCGTCAGAGAAAATTGAAATTTACTCAGAGACCTTGGAAGAGAATGGTTATGATCCCATACCTCATCATATCGAGCCGACCCAGAGTCCGGTTAGTTCGCCTGAACTTGCCGAGAAGTATCCGGTAATTCTCACCACAGGCTCTCGTATTCCACAGTATACACACACTCAGTACAGGACATTGCCGTCACTGAAAAAAGACGCACCGGAGCCGATCGCAGAAGTTAATCCGACGACAGCAAAGGATTACGGAATATCTGAAGGTGATATGATGTCCATAGAAACGATCAAAGGAAAAATCGAAATGAAAGCCCACTTGATCGAGGAGATGGCTCCGAATGTTGTCAGTATACCGCATGGCTGGAAGAAGGCTAATGCCAACCTACTTACCTCGGCTGATGTCCGGGATCCCGTTACCGGTTATACTGAGATGAAAGCACTGCTTTGCAGGATACAGAAAGCCTAGATAAACATTTGTGTAAATAAATAAAGCTGTGTATCAAGATTTTGATACACAGCTTTTTCGTATCCCAACCGATAGAATATATAGCAATAAGAAATTATTCTAAGGGAGAACACTTTGCTTGGGTAGAGTGCCGAGTAGTTTCTCTGCTGCTGCGTATTGTTTTGTTTTATTTACTTCGGAAGCGTCAATGTAGCAAATGGCATTCGTTTCGCAGAATCTTACGCACTGCGGATCACCATCGCAGTAGTTGCACTTTACTGTGATACCCTCGGCTTTATCGAACAACGGAGCTCCGAACGGACAAGCAACAATACAGGTCTTGCATCCGATACACTTATCTTTATCTATTACCACACGGTTAAGTACCGGGTCTTTGTGGCAGGCTTTGGTAGGGCAGACTTCAACGCAGAAAGGATCCTCGCAGTTCTGGCATGTCATCGGGAGGTAAATTCCTTCCCATTCCCATTTAAACACCTTTATCCGGGCTCGGCTTGGATTACTGGCTCCTGTATGGAAAACGGAGCAAGCTAGTTCACATTCTCTGCACCCCGTACATTTTTCATGATCGATATATAGTACTTTCCCCTGCATGTCAAAAACTCCCTTCTGTATGTCCGCAAATTATTAGTAAATTACCTCAAGGTATCTCTGATTTTCCAGCCACCGTTGCATAGGATGTTCCTCTTT
>CP070800.1:1803043-1811882 GCA_020343555.1 Dehalococcoidales bacterium
ACAAAGGAAGTGAGTTCAGCAGTAGAAGGTTTTGCGACTTCAGGAGGTTCTTCTGAAGTAGTTTCAGTTAATGAGTTTCCGCATTCGTGGCAGAATTTCACTCCCGGAGGATTTGCGTGACCGCACTGGGGGCAAACCAGTTCAACCTGCAACGATTTACCGCATTCACCGCAGAATTTGACGCCTTCCGGATTATCAGCCTGACAGTGCGGACATTTCATACGAAACAGCTCCTACGAGAAGCATGTGTGTGTATCAGTGTAAATGTGTGACATAACTATGTCAAGATAGGAATTATTTCATGACACCTATTCCCGCTTCGGCAATTCGCTGATTATAAGGTTGTGGGGTGGAATTTTTCCTGACATCAGTTTTTTTATTTTTCCTCTCTCCCGGTTACGAGGTACCCTCTCCAAATGGAAAGAGGGTACCTCATAAATAGGATTGTGCGCGGTTAGCGTATGATTTTCAGGTGTGGAGCGGTTGCTTGAGTTGGCAAGGGGTTGGTGGAAGGATTACAGGGAGTTTTCCCTCGTGGTAATTATTGAGGTGTGAATTTCCATCCTGCTGCAACGGGTGGAAATGACACTTCGGCTGTCATTACGAGGAATTCCGGTGAAAACAGGGTAACGTGGTAATCTCTACAAATCGATAAGCTGTCATCCTGAGCCCCAACTCATTCGGGGCGAAGGATCTCCTTTCCTGATCGGATGAGATTCTTTCCACCTCAGGCGGACTTCACTCCCTCAGAATGACGTGGCACTACATTTTCGGTGTAATGACAGGTGAAAACCGGCGTGGTATCTATAAGTGCCTGAGCCTTATTGCCCGTCGCGGTTGGTGAACTGCATGACGACCATGGCTATGAGCATAATAAGAAAACCGGCGCCGAGACCAACGAACATGCCACCTGTAATATTATCGACGAAGAATCCTACACCCATACCAAGGAGGAGTCCTCCGGGTATGGCGATTCCCGCAATACCCCATTGCTTGTTCTTCTCTTTTGAATCATCCGGCATATTATTCTCCCATAAATGTAATTATGGACTGTATTTCTTAACGGAATCGACCATTGCTTTTACGTTTTCCGGTTTGGCGTAGTCCATGGCGCTGCCGACACCCATGATATATCCACCGCCTTTTCCGACCACCTTGATAAGTTTCTTGCAGTATTCATCAACATCCTGCGGCGAGCCTGCCTGGAGTATGGTGGGAGGAACTCCTCCCTGGATACACATGTGGTCGCCGAGTACCTCTTTGGCTTTGAAGACATCGGTTTTTTCGCAGTGGAAGATCACCTTGCCTTTCGGTAGATCGAGGAGGTACTCAAGGCGGTTATCCCAGATGCCTTCCCAGAAAGGAGCGGCGATGAAACCGAGTTCGACATTCTTCTCGATGCACTGTTTCAGGTGCGGCCAGTAGAATTTTTCGAACTGGGCATCCGACATAAAACCGTCGGAACCCCGGTGAAGCGGCATCCCAGCTCTGCGGGGCCTTCCTTTCGGATCCGGTTCGGCCGGAACACATATAGATAACCACCACTCCATTACCCGGTCGCAGGCTTCAAGAAGCTGGTCGGTTCGGCGGTACATATCGATCATTATGCCCCGCATTCCTCGAAGGCGGTCGGAGATCACGTCGAATGGCGTGAAGGTGATGCCGCGTCCCTGTCCCATCGACGGCGCCGGGAAACCAAGCTGCGTCATTTCCTGAGAGAATGCGATATTTTCCTGCATCAGCCTGGTTTGCTGTTCCTGTACCTTCATGAGTATTTCACCGATCTTCCGGTATTCCGGTGAAGTCAAGATGCCGGTGAGTCCCTGTATTCCCATACCGAAGATGAGGGTTCTCAGGGGAGGGAGTTTCGGCAGGGGTGCAAGAAGGCCGTAGGTTCGCGGCAGGTAATAACGCAGGACGAAATCGGAAGGATCAGCAAGGAAAAGGTCATATTCGTCTGCCTTCATGTATTCAGCTTCGACGAACTGGAATGAAAGATCGTCCGGCTGGTTACCGCCCGGCCAGAGATACTGCTTATCATCGAGCATCTCCATGACCGTACCGGAATTCATCGGACCCATTGCCATGGCGTCGTCCGGCTCGAATTCCAGGAGCATTTTCTTGCTGGCTTCCCTGTAAGCAGCCTGGTCGTAGTACATGGAGGAAGCTTTCAACCCGGCGTACCGGGCTGCGAACACTCCGGTTCCCAGCGTGACCGGGACTCTGTCAGGCTCTCTTAATTCGATAGCGGCCGTTACTCTCTTTTCTTTTTCATCAATCAGCTGCTGGATCGACTTTCCGTGTTTTTTCTCAATCTCATCGACAAGCTTCTGCGTGTTATCTTGTATCATAAAATGCTCCTGAATAACAGTATCGTGTAGTGCCAGTTTTACACCAAACAATTGGACTCATCATATAAAAAGTAGACAACTTTCGTCAAAAATGTATTCCTTTGGCTACTTCACAACCAGGACTTGATAAGTGTAGTATAATAGGTGCGAAGGCAGGTGGGGAGGAAGACAGTCTTAGTGGTGCCTTCGAAAAGGAGATGAGCCAATGGACGAAAGTAGAGGGCGGAGGTCCTCCGACTAAAAGCAAAGGACCATGGAGAAGAGGGGGCACAACTGTGCCCCCTCTTTTATTATCAGCTCTTCTGTTTTAATGACCAGTACCTAAATGCAACGATTAATATTAATATGTCGTTCGCCCTGAGCTTGTCGAAGGGCGCCGTTGTGGTTCGACAGACTCACCACGAACGGCTTGATTACCCCAATTTTCTGTGCAACTAAGTCCTAGTATCAAGTTATAACGGTGGTTACTCTTCCCACTGGTAAACGACTTCTCCCAGTCCAAGTCCTCCCTGCATGGAACCCTTGGTGATATTCATTCTGGCACCGAGAACCGTGACAGGACCGAAGAAGGTGAGAAGGTCGTGAGGTCCGTCGAAGAACTCAACGGTAGCTGTTCCCACAGTACTCGTTCGCGTAGAACCCGGAGTGAGAGGTGGAGGAGTGCCGGGTATAAAATCACCGCCGATACGGACAAGCTGGGTCAGGGGCGGAACCGAAGCTGAAGCATTGGGAACACGCTTGACCAGGTATACGGGAAACATGACAGGCCATTCGATGTCAGAAACCGAATCTGAAATCGTGTATTCGACCTTCATCAGGGGAAGACTGCCCTGGTCCTTCTGCTTGTTACAGGTGACGGTCCAGCCGGTATCGGTCTGCGTCCAGACAATTTCCGCCATCTTTTTCGGCCATCCCCAGATCTCGCGTCCTGCGATAAGTCCCATATCGCTGTCAATATATTCAATAAGCGTCGTGGAGCCTGTTTTATCTTCCCATTTTATAGGTGCGTTGATCTGTATCTCATGAACGTTGAAGCATTCGCAGTCGGGACTCCAGCCCATCTGGAGAACGAACAGGTCGTTATCGGTGTTCTTCTCCAGTGGTTTTGCCAGGGCGCGTTCGATAGCTCCCGGCGGAGCCTGGCACAGGAACTGAAGCTCGTGGTTGTCATTGAAATGGTGAGGAAGGGGCGGATATGGCGGTGAAAACTCGGGAGAGGGAATGAAATCCGGCCATGTTTTCTGCTCAGACATTTATATTCTCCTTTAACTGGATTCTATTTGAATGATCGTACTTGTCATTGCGAGTTTCGCCGTCAACAGGCGAACCGTAGCAATCTCTACTAATGATCACCTTTAATATGACAAGGTTCTGGTAGTTTCGGCAAGTATAAAATCAAGAATGGTATTTGTCAAAGATTAATGATCAGGCTATTCAGATATGTGGTATAAAAGAAATGGAAAAATTATCGGAGGAAAATTATGGAGAAGGATTCATCTAGAATATTAAGTTCCGGTATTTGCTGGGATGTGGCGGTGGTGGTAAGGGACCTGGAGAGTACTATAAAACGCCTGGAGGAACTGGATTTCGGCCCTTTCATCCATCCCGATGAACCTCCCGGTGCTGAAGGTCTGTTCTACAAAGGCAAGCCGCTTGAATCAGACTTCAAGGCACTTGCCGTGCGGATCGGGAATATGCAGATTGAGATAATACAACCGGACGATAAGCCGAATCCCTGGAAGGAGTTTCTCGATACCAGGGGAGAAGGGATCCATCACATCGGGTTCCAGGTCGACGACGTAGAAGGCGAAGTCGAACGACTGACTGGGCTTGGGGCGGACGTGCCGCTAATCGGAAAACAGAGCGGGAAAACCGGGGCCGCCTACGTGGACCTGAAAGTCGCTAACCTGGTCATGGAACTAACGAGTTTCAATGATATTGCAGAACAATAAAATCTAATAATGGAGTGATTGCACGTGGAGAAAACACCATATTTTCACCTGGTCGGTACCGGACCCAAACCAGGCAAAGAGGACGAATATAATGCATGGTATGACGAACATGTAACTCTACTGATCGAGTTCGAAGGTTTGAAGAAGGCGACACGGGTACGCCTCGACGAACCGTATGGTCCGAACGGCGATAAAAGTCCCCAGTACCTGACAATTTATGAGTTCGAGAAAAGAGAGGATTTCGTCGATTTCTGCATCAGTCCGGTTATGGAAGAAGCCAACCAACACTATCAGGAGCAGGGAATACCGGTCAGTGAGATATACTGGGCTGGAGGTTATGAGTCCATAATAAATTTAGAAAGATAGACGATTGTAATCCATATATTAGACTTGTGGTGCATCAATTCACCAAAGCGAATTTCTGGATCACACGAGATCCTCTGTCGAGACCGGAATGTGTCATTGCTACTTCTCCCACATATATATCACCGCGAGAGTCGACTGAAATTGCATGAGGAGACACAAAAAGATCTGTCGAATGGTCAATCATATCGTTACCCCAACGAGTAATAACCTCTCCATCAATAGTAAATAGACTGATACGAGGTCCTGAGCCATCTACATGCCCGATTTCGGAAACGTAGACAACACCGTTACCATCGATGTATATATCAGACGGTCTTGAAACATCATACCATGCAGTGATGAATGTCGCTTGAGAATCGAATATTTGTATCCTGCTGTTTTCGCGGTCAGGTATCCAGACGCGGTCTTTTTCGTCTACCCAGACGTTATGCGGAAGCATGAACTCGCTGTTACCGGTTCCCGGTTCACCCCAAGAGAGGAGTAATTGTCCCTCCGGATCAAACTTATGTACCCGGGCGTTTCCGTACCCGTCGGAAACAAATATCTCTCCCGATGACGACAGTGCCACACCGGTAGGCCGATTGAAAGGCGGACCTCCCCGTTTAATTGATTTCAAACTCGTTATCAAGTCTGAATCATCAACATAACCGGTGTCCGAAGGTTTGTTTTTATCTCCAATCGTCAACAGGAGGTCTCCTGAAAGTGAGAATTTTGAAACGACGTGAGTCATATCGTCCGTACAGAAAAGTTCTTCTTGATCTGTGATGCGAATACCATGGGGTCTAACGAAATATTCCTCTCCCCAGCTTTCGATGAAATCGCCGTTTTGCTCAAATACCATCAATGGGTGTTGACTGCGGTTAAAAACATATACCCGGTCATTCCGGTCAATGCTGATACCACCTATGTCATAGAAAGCCCACCCAACGGGCAATTGAGCCCAGTTTTCGACGAGTTCATATCTGTATCTGCCACTTCCATATGTCATGTCTATACTCCTCTTTCGGTATATCTTTCCCAAAATCGTTATTCTATTCGAACAGGCTGTCAAACAGAGTAATTAATTGTACCCGTATTTGACTGAATGGTATAGTTTGATATTGTTTTGTGGGGGAATGAGTCATGATAAAAAACAAAGTCAAAGAGAAAATCAGGCAGGGTGAGTTAGCCATTGGAACCTATGTAAGTTTGACTGATCCAGCGGTAGTGGAGATAATCGGCCTGGCTGGATACGATGCCGCGTTCATCGACATGGAACATACCGCTTTTGATCTTTCCCTGGTCGAGCAAATGGTAAGAGCTTGCGATTTGATGGGAATAACCTCACTGGTTCGTGTTCCAGACAACAATCCGAAAACCATCCTTCGTGTCCTTGAATCGGGAGCCCAGGGCATCCAAATTCCTCATATCGGTGGAAAAGAAGATGCTGTGTCTGCAGTAAAAGCGGTAAGGTATGCTCCGCTGGGAGAGAGAGGTATGGGTGGAGCGACAAGAGCCGCCCGTTACGGCTCAATTACTATGGTCGAACATATAGCTACTTCGAACGAAGAGATTCTTCTTATTGTGATGGTGGAAGATATAGCTGTGGTAGAACAGATTGAAGAGATAGCAGCTATAGATGGGATAGACCTGATTGCGGTAGGCCCAACTGACCTGGCACAATCCCTGGGACTGGAAACTACGGATCCCCGTTACAGGCAGGTAATAGAAAGCATATCTGAGAAAATCAGGAAGGTTGGTAAAGCAAAAATGGCGTTTCCATTAAACCTTTCAGCCTTTCCTCTTGATGCGACTGAATTGAAGAGGTTAGGAGTAGCCTATGCTAATTGTGGACCTGCTGATGTTTCCAGGTTACTGGATTCTTACAGACTACAGGTTAGGGAAGTACGTGATCAGCTGCGGGTCATCTGATTTTACTTTTCCGGTCTGAAACCGTCCGATCCCAACGCTTATAGATGTGAAATGAGATCGGATCACAGGGAAAAGTATTCCGTGTTCAGCGTAAAACTTCCACCGGTTGTCTCGATTCTATTCAATCTTCACAAGAATCATTATATCGCCGGGTTTTCCATCGGTAAGTTTAAGTGCGTTTTTCAATCTTATTTTGCCGCCATTCCTGATATTCGCGGGTATTTTCACATTTAACTTCTTACCATTTCTCCTGAGTTCCTTTTCAATTCCTTTTGCTGCCTGTTCGGAACTCAATGACATCACGTAATCTACATAATAGTTAGAAAAAGACTGGTTATTACCGATGTCTTCAAGTTCGACATCTTCCGGTACATGGAATCTCGTGCTCTTCGAACTACCAAATCCTCTTCCGAATTTACGATAAGTGAACCTTGAACTGTGTGATGTTCCTCCGAGAATATCGTCAAAAAATCCGAGGTCAAGTCCTGCTTCTCCAAAGTCCTGGATCAATTCTTCAAAGGTCTCTCGAGTGACTTGACTGCCGAGAATGTCATCAAAGGTCCCTACGGTTCCAAATTGGTCATATTGCAGTTTTTTTTCGGGATCACCAAGAATGCTGAAAGCCTCGTTAATATCCTTGAATTTTTCATTAGACCATTCCTCCTTACCATGGTTATGGTCAGGATGATATTGCATTGCCAGTTTTCGGTATGCTTTCTTTACTTGGTCTGCCGACGCGGTCTTGTTTAATCCTAAAATCTGGTAGTAGTCTTTATAAGTCATTGCAATAAACCACATTTAAGTAATTATCAAATTTGATGTTTGTATTCATTTTGATTCTCTTTGTTTATGATCTCCCTTCTTTCTTCTCGCAACTATCGTCTACCTTTATTAGATATACTCAATTAAACGATAATATAATATTGATGAAGGCAGCCTTGTGAGAGGCTGCCTTGCTGCAAGTAGATACTACACTTACTGACTGGTTAGTTTTCTATCATGCTTCAGGTATCTTTACTTTGTGAAAGTTCTTGTAACTCGTCGAAGCCTTTCCGGGGCTACATAATGACACGAGTTTTACCCGGACTTCCTGGATTCCAAGCCTCTAATTGTTGAATCCAAATCAGCTATCTGTGATTCATATTGTTCCTTTTGTAGTTCTTTTTCTTTAGATAGTATTTCAACACGTGAGTTTAGCTTTCTTACTTCTGATTTATGTTCGTTATCAGTTTCAGCTATCTGCGCTTCATATTTTTCTTTCAGCAGCTCCTTTTCTTTCAATGAGGTTTCTGCAAGTAATTCCTTTTCCTTTTCGAAGTTTTTCATCTCTACTTTATGCTCATTGATTATCGAAGTTATCTGCTGTTCATATTTTTCTTTGAGTTGCTCCTTTTCCTTTGTTGAAGTCCCCGCCTGTACCTCCTTCTCCTTACCCAAAGAAGTTATACGTGAGTTCAAATCCTTTACTTCGGTTTTATGCTGCTTGTCTTTCTCAGCTAATTCAGCTTTATGCTCACTGTTTATGGAAGCAATCTGCTGCTCAAATCTAACCCTTAACTCCTCTTTCTCTCTTGTTGAGGTATCATCCAATACTTCTTTTTCCTTCTCCAACGACTCAATTTGTGCTTCGTACTTGTCATTGAGATTGTTTATTTCAGCTTTATGCTCACTGTTTATCGAGGCGATCCGCTGCTCAAATCTAATCCTTAACTCATCCTTCTCTCTTGTTGAGGTATCACCTAATACCTCTTTTTCCTTCTCCAGATCAGCTATTTGTGCTTCGTACTTGTCATTGAGATTGTTTATTTCAGCTTTGTGTTCACTGTTTATCGAGGCGATCTGCTGCTCATATCTAACCCTTAACTCATCCTTCTCTCTTGTTGATGTATCGCCTAGTACCTCTTTTTCCTTCTCCAGGTCGTCTATCTGAGCTTCGTACTTGTCATTGAGATTATTAATTTCAGCTTTGTGCTCACTGTTAATCGAAGCTATCTGCTGCTCATATCTAACCCTTAACTCCTCTTTCTCTCTTGTTGAGGTATCATCCAATACTTCTTTTTCCTTTTCCAGGTCGTCTATCTGAGCTTCATACTTGTCATTCAGATTATTAATTTCAGCTTTATGCTCACTGTTTATCGAGGCGATCTGCTGCTCATATCTTATCTTTATCTCCTCTTTCTCTCTCGCTGAGGTATCGCCTGATACCTCTTTCTCCTTTTCCAGGGACTCAATTTGTGCTTCGTACTTGTCATTCAGTTT
>CP070800.1:1811982-1829517 GCA_020343555.1 Dehalococcoidales bacterium
TATATCGTTGATTCCAAGTTTCCTGCCAGCGAGCAGTTTGGTGAAGAACTCGTAAAACTCTTGAAAGAAACTTATCCCAGAACGAATTTTGTTTATAAACAGAAAACAGGATCGTATTTCGACGATGATCCCGATCTTTGGCAGGAGATAAAAGAAAAGGGTGACGGGATGATACAATATGTCGGACATTGAAGCACCTGCGCGCCGGCGGTCGCCGGTCATTGCGTCACAGCCGAAAAGATGGGCATACCCTCAGTACCGGTCATCACCAACACGTTTGAGACGCCTGTAAGGGAGTCCCTGTACGGTAAAGGTATGCAACACCTGAGAGTCGCATTTGTTCAGCATCCTGTTGCTTACAGGCCTTCTGAGGAGTGCCGGCAAAAACTGCTGGGCAGAGATCCTGTCTCGGGAAAACAAGTACTCCAGGAAATCGTAGACCACCTTACGTTGCCGTTGAATGAAGAAGAGTCTAACACAGGCAGCATCGAAAGACCGCGTCAAAGGATACTTGGTGCCGATACAGAAGAGAATTTCCAGGAATTGTTCAGGAATAACGGCTGGACATTGTATCTGCCGATAGTTGTACCGACCGAAGAACGGGTGGGAGCCATGCTGAAAGGAACGAGTAGGAAACCCGGTGAAAAGGTTGGTGAAATGGCGCCATCATCGCCGCATGAAAAGTGGTCCTATACCGTTGAACAGGTCGCGGTTAATGCCGTTATGGCAGGAGCGAAACCGGCACATTTCCCGGTGATCCTTGCTATTGCTTCTATAGGACAAACAGCTATGTTTACATCTACAAATTCCTTCACGGCAATGGTATGTGTTAATGGACCCATTAGAAATGAAAACAAAATGAACATGTCTATAGGTACGTTGGGTCCCTTTAATCATGCCAATGCAGCGATTGGAGCAGCATGGTCGCTGGTATCGAAAAACCTAGGTGGAGGAGTTACGCCGGGTTTGAATTATATGGGAAGCCAGGGCCAGGGACATAATTTCACTAACCTGTGTTTCGCTGAAAATGAGGAAAGACTCCCGGAAGGTTGGAAACCTTTCCACGTACTGAAAGGTTATAAGCCGGAGGAAAGTGTAGTCAGTGTTTTTCATGGTTGGAGCTGGAGTAATATGGGTGGATTCGAGTCATGGAAAGACCAGACTATCAGGATTTTCTTTGAGGATAATTTCCAGTGCTGCGGTGCTTCTATCGTAATGGACCCGCTGGTAGCAATGATGCTTCATGACGATCTTGGATATAAGACGAAGGAAGAATTTCATCAATGGCTGAAAGAAAATGTTAAGTATGATCAGAAGCAATACTGGGGATTTCCGGGTCAGTTTCCTGCCGGCGGACATCCCGAGGAGCTGGCAAAAGCACAAGCCGGTGAAGAACCATATGCTTCATGGCTTAAACTGCCGGAAGGGATTAAAATACCCGTTGCGCGGGAAGTAGACGTGAATATCATGGTAGCCGGTGGCGAAACGAATCCTTACTGGCAGGCTGGAAGCTTGGGGCTGCTTGGGACTGCTTCTGTCGACGAATGGCGTTAAGTGACAAGTTATGGTACAAATAGTATAACGAAAAGCGAGGAGCTGTGATTAATGAAAATAGGTATTATCAGGTGTGGAGAACACAGCAATAACTGTGCAGGATTTCACTGCTTCCCGGCGTTGCAGGAAAAGAAGGGAAGTTTCGAAAGATATGGTGATATCGAACTGATAGGATTCGATACCTGTGGTGGTTGCGGCAGAGGTAAAGCTGACAAGATTTTAGAAAAAGCAACGAAGCTTAAAGAAAAGGGTGCCGAGGTGATACACCTCGGAAACTGCCTGGTACATCCATGTCCAACAGTTGACCTGTATGAGAAAACGATACAGGATGAACTGGAGATAGAAGTTATCAGAGGAACCCATCCCTAAACTGACTGATCCTGTGTAAAATTCGTATAATTGTTTCTTTCGCAGAAATGATTTCGTGTTGACACTTGGTAAACCTAGTGTTAACATTGTCTATCGCTTAAATAACGCTATATTGTTACGGTGACATACTATGTTCGGCCCCAGGTCTGCCATGCTTACTCTCTATGGCGATTACGTTCGTCATAGAGGCGGTGAAATTGGAATAGGTAGCCTCATAGCCCTCCTGAGTAACTTCGGCCTTTCCGAAAATTCCATCAGGTCAGCGGTTTCCCGCATGTGCCGTGCCGGCATATTAAAGGTAAGGCGAAATAAATCACGCAGTTATTATTCTCTTAGTGATGAGGGGCTTGCCTTGATGTCTAAAGGCGAGAGAAGGATTTTCGAGCGGAAGCGCACCGAGTGGAACGGTCTATGGAACCTGGTCGTCTATTATATACCGGAACAGAACAGGGAAGCCCGTGATCGACTTCGACGGGAACTTGCCTGGATGGGATTCGGCCCTTTGACTACCGCAACCTGGATATCACCCCATGACCTTACCGACGAAGTTATCGAGCTTGCAGATAAATTGAAAATACGCTCTTATATACAGGTATTTCAGACCAGGATGAAGAATTCAAATGATCCGGCGGGGATAGTTGCCAGGTCCTGGGATCTCCAGAAAATACATAAAAGGTATAATGCTTTTATAAAAGAATATCGAAAAAAAATGGAAGATCATCAGGCACGCATCGATAACGGAGAGAGCCTTGAATCCAGCGAATACTTTGTCCAGAGATTCAAGCTGATCGACGATTATCGAAGACTGCCGTACCTGGACCCTGATCTTCCTGAAGAACTACTGCCAAAAAACTGGTTAAGATCTGAAGCAATGAATATATTCGATCGTTATCACGAAATGCTTACTGAAAAGGCAAACCAGTATTTCGATTCGGTGCTGGCAGAGTATTAGACAGAAAGTTTAGAGTAGACCGAGTTCGGTAAGCTTGACTGAAGGATCGACAAAATGTTTCTTGGCCCAGCTTGATATACTCTGGCTGCCAAAAGCGTGTGCCATCAATTCACTGAAATAAAGTGAGGGTAACGGCTCAGTATTGTTCTCTTTCGGCTGACGCATATCCAGGTTTAATTGGCAGATACCACAGGCAGTTATTATCATATCAGCACCGGCTTCCCTGGCACCCCGTATAATCTTCCCGGATAATTTCTGAACTATTTCCGGAACAACCATGGAGAGAGAACCTCCGCAGCAGTCAACCTTGTAAGACCAGTCAACTATCTCAACTCCCAGGGCTTCCATTAACTCGTCCATAATGATGGGATTCTCAGGATTATCGAAGGTGGTAACCTCAGGAGGGCGAACAAGAACGCATCCGTAATATGGTGCTACCTTCAGACCATCGAGAGGTCTTACTACATTTTCTCTGATATTTTCTAAACCGATATCCTGGTAAAGGATTTCCAGGACGTGATGTGATTTATGTGAGAGATCAAGTTTGGCACCTATATCTTCTTCGATCTTTGATTTCAGCGCCGGATCTCTGTCAAGCTCGTATTCCGCGGTCTTAAAACGTAATAAACAGCCCGGGCAGGGTGCGACAATGTCCAGGCTTATCTTTTCTGCGAGGGCAAGGTTACGTGAAGGAAGGGCGAGTGAAAGCTCGCGGTTGATAACATGACCGGAACTGGCGCCACAACAAGTCCAGTCCGGTATTTCAGTGAATTCAATGCCTAGATATCCGGCTATTTCCTTTATGGATTCTTCATATTCTATCGATGTTGTTGTTGCCGTACATCCGGGATAATATGCATATTTCATAAATTCGTCTTTACTCTGGTAAATATTTCAGCGAGAAAATACCTTTTTATAAATAGACTTGATCTCTCCGGTCGAGTGTCTTTTCAACGAAGGAAATTTTATCTTTCCTTTTCTGAACATGCCGATTGCCATATTAGCCAGTTCTTTTAACTTTGGAATAGAGAGGAACTCACGTGCTTTGAGTTCATAGCTTATCATCAGGCTTACTTCGTCGATCCTGCCCTTTTTCTTTATCTGATCCAGAAATGCCTGGTGAAATTTGAGTATGTTACTCACCTGGCTGTTCACTCCGGCTTTTACCGATTCTTCACGAAGCATGTCCATAAGGCGGACAATCTCGATTTCATTGGGACAGCGTGTAGCACAGGTCTCGCAGGAAGCGCATAACCAGATGGTAGTGCTGTTTACTACTTTGTCTCTGAGACCCAGTCGAACGAGATGGATTATCTGGTTGGGGTAATAATCCATTGCATAAGCCACGGGGCATCCGTCGCTGCACATCGAGCACTGATAGCAACGATTGAGATACTTCACCTCAGCGGCTATTTTTTGGGCAAATTCATTATTCCGGGGCGGTATTTTCTCCGTCGTCAGTTGCTGCTGCACTTGCCGCTTTACCTTTCTTCTTTGGTAGCGTCCTCTTATCCCTGAGAATTGTAAGTTGTTCTTTCTGCTCTTCGTTTAATTCAAGATGACCCAGTTTGGTAATTTCATTGGTATAATCATTTATCATTCCCGCAAAAGCTGCTCCCTCTGCGGCTGAGGCGAATTCTAGTTTTAGCCTGGATGGTTCTATCCCCATTTTTTCAAGGCCTTGCTGGGTAATAGGAATAGTGCGTATCTGCTGCTGGACACCGGTAATGTAATGGCAGTCCGCAGGATGGCATCCTACTATGAGGACAGCATCCATCCCTTTCAGATAAGCGTCATAGACGAACTTGGGGTGCACCCGACCGGAACACAGGACTCTGATCGCACGGGTGTTGGAGGGGTATTGGATCCTGGATACTCCGGCAAGATCGGCAGCTGCATAACCACACCAGTTGCAGAGAATTGTTAATATTTTTGGTTTGTCAGCATCTATAGGTATCGAATAGGCTGCTTCTATCTGTGAGAATATTTGCTGATCGGTGAAGTGGTTCAAGGAAATAGCGTGGGTCGGACAAACGGCGTTACATACACCGCACCCTTTGCAGGCGGCAGGAATCACATTAGCAACTTTCCCTTCCTCTGTTTCAAGCATCTCAATGGCATTGTAAGGACAGCCCCTTGTACAGAGACTGCAGCCGATACAATCTTCCTGGTTTACTTCACAGACAGCTCCACTGGCAACAATGGTATCCTTGGAAAGGATAGTAGCCGCTCGTAGAGCTGCGCCTTTCGCCTGGTTGATGGAGTCAGGAATATCCTTGGGATATTGCGACATGCCACAGAGGAAGATGCCATCGGTTGCGAAATCAAGCGGTCTGAGTTTCATATGGGCTTCCATAAAGAATCTATCACCGGTTAACGGCAATCTTAGTAATTGGGATAATTCCTGGTTACCGTCGGGAACGACAGGAGTACTGAGTACGACCAGGTCTGGCTTGCTTTCTCCCTTCATGTTGATGGTGCTGTCATAGTAGTGAAGAGAAAGACTGTCACCGTTTACTGATACCTCAGGCTGTTTTTCCGGTTCATACTGGATGAACAGGACACCTTTATCTCTGGCTTCGAGGTAGTAATCCTCTTTGAAACCATATGCCCTCATGTCCCGGTAAAATACCGTAATGTCTATATCTGGATTCAGTTCCTTAAGCTTTAATGCGTTTTTCAAGGCTACGCCGCAGCAGATACGACTGCAATAACCGTGTTCTTCATTTCTGGCGCCAACACACTGGATCATGGACACATTATTGATACTTTCAGGCAAATTACCGGCAGAGATCATCTCTTCAAGTTCCTGCTGGGTCAGTATACTGGTACTCTGTTCATAACAATATTCGGTAGGAGTATAAGCACTCCCGCCGGTGGCAAGTATGGTAATACCATGCTGAAGTTCGACAGCCTCTGATTCGGGTTCTCCGGTCTTGGTCAGCGTGCTTTTAAAGTTGCCAACATACCCGGCGAAATTTACCAGTTCGTGCCCCTTATAAAGCGTAATATTCTTTTCATTTTCTACTTCTGAGATTATCTGTTCGAGATAAGGTCCGACTTCCAGACCTTCAAGCGTGTAGTGGATATGCCTGGCGTGACCACCCAGTTCGTTTTCTTTTTCTACGAGGTAAACTTCGAATCCCTGTCTGGCAAGAGAGAGAGCCGCGTTCATTCCAGCCAGGCCACCACCGAGAACGAATCCTTTCGGATTAACCGGGAGCTCAAGTTCCTCGAGTTCGGTAAGATTGCGTGCCCGGGCGACAGACATGGCGATAGTGTCTTTGGCTTTTTCAGTGGCTTCTTCTTTTTCGAATGAATGTACCCAGGTGCAATGCTCCCTGATATTTGCCATATCCAGTAAATAGGGATTCAGACCTGCTTCACGTAATGCTTCCCGAAAGACGGTTTCATGATCTCTGGGAGTACAAGCTGCCACAACGACTCGATTCAGATTCTGTGCTTTAATGGCTTCTGTTATTTTTCGAAGTGCGTCAGAACCGCACGAAATAGTCTGTTGTTCTGAGTGAACTACATCTTCAAGCGTCCGGGCATATTCGACAAGAGCAGGAACATCGGCAACTCCGGCGATATTAGTGCCGCAGTTGCACACGAAAACCCCGATCCTTGGTTCTTCTCCTTCGACAGACCTTTCATTGGGATATATCTTGGTCTGAGCGAGAGTTCCACGCTGACTCGCTAGTAACTGGGCAGCCATCGCTCCGGAACCGCTGGCTGAACTGATAGAGTCGGGAATATCGATAGGTGCAGTAAACGCTGCGGCTGGATAGATACCGGGTTTGCCGGCAATCTCATTGGGAGTTAATCCACCCGTTTCACAGAAACCGTGCTCATTAAGTTCGAATCCCATTATTTCAGATAACGCCGCATTATCTTTTGCCGGACTCATCCCGACGGAGAGTACGATCATGTCGAATTCTTCTTCTACTACTGTATGATCGTCGGTGACATAAGAAACGACGAGATTATTATTTCGCTTGTTTTCCTTGACGGAAGAAATTCTCCTTCTGATAAACCGGGCGCCTTCCATTTCCATGGCCCGGTTATAAAAATCTTCGAAACCTTTGCCGAATGTCCTGATATCATTGTGGAATATAGCTACTTCGATATCCGGGTGATGATTCTTTACGAGGATCATCTGTTTCAGGGCGTAGGTGCAGCATATTCCCGAACAGTAGGTATTTCCCAGCCCTGAATCGCGTGAACCGATGCATTGAAGCCATGCTATCTTTTTCGGCACCTTTCCATCGGATAGACGTACAACCTCACCATTAAATGGCCCTGAAGCGTTCGACATTCGTTCGAACTCAAGACTGTTGACCACGTTCTTCATGCGACCGTAGCCATATGCACCGGCTAACTTCGCGTCGAATATCTCATATCCGGGACTGACAATAATCGCCCCGACGTGCATTATCCCTCTTTTCTTTTTCTGCTTGAAGTCGATTGCCTTTGCCTGGCAGACAGATTTGCATATGGTGCATTTATCATCGAAATAAAGGCAGGCTTCACGATTGACAGCCGCAGAAGCAGGAATTGCCTGGGGACACCAGATATCTATCGCTTTTGCAGGTCCGAGATTTTCATCAAAAGGATTTGAAACGGTGTAAGGACAGTAGGTTGCGCAGTTTCTGCAACCAACACAAAGATCTTCATCTACATATCTGGGCTGTCGAAGCACAGTGACAGTAAAATTGCCGGCTTCACCTTCTACCTTTTCTATTTCGGTATTAGCCAGTATTTTAATATTGGGATGCCGACCGGCATCCGCCATTTTAGGCCCGAGTATTCAGAGAGAGCAATCAAGTGTCGGGAAGGTTTTGTCCAGCTGGGCCATCTTCCCGCCTATCATTGGTGATTTTTCAGTCAGGTATACTTTAAAACCGGAATCAGCAAGGTCTAAAGCTGACTGTATTCCACTGATCCCCCCTCCTACAACCAGTACTGCTCCAATAGGTGAGTTTGCAGTTTCTGCCATTAAAGCTCCTCCACAACTACCGTTTCATCCTCATCTTCGACCTCTTCTTCAACTTCAATCTCCTCGTAAGTCAAAGCCTCGGTCCCACACCACTGAACACATAACGGGCCATCTTCGGGCATCGGTTCGCCGCACATATCGCATTCTAACGCCAGACCGGAATCCGGTTCGTGGAAGATTTCTCGGGACGGGCATGCCTGTCGGCAGAATGAACACTCTCCGTATTCTTTTCCATCGATGACAGTGACGTTTCTGCCAATGCATTCTACCTCGGTATATTTACCTGCCCTGATGGGAAGATAGATATCGGTATCTTCGCAGCGAAATACCTGGATTCGGGATCTTGCCGGGTTAACGATACTGTATTTCGGTTCGGCATGATAAGCTGCACAGGCTACTTCGCAAGCACGACATCCCGTGCATTTATCTGCATTTACCTTAATCGTCTTGATTGTTCTTGTTCTTATCATCTTGATACCTTTTATCAGAGAATACTGTTTAATTCGCGAAAGAATGGGAAAATGTCAAATGATTCTAAAGGATACCCCTCTTAATGAAATCTTCGGCGACATATCCTAACTGTAATTTTTCAAGTGTTTCTTTGGTTGGTATCCCGTCCTTGTTCCAGCCGCGGTACTCGTAATAATCATCAAGGAGTTTCTGTTCAAACTCATGGTCTCTTACTGCCCAGTGATCGGCAGGAGGTACTTCGTCAACTCTTCGCATCCCTCTCCTTATATTGAGAGCTCGTATAAGATTACGAATTCTTGTACCGGTTTCCCAGAGACTTTTTTCATCGTAATTCATGCCTGTAGTCAGGTTGATGATAGTGGGGAGATTATGAATGTGATAGGCTACTCTTCCACCGAACTGACCTCTGAATGATGATAAGAATCCGCAAATCCCGTCGGAATCATCGAGCGTGTGCATCATCTCGTTCCACTCGGTGATAGCACAGGAGTCCAGGTTCGATATCTCGTTGCGTTTTTCCCAGTTGAGGAAGATTTGCTTGAATCTTTCATCCGGAACAGCTTCCCAGTCATCTACGAATGCCTGCCGTTCTTCCATGGTAGGGAGTGGATCCTGGGGGAAAGATCCCTCGATCTGGGTTATCGCCATCTTGTTCGCGGTTGCTATCATCAGGAAATATGGAGGATTAAGCTTACCAAGTTTTATTGGGAGTTGTTCGAATTTCTTGACGGTATTATGATCGAACGCTTCGGCACCATTTCCTATCTGTCGAGCAGCGTGATAGACTCCGTTCGCCAGTTTGTCACCTATACCTTCTCTCCTGACGATCATGTCCATGATATGATAGAACCTGCCCCGAATATCCTCCGGCATTCCGGGAAAGTCATTTTCTGTAAGGATACCTGCATCGAGAAGCTCAAGCGTGAACGCTATGATCTGTGGTGTGGAATAGGCATCCAGACCGTATTCCGTGGCAATTGGTAATATCTCATAACTGAAATCCAGTTCCTGGTATGATGCCATGTGATAGGTGTCTTTGGCATAACATTTATAGGAAAATCTATTACGACCCGGCCATGAAATGACGTTATGGCATTTTTTGGGGCAGTTGTAACAGCCGGTCTGACGATCCATGTAGTCGTATTTCCAGTTAGCCCACCGATCCTGTAGATCCTCATTCCAGTAATTCTTGATTCTTGTCCGGGCATTACCCCATGCAAAATTATTATGATGAAAGCTGTCATCCTCATCGACTGCCATCCAGTCGCCAACATTGTCACTGTCCTTCATAATGATGCGTAAGTCCTGACATATCTTGAATAATTCTGCCGGATTGTGGATATGAATGTCCTGGGTTCCTCGGACTGCAATTGCTTTTACCTTCTTATCACCCATGATTGCACCGACGCCAGCACGTGAGGCACAGGCATCACTGTGGTCAATGGATGCGGTAAAGACTCTGTTTTCACCTGCAAGACCTATTGCTGCTACCTGTGCTTTCTCCTGGCCAAGTTCTTCACGTATAATGGTGGCGGTCTCGTGCGTACCTTTACCGGCGAGGTGTGACGCATCTCTTATCTCAACCTTGTCATTGTGTATCCATATATATACCAGACTGGGTGCTTTGCCTTTTAGGATAATTTTGTCGTAACCGGCGTATTTCATTTCCGGACCGAAATAACTGCCCATCAGTGAATGAGCCTGGAGATTGGTTTGTGGAGAAAAGGTGTTTACAGCTACTCGATTGGCCCCGGGAACCGGAGTACCATGAAGTAAACCCGTGCTGAAAATGAGGAGATTTTCTTCCGAGAATGGTTCGGTTTCGGGAGGGACTCTATCCCAGAGTATCTTGGCTGCTGTTCCCTGACCACCAAGATATAACTCGGTGTTCCTGATATTGGTTTCTACCTTTTCTATGCTACCGGTAGTAAGGTTGATCTCAAGATTAAAACCAGTCTCTCCGTACCTCATATGTAAACTCCCTGAAGATTACTCAACCCCGTAATGGTGGCACGGGTGAATGTCAGTCCGGTATTCGGATGAAAGAATGATCTGTTTTGAGTATGTCACAATAATCATACTGCGTGTATATAACGTCATATGAATAGTATCACGCACACATTTGTATGTCAACACTGGCAGTGCGAAATATGCCATGAAATAGTATCATATATCTAAAGAATGATTTATGCAAACAGACTATTCATCATACCCTCTCCTCAGTCTCAAAACACTATTGGCGCTATTGACATATACCTCGACGACATGTCATTATGGATATGACGTTATTTTTACGCTGTCAAACAATAGTGACATACTATTTCAATCAGAAATGTAGGAAATGCAACGGGAAAGGTACGGAGTGACATGCAGGCATTAACACCATACCCGGAAGTGATCGATCTTATTAAAGAAGAGGGCGGTGATCCTCTTAAATTATGTTACCAATGTGGAACCTGTTCAGCCACGTGTCCATGGAATCTGGTGAAGAATTTTATAGTTAGAAAGGTTATGCACCAGGGACAGCTAGGACTGATTGACTTCGAAAGCGAAGAGCTATGGATGTGTGCCACCTGTAAAGCATGTGTCGACAGGTGCCCCCGCGGGGTAGCAATAATCGATGTCATACGGGCAATGAGAAGGGCGATTGTTGAATTCAGCGTTGGCGGTATTCCTGACGGCTTGCGAATATCGATGAAGAATATTTCCGCTACCGGAAATCCACTCGGTGAATTGGAAGAAAACCGGGCCGACTGGACGAAGGATCTTGATATAAAACCTTACTCCAAGGGCATGGACGTACTTTACTTTTCATGCTGTATACCTGCCTATGATCCGAGTGTCCAGAGGGTAGCAAGAGCAACTGCAAACGTATTGAAAAAGGCTGGCGTGAAGTTCGGAATACTCGGTACCGCGGAAAAATGCTGCGGTGAAAGTGTCCGAAAAGCCGGTAACGAGGATCTTTTCAAGGCACTGGCTGAGACTAACATAAGCAACTTTAAAGAAGCCGGAGTTACCCGTATAGTAGCTACTTCGTCCCATTGCTATAATACATTTAAGAATGAATATCCCGAACTTGGCGGCGAATTCGAAATCCTTCATTCTTCCCAGTTTATCGCCGAACTCATCGATGAAGAAAAAATAACGTTTTCTAAAGAGATAAATAAGAAAGTTACTTACCATGACGCCTGTTATCTTGGAAGGCACAACGATGTTTATGATGAACCGAGGAAAGTCCTCCAGAGTATCCCGGGGATTGAGCTGGTTGAAATGACCGATAATCGAGAAAACAGTTTATGTTGCGGTGGTGGTGGTGGAAGAATCTGGATGGATACTAAAAAGGGTGAACGGTTCAGCGATTTGCGAATTGAGCAGGCGATAGAAACAGGAGCTGAAATCCTTGCTGCTGCCTGCCCCTATTGTATTCTTAACTTCGAAGACGGTCTTCGTTCAGGAGAAAACGAAGACGCTCTGGTTATAAAAGATATCGCCGAACTAGTTGATGAAGCGATGTAGAGAAGTTTGGAGGCTCGTTCAATGGATGAGAAACCTCGAATAGGCGTTTACGTGTGCCACTGTGGAATGAATATTGCCGGTGTTGTCGACGTAGCATCGGTCGCTGAATATGCAGCCGGACTTCCTGATGTAGTGGTAGCAAAAGATTATATGTACATGTGTTCTGACCCCGGTCAGAACATGATCAAGGAAGATATCAAGGAGAATAATCTCAACCGGGTTGTCGTTGCTTCGTGTTCTCCAATGCTGCATGAACACACCTTTAGAGTTGCCTGCCAGGAAGCTGGAATAAATCCTTATATGTTTGAAATGGCGAATATCCGTGAGCAGGATTCCTGGGTGACCGCTGATAAAGATGATGCCACCGAGAAAGCCAAGTCGACCGTCGAAGCTGCCGTACGCTGGGTACAGCACCAGCAGCCGCTGGAAGTCAGGGAAGTATCGGTAAATCCTAACGTGATGGTTGTCGGCGGCGGGATTGCCGGAATGAGAGCGGCACTCGATATAGCCAACTCGGGGAATAAGGTTTACTTGGTAGAACGCGAACCCAGTATCGGCGGTCATATGGCCCAGTTCGATAAAACGTTCCCGACTCTTGACTGCGCAAGCTGTATTTTTACTCCTCTTCTCAGTGAAGTCGGGAGAAACGAGAATATCGAGTTGATGGCTTACAGCGAAGTTGAAGAAGTAAACGGCTATATCGGAAATTTCACCATTAAAGTCAGGCAAAAAGCGCGATATATTGATGCAGATAAATGTACTGGGTGCAGCACCTGTGTTGAAAAGTGCCCGTTTAAGGTACCAAGCACATTTGACGAAGGAATGAACAACAGAAAGGTTGTTTATATACCTTTTGCTCAGGCGATACCGAATATAGCGACAATTGATGCTGAACACTGTAAGTACCTTGAAGACGGAAAATGTGGAGCCTGTAAGAAATTCTGCCAGGCTGATGCGGTGGATTTTGAGCAAAAGGATGAAATCGTTGAGGTAGAAGTCGGATCGGTAATTCTTGCCACTGGGTACGATCCATTCGATCCTGCCCAGATAGAACGCTACGGGTACGGAAAATATGATAACGTTATTACTGCTCTCCAGTTCGAAAGAATGAGCAACGCATCCGGGCCGACGCTTGGCGAGATTCAATTAGCTGATGGCTCAAAACCTGAAAGTGTAGCAATTGTACACTGTGTCGGTAGCAGGGATACTAACTATCACGAATACTGTTCAAGAGTCTGCTGTATGTATGCTCTGAAATATTCGCACCTTATCAAGGAAAAGACAGAAGCCAATGTGTACCAGATGTACATCGATATGAGGTGTTTCGGTAAAGGTTACGAAGAGTTTTATAACAGACTTGCTGATGAGGACACTACTTTTATTAGAGGAAAAGTAGGGCAGATAACAGATAAAGCTATTAGCGATGAAGAACAGGGTAAACTGGTCGTGGTCGTTGAGGATACTTTGCTTGGCAGTATCGTTCGCGTTCCGGTAGACATGGTCGTCCTGTGTACGGCACTGGAACCGAGAGAAGATGCAAATGAAGTCGCCCAGCTTTTCGGTATTAACCGAAGTGCCGACGGATTTTTCCTTGAAAGACATCCGAAACTCGATCCTGTCGCAACAATGAGTGACGGCCTTTATCTGGCAGGATGCTGCCAGGGACCGAAAGACATACCGGACACTGTCGCTCAGGCTTCGGCGGCAGCCGGAAAAGTCTTATCCATGATAAGCAGAGGTAAGGTTGAAGTTGAAGCTGCTACTGCGTCTGTTGATGAAGAGGTGTGTACCGGTTGCGGACAGTGCGCCGCGGTATGTGCCTACAAGGCTATAGAAATAGATGAAAAACGGAAAATTGCCGAAGTCAATGCAGCTCTTTGTAAAGGATGTGGATCATGCGCAGCTCAATGTCCTTCAAGCGCAATTCAGCATAAGAACTGGACACCGAAACAATTTTTCGAGAAAGTAGACGCAGCTACGCGGGTGTATTTATAGAGAGAAGAGATGGCGGACAGTAAAGAACATTCAGTCCTTGTTATAGGCGCGGGTGTCGGCGGTGTCAAAGCGTCTCTTGAACTTGCCGAATCAGGATTAAAAGTCTATCTGTGCGACCTTAGCCCTGATATAGGCGGTACACTCATGCAGATGGACAAATGGTTTCCGAACAGTCACTGCGGAATGTGCCAGATGTTGCCTCTGGTCGTTGGCGATGAGTCCGTTCAATTCTGCCTTAGACGTGGACTGAACCACCCAAATATCGAATTTCTCCCCCTGACATCGGTCGAAAAACTTGAAGGTCAGGCTGGGGATTTTACAGTGATCCTGAAGAAAACATCCATGGGCGTGAAACGTGATCTATGCTCAGGTTGCGGTCTCTGTGCTGAAGTCTGCCCGATTGAAGTCGACAGCGAATTTAACCAGGGACTCGAAAAAAGAAAAGCTATATATGTAAGAAATCCGATGGTTGCTTCTAATGCGTACCTTATCGACTGGAACAGCTGCACGAAGTGCGGTTTATGTGCAGAGAAATGCCCGAATAGCGCGATCGATCTGGATGCACAGGAAGAGACTCTGGAGATAAAAACCGGAGCTGTCATACTCTCAACCGGCTTCGAGGAATTCAATGCCAAGAAGACAAGCGAATACGGATACCAGCGTTTTCCGAACGTATTGACAAGCATTGAGATGGAAAGAATGTTGAGCCCGTCAGGACCGACCGATGGAAATTTGCAGCGGACCTCGGATGGAATTATGCCTTCGTCACTGGCATTTCTGCAGTGTGTCGGTTCGAGAGAGCTAGAATATAACTACTGCTCGTCTGCCTGCTGCATGTATGCCATTAAAGAAGCTGTCCTGGCCAAGGAAGTAAATCCGGATATAGATATAACCATTTTCTACATGGACATTCGGGCTTTCGGTAAGGGCAACTATAAGTACTTCCTGGAAGCCAGAGATAAGTACGGTATCAAATTTGTCAGAACGCGGGTGCCAGCCATAAAACGCGATTTCCTGACGGATAATATTCTGCTGTCTGCAAGAGATGAAAATGGTAGCATAAACGATTATTCTTTCGAGATGGTGGTATTGTCGGTCGGGCAAGTGCCACCACCGGGATTTTCAGACTTGAGTGATGCTCTAGGGTTGGAGACAAACCGGTGGGGATTCTGCGAAAGCAACATATTTTCGCCGGTCGAAACGAGTAAAGAAGGTATCTTTGTATGCGGTTCAGCTTCGGCACCGAAAGACATTGCCGATACCCTTGTTGAGGCCGGGGCGGCAGCCAACAGGGTAATGTCCTTATTATCTGTATCTCGGACCATAGAAGAACCAACTGAAGAAGTTAATGAAGAGTTGGATGAAGAAACCGGAACTGCAGTAATAATATGTGGCTGTGGTGGTGAAATTGGATCGGTAATCGATATCGATCGGATCCTGGAGTATAGTAAAGGATTACCCGGCGTGGTCTATGCATCAAAATCCGATTTCTTATGCGAGAAAGATGGATTTTCCAGGCTGGCTGATGAAGTAAAACAGGCCAAAGCCGGTAAACTGGTGATTGCTGCCTGTCCTTCCACGATCATAGCCGGGCAGATGAACCAGGCGTTTAAAGATGCCGGACTTAACAAAGTATTTACTCAGTTTATTAACCTTCGGGAAGGCATTGCCTGGGTGCATAAGGATGAACCGGAAGCGGCAACGGAAAAAGCCAGGAAACTTATCGCCATGGCTGCTGAAAGAGCAAGACTCCAACAGAACACTGCACTACAGTCAAGTACAGTAAATGGAGGAGCTCTTGTTATAGGCGGAGGTTTGAGCGGAATGATAGCCGCTTCATCCATCGCTGAACAGGGATACGAAGTTCACCTTGTTGAGAGATCGGATAAACTGGGAGGGAATCTTCAACATATTCACACTACTCTTTCCGGTGATGATCCTCAGAAATTACTGTCGGATACTGTAAAAGGTATTGAAGAAAATACCCTGATTGATGTGTACCTGGATTCTGAAATCAAGGAATGTTCCGGGTATGCCGGGAATTTTGTCGTTACGATCGTAACCGGTGACGAAGAAATTCCGCTTCAGGTCGGTTCAGTGATACTTGCCACAGGAGGTAGTGAGTACGAACCTCAAGAGTATTCCTGTAAAGAAAGTGATAGCATTATCACCCAGTCCGAACTGGAACAGAAAATTGTTTCCGGTGATTTGGAAGTTGAAAACATGAGTTCCGTGGTGATGATACAGTGTGTCGGCTCACGGAATGCAGAGAGACCATACTGCAGTCGCATCTGCTGCAGCCAGGCGATCAAGAATTCACTGGAGATAAAGAAACAGAATCCGGATTGCCGGGTATACGTTCTTTATCGTGACATTATGAGTTATGGTTTTCTAGAAGAATATTACACGAAAGCCAGGGAAGCCGGTGTGATATTTATCAGGTATAACGAAGATGACGAACCTCGTGTTATTGCCGAAGGCGGAAAAGTAACGGTTGAGTTTCAAGAGCCTGCACTGGGAGACACGATAACTCTGGAGACGGATATAGTTGTATTAAGTCCGGCAGTATTGCCCCAGGAAAGTAATGCCGGATTGGCTGATATGCTTGACCTGGAACTGACTGAAAACGGTTTCTTTAAAGAAGCGGAAGTAAAATTCCGCCCGGTAGATTTTACCCGTGAAGGTATCTACGCTTGCGGCTTGGCGTTATATCCCAGGAACGTGAGTGAGAGTATAACTGAAGCTCAGGCTGCTGCGCAAAGAGCAGTAACGTTGCTTGGTCGTGGTCGACTTCAGGCATCACCTATCGTCGCAGAGGTCAATCCCAGGTGGTGTACCGGCTGTGAACTTTGTATTGAAGCATGTCCTTATGGAGCGAGAATAAAGGATATTATGAAAGGTATCGTCGTGGTAAGGGAAGCATTATGCCAGGGGTGTGGTGCCTGTGCTGCCGTATGTCCCAGTGGTGCTACCAGGCTGAGACAATTTACCGATAAACAGGTATTCTCGATGATCGATGCGGGAATATAGACGGGGAGACAGATAATGAGTGATAAGTACGACCCGGTTATAGTGGGATTTTTCTGCAACTGGTGCACATCGACTGCAGCAGACCTTGCCGGTACAAGCCGAATGCAATATCCGGCAAATGTGAGAGCTATAAGAACGATGTGCAGCGGATCGGTCGACCCGGTCTATATTCTGAGAGCATTACTCAGCGGAGCTGATGCAGTAATAGTAGGCGGTTGCGCTCCGGGCGACTGTCATTACGTTTCCGGTAATTATAAAACAAGACGAAGGATCAAAGCTCTTAAGACCATACTGAATACGTTAGGTCTGGATGATGAGAGAGTCTGGTTGAGATGGATAAGCGCCTCGGAAGGCGGAAAATTTGCCGAGACGATGAAAGAAATAACCGGGGAAATGGAAAAGAAAGGTCCTAATCCTCTGAATAAACAGTGGACGGTCTAGACAGGAGGATATGGTGCGTAACGCAATATTAGATACAAGCAAAGATGGAATGCTGGAGTCGATAAAAGGATTTCTTAAAGGTCTGCTTGAGAAAGAACTGGTAAACGCAGTCTTGGTTCCGGTCGAACTTCCTTCCGGGAACAATGTGGTACAGACACTCGTCAGTAATCCGGAGAAGCTGGATTCGGCTAATCCTCTTGCTCCGGTA
>CP070800.1:1829617-1833533 GCA_020343555.1 Dehalococcoidales bacterium
ATAGTGATCGATCTCCTCGGGATCGATCCTGCCACAGTTCTCGAGAAGAATCTTCCTCTCATATTCCGCTCTTGGAAAATCATCAAAGCTGGGAATAAGATCGTTCGGCTCCATCGCACCAAGGACGAATTCCAGACACGGATCATCTCCAACCACGTAGTCCCTGACAAGTTTTTCGGCTATTACCGGATTGACCTGCCCGTAACATATCGGTGGATTGCCTGGTTTTCTGATTACTACCAGGGGTTCGGCATAGCAGTGCCCCATACACCCGACCTCGATTACAGGGCAATCAAGTCCGCGTTTCCTTACTTCCTCCCTCAGCGTATCCTGAACTTCCAGCGCGCCAGCTGCCCTCCCGCAGGTAGCTGCACCGACAAGTATTACAGGACTGTTACCGTTCCATAATTCATTCCAGCGTGCTAAAGCATTATCGCGAAGTTCATGAAAAGCGGAGTTGACAGCGTCTGTATCTGGCGTGTTCATTTGTTGTTCTTTGCCTCTTTTTCTCGTTCCAGTTCGAAAGATAGAAGAATACCATCAACTCTTGTAGGTTCCACCTTTCCCTCTGGTTTATCATCGACTACCGTAACCGGAGCCATTACACAGCAGCCAACGCAGGCAACACTGTCCAGGTCAAACTCTCTGTCAGGCGTAGTCTGCCGTACATCGATACCAAGACGGCGTTTCCATGCATCCATCGTAATGTAGCCGCCTTTCATATGACAGGCAGTCCCGAGACATACTCTTATCGAGTGTTTCCCCGGGGGATTCAGGCGGAACTGGTTATAAAAGGTGACCACTTCATAGACATCCACTTCCGGGATACCAAGGAAATCGGCAACCTCCTCCATCGTTTCAACAGGAAGATAGCCGAGTTTGCCCTGGACTTTTTGGAGGATCGGGATAAGGTTACCTCTTTTCTTCCCGAACCTTTTGAGTGCCTTCTTTGTTTCCTGCCTGTTTTCAGCTTCTTCAGCGGTCAATCTGCATCCTCGCTACATGCTCATTGCCCCGACACTGTTCCGCAAATCCACGAACAACTTCTCATCGAGACCTAGTGCTTTATCTATCAGCTCCAGTACTGCGTTTTTCTCTTCAGGAAATTTATAGCCGTTATAGTCCTGTTTCATCAAGGGTACGACCACGTTTCCGGATCGGTATGAAGTATTTAGATTATGGTCGAAGCACACCCCGGAATCAACCTCCAGGTTCTCTATCATCAGTCTTACTTCTCTCAGTATCTCATGCGGAGAAAGCATTTCGAATTCGCCGCTTCGATATGATTCAAGCAACGGTGTATCCGCGCTGGGAACAAACGGTCTTAACCTGATGAAATTCGGATTTATCTCATTCAGCACTCGGGCTGTGTTCTCAGCGTGCTGTCTCCATAATTTCTTCCCGCCAAGACCCGGCATCACGTACTCGGACAACTCGAAGCCGGCTGCAAGTGATTTCTTTCCGGCAGAAATTTGCTCTTCAGCGGTTACACCTTTATCGATCAGTTTCAGCAGTTCGTCGTCACCGGTCTCAAGACCAACGTGCAGCCTGGTCAGTCCGGCTTCATTCAATGCATTTAGTTCTTCCGGAGTCTTGTGAGAAATGGACTTTGACCGGGCGTAGGTCGTAATCCGTGTAATACTCGGAAATAACTCTTTCAGATATTTCAGAATCTCTATAAGCTGGAAAGCCTTGATTATTATGGTATCGGCATCCTGGAGGAAAACTGTCCTGCCCCCGGCAACGAGCCAGTTGTAGGTATTCACCACGCTCTGGATATTGTAGTAATCGTGTTCCGCCAGAGAATATCGATCCCTGCCCTCGATCAAACCGCTCTGGATGACCACCCCGATCGGTTGGAGGTTTCCCTCGTGTCCCAGTTTCCATGAAATGGCGGTAAGTTCGTCGGCAATACCCTTTACGGCATTGATATCTGCTTTGACATCCTCGACCGGTCTTAGTCTGAATTTCTCACGGTGATAGAACCTGCCGTAGCAGAATGTGCATCGACTCCAAGGACAGTTACCTGTGACACGCAGCAGGAGAGAAAAACTTCCGCCTTCACTGGGCGGACGGATAGGACCGATCTCATATGAGTATGACTTCAGTTTTGAGAAATCTATCTCATTCCCGGCTTCGGGAATATTCGTCATTCCGTCAATCTCCCTGCTTCGATTATAGTCCAGCCTGGTAAACAGGGGCAAGCAATTAAGCTGTCATCTACAGAATACAATCGACCAAGTGAGAGCGAAGCCCATAGCAATCCACCCCCACTGTCATTGCGAGAATCGGCGTCAACAGCCGAGGTGTGGCAATCTCAATAAATTTACCCTGCGGCGTAGGAGATTCTTCGCTTTACTCAGAATGATAGGTGGTGGTAATCGCAGGAATCAAAAACGATTATCCTTTTCTACAACCACTCCGGACTCTGGTAACCACGCCTTGTCAATTCCAGAGACATCTCGGATACATGATGTTGGAGGTGTCTTGCGACATACATCGTTCTGCCAAGTACCAATGCTCCCGTCCATGGGAATAATGTCTCTACTGCCATTAAGTCCGTTTTTTTCAGCCATTGCTGGAACTTGTCTTCCATTTCATCCAGGTAGCTGATAATTTCTCCCTGGCTGGGCAGGCGTTCCGAATCCTTGTCTTCCCAGTCCACCCCAAAACGGCTTCCCCAGCCGAACTTGTCCGGTGGTTTATCTCCGAAGTAGAAATCCAGCGTTTCGACAACGTGATAAGCCACTCCGGCGGGACGTAAATAGTCGATCTCACCTTTTTTCCATTCATCGGCAGGAAATGCCATGACGGCATCCCTGAACATCTTGAGGGCACGCTGACACTGGTCGTACACCACACTTGAAATATCACTGTTACTCATCTTTTTCTCTCCTGTATATTTTCTGGAAATATTATCTATCAATTTCTGTTAGTCTGAGATAATACATCCTATATATGTGTAATCTTCCTTGCGATTTCTTCACCCTTTTTCTCAAGGACGAGTATCTCGTCGAACAGGTCTGCCTGCCTGTGTCGAAGCTCTGGAGTCCAGACTTTTCTCATACTTTTCATATTTACGGTGGCTTTCCACAGCTCAGAATCCAATCCGGGTATCTCCGGTAACAGACCTGACAACATGTTACCCATTTGTTCATATACAGCGGCCATCTCTTTGACCATACCGCTTTCAATTAAATCAACCGATGATTGAAGGTATCGGAAAGCCGCCTGCCGGGCATCGACCAGAGACAGGTAGCAATAGTAGTTCACATCAAGCCGTCTACCGAATTTTTCATCGTCGGCATTTTCGTACCATTCGTCGTCACGCAAGTCCGTTTGCCATGTCCTGTAGGCATCATATCCAACGGAGTAACCACGATCTCCTCTTGCTTTCATAGACTCTACCATGACTTTCAGCGAATTAAGCAGGTTCAGATGATCTGTCGGGACGATTCCTTTTTGCCCGAAATAAGTGATAATAAAGGGCCAGTTATCCACGTGAAGGTATTTCTCTTCATTGCCCGGTCTATTATCGAAGTCGGAGCTATTAATTATGTCGTCATCAAAGTAGGTTCGGCAGAGTAACGTGTTTCCATTATCTTCGTAACCGCAGATTACTCCCCACTCGTGGGCGACACGCAGATTGATCCCAAGAACCGGCTTTCCCTGCTTGATACTGTCGACTATCTTGCTTCTTTCGATTACCCGGTATTTTTTCTCAACCCCCTCCGCAAATTGCGGAGAATAACCGAAAGCGTTATATCCCGGACTGGCATAATCGTAAACGATAAGAGCATCAACCGATGAATAATCCCAGTTCGGACTCAAAAAAGCGATACGCCAGCAAGCTCCAGATACACCCATTACTTTGATATAAGAGGTTGTTTCACCCATAGCTCTCAAGGCAACGGTC
>CP070800.1:1833633-1836774 GCA_020343555.1 Dehalococcoidales bacterium
CCCCTGTCGAGGATCGCAATACGGTCGCAGATATCCTGGGCTTCTGGCAGGTTATGAGTACTGAGTACAACGGTTTTCCCTTCCTCACGGGCAAGCTTATCACGCAGCAGGTGACGGAATTCCATCGCCGAGGTTGGATCCAGGCCAACAGTCGGTTCGTCGAACAGCAGCACCTGTGTTTCTCGGAGTAAAGCCCGGCAAAGCAGTAATTTACGCTGCATTCCCGTCGAATAACGCTGGTAACCATCATCAGCTCGATCTTGAAGTCCGGTCAGTTCCAGCAGGTAATTGATTCTTTCTTCTGCTTCTCTGTCTCTTAACCCGTAGAGGAGAGCGTAGAAAGCCAGGTTCTGTCGACCCGATAACCTCCAGGTAAAACCGCGACTCTCCGGCAGAACAGCCTGCAGGTTTTTCAGTACCTTGCCCGGTTCCTTTTTTACGTCGATACCATTTACATATGCGAAACCCTCATCATGGATTACCAGCGTGCAGAGAACCTTTATTAACGTTGTTTTACCGGCTCCGTTCGGTCCGAGTAATCCGAATACTTCTCCCTTTTTAACCTGTAAATCAACTCCCCTTAAAGCCTCTATAAAAGATCCCTTTCTCCTCTTCAGAACTCCGAAAATATTACCGAAAGAACTGACACTGCCCCCGAAACCTCTTCCATATCCACCTCCTGCTCTCCTGGAAGCGGTTGGATACCGCTTTATCAGTCCGATGGTTTCTATAGCATATTTCATATCTTTATTCCGAGGTAGAACATTTTTGGAGTTATTCGTCATACGCTCATGTCCTATTTTTGTATATGTGGTTATTATCGAATACCCAGGCAAATATTATAACGATATATCGTTATAATATTTAACACTAAAATCTGAATAACAACAAGTAGGATTTTTAGAACAAGATCACCTTAACCCTCTCGACTTCCTTCTGCCCGTACACGCAATACCCGTTTATTGTTATTTCTCGGGACAGTCAGCAGTCCGTTGCGTTCCCAGTTCCTGAGAGCGTCGAAATAATACGCCTGAAATCGTCGATTGTGAAAAGCTGGTCGAATTAGCGGAAGCGATGAACGGATTTATAACTCGATAATAGCAGAATTCTTGATCTGTCATTCCGAGATTCCGCCTTCTCCCGTTTGTCCTGAGCCTGTCGAAAGACGAACACACCACCTGTCATTGCGAGACTCGGCGTCAACAGCCGAGACGTGGCAATCTATATAAATTGTATCACTCTACGACGCTATCCACGACCGGTTCCTCCGCCGTTTTCTGATTTTCTATATTGAACAGTCCGCCGAAAAAGTAGAAAGCTAGGCTGAGAATGAATAATATTACGGCTGAGAAAATATAAAGCCACCTTAATTCTATAGCATCGGCTATCGGCCCGGATATAATTAGACCAACCGGGATCGCCGCGGTACAGATCGAACCCAGTACTGAGAATACTCTTCCCTGCATATCTCTCGGAACATTTGCCTGAACTATCGCACTGATAGGCCCGTTTACGAAGGCATTACTCCAACCCCATATAAAATACATAGACAGTCCTAAAAAGAAAAATCTTTCAGTGGTGAAACCGAATACAATCACAGCAATATAAGAGATAATCATACCCGAAAAGGAGGTAATGATCCGTTTCTTGAATCCACCCCAGGCACCGAGGACAAGTCCTCCGGCAAGAACACCTATTCCAAAGATCATTTGTAACCACCCGAGTTTCAATATATCATTGCTCAAATAATTCTCAACAAAGAGTGGAAGTAATACCTGTAATGGGTTCAGGAAAAAGTTGACAATGCCGCAGAGTCCAAACAATAAAAACAGGGCTTTCCACGATACTATATATCGGAATCCTTGTACCATTTCTCCGATAACGTCCACTTTCTGTGTCAGTGTCGTTCGATCAGGTTGCGGAATTCGTAACGGGAGTAAACAGCATATAGCAATAATCGCGGTGATGATATCCAGTGAGAGAACCCACTGCATGGGTAACGTTTTCATGAGAAATGCTCCGACAGGAGGAGCAATAAATATGGTTACTCCAATAAGTGTTGTAGTAAGTCCGTTTGCTCTTACAAGGTGTTTTTCCGGCACGACCATAGGGATTGACGCTTTGAACGCCGGTTCCTGGAATATCTGACCGATGGTTCTGCAGAATAACGCAACATAAACATGCCAGATTTCAATAGTGTCAGTATAAAACAGGATTACAAGTATGACCGTTAAAAGCATGGTCCATAGGTCCGCAAAAATCATAGTCTTTTTCCGATCCCACCGGTCGATAAACGGACCAACAAAAGGAGCTAGGAATACCATGGGAAGAATCCCAACCATTATAGCTGTGGCGAGAACGGTAGCTGAGCCTGTAACCTCTTTCAGGTGCCAGGCAAGAGCGAATTCTACTACCATGCTGCCGATTACGGAAGCTCCCTGGCTGCTCCAGAGTACGAAGAATTTCTTCAGTGTTACTTCTCCTTCGTGAGAACAGTGAAATCCTGTCTTATTAGCAGCTCAGGATTTCCAGAGTATATTGATTGATTCGTATGCTGTCAATACTTGGGGTGAAAATTAAAACCGGTTAAACCACCCATTTGCATTTTCACTCTCTTTGTATTACGCTGTTTCTCGCCATAAAGGAGGGAAAAATGAAGGACTTTAAGGACAAGGTTGCGTTTATTACCGGGGGAGGTTCGGGTGCCGCATTTGGACAGGCCAAGGTCTTCTCCGAAGCAGGCTGTAAAGTGGTGATAGCGGACATACGAAAAGACCACCTCGATGAAGCGATGGCTTATTTCAAAGAGAAGAACGCCGACGTTCACGGCATTCAACTCGATATCACCGATCGCAAAGCTTACGCGGAAGCCGCCGATGAAGTGGAGAAGGTTTACGGCAGTCCTCCCCAGCTTCTGTTAAATACCGCTGGAGTCAACGCCTTCGGGCCATGCGAAGCCTCCACCTTCGAGGACTACGACTGGGTGATGGGTGTCGACCTGGGCGGTGTCATCAATGGCATGGTCACCTTCGTGCCGCGGATGATTCAGGCTGGGAAAGGCGGTCATATCGCCAGCGTCGCTTCCTGGGGAGGTTTTTCTTTGTCGTCCGGCTGCACTCCCTACTCGGTCGCCAAGATGGC
>CP070800.1:1836874-1842388 GCA_020343555.1 Dehalococcoidales bacterium
GGCTGAGACAACCACCCAAGAAGAAGAAAAAACCGGAGAGGTTAAGGGAAATAAAGGATCTAATTCTGAGTTCCAACCGATGATATATGGTGATGAGGATGGATTCTTTCTGAAAATTACCAATCCGGAGCAACCCGAGGTGATCGTAGAAACCGATACGATCTTGATCTCCGGTGAGACAAGTATAGATGCGGCTGTGAGTATAGGAGACGAATTTGTTGATGTAAATCTTGACGGTACGTTTGAGAAGGTTATTGATCTTGAAGACGATATAACTATTATCGAGGTAATTGCCAGTATATCCAGTGGAGAGCAATATGGCCAGGTATTAACGGTTATCTATACGCCTTAATAAGGATAATGAAGAATTGGGGGGAATTATGAAAGGAAAAAAGAAATTAATCAGACTTTTTACACTAATTATATCTATCATCCTTCTTGTTAGCCTTCTAGGTACGGCGGGAACGGTATTCGCGGATGAGGGTGATGATACCGGAGACGAGAAAAGTATTCCACCGGGACAGATGGTACGAAACGGACTATCCGGACCTGTCGTAGGTGTAAATGTTACTTCAGGATATTTCCTGGTAGAGACAAAATTTGGGATAGTGCAAGTTTGTACGAATCAAACGGTTAATGCGTCTATGATTGGCCAGCGGATAGCCGTAAAGCTGGAAAAAGTCGACGGTGGCGCGTCTATGTATGCCCACAATGGTACCGATAATGGCACGGAATCGGAATTTGGTTACATTTATCGAGTAGCAAGGGCACTCCAGTTCAGATTAATACCATCCAAAAGCGCCATGAACCATAAATGGGGTACTGTCGAGTCTTCAAGCCAAGGTTGTGTCTTTGTAGATGAAGAAGGAACTCAGATACCTGCAGTCTGCGGTAATTCCAGCGGTAATGTTATTGGTCTTATCGGCGGTTCGGGAAATGGAACAAGTGGGAACGTTACTCCACTGCTTCTCCAAACCCAGCATATGGGCAGGATCCTGGCCAGGATTCAGCTAAGACTTGAACAGGCTGAAGATGAGGGTGATGAAAAAACTTACGCGAGATTACAGAGACAGCTTGAGAAATTAAATGAAAAACAACTTCGACTAGAAGCAAAAAGGGCTGAGAAGGCTGCTGATAAAGGGAAGAAAGGTCCTAAGAGCGGAAAGAAGTAGGGTAGAAGATTTTGTCAAGGTAATTATATGCAGACACCGGGTATTTATGATAAAAAGGCCGGCTGATCAGCCGGCCTTTTTTGTTTCGAGACTAGGAGTTTATTTTACATTCAGAGAATCGATTGCTTTCCAGTATCCTCTCTCAGAGATTTGAATAGCTTTCAGTATAACCTGTCTGGCCGATTCAGGGACAGTCTCCAGGAGTTCATACAAGCGTTGGATGTTTGTGTTAGCCTGGTTGATGACTGTTATGTTTAACTCTTCTTTTTCACTTAACCACTGCCCGGATTCTAACGATTCTACGGTCAGTCCAGTGGGAGGAAGCTCAACATCTATCTCAGGTTCGATTGGCTCTACTACACTCGGTGAAGGAGCAGATTCTTCATCAACCGGCTCTTCAGATGCAATGTCTTCATCGCTTGCCGGTATTCCACCGCCCGTTACCGATTCTCCGATATCTGCTTCTTCAGCTTGTTCTGTAACCGCAGCTTTCTCACTAAACATCATGACATCTTCATCAGATCCAGTGTCATCGGCGTTAACCTCTCTATTCGAATATTCGGCAATATTATTCAGACTGGAATCCAGACTACTTGCTAGCACTTCTATCTCATCAGTATCATTCTCATTCGCCATATAGATAATTTCTTCCACTCTGCGGTCTGCCATCCTGGCATAAGCTTCGGCTTTTCCAAGATTGGTAAATGTGAAGGCAAGCTGGACCTGTTCGGTAGCACGCTTGACGGAATAAAGGAAATCATCAGGCATGCTATTCATTGAAGCTACAGCAGTACCTCCCGAAGCTAAGAGAAGCGCAATGATTACGGCCACAACACTCGCCCAGCGTGGTTGCCAGCCGAACCTGAAAAACGACCGGCTACTTTTCTCTTCTGCTTCTCTTAGTACCGTGAATAATTCGTTTCGAGCTTTAGTCTTGAATTCCTGGTCTGGCTCGAGTGAGGTGATATGGCTGGTGATCAGTGAAGCCTCCAGTAATGGTTTGAGTTCGTCAGCATACTGCGGGTAATCACCAAGACATTGCTCCAACGTATCACCGTTGAACATCAAGCGATCAAGGCATGTGTCCAGTATATCGTTGAACTCTTTTTCTTTACCCATAATTTTCCGCCACTAACATTTTCCTGAGAGACACAATCGCGCTGTGCTGCAGAGCTTTAATCGCTCCCTGGCTTTTCCCCATTATTTTGGCAACCTGGGCTATCGGCATCTCACCGGCAAACCTTAGCGAAATAACCTCTCTTTGCGCTTCGGTGAGATGCCGGGCAGCTTCCATTACCTGTTCAATATCCATTCTTTTTTCAACGAGTTGCTCCGGGTTGTTGCCGGATTTATCAGTGATTATTGCTTCATCAGGGAGTGTATCGGGTCGTTTCTTGCTTTTTCTTAAATAATCCACAATCAGATTGTGAGCAATACGGTACAACCAGGCAGAAAAGGGGACGCCCTTCCATTTGAAAGAAGAAATCGATTGGTGGGCTTTCAGAAAGACCTGCTGGGTCATATCCTCTGCCTCTTCCTTGTCTCCTATTTTTAAGGCTATGTATCTATATATTTTGTCGAAATACTCATCATACAACTCAGCGAAGGCATTCGGATCATTCTGTTGGGCACGTTGTACGACTTTTTCTTCGTCTTGCACCTGAGAACTCCTGTAGACCGGATTGAGATTTCGGGGTACCAGGGTCGGTCCAAATCAGGTGTTATCCTGATGCTATATAGTATAACGAACAGGATTATAAAAAGATAGGTTTACTATAAAGAAATAAGTGTAATGTGTTAGAATATCGGGAGACTCGATACTGTGGTTATTCTATTTAACAAAACAAGGAGTCAGCTTGTCTTACTACATCCGTCCTATGCGAAAAGAAGATATACCACAGGTTTCCAGGATAGACCGGGAAGCATTCCCAACCATGCTTCCACCGCCCAATTTCGAACGTGAACTCCGTAATCAGATGACACATTTCTATGTTACCTGTGATGAAGATAAACAAGTTGATCGGGTTGATGTTCCTGTTACCAGGATCGAGACAGCAGGTCTGATGAACAGGTTGAAGCGCTGGTTTAATCTGGATAGTTCGGTCTCAGATGATATATTACAACCTGAAAACTACAATGATTATATCTGTGGGTATGTAGGTTTCTGGGTTATGGCTGATGAAGCTCATATCACGACTATTGCTGTGAGAGAAGAATTACTACGCCGGGGGATAGGTGAATTACTGCTTTTGACCGTTTTAAATCGCGCCAGGGAACTGTACGCTAATGTTGTAACTCTTGAGGTACGTGTATCCAATACCGGAGCTCAGAATCTATACCTGAAATACGGATTTAAACAGGTAGGCGTACGTAAAGCATATTATACGGATAATCGTGAAGATGCCTATATTATGACAACGGGAGATATCACTTCCTCTGAGTGTCATACCCAGATGAGAGAACTGCATCAAGCTCATACATCAAGATGGGGTGAAGCGCGGTTCAGCTTTTCTATTGATTGAGTCCTCTAACGTCTTCCTAAGAGGCTATCGAACATTCCTGTTTTGCCGCCGGGATCGGTAGTTCCTACATTGTTCATCAGCCAGTCTTCTAGCGCCTTTTTACTTCTCTGGAGTAGATCTTTCAATTTTACAGTGTCGATATCGGCTTCATAATTACTGGTCATGAAATGTTTGGTCGTTGCTACCTGCTCATTATAGTCCTGTGCTATGCCAAACGCATCTGTCAGAGCGGACTGGAGATTCTGGCTGAGAAACTCGATATTGTTTCTATGTAAATTCCAGCCGTTGAAAGCGAATCTCTTGATCTGTTCACCTTCCATAAGGATCTCGATTAGTCGTAAGTTTACCCTGACATCGGACAGTATCGCATGTACTGTGTGTTGATGAGATGACTTCGTCCCACCTTTTCTTCGCAGGAACAACTGTATAGCGACAAGTCCGAGTATTACGAGGATAACCGGCATGACTTCTGCTATATTACTGAAATCCAAATCTAACTCCTTTTTGATAACGGGGACACGTCAATATTGGTTATTGTATATACTTACATTCAATATATCATACATCTGTATTTATATTGAATGATGATAGAGAGTCTGTGACCTGGTGTATTATTCTGAAGCCAGCTTACCGCCGATAGCCCAGTTATGTTTTGGTACATCTTTAATAATAATCGTTACGGCCTCGGGCGGAATTCCAAGTTTATCCGTCATTACCGATGTTATCCCCTGGGCAAGCTCCTTTTTCTGTTCAACGGTGCGCCCTTCCCACATATCTACTGTTACTAATGGCATGTTGCCCTCCCGAAAGTTTAGTGCCTGTCTATCATAGATTTATAACCGATATTTTGTCAATTTATTTGACTAAACACGTCTTTAAAGAATACAATTCATACTTAATTTCCCCTTATACTGTTGGTTAACAACGGAGGTGTATTTTGAACGTACTGGTAATCGGCGGGAATGGTCTTTTCGGCAGGAAAACTGTACTGAAGTTGCTTCAAGATACTGAAATATCCAGAGTTGTCTCTATGGATGTCATTCCGCCTAGAGATTGGATTTTACCCAGGTACCGGGAATTCGATGAGAAGTATGCTTTTTACAGGGGTGATGTAACTGAACTTGAAGATATCTTGAACGCGATACGGGTATATGAGATTGATAAAATCATCAACTGGGCTTTCCTGCTGCCCGGAGATATCGAAGGAAATCCGCGACTTAGTGTTAAGGTTAATGAGCTTGGCATGTGTAATGCTTTTGAAGCTGCCCGTTTAACCGGAATATCACGGGTAATATACGCAAGCTCATGGGGGGTATACGGTCCCCAGGATGAATACGGGGACAGGGATGTCACCGAGGATGATCATTTACATCCCGGAAGCGCTTATGCTCTTACCAAGCAATTGAGTGAAATACTGGCTGCCCAGTATGCTGAGTTATACGGTATAAATTTCACGGCTTTGCGCCCCACTATTGCGTATGGGCATGGGGCACGAACACCGGCTATGATAAAACATTACTCGGATCTTGTATCGCTGCCGGCAGTCGGTAAACCATTTTTAATAGATCAGGATGGAACCAGTAAGATTTCGCTTTTTACACCTGATGATATCGGGAATTTTACCAGGATGCTTCTGCATGTCGATGCTTCACCTCACCCCGCTTATAATGTAGGCGGACCACCGACCAGCATGAGAGATGTAGCCGATGCAGTTCGGAAATACATACCCGATACAAGGATAGAATTCGGGAGTATACCACCACCGGAAAACAGGGGAAAATTCGGTATACCATATAGAGCCAGCAGCGAGAGGGCCAGGC
>CP070800.1:1842488-1855892 GCA_020343555.1 Dehalococcoidales bacterium
GAGTCCTGTTCTGGCTGATGGGGCCAATGATGTACGGTCGTAATATGTCCGACGGCATAGCAGAACTGGATGCCGAAGACAGATTCAATTTCAAGGAATGGCTTCCCGAAATAAAAGTTCCCACGCTGGTTATCGGCGGTGCTGAAGACCCGTTATATCCCATGAAAGAGACCGCTGAAGGAATTCCCGGTGCAAAGCTTATGCTCTACGAAAACGCCGGACACTCTGCTATGATGAAAAAAGAACTTCAGCAGGATATAGTGAATTTCCTGAACGAGGAATAAATAATTCCATCGATCTTATTTTATCCCTCCGAAATTCTCCATACTCATTTCATTCCATCCCTCTAATAACTCCCCGGATTCATCGAACGGTGGTGTGATAATTATTACCTCATTAAAGTCATAATACTTTTTGACACCCGTACTTTTATATGGATCACCAGTTGGAGATGTATCCGGGAGAGTTTGTATCATATAATTCCATTGACGAATCAAGTAATCATCTTTTCCAAACCAGAACTCATGTGATTGTTCCTGACTACGAATTCTTACTTCAACCGACTCTGTGAACTCGTCGATATCTTGATACCATGACGGAAATTCCTCTATTATGCTCTCATACCTACGTATGATGGAAGGACGTATATAATCCAACCATTTTTCAACATCAACAATCCCCTTGTAATGGTAACAGTCGGTACCGTCAATTATTTCATCCGGTAATTTCTTAATATTAGTAAGTGTGTTGAGAATATCGAGGGTCTTTTCCTTTGTAGGAATCATCTCACTAAATCTTTCTATAATATCTGAAAACACGTGATATTGACGTGTGTACATATGATCTCCTATAACAATTATCTCTTTAGGATAGTTCCACCAGTTGTATATTTTATCCATTCGATTTATTGTGTAGTGATAACGGTCTGGATCGGCATATCTAAACTCTCGTTGGTATGTGTAAACGAGTTCGTCACTCTTAACCCATTGGATATATCCATCCTACAGAATTCGAAAAGATTCAAGCTTCTATATAGCCGTGCATGCTTTGGCAATTACACTCGAAGAAGTGAGAAATATGCCAGAGAGTTGGAGTGCCAGAAAAATAATTACTATCACTATAAATGAAATTGACACCATCAGTACCCCGGCTTTATTGAGCTGCCTGTTTTGCACCACACGCAACCTCAGACTACTGAGTAAACCATTACGTTCACCTTCCGCCTGAAGCGAATAATAGTGTTCAAGCAGCGAAGCTTTTAACTCCTCACGATGATCTGCCGATTGTATATCCGGCAGGATCATGTTTTCCAGTCTTTTTTCGATGTCCTCCGCTGTCATTCTTCCTTCTCCGCTTCTATCATCTTACGTAGAGCGTCAATCCCCCGATGAAGAGTCGATTTTACCGTACCTTCCGGTTTCTGCAGTATCTGTGCTATGTCCAGCATGCTCAGATCCTCGAAATACCTTAAAGCTATAACCTCCTGGTGCTTTGATGACAGCCTGGATAAATATTTATGTAGATCGAGATAGTCGTCATATGCTCTGATATTCTCCTGGGATTCGGTCATTCCCTGTCGGAAATCAGGATTGTCCAAATTAACTCCCTTCTCATAATTTAATTCGCGTTTTGTATTATGATAGTGGTCGATTATTTCCCGATTAGCTATCCGGTAAAGCCAGTGAGAAAACGGTACTCCCTGCCAACGAAACTTCCCGATGTTTTTCAACGCCTTGAAAAACACCTCCGACGTAATATCTTTTGCAGAATCGATATCGGCGCTACGCCTGAGCGTATACACGAATATCTGGTCGTAATACATATCGTACAATTCACCAAATGCTTCGGAAGAGTATTTAGCTCTTTCTACCAGGTCTTTCTCTTGTTCGAGATTCATCTCTATAATTATACAACCGATAAGAACCATAAAAAGTTACATTTACGAATTATTTCTTGCTCTAGAGAAAAATTATAGACTTACAATCTCACACAGTAATGTGTAAGATAATATAACTGAAAAATCACGCGAGGTAGTTATGAATAGAGTAAAGCACAAGATCGTTATTATAACCGGAGGTGGTTCTGGGATCGGCGAAGCGACCGCTAAACTGTTAGCCAGGGAAGGCGCAACCGTCGCGATCGTCGATATCGACGACGAAGGCGGGAACAGGGTAGCTGGAGAGATTAATCGTACCGGCGGAAAAGTCGGTTTTTATCACCTCGATGTATCCATAGAAAAAGACGTGGAAAAGATTTTCACCGAAATCTTCGAAAAACATAATAAACTGGATGTACTGGTGAACTGTGCCGGGATCGTCGGCAGTGACGCTCCGCCGCATGAGATAACGAATGAGCAATGGGACACCGTGATGAACACCAATCTGAAAGGTCCTTTCTTCTGCACCAAATACGCTGTCCCTTACCTGAAACAAACCGGCGGTGGCAGCGTGGTCAACGTTTCATCCATCATGGGGATGCTTGCCGGCTCCACTATGGTCTACAACACCTCTAAAAGCGGTGTACGCCATATGACGAAGAATGACGCCTATATTTATGCAAAAGACAACATACGCTTCAACTCGATACATCCCGGGTATATTATCACTCCGCTATTTAAGAAACTGGCAGCCGAAAAAGACAGCCTCGAAGAATCGGTTTCCCGTGAAAGTCAGATGATCCCGATGGGCAGGATGGGAATGCCCGATGATATCGCCAACGGCATACTCTACCTTGCTTCCGACGAGTCCAGTTACGTGACAGGCTCGGAGTTGATAATCGACGGCGGTTGCATGATAGTATAAGCTGTTGCCGTCATATCCTGGTTATAATCAAATACCAAAAGCCGTCATATAGCCTTCATGGATGGCGTCTAAGCATCGGCGCGGGATTTTACAATCACCAATCTCGTACACCTCATCCAACCTGTCTTTAAGTGCTTTATAGAGCCGGTTTTCCGAGCGGTACCCGGTCGCCATGACGAAGGTATCGATATCCTCGATAACACGTTCTTCACCGGTTATTGTGTCTGATACCGTGACCGTTTTTCCAGAAATTTCTTTGATCTCTGTCAGCGGGGTGACGGTTACTCCATTCCTTTTCAATCGTTCCCAGATAACGGGAATATGAGTACCGTTACCCAGTGATTTCAGTCCCCAGTGGGCACAGATAGCCGGGGATTGGGTCATCAACTCGACCGACTTACCTTGCTCGGCAAGAAAATCCGCCGTTGTCGGACCCTCCTGCATCCCCGTAGTCTCGAATACCAGTATCCTGTCTCCTGTATCCACCTGGTTTGTCAGCACCTGTGAAGGGCTGACAACATTGTCTTGGTCACTTCCCGGTACAGGTAGTATGTAGGGGACAGCCCCGGTAGCAACGATAACCGCGTCAGGATTTTCTCCAATGATTAAATCGGGAGTTGCTTCGGTATTCAGCTCTATTTCCACTCCCAGTTTCTTTATCTGGGTTTCCAGGTATCGGATTACCTGACTGAATTCCAGTCGACCCGGAGCTCTGCTAAGAATATTGACCTGACCTCCCAGCTTGTCGCTCTTTTCATAAAGAATCACGTCATGACCTTTAATCGCAGCTACCCGTGCCGCTTCCATGCCACCTGGCCCCCCACCCACGACTATCACCTTCTTCTTTACCGCCGCCGGCTTTATGACAGCGTATTCTGTCGATTCTTTGTTGGCCACAGCATTCTGTAAACAGGTGGCTTCCTCTTCTGATTCCCAGCATCCCTGGTTACATCCGATGCATAGTCGGATATCATCCACCCGACCTTCTCGGGCTTTATTCGTAAATTCCGGGTCGGCGATCTGCCCCCGTACCAGCCCGATCATGTCAGTATGCCCTTCGGCTATGGAGTTTTCGGCAATTTCCGGCGTATTTATTCGGCTAGTTGCCACTACTGGGACAGATCCGACAACCTGCTTGATCCTGGAAGTCAGGGGGATGCTTATCGATCCGGCAGGAATATACATTGAACCAATCGTGTACGCGTTCGACGGACCTTCACATCCCAGGCTTACTCCGAGCAGGTCTACATTTCCCGCATCAATCAGGGCTCTGGCTATTTCTACGGTATCATCGATTCCCATTCCTCCCTGGCAGTAATCGTCAGCGGATATTCTGATACTGACGATGAAATCTTTTCCCACAGTCGAACGTACCGCCGAGAGTATCCTCGTGGCAAAATACGTCGGTTCTCCCCACTTGTCATCACGCTGGTTCGCCCATGTACTCCAGGACTGCTGGACGAGATCACCATGACAGGCATGAATCTGGATACCGTCGACACCTCCCCGTTTGCATAACTCCGCGTATCGGGCAAACATCTCCACATTTTTCTCAAGATCCGCATTTTCCAAATTCTGCCATTCGGCAACACTCTCCATCCTGGCTGCCAGTCCCGTATATCCCAGCGTCCCGTTCGAAGGGATCATGAGAAACGCGTCACTGAATATGTAGAGCTGTATAAGGCAGAGGGTATCGTATTTGTGCACAGCATCAGCGAGTCTTTGGAGTTTGGGGATCAGTTTATCCGGAGTAGGAGGATACGAGGGAGTCGGACCCAGGCGTATCGGCCTGTCATAACAACCCAGGTTGCCGACAATCGTCAAACCGCAACCGCCCCTGGCCCGGGTAGCCTGGTACTCAACAAAAGCATCACCATCTGCACTGTCATCCATAAAAGGAAGCGAAGGTACGCCGTGCGCCGGAAACACTACTCGGTTCTTCGCAGTCTTCGGTCCGATCTTAATCGGTGTAAATAGATGGGGAAATTGTTCGGTCATCATTATCCTCCGGAGATATACTTTGCAGCATCAGGAATATACTACAGGATTCCACCGTGATTATCACCATTTTCCTGAAAATAGCATTTATCTTGCGTGAATACTTCCAATATCTAAGGAATACGGTTACAATTAGTACCGGAAAGAGTTTCACCGTAGATTACGGTATTGCTGCAAACCGGTCATATCCATTATCGACTCAAGACTACTCGCCATATTATGTAAATAATCGGTTAATTATCACGTAAATTGAATCAAAATTCTTCGGAACAGGACACCACACAAAAAATAGGCACGTTCGCTTCACTGCGTATCCATAATTACCGTATGCTGTTTACGGGTACCACGCTATCAAATGCAGCCCAGTGGATACAGCAGGTCACGCTTAATTGGCTTATCTACGATATCTCCGGATCCGGCACTCTGCTTGGTACGGTAAACCTGGTACGTTCAATAGCGGCTATAGCCATGATTCCGGCAGCCGGAATTCTGATTGATCGCCTGAAACGCCGGCGTCTCATGATGTTCAACAACAACTGGCAGCTTGTTATTACGGCAGGTTTCGGTATTCTCCTGTTAATGGATTTAAACCAGATGGTATATGTGTTTATCTTTGCCATACTGGGCGGCGTCATAGGAACGACAGATAACACACTTCGCCAGGTTCTGGTGTTCGACCTCCTTCCCCGTTATCTCACACCTAATGGAATGGCCCTCATTCAAACAGGATGGAGTCTTATGCGGTCATTAGGACCAGGACTTGGCGGTTTTCTCCTTCTCTGGGTTGGAGCAGGCGGAAATTTCATGATACAGGCAGGTGCCTATGCTCTGATTATATTCACCATAATGAAAATCCACTTCCCGAAAAGAACCATCACCTCTACCGTAAAGAGTTCACCCTTGGAAAATATCAAGGAAGGCTTAAGATATATCAGGAACGAGCGTGTCACCCGGACTATCATGATGCTCGGGTTCGTTCTACCTTTACTCATTATTCCCATCTTTACAGTTCTCCCTCCAATTTACGCCGTGGAAGTATTCGGAGATGACTCAGGCAGAATACTTGGATTCCTGATGGCATCGGTAGGACTGGGAGGTATTGTCGGCGGTTTCGTTACAGCCTCTCTCGGACGTATGGAAAGACGGGGTCTTCTCCAGCTTGGTTCGTTGTTCCTGCTCAGCCTGTCACTGGTCGGATTCGCCCTCACCGACATACTGGCTGTATCACTGTTGTTTTTGGTACTATCCGGTTTTTTCGAGATAATATTTCTCACAACCAACCAGACACTTTTGCAACTTTCGATACCGGACGACCTGCGGGGTCGTGTAACCAGTGTCGTTAATCTTAATATGGCGCTGCAACCACTCGGAGGGCTTATTGCCGGAGCTGGTTCCGACCTCCTGGGAGGTCCGAAAATGATCACGATCGGGATGGCAGGACTGGCAGCATTTGTCGTAGTAATCGTCCTTTTTATATCCCCAACTATCCGCAACTACAGACTCAGCCAGGCGATCAAACCTGACGGTTCGTAGAATTTGTACAAATCTGATTGGTACTGGTGTAATTGCGAATTTCGCCGTCAAGAGGTCCGCCCAAGACGGATAGCAATCCATCCCTCTTTGTCATTGTGAGATTCGGCGTCAACAGCCGAGATGTTGCAATCTATATAAAAACTGATTTTGTCAACCGGAACCGAATAGTTCATCCGTAGACCGGGGTTACAAACTCAGGCATAAAAGTGTAATATAGATAATATCAAATGACGGAGAGGAAAGGTGCGCGTATCAAAACTGTTCAGTAAAACCCAGAGAGAGATCCCGGCCGATGCGGATACAATCAGCCACCAGCTTCTGATCAGAGCCGGTATGATACACCAGCTCGTATCTGGAGCCTATTCATACCTGCCCCTCGGCTACAGGATACTGAGAAAAATCGAGAATATCGTCCGTGACGAAATGAATCGTGCCGGTGGCCAGGAAGTAAATATGCCCGTGATGCAGCCGCATGATATCTGGGAACAGAGCGGGCGTGACGAGGTTATGGGGAAAGCGCTTTTCACTCTCTATGACCGCCGTGAACGCAAGCTTGCCCTGGGACCGACTCACGAGGAAGTTATCACGCTATTAGCCGGACGTTACATACAGAGTTTCCGCGACCTTCCTCAAAGACCGTACCAGATACAGGTTAAACTGAGGGACGAACCGAGGCCCCGTGCCGGTCTTTTACGGGTGCGTGAATTCCTGATGTTGGATATGTACAGTTTCGACGCTGATGAAGAAGGTCTGGACGAGAGTTATAACATATTGCTTCAGGCATATAATAACCTGTACGAACGCTGCGGTCTGCCCACCATGATGGTGGAAGCTGACAGTGGCGCTATCGGCGGTAAGGAATCGCATGAATTCTTCCTTATCACTGACAGCGGAGAGGACCTGATCCTCCACTGCGACTGCGGGTACGCCGCCAACCAGGAGAAAGCCGAACTGGACAAGGGAACAGTAGGCGGTGGTGAACCGCTGCCGATTGAAGAAGTTCCTACACCGGGTAAGTTTTCTATCGAGGAAGTCGCCGGATTTTTCGGAATCCCCGAGAGTAACACTCTCAAGGCAGTGTTCTACATAGCCGACGGCAAATTCGTCTTCGGCGTGATCAGGGGTGATCTTGATGTAAATGAGATAAAAATCCAGAGAGCCCTTGACTGCATGGACCTCAGAATGGCAACTGAAGAAGAGGTAATAGAAGCCGGGATAGTACCGGGTGCCGCTTCTCCGGTGGGTATCACAGGAATAACAATAATCGCCGACAACTCGGTTTCATCCGGTAGCAACTTTGTAGCCGGAGCGAATAAATCGGAAACACACATAAAGAACGTGAATTATCCCCGCGATTTCACTGCCGATATTGTGGCTGACATAGCTAAGGCAAATCCCGGAGATACCTGCCCCAGGTGCGGAGGTACGTTCAAATCAAGCAAGGGTATTGAGGTTGGGCATAACTTCAAGCTGGGCACGCTATATAGCGAAGCCTTCGATACGCACTATATCGATAAAGACGGAGACAGCCGGTTTCTTGTCATGGGCTGCTACGGTATCGGTCTTGGCAGGCTTCTGGCTGCCGCTGTCGAGCAGAATCACGACGACAAGGGAATAATCTGGCCGATGGCTATTGCGCCCTACCACGTTTACCTTTGTCCGCTGTACCGCGAAGGATCCGAGGTCTTAGCTATTGCCGAAAAACTCTACGCCGAACTGACCGAACACGGCATTGAAGTGCTAATCGACGACCGTGAAGAATCGCCCGGCGTGAAATTCAACGACGCTGACCTCCTGGGAATACCCGTCAGGGTAACCGTCAGCCCCCGGTCTCTCGAAAAAGGTAGCGTCGAAATAAAGAAACGAGCCGAAAAAGATTATCAACTCGTTCCCCTTGATGAATCAGTAGAGAAGATAGTCGAGATGGTAACCGGATAGTACAGGTTTACCTTACACCGCCCGTTCACATTCTGGAAAATTCCTCAATGTACATTTATCCAGACGAAAGCTTTTCAGCAATGCTGTGAATGCTGAGTAGGGATAGAATTCAGGTTTATTTACTATTACATTCATGTGTTAATCTCTGTGTTTGTTTGAAGTAAGTAGTTAAACAGCTTTCACCGAATGTTAAAGACTAACGAAATGATATTATTTTCCAACAAAATGAGCTTTGAGTTTCAGTCTGTGACCCCTTAGATAATTGTGTTCCTTTCTGCGACTGCATAGAATCACATAGGATAATGTATGTTAAGCTAAACACTCCACCGACTGTGTGGTGGATAGCAGAAACAGTCACAAAAGGTAGATAGATGAAGGTGGGTCAGAAAGGATTTACCCTCTTAGAACTGCTGGTCGCAATTTCAATAATGGCTGTGGCAGCTAGTGCTGCTGGTGCGGGTATATTCCAGACATTTCAGAATAACGAGCGGAATAACGACAAAAATATCGCGATCACTCAACTCGAGAATGTTGGATACTGGATCAACCGTGATGTCTTGATGTCGCAGACTGTAAACACCTCGGGATCAGATTTCCTTAAAGTTAGCTGGACTCAATATGACTCCAGTGACCTGTATGAGGTGACATACACCTTTGCGGATATGGACGAAGGTGACCACAAAAAACTACTCAGAACTCAATCGATTAACGGCACTGATAATACTACCCGGTTAGTTGCGGAACACATTAATTCCGACCCGTCAAAAACAACCTGCAATTTTACAGATGGTGTTTGTAATATAACGGTTACAGCCACCGCAGGTGAAGGTGGACTTACGCAAAGTGAAGCTAGAACTTTCGAGATTATTCCCAGACCAGGAAAAGGATAAATAAATTGCGGACTATGCTGGAAAGAATATCCAGACGATGCATTGGTCAGGAACACGGACAGGCTTTACTGCTTACGCTTATTCTGCTTGCAATAGGCGGACTTACCATAGCGACCAGTCTGAACTTTGTTTATACCAGCCTTGATAGCGTCAAGATCAGCCAGTCGCATATGGTTGAATTGTGTTCTGCTGATGCCGGCCTTGAGGAGGCTATATGGAGCCTGACGAGAAATGAAATTCCCATAACGCCCGGGGATGAGGTTGATATAGCCCAGTATCTTTTGAACTCAAAGTCCATCGACGTTAATATCTATAATACCTTTGAATCAGGTAATCGTACCTTCAGAATCACTTCAATAGCATCTACAGAAAACCGTTCCAGTACGACGGTTAGGTCCTATGTTGAATGCCAAATAGGCTTTTTTCATATTGGTCTCTGGGACGAACAACCAGGAAAATTCGTACTGACCGCAAATGAAACGTACACTGGTAATCTCCATTTGGTGGATGGTAACGGTTTAGACTGCGGTGGCAATATGACCAGCAATATATACGCTGAGGAAGGAAATTTTGGTTTTCATGATGGAGCAGTCGTTATCGGTGATATCTATTTAGTGGAAGGTAATATCAAGATATCTTCAGGAGCGAAGATATATGGTGATATCTGTCTTGGTAAAGGGAATATTACATTGGAAGATGCAGGTACACTTATCGAGGGTGAAATCCATGTTTGGGGCAATGTAAAGATAATGCACGCGGACGCGACAGTTGTTGGCGATATATACAGCACTAATATATTAGTCCATGGAACACACACCGGTAATTGGACTTATACAGACAATACCACTTACGAATGCCCCATGCTCGACGGGGTAGTAACAACCTACTCCTACGAGATACAATAACTATCCTACCAGACACATCAACGGTTTCGAAATGGTTAGTCACAATAAAAATCTTATCAATTTATAGGTAATAAGCCTCTGCACATACCCTCTATTCCCCAGAATACACGTAGAAACGGTGAAGCTGAATAGTATCAAACAGCAATACGCATGATGTGATACTTTTCCCGGTATAAGTTCATCAAGGCAGAGGACACTGACATACTCTCTCTCACCTGGGCAACCGTACATACAAGAAATCAGTCATTTCGATTTCGGTATGGACGCAGGAACCTCTCAAAACTTTATTAGTTTCACAATATCCAGGCTGTAAATTAACATTACAGATAAACATGTAATCCAAGATTGTGTTGTTTTATACCGCTATTCAAGCGGGTTACTTCTTTCAGCCTTAAAAGGAGTACTTCTTTCGGCTCATATAAGGAATAACGATAATTATAAAAAAGTCTAACTTCATTTATCCTTTAGAGCATTGAGTTATTTCATGCATTGAGTAGATGATTATCAACAGGTAAATCACCTCGATAAAAATGAAAGGGGGAAAAAATGAAAAAACTAGTCAAAATCATAATACCTTTGATGTTGGCAATTACCTCGTTTATACCTGCAGGGATAGCTTTGGCAGCTGGTACGGAAATATACTACGATGATGGAGAGGATGATGGTATGGCCCTTGGCGGTCTTGGAGTTACTTATATTGTACGTTTCACTCCTCCTTCTATACCCGTAACATTAGCGGAAGTTAAAGTATATTGTACCGGCGGCAGTTCTTTTCCTGAAATTCCTCCAGGACATGGATTTAAAGTACATGTTTTCAACGAGAATAAGCAATCAGTATACGGTCAATACTACGAAGTCACTCAGGGTTGGAATACTATCGATCTATCAACAGAATCTCTTCCAGTTATTGAAAGTGATTTTTATGTCGGTTTCGAATTGGTGGAAAATTATTATCCATGTATCGGAGTAGATCGAGACAGTACAAATAATGATAGAAGCTATAAAGCGGGGATACCTACTGGCCCGTTTACTCTGCAATCGTCTAATACAAATTATATGATCAGAGCAGTTGTTGAAACTGAAGTGAATAAGGTCGATTCAGTAATCGATGTCGATATAGATATAAAACCGCATAGTGATCCAAACAGTGTCAACTTGAACTCGAAAGGTGTAATACCTGTAGCCATTCTTAGTTCGGAAACCTTTGACGCGAGTATGATTGACCCGGCAACAGTTATGATGGAAGGAATGGCTGTTAAAAAGGTCGGAAAAAAGAATAAATTCCTGGCCAATATAGAAGACGTAAACGGCGATGGTTATTCGGATTTAATCGTCAAAATTGAAGATCAAGACAGTAAGATTTCTCAGGGAACTACAACGGTAACCATTACCGGGGAACTTTCTGATGGAACCCCATTTGTTGGTTGTGATGAGATAAATATTGTTCCAGCAGAGTAAATAGAGTTATCTTATTTAAAGTAACACCGAGTCCGATTCAGGGAGTCTCTTCGGAGGTACCTTCTTTTATGTGTGAGTATCATGGGTTACTTATCAACGTCGGAACGTGGACATACTTCTAACATACCGTTTAGCCTTAAAAATCCGAAGTAAAATGAAAAACACTTTTAAGTCAATATGGATTTCCGGATGATTGAAAGTTCAATAAATCACATGACTGTTACTACGTAAGTTCGACTCCCCACTGCTGGAGGACGATACTACAACCTCAAACTTTCAACGATAGTATTTGCGTGTTCGAACGTTCTAATTCCGTGTTATTTTCATTTGTAGACTGAAACACTTTCACTATTATTTACGTATAAGCTAATAGACACAATGATATTTGAATACTCAACGTATCAATAATGTTAGATCGGGAGGTCGGGAAAAATGTCTAAATTTAGGATTATTGCAGTATTAACGGTTCTTGCTATGTTATCACTGTTGTTCGGAGCATGTACGGTTACTGGCACAAATGAAAGCTCTGTATCAACTCCGATCAAGGGCGATGGCAACTTCAGGTTTCTCATCAGCGATGAAGCCAATGCCATCGAGGAATTTTCGTCAGTAAACATTACGATTTCCAAAATCGGATTGAAGAAAGCTGGTGAATCCGGTAACTGGACGGAATTCGTACCGGATATCACTGAAGTAGATTTAAAACCACTCGTAGGCGAGAATGCCACGGAGATATGGAATGGTAATCTTACGCCAGGTGAATATACCAAAGTGTTTATTTATGTAACAGAGGTAAAGGGAATCTTATCGGATAATGTGACGACGGCCAACGTTACTTTGCCTAGTTCTAAACTACAAATCTCAAAGCCTTTCATGATCGCCGCAGATAATACGACAAATTTTGTCTACGACATCACAGTTGTCAAAGCGGGTAAGAGTGGAAAATATATTTTGAAACCTCAAATTGCTGAAAGTGGGGCTGATAAAAAGTTCAAAGAAATAGAACAAGGAAATGATAAAGGTAATAAGCCGGAGAAACCAGGAAAGCCTGAGAAACAGGGTGAGAAAGGTAATAGCGACAAATATAATGGAACCATAGACAATGCCACTGGAACTTCCTGGACAGTATTTATCAAAGGCAAGATCAGGACAGTCGATGTTAGCAGCGCAACTGTAGAAGGTGAACCTGATCCAGGTGATCCGGTTAAAATCGTAGGAGTCGAAGTAGGTGATATCATCATAGCTGACAAAGTTGAAGTAAAAGAACCGGAAACTGATTAACAAAGCGCAACTTTTGGAGGTATTGATGGAAATGGAATTCAATATCGGTGATCAGATTATATATGAAGATGGTAATTTTAACTCTTTTAAAGGTGAAATTATTGATATCTGGAAAGATGACTTCGATGAAATATCTGCTTACTTTGTTGCGACCAGTTCGGGACTACATATTCACTTTAGGCCAAGTAGTCTTGAGTGGTGTCGTTTAGAAGAATCGTCCCCTGGACCTCTAGAATCTACTTCCAGCAACATAGAATTCCAGTAGTCTGGCAGGTTCAACATACCAAGAATCTGTAGTATCGTGTTTTATTACGCCTTCTCGTGACTCACATTCCATAAATTCTCTACTATTTCCCCACCTATCCGTGCCATACTACCACCTATTTGATATATACCAAACGAATAATATGGATTTTAGTATTATTGAATAGTTACGTACGTCGAGCTGACCTGTAAATGGATAAACGGTACGATGATAACACGATTGAAAGTCAATTCTGGTAGACAGAAAGTGGCGGCACTGGTAATGGTGCTTGCTCTACTTGAATTGGGAGGATTGACAATAGCAGGTAGTCTCAATTATTCAAGCACAATTTTATA
>CP070800.1:1855992-1872653 GCA_020343555.1 Dehalococcoidales bacterium
GATAAGTCGACGACAGCACGTGTCTTTCCACCGCCCTGTCACTCTCAGCCTTCACCCGGACCGGGAAAAATGGTTAATTTATATTTACCTAGATTATTATCTACGAAATTCTCTGTCGTCATAGCTGTCTACAACCCGGCGGACATCTGCCAGGCATCACCTGTGTTCCGGGTGTTTCTTCTCACAATTGCACTCGTTATTAGATTTGGATTCTGTTATCTTTCCAAGTATGATTGAGTGTCCGTGATTTTCCAGGTCTTCGATGATGTCCTGTTCGGTGTATTCGAAGCAGTAACAAACGTATTCCTTCACAATTTCATTATACTATACAAACCTGTTGACGAAATATCGGTTTCGGTGTATCATTATTTCGATAATCATCGAAATAATGATTTTACATGAGTGAGAGTATTTTCAAGGCACTGGCTGATCCGAACCGCCGTGAAATACTGCGACTGCTTGGCAAGCGTACCAGGAGCGCCGGTGAAGTAGCGTCGCATTTCACGATCGCGAAGTCGACGCTATCGAGTCACTTTAACATCCTGAAAAAAGCCGACCTGATACAGGAAGAGAGGAATGGTACGACGATATTTTACAGCCTGAATATGTCGGTGGTCGAAGAGGTAACCGCGGCGGTTATGAACCTGTTTAAGGTTGATAAACCGGATACCGGAAAAAGGGGGGAGAAATGAAACTTAGCTGGCGGAGTGAAATATTGCCTGTAGCCTGTATTACAATCATGTTCATCCTGGCAATAATCGCCTGGCCGCACGCTCCGGAGAGTATTCCCATTCACTGGAACATATCGGGTGAACCGGATAACTACGCCGGGAAATTCTTCGGATTGCTGGGGGCACCACTGATAGCTGTTGGTGTATACATCCTTTTTATAATTTTACCGCGACTGGACCCGAGGAAAGAAAACTACCCGAAGTTCTGGGGTAAGTACCTTGTTATAAGAACGGTAGTTATATTGATACTTGTTGCCGTAAAAGTGGTGACATTCCTCTGGATCATGGGGATCGAGGTTAATATGACAGTTGCGATATTCATGATAGTCGGGTTTCTCTTGATGATAATTGGGAATTACATGGGTAAGTTACGTCCTACCTGGTTCGTGGGTATAAGGTCGCCGTGGACGCTTTCGAGCGAGGAATCCTGGAACAAGACGCACCGACTCGGTGGATGGCTGTTTGTAATAATCGGCCTCGGGATGGTGATAGCGGCTCCATTCCAGGAAAGGATTGCATTTTATGCATTAGGAGGACTGGGTGCTGTGTTCATCCTGTCGCTTTACGTGTATTCGTATTTGGTGTGGAAAAGAGATCCCAATGCAAGGTCTGCATCAACGGGAATCAACCGGGACTGAGGTAATCGAAGGAGTAAAACGATGAAAAAGAAAACGATCCTGATGGGAGTGATAATCATGCTGTTTTCGGTCATGTTGCCGGGATGCGGTGACTCGGAACCGACTGAAATAAAGGTCGTATCTGAGGAGATAAGCTGGCCGATAGGTGAAACGACGGTCTACGCAACGATCACTCGCCCGAAGTCAGGCGAGAATCTGCCGGGAGTGGTATTCATCCCGGGAAGCGGTCCGACCGACCGAGACTGGAATTCACCACTGCTTCCGGGAAAAAACGGCAGTGCGGCATTGCTAGCAGAAGAACTTGCCAGGAATGGATACGTAACAATCAGGTATGACAAGCGTTTTGCCGGGATTTACGCCGCTGAAAATTTACCTCTACTGACCGGGAAAATCAGCATGGAGAGTCACCTGGAAGAACTGCGCGGAGCAGTAAAGGTTTTGACCGAAAGACCTGAAATTGACGACGCAAGGATATTTACACTGGCTAACAGCGAAGGATGCATTCATGCAATTAACTATCAACTGGAAGAAGAGAACGGATTTGCCGGCTTGATTTTAGCGGCTCCTCCCGGGCAGTCTGTAGGAGACCTGGCAAGGACACAAATTGAAGCCCAACTCGCTGGAACACCTGGCACTGACGAGATAATGAAGCTGTACGATGAAGCGGTTGATGGTTTCCTGGCAACAGGAACCATGGAACCAGATGATTCCTTACCTGATGGTATAAAAACGTTTCTTCAGAGTCTTGCCAATCCGGCCAACATGCCTTTTACTCTGGAATTATGGCAGCGAGATATCGCGCCCGACCTGAAGAAAATCAGTGTACCGGTGCTGGTGATAATCGGAAAGAAGGATATACAGGTGAACTGGGAGTTCGATGGAGGAAAACTCCAGATAGCAGCCGAAGGATTGGGTAATATTTCCTTTGTATTTCCTGATAGTGCCAATCACGTATTGAAATACGAGGAATTACCCAGGGAAGAGATAAATCTGACAAATCCGAATTATAACGGGTCAGATAGGGTACTGGACACGGAAACTCTTGACATAATAATAGAATGGCTTGACACAAATTTATAATTACCGGTATAAGGATTTATCATATGAAGCTGCATATCGATAGAGATACATTGACGGTGAAGCTGAATCCCCTGGAAATGCTGTTATCTTTCCGGAGTTCACTGAGTCTTCCGTTAGATCGTATCATAGAGGTATCGACAGAAAAACCCGGATTGGAATGGGGGGCTCGTGCTCCAGGGATACATATACCCTTCCTGGTCAAGATGGGAACGTACCTTGTCGGCGGAGGAAGAGAATTCTGGGTGACAACGGTCGGAAAACCGTACCTGGTAATTGAGACGGATGGTTGGAATTATACAAGGATAGTTCTCACGACGGGTGACAATAAGCTGTGGGCGGAGCAGATCAGGCAGGAAATGCCAGCGATTAGGTGAATCAAGATTATCTACGTATTGTACTAAAAACTAACATCTAGTCAGGTAAACGGGCGGGGAGTTCGAATTTATTCGAACTCCCTGTTTTTCATTGACGAAACTTCGCAAAGTGCTGATAGTGATCCACAATGCATTTAGGTCCTTAACGGCTCCGAGTAACTATCCTACAATAATTACTTATTCCGACTAAAGGACTATGCGTATCATCCATTTGGACGATTACGGTTACCGGCATCAAAGGTATATTTTGTTATTTAAGGAATAAAGTTCAGTTCCGAAAGAAACAGTTGAAATCAATATATCAATGGGAGGTAACGATGGTTAACACAACTAAAATATCTCCTGAACCGGTTACCAAATCACGGGAACCCGTGCTATTCGGATCGTCAGAAGAATATATTGCTCAATGCCCTTCGTGCATGACAATTGAAACGATTACAATAGGTGGTGATAGGCAGCTTGTTTCAACTCGTAAATTCTTCCAGTCCGGTAGTAATATTTACCACAAATGCGGATCAACTCGACCCTGTCGTTTATTCCGGGGTCAGTAATGATTTAGCTATTGTAATTAATTACACATGAACCCAGGAATTATCCTTGGGGACTGAAATTTTAGTCCTTTTACGCAAGATTCAATCCCCGAATTATTTCTTTTGACCAGGAGCATCGTCTTTGCCCTTGCCATTAGCTGGTTCTCTAGGATCTTTGTTCTGACCAGGAGCATCGTCTTTGCCCTTGCCATTAGCTGGTTCTCCGGGATCTTTGTTCTGACCAGGGGCATCATCTTTCCCTTTGCCATTAGCAGATTCTCCGGGATCTTTGTTCTGCCCTGGAGCATCATCTTTACCCTTTGGTTCCTTCTTTTCTTTCGAAGGTACGATTCTTACTACATCCGTACCGCTAATATACGTATCATCATAGGTCTGACCAGTGAGAGTAGCTTGTGTGTCATTGAAAGAAAGATCGGTAGCCTGCGTTGGGAAATGCAGGATTATGTCCAGGTCGCCATCGTTATCTACATCTTTAAAGGCGTAATGTCTGGGTGCAGCCTGACCTGGTCCGAAACGACAGGTATTACCTCGTACTGTGGTTGCATCGAAATCTCCGTCCGTCAGAATAGCTACCGGGATGACTCCCTTACTGTCCGGATTAATTGTGTTCACATCACTGCCAGGCTTAATGTCAATTTCGACACGCAAACTATCTACCTCAATTTGTAGTGTATCAGAACCTATTCCACCATCCTTATCAATAACCGTAACGATAACTGTGTATATGCCTGGTAGGGAATATTGGTGGGTTCCAGTGATAGTATCTGCTCCCTGAATGTCGCTTGAACCGGTTGTTACTGTAGAGTTATCACCCCAGTCAATCGTGAAACACCAGGGGTTATCATTAACGCCCGGATCAACAAAATCAGCGTCAACTTTAATAGTCTGACCCGAAGAGGTTGAAATATCCGAACCGGCATCTACCATTGGCGCAACGTTATTAACAGTCACCATGGCTGCATCAATGCCCTGATCCCCATCGCCGGAGTTGACAGTGACCGTGACTGTGTAAGCGCCGTTATCAAGGTACAAGTGGCTTAAGTTGAAGGTTTTATCAGAATTGAGTGTGAGTAGTTGGGCACCGGAGCCATCGCCGTAGTCCACAGTAGCTGTCCAGGTATCCGTATCCAGGTCAGTGAAAGAACCCGAACTGCTGAAAGTATCGCCTTCGTCGATAGTAGCATCGGGACCAGCATCAACGGTTAAGGTAACACTGCCGACATTTATTACCGTTTCAAATATGGCATAAGTTGCAGGGAATGATATAGGGAATCCTAATCCATTAAAAACCCAGGCATCGTTATAGACATACTTCATTCTTACTATGTTCGTAGAATTCCCGGAACTTGCCTGGAAAGTGGCGATAGGACCGTAGGCATCATCGAATTCTCCATCATTATCCAGGTCCCATGAATAAGGCTGATCCGAATAACCATTCCAGAGTAGTAAAGCCGAGGTCGCTTCGTCGTTAAAATGAAGTCCGACAAATGGCACTTCTATTACTTTACCTGTCCCTGGAACTGGTGGGTAACTGGTATTTCCGAAACGATAATTATCATCATCGAACAGCATAAGTACTGAACCGGGAGGTCCATTAAAACGGAACGAACTCAATTGATCATTAAAGCCATCCGGTGCAGGCGTCAGACATCCATCCAAGTTCGAAAAGTCATTATAATCATCTGACAATTGGTCAGGGAAATCCATCATAACCATCGGACCCTGAAAGTTGGAATCGGCGAACATTTGCACCCATGGCATCATGCGGTGCCCACTAAAATTAGCTGTGCCATTGAGAGTTATGTTGGCACCCGCGTCAATGCTATATGGACCGCCAAGATGATTATCCTGGAACTTTGGTCCGCAGGTCCCTGAGCTTGAGACAAAGTTGTGCCGGAGTTCAGCCATTTTAATGGTATTGTATGGACCTCTATTGTAATGTGAAGTCGCGTAATATAGAAGTTCGCCACTGGGGCTTATATAGGCTCCTGCACCAGCATTAAAATTCCCTTGAATATTCTCACTGATGTATATTGGCTTTATCCCACACCACTTACCCTTACCCCACGTATTCCAACATCCCTCAGAGCTTAATTGTTTATGGGCATCCTTTCTTATACCTTGAAATTCGATTATCTCACCTTCTCCGAAACCTGTTACCTCTATCAGGTACATTAGGTCATCACCATTGGATATTGGTGCCCAACCATCATTATTTCGTGAAGCTATTAAATAGAGATGTCCGTCCGATTGGTTAATAAAGTTTAAAGTTTGAAATGGATAATCACCTCTGGTCATACTATCGCCGTCATCAACTATCCAGTAACCATTGGCGATAAGATTTATGAAGCTCACAGGAGACACAGGATGACGCTCAAACTGAAAACCCGGTGCGAAGAAGCTGGTCTCATTTGATCGGTAGAACTGAATCGTATCATTATTCCCCCAGGTGACAATCATTATGAAGTGTCCGTCTGGCAGTCTGGTTATACCCAGAACGCCGACATGGTGGTCAGGAAAGTCGAGTTCGTAACTCAACTTTTGAGGATTTCCAGGGTCTGAACAGTCGTAGAAAATAATCCTTCCTTGTGGTAGATAAATATTACTCGGTTTCTCAAGGGGAACAGTAAGGACATCACCGACCATCTGGACGCCACCGGGATGTTCCCAGTCGCTATATTCAATGTTTTTAATTACCCTGTCCATGGTATGAGGTGGTGTAGTTCTGGTCTCATCTCCCTTGAGTAAACGATTGGACCGCAGTCGTTCTCCGTCCGTTTCACGAGTACCCATTTCCACAACCATCAAGCTCCCATAATAGTCAGGATCCTCTATATTACCACTGCGTGTTACATAAAAAATCGGCGTGCCCATCTGCGGTGAACGGGCAATCCCCTGAACGTGTTCATCGGTAGGGCAAGGAGCTGTATCAGGTGCGAATTCGCCGGTAAAAGGATCCCCCATATGAAACCCAAGCCACTCTCCGTGATGGGTAAGAGAATCGAACGCTCCTATGACATCCTCAACTGAACGGTTTTCCTCACTGACTACTGGTGGATTTGCTTTTGCACTACCATTAAATACCAGTGGTATCAAAGTTGCTGTGATCAAAAGAAGCGTGTAAAGGAGTTTGTTAAGATTAATTGGGGACATCTCAGCTACCTCTTTAATTCTATTAGAAGAGACTATATTATAGTATTCGATTTGGCTTTATGTCTATTCACCAAAAGGCGTATTTTTTCACCTTAAGAGTAATTGTCCTTTTTCAAACCAATAATTGACCAACGATAAATTCTAAAAATCGAGGAATTGACACGACAAGGTAGATAGAGTTGATACCAGCAGGTGCTAAAGTCCCGTGAAAAATAATTACGATATGATTTCTATCTTTTCCCACATGTTCAAACATTTTAGCGAGTTTGGATATTAGTCTTCGGACTCGTTTCATATATTCGAAGACAAAACCTTTACGTCATGCAATAACTTGGAATATTGGTTCAAGTGATGGCTTTGATCTTACTGCAGTAACCTGATTATGCTTTTAGTCGTTATAAATAGTATCAAAGGTGTTTAAAGAAACAATCTTTAACCACTGAGTTTCGTTCTATAACTTGAAACTTGTCTGCACCAATAGTTAATATGTTATTATGATTAAATTGAGTGATAACGCTTGAAATCGTCACTGGTAATTCTAGCAAAGCGTATTAATATTTCCTAAATATTTATACGAAATAATTCAAACAGGTTAATCCATGAAATTTGAAAGTATCTTATTCGAGACGGCTGAGGACAGACCGGTAACGAAACCGGAGCTGCCCGAATTCTTCATCGATTTGAACCTTGATCAGATTGTCGAAGCTGTCGTCAAAGAGAAAGAAGAATACGACCTGAAGCCATTTTTCTGGCATTCTCTGAAACGCAATGGCGCCATTGAATATCGCCATGAAATAATGCGGGAACTTGAAAGGCAAGAGCTAAGTCAGATAATAGAAGCTTTCGCAAAAAAGATGCGTACTATGCGCGATTATATTACGCGAAGTAATAGGCTCTCCTACTATCTCCAGAAGCAACGGTGGTTCCTGGATGCGGTAGATGTTTACTGCGATGCGGTCAGTTCTCTCTACGCTGATCTTTCGGCAGCGGAACTGGGGTCACGAGGATTTTTAGCGTTCCGTGAATACCTGCAAGGCTACGCAAATTCGGAAAGTTTCACTATTCTTAAAGATAAAACACAGCGGTTGAAGGATGATATCGCTGCAATAGATTACTGCATAAATATCAAAGGTAAATATTTTACCGTGAGACGGAGAGACTCTGAGATAGACTATGGTGCCGACGTAGAGGAAACGTTCGAAAGATTTAACCAGGGCGATGTCAGGGATTACCTGACATCGTTCTCCGAGCCGATCGAGATGAATGGTATTGAGGAATCGATCCTGGGTGCCATAGCCAAATTATATCCGGAAGTTTTTCACAACCTGGATGAATATTGCGAACAACAGATGGATTTTCTGGATGATACAATTGCAGATTTCGACCGCGAAGTCCAGTTCTACGTCAGTTACTTGACATTTATACATTCCATTAAGTCGGAAGAACTGGCATTCTGCTATCCCGAAGTGTCGGAATCGAGTAAAGAAATATCCCAGACCGAATGTTACGACCTGGCTCTGGCTATTAAATTCATGTCCGAAGAAAGAGTGGTGGTATGCAATGACTATTACCTTGAGAACGGGGAGCGTATATTCGTAGTCTCAGGCCCAAACCAGGGAGGTAAGACTACTTTTGCCCGTTCCTTCGGACAGTCGCACTATCTAGCCAGCCTGGGTTGCCCGGTACAGGGAAAAGAAGCGAAACTTTTCCTGTTCGACAAGCTGTTTACCCATTTCGAGCAGGAGGAAAATGTTGAGGATTTGAGAAGCAAACTGGAAGATGATCTAACGAGAATCCACGCTATACTCGACGAAGCTACATCACGCAGTATCATCATAGCAAACGAGGTGTTAACCTCCACGACATTACAAGACGCTATTTTCCTGGGTGAGAAGGTGATGGATAGTTTAAGCAGGATAGACATGCTTTGTATCTGGGTGACATTTATCGAGGAACTGGTATCATACAGCGACAAGGCTGTGAGTATGGTCAGCACTGTAGACACTGACGATCCATCAATACGTACCTTTAAAATCAAAAGGAGATCTCCTCTGGGACTTTCCTATGCAACGGCACTGGCTGAGAAGTACAGCCTGACATATGATTCTTTGAAAGAGCGAATTAAGTAATGAATGTTTACTTGATGTTTAATGACCGGGACGTTGACCTTGAGCAGGATATTCCCTGGAATGGGCCTGACCTGATCCAGGACCTTCAGCTCGATCCCGTTCTCAGGGCTATGGCTGACGGCGACGAATTCTTACATCGAGTGGGACAAAGTGCTCTTTTATCGAGTATCGGCAGCGGACCAGAAGTTATTCTTTACCGACAGGCAATCCTGAACGATTGTTTAAAGAATAATTCTACGGTAAAGAAGTTATACAAACTCGCGGTCGGCGTAATCGGTGAGAAACAGGTATCGCACTGGTCTGCGGGTCTTACTCACTCTTCGTGGTCATTGTTGTCCCGTTCTGTCGAGACTTTGCAGGTATTTGTTAGTACTCTGAGTACATTACGGAGTATTGCCGACCAGTATGCTGATAAATTTGAATCAGAAGGTTTTAAAGAGTTCTTTATAAGAATCAAGAAAGAAATCACCAGCGAATACCTGCTGGAAATCGAAGAACATCTAAGAGAGCTGAATTTCGAGGATGAAGTTCTTATTGGTGCTCAGTTAGGTAGAGGTAACCGGGGCAGTAACTATGTATTATGCAAACCCAGCGAACAGAAAAAATGGTTCGAACGGATTTTCAAGATGAGTCCAAGACAATATACCTTCCGGGTTAATGACCAGGATGAGATTGCAGTCAGGAAATTAAGTGAGTTAAAAAATCGTGGTGTCAATTCAGTGGCTAATGCTGCTGCCCAATCGGTAGAACATATTCTTAATTTCCTCGTCATGTTACGAACGGAAATAGCATTCTACCTGGGTTGTGTTAACCTGCAGAAATGTCTTGACGAAATGGGTGCAAAAACATGCTTCCCGGTACCCGTTGCCCCGGATGAGCGTAAGCTGTCATGTGAAGGTCTTTATGACATTTCCCTGGCATTAAGCATGAAAGAACAGGTAGTGGCGAATGATATTGGTGCTGATAAGAAAAACCTGGTTATAGTGACAGGAGCCAACAAGGGCGGGAAAACGACTTTTTTGAGGAGTGTGGGTTTATCACAGATGATGATGCATTGCGGGATGTTTGTCCCAGCCGACACTTTTTCCGCCAATTTGTGTACCGGACTTTTTACGCACTTCAAGCGTAGGGAAGATGTATCTATGGAAAGCGGGAAACTGGATGATGAACTTAACCGCATGAGTCAGATAGCCGATCATTTGTCTGCCAATTCGCTTGTCCTGCTCAACGAGGCTTTTGCAGCTACGAATGTGAGAGAAGGATCTGAGATAGCGAGGCAGATAGTAACTGCTCTTTCAGAAAGGCAGATCAAGGTTTTCTTCGTATCCCATTTGTATCAATTTGTGCAGGAACTCTATGAAGGAAGAACGAATGAAATAATGTTCTTACGGGCTGAAAGAAAGACCGATGGGACTCGAACCTACAAGCTGATCGAGGGCGAACCACTGGAAACCGGCTATGGACTCGACCTGTATGACAGGATTTTTAACGATAGGGGACAGGAAACAAGTGCCAAGGTTTAATATAGGTGACAGAGTAAGAGTCAGTTTATCCTCGCATTCACCATATAGAGGTCGCACCGGGGTGGTGGAGGAAATTCCTTCGAGTGATTCACAATCCTCGACAGGTCCACGGGAAATCCGGTACCTGGTAAGGTTCGATTATAGAGGACTGCATCCAGCAGTTCATTTTTTGGAAGAAGAGCTTGAAGATATTAATGACGAAATTGCTCCGGAAGTAACTCCTCCGCCGGGAAGATTTGCCTGGTTGTCTCAGAGCAGGATCGGGAATCAAATTTCCCAGGTATCTACGACGAGGAAATATATTTTCAGCGCTCTCGTAGTGATACTGGTTATGGCCGGAATTCTGATCGGCGTTAATCTGACAGGTACTGAAGACAGTCCTCCCGATCTGACAGAATTGCCTGGTCTTGGGGGATCATCCAATAATACACTGAAGCTTGTTTTCGAAACGGAACTTGTCGAAACTACAGCCGGAGTACACTTGCCTGTCCAGCCGGTGGTGAAGGTTGTAGATGCCGATGGGAATACTGTAACCAATTCTACCGCTTCCATTACACTCGCTGTGACTAATAACAGGGCAAATTTGTACGGAACAGAGACATTAAATGCAGTGGACGGTGTAGCAACATTCACTGATCTTGTAATAGTTACAGCTGGATCTAACTACAGCCTGACGGCGATCAGCTCAGGATTGAGTTCATCGTTCAGTAATACATTCGATGTAGAACCCAACGAGGGAATTATGCTTGATTTCGTGACTGAGCCTGTGGCAGCCGGGCTTGGTTCACGTTTTTCTGTCAGGGTTGCTATTAGGGATGCCTTCGGAAATATTGCCACCGATTCTACCGCCGAGGTGACTGTGAGTATCACGCCTGAAACCGGTACACCGGGAGCCGTATTATCAGGAACTACCACCCAGGAGGCGGTAAACGGAGTGGTAACCTTTAATTACCTTTCGATCAACCCGATTGAGGGCAGGTATAAGTTAACAGCAACAAGTCCCAGTATGCTATCGGCTACGACTTCTTCCTTTGATATCGCCAAAATTACTGAAGACCAGGCACAGTAACAAGCCCGGCGTTAAGGTAAATTATACTTAAGTAACCAGGTAAGAGAAATGCCCAAATTCGTACTCTGGGTTCCAACCATGTCAGAATTCATCGAAGGCTTTTTTAAGCTTGCGCCTGTGTCTTCCTCCGATGTTGTCTATGACCTTGGTTCGGGTGACGGCAGGTTACTCTTCGCAGCCCTTGAAAATGGTGCCGGCAGGTGTGTGGGTATCGATATCGACTTGAAGAAGGTCAACGAAGCGAGAGAGTTGGCCAGAGAAAAGGGACTGGATAACAAGGTTACCTTCGTTGAAGGAGATTTTCTAGATGTTGATTTGTCAGAAGCTACCGTGATACTCTGCTATCTTTTTCCCGAAGCATTACGTGCGTTAAGACCTAAGTTCGAGCGCGAACTTAGACCGGGAACCAGGATTGTCTCCGAGGTTTTTTCTGTTCCGAAATGGAAAGAAAACAAGGTAAAAGAAGTCAACAGAAAGAACTTTAACTTATACGTAATACCACCTGATAAAGAAGACTGAACATTTCAGGAGGTTTATTACCGGCCCAGGTATAACAAGTCTCAAGTTATTTCGACTCTTTACCTACTGATTTCTTTTTTCTTATTCCTCTCTCCCAGTTACGAACTCACCCTCTCTCCAAATGGAAAGAGGGTGGTTCGAAAATACCATATTCTTCAACCGTGTTTATTTCCTGAAGTACAGGATAGAGTATTGTAGAGGATTCAATTATCGTGTATATTTTCCTTAGATTCGCATGTGACGTATAATCGGGCGGGAGTTGTCATTTTACGATATATCCACCGGTTCTCTCTTTTTAAAAAGAGCCTGTCCCGTGCTTGATACGGGAGAGTCAGAAGGATTTTATAAATTACTAACCGTACACGTTGTTGTCATTTCTTTTGCAGGTAGAATATATTCTCATATCTGTGTGGAACACAATTTCGCTTCAGGTAAAATTCGATTTTTCACCCTTCGATTGGGGCGACCACATTCTGGCTTTGAATAAGATATATCGGATTGCCGTCCGGTGTTTTTTCTTCCTCTAATCTGATGATACGTGTCACGACCATCTTGATCTTGAGAATCTTACCATCGGTTAGCTGATATTCATTGAAGTCTTCTTTTCGAGTCAAGAAGTCGACAGGTTCACCCTCGACCTCTCTTCCCTGGTATTGCACTTTCATCTTGTTATACTCCCACGTTACTTTTGATATTGACAGTTAATAACATAGCCGATTTTATACACCTTATCAACTTTAAGAGTGAGTTATGGATCTCCCCCATTTTACAGGTGAACAGAGGGTATCGATATAGAATCTCTTTTTCCTGTGGGTTACAATGGGATCGTTATGTGGCCATTCAGAAGAAAGAGAGTAAGAAAAAATGCACCATCACGACCACTCTGCCAGTACTGTAATAGCCCTAATATAAAGGTGACCAGTTCCCCTGTGACAGAGCAACCTGACTATATCAGAATATGGAGGGGACAACGATACGTAACCTGCAAATGCCTGGACTGCGGAAGAGAATTCTATATCGAGGAGTCGACACAGGACGTAGAGGAACTGATCTTATCGGATGACAGTTTTATTGCGGACGAAGATGAACTCCTGGCAGCTGAAGAAGAGGTAAAAAGGCAAGCCGACGAAGAGGATGATCGTAGATTCAGGTATTAACTACTACTACCCTTGTTTTCAGGCGGGAAGTACCTTAATGCTGTTTCTGCTGCTTTTTGTAGCCATTCCTGTCTCTGCTCCGGTGTGCTGGTGACAACCACCTCAAAGTTCCTGCGACAGAATGTCTTTACGCCACAGAGATCGAAGATGCAGTTTTTCCATATCGTTTCCAGGGGATCTCCGAAAACCGATCGTTCCCTCTCAGCATAGGTATTAGACGTGGTAAATATCAATGCTGCCCGGGTTCTCAGTAAGCCTGTTGGGACTCCTTCACCGCTGTCACCCTCCTCAAACTGATAAGCCACCCCGGGACGTATAATACGGTCGATCCAGCCTTTCAGGATAGCCGGCGGCTGCCCCCACCAGTTCGGGTGGATGATGATAATTCCTTCGACCTCCACGATCTCCCGGCAGTGCGTATTAATTATATCCGGCAGGGGAACATCTTTCGGGATCTCCTCAACCGGTATCACAGGAGGGAAATCCTCGCGATAAAGGTCATGAAATAGCACTTCGTGACCACCGTTACGGAGTACTTTTACTACTGTATCAGCAATAGCATAGTTGAAGCTGTTGATATCCGGGTGACCGAGGATGACTGAAATTTTCATAATTGGATACTTCCAGGTTAACTGAGATGTTAACAGTAAATCCAGGATGAAGCAATACTAAGGAATTGGGATTCAGGACGGTAGAAGAAGGGAATTATATTTTTATTTATATAGATTGCCACGCTTCGCCTGTCGACGGCGAAGCTCGCAATGACATACGTTGCGTTTGTCATTCTGAGTCTACCGAAGGTGGACGAAGAATCTCCTTCAAATATTGGAGGGGATCCTTCGCCCCTGTTTTCACTGGAGCTCAGAATGACAGCTTTGCAGACCATGCTGGCCTATCTGTATCTACTTGTAAGGAAATACTCATTCACGTAGACTACTAAAAACGTCTTATTTCGTTATAGTTTTTCTGAAGTGATTAATCCAGAGATCAACAATGAACCGGAAAGCAGGGATATGGAACCGGAAAATACTTCCAGGAACAGACGATTTTCATTGCGTAATATTAAGACATTCGAATCTTTCAAGGTCCCGGCATACCGGATACTGTTTCTGTCTCATATAGGACAATGGTCTGCGATGAGTATGCAGATGATGGTCCGTTCTCTGCTTGTCTACCGACTGACCGGTTCCGGTACGATGATCGGGATGATGGCACTGGTACAGGTGGTACCGCAACTCCTGATGAGCCTGTTCGCCGGGGCGCTTGCTGATCGTGTGCAGAAAAGAAGCATATTGATAGTCGCCCAGTTAGTTCCGGGAGTAATAACCTTCTGCCTGGCTGTTTCACTTGCATCAGGATATTTAAATGCGGACGATCCCAGCTCATGGTGGGTGCTCTTCATGACTGCGATCGGTCAGGGAACAGTCATGGGTATGATGATGCCGGTGCGTATTGCGATAATTCCGGAGATCGTTGGTGAGGAACGCGTGATGAATGCGGTTTCGCTGACGACGGTAGGCCAGACTGCTTTTATGCTGGCAGGTCCGACACTTGCCGGATTCCTGATAAATAATTATGACTTTTCTGTAGTTTATTTCGTTATGACGGGCACCTATGCTTTATCAGCATTCTTTACTTTTCTGTTGCCGCGTACAAGAAAGATATCTCCAAAGGGTGAAAGCAATACCTTCAAGGAGGTTATCGAGGGATTCCGTTATGTACGTAAGGAAACGGTCTTCCTGCTTATCGTTATTTTCGGTATGTGCCACATGATTTCAGGGATGCCATATATGCAGCTTACGGCGGTATTTACCGAGGATGTCCTGCAAGTAGGTGAAATCGGACTTGGCGTTCTGATGACTGTATCGGGAGTCGGTGCCGCGATAAGTTCGCTGATCATCGCCTCGCTGCCGAATCGAAAAAGGGGTATCCTGCTCCTTTTCAGTGGAATCGTTATGAGTGTACCGCTGATAGTGTTTTCCTTCTCGAGTTGGTACGGATTGTCATTAGCGATGATGCCGTTCATAGGTATGGGCCCGGTCATGCACGGGGCTCTGACGGGAGCTCTTATCCAGAACTATGCCGATCCCGGTTACCGGGGAAGAGTGCAGAGTCTCACCGCGATCGGGGCTTCGGTGGCGAGTTTTGGCACGTTCATTGCCGGTATTTTGGTGGATGCCGTCGGAGTACAATGGGCGGTTGGGTCGATGGCCATTTTCCTCTCGGCTGTCAGTATCGGATTCTATATCTTTTTCCCGAGTTTGAGGAAACTGGAGTAGTGTTTTTTGAAAATCGACCGGTATGTTGATAACAGGATAGGTATTGTGAGTTCGGATGCAAATCCGATTGCGTCCGATAGTGACATTCGAAGTCTGAAAGCTAACGGCTTTTCGGTTATAGTGACGGTCGATGACTACGATTTTAACCTTAGCTGGAAATCGGGAAGAGATGTGATCATCCGTCGCTACCAGTGCACGTTCGGTGACTACCCTCACCCCACGGACTGGGAACTGCAGCACCTGGACGAGTTTTTCCTCTATGAGATCGTTCACAGCAGGAATATTGCTTTCTGGTGCAAAGATAACCAGGTAAAGGATCAGATCGTTGAGTCTATCGAGACATTCTTCAACCGGGGTGATGAGAGTCTATCTGAATTCATACAAAAGAAACTCAGTACTCAAGCCGAGAGGGCAGGTGAAATTCCGAAAAAACTCACGCACTGTCAGGCGTGTACTGAAAAAGGATGTATTACCAAACTTGTCTGCCATGTCACGTCGGTCACTGATGCAGTAAATATCATGCGGACAGGTACGATAATGTCTGCGAGTACAGCGCGTGGAAAGTCCGGTGAAGAACTTGCCCTGGAAGCCCGGAATGCCGCCGGTGACCCTTTCGATTATTTCGATTACGTGATGTTTACCTTTGGAAACTGCACTGCCGGTGACAGGCTGGTAATGGAACGTTCTCTTACAAGGATGCCTTCAGTTGAAGAACTAAACGAAAAATTCAAACCTGGGGTAAGGTTTTATTTCAGATACAACGACCTTGTACACCATCCCGGATTCCGTTCCGACGGTTATCATTTTTGTAAGATCAAGGACAGCATCGACCTGGAAAATCGGGTAGTGGTCATAATCGCACCGGAAACTGCAAGAGATATTTTATTACTAGAAGTCTCTCCTGAAATAAAGGAAAAACTCATTTTCGTTGATGAAACTGAATATCCTGATATTCTCAGCTGGTCGCACCAGGCACACAAACAAGCAGTCCAATTCTTCTAGGGAATCTCTAAAATAGTTCCCTCTCCCCACCGCGGGAGAGGGTTAGGGTGAGGGGGCTAGTCATAAATCGTTACATTTCACCCTCACCTAACCTCTCCCGTCAAGGGAGAGGAATGTCCTAATCGATATTAAGTAATGTTAATCAGAGGTTTCCTAGAAAGGAAGGAAAAAATTTTGAATATTAATGTAAAATATACTTGACATTAAGTAAATTATAAGTTACAATATGTCTGTTACTGATTACTTGGATATGGAGGAAGAGAAAATGGCACCATTACAGAAAAGAGCATTGATTAGCATGGGAGTGGGGCTGGTAATTGTCGCGGTTGTTGTCGTTATCCTGTTAATGCAGGGAGATATAACAACATTCGACGATAATCTCAATACCAGAATGGTAATGTACGCAGCGATTATCGGAGCTCCTCTTATCTATCTGATTCTCGTAAAAATATCTCT
>CP070800.1:1872753-1896379 GCA_020343555.1 Dehalococcoidales bacterium
TGACGATGGTTCTTACGCCCGAAAGGGACTTGTCACCGAACCCTTGAAGGAGTTGCTGGACAGCGGACAAAAGATAGACCTGGTGATTGCCATTGGTCCGAGTGTAATGATGAAATTCAGCGCTCTGACAACTCAACCATACGGTGTCAAGACGATCGTCAGCCTTAATCCCATTATGGTGGACGGCACCGGGATGTGCGGGTGCTGCCGTGTATCGGTTGGCGGTGAAACCAAATTCGCCTGCGTTGATGGGCCGGATTTCGATGCACACCAGGTTGACTGGGATTTGCTTATGGCACGCCAGAAAAGCTATCTCGACGAAGAGAAGCTTTCCTTTGATGAGTGGGCTGCCAAGCATGCAGTGGTCAGTTAAGTAAATTACCGGGAGTGATAATATGGCGAAAGTTAATCTTAACCGTGAAGAAATGCCGAGACAGGAACCGGCAGTAAGGGCAAAAAATTTCAATGAAGTAGCTCTTGGCTACGCAGATGATAAAGCGAAAGCCGAGGCAGAACGCTGTATACAGTGTAAAAAACGGAACTGCGTGGAGGGATGCCCGGTTAATGTAGATATCCCTGATTTTATCCAGGCGATTCGCGACGATAACATGCCGGAGGCGGTACGTATATTAAAGAGTAAGAATGCCCTGCCCGGTATTTGCGGAAGGGTTTGTCCCCAGGAAACCCAGTGCGAGGAAGTCTGCACGCTGAACAAGATGGGAGCCCCGATAGCCATCGGACGACTCGAACGTTACGTTGCCGACTGGGAACGACTGAACATGACCGACGAGGAACAGAAGCCGGAAATACCACCGCCGACAGGTAAGAAAGTGGCAGTGGTTGGGACCGGACCGGCCAGCTTGACAGCCGCAGCCGATCTGGCAAGATTCGGGCACAGCGTTACCATGTTTGAAGCGCTTCACATTGCGGGCGGAGTGTTGATGTACGGTATTCCCGAATTCAGGCTGCCCAAGGCGATTGTCCAGCAGGAAGTGAACTTCGTCGCTTCGCTGGGTGTTGACGTAAAACTTGACTCAGTGATAGGAAGAATCGATACCATCGATGAACTTCTTGAACAGGGTTTCGAAGCAGTTTTCCTGGGAACCGGAGCAGGCCTTCCCATGTTTATGGGAGTACCCGGTGAAAACCTGAACGGTGTTTACTCTGCTAACGAGTTCCTGACTCGCGTAAACCTGATGAAAGCCTATCGGTTCCCGGAGTATGATTCTCCGGTCAAGGTAGGGAAGCAGGTTGCTGTAATCGGTGGAGGGAATGTCGCCATGGATTCGGCACGGTGTGCTCTCAGGCTGGGCGCGGATGATGTTTACATAATATACAGGCGTTCGGAAGCTGAGATGCCGGCACGGCGTGAGGAAGTAGAGAACGCCCAGGAAGAAGGCATACATTTCAAGCTACTCACCAACCCGAAGCAGTTTATCGGTGATGATAATAACTGGGTTACAGGTGCGGAGTGCTACGAGATGGAACTGGGCGAACCGGACGAAAGCGGACGGCGCCGCCCGATAGTAAAAGAGGGGAGTGAATTCACCCAGGATGTCGATGTGGTGGTGGTTGCCCTCGGTACCTCACCGAATCCGCTTATCGCCAGTACGACAAAAGGGCTGGACACGACCAACCGCGGCACGGTGATAGCCGATGAAGAGACCGGGAAGACAGTCAAGGACAGGGTCTGGGCTGGCGGTGATATCGTCACCGGCGCGGCTACAGTAATCAGCGCGATGGGTGCAGGTAAACGCGCTGCTGCTGATATAGATAAGTTCCTGAGAAATTAACATTCATAAACCACTCGTCCTGAACGAGCACTCATTTTGGCTTCGTTTCCAAAAAAATGTGAGGTCTCAGGGTAATCGCGGATGTGAGAGGACGAATCTTATATGAGGTTGCTCTGTGTCTTCTATGTTACTTGATTTTTCTTATATCATACTTTCTTTCGTTTCCATCTTCCTGAACGAAAATATATCGCATAAATAAGCGCCCTTAGAATTAATGCCGAGACTATTGCCCATTGTATCCCGTAAACTCCAAGGTCGGTAAAATTCGGTAACACATATGCCAACGGGATCTGCACCAACCACATGGTCAGTATGGTTGCCAGCATCGTCATCGTTGTAGCACCGATACCGTCAATGCACATACTCAGGCCAACAACCAGTCCGAATAAAACGTATCCGATTGTTTGTATCTTGAGAAACGTTGAAGCGATCTCGAGGAATCCGGACTCGGCGTTGAAGATCCGCATGATAGATTCAGGCAAGCATAAAAAGACTATCGCCACGACTACCGCGACACTAGTGTAGATTAATACTGCTGACCAGCCGCCTTTCTCAGCTCGCTCAGGCTGACCTGCACCAAGGTTTTGCCCTGCCAGAATACCGGCAGCCGAACCCAGCGTCCCGGCAGGTGTTCGCATAAAATTATCTATCCGCTGCATTACAGAATGAGCTGCTACAGCGTAAGTGCCGAACGGAGAAATAAACCACACCAGTACGAGGTACGGCAGGTTCCTCTGCATCCCGGTTATAGAGGCAGGTATACCTATCTTTAACAGCCGCCAGATTATGTTTTTATCAAGACGAAAATTACTGAACGTTAATTTCAGTCGAGTACGTCCGCTGAACAAAAGCCAGAATCCGAGAATACCACCCAGACTTTGAGTAATCACATTGGTTAAAGCAGCTCCGCTAACACCCAGTTGCGGGAATATCCACCAGCCGAATATCAGAAACGGGCAGAGAACGATGTGTAAGATTCTGAAGAATATCGTTATTCTCATTGGATTTACCGTATCGCCTGATGCCTGCATAATCGATTGGCTAATCATTGTAAAGGACATGGTTGCCGAACCGGCAAACAGTATGCGCATGTATACCCCGCCTTCAGCAACAACATCAGCCTGTACGCCAAATAAAACTAATATCTCTTCGGCGAGAAAAATACCAATCAATGCCAGAAGTAGAGATAACGAAATCCCTATAACAAAGGCCTGTTGCGCCACATGATTTGCACTTCCGGTATCTCCTGCACCTACAAAACGTGCCACAAGCGCTCTTAAACCGGTAAACAGACCCATTTGCAATGCGTTGACCGCCATTACCGCCATACCGGCAACGCCCACCCCCGCCACCGACGCCGATCCCAACTTTCCTACCCAGATCATATCGATAGTAGGACCTATCACGGTGATACTTTGACTGATTATCATCGGCCAGGCGAGCGACCATAGATTGCCAACAACACTACCTTGTGTCCAGTCTTTCCTAAGTCTATCTGCTATCAATAATACTCATTAATCCGATCTTTAGATTATTTTGCACTAATGTTGATGATAATGTTATGCCAAAAACTCTATGGAAACAAGGTACAGGCCTGGTTCATATCGCATTACAAATGCCAGCACAACGATATGAAAACCGCGATGAGGTATTAACGGGTGAAAGGGATGTATTCAAACTGAAACGAAACTGTGGTTTAGGTAACCCAGGCAATCATTGGGATGTATCGAGCATAATTTTTTTGACGACACTGCAAGAGACCAAAATATTGATAAATTAATGGCGAAGAGAATATAATGAGTTTCGACTTTGGAGGTGCTAAATTTGGGTAAGTTCGATAAACAGTATATTCCGTTCATACAAACACACGCTAAAGATAACTGGCACGGTTATACCAGTCCGCGAATGGGTTTCTTTAATTCCGACAATGTAATTCCGGATGTCCCATTTGGAACGGGCTTCCTTGTCGCCAATAAAGTTGGAACCATGGATGTTCCCCATATCCACGACGGGGCGTACAATTTCTTCGTTTTCACCGGCGCTGAACTTGACCGGATCTTTGAAGCCGAATTTGAAATCGGCTTTTGTATAGGTGACTCAGCAGAATCTATGGAAATATACCATATCACGAAGCCGTCTATCGTGTCTGCTCCTCCGGGCGTGTGGCACAGTCCGGTATATTTCAAGAAGGTTGTCAGGGGTCTGAATACCATGCTCACCTATGTTGGTACCACTACGGGAAGAGTGTACAACCGCTTTGATGAAAACAGAAAAGAGGAATGGTTCTACGAGAAAGAAAACTCGAGACCCTGCGTAAAAGATCAAACAATATTATGCACTTTCTGCGGACTTTGCTTTACCGATCCGAAGCAGACGGAGGAGGATGTCCGCACCTACATGGAGTCTTTTTATAACAATGCTTCGACCATCGGAAAGTATAAAGACTGCATCAAGGAACTGAGGAAAGATTACCACAAACTCGGAGATGCGGTAATGAATCCCAGGTGTGTGTTCAAGGGCAAAGAAGACATGCCCGGTACCGGGCAGCAGTTCAGCTATAACATCATCACGGCACCGTGTAAGCTTGGTGATGACGAACCGGTGAGTAACGGACAGATAGCGGAATTCCTGTGGTTTTCCGGAACGGATGTCGTCGAACCGTGGGACAGCTTTGACGCCGAGATAGAAGTGATGCTTGGAGACGATCCCGACAATATGAGAGCGGCGAATTTTGACAAACCTGGAGTTATCGCTGTTCCTCCCGGGATGTGGCGCGGCGCGGTAACCGTTAAAAGACTCGGAAAACCTGTCTGTTTCATTCCATATTATATGCAGGATAAACCGCGGTATAAGATCACGCGGAAGATAGTAGACGGAGAATCCCTGCTTGTCTACGACGACGAGTCCACTATCAACAATCCCACCCCCGGTGACGAGTTGTATCTGCAAATCAAGCGGTAAGACGCATATAAGTCAAAGCCAAGGAGAGGTAATGCCGTAAAAGTAAAACCTCTCCTTATTGGTTAAATAGATATTTTGTGTAAAGTTATCTATTCCAATAATCTATATTTTGAGGTTGCGATCAGTGTTAGCCCAACAAGAAGAATAACAGTTTGACTTGGATGGAAAGATCCAAAAAAAGTACAGGCAGCTGAACCGAGAGCTAATATTAAACCTGCATAAAACTGTATAATATTTCGCTTTATCAATTTTCTTCACCCTAAACATTTTACACCCTAACTCTCCCTGAAATATTGCGGTGTTTTGGAGAATTACTTAACGATTGATATGAAACTCTATCAATCCGAAATCTTCATGCCTTCTGACATCCCAACATATTAACTCTCCAGATTTTTGACGAATCTCGTCTACTACTTCGCCATCAGTTACATACCCTTTTTTAAGTTTCCCGTTATCGAAAACTGCCAGTTCTTCCTTCGAATATGAAAACAAACACACGCTGTGGCTCTTTTTTACCGGATGCACCATAGCAGTGACCAAATATGGTTTCAGAGAACTGTCTAGTTGCGCTAATAATTCACATGCCAGCACAGCAAAGCCATCACAATCGTCTTTCTTTTTCGCCCAGACTGCTTGTGGATAGCTGATACTATCGAATAGATGTAACGGACCATCCATTGTCCAGGTAATTTGTCCTAAATACGCTTCGATTTCTTCGAGCGACGTTACCGATGGTAACACAGTATTTAGGTATTTCCCCTCAAACAATTTTCGTCGTATTTTGGACCATCCATACCTTCCTGACTTCAGCCACCAGATGAGAAATTTATCAACTAACCATTTCATCTTATAAATACACCCTATAAATCATTTTACTCTAACTCCCCCTGAAACAATACTATATTGTTGTCCATTACTGATGAGAACTAAGGAACTCTTCATCTTGCACCATGTAATAGATATATGCATTACGGGACATGAGACATATATCTCTATCCGCCATTTTCCGCAGTACTTCCATCCGTTTCCGTCGCGCCGGAACGTTTTCGTAGTCAGGCTTTAAAATAAAGTCCAGTGTTTCAAGGGCGAGTTGCAGTTGACCGTCATTCATAAGCCTGTCAGCTTCATTGATGATAGCTTCGTCACTGCCTGCCAGGCTTCGTACTACCATACCGATTTCCCGTTTCGGACGAGGAAGAAGACTTGCCGGGTTGAAGTCAAAATAACCGCAATATCTTTGTACTATGTTATAGATAGCGAATTCCCTTCGCGAATATGTTTGTGAAAGGTTCGGGCTATTCTCCAGATGAGAAGGTAACTGTACTTCTTCCATAATCTGTTCTAGGTTTTTCCCCTCATTGATTGCCTTGACTACCGAATCCTGGAGATACCGTAACAGCTCTATAGTCTCCTCGAATACTTCCTTAATCTTTTGTTTGCTGGCAATGATAATATCGCCGCCAAGAGCGTAATCTGGATCATAGGCAAGCGCTCTTTCCAGGGCAACCGCCCATTCTTCGGCGTAACGTTGTACCTTGTAAGGATTACCTAAATTGGGAAACGAAGCTTCCAGCAGGTCACCGCAAAACACGGCTTTTTCCTCGGGGATCCAGACCAGAGTGCAATCATCCGATTCTCCCTTGCCGTGGAACAACTCGAAGGTCTTACCTCCCAGCTCGAATTTATACTCATCTCGATATGTTATCGTAGGAGGAACGAAAGCACGCATTGGAAAGGGTGACTCGGAACCGGTTGGGAAAGACTCAGGCATTCTTCGAGCAGGATTAAACTGGACAGGAGTTATTTTACTGATATAATCGCCGACCAGTTTGTAACGTTTGACTCTTTCGAATATATTTTCGTGAGCGATTATCTCCGGATTATGCTCCATAAAAGGAGTGGTACTGTATGCATGGTCGACATGACCGTGAGTATAAATTACATATTTAACCGGTAAACCTGTTTCCCGGGCAATATCCTCGTTAACCAGGGGGCTGACGCCGCCTATCCCCGTGTCTATAACCACCACACCCTCATCGGTTATTACCCAGGTTATATACGAAAGATGAGCATCCGCACCACACTGAGCAACCCGTATGTTATCGGTAACCTTTTGTACCTCAATCTTTCCAGGCATCATCGGCCCTTTTTTCCGCTCCAGGATACCCTCTGCTTTTCTGTTTAGATTTCCTTCTCCTTTATTTGCTATAAATTGTTCATATTTATTTTCCTGCATTGAGCACTCCTTTACTTAGTTACGTATTTTCAGCATAGTGCGAGCAGCCGAAATTCTATATAAACAGGATTATAGGTCATGCAAGAAATGAAAAACAAGAGTTGGTATCATAACTTTCAGAATGATTTTCGCTACCACTTGAACATACATTGTTGATAGGTTTACTATTTTATAAACTATTAGAGGTGAAAGAGTATGTTTACCGAAGGATTATGCAAGTTCATTATAAATACGAATTACGAGGATATTCCCAAGGAAGTGATAGCCGCGGCGAAGGATGCGATACTGGACAACCTGGCGGTGACGATGTCCGGCAGCCAGGAACCGTCCGGCCAGATGATGATCGAGATGGTCAGGGAAGCACAGTCACCTCCAGAAGCAACGGTCATCGGGGCTAGGTTCAAGGCAAGCTGCGCCCTGGCAGCCTTGGCGAACGGCACCTCTGCCCATACCCAGGACTATGACGACTGCCTTGATTATCCTGCCGCCGGACTGGCGCATCCTACTGCAGGAACGTTCTCGGGGCTGCTGACGGTCGGTGAAAAGAACCACATGTCGGGGAATGACCTGATCACTGCGTACTGCCTTGGCGTCGAAGCTTACGGTAAAACAGGCCTGTTTTTGATAAAGACCGGCGGGGCTGGAAGTCGCGGTTGGGAATGGACAGGAACACTCGGAGTAATCGGCGGCACCATTGGTCTGTCCAAGATGTTCGGGCTGAACGAGCAGCAGATGATAAACGCGCTGGGAATAGCCTCAACCATGGCATGCAGCCTGATACGCAACTTCGGTTCCTTTGCCGGACATGTCCACGGCGGCGTCGGCGCCAGGAACGCTATCGAAGCCGTCACTCTTGCCATGAAGGGGTATGATGCCACCAGTCCCGATGTTATCGAGGGACGCGGCGGTTACTATAATGCATTTTCCGACAAACCCGAAGTACCAATCACGGAAGAAGACCAGAAGGAAAAACTGGAAGCTCTCGGCAATCCATGGGCGCTTATCGTGCCGGGACTGATGTTCAAGTACTACCCCTGCGCCCATATCTCCCACTTCGGCGTCTACGCGGCGCAGCTTATCAGGGAACAGCACGCGGTGGACTGGCAGGATATAGAGTCGATTGAGTTCCGTTCGCCCTTCGGTACGGGCCATGACTCTCCGCCGATCCCGAAGACCGGCGTCCAGGGAAGGTTCAACCTGGGATATTGCATGTGCCGGTCGCTGATCCACGGAGATATGGAGTTCGATTTCTTCAAGGATGAAACGGTTAATGATCCGGATACCGTGGAACTGATGCGCAAGACAAAATATACCGTAATCAAGAGAGAAGATGTTGTCGGGCCGTTCGGATACCAGGAACTTATCGTAAAAATGAAGGACGGCAATGTTTACAGCCAGAAAGTCGAGCACCCCAAGGGTGAGCCACAGAATCCCCAAACGCCCGAAGAACTGGTAGCCAAGTTCAGGAAGTGCGCCGCTTACGGCAACTATAAGGAACCGGTGATATCTAAGATAAAGGACATGGTAGCGGACTTCGAAAATATCAAGGATATCACAGAACTTACCGAACTGCTGGGGCAGTAAGGAGGATTCTTATGAGCAACTCAGATAAAGGCATATACCTGGATAAACTGATCGATAATATACTGAATACGAAGCTGGAGGATATCCCTGCCGCTTCAGTCGACCATGCCAAAAACCGGCTGTTCGATGTCATCGGCTGCATGATATGCGGGGCGAACGATTACGGTAATCCAGCACTCCTGGAGCTTATCCGCGACTGGGGAGGAAAACCGGAAGCGAGGATATTCGTCCATGGAGACAAAGTTCCCGCTCCGATGGCGGCGCTGGTCAATTGCATCATGGCCCGTTCGTTTGATTACGAGCCGGTAAGTCCACTGGTAGACGGAAAATCGATACCGGGTCATATCTCCGGCACTACCACGATGACGGCGCTGACGGTGGGAGATATGCAGAACGTGTCCGGCGAGGAATTGTTGACGGCGATGCTGGTGGGCGACGATATGGCTACCAGGATATTGCTGGCGGGAGAAGCCGGCGGAACGCGCCGAGGTTTCGACCATGTAGGGCAGGCGAATTCTTTCGGAGCGACCGCTATAACCGGAAGGATGATGGGACTGAACCATGAGCAGTTCAGCGACGCATTTGGCCTGGTAGTAGACCATCTCGGCGGCGTCCAGAGACAGATAGGTGATACTACGGTCGGATTCAAGCTCTCGCAGGGCAACGCAGCCAGGGATGCTATTTTCAGCGTGAAGCTGGCGAAAGCCGGCTGGTCGGGGATTGACGACGCGTTGCTGGGCACGGGTGCGTATTACGACCAGTTTACCGACGGTATCAAGGATCCGGAACTCCTGGTAAAAGACCTGGGTAAGCAGTATTACAGCGACGGGACGTTCAAACCCTATCCCAACTGCCGCATGAACCATTCGGCGGTTGACTGCGCCGTAGATATAGTGAATGAGCACGGTATATCCGGTGACGACATAGAAAAGGTCATCCAGTACGTATCCCCCGGTGCCATGCACGACGTAATCGGGCAGCCTTTCAGGATCAAGAATTCTCCTCATGCCAGCGCCGGTTTCAGTATCCAGTACAGCGTGGCGAATGTCCTGGTGAGGGGTAGTTCAAAGCCGGAGCATTATACCGAGGAAGCGATACGGGATACCGCGATCAGTGACTTTATTACTGACAAGATAACTATGGAGCCGTTAACGCAAGGGGGCATGGAAAGCGGAAGGGTGAAGGTAATAATGAAAGACGGGCGCGAGTTCGACGTCTTCACCGAGATCGCTAGGGGAGATCCCCGAAGGCCAATATCGAAAGGAGACTTGCTGGCTAAGTTCCGTGGGAATATCGAGTTTTCCAATACCGTGGCGGTTGAGAACGGGGAAAAGATACTCGAAATGGTGGAAGACCTGGAAAATGTCGATAACGTCCAGAAACTGGTAGACCTCCTGATAGCGTAAAGTGGTTTCATCTTGACTTACCGAACTCGATTTTATAATATCGGACTGGCCAAGAAGCTGCATAAAATATACACAACAATCTAGAAGGAGTTATGAATGGGTACACTGGATAACAAGGTTGCTCTTGTAACCGGTTCGGCGCACTCTATCGGTAAGGCTATATCACTCGGTCTGGCAAAAGAAGGTGCAGACATGGTGATCGCCGACATGGAAGTTGAAGGGCTGAACAAGACTGCCGAAGAGATAACAGCCCTTGGAAGACAGGCACTGCCGGTGGAAACGAACGTTTTACAGTCTGAACAGATAGAAGCGCTTTTCGCTAAAGCAGTGGAGAAATTCGGGCGAATTGATATCCTGGTGAACTGCGCCGGTATTTTTAACGGCGGACCCGTGGATGAACTGGCAGTGGAGACATGGGACGCGGTTATCGGAACTAATCTGCGAGCACCCTTCCTCTGCACCAGACAGGCGTTCCCAATCATGAAAAAACAGGGTGGGGGGCGGATAATCAACATCGGGAGTATTTCGGCACAGAGACCGAGAATGTTCAGCTCTCCCTACAGTACGGCGAAGTCAGGTCTGGTAGGGCTGACGAACGCTACCGCTCTCGAAGGGCGTGAACACGGGATTAATTGTGGGATACTCCACCCGGGAGAAGTAACCAGGGACAGGCAGCCCGTGATGCCTCCGGGAATGACTCTTCCTGCGGGTTATAAACCGCCGGGACCAATGGAGACCATGTCCACCGAGGAGATAGCTGCGGCTGCGGTGTATATGGCGACCTGTCCTCCGAACGTCAATGTGCTCGAACTGATACAGCTACCCATCCAGCAGCCTTACCTGGGACGGGGATAACAGATACACGAATAGTAATGAGAAAAGCCCCGGTTTAACCGGGGCTTTTTTATTACCTCATATAGATTCGTAGACCATACCGTTGAAAAACGGTATCCAGAATAAATAAGACAAGAACAGATTCGGGTAAGAGGGAGAATGTGAGTAGTTCTTTGATTTACTGGATCCCGTATCAAGTGCGGGATGGCACATAATAAATCGGGGGATATATTATAGGTTTATTAACTTAATATATTTGAATTATTACTTAGTTTTACTCGAGTTTCTGCAAATATCTCTGGGCTGACATACCCGCTGCCGCGCCATCGCCGACTGCCGCCGATACCTGCCTGGGAGAGTTACTCCTGATATCACCGGCGGCGAATACGCCCGGTACTTCCGACTCCATCCATCCATTCACGATTATCTGACCGCCGTCATCCAGAGGAACAACTCCCTGGAGGTAGCCGGTATTGGGATCTAGCCCGATATGTACGAGTACGCCATCGACCTTCATCGTCTCTTTCTGGCTGGTTTCTTCCGAGACAACTTCGATTCCTTCGACGGTATTTCCTCCGGTAATAGACTGCACCTTCATGCCGGTATGTACCTCGAGTTTGGGATTCTGTGACACTCTGTCCTGGAGAATGGCAGTGGCATTCAACTTGGGCATGGCCTCGATCACTATTACTTTGGATGCTATTTTTGATAGATATAGAGCTTCGGTGATACCGGAATCACCACCACCGCACACGGCGACTGTCTGTTCGGCGAACTGTCCACCATCACAGAAAGCACAAGCGATAACTCCCCTGTCCCGGAATTCTTCCTCGCCGGGAACACCAAGCTTTTTCGGTACTGAACCTCCGGCGAACACAATAGCAGAAGAGGTGAATGTCGTACCGTCGGCACAGGTAACCCACTTATTACTGGATGATACCTGCACCGAGTTCACGGTAGCACGTTTCATCTCCACTCCGTACTTCCTTGCCTGCTCCATCATCTCCATACCGAGTTGAGAACCTATTACTCCCTCTGCAAAACCGGGGTAATTTTCGATCATCTCGATATTCATAATGTATCCGCCGTATCCTTCCTTTTCGAGGAGGAGGGTACGCCAGTTACCGCGGCTGAGATATATTCCTGCCGTGAGACCGGCAGGACCGCCGCCTATTATTATTGCATCCCAGTCAGGCATATTTGACTCCTTTCATGAGGGGGATTTTATTAAGAACCGGCTTTGGTTAGTGTCGCTCCGGTTATCTTTCTGGTTATTAAGGCAGTGTGATTATACGGGGGAAGTCGGTAGTAACTGAAAGAAAAAGCGCAACCGGGAGTTCCGCCACTGACAAACAGGTGGACGTTCTCTGGTGAGATCATAACCGGCACCTTCCCACCGGGCATAAGGGCAGCTTCGAAATATTCCTTCCTATCCGGCGGAACGATTCCAAGTTCCGTTGCCAGCCGTATCGAGGTGACTTCTTCCTCGTTCAATTCCTCGAATTCGAAGGAAGCACGATTATAGATTTCTTCCTGGAGTTTTTCCTGGTCGAATCCCATCTTGTTAAATTCCGAGACCAGTTCAGGGAAGAGGATTATAAGATGATTCTGGCTTCCCTGTCCCGAACCGGGTATGGGGCCAACCCCCTTGTTTCTCCACTCCATGAGAAGTCGCCTGTCCCTGCTCTTGATATCGTTATCAATCCTGTCAAGTATTTCTTCGGCATTCCAGGTGCCTATCAGACCGCCATAGAAATGCTGCATCGGGCTGGCGTTATGTATCGATGCTACCGTTACACAACTGTCTTGTTCATCGAATCCCCGGTTAACATGGTATGGTTCCCACCGACTCATATCGGAATTCTCTGCTACAGTGAAGAATGTATGCGGTGAAATACGTCCGGTGAGACTCATGTCGTTCATCGCTGGCCAGATATGACCGATATTCAGTGTTGCCAGCCGGATAGCCCGGCCGATTGTGTTATTCGCTCTCCAGCCTTGTCCCATAAAACCTATACCTGCCTGCATCTCTATTTCTTTCGCAATGGGGCCACTGACGACAATCAGGAGGTTGAACGAACCGGCAGACAGGAGTACATGCCTGTCATCGAACGTGTCATCGGTTAGCGCTTCCATAATGGATATGATCACCGGCAGGTATTCAGGCCTGGCTCCTGCCATCACTGCGTTTACGGCTATTTTCTCGATCGTGGCAACACCGAGTTTCGGACTAACCTTACCGAGTACTTCATCAGGCGAACGACTCGTTCCTGACAGCATCCACTTAACGCGTTCTTCGGTAGGCGGAACCATCGGCAGGCCATCACCCCACCGGTTATCGAGGTAGACCTGGTTGAATTCTTCCGCTGCAGTTCCATAAGACTCACCGGTGATAGTTACCGGTTTCGATTCTTCCGACTCTTTCTTTTCCGGTTCAGTGGACTCCTCCGGTGTCAGCGGAGTAGTTAAAGCGTCTATTAGCTCATCGATGATACCTTCTGCAACCGGTCGAACCTCCTCGACACTGGCTCTCAGGCGGTAAAATTCGGCAGACGTAACGATGCGGTAACGGACGGTCGGCATTGCGTTGTCTTCGGCTGCCGAAATCGCAGCTTCTCTGAATGTATCGCACGGGATGAAAACACCGGGTATCCCCCGTTTTTCCAGCTTTATGGTACCGGCAACGCCGCCAAAAGTACAGGAACCTCAGTCGCCTATCGCGTAGATAAACGCGTCGATATCTGAAACAAAGTCATCAACCTCTTCATCGCGTATCTCAAAGGCACCCGTCAATCGTTTTGTATTGATGTCGGGATATCTCTTTTTCAGCAGCTCTTCTATTGCGGTAAAAAAATGATCTACACCCTGTTTGCCATTCGAGTACATACCGATTTTCTTGCTTTCAAGACCGGATAAACGCGGCGATGGAATATAAATCGGCGGTGGTTCTATTTCACCGCGAGGATTCATTAGTTGCAAGCTGACGATCTTTTGACTCATAGTATGACTCCTAAAGAGAGGAATATACAGGGAAATACAATTGAAAGGATGTTTTTATCATTATGGCTTCATGCTTGTGGGATGTCAATGAATTGACTTCATCAAGAAGTTTTCAGGTAATTCCAGACTATTAACTGGCTTCTCGGTTTATCATTCCGATTTGTAAGTCAATTTTAACCACACTGTAATGTTTTTGTAATGTCCATTGGCCTTATTTAACATCGTTGTTATGGTGGAAGTATAAGCTGGATACACAGGTGTTGAAAAGAAATGATAAAGAAAATTGTTGGGCTGGTAATCGTTCTCCTGCTGTTGGCAAGTATGTCAGCTATCAGCACCTGGGCTTTTTTTACCGATGTGGAGACCGTCACCAGTAATGTACTTGCAGCAGGTACACTCGACCTGAAAACCGATGACCAGGATGGTGTAAGCCAGACTCTGGTAGCGACTAATATGACTCCTGGCGATATTGCAGGACCTGAAATAATAATCCTGAAGAACTCCGGCAGTCTTACAAGTTCGAGTATCGACATTTCATTCTCGTATATCGACGATGATTCCTCTCCCAATCCCACCGATATGAGCGCTGATGATACTGCATCCTATATCGTTGTCACCACTCTTAAATATGATAATTCAAGTATTCTATCCAGTGTCGATGATAACAACTCTAATGGTTATAAGGATGTGTATGACTTACATACCTCAAATCTTACCGGTCTTGCCGGCATTGCTTCCGGAGCTACCAAGGACTTCGAGATAGCGGTTCAGCTGAGCGAGAATGTGACAGGACATTACCAGTCGGATGGTATCGATATCACGATGACTTTTTCTCTTAAACAGTAAGGATTATAAATGAAGAAAACTGAAGCGAAGGTACAGCGAAAGTGATCAAGAGAACGTGGTTAATACTAGCTTTAGCGGTGATAACCGTGATGTCTCTGGTAACCTACGCCGGGGTTACCCAGAGCTTTTTCTCTGATAATGAGAACAGTTCTGATGACAGGTTAGGAATCAGGTGGGGTCATAACACCATCAGCGATGGTTTCGAAAACACAGGTAGTCCTGCCTGGGATGATAATTGGGATGAGAATGGTACTACTACCTGGGTTCAAGATTCAGTGAGTCCACATTCAGGTAATTATTCTGCCAAAATTTCTGATTTTGATTCTCCCGGGTACCTTACTTCAGATGATCTCAATACCTCAACAGCATCCAATGTTACCGTAGTATTCTGGTTTAAGCTGAACAATCTGGAAGCTGGTGACTGCGTGCTCCAGCTTTACAACGGCATCACTTATAACAATTGGTATGATCTAATAAACTATCCAACTTATGTAGAAAATACCTGGTGCAAATTTACAGAGGTAATAACCGATCCTCAGTATTTATTAGCTGGGTTAAGACTGAGATTTGACTCCTCATCTTTAGGGGATGACACTGAACAGGTAAATATAGATGACATTTACATGGATTATGTGACTCCGGCAGCACCAACCAATCTGATAGCCACACCAGGTGACGAACAAATTATTCTGGATTGGGATGATAACAGCGAAGGTGACTTGATCGGCTATAATGTTTATCGAAGTACAACCAATGGTTCAGGATACGCCAAGATAAATATTGGGCCAGTCGCTACAAGTAATTTTACTGATTATCCGCTTTGGGGAGGGGGAACCTATTATTATGTTGTGACTTCTTTTGATCTTGCGAATATGGAAAGCAGCTATACAAGCGAGGTTACTGCTACAGCAATTGATGTGGCTCCAGCTTCACCTACCGGCCTAGCGGCTACCCCAGGAGATAGACAAGTGAGTCTCGACTGGAATGATAATATTGAGGGTGACTTGGATGGCTACAATATCTATCGTAGTACGATCAACGGCTCTGGATACACGCAAATCAACGGAAGCCTGGTAGCTTCCAATAACTACCTTGATACCACGACTCATGGAGGATACACCTATTACTATGTAGTGACAGCTGTGGATTTGGGGAGTAACGAGAGTGGCTACTCCAATGAAGATAGTGGTACACCATCAAGACCAACAAGTATAAGTGATGGATTTGAAGGATCTCCCTGGGACTTTAACTGGGACGAAAATGGCACTACTGACTGGACGCAAGATTCGAGCACGGTATACAGCGGGACGTACGCCACTCAGCATGCTAGTGGTGATACGTATCTGGTCTCTGATGATATAGACATGTCCTCTGCCGGTGGTATAGATATCTCTTTCTGGTTCCAAATCAAGGACTTGAGTAAAGGACCTTTGTATGTACAGTTATATAATGGTGCCACGTACGTTGAAGTGTACAACCTGCTGGATTATCCGGGTCTCACCAAGAACACCTGGTATCAGTACAGCGTAACCATCACAGATTCACAGTTCTTCAGGTCCGATTTCAGAATCAGGTTCGATGGTTCAAGTCAGACCACTGATACTTTCATTGATGACGTAATTGTTGTCAGGGATACAACACCTCCGGCAGCGCCTACTGGATTGGTTGTCACTGCCGGTGACCAGCAGGTCAGTCTTGACTGGGATGATAACGGTGAAAGTGATCTGAATGGTTATAATGTTTATCGTGGACTATCAAGTGGTAATTATACTCAGATTGCATCTCTGGTAGCTGGCAGCAACTACACCGATAACGGTCTGACCGGTGGTGTAACCTACTACTATGTCGTCACGGCTGAGGATAAAGCTGCGAACGAAAGTAGTTACTCAAACGAAGACAGTGCCACTCCTACCGATTCACTCCCGGCAGCGCCTACTGGATTGGTCGCCACTGCTACCTTGGGTAGCTTACAGGTTACCCTTGACTGGGATGATAACGGTGAGAGTGATCTGAATGGTTATAATGTTTATCGTGGACTATCAAGTGGTAATTATACTCAGATTGCATCTCTGGTAACCAGCAGCAGTTATACCGATAACGCAGTTACCGAGTTAGTAACCTACTACTATGTAGTAACAGCAGTGGATAACGGATCGAACGAAAGTGGTTATTCTGATGAAGACAGTGCGATGCCAGATTTAGCTCCAACAGCGCCTACAGGATTGGTCGTCACGGCTGGTGAAAAGCAGGTCAGTCTTGACTGGGATGATAACGGTGAAAGTGATTTGAATGGTTACAATGTCTATCGCGGACTATCAAGTGGTAATTATACTCAGATTGCATCTCTGATATCCAGCAGCAACTATACCGATAACGGTCTGACCGGTGGTGTAACCTACTACTATGTCGTCACAGCCGAAGATAACGGTGCGAATGAGAGTGACTACTCCAATGAAGACAGTGCCATGCCAACTGATCTACCTCCGGCAACACCAACCGGGCTAGCAGCGACTCCGGGTGACGGGCAAGTGAGTCTTGACTGGAATGATAATGGTGAGGGTGATCTTGATGGCTATAATATTTATCGCAGTCTCACCAGTGGAGATAACTATACCCAGATAAACGGATTACCGGTAACGACCAGTAATTACACTGATACCGGACTTACAAATGATACGACCTACTATTACGTAGTGACAGCCGTGGATGTGGGAAGTAACGAGAGCGGCTATTCCAGCGAAGTGAGTGCCATGCCAACTGATCTACCTCCGGCGGCACCGACCGGGCTGGCAGCGACTCCGGGTGACGGGCAAGTGAGTCTTGACTGGAATAATAATGGTGAGAGTGATCTTGATGGCTATAATATTTATCGCAGTCTCACCAGTGGAGATAACTATACCCAGGTGAATGGATTACCGGTAACGACCAGTAATTATACTGATACCGGACTTACAAATGATACGACATACTATTACGTGGTGACAGCCGTGGATTTAGGGAGTAACGAAAGCAGCTATTCCAGCGAAGTGAGTGCCATGCCTGCTGATCCGCCTCCGGCAGCGCCCACAGGATTGGTCGTCACTGCCGGTGACAAGCAGGCCAGCCTTGACTGGGATGATAATGGTGAAAGTGATCTGAACGGTTATAATGTCTATCGCGGGCTATCAAGCGGTAATTATACTCAGATTGCATCTCTTGTATCCAGCAGCAACTATACCGATAACGGTCTGAATGGTGGCGTAACCTATTACTATGTGGTCACGGCTGAAGATTTGGGGAGTAATGAGAGTGGCTACTCCAATGAAGACAGTGCTACACCAAACGGCGTCACTGTAATTAATGATGGATTTGAAGGTACTCTCTGGGACTTGAACTGGGACGATAATGGCACTACTGACTGGACGCAAAATTCGGGCACGGTATACAGTGGTGTATACGCTGCCAGGCATGCCAGTGGTGACACATATCTGGTCTCTGATGACATAGACATGTCCTCTGCCAGTAGTATAGAAATTTCTTTCTGGTTCCAAATTAAGAGCTTGAGTAAAGGACCTTTGTATGTACAATTATATAATGGTGCCACGTACGTTGAAGTGTACAACTTACTGGATTATCCGGGTCTCACCAAGAACACGTGGTATCAGTACAGTGTAGTGATCACAGATTCACAGTACTTCAGATCCGATTTCAGAATCAGGTTCGATGGTTCAAGTCAGACAACCGATACTTTCATTGATGATGTGTTAATTATCTATAATTAACTCATTCTACCCGCGATACTACTCGTTAATTTACATGTTTACTCATTTGGTTTCACAACTAGAAGTATATCGAAAATATAGAAAGAGTTACATGGATTATCATTTAGTAACTTCCTAATTGCCCGGGTATTCAGTTGGTACTAATTATCCAATTATCAATGTGATCTTTATTATTAATACCTTCCTCATACCTCTTTTTTTAATAACTCGTTCTTGCATGAAATTTTGTTTTACGAAAGTTTTACAAAACCTTTATGAAATATTTATCAAATTTATACACTCTTTTATATGGGTATTGTATATTTAATCATAGCCACCAAAGGAATTTTTCATGGAGTTTAGGATGGAGCAAATTAGCGTTTTTTTAGCTGACTGGCAAGTATTGTTCAGAGAAGGAATTCACTTCACTCTTTCCGGAGAGGAAGATCTGGTGGTAACCGGTGAAGCCACGAGTAACGCAGAAGCTTACGATCTAATAATGAAAAATCCTCCGCAAATAGCGATTATCAATATAAATCACGATGATTTTTCCGGAGTCAACCTGACCCTCAGTATCAGGCAAAACCTGCCCTCCGTCTCGGTTGTACTGGTAATGGATACTGATGATATAAATCATCTCTATTCGGCTTTAAAATGTGGAGCAGCAGCTTGCATAACCAAGGATATTAGTCCTGAAGAATTGATTGACATGGTCAGGCATATTGCTAAGGGTGATGAACTTATGAGCCAGGTGCTTCTCATGCCGGAAATTGCTAACCGAATAATTGAGGACTTTAATAATTTTTCCCTCATGAGCAGTGAAATATATAGCCTTCTGGCAAGCCTTTCAGCCAATGAAGGTGAGATATTGTCCAACATTTCAGCCGGGCACACTCCGGGTGAAATCGCTTCGACACTCGGAATTAAGGACGAATCGATAACAAATTCTCTTGGGATAATCCGACAGAAACTGGAGACGAATGAACGTAGTCGTGCCATCGTCGAAGCTTCACAGCAAATCCCGACTTCTGTGACGGAGAGCACTCAAAGTGATACGTCATCTGATGAATACATCACCAGGGAAGAGTTTAATGCGTTTAAGGAGAGCCTGAAGGAACACTTCAGGGCTTTTACCGACAGTTATCCGGATTTTAAATCGGAATGATTTTCCATAAATGATCCATCAGTTATTAATGGGGGATTATAAACTTTGTATATAGCTTTAGCCGCTATTTTTGGATTATTCGTGGGCAGTTTCCTTAATGTATGTATTGACCGACTGCCGAGAGGAGACTCTATAGCATTTCCTCCTTCACACTGTGAATCATGCGGTCATAAACTGGGAGTTCTCGACCTTATTCCAGTTTTCAGCTATGTTTTCCTGCGAGGGGGTTGCCGATACTGCAGAGTGCGTATCCCGATCAGGCTGATGATCGTAGAATTAGCGACAGGAGTACTTTTCGGTTTCCTCTTCTGGAAATACGGCTTTTCTCTGGAACTCCTGGTTTTAATCATATATAGCTGTATATTGATAATAATATTTGTAATCGATCTCGAACATCAGTTAGTTCTTGACATAATTACATATCCGGCGATGATCGTAGCATTCATTATTGCTTTTTTCCGTCCGGAAATTGCGGCAGTAGATTCACTGGGGAGCGGTACTATTAACCAGGCTGTGAGCCAGGCTGCCAGTAATGCGGCGGGACAGGCCATCATCGCGTTACTGGGCGGATTCCTAGGGCTTGTGGCTATGTCCATACCATTCTTTATATATCCAAGCGGAATGGGAATGGGGGATATCAAGCTGGCTGCGCTTGTAGGCTTGATGACGGGATATCCCCTGATAATACTGGCTTTACTGCTTTCATGGATTTTAGGTGGTGTTATAGCCGGCATCTTGCTTGCGTTAAAAATCAAAGGACGAAAAGATCCGATTCCAGCGGCTGTGTTTATGGTTGTGGCAGCAATCGTTACCCTGGTCTGGGGGCAGGATATCTGGAATTGGTATTTTTAGGTTATTGCTATTAGGCAACGTTAATTCGGCAAACATTATATTTGATACCGGAGTAATCTATGTATGATAGATATGAAAAGGAAGCATACCGGTTTTTAGCGATCTATCGCTTCCTTTCGTATGCACTCTCAGTGATGTTTACCCAGGTAGGTTCGACACTAGTAGCCACAGTCATGTCGGAAACGCAGACCTATATCATACTGGGAGTACTCGGGGTGTACACGGTACTCAGGGTGTTTTCTCCTCTGCGCTGGCGTGAGAGAGGCATAATTACCTACCTTATATTATTTGGCGATTTTATCCTGTGTATCACCCTGGTTGTTTACACCAATGGACTTAACAGCCCTTTCCTTCTTTATTCACTGACACCGATAATGACGGCAGCTCTTCTTTTCGAGGAAAAGGTAGCATTATCACTGGCTGCAGGTGCTTCTGTAATACTTTCTATAACGCACCTTGCATTAAGTCAGCTTGCTGTCAGGTGGACCTGGATTATGCAGGGAAATAACCTTACCCTGCTGGTAGTTTATACACTTTTCAGCCTGGTTACCGCCATTGTTCCGTATCGTATTAATCTGAATATCAGGAGACGTATCGAAAGAGAAGCGATAATCGAGGAACGCCGGAGAATAGCACGGGAAATGCATGATGGAGTTGCTCAATCTATTGGATATCTGAATATGAAAACAAAACTTGTCAGTGATTCGGTCTCCCTAGATAATACCGAACAAGCTGTTAAGGAGTTAAGCGAGATCCAGAAGGTAGTGCAGGGTACCTATGATGATATCAGGGAATCTATCGACCAGTTAAGCCATGAAATTAGAAATGTGCCTATTATCTCTGCCCTCAGCACTTATATCGTTGAATTTAGTACCAGTAATGAGATAAAGGTCGATTTCGACTATCCCAGGCCGTTTCCAGACCTTTCACCCGTAGCAGAACTGCAATTGCTTCGTATTGCCCAGGAAGCATTAACCAATATCAGAAGACATGCTTCAGCAACGGAGGTTGAGATCAGACTCGAACGCAGCGACGAGACAGTTGATATGATGATAAAAGATAATGGCCAGGGTTTCAGCCTGGAAAAACTTGAAGACTCACCTCTTGGTTATCATGGTTTGAATATCATCAAGGAAAGAGCAGAGACACTGGGCGGTGAACTGCATATTTCCACTTCTCGCGGAGAAGGAACTGCGTTGATGGTAACGTTACCTCTCGATAAAGTGAGGATGTAAAGTGGAGACAATTAGAGTACTTATTGTGGACGACCATTCCCTCTTCCGACGGGGTATCGCGGACGTGCTGTTATCATGTAACGATTTCGAACTGGTGGGAGAAGCGGTAGACGGCCTGGAGGGGATAGAAAAAGCCCGGCAGTTCAAACCTGACGTAATACTGATGGATCTGAACATGCCGAACTGCACCGGCCTGGAAGCAATACAGGCTCTCCAGACCGAAATACCGGAAATCAACGTACTTATTCTCACGGTGTCTGAGATGGAAGAAGACCTGTTCACCTCGATAAAGTATGGCGCCAAGGGATATCTATTAAAAAACGCAGAGCCGGATGAATTAATCCAGGCCATATATCATGTAGCCAAAGGAGAGTCGATCATTTTACCCCTGATGGCTACCAAGTTACTGGTTGAGTTCCAGAATCTCTCCTCCGGTAAAAAGAAGAAACCTGACGAGGATGAAGCCGGACTCAGTCCTAGAGAAAAGGAAGTACTGCAACTGGTAGCGAAAGGCGCTACGAATCGCGAGATAGCCGATTCACTTTATATTTCCGAGAATACGGTGAAAACCCACCTTCAGAACATCATGGAAAAACTTCATATTGCCAATCGCAGCCAGGCTGCGGCTTACGCTATCCAGAAGGGTCTGTTATCACAGAAAGACTAGAGTGCATTCGTTGCATGTAGTGATACGTTTGCTCTCTCCAAATTAGCCATTCGGCTCAGTTTTAATCACCCGAAAGAATGAGAGTAATCTCGAAATTAAATCACCCGGTTGCGGGATACTCAACATATGAATACTGATTTATAGTGGAAATAAATAAATGAAATAAAAAAGGAGGGTCAAGTAATGAAAAGAGGGCAAAAGGGTTTTACACTCATCGAGTTATTGATCGTTGTGGCGATCCTGGGCGTACTCGCCGCTGTCGTTATACCTAATGTAGGTCGATTCTTAGGTAAAGGTGAAGATGAAGCCAAGGGCACCGAGTATGCCACGGTTCAGGCAGCGCTTCACGCCATGATGGTTGATAATGATCTGGACACGCTGACTGGCGCCTGCACCTATGCTAGCACTAATGGTACTGCTACCGCTGATATGAGTCAGTTCCCGTGTACTGATGGTACTTATGTACTTTACGGACACACAATTAACGGAACTGAAGTTAACTACCTGGCTACCGGAAACGCCTCATATTTATACTACACGACCGCACTTGGTACGATTACCCAGGTAGATCCGTAAAACAATTAAATCTATAGTTCGGGATGTTGGAAGGAAGAGTCCGCTTCATGTGAAGCGGACTCTTCTTTTCTAATAAAAGAGGAATGTACCCATATAGAGTGGGTGAAGTCCGCCGGTATAGTTTAACCATTTGAATAAATTCCCATCAGTCTACGATTCGCCTGTGGTGGCAGAATGATTTGTCGATTTTTATCAATATATAAAATATGGCGTAATCTACTAAAAACACCTATCAAGGAGTAGATTCCTGCTCTGACCAGAGACGAGTGGTTAACTTGCCTAAATGGAGTTCTGATGGCGCGACAGGCAAATCGACGAGCGGTCGTTTTGAGGACGATGAAGGAGGAGCAAGACTCTCGTCGTTTATTGTAATAATATCACCCTATAGATAAATAAGGATCATATAACACTGGGACAGGACTCTTCGTTAAACTCAGACTGACATACTATTCGATACTATATTTGAGGATGGAATAGAGAACAAGGAGATTACCACATCTTCTTGTTCCAGTCTGTACAAGAATGACGAGACGGGGGTATAGGGAGAAGATCAGTGCTTTTAACTCGGATAAAACGAATTAATCTGAGCTTCGATATGTTAAATAATTGAGCTTTTTAGCTCGTATCAATATACGTTTATAACTGTTGCTATCTTTTTTAGTCCTATATAATCCGATGCATTTACGCGTGAGATAACGAGACATAAATTGGCGGTGAGGAGATCTCAAAAG
>CP070800.1:1896479-1899462 GCA_020343555.1 Dehalococcoidales bacterium
AGCAGTCCTAAAACGACAACTATTATAAAAGAACCCCATGTATCAAAAATGAAAGATATGTACTCCATCATCAAGGTAAGGAAATCATTACTGATCGACTGTATTCCCTGTGCCAGCCAGAGATCACCGGGAAACTGAGCATAATAATGAGCGAAGACGGACATGGTTATACTAAGAGTCAGGAGTATGACCAGAATAAAAAGGAACTTGTAGTTAATACGCATAATTACGATATCAAATCTGTATTAACTCATAATGATACATTAAGAGGTAACAGTAAGACAACGTAGAAATCAGGAAACATGCGGCACGTGGTGAGTGTTGGACTGAAAGCCGGGTTATTTTGTGGCTATATGAATTCCGGCAACTCCGAAAAATAAAGGATGGTAATCAACTCTACTGAAGCCGGCTTTTATCAGCATATCCTTGATCTCATTCGGCTTAAAGAAGCGTGTTGCCGATTCAGCCAGGTAGTTATAGGCACTTTTTTCCCCGGATATCAAGGCACCGACTTTTACCACATAGAATCGCAGGTAGATATGAAAGAGTTTCCTTATCAGTGATGATTTCGGCTGACTGCTCTCGACAATGACGAATCTGCCGCCGGGCTTGATAATCCTGAATATCTCGGCAAGATGATCCGATATCTTGGGATTCCTGTAAGTCAGATTTCGAAAAGCGAAAGATATTCCTACACAGTCATAACAACCATCATTGAAAGGTAGCTGTGAAGCATCGCCAATTATCAATGATGGCTTATCTTTCAGTAATTCAGTTTTTTGAACAGCGATATCAAGCATCAGCCTGCTGTAATCGAGGGCGAATATTTTGGCTTTATCGTTCTGTATCAGGGACAAAGTATGAGCAAGATCACCCGTGCCGCAGCAGATATCAAGAATCCTCCCTGATAAAGAATCCAGGCATGCTCGTGCAGCTTTGTTTCGCCATTTTTTATCCAGTCCCAGCGTCATGATTTTATTAAGAAGATCGTAATGACGGGGGACGGTATTGAACATTTCGTAGAGAGGTCTGGTCATACTATATCGAGTATAACATACCGGGTGATAGATACGTAAATCTGTAGAAGTGTGTTCACTTTGCTTTGAATTGACTGACCAGGGAAGTCAGGTTACGTACCTGAGGATTGAGCAATGCCGGACCGAGAGCAAATAGGACGACAGCAGCACCACCGATGACCAACGCCCAGTGGGCGCCGATGGCATTGGCTATTGCGCCGGCCTGCATTCCTCCCAGGGGCATAATACTCCATGTCATGCTGTAGAATCCCATCACTCTCCCGCGCATATTATCCGGGACCATTAATTGCAGTGAGGTCATTATGGCGATCATGTATATGGAGCTGCATACTCCGACTATGAACATCAGTGTCAACGCCAGAGGAAACGAACCTACAAACTGGGACGTGATGGCAAAAGCGGCAACCGCAATCCCGAAAAATACCGCCCCGCCGATTACCCGTAATCCATCATGCCCCAGGTTACTGCGCGAGCTCAGGAAAAGGGTGATAAGCAATGCCCCGAGACCATTGATACCGAGTAATTGCCCCTGTCCTCCGGCACCTACTTTAAGGATATCTACCGCGAATACCGGCATCATGATCATATAGGACATGCCGAAAAAACTGTTAAAGAAGGTCATCCCGATGAGGAAAGTAAAAATAAAGTGGTCCTTGATAAACTTCAATCCCTGTACCAGGTCTCTTACGGGACTGGTACGAGGTCGATCTTCAGATGGCGGTACGTTAAGACGGATCATGACAAATGCCATTACCACGAAGCCCGCCGAAGCAAGGTAGAATACAGTAGAAGTACCAGCAGCGGATATGATGAATCCGGCGAGTGCAGGAGCACCGATACGGACTCCCTGCCATATAGCGGAATTCAAAGCGACGGCACTGGTCATTACCGACGGAGTTATAAGTGTCGGATAAATAGCCTGGCGTGCCGGCTGGTCGAAAGCATTGACGGCGCCGGAACAAAAAGCAATCACGAGAACGTGCCACACTTCGACCTGGCCCAGCAGTGTTAGAGTAGCCAGTATGGCGATTATCGTTGCATTGAGGGTCTGAGTGCTGAGGATAAGTATCCGGCGGTTGAACCTGTCTGCTACGACACCTCCAACGAGATTCAAAACTATTGCAGGGATTGCCTGAGCAAGTCCAACATAGCCGAGAAAAAGCGGAGATTCTGTCAGTTCATAGATGAGCCAGAGTTGGCCGAACTGGAACATCTGGAATCCGGTGACTGAAGCAAGCGTGCCAAACCAGTAGTTTCGGTAATCCGGGTACCGTAACGCAGGAGGTATCACCAGTTGTGACCTCCATCTTTTTCCCGGTCGTTCAGTAGAATACATCTAATGGGGAATACTCCAGTAATTATTCACCTGTCTCTATTCCCTTCACCATTTTATAAAAACCGAATAGATTATATCGTTCGTATTTCTGCGGCAGGAATGACTCTTTTACATTTATAAAACCAAAATTCTCATATACCCTGATTGCGTTATGATTATCACTCTCCACGTAAAGTGATAGTTTCTCCAGGTGACTCTCACGAGCTATGTCTTCTGCTTTTTGCAGGAGTGCCGAACCGATGCCTCTACCTCTATGTTCTTCGAAGACAGCGAGATTTGAAATGAAAAGTTCATCATGTTCTATTCCCGGGAAATATCTGTTTAATCCCATCCTGAACATTAATTGCATAAAACGTTTGAAGCCGCATATCCGAAACATTCCGGGGATAGATTTTATCATCTGCATCGATATTTTGATCATATCTCTTGCCGGGTAGGCTAAAATAAGCCCCCTGATAATGTCGTTTTCTTCCTCGATTATTATGTTGTTTTTCGAGAATAGGCTCCCAGGTCTTGAACAGAGATATATGATGTAATCATATATCTCAGGTTCTTGAGTAGCGAAGATGTACCGATAAAGGTCAGCACCTGATGTGAAAATAAGCCTTGC
>CP070800.1:1899562-1908793 GCA_020343555.1 Dehalococcoidales bacterium
CCTGAGGTTCAACCGCGTCGATAGGCCTATCTTCTACTTCACCGCTGGACCAGGTTCGATGTATTTAAAATCGAGTAGCTAGCATTCTGCTAGCTACTCAACAATAGACTTTTTAAATACTTCCCCTAAAACTCCCTGGGTTTGCAGATTATCTCCCTTATCTTGGTCTGAAACAGGCGGTGGCTGTTGGCCGGCTGCAGGACTACCGCCACATCGGCGCCGCCTACCCTGCCCGAACCACCTATAGATATGATATCGGTATCGCACCGAACCAGCCCGGCATCAGCCGCCATGCATGCTATCTCGGCTACCACTTTCATCCCCTGCCCAAACATTCTCAAGGTGTTAGCGACGATATCCCCGATAACATAGGTTGTCGGAGCCGCCTGAATACTCATCTGATTCATCGCCCGGGTAATGCCGCCGAAGGCATGGGCGGCGGTCACTATCGGAACGCCCTTATCCTTCAGTACCGCCAGGTTCTCATCGGTAAAAAACCACTTGTCCGGTTCCCTCGAACCATAACAGTGACTGACGATGATTAGGTTCTGACCTTCAAATACTTTCGACGCTTCAACGCCGGTCCAGCCGCTGGTGGAAGCTACCACGTAGGTGTTAATACCAAGTTCTTTCCCGCGCTCGAGAGCAAGCTCGAATGTCGATTGTGTGTGTTCCTTTTTCAGCTCTTCGAAATAGGTAATTTTCTGTTCCATTAATACCAACCCTCCACATGTTAATAAAGAAAATTATGACACAGCCTGATCATCTTTGGCAAAGTCGGATCTCATCAATCTTTTGTTTAATTGAACATATTTATTGACAAATATATATCTTTAATAATTGTAACCGGAGTGAGTAATACGGCAATGGGCCGGAATACGATTAGACCAGGTCTATCTCCATGAAGCCTACCGTGAAAGGCAGGTGTTCGAATTTCCTGGTACCGGTCTCCCTGAAGCCGATATCTTGATACCAGTCTTTCAACACTGTCTGTTCATGGATTATCCCGATGGACAGTTTCTTCGCTCCCTCGGCAGTAGCCGTATCAAGGACGAATCGTACCAGCTCTCCACCATAGCCTTTGTGCCTGTACTCAGGCAGAACAGCCAGTTTCTCCATATAGTAGAGATTTTCATCTGCTTTCTCAATAGCAACGAATCCCACCTGCCTGTCATCCATGAAATATCCGTAAAATACCAGCCCTTTCTTCAGCAGCTCTTCAAGCTGGTCAAGGGTAATAAAAGACGGATGAGTCGGTGCATTTTCAGGGGTGAGATTCAGTTCCTCCGCGACAGTACCGAAGGATTTCCTGATTATCTCTACGCTGGTATTTAGCGGTTCACCGCTTTCAATGAATCTAATACCCTTCATTATGTCAAATCCATATCAGGATAATTCAGTTACTTCCTGCGAATCAAGGTCGATTTTCAGGTATGATACACACGGGTTCCAGTCCTTCGTAGAATACACACGTTCTCCACTCGGATCGAACAAGTACCCACCACCCGGGAAATCTTCATCCGATGTACTTCCCGCCTGGGTTGCCACCGCAATCCAGATACCATATTTCTTAGAATATTCCGTAAAGGATTTAAGACACTCGCCTTCCCACCATTCATAACCTGCCTTCCAGTCGCGAGTTGCCTGTTCACCATACAATCCGGGAGCTGCTAGCTCGAACATGATTCGCGCTCCTCTTCGAGAGCATTCAACGAATAACTCCTCTTTGCTGATTTCCGCGCAAATGGTAATGCCAAAGGTTAAGCCTTCATGATCGAAAACTTCAATCTCGCTGCCTACCGTAAACCATGGTTTCTCATCTTCACCATCATACATCTTGCGGTGATACCCGATTAACATGCCATTTCTGGCTACGATCTGGGTAGTAAATGGCAGTCCTTCGGGATTCTCTTCGATGATACCTGCAAGTACTGTCAGATTTCTGCCTTCTGTCAACTTCAGAAATTTAGCCATTTCCGATCCGTTCAATGAGATCACGGCTTCCGGATATCTTGCCGGCTCGTTATATCCGGTAATACTCGCTTCTGGAAAGCCGATGATGTCTACTCCTCGTTTTTCGGCTTCTTCAATGAAGCCGGCTGCCGCAGCCATATTCTCATTGATCGCTCCTTTTTCACAGCGCATCTGGACAAGAGATATTCTCAATGTGTTTTTCATCTCACCATTCACTGAATCAAGCCGTTACGAAAAACGCTAGATTTCATCTTCATTACCTGCGTCGGGCTTGTAGACACGAGTGAGAGAAACTTCAAGGAAGACTATCGGCTTCGTTACGTTCCTTATATCTATCGGGCAGTGAGTAAGTCCGGCTGGAATGGAAACCACTCCGGCGGTGGTGAGAAGATGCTTCTCCTGTTCCTCTCCGAGTGTTATTTCCACTTCCGCCCCCAGATCCCTGATATCCGTCGGATCACCACCGAGGAAAAACAGCAATTCCACAAAATCATGAGCATGCGGTCTCTCGAAGCATATCGGCTCGGAAACGCAGTGATAGCCGATGCTGCAGTCCTCGTTCAACTCTCCCTCATGGGAAAGCATCGAATAACCCGTATAGTGTGGAATATCACGGATAAGCTCCGTACTGTGAATCAGATTTCCGTACTTGGTGTCAGCCATATTCTCTCCTATTCTGCAGCCCTGGTTGTATGGTTAAAAAAGTCTCTTTACCAAATGAACGGTTCGTTCAACCTCCGAAAATCCCAGCTTCTTGTGAATCTCAATACCGGAGCCGTTATCTATAAGTGCGTCACTTGCCAGTTGTTTATATCCATTCTGTCGTGACCAGTCCTCAATTGCAGCTAGCAACTCCTTTCCGACTCCCTTTACTCGATGGTTTTCATCCACAAGCCAGCCTTCAAGAAACGGTACTGGACTGGTATCTGCTCCGGGAACATAATCGTTCCTTATCGAAAATTCAGCAAATCCTATTAATCTTCCTTCTGGATCTTCAGCGAAAAATACTCCACCGGATGATGATAATACCTGCTCCATCTCCAGCCTGTGTTGAGCATCAGGACTATTCCTCCAGAGTGATTTTCGCAGTATCAACCAACGTTCGGTATCTTCGGTGGTTCCCGGTCGAATGTGATAGTTCTTCATACTCCTCCGTATTTCAATCTATCGGTTCTTCTACCCGGATTTCACCGGTAAAGAAGTCAGGTATCACTTCCCAGGCCTGGCGTTCCTCGTCATACGGTGCATCCATAAGACTGGATTCTTCACCGAAAATCATTGTCGTCCTGTTCTGACCGTAGGGCAGCCATTCACCGAGACTTTCACTGGACGGATCTCCATTTCGTGCGAACGCCAGCCAGGCATCCTGCATATCAGCCGAAAGCCTGTCAGCAGCCGGTCCCGAACCGTGAAATTCAGGGATATATGTTCCGAAAACGAAGCCGATATCCAGGGAATGACAGGCGCCAAGTACTCCGCCGAGAGCCGGAGATTTCCAGGTAAACAGATAATTATAAGTGGTCGGATTATGCCGGGTCTGGGCATCGACTACCTTCAAACAGGGCATCCGGAACATCCGGTCGGTCTGAATCGCTTTGAATACCTCAGGAGCACTGGTGTCCATTCCATGCGCTGACCGGGCAGCCCTGTAGGCTTCTACCAGTCCTGATGTATATCCGGACGGCAGGTAATAATCGAGTCGTCTTTGAAGTCCGGCATCATCGAGATCCGGTAACTTGGTATCCATCATGCAGAGGAGTGTCCACTCTTCCAGGTTCGTGCCGGCGATGATTGTTATCCCTGCGGTTGCACCCTTTTTTATCAGTTCATACGGTATATCCGGAATTATTTTCCCGTCGATAACCGGCGCGGTAACGGTGATCCGCATCTCCTCTTCCTCTTTTCGGGCGAATTGTCGTTTCAGTTCCTGGTTTGCTTCGAGAAGCCTATCGACTGACAGGTTCAGCATAGCGTCGGTATCTTCAGGTCTTAAACCGAAATGGTCGAGGAATTTGCCGGAAAGCATTACTCCGGCATCCAGTAGAGACACAGTACTGCCGACACCACTCTGGAGAATCGCCTTGTGAAAAAGTCCCCGCGCTTCCGGCATAACCAGGAGACATCCGATACTCATTCCTCCCGCTGATTCACCGAAGATCGTTACGTTATCAGGATCACCGCCGAAACCAGAAATGTTATCACGGACCCATCGCAAAGCAGCTACCTGGTCGAGTAAACCTTCATTACCGGAAGAAGGTATTCTACCACCGGTAATCTCATCCAGGTTAAGAAAACCCAGAAGTCCAAGACGGTAATTTATGCTGACGACAACCACATCTCCGCGAGACGCCAGCTTTGTTCCGTCCGTGAGAGGTTCCGATCCGGAACCCATGTTGAAGGCTCCACCGTGTATCCATACCATCACCGGGCGTTTAGCATCATCGAGTCCCGGACTCCATATGTTCAGATAAAGGCAGTCCTCGGACTGCTGCTGCGGTATACGTATCATTTCGAGTGCCGGATTAGGCAATATTGTCTGGGGAGCAACAGGACTGAAATCAACAGCAGGACGAACACCGCCCCAGAATTCATACGGCTGTGGTGGCATCCATCGAAGGCTACCAATTGGCGGTGCAGCGTAAGGAATTCCCTTGAATATGAACAGTCCCTCGCGGTAAGTGCCCTCAATTTTACCTGATACGGTTTCAGCGACTATCTCTGATTCATCTATCATAAATATCCCCTTTCAGCGTTAACGAACTTCAGAGCGAAGCTTGCTTAGACACTTTAATCAGGAATGAAGGGCTTGTCAAGAAAATACACAAGGTCAGGGGGAGATGGAAATGAAACGGTCGGGGTCTCTGTGCTATGGAACCACAAAATAAACCCGACCGGAAGAAGCGGGTGCTGGACCTCCGCAGCTCAAAAACGCCTAAATACCAACCATACATCCGCTTCAGCCGACATCCCTTCCAGAATTCACTAATTCGAATCGGTCGTTCAGCCAGCATTTTGATGAATCATAGAGGAATAATCCTTTATATCATCATTTAAATCATACTCAGAATTCATTAAATGTGTCAAGTCTGTAGTGTTTTCCGATAATTCATTTAATTCCGTAACATTTTTTTCACACTTTGAAATTGTCTGAAATCTCTTGCTTTCTTGATTTTCAGATTATTTAACCTGGTTTGACAAACTGAGAAGCCATGTTCGTACAATAACTCGGTAAATCCTAAGTATTATCCTAGGTATTATTGACAAATAGCTTTAGAATGGATACACTTTAGCCATCTGAAAAAAAAACTAACCGAGAGCTGTGTATGGTGAATAAGAGGTACTTGAAATCACCTGTTGTGACAGAGATTTTTGGTGCTTTTTTTATCTCCAGAACTGTTGATTACACAAATCTTGGGCCACACTACCTGAAACTTGAGGAGGTGATGCCTATGGAAACCGGTAACAACGCCCACCGGTTTCGATGAACCTAGTGTTAACTACTCGTAATCACGAAACCGGAATAGCTTCACTGTACTGAAAGAGGAGGAATAGAATTCTATGATAAAAAAAGTCGTATGGTTACTTATGAGCTGCTTGATGGTATTAACGTTAATAATATCATCCTGCGGCGGAGATGAAGTAGAAGCACCGGGAGATGGAGATGGGGACGTGGTTGGCGCCACAGAACCGCAATACGGAGGGACAATAACCACCGCTATGACGGCTGATTACCGCTCCTGGGATCCGACGTTAGCTCCTGATATTTTCGTCGGGCACATGATGTACACTCATAATGAATATATCCAGGGAGACTGGACAAAAGGTCCCAATGGATCTGGCGAAACAGATTGGGAGATAGGATTCCTTGGTCGCGTTGACCTGCTGACAGGTGAATTGGCGGAAAGCTGGGAGATGCCGGATAATGAAACAATCGTTTTACATCTTGTGGAAGGTGTTCACTATCACGATAAGCCACCGGTCAATGGTCGAGAGTTAACCGCTGAAGACGCGGCCTGGAGTATCATGATGAGGTTCTTAACTCCGGGAGTCTGGCATAACATAGCTTATCCTCCGGAAACAGGACTGGGACCCACCTCGGCAACAGCGATCGACAAATATACTGTGGAAGTCAAGGTCCCTACAATTTCCCAGGAGATTATGCTGCTGGAAATTACAGAGAACGGGTACTGTAACGCGCCTGAGATATGGGAAGGCGATGGACCGGGTGAAGGTGAAGGTATGGCCGAATGGCAGCAGGTTGTCGGAACTGGTCCTTTCGAGATAAACAATTATGTTACCGGCAGCTATGCGGAGTACACCAAGTTCGATGATTACTGGGAATACGACCCGATGTATCCGCAGAATAAATGGCCCTATCTCGACTCATTCAAGGTAACTATCATCGCGGATATGTCCAGTCAGCTGGCGGCACTGCGGACCGGGAAAATCGATTTTCTATCCCGTGTTACCTGGGACAGCATCAAAGATATAGATATCACGTCACCCGACATAGAGTATAAAGGTTTCCCATCCCCCTGGGAAGGCGTTGCAGCGATGAGGATGGACAAGCCTGAACTACCTTATTATGACCTTAAGGTAAGGCAGGCGATGAATATGGCTGTAAACCAGGAGGAATTACTGGAAGACTACTATGAGGGTGATGGTGCCATGCTTGGCTATCCCTTCGGACCGACTCCCAGCTACGAACCCTATTTCGTTCCGTTAGAGGATATGCCTGAGGAAGTCAAGATGCTGTACAGATATGATCCGGAAGGGGCAAAGGAACTGCTGACTGAAGCTGGCTATCCTGAAGGATTCAAGGCTGTGATTACCTGCACTTCTGCCCAGGCCGATTATCTATCAATTATTAAAGAATATTTAGCTGCAGTGAATATCGATCTGGAACTCCTCGTTGTAGAAGCCAGTGCATTCAACGGTCTCCGAAGCAACAGGGAGTATGAGATGATATACATGACTGCCGGTATCTGGGCTCCTTTCGAGATGCTCAATACCAAGCAGAGTCAGGGTATGTGTGTGAGAAACACGCCTGACGCGTACTACGACCAGGTCCAGGAATGTATTGCGTCAAATATCGTATCCAATCCTGATAAGTACATCCAGTGCGTGAAAGACGCAGCAGTTTACGAGCTTGAATCAGCCTGGGGTATCTGGTCTCCGAGACCGAACCAGTACAATGCCTGGTGGCCCTGGGTGAGAGACTATAACGGAATATTCTGGACCGGCTGGGCTGGAGTTTGGGACTGGACTAAGAGTATCTGGCTTGACAAAGACATGAAAACTTCCATGGGATACTAGAATTAGCAACTAATAATTAAAGGCAGCAGATTAAAGTATTTTCTTTGCTAAGAGAGGAGGTGTTTTGGTGATAAAAAAGGTTTTATGGTTACTCGTAAGCTGCTTGATGGTATTAACACTGATAATATCATCCTGCGGCGGAGATGAAGAAGAAGCACCGGGAGATGGAGATGGAGAGACCCCAGGAGTATCTCCCACCACTCCAAAAGTTGGTGGCACAATTTACGCTACGGGTGGTGACCTCAGTGTCATAGATCCGACCGGTGCACAGGCAATCCGTGTAGGGCATATGATGTTCACCAGCAGCGAGCTTATCCAGGGTGACTGGACGAAAGGCCCTCAAGGTTCCGGTGAGACCGCCTGGGACTGGGGATTTCTTGGCGACATTACATTGTTGGCAGGAGAACTGGCTGAAAGCTGGGAATTCCCGGACGCGGGAACGATTATATATAACATTCGTAAGGGAGTTCACTACCAGGACAGGGCACCGGCAAATGGGCGTGAAGTAACAGCCGATGATGTGGTCTGGAATATCAATATGCAGTTTGACTACGAAGGGACCTGGCAGGCTATGTCTTATGCCCCGGGTCATCCGGCACGACCAACTTCTATTAAGGCACTCGACGAATATACCGTGGAGGTGAAAGTATCGCCTGATTACCTGGCGATAATGTTCCTGGAAATCGGCGACAACCTCTATACCAATCCTCCCGAATGCTGGACGGAAGGCGACGGTTGGCAGGACTGGTCCGAGGTGGTCGGTTCGGGACCTTTCATACTGGACGATTACGTCGCTGGCAGTTCGATCGTATATAACAAACATCCCAACTACTGGGAGAAGGATCCTCTTAATCCTACTTACCAGCTACCCTATATTGATCAACTAAAGTTGTTGATAATTCCGGATCGTTCCTCCATTCTTGCTTCTTTCCGAACGGGACAGATAGATATGCTCTGGGGTTTCGGTTCACCGAATTATGATGAAGCCAAGGAACTCCTGGATAGAAATCCTGATTTTCAATACCACACAAGATTATCTGCAGGTGCTATGCCCGCAGGCAGACAGGACAAACCCGAACTGCCTTTCCATAAACTTGAAGTAAGACAGGCTATGAATCTTGCCGTCGACCAGCGTACAATACTCGAAGATTATTACGAGGGAGAGGGCGCTCTACTGGTTCATCCGTACCATCCTGTCCCGGGATTCGAAAAATTCTATACGCCAATGGAAGAAATGCCCGAGGAAGTCCAGATGCTGTTCGACTATGATCCGGACAAAGCCAAACAACTCCTGGCTGAAGCTGGGTATCCGAACGGTTTTAAGACCAAGATTACCTGCACCGCTGCCCACGCCGACCTTCTGTCCATCATTAAGAATTACCTGATGGACGTGGGAATCGACTTGGAGCTTGATACTATAGAAGGCGGCGCTTATTTCGGTGTCTGGGCAGCGAGATCCTTCGACGAAATGTTCATGGGACCGATGACCGGTGTCTGGGCTCCTTTCGAGCAACTTACTACCAAGAAAGGTATGTATTCCAACTTTGCCTACATCGATGATCCCTATTACGTGACAGTAGGAGAAGTCATCGGTAAGGATATGGTCAACAATCCGGATAACTACTTCAAGACCATGAAAGAAGAAGGTGTATACGAAATTGCTTCTGCCTGGGCTATCTGGCTTCCAGGTTCCAAGACGTATAATATCTGGTGGCCATGGATACAGAATTACGAAGGTGTGAGTTGGGCAGGCTGGGCGAATACTAACGACCTGTACAAATACTTCTGGGTCGATGAAGATCTGAAAACCTCTATGGGTTATTAAGCCTGAAACAAGGTCAAAGAAAGGCGGACAAATGTCCGCCTTTCTTATTTATAAGTTAAATACTAACCTGGCTGTTATCTGCCTGCTTGTACCAGTTTTATCATCAGATTACCTAC
>CP070800.1:1908893-1923184 GCA_020343555.1 Dehalococcoidales bacterium
CCTTCCTGATATATCTCTGGTTGTCGATAAGGAACACTGCGTCAGCTACCGAGTAGGTTGATTTCAGACAGGTAGCAGTATTGTAGGTTGTACGTTCTTCGGTTTGTTCTTCATGTTCAAAGGGAAGGATAACGGCTGTGTATACCGGTTTATCGGAATAGCGTGCCTTCACATGCTGGGTAATGACCGGCAGAGCGCCTGAGCCGGTACCACCCCCAGCACTCGCGATTAGAAAGAAGGCATCGGATTCGTAAAAACGCTTGGTAGTCCTGATAGCGTCTATTACCTTGTCGGAGTCTTCCTTGGCGATCTCAGCGCCGAGCTCGTTTACCTTGCCGACGCCATGACCTCCTGTTTTTCTGCCGCCAATCAGTATCCTGTGCTGGTAGTCCCGCTTGATAGCGGTCAGACCACTCAGGTCGGCGGCATCTGTATTCACGGCGAAAGCGCCGGTTACTATTTCAATGCCGCGCTGTCTTTTAGCCTTGTTGTTCAGTTTTGCGAACTCATCAGCTATCCTTCCACCGCATTGTCCCAGACCAATTACCACTATTTTCATATCCCACCTCAGCACAAACTTTTCGCAATTTTATGCATACTTACTCCCTAATGTCAATAATTACGTACAGTTTATGTAGTTGATTGCCAAGCTTAACGGATAGGAATCTATTTATCTACTTACGTAATATCTATTTAATGCTTGACAAAGCAGGTGTTTATGGTTATATTTTTTCTAATTAAATTCAAACTAATAAGGGAGGTTGAGTAATGGAAGGATATTGCGTAAAGTGCAGGGCCAAGAAAGAGATTAAGGACGCGAAAGCAATTACGATGAAAAATGGTAAACCTGCAACTCAGGGTGTATGCCCGACCTGCGGGACCAAGATGTTCAGGATCGGTAAGAGCTAAAGCTGAATTACTGAAATATACAAAAAGAAGGCCGTCTGAGATTAGACGGCCTTCTCGCATTTATGAAATTATGGATTCAGGCATTATTTTATGAATCAAGCGCCCGTCGTAAATTGGAGATAAAAGTGCCAATCCTGGAAAATGAGTCATCAGACTCCAATAATTGAACTATTTTGCTACCAACTATTACACCATCAGCCAAACTGCCCACCTGTGATGCCTGTTCCGGTGTGGAAATACCGAAGCCGACACAGAGTGGTTTGTCGGTCACGTTTCTGACACTGGTTACAAAATCCTTTAGGCCGGAAGGGAGAAAGTTTCTCGCGCCGGTAACACCTGTGACGGAGACCAAGTAAATAAATCCTCGTGAATGTTCTGCTCCCACTCTAATACGCTCAACGTCACTCGTCGGCGCAAGCAGGTATATGAGATCGATACCGTTATTCAGAGAACTTCCTTCAATCTCAGTCCCTTCTTCCGGGGGCAGGTCGGGAATAATCAGCCCATCTACGCCTGATGCCGCACAGTCTTTACAGAATTTTTCAGTACCATAGTGGTAGATCGGGTTATAATAGGACATAAATACCAGCGGGGTATCTACCTTTTTACTCAAATCATCTGCTAGTTCCAGGCATATTTCAGGAGTGATGCCATTCTGTAATGCATGATAACTGGCATTCTGTATCGTAACGCCATCGGCAAGGGGATCTGAAAAAGGTATCCCGAGTTCGATGATATCACAGCCGCTTTCCGCGAGAACCGGTACTGCTTTCAGAGTAGCATCGATACTCGGATAGCCCGAAGTAATATAGGCTATTAGCGCGGTCTGTCCCTTTTCAGCGAAGACTTTGTCGATCCTGCTCATTACTTCACCCCCAATGCTTCTTCAACGATATCCATATCCTTGTCACCACGCCCGGAGAGATTGATGATAATAATCTTATCCCTGTCGAGTTTTTGCGCTAATTTCGTGGCGTGATATATGGCGTGTGAGGATTCAAGTGCAGGAGTAATGCCTTCGGTGCGGCACAACAATTGGAAACCTTCAAGAGCATCAGTATCATTTACCGCGACGTATTCGGCACGTCCGGTATCCTTGAGGTAACTGTGTTCTGGTCCCACTCCGGGATAATCCAGGCCGGCAGAAACACTGTGAGTCTCCTTTATCTGGCCGTTTTCATCCTGGAGAATGTACGATTTTGAACCGTGCAGAACTCCTACCGTACCTGCTGCCAGCGTAGCAGCATGTTCACCGCTCTCTATTCCCCTTCCGGCTGCCTCCACACCTATCAACCTTACATCTTTATCTCCGGTGAACGGGTGAAATATACCGATGGCGTTACTTCCGCCCCCGACACAGGCGACTATAAAGTCGGGCAAACGTCCTTCTTTTGCAAGGATCTGCTGCCTTGTTTCCGTACCTATAACAGACTGAAAATCCCTGACCATTTCCGGGTAAGGATAAGGGCCTACTACGGAACCAAGCAGGTAATAGGTATCTCTAGCATTGGTTACCCAGTCGCGGATAGCCTCATTAATAGCGTCTTTCAGCGTCCGACTGCCACTGGATACCGGTCTGACCTCTGTTCCCATTAACCTCATGCGGAACACATTGAGTGCCTGTCTCCGTACATCCTCTTCTCCCATATACACTATGCATTCGAGTCCGAGCTTGGCACACACAGCTGCGGTAGCAACTCCGTGCTGTCCCGCTCCGGTTTCAGCGATTATGCGGTGCTTGCCCATTTTCATGGCGAGTAATCCCTGTCCAAGTGCGTTGTTTACTTTGTGTGCTCCAGTGTGGGCAAGGTCTTCACGTTTCAGGTATATGCGAGCACCACCACAGTGTTCGGTCAGTTTTTCCGCCAGGTACAACGGAGTCGGCCTTCCGGAGTAATCACGTGATATGGAGTCGAACTCAGCCCAGAAATCTTTGTCTTCCTTCAAAGCATTGTAAGCTGTTGCAAGTTCACCCAGAACCGGCATGAGCGTTTCCGGGACAAACTGCCCACCATAATCCCCGAAATATCCTTTTCTATCAGGCTGCAATTTTCTCCTCCTCCAATAAATCCTTGTAATCAAAGTGCATGGCATCACGAACAAGGTTTATCGTCTCTTTACTTATCATACGGACTTTCTTAGTACCATCCTGAAGTGCTTCTTTAATGATTGCAGGTTTAGCCTCGTAAAATGCCCGATTGATTCTAATCGGTTCCAGGAAACCGTTTATTGTATCAGCTGCTTTTTCCTTACAGGCTACGCAACCCAACCTTCCCTCCCTGCACATTTTCTCTATCTCTGTCGCTTCTGAGTTATTAAAAACAACATGATATCTGTAAACATTGCAGATTTCGGGGTGTCCTTTATCGTTTATCCTGATTCTCGCCGGATCCGTTACTGCACTTTTTATTTTTTTAGTCACCATTTCAGCGGTATCACTTAGAAATACAGCATTATTGGTACTTTTTCCCATTTTATTACCGTCCAGCCCCGATAGCCTGGATACTGTACCTAATAACGGTTTGGGAATCGGAAAAACATTTCCGAAAAGTTCATTAAAGGCCCTGGCGATTTCCCGTGTTTGTTCGACATGTGGGAGCTGGTCGTCACCTACCGGGACAAGATCCGGTCGGATTATCAATATATCAGCAGCCTGGGACACAGGATACCCTAAAAATCCGTAACTTATAGACTTCAGTCCTGATCTCCGGAATTCTTCCTTAACGGTCGGATTCCTCTGGAGCCTGGTGAGACTTACCATCATTGAAAAAAGCATGGTAAGTTCTGCTATTTCGGGAATTCTGGACTGTATAAAGAAGGTACTCTTCTCAGGATTTATTCCTACTGAAAGCCAATCAAGAATTATGTTTTTTATCAGGTGTTCGGTTCGTTCGGTTTCTCTAAGGTGATCGGTAAGAGCCTGGTAATCAGCTATTATGAAATAACAGTCATATTCATCCTGTAGTTTTATTCTGTTTTCCAACGAACCGACGAAATGACCGATGTGGAGTGGTCCTGTCGGTCTGTCGCCAGTGAGTATTTTCTTCTTCATCATTCCCCCGCAACAGCTTTCACTTCACCGATAAAGTTTTTAATCTTTACGATGTCTTTTTTACCATCGGTCTCTACACCTGACGAGACATCCACACCCCAAGGATGCACTTCATCGATAACTCCCGCCACATTATCCGGGTTGAGCCCTCCGGCGATAATAACCGGGAGTCTGCTAGCTACTCCCGCCGCGATATGACGGCTGAATGACTGCCCGGTACCTCCGTATGCATCATCTGTCTTTGTATCCAGCAGGTACATGACATCCCGGCCCTGCAGTATATTAAATCCTTCTTCTATTTTTAACGCTATGCTGTCAACTGTGTCGGAATCTGCGACATGGATTACTTTTATTACAGGTTTGTCTATTTTAAGACAGTATTGCCAGTCCTCGTCGCCGCTTAGCTGCACCAGGTCAAGATCGCACTCGTCCGCTATGTGGTTAACTTCTGAAGCGGGAGTATTAACAAATACACCTACGACTGCAGGAGGTCTGTCCAGTTCCTTCACGGCTTTTACCATTTCAATTGCCTTTTCCGGTGTGACCTGCCGTTTACTTGGTGCGAAGATCATACCGACAAAGTTCGCCCCTGCTTCAGCGGCGTTAAGTATATGTTCTTCTTCACTCAATCCGCAGATTTTTACCTTAGTTATTTTCATAGGAACTCCTTCATCGCGGCGGCTATATCGGCAGATGCCATTAACGATTCTCCGATGAGTACAGCGTCTATATTCCAGCTTTTCAATCTTTCAATATCATCGCGATTCTTTATTCCGCTTTCACTCACAACGATCCTGTCAGGGGGAATCAGCTGTCTCAGCCTGCCTGTAGTCTCAATATCAACATCGAATGTTTTCAGGTCACGGTTGTTGATCCCGATTATTTCCGCCCCGCTGTTGACCGCGACTTCGCATTCATATTCGTTATGTGTTTCAACCAGGCATTTCATACTGAGTTGATGGCTTAACTTCAGCAATCCAGCCAGTTTCTCAGGTTCAAGGGCGGCGACGATAAGCAGCATGGCATCAGCCCCGGCAGCCCGGGCTTCATATACCTGGTACTCATCCAGAATAAAATCCTTCCTCAGCAGGGGTACCGGTATATCCAGGGATTTCCTGATATCCTTCAAATAATCAAGGCTTCCCATAAAATACTTTTCATCGGTCAGCACCGAAATTGCGGCTGCCCCATTTCTTGAATAGGTCCCGGCTATCTCTACCGGATTGAAATCTTCACGGATCACACCTTTGGATGGCGACGCTTTTTTTACCTCGGCAATTAGTTTTATCCGATCACCTTTGAGGGCGGAAGCGAAGTCCAGTGCTGGCGACTGCTCCTGAATCCGTTTTTCCAGATCTTCGAGGGGCTGTTCATGCTTGCGTTTCTCTACTTCCGGTATTTTGTCGGCTATTATATCATCCAGTATCATACAAAACTCTCTTTAACTGAAACTTGATGTGAGGTTAACCAGACTGTCCAGTTTCGCCGCGGCTTTGCCGCTGTCTATGGATTCGGTGGCGATTTCAACTCCCTGTTTCAGTGTAAACGCCTTTCTACCGGCAACCAGCGCAGCGGCGGCGTTCATTAGAACGATGTCACGCTGTGGACCATGTTTTCCACGCAGAATATCCTTCAGAAGGGCAGCGTTTTCTTCAGACGTGCCGCCTTTCAGACTGTCCATTCCTGCCCTGGTGAACCCTAATCCTTCCGGACTGATCTCATAGTTTTTAATCTCACTTCCAGTCACTTCACAGACACGGGTATTTGCGGTAATTGTGATCTCGTCGAGACCATCTTCGCCATGAACTACTAGGGCATGTTTACACCCCAGACTCTGCAGTACCTTCGCCATCGTTTCAACCAGCGAGCTATCTGCCACGCCAAGCAGGTACGTCCCGGCGTTGGCCGGATTGGTCAGAGGACCGAGGATATTGAAAACGGTGCGAATGCCTATCTCGCGACGTGGAGGTCCGGCGTATTTCATTGCCGGATGGAACGCGGCGGCGAACATGAAACCAATCCCCACTTCCTCTAGGCACTGCTTAACCTGTTCAGGTGTAAGATCGATTTTAACACCGAGAGCTTCAAGGACATCGGCGGCGCCGCACAGGCTGCTGGCGGCTCGGTTGCCATGTTTGGCAATCTTGACCCCAGCGCCGGCAACGACGAAAGCGACTGTGGTGGATATATTGAAGGTATTACAGCCATCCCCACCGGTTCCGACCACATCGGTTACAGGATCGGTAATTTCTACCTTGAGCGAGTGGTTTCTCATCGTTCGGGCAAGACCGGTTATTTCTTCCACTGTCTCGCCTTTCAGTCGCAGGGCGGTCACGAAGGCACCGAACTGAGCGGGAGTAACCTCACCGGTCATTATCTCCTCCATCACCTGCGCCGCTTCCTCAGTATTCATAGACTTGCCGTCTACCAGCATCGAAATAGCTTCTTTAATCATTTTTCACCTCGTTCATTTTTAAAGGGAGTAACTCCCTCTAGATGTCATTCTAAGCGGAGCGAAGAATCTCTTTGATAATCGAAAAAAATTCTTCGTCGTCCCGATATCATCGGAACTCCTCAGAATGACATATTTTCTTTATCACCTCATCTCCAGGAAGTTCTTCAGTATATCCTTTCCAGCTTCAGTCATAAAGGACTCAGGGTGAAACTGGATGCCTTCTACCGGATGGTCTTTATGCATAAGTCCCATTATTTCATCATCATCTGTCCGAGCGGTGATCTCAAAGCAGTCGGGCAGATTCTCCTTTTTCACGACCAGCGAGTGATATCTGATAGCTGAGAAAGGATTCGGCAGTCCACTGAAAACACCCTTGTTTTCATGATATATCAAGGACGACTTGCCATGCATGATCTTTTTCGCCTGTCCGTATTCACCTCCATAACTATAACCAATGCACTGGTGACCAAGGCAGACCCCTAGTAACGGTATCCTGGAACCGAAATACTTTATTACCTCATTGGAGATACCTGCATTAAGCGGTGTCGACGGACCCGGGGATATCACCAGTCGTTCTGGTGCCGCTTGTTCTATCTCTTCGACAGTGGTTTTGTCATTTCTCACCACCTGTACCTCTTCTCCCAGTTCACTCAGGTACTGGTAAAGGTTGTAGGTAAAACTATCGTAATTATCTATCAACATCAGCATTATAGTCCTCCTCCTGAGCCTGCTCTTTCAGCCTGGCTAATGGCGTTAAGCAATGCTCCTGCTTTATTCATCGTTTCTTCGTACTCACGTTCCGGTTCACTGTCATAGACGATACCTCCGCCGGCCTGGGTATAGGCGGTTCCGTCCTTGACGACCATTGTCCTGATGGATATGGCCATATCCATGTCGCCGTTGAAAGAAAAATATCCGGCCGCTCCTGCGTACGGTCCTCTTTTTTCAGGTTCCACCTCGGCAATTATCTCCATCGCCCTGATCTTCGGTGCCCCGGAAACCGTTCCGGCCGGGAAGCAGGCGCGAAGGGCGTCGAAGGCACTCATATCCTTCTTCAATTCCCCCTGCACGTTGGTAACGAGGTGCATTACGTGGGAATACCGTTCAACTTCCATCAGTTCGCTGACCTCAACCGTCCCAGGTTCACTCACTCTTCCAATATCATTGCGTCCCAGGTCGACCAGCATGATATGTTCGGCGCGTTCTTTCTCGTCGGCACGAAGTTCCTTTTCAAGGGCTAAGTCTTCTTCAGGTGTTTTTCCTCTCGGTCGGGTGCCTGCCAGGGGACGTGTGGTAGCGATGCCACCTTCTGCTCTTACCAGTATTTCCGGTGAAGCACCGATGATGTGAAAATCTTTGAAGTCAAAAAAGAACATATAAGGAGACGGATTAATCGTCCTGAGCGCCCGGTAGATATCGAAAGGCGCTGCGGTCGTTTTCTGTGAAAGACGTTGGGAGGGTACCACCTGGATTACTTCACCTTCGGTAACATACCGTATTATCTTCTCGACCACTGACTTGAACTCTTCTTTTTTGAAATTCGAAGTTGGTTTACTTTCAATGATGGATGGTGCTGAACCGTTCATTTGCTTCGTGGTCGTAATGGGTTCGTTCAGCCTGGTTACCAGGCTGTCAATCTTGTCTACGGCTTCTGCATATGATTTTTCAACATCCCCATCCAGGTGAACGTGGCTCATCACCCTGATCTTGTGCATCACATGGTCGAACACGAGAAGAGTATCGACCATCATGAACAAGGATTCAGGTACGCCTAAAGTATCTTTTTCCGGTGATGGCAGTTCTTCGAATCGGTTTACTGCTTCATACGCCAGGTAACCGACTGCGCCGCCACAGAATTTGGGCAGGTCTCTTACCGGAGCTATCCTGAAATTACGCATTTCAGCGTCTATTTGGGGAAGCGGGTCTATCTCATCCTTACTCCAGGTCTGCAGCACTTTATAGGGATCGGTACCGATGAAGCTGTATCGTGCCAGCCTTTCACCACCTTCAACGCTTTCCAGCAGGAAGGAATACCCTCCCCTGTTTATCTTCAGGAAAGCAGAAACTGGTGTTTCAAGATCGGCAACGATTTCGCGGTAGACCGGTACTACGTTGCCCTGCCCTTTAAGGTTTTTCACTTCTTCCAGTGTCGGGTAATACATTTTCCACCTCCGGAATTCCAGGTATTAAAAAGCCCCTCGCCTCAGGGGCGAGGGGCTTATCCTTCGCGGTGCCACCCTGGTTAACTGCAACTCTCCCGCATTATGGAGATAAAATGGAAAATGCAATCATCTCTTTCAGGTACTGTCCCGGTTTTACGGGCTAATACCCTGGGTTTTGTTAACGGTACCCTTTCCGTCAAAGCCTACTCGCTAGATACTTTCGGTTTGCGGCTCCCGAGTCCATTCAACCCCTGCGTCCGGTACCGGCTCACACCTTACCCGGCTCTCTGAACCTCGCCCGGGGCATACTAGTCTCGATCAATGCCTTTAGGTTTATTCACTTGTTAAGTAACATTTAGTATAAGATGGATGTCGATATCTGTCAAGAGCCCAAAAGAATGATTCTGATCATAAAAACACTTCCACATGCAAATCACTCCTTGATATATTTTTCAACAAACCTATACAATGAGACCACGAATTCCAGAAAGGATTGTGTTGATGTCAGAGAAAAAATACTCCAGGTGTATATTACCGGCACCCATAATGATGGTCCCTCCGGAAGATGGAGCGAATTCAGACGGATATAAATGGCCTTCGGTATTTGCCCACAAAGGAGAACTGAATGCCAACCACACCCTCGGATTCCACTATATGACCGAACCGTACGAGGATGTGTACCCGCATACTCACGAAGGCAGCGAGATATTGGTTTTCGTAGGAGGAAATCCTGAGGATATCAACGATTTCGATGCCGAGATCGAGATAGTGCTGGGTGAAGAGGGAGAGGTCCATACCATTACCACTCCTTCAACTGTTTCTATCCCCGGTGGTCTTGTACACGGCCCTCTGAGGTTTAAGAGAGTAACCAAACCGGTATTCTTTCTCGAGGTAACGCTTGTTCCCGAAGGTTTCTACGATATCACTCCCGAAGGACAGTACGAAATCCAGTCCTGATTTTATATAAACCAGACATACCAGGTGAAAGACGCTTTTTAATACCTTGACCTGCTTCTCGGAAAATGGCGGTAATATTTTGATACGGAGGTACGGTTTTGATGGATATTGAGCTTACGGGGAAAGTCCAGACCGTTCTCGGACCGATTAATCCTGAAGATATGGGGATTACGCTGTATCACGAGCACTTACTTACCAGCCTGGCAGCGTGGTACGAAGAACCGGCAGAAGCCTGTGAGAAAGGATTAGCACGACAACCCGTTTCCACGGAAAATCTCTGGTGGGTGCGCGCTCATAGACCGAATAACCTGGATAATGCTCAGCTTGCCGATGTACAGACAGCTATCGATGAAGCAATGCAGTTCGAACTGAACGGGGGCAATACCATTGCGGAAGTCAGCAGTATAGGACTTGCCCGTGATCCGTTGGGTCTTAAGCGTATTGCCCTGGCTACCGGTCTCAATATAATCATGGGATCCGGTTATTACATCGGGGCGTCACATCCTCCCGAGCTGGAAAAGATGATCGAGGATGAAATAGCGGAAGGTATCATCAAGGATATAACGATCGGAGTCGGAGATACTGGTGTGAAAGCCGGTATCATAGGCGAGATCGGTTGCTCGAGACCATTACAGGAAGGTGAAAAGAAGGTATTGCGTGCTTCTGCAAAGGCGCAAAGGCGAACGGGTGCTCCATTGATGATACACCCGGCTTTCGATGATGAAATATCGTTGGGGATTGTCGATATACTCGGTGAAGCAGGTGCCGACCTTAGTCACACCGTGATATGCCATGTCAATGTTTATGCCTTCAAGCCGGAAACGTTACGGAAAATAGCCGATTCCGGTTGTTATCTCGGCTTTGAAAGCTTTGGCAACCTGGGATATCCTCACCTGTTGCAGGGGCGACTTCTCGAACACAGGTGTGACCTTGATTATCTCGATACCATCGCTGATCTAATTGATGATGGTTACCTTGAAAAAATACTCATTGCTCATGATGTCTGCTTCAAGGATTTCCTGACGATATATGGAGGAAATGGATACGCTCATATTCTCCGTAACACACTACCGGTCATGAGGATAAGAGGCTTTACAGAGGAGCAGATTCGGATACTTATGGTGAAAAACCCGGAACGTTATATGCAGTTTTTATAGCCGGACGTTAAAAGGAGATACCAGGATAATGAATAACACTGACCTAACGGGAAAGTCACAAACAGTACTGGGAACCATCGAGGGAGAAGGGCTCGGCATTACTTCCAGCCATGAACATATCATCTGGGATATGTCGGATTACTTCGAAGAACCGGAATCAGCCAGTGATAAAGAACTGGCCCGACAGTCGGTAAGTATGGAGAATCTCCATCTTATTCGCGCCAGACCCCATATCAACATAGACAATATGGTCCAGACCAGCGAGGAAGTCGCTGTTAGAGAATTGATGGATTATAAATACGCTGGCGGAAGTACAATCGTTGAACTCAGCCAGAACGGGCTGGCACGGGATCCGATGGCGTTAGCGCGCATAGCCAGGGCTACCGGTCTGAATATCATAATGGGAAGCGGTTACTACGTGGGACTGTCTCATCCGGCAGATATGGACGAAAAAACCGAAGAAGGTATTGCCGATGAGATAGTAAAGGATATTATAGACGGAGTCGGTGATACCGGTGTCAAGTCCGGTATAATCGGCGAAATCGGATGTTCTTTACCCTTAACGAACAATGAGAGGAAGGTACTCCGGGCCTGTGCTGCCGCTCAACAGCGTACCGGGGCGGCGATAAATATACATCCGAGCATAGATGATGACGCAATGCTGGAAAACATCGCCGTACTGAAAGATGCCGGTGCCGATTTAAGTCGTGTTGCCATCAGCCACATTGATGGTTTCGGGTACAGTCTTGACACCCGTCTGAAGGTACTGGAAGAAGGATGCTATGTCGAATACGACGGTTTCGGACAGGCACTATTTCACTTTTTCTATATGGGACGCATAGCCAATGCAATGAGTGATATACAGAAGATTACCGACATTATGGAACTTATCGAAAGAGGATATTTACACCAGATCCTGCTGGCTCAGGATTTCTGCTTCAAGTGCTGCCTGGCGACCTATGGCGGTTATGGTTACGCTCATATAATCAGAAATCTCATTCCCTTTATGAAAGCACAAGGAATGACCGAAGATCAAATACACACCCTCCTCGTGGACAATCCAAGGAGACTGCTTGAGTTTGTGCCTGTGAAAAAGTAAATTGAAATCTTTTGATTTCTCAGTGGTAATCTAGACGGTATTTATGACTTTTACGCCAGGATAGAATTATCAACGGACGAAAACAAGGAAAAACCCAACCGTCCAATCAACAACAGCGTGTAAACCTACTCCGCTATTTTACTCATATCTAACACCCCTGCGTACTTCTGTAAATGATATCGTCCTGAATTTCCGGTGACAGCATTACAAAATAAGCGCTGAATCCACCTACCCGTACTACCAGGTCTCTGTGTTTTTCAGGATTTAATTTTGCATCGAGTAATTCTTCGGTATCTACCAGATTAAACTGGATGTGCTGCCCACCGTTTTTGAAGAAGGTTTGAGTAAGATCAGCCAGTTTTTCCCGGCTTTCCGGACTTTGCATCACGGTTCCGGAGAATTTCTGGTTAAGGCAGGAAGCGTATGATTCCTTAAATCCTGCTTTGAGAACCGATCTCATCACTCCGGTAGGTCCGAGTTTATCCATACCCCGCATCGGTGACATTGAGCCGTCATTCAGGGGTTCCCTTGATTTACGCCCGTTTGCCAACGCGCCGACACCCAGACCTCCGAAGAAGTGCCAGGAAAGACCTTCGCGGGAGATCTTGCACGGTACGTCGAACGGATTAGTGTAGGACATAATTACACTTCCAGAGAAGATACCGACGTCTCGTACCATCAAATCAGCTTCATCGATATCATTACCATACTTGGGTGCCACCAGGCACATCTGCCGTATTTCTTCACCTCGCTGACCGGCGAAGTTGGAATCCAGTGCTTGTAATAATTCGTCCATGGTTAGCTTTTTTTCTTCGTAGACCAGTTTATTAATTGCGGTCAGCGAGTCTGCCGTATCTACGATAGCCCGGTCGCTGATGCCGTAACTATGGTCTGAATCGGTAATTAATATATCACGGCCTTTTTCCATGCAATTCGGTCCGGCAACGACTGAGTTAAATGGAAATCGTAGGTATAATGGCTCGATACTCTGGGCAAGAGTACCCAGCCACATTACACGATTAATTATATATTGACATTGTTTCTTGAATGCTTCATATAATTCTTCGAAGGTTTGAAATTCTCGTGGATTACCGACATCTATTCCTACTTTCTTACCGGTGATCTGCGATACACCATGGTGAAGAGTAATGTCCAGCATAAGCGCTATATTAACTGCTCCCTTACCTTCACTGCCGTTGTGGTCGATCTTCGTAGGCAGAACAGGAGTAACGCAGCCCTGGCCGTACCAGTTTCTTGCTTCCTCGACAGGTGTTCCATCATTAAGAAAACACTCGACTACGTGGTCGCTATTTTCAAAGAGAGGAATGCCGCCCTTTGTCTTATAGTTAGTTTCCAGGGCTTTCAGAAGCAAACGGCGTGGTGTTTGGTTGTGCCAGTTAATCAGGACAGTGGGAGATGACATCTTTATCAAACCAATCAAATGAAGGATCAGATAACTCAAGGCATTGGTGGCATCTTTACCTTCGGTATCCACTCCGCCAAGATTGATGCTGTTGATATTGTAACTGAACTGGTGTGTTTCCTCCTGGGTTTCACCGGATGGTGCTACCACTTTCATCCCCCAGAGTATCAAGGCACTTCCCAGTAGATCCGCAGCCCTATCCAAGGTTAGGAATCCTTCTTTCACGTCATTTTCAAAAAATGGATTCAGGTACTGGTCCAGCCTGCCAGCCAGTAGAGGATACATCGCTTCCAGCCCTCTGCCAACCATAATGAAGTTCATTAACTGGAGAGCTTCGTGGAATGTCCGAGCCGGATATTCCGGTACCCGTTCACAAATTTCAACGATTTCGTGAAGTTCATTTTTTCTTTCAACATCAGGTTCATTGTCAGCTTTCTGTCGTGCCAGTTCTGCGTACCTTCGAGCATATTGAATCATCGCCTGGCAAACTATAATTGCTGACTCCCAGAAATAGAACTTGTTTATATCAGTCTCTTTCATCTCTTTGAAGCGCTGGATACCGTCTTCAGCTTCTTCGATCAGACTACGCATACCCTTTGACAGAAGTTTCTCCCACATACCTCTGCCGGTAATACCCGGGAAGTAGCCGGAGTCGGGAGTGGGATCGGCACCTTTCGCATCGGTAATATCCTTAGCCCAGGTTCCCACAATAGACTGCCATTCCGTTTTCACATGGTCGGGCGCCGTTTTCCCGGCAAAGAAACGGGAACATTCCCTTAGTATGTCTTTTTCTTCTTTGGATTTAATGCCAAGTAGTATCATCCCGCGGCTGAGACTATCACCTTCATCCCAGATACCCGGAATCGAGTCTCCGGTTTCATCAACGAAAATCGGCGCTCCGATGAGATGTTCGGTTTCTCTGCCTACAATGATGTCGAAATCATGGATCTCTATTGGAACGCCTTCCATGACTTTCTTGAACATTTTGGCACGACGGATCTCAATATCTTCACCTTCCGACTCTTTCCAGGATTCCATTGTCAGTTTGATCCGGTCAACGGATATCACTCTTGGGGC
>CP070800.1:1923284-1929812 GCA_020343555.1 Dehalococcoidales bacterium
ATTGTTGCCGACTCATTCGTCGCCCTGATAACCGCTGGTCTGGTTGTCCTCTTCTTTACGGAAACCATTCAGATCTGGCATATATATGTAGCTATGATCGCCAGATCAATAGGCGGTACATTTCATTTCCCGGCGATGGCAGCCTCTATACCGCTTATTGTTCCTGAAAAGCACCTCGCCCGTGTAGCCGGGTTGAACCAGATGCTTGGCGGGGTTATCAATATCATCGGTCCGCCGGCTGGGGCGATATTGATGGAAACGCTTCCGATGTATGGAGTACTGGCGGTCGATATCCTGACAGCGATAATCGCCGTAGGACTGATATCTTTGATAGGAATACCAAAACCTCTGAGAACAACCCTTGTTGAAAAAGCATCAGCCATATCCGACATGATGCAGGGCTTTCGTTTCATCTGGTCATGGAAAGGTCTGGCGATATTACTCGGCGTGGCTTCTTTGAGTAATTTCTTCCTGGTCCCTGCTTTCAACCTGACACCTTTGTTTGTTGCCGAACACCTTGAAAATGACGTACTAAAACTTGGATGGCTGAACTCATCTTTCGGTATCGGAATTATCGCCGGCGGACTGATACTAGGAGTATGGGGTGGTTTCAAGAAGCGTATATACACCATTATCATGGCAATCAGTATTGAGGGTATTGCTGCAGTTATCTTTGGATTCACAACCACAGGCAGTTTCTTCCTCGGATTATCCTGCGCTTTTCTATTGGGAACAGGCATAGCAATGGCTAATGGACCGTTAACCGCGATTTTTCAATCGGTAATACCTCACGATATCCAGGGACGTGTCTTTACGATTATAGGTGCTATTTCTGCAGTTGCCGCACCACTCGGCCTTGCGATAGTTGGCCCCCTCGCTGACGCCATTGGTATCCGTTCCATATATTATATAGCGGGAATCGGTACCTTTATATCCGGTATAGTCTTTTTCTTCATTCCCGCAGTAATGAACCTGGAAAACTACAAAACGGACGAATCAACGCACGCAACACCAGAGTCATAATTGACACTCATATAACTTTATGTTAAAGTAACATACAGATAATATGAGTACGAAATCATATAAGACCTCAGGAATTTGTTTCTTTTATTTTGTGTTTTCAAATATTGAAACCGCCTGGGAGGTTTTGTCTTAAAAAACAGCAAAATAAAATGAAAATCGAGACCCTCCCAATCGGGAGGGTTTTTCATATACAGGAAGAGATTATACCATCTAATGGTATATAATAAGCGTAATTCAGGGAAGAAATATGCAAACAGTAACACTGAAAACAGGAAGTACAAGCTATGATATTCTGGTAGGTTCCGGACTGCTTGCTCAGGCAGGAACTCTGCTGAAAAGTAGGGATTATTCTACCGGTAAAGTGGTGATAGTAACGGACTCCAGAGTAATAAAACTCCACTGTGATAGGCTGGCGCAAAACCTGAGAGATTCGGGCTTTGATGTACTGGTGATAGAGATCCCTGAAGGTGAAGACCAGAAATCACTTGAGACAGCGGGTAGTATATATGAAAAACTAACGGATTTTTATGCTGAGAGAAATACTCCCCTGCTGGCACTTGGTGGAGGGGTGATCGGAGATCTTACCGGGTTCGTCGCCGCCACTTATATGCGTGGAGTACCCCTTATTCAGATACCTACTACCCTGCTTTCACAGGGTGACAGCAGCATTGGTGGTAAAACGGCCGTGAACCACGGGCAGGTGAAAAACAAGATAGGCGCGTTCTATCATCCACGACTGACGATCTCTGATATTTCGATTCTCGGCACCCTGAATACCAGGGAATTGAGTAACGGGCTTTCCGAGATCATTAAGCACGGATTGATTCTGGATGCAGATTTTTTCGCCTATCTTGAAAATTACATGGAAAAGATAAAAGAACTGGATGAACAGGTACTCGAACATGCAGTAGCTCGTTCTGCAGAATTAAAGGCTAGTGTGGTAGAAAAAGACGAACTAGACCTCGGAATTCGGAATATACTGAACTGCGGACATACTGCCGGGCACGCGATCGAGTCGGTCTCCGGTCTTAAGACATGGCATGGCGAAGCAGTATCGATCGGACTGATGCTAGAAGCCAGGATTTCGAACGAAATGGAGATAATGAAAGATAACGAGCTGGAACGACTTGAAAATGTACTGAAAAAAGCAGGACTTCCGACCAAAATGCCGGAACTGGCACCGGACAAGTTACTGGAAGCCATGCACCATGATAAAAAAGTAGTCGGTGGTAAAATACGGTTCGCGTTACCGAAAAGTATTGGTGATGCGTTCATAACCGATGATGTGAGTACCTCCATAATCGAAAAAGCGTTAGTGAATTGAGATGAACAGACCAAGAATTTGCGCAGCGATAATAAATGACGATCTGACAAAAATCCGGGAAGCGGAATCGATAGTAGACCTGTTCGAGATCAGGATCGACCTTATCGGAGATGGCTGGGAGACCGTAGCAAAGACTGTCAATAAATCCTGGATAGCTACAAACCGCACCATCGACGAAGGGGGAAGATGGAACGGAAACGAAGCGCGGCGAATAGAGAGGTTGCTGCAGGCAATTGAACTCGGCGCAGAGATGGTCGACGTTGAATACAGGACAAAGAATCTGAAAAACATAGTGCCCCTTGTCAAAAAAAGAGCGAAGTGTATACTGTCATTCCATGATACTGAGAAAACACCGTCATTGAATGAATTGAAAAATATTGTAGACGGCCAGATCAAAGCAGGAGCTGATATCTGTAAAGTGGTTACTGCGGCAAAGGAATACCAGGACAACCTGACGGTACTGGAATTGGTACGGGCATTTCACACCAGCAGGATTGTATCCTTTGCGATGGGGCAACTGGGGCAGACAAGCCGGATACTTTCCCCGCTGATCGGGGCTGACTTTACCTACGGATCGATCGAAGAAGGCAAGGAATCGGCACCGGGCCAGATAACGGTAAAACAAATGATCGAAACATACCGGATAATTGGATTAGGAGATTGACGGTATGAGTGTTTTCAGAGATAATCAGGACGCATTTGGTCGCATGATACATGATTATTACACAGGATATTCCGACAGTCGACTACCCGGTATTCTCGAAAGGTGTGACGGATTTATATCCGATGCCGGCTCGACTGCGGTTTACTTCAGTGAATATAAAAAATGGCCACTACTCGAAAGAAAAGCAGTCAGGTTTGCACGTGGTAGGATCCTGGATATCGGCTGCGGTGCTGGCAGGCACTGTTTATACCTGCAGTATAAAGGGCTGGAGGTCACCGGTATCGATAACTCACCATTAGCAGTAGAGGTTTGCAGGCAGAGAGGAGTAAAGAACGCCGTTGTACTTCCGCTCAATGACATTACTCCCGGACTGGGAATATTTGATACTGTATTAATGCTTGGCTCTAACTTCGGTCTGTTCGGCAGTTTTCACAATGCCAGGCGCATGTTAAAAAAGCTGGACAGGATAACATCCGATCAAGCCAGGATCATAGCAACGACAACCGATGTCTACCAGACCGAAGATCCTGATCAATTGAGTTACCATGAATATAACAGGAACCACGGTAGAATGAGTGGTCAACTAAAATTCAAAGTCCGATACAAAAAATACGCCACTCCCTGGTTCGATTATCTGATCGTCTCGAAGGATGAAATGGAAAATATACTTAACGGAACAAACTGGAGAGTAAACAGGTATATAGATGCGAGGGATTCTCGTTACGCGGCAATTATCGAAAAACATAAGGTCAGGAGAAAGAAATAAATGACAGAAATATCAGGAAAGACAAAGGTCTGTGCTTTGATAGGCGATCCTATTGAGCACACGATGTCTCCGGCAATGCATAACGCAGCCTTCAACGAACTCGGGCTCGATTGCGTATATGTGGCTTTCGGAGTAAAACCTGATGAGCTTGCCGGTGCGATTAACGGAATGAAATCACTGGGAATGCCCGGGTGGAACGTAACCATTCCTCACAAGGTAAATGTAATTCCACTGCTGGACAAACTTGATCCGCTGGCAGAGAAGATAGGTGCCGTCAATACCGTTGTCAATGAAAACGGCATCCTGACCGGTCACAACACGGATGCTACCGGATTTCTCCAGGCAATGCTGGAGAAAGGAGTCGAGCCAAAAGGGAAGAACATAGCGATCATGGGTGCCGGAGGAGCAGCCAGGGCGGTATCGTTCATCCTGGCAGATCGCGGTGCATATCCTGTAATCCTCAATCGGATCGAGGAACTTGACTGGGCTGAGAACCTGGCTGCCATGATATCAAAGGAATTTGAAATCGATGTACCGGCTATGGAACTAACCAAAGGAAATCTCGGTAATGTCCTGGATAAAGCCGAGATCCTGGTCAATGCGACCAGTGTCGGAATGAGTCCGAATGATAATGTTTCGCCTGCGCCGGCGGAACTGCTGAAAGCAGACCTTACGGTCTATGATGTTATTTATAATCCAATCAAGACCAAACTCCTGAAAGACGCTGAAGCAGCCGGTGCAACGATTATAGGTGGAATCGATATGCTCGTCTGGCAGGGAATCATGGCGTTCGAAAAATGGACCGGACAGAAACCGACATTCGAACTGATGAAAAACCAGGCAATGAAATTCCTTTAGGAATCGAGGTAGTATGAAAACGAATATTGCGTTGATAGGTTATATGGGAACCGGCAAAACTATCGTCGGTCAGGCGCTTGCCGAGAAATTAAATATGAATCTGGTCGAGATGGACTGGTTTATCGAGCAGGAAGCAGGGATGAGTATACCGGAGATATTCAGCAAAGAAGGTGAGATTGGATTCAGGGAAAGGGAGATAGCTGCTACGAAAAAAATTGCCGGAGAAAAATCATGTGTAATCGCCTGTGGCGGCGGTATAATCCTGAATAAGATTAATATTGACCGGCTTAAAGAGAGTTCGATAATCGTGTATCTCACAGCAGCACCAAGGACCATCCTGAAACGTGTATCAGGTGAAGCCGGGCAGAGACCGCTACTTGAGGTAGAAGACCAGTTGAAAACGATAAAGGAAATGCTGAAATACAGGGGGCCATATTATGAACGGTCAGCCGAAGTAACGGTGAATACATCCAGGCTCAGTATTGATGCAGTTACCAATAATATCATTGCAAGACTGAAAGAGTATGAAAGCTTCAATATCTAAAAGTATTATCAAGGGCAGTGTTATCGCTCCGTCGTCTAAAAGCTATACTATCCGGGCATTAATCTGCGCCGCCCTCGCCGAGGGTAAAAGCGAAATAATCAATCCTCTTGGTTCGGATGATACAGAAGCCTGCCAGGATATTCTTAGCGCGTTGGGAGTACGAATAGAACAGGGTGATACTTCCTGGCTGGTTGAAGGAGGTACCCTGCATCAACCCGATAGAGACCTTTACTGTCGAGAATCCGCAGCCACACAACGATTTATGACAGCGGTGTGTTCGATAGTGCAGGGAACGTGCCGGCTGACTTCAGCACCGTCACTGGCAAGAAGACCTGTTCAACCGCTTATACAACCGTTACATCAACTCGGAATTAAGTGTTTTAATGATGAAGCTGATTCATCGATAACGGTCAATGGGGGTAGCCTGAAAGGCGGAGTAGCTGAACTTCCCGGAGATATCAGTTCGCAATATGTGTCAGCCCTGTTGTTCATCTCACCATATGCGGAAAACGGCATGACTGTCAGGTTGACGACTTCGCTTGAATCGAAACCGTATGTCCTGATGACACTGGACTGTCTGGAAAAATTCGGTGTAGAGGTAGAGTATTCCGATGAAATGCGGGAGTACAGAACAGCCAGACAGATCTACAAACCGACGCGATACACTATTGAGGGAGACTGGTCGTCGGCATCATATTTACTCACTGCTGGTGCAGTCGCCGGAGAGGTTGAAGTAAAGAATCTGAAACCAAACAGCCTCCAGGGTGATAAAGTGTTACTGAACTTCCTGAGAGATATGGGAGCCATGGTTGATACAAGCACCAACGGCATATCTGTTAAAAAATCACCGTTGAAGGCGTGTAAAGTCGACCTGACAGACTGTATCGACCTGCTCCCGACCATGGCAGTTCTGGCTGCAATGGCTGAAGGAACCAGTGAATTCACTGGAATAGCTAGAGCAAGAATAAAAGAATCTAACCGGGTATCGGCAGTAAAAACCGGACTTGAAAAATCAGGTATCAAGGTTTTTGAAGAAAAAGATAAACTGATGATCACCGGAGGTGAGATAAATAGTGCCGTAATCGACTCTAATAATGATCACCGTATTGCCATGGCTTTCAGCCTCCTGGGTCTCAAATCTGGAAATATTGAAATAGAGAATGCCGAATGTATCTCGAAGACATATCCTGAATACTGGGATATACTGAAACGTATTGGTGGCGAGGTGAAGATAGATGACAAATAGCATCGGAAAGCTGTTCATCGTTACCAGCTTTGGCGAGAGTCATGGCAGGTGCGTCGGTGTTATAATCGACGGTTGCCCGGCTGGTCTTGCGGTAACTCAGAAC
>CP070800.1:1929912-1937323 GCA_020343555.1 Dehalococcoidales bacterium
AAAGCTATGGTTACTACGCTACACGGATGGTCGGCGCCCTTCCTCCGTTCGACATTGTCTCTCATTCGCTGCGGGGTATGAACGGTACCATATTCGACATGTTTCGGCAGCCTGACAAACTTATTAAACTTTGCGAATTCATTCTCAGCGAACAGTTAAAGAAAACTCCGTTAATTCCCGATGAGAACGGAGACATCCGGATATTCATGACCAATACCCGTGGCATCGATGAATTCCTGTCGAAAGAACAGTTCGATACATTCTACTGGCCGACCTGCAAAAAGCTGATAACCACCCTCTGCGAACGCGGTGCTATGCCCAACTTCTTCCTCGAAGGTCACTTTGACAGTCGTATCGAGTACCTGCTGGAACTACCGAAAGGCAAATTCACCGCCGGATTCGAAGCCTCGGATATAATCCGGGCTAAAGAAATTCTCAAAGATCACTGCTGCATATCGGGCAATGTTCCGGTCTCTCTTCTCCAGGTAGGTACTGAAGACGACGTTATCGCCTACTGTAAAAAGCTTATCGATACAGTCGGTAAAGACGGTGGTTTCATCCTCTCACCCAGTACATCCGTCGAAGAAGTAAATCCCCGAAACCTGAAGGCGATGATCGAATTCACAAAAGAATACGGTGTATATCAATAGATACTGATATTTTATACAGCCAGAGAGTATAGAAGGACATAATCTCCTGAAACATAAACTGATCTGCTTTTTTCTGACAGAAAAAGCAGATCAGTATAATTCGATACACTTTTCGGCTTTTCTCCATCCTAATTACAGCCTGTCTGATTCAGAAAATGACCCTTCCAACTCTTTCTTACATTACTGAAAATCCTGTATAATTAAAGATAGTAGTAATTTGCTGGTTACAGGATACGTATACCATTAATATTAGAAATAAGTATTGGATAACCTTTCAGGTACTACAAAATAGTCCAGGAGGTTATCCTATTTGTTTGGTCTTCACCCGGGCGTGTTATTCGTCATCGCTACTACTTACTCCGTAGCCGTTTTTCTAGGTGTCTGGTATTTTCTGAATATTTCCCAAAAAAGAGTTTCAAGGAAGTGGCTTTTTGCCAAACGCTTTCTTGAGAGGGCGCGAAGAAAAGGCGATTCACCGTTAGTCCGAAAGTATGGTCTTGTTGGTCTGACAATACTGATGGCCGTTCCCTTTCCAACCATCGGAGTGTATGGAGCCTCATCTCTCTGTTGGATGATGGGTGCACACAAGTGGCGTTCTCTGGCAGCAGTCGTTTCAGGAGTCGCGGTATCCAACAGTATTGTCCTGTTATCGCTGCTTGGTATAATTCAATTTACATCCTTTATAGGTATAGGCTAGGAATACCTCTGTCCACCCTTTCTCAATGCACCTGTGTAATGAAATGCTTGTCCCCTTTTGAATCCGCCAGGATACGTGATTTATAGTAATCGTCTGCTTATCCCAGTAACCTCAATCCGAACTTTCTTTTAACAGTTCCGAAAAGGAGAAGGAGACAGTTCATTCAATAGCAAGAATACTGGTAAAGTGTTTAAATGCAGTTAATGATCTTTAACCGTAAGATTATTATATTGAGGAGAAATTTGAGAATCAGGTGCTGTATTATTGTAACTCATCACTGGAAGGGTAAAACTGAAAGTACTGCCTTTTCCCGGTTCACTCTCAACCCATATCTCGCCATCGTGTAATTCTACGATCTTTTTCGACAGTGTCAATCCCAATCCAAGCCCTTCATATTTTTCGGCAATGCCTTTAGCTCTGAAATACGGTTCGAATATGTGGGATTGGTCATCCTTATCGATTCCTTGCCCATTATCACGCACCATTATCTTTATGTAATCGTCCTGTAGAGTGGCAATTACCAGGATTTCTCCGCCAATTTCACTTGCTTTTGTAGCATTGGAAATTAGATTTTGCATCACCTGTCTCAATCGTTTCTCATCCGCATTAATATACGGTAGTTCAGGATCTATTTCTACTCGGAGGGTTAGATCTTGATCCACAATACTCGATCCCATATCGTTGATAACTTCTGAGATTAAAGTAGAAGGATTTATCTCACTTGGTTCTATAGTTAATACACCGACTTCGGCTCTCGTTAACTCAAGCAGTTCACTTATTCGATTGTTCAGCTCAAGAGTGCTCCTGTTTATACTGCTGATTGCCCTGTCATATGGAGGTTGAAGATCACTTTCTAAAAGAAGCTCAGCCATACCTACAACGGAAGTCAACGGTGTTTTCAATTCATGCACCAATACTCGTGAGAATTCTATTCTTTTCTCAATTTCCCGTTCCAGTTCTTTTCGTAATGACTTCTCTTCTTCATATAAATTAGTCAATTGTTTATTGAGACCTATGATCTCTGAAATATCATGACCAACAAAGACTAATGATGTTGTTTTTTCACTAATGTCTATAATCGGTGTAACCTCAACATCCAGAATAGTTGATTTTTCTCCTGATTTTATTGTGATCTGAAAATTATAGTTATCCATGCCGTTGTTAGTATTGATATAGTGGGATAGATCTGGCAAGAGTTGAGTGATAGGAATTCCATAACATTCCTGGAGAGTCCGTCCTGTTATCGATTGGGCGGTCATATTCATATCGATTATCTTGGTATTTTCATCGGTAACTATGAGAACTTCTTTAAGATTTTCAACGATTCTGTCACGCGCGATCGGTAGTATGTCTTTCGTTCGAACTTGGGATAAATTTGCTAACACTACTAAACTGCCTATTCCTAATACCCAGGCTGTACTGGATATGTTTAACTGCAAACGGCTTGCCAAATCAAGAGCGTCAAGTAAAGCCAGTGTAGCAACAAACACACCAGCAATTATCATCACTTTCGTCTGTGTTTTATATACATTCTGTACTTTAGAGAAGCGCCTAAAGAGTAATCCTCCCCCAACCACTCCCAGGCAATAAGTGTAAGACATAAATATCCACGCTCCTATATTTTTTGTGGATATTAATGATGCGAAAAAGTTGCTTTCATTGAGTGAAACAGACGACCAGATAAAATGATGCGAATTATTGGTGATGGTTAGAATAAAAACGCCAAAGCACACACTCGTAAGTACCGATATTACACTGATTCTGAGCCACTTCTGCAATCCGAGATAAAGTAAGATAAAAACCAGCCATACCGTGCCTAAGGTTACTAAAAGACTCAGCTGGATACCGCTGAATATGCTTTTGATGAACAGTGAGTCACTGCTTATTTCTGCTGCATGTGCTGACATCCAGATGGCAGCAGTAGCTACAATGACGCTTGCCCAAAGCGTTAATTCACGTTTAATTGTTGCTTTCTTTACGAAATATACAACACCGACTATTAATAAAGCCGCCATCACATATTCAATGATTACCAGAGATGACCATTGCCAGTTCATAAAATCTCCTGATGAAGAAAGATTAGTTTAAAGCAGTTAACAATAAAGATATATATCTACTGATTTCCTGAAATCAAGTGAGGAAAAGGATATATCCATACTGCAAGTTATCTTCGTTATAACTAAAATATTCCTGAATCAATCTAAGTCACCCGAACACCTTGGACAGTCTTTTAATCTCCACTTTATGGTTCATAAACATCTTTCACACATTCAGACATATATAAAATACCAAACAAGGATAAATAGGGGTATAAAGAAAATAAATATCACGTAAATATTTCATTAATTTTTCATAATGAATTGAAAGAAAAAACTGAAATATGTTTACAGTAAACAACGTTTATTTTTTTGAATTCGTTTCTGGGTATCCCGAGGTCCTACAAAAAACCTTTTTCCAGATAATATGACCAGCGTTTATATCTGCTGTTTATCCTTATGTGTTGGAGTGAATCAGCTTGAAGTAGCTTGATGTATGGCGTAATGAATATAGGCATGATCCTTCAGTAACAAGCAAATAGATAACTATTTTAAAAGATTCCAAATGAATAATAATTACGATAGTGTACAATGGTTAATGTATAAAAATTAGGGCCAAATTATGAAGAGTTCAACTAGTATGATTGATTATGAGTCCAAATGAACAAGTATTATATTCGATATTGTCATGTATATTTCTTCCACCTCAATACAAGGGATTTACCCTATTGACTTACTCTATTCATTCATGTATCCTTAGTAATCAAAGTTAACAAACATTAGTTCGTTACATATAGTGTAAATCATCAATCAAAGGCGATTTACACGCGATTAGGAGTTGTTGACCGGGTACCTTAGAAGCTATTCTCTCCGGTTTAGTTCCATACAGGTATAGGAAATTCGACAACTCCTGATCGCGTATATAAGAAAAGTCTTTCTTTAAAACCAAAGAAAGCTAAATTTTGAGATCTATTGATCCCGAATAGAGTTATATAATTCTTATTATATCAAGCCGCTGAATTATTTTTAGACAACAATCCGATGCCGGTCAGTTGGAAAACCAGTGTTTGAGTTTATGTTTGACTCACTTTCAGGTTATTACCCCGGATAACTGTTACCTTCCGGAAAAGCTGTCAAGAGAGTCTCACCTAGGACATAGATACCAGTCAATTAATCTGGAGGAAGAATGTAAAAGGTTGTAAAGGCAGGTTGACAATATACTAGTAAAAGATAATAACAAAAACAGCCCTGCATAGGGCTGTTGTATTTCAAAGCTACTAATTTATGTAATCGAACTACTGTTGGAAATATTTATGTATACTCCCGCAGGATTTTCTCGGCTTCCAGTAAGATACTCGATTTTTCTGTATCCAGTTCACTTGCAGCCTTAGCAATTAAATCTTCGTTCGGTTTAGTTCCGTCTTCCAATGTTCCCTTAAGTCCTAACTTATACCCGTCATTAACTCCCAGGAGATAGGTATTCGTAACTATCTCGTTTAAAGACTCCTGTAACTTCAACAAAGCGTCACTAAGGTTCTTCTCATAGTTCATATTCATATCATCATACCTTTACTTGTACTTACGGTACATCGACATATTTACCGTTATTGACTTTATTTCCCCTTGTCAGTGTACCAACTTCGTATTCATAATATATCCGCTTGATATATACGGGTAACCTTCACAAGGATGATTTTCTTTTCATGCATTCGGACTATAGACTAAAAAATCGAGACGGAGCGACCTATGGATGATCGATATGATTTACGTCCTGTCAATGTCTGGAGATATGAGAAAGTGTGAAAGGTATAAAATATCCGGAAACATGGGAAACAAGGATTTGGATTTTCCCTGAGTCCAAATCTTGTAACATGGCCGCCTTTATATGATTACGGCTGTTAATGAGTAACCAGGACCTTCAGTCAACTCCACCGGCATCCCGTCAGGATCCTTGATAAAGAACCGGTAATATCCGCGCGCACCTTTGACAGGCTCATTTATGAATTCAACTCCGCGTTCTTTTAAATAGGCAGCCGCAGTCCAGATATCTTTCACCCTCAGAGCAACATGCTTAACGCCAACTTTTTTCAAGTCATCGGTTAGCATACCATTTTTCTCGGGAAGAGGTAGGGATTCGACAAACTCGAACATCTCTATGGTAAAATCCGCTTTCGTGAGGAGAGCGATCCTGCCGTTCCCGTCCGGTATGTCGATAATCCTTTCACAGGTAAAACCCAGTATGTCTGTGTAGAAACGCATACTGACGTCAAGATTGGAAACACTTATCGCCGTATGATCGATTGAAAACTCTAAAGATGCGGCAGATTGATCGGTACTATCAGTCAATATAGTACTCCATTCGAGTATCTGGCAAAAAAAGATGAAAAAGGTGATTCAAGTCTATAGCTACTCTATCAACAAGTCAACCCAAATTACTCATAAAAAAGCCTTTGTATTTATAACCGTACATGGTAAAATCCAAATATCCAAAAAATACGGAGGGAGTTTTAAATGCAGGAAGTTTATGATTTCTTAAAGAAAGCCGGAGTCTATTACCTGGCGACCGTAGAAGGTGATCAGCCGAGGGTACGTCCTTTCGGAACGTATCACATCTTCGAGGACAAACTGTACATCCAGACAGGTAAAGTGAAAGACGTCTCGAAACAAATGGGCGTAAATCCCAAGGTTGAGATTTGTGCTATGAGCGAAGGTTCATGGATTCGGATCCAGGCAGACGCTGTTGAAGATGACCGCCTGGAAGCAAAACAGAGTATGCTTGACGCTTATCCTCAATTGAAAGACAGGTACTCTGCTGATGATGGCAATTGCCAGGTACTGTATCTAAAAAATGCCGTCGCCACTATCTCATCCTTTACCGGCGAACCGAAAGTAATCAAATTCTAGTACATCTCGAGAAACATATAATAATGCCCGGCTGTTTTACGAGCCGGGCATTATTATTCTGCACAATTAAGGTTTCCGTTCCAGTCCTTCGAAAAGGTCTTTCTCTTTTCGCCTTTTCGGCGGTGGGTATGCTTTCATAAAATATTCTCTCGGGCCCTGTAATCTGCTGAACAGGTCGATTACCCGGAACATCATCGGACGGCTTCTCCCGTCACTCTGGCTGGCATGACAAGCCACAGCCTGGTTCCGAATCTCGACATACTTTTTATCCAGTTTGATAATGGCGTGTATCGGGTACGAGATGTTGGTAATCTCCGTCAGGTCCACGTCTTTATTCCTGCCAAAATGATGCGGATCCTGCCCGAACAACGGCATCAACTTTATCAGGACTCTCATCAGTCTTCGCGGGTGGAGCAGGAAATACAGATTCGCCGGCTGGAAGGGTTGCCCGTCGTCCGGATATTGTTCGGGATCACCGGCAGCATGGAAAGCTTTCACCACTCCATAATGCGTTGCCAGGTGATCGGGATGACCATAACCTCCCCCTTCATCATGAGTGATAACTACATCCGGCTGGATCTGGCGGATATATTTCACCACCCTCCCGGCTACCTCGTCGACAGATGCCGCCGCCATTGCATCGGGATGTTCATTGTCCGGTGACCCCTGCATCCCTGAGTCCCGGTAACCGAGATAATAGAAATCGGTCAATCCCAGTATTTTTGATGCTTTGGCAAGTTCGTCTACTCTCAGTTCCGCGATGGATTTGTATCCCTCCAGGTACTTCGGAGCCACCGTTCCGAGTTCTCCTCCGGTGGAACAGACGTAATACACCTGTGCACCGCGGTCAGCATACTGTGCCAGTGTAGCACCCATCCCGAAGCTTTCATCGTCCGGATGGGCACCAAAATAAACCAGTTTCCTTTGTTTATCCATATGAATCTCTTCTGTTATGTCAATTCGATACTAATTCCAGCTTGTATCTCGATACCCTGAACATTGTTTATCCCGTGAGAGTAAATACTCTCACGGGATAGTATTCTATGTCAGGAATAAGAACACGAATATCTAGCCGTCCAGGCCGCGCTGCAGACCGCGAATATATGACATCTCACCCAGGTGTC
>CP070800.1:1937423-1955177 GCA_020343555.1 Dehalococcoidales bacterium
AATGAGGATGGTATTTCTACCATTGATTATTATCTCTTTTCTTGGAGTGTAAGTCAAGGTAGATATGAGTTTGAATTTTCAGCTTGTATCGTGTTTGAGTATAATGAAAGTATTAAGGGAGTGATGATAAGGCCAAGGCAGAAAGTGAACAAAGACGGAAATATGCGGATGCTGACTTTACCGAACGGTTTACAGGCAGGAATTACAGGTCTTGATGATATCCTGGAGGAAGTAGCGAGTCTGGATTTAGTTGATCCTGAAGCGATAAAAGTGGAATTGCTGGCAAAGGTCAAGATTAAAAACTTCGTAGCATCCGGAGTAGAAAAAGAGTATGCCGAAGCTTTGCTGGTGGAATACCAGCATAAGTACGATGGTTCCGGCAAAGACAGGCGGAACACACAGAAGAAAACTCATGCCGGCTGAGTGTTCGGCTGATAAAAACCGGATGGCTGGTTCAGCCATTTAAAGTATAGCTGGAGGCGGTGGAATGGCAGGTGATGCAGGATTTTTACAGCACGTGATGGAATTGCTTGATCCGATAGATAGTGTTACAAGTCGGGCGATGTTTGGCGGTTACGGGATCTTTCACGATGGGGATATGTTCGCTTTGATATCCGGTTCGATACTTTACTTTAAAGTGAACGAGGAGAATATTAAACAGTACGAGGAAGCCGGTTCTTCGAAATTCACTCCTATGCCGTATTACGAAGTACCCGAAGAAGTGATGGAAAATGTAGAGAAGTTCCTGGAATGGGCGGAGACTTCCATAGATATCGGGCATAAGACAGCGAAGAAGAAAAAACGTTAACCTTTGGTGGTAGATTCTCTTAATTCTCTTCGGTAAATTCCCTTATCATCTCTGATAAACCTTCTTCAAGGTTGTACTGGGGAGTAAATCCAAATGATTTCGCTTTCGTTACATCAGCATAACTGTGTACGATGTCGCCCGGTCGTGAATCCTGGTATACCGGTCGAACATTGCTACCAACTAAACGGATGATAGTATTCGCGAGATCATTGATGGTTATGCTTTCTCCGCGACTGATATTGAATATACCCGTAACCTCGTTTTCTGCCGCCAGGATCATCGATTGAACGATGTCACTCACATACGTGAAATCTCGCGTTTGCTCACCGTCACCGTATATGACAGGGGGATTACCTTCACGAACTTTCTGAATGAATATAGGAATAGCAGCGGCATACTGAGAATTGGGATCCTGCCTGGGTCCGAAGACGTTGAAAAACCTGAGACAGACCGTTGGTAATCCGTATGCTTTATGGAACGCCTGGCAGTAATATTCTCCGGTTAGTTTTGTAACGGCATAAGGTGATATGGTAGCCGGAAGCATATCCTCTCTTTTAGGAAGTTCGGGATCATCACCGTACACTGCTGCCGAGGAGGCATATACTACCTTTTTTATTTGGTTGTCCCTTGCTGCCAGAAGCACATTGAATGTTCCGTTTATATTGGTCTCATGGTACATTTCCGGTTTTTCTACACTTTGAGGAACACTGCCAAGAGCAGCCAGATGAAACACGTATTTGGTGTTTGAAAAGATCCTGTTGAAGGTAGAGAGATTCGTAATGCTTTCCTGTATGAAAGTGATTTTGTTCGAAGACAGCATTGGCTGGATATTATTGATTTTACCGCTGGTGAGGTCATCGATGACAGTTACCGAATAGTCTTGTCTTACCAGTTCTTCGGTGAGGTGAGATCCGATGAATCCGGCTCCTCCGGTGACAACTGCTTTATTCATGTATCTCCAGTCTGTGATATCATTAATATCAGAAAGACTCTGATGTAGCTCATTATGAATGAGTACCCCATTTGCGTCAAGTAAGTCTGGATTAACTGGAGAATAATAAAAGTCTTGTAAAGTATAAAATTTGAGAAACTTTGTGGTTATGGCTATCATATAACTGCAAAGTTACTGTCAGCCAGGAGGTGATAAGTGGATGAGCAATATGGCCAGCAAAAATTCGCTGTGCTCATAGACGGAGATAATGCACAGGCATCATTACTTCCCGAGATACTTACGGAAGTTAGTAAAGCCGGATTAATCACTATCAAGAGAATCTACGGTGACTGGACTACCACTACCATGAACCAGTGGAAAGATACACTTCATCAGAATGCAATCCAGCCTGTCCAGCAGTTTCGAAACACGATAGGGAAGAACGCTACGGATAGCGCTATGATTATAGATGCCATGGATTTACTTCACACTAATGAGCTGCAGGGATTCTGTATCGTTTCAAGCGACAGTGACTACACGCGCCTGGCGACACGAATAAGAGAGAACGGTCTTTTTGTGATAGGAGTAGGTGAGAAGAAAACACCGGAAGCTTTTGTGAATGCCTGCAACCAGTTCATTTACTCGGAAAACCTGAGAAAAGTAAAGATCCCCCGAAAGAAGAGAGGAACAAAGAAGGCAGAAGAACAGGAAAGTACCGATCCTCTCCCTCTTCTCATCCAGGGATTTGAAATGGCTGCAAAAGAGGATGAATGGGCGTTCCTGGCAGCGATAGGTAACAGTCTAAGGCAGCTGGACCCGGCGTTTGATCCACGAACATACGGTCATGATAAGCTTCAGTCACTTCTGAAACGATACCCGGATGTGTTCATTCTTACTCAGGATAGGTCTAAGAAACCGCCGGTAGTTAATGTGTCATTAAATCCTAAATATAATGGTAATTAACATCAGGATTACCAGAATCAACAAATATGGAGATTAATATCGGCAACGTGACTTTTCGATACAACATTGCATTAATTAGCTTTACCTGTTTGCATTTATTATCATAGAATAAGAAACAAAGTATAATCAGATATCTATGAGTATATCACGCAGGAATTTCATCACAAATCTGCTTAAGATAGGCGCAGGAGCGATAGCCACTAGTACTCTCGGACTGCTGGCCGCATGTACCGGTCGGAATGACAGGGACATTGAACTGGAGAATCCTGAACCAGTTGAGCAAACAAGGTCATTACCACTCCCTTCACCGAAGGATAAGCCGTATATTTCTGTCGTTCATGGCGAGGATCCGAATCTATCGGTAAAAGCGGCAATCGATTCTCTTGGTGGCATCGACCGTTTTGTGAAAAAGGGTAACGACGTCATTATTAAGCCGAACATATGTAATACGAATCATGGCTATGAATATGCTGCAACGACAAATCCAGACGTGGTTGCGGCCATTGTTACCTTATGTTTAGATGCAGGAGCAGAGAGGGTACGTGTTATGGATCAGCCATTCGGTGGTACTGGTGAGAGAGGGTATGAGATAAGTGGTATTGGTGATGCGGTTAAAGCAGTCGGTGGAGAAATCGAAGTAATGAGTCCGATGAAATTCCGGAAATTCGAGATCCCGGATGGCATTGATATTAAGAATTGGCCTGTATATACAGACTGTCTTGAGACAGACGTGTTAATAAATGTACCAATTGCCAAGCATCATGCTCTTGCCAGGCTGACCCTCGGGATGAAGAACCTGATGGGAATAATTGGAAATCGGACTCAATTTCATTTCAACCTGGGTCAGCGGATTGCGGACTTGACCAGTCTGGTGCACCCGCAACTGACGGTAATAGACGCGATTCGGATATTGAAGAATCACGGACCGACGGGCGGTGACCTGGCAGACGTGGAACAAAAAAATATGATAATAGCCTCCCATGATATGGTTGCTGCAGATTCTTTCGCAACTCGAATGTTCGGTCTGACTCCGGGTGATATTCCGGCACTTCGTTGTGCTGAAACAATGTGTCTTGGTGTAACCGACCTTACCACTGTTGAGGTAGAAGAAATCAGTGTTTAGGCAGGATACCTGTGACGACTGACGTTTCTACCATTGAAAGACACACCTCATCCCGGAAATGGATTTGGGTCAGACGAAGTTCACAGGCATTCTTTCTTGTCCTTTTTTCACTTCTCTTGATACTTACCATCCAGGGGATATCGGGACGACTACCTTACGACTTGTTTTTTCACCTTGATCCTTTGAACGGCATCGTTTCAATGATCTCCGCAAGGACAGTTATTATTCCGATGCTGCTCGGTCTAATAACCATTGTCTCAGCCATAATTATTGGTCGTGCCTGGTGTGGCTGGGTTTGTCCATTAGGTACCGTTTTCGACTGGATCCCATCGAGGCGGACTTCAGTAAAAGGACCGGTTTCATCACGATGGAGTAAGGTCAAGTATATGCTGCTTATAGCGGTGTTGTTCGGGGCAATTCTGGGCGGTTTAACGCTGAATATCCTGGATCCGATAACGCTGCTCTTCAGAACGGTAGCCGGTGCGATAATACCGGGTCTTGCCTGGCTGATAGAAGGAGCCGAATCATGGTTGTACGGCTTCGAAGCGTTACGGTCTCCGCTGGAATGGATTGATGGACTGCTGCGTGGTTGGCTTCTGAATAACCAGCCTTTTTATCTGCCTAACCTGATACTACTCGGCGTGTTCATAATAATTCTGGGATTAAATTTTGTACGTTCCCGTTTCTGGTGCAGGTACCTGTGTCCTCTCGGCGGACTCCTGGGATTGATCTCGAAGGTATCAATCTTTCAGCACAGCGTAGATAACGATACATGCATAGCGTGCAGGAAATGTGTCCGGGTATGTTATACCGGAGCGATAGATCCGGACAACGGCTTCACTGCCAATATGCCTGAATGCACGGTATGCATGAACTGTAGGGAAGGTTGTCCTACTAACGCCATATCTTTTAAGAGAGAAAATGTACCGGTTAAACAGACTGATATGACACGGAGAGGTCTGTTATATTCACTTGGCGCGGGATTAGCTCTAGGAGTCGTTGCACGATATTTCCCTCGTATCGGAAAAAGAAACCATGATAAGGTAAGACCACCGGGAAGTACAGAAGAAACCTTATATGAACAGTGCATACGGTGCGGTGAATGCGTGAGAATCTGCCCTTCGGGAGGTATACAGCCGCTTTCTAGTCCGGGCGATGGAATGCTCTGGACCCCGTTTCTCGATACAAGACTGGGATATTGCGAATACGGGTGTAATTCATGCGGAATAATATGTCCCACCGAAGCTATTGAAAACCTTTCCCTGGAAGAGAAGCGAGAAAGAGTTATCGGTATAGCATATGTTGACAGGGAAAGATGTATTCCCTGGTCAGAAAATACCGAGTGTATTGTCTGCGAAGAAATGTGCCCGATACCGGCAAAAGCGATAGTTCTCAAAGGAGGACAGGGCTTTAATTCGAGCAGGGTGCAGCGACCCCATGTTGTAGTGGATTTATGTAACGGTTGCGGGATATGTGAACACCAGTGTCCGGTCGAGGGAAATGCCGCTATTAAAATCTATACGAAGGAGACGGTTCCGGAACAAATCCATGATGAAACCGACTAAATGATTTAATCTTCTACGCAGGGTTTTGCGTACCTGCGGTCATAGGCGTTGTTTTTCTTAAGCAACGAATTCCAGAAACTATCGGATAGTTTTAACGCTGACATGATCTTCACGGTTATTTTCGCTGCATTTGAGAATCGTTCTCTTCCTGCGACTTTTTTAACTACTTCAGGATCGAAACGACCGGAAGCTCCGAAACCTTTACCAAGAGTATAATACAGGTTGAATACTTTTTTCGTCATGTAGGGTGGCATATGCTGTATACCTTCGATGTTGCCGCGAACGGCAGTTCCGTATAAAGGGCATCCCAATCTTTTGGCCAGCTTTACCATGTATCGTTCAAGAGGTCTTGAATGGATGGCTTCGGGAAATCCTGATTGTATTATAAATCCAATTGGTGGATTGTTGTCTCTTCCCGCAAGCGGAGCAAGGGACTCAATAAATGTTTTCACGATGGCAGGCATGGCATCGGTATATAAGGGACAAGCCAGAAGCACTGCTTCAGCCGAACTGAACTTCTCCACGAATTCCTCCTGTTTATCCACGTGAATCAGGTAGAGTTGTTCATATTCGTTTCCCGGAGTTTCGGAAAAACCTTTGAGAAACTGCTCAAGCAGGATTTTTGTATTACTGTTAGTTCCTCTAGGCGAACCGTTAAAGACTGTTAATTTCATTCGTAGCCTTTTCAATAGAATCCGTAGTAAGTCCCGTGAATACAAGATCAGCATGAAAATTCAAAGAATCACGCCTGTATATTTCTGTGATGATGTCGATATCTTCTTCGTCTGTATCGGTGTCCGGCTGTAAAAGCAGTCCCATCGCTGGATACCTGTCATATCTTGGATGATGATGCGATTCCTCATGGTATAGACCGCTATAGGGTAGTACCAACGGGCAGAATTTATCATGCATCCGTTTAAGCAATGCGCTGGTGAATCCCATAATCACGGGCGACGCAAAGATGATAAGTTCAGAGTTGATGATATACTTCCGGATTTCTTTCGAATCATCAGCTGCACTTGAACATTCACCGGGAGTCTTGATCCAGCAGCCAAAACAACCGATGCAGTAACGGGTATCCATCTCGCGGAGAGTGAATATGATAATCTCGTGATTTTGTGATTCAAGAGACTCGGAAAGTGTCCTTAGATAGTCATCGAAATCAGAATTGGACGATTCAGGATTGCCGTTCAGGATGGTAATTCTCATTACTCAAAGCTTAACAAAATATACCGCAGAATTCAAATTACCTTGTCAGCTAACAACTATTTACTTTTTATTGCTGGCATTGATACAATGCAGAAATTGAGGGAAAATTCCTTGCTGAGCTGCAAATATAAATAAAGGACAGGAGGTCTTCAGATACCATATGGAGAAACCAGCAAATTGGTCCGAGTTATCGTGGGAACAGAAAAGAGAGGTAAGATTCCAGGCATGGCGGGAGGCTGAAGATGTAAATTTTATCAACAACGAAGCCGAGGAACTATACAAGACCAGGGTGGAGCGTTTCATAAAAGCTATCAAACTGGAGGAACCCGATCGTGTACCGGTCATGCTTCCTGTACACGCATATCCGGCCACGTACGGAGGGTCTAATTTCCACGGGATGATGTACGACTATGAGAAAATGCGGGAGTGCTGGATAAAATTCATGGATGATTTCGGTGACATGGATACATTCAGTGGCCCTGGATTGATACCTTCCGGGATCATATCCGAAGCGATGTGTTCGAAAACCACACTTCTTCCCGGCATCGGTTTGCCTGAGGATTCACCTACCAATCAATTCGTCGAGGATGAATATATGAGTCCCGATGAGTACGATCTTCTGGAGATGGATGAATCCGATTTCAATATCAGGACGATGCTTCCCCGTACTACAGGACTTTTCGAATCGTTCAGGAAACTTCCACCGTTGCGTATGCTCCAGGGCACGGCATGGATTACAGCGTTATCAGATCCCGATATACGCAAGACATTCCAGACACTGATGGATTTAAGTGACGAGTACAAGAGATGGACTACTGCTAACCGGGAAGTGAGAGATCTTGTATTGTCACGAGGTTATCCTCCATTGATGGGAGCCGGTCTTATGGCAGGAGCCCCGTTCGACTTCCTTGCTGATATGCTGAGAGGTACTCGGGGAATCAGCCAGGATATGTTCCGTCGACCGCAGAAGATCCATGATTTCATGGAACGCCGATTGAAAATGAACAAGGCTGCCATAAAAGACTTTCCGATCACGATAAGTCCGATAGCCATGATGCCGTTGCATAAAGGCGATGATATGTTCATGTCTGACAAACAGTTCGAGGAATTCTACTGGCCGACTCTTAAAGCTACGTTCCTTGCCATGATAGAAGAGGGTATCGTGCCGATGCCGTTTGCAGAAGGCAGGTATACATTACGACTGAAACAGATCAATAACACACCTCCCAGTGGAGTTGTCTGGTACTTCGACCAGACGGATATGGAACTGGCGAAGAATACACTGAAGGGTATCTGCTGTATTGCCGGAAACGTACCTTCATCGATGATCATGACCAGCACACCTGAAGATGTTAAGGCAGAGTGCCGTAAGTTGATAGAAACCTGTGCTCCGGGTGGAGGATATATACTTGCTGCCGGTGCCAGTGTTGAAAAGGGGGATATTAACAACCTTAGAGCAATGATGGATTCCGTTAAGGAGTACGGGACCTATAAGTAGATTACATTCGTGGTAATACTGAAAGGGGACTCGTTTTCGAGTCCCCTTTCTATATAATTAAGAACCAGAGTCTGACCATTTTTCTGCTAATGGTCCCGCCCATCTTACCTGATATTTTTGACCCTGTGATGCTTTGACCAGCAGGATAATCCACAGGATAAAAGCGCCTATTGAAACAAGATAAGTGACTATGATACCCAGAACGGGAATCCAGCCGAGTACCACACCAACCACAGTCAAAGCACCGAAAACGATAATTGACTGAAATGCGTGGAAACGTACGTACTTGTTGTTCGGTTCGAGGATGAGGAAGACGATTCCACTTACCCAACCAAGAATATAAGCCAGCATCCCTGCAATTTTCTCATCCAGACCTGTTGAAGTGTCTGCCATAATTACCTCCCGGTTGTTTATTTTGAATAAGAGTATAACAGGCAGGTTCAATAGTCAATACCGGGATGGGTACCATTACATCTCATCGAGGATTTCTTTTAAGGTTTTCAGGTTTACGACATCTTCCAGGTTGTAGCGCAGAAGGGTGTCGAGGGCTTCGAGGTCACCGGTATGAAGATACCTATCCCAGAGCCAAACTGCTTCGATTCCGGAGACTCCTTCTGATTCACGACTGATTCCAAGTTGTTTTTCAACACCTTTCAGACCGCCCTTTAAGTTGTTTCTCCAGCACTGGAACATCAGGTCGCAGTGATCATACATCTCGGCAAGATTAATTCCGAGATGCTGATAGATAAAAGGCAGGTCGAAACGGGCGCCGTTATAGGTATATATTGTGTCCACTCCTTCGAGAGTAGCGAGGACTTCTGACCTGGTGATAGCTCTCCCGACAAGCTGGACGGATCGCGATTCCATACCGGAGCAGATGTAGAAACCTATGACAGTAATTTCACTTTCTCGTGGGGAAAGACCGGTCGTTTCTATATCAATGAATGCTTCAACAGGTGAATCCAAGGAAAGTACTCCAGTGTCCGTTTTAAACATTATATAATAAAGGGCAGAAGAACATTAAGCTAAATGACGAAAACCTGCATCTGGTATACTGGAGGTATATACAATACCCACACATGAAAAAATCGGGTGAGGTGCAACAATGGCTGTAGATGGTACATACAAAGTCGAAGTTTCGATGCCGGAAGGATTTCGTACTTTATTGATTATCCTTAAAACGGAGGGGAATACTCTTGGAGGGAGCGTTAACGGGCCGTTTGGACAACATGATTTTAAAGGCGGCAGCATAAAAGGCAATGATGTTGCCTGGACGGTAGTGCTGACGCCGGAATCGGTTAATACCGATGAAGATGATGATTCAGAGGGCGGCTTTTTCGAGAAACTTGGAAGTTTTGTGTCAGATTCTCTTTCGGAATTTATCATGGAGCCACCTCATCCGGATATCAAGTCGACAACCGTATTGCCAGTTGAATTCAAGGCGTCGATTGCAGGTGACGAGATCATGGGTGAAATGAAGTTCGGGGATTATGCTCCCGGGATGTTCAGAGGGATTCGTTCCCAGGAATAAACGGTAACACCGGATAAATATCCGGTTTGTATTGGTTAACCACGATATTATAGAATTACTTATCAATATGACAGAACATGCGCATGTGCTGGTAACTACTCCCCACCCGGATGATGCAGAAACCCGTTTTGCAGGTTCGGTAGCCAAGTGGACTCGAGAAGGGAAAAACGTTGTTTACGTTGTGATAAGCAACGGAGATAAAGGTACTAACGATCCGGAAATAAGTCCCGAAATATTAGCCGCGACAAGAGAAAAAGAGCAACTGGCTGCTGCAGAGATTCTGGGAATCAAAGAAGTCGTTTTTCTGAGATATCCTGACCAGGGACTGGAAAATACTCCCGAATTGAGGAGAGACATCGTCCGTCAGATAAGAATTTTTAAACCTGAAATCGTTGTGACCGTAGATCCTCATGGAAGGTATATGGATCACAGGGATCACAGGATAGTGGGTTATGCGACTGTTGAAGCAGTGTACCCTGCTGCCGGAAGTGCTTATGCTTTTCCCGAATTGCTGGACGAAGGATTAACACCTCACCAAGTCAGCGAGATGCTGTTTAGCGGGAGAATGCAGAACGATTATTTCGAAGACGTAAGTGAGACTATAGATGTAAAGGTATCAGCAATTAGTTGCCACCGTAGCCAGGTGGGGGACAGACCGGATTTTGGCGAAATGCTGAAGGACAGAGCTAGGATGGTAGCACAAGATCTGGATTTCGAATACGCCGAAGGGTTCCATCGCGAAGTGATCAGATGGGAAGCCTTTTCTTATTCCATTTAGTAAAAAAGGTATGAAAGGAGAGAGTGTAGGCGGTATTTACTCTATTGAGTGCACTCACAAAGCGAGTTATGAAATATACAGAGCCTCCCGAGATGGTTATCGATACTACCAAGGAATACACCGCCACGATTGAGACTGAGAAAGGGGATCTCGTACTGGACTTGTTTGCCAAGGATGTGCCTAAAACAGTGAACAACTTCGTTTTTCTAGCCAGGGAAGGTTATTATGACGGAGTAACATTTCACCGTGTGATCCCGGATTTCATGGCGCAGGGTGGTGACCCTACCGGCACTGGTGCCGGTGGGCCTGGTTATTCCTTTGAGGATGAATTCACTGGTCACAAGCACGGAACTGGATCTCTTTCGATGGCGAATGCCGGGCTTAACACCAACGGCTCGCAATTCTTCATCACGTATGCCCCACAACCTCACTTGAACAACCGTCATTCTGTTTTTGGCCAACTGATCAAGGGCATGGATGTCCTGAAGAAGATTACGAACGGCGACGTTATGACGAAAGTTACTATCGAAGAGAAGTAATTATTCTAGTTTGAAACTAGATACCGTTGTCTCGCACAGTTTTTGTTGACATAGTGTATTTTCCGGCTATATTATTGGACAACTAATATTGATAGGGATAGGAGGTTGCAGGCATGCCTACATACTGGTTCGATCATGTTCACTTGAGGAGTACAGACACTGTAAAGACCGCTGAGTTTTACGAGAAGATGTTCGGGGCGAAAATAGTAAACAAAAGGGAATTCGGTCCAGGAAGGGCCATGATTAGCCTGGACCTCGATGGTACTTCCATACTGATCGCTCCGGCTGAGGAGGAAACGGTCCAGAATGGACTCGACCATTTCGGGATTCAGACGGATGATCTCAAGACTGCGATTGAAGAGTTGAAAGCTCAGGGAGTTACCTTTACCCAGGACTACAGGGAAGTTAATCCAACCTTTAAGATGTCCTTCCTTACCGCTCCCGAGAACGTAAAGATAGAATTGCAGGAAGGTACGATATAAGAATATCAGTAAAGTAATTATTTACGATGAATGAAATTGTCGGTTCGATTATTGCCATAGTAGTCGCCTATCTGCTGGGTTCTCTGCCTTTTGCATACATCATCACCCGTAAGATCAAAGGCGAGGATATACGGGAAGTCGGTACGCGGAACATGGGCGCCATGAATACCATTTACTCGGTAGGATTTCGATGGGGACTGCTTGTTCTGTTTCTGGATATGGCAAAAGGCGCTGTAGCAATCCTGATAGCTAGGTGGATTGATACACCGGAATATATAGAGTTAGCCGCAGGCGGAGTGGCTGTCATTGGGCATATGTTTCCTGTGTTTTTAAAATTCAAAGGAGGAAAAGGCGGGGCTACGGTAGTAGGTGTCCTTGCCCTGCTGTTGCCAAGGGCAATCCCACTGGCAGTCGGTATATTTATCCTGGCTTTACTGCTTACAAGATTTCCTACGTTCAGTTACGCGCTTGCTTTATTGTGCGCACCCTTCGTAGCATGGCTTGGTTATGGAGATGGGATACTTGTCCTGTTTTCAGCTCTTCTATTGTTAATGGTACTGATTCGCTATATGCCCAGATTGCTCGAAATGCGTTCCAGCGTCGGTAACTGGAAGAGGGTCTTTATCCGTAAAGGTTTGAAAGACAGATTCTGATACTTAGATAATAACCATTATCGGACGGTACCCCTTTCTTTTTCCTACTTTGGCGTTCTGCGGTTCCACTTCCTTGAGCCCATCAGGACACATAGCCAGGTTCCAGGCATGCAGACCGTTCAGCGTTTTACCGAAAATCAGACCGACACTGTTTTCTTTCTGTTCACTCGCCTTCGCTTTTAACAGTAGTGCAGCGTCATCACAGTCGGCAATGTTTTTGATATATTCGAAATTATCACTGATTTCCGTAGCTATCTGATTCAGTATATCTGTTGAAATTGGGGTATATTCCTTATCCAGGATCAGCACGAGCGGTGTTTTACATGCCCAGGCTACTTTCAGGTAGGTCTTGAATCCCGATAGCATATTTTACCTCCCGTATGATGATATATAACCTGTATTGTACAGCATTGAATCTCACGAATGTTTCAAGATATACTACGGTGGCGTTGATCTGTCAATATCAGGAGATTATTTTACGTAAGGAGAAGTATGATGGCGGATAAGTATATTCTTAAAGAGCTTTGTCGTTATACCATCGGCACTTATGCTGACGTTATATACAGGAATGCATTGCTTCACCCGGATAGTGAAGCTTTTATCTATAAATCCAGGCGTATCACTTTCTCCGAGTACAATACAAGAGTGAACAGTCTTATAAACTCACTGCAGAAGATGGGAGTCAAGAGAGGTGATGTTGTAGGTATTCTTTCATATAACTGCCTCGAATATGCAGATTTCTTTGGTGCTGCCTGGAAGGGTGGTTATATAGCTTCACCGTTCAACTTCCGTCTGCAGGCAAACGAACTTGACTACCTGATTAATTACTCGGAAGCCAACACTCTTCTGGTAGGCCCGGAGTTCATCGACACGGTTGAATCTCTCAAAGGAAAATTAAAAAATATTAGGAATTTCATCTCGATTGAGGGATCAACCGGAGATATGGTGAATATCGATGAGCTGTTTGAAAATGAGTCAGGAGAAGAACCGGATATAGAGGTAGACGAGGATGATCCTCTGGCTATCGTCTATACAAGCGGCACGACCGGATTACCCCGCGGGGCACTGTATACGCAAAGCCGGTTTATGGATAATACCAAGAACCTGGTGATGGAAATGGGACTGCAGCCTGGTGATAAACATATACAGATAATGCCTCTCTTTCATATCGGAGGAATACACCACTTCAGGGCATTCCTCTATATTGCCGGCAGTAATGTGATTATGCACCAGAGATCGTTCGATCCTGCGGCGACACTTCAAGCGATACAGGATGAGAAGGCTACCGATATAGACATCGTGGCTACTCACCTGGTTGCGATGCTTGCTGTGCCTGATAAAGAGAAATACGATATAAACAGCTTGAAAAGGATGTGGTACGCAGCATCTCCCATGCCGGTCGAGGTACTGAAAAAAGGTATCGAGACATGGGGCCCTGTATTCGCCCAGGGTTACGGGCAGACAGAAACGGGACCGGAAATATCAGATCTGACTAGGGAAGATGGTAAGGTTGTGGACATGTCTTCTGAAGCGCAGAAGATTCTGGCATCGGCGGGACGACCCAGTTATGGCGTACACGTCAGGATAGTCGATCCCGAAAATAATGATGTGGCTCCCGGAGAAATGGGAGAGATAATCGTCCAGAGCAAACACCTGATGGTAGAGTACTGGAATATGCCGGATGACACCAGGGAGACACTTATAGACGGCTGGGTCTATACCGGTGATGTCGGCTACTATGATAGCAGGGGTTACGTTTACATCGTTGACAGGCGCAAGGATATGATTGTTTCCGGTGGGGAGAATATTTACCCGCGAGAAGTGGAAGAAGTCCTCTATGGCCATCCTGCGGTCAGAGAAGCGGCCGTCATCGGCATACCGGACTCCTACTGGGTAGAGAAAGTTCATGCGGTAGTAAGTCTGAATGAAGGGACTACTGTTACTGGACAGGAAATTATTGATTACTGCAAGGATAAACTCGCCAGGTATAAGGCTCCGAAATCGGTCGAGTTTGTCGACATCATTCCAAAAAATCCTTCGGGAAAAATTCTCAAGAGAGAGTTGAGGGATAAATACTGGGAAGGCTCGGACAGGAAAGTGTAGGAACCTTTTCGTATCAACTCAGAGATGCCGATAAACTAGATCATTGCCAGCGGCTGGAAGAGAAAGAATACGAGGAGTGTAGCGAGAAGAGCGCCACCAACTGTCTGGGTTAATGAGTGGCATTCAAGCTCTATTCTCGACCATGCTGTTAAAGGTACTAAGGCAACACTCGCGGCTGCAATCCATCCGAATATCATAACTAATATGGTCGCAGAAGCGGCAACGATGGCTGTATGAAGACTTATCTTCCACCAGAGATTGATAATAGCAAAAACGATCGCTGTGGATACTCCAGTTATGAAACCTGCTACCAGTACGGTAGGAGCTCCAAGTAATGCAAGCGTGATACAGCCTGCTGCGGCACTTAAACAACCGATGATATAGATCTTTGTTCTCTGTTCTCTTGCAGCAATAAAGAAGTCATCGAGTTTTCCCTGCCTGAGCAGGTATATAATTACCATGAATACCGGTAATATACCGAGTCCTGTCGATATTAAAGCCCATTTGATAGCTTCCGGTGTGCTGCCTGCTGACTTGAATGATAACAGCACGATGAGAGCAAGACACAGCAGGAAAGGATTAAAAATATTTGAGGTGAGATTCGCAATCCGCTGCCGCTTCCCCGAAGGCTCGCTGAGGGGCTCATGGTCAAAGGTGCTTGAATCAATCATCCTGTTCTATTGTACCCTATTTGTAGAAATAATCATAGTTCGCAGTATCGTGTCCATAATAAATTCTAGTGTGGAGTTAATTCCTGACTCAGCAATATCCTGTTTTAACCTTGATTATCCAGTATGAATTAATTAAAATATAAAGCCCCTTAGTAACGGTAGTAACTGATGGATTGATCTTTGTAGCCGTATGGGTACAATCTTTTCAGAGGTAGATATACATAAATGGACACAAAAGCTATCGTCAATCCTGTAGCCGGGAGTCACTCGGTCACCAAAGACTGGGAAAATATTCGTTACAAGATACAGCAAGCGGGACTGGAGTTTGATTTTGAGTTCACGCAGTATCCGGGGCATGCCGTCGACATTGCACGGCAATCCATTGAAAATGGTTATCGTTGTCTGTTAGCGGTTGGTGGCGATGGTACTATCAACGAGGTAGCGAATGGAATTCTGATTTCCAATGATCCGGAAAATACCCTTCTTGGAGTTGTGAATGCGGGGACTGCAAATGATTTTGAGATGTCCCTGGGGATCAGCGACGGTAAACATAATACTGGATTGCAGTGGAAAACTCACCAACCGGTGAAAATAGACGTTGGTGTGGTTAAGTGCCAGCGTCAAGGCAAACAGGTAACGCGGTATTTTGTCAATGAGGTTAGTGTGGGTTTATCGGCTGAGGTTGTTGAAAAATGGGAATATCTACCAGGATCACATAATAAAAAATTTAACCTTTTCATGCGGACAATTACAGGATATTTGACGCTTATTAACAGTAAAAATAAACAACTAAACATAGAGATTATTAATAATACTGAAACTGGTAAATTCTGCACAGTGGTTGTAGCTAATGGAAAATATTTTGCAGATGGGATGATAATCGCTCCTAATGCTACCCTGGATGACGGACTTCTTGATTCTATCATCATTGGTGATATATCCAGGTACGATTTAATCAAAATACGACCGAAACTCTATGATGGAACACACATAACGCATGAAAAATTCAATGAAAATAAGGTATCAGAGATATCGATTGAATCTGAGGAAAAACTAGTAGTTGAAGCTGACGGGGATATCATTGGTGAGAGCCCCGTTTCGATAAGAGTAGTACCGTCAGCATTAAACGTGTTACCAATTTATTGACATAATCACTCCTGTTAAAGAGGTTTTTTGACTTATTTCCATTTGTTGACAGTGCAGAACACATGTGCTACTATTGCATATCTTGCGAGCTACACAGGGTAACAGACCGGATTTTTCTGTATGAAAAAGATTGAAATAACCAAGAAGCAGGCAAGAAGGTTCATCCTTACCCATCAGAATCTTTTACCTCCCAGGACGATATCGGGGAAACAGGAAATTCTCAATTTCTTTCAACGTATCGGATGTATTCAGTATGATCCGCTGAACATCGTCGGGAATAATCCTGAACTTGTTCTTCAATCCCGCATCAAAGGATTCAAACCTGGAATTCTCGAAGAGATGCTATATACCGATCGGACACTTGTCGATGACTGGGACAAGATGATGGCAATCTACCCTGTTACGGACAGACCTCACTTTCGCTACAGACAGCTTGAAGCTGCGAAAAGAGACAGGAGAAGAAACGCCGACTACACCCTGGCCGTAATTCCGGAAATTCTTCAGGAAATTAAGGAACGAGGTCCGCTATCGTCGATAGATTTCGATCATGACAGGAAAGTAGCCTGGTCATGGGGCCCTACAAGATTAGCCAAGGTGGCTTTGGATGACATGTATTACCAGGGTGAACTGGTTATACACCACAAATTGAATACCAGGAAATTCTATGATCTGGCAAGTCGCCACATACCGGCAGAAATACTCAAGGCACCTGATCCCCACGAGACACATGAAGACTATCAGGACTGGCATGTTCACAGGCGGTTAAGAGGTTTGGGATTGGCATGGAGTAGGTCTGGAATCTGGGTTTGGATACACAGAACTCGTACAAAAGAAAGAGTAGCAATCCTGGAACGACTGGTGAATCGTGGTGAAATAGCAGAAGTAAAGATAGAAGAAATCAGATATCCCTTTTTCGTGTCGAGTATGGATTTATCGACTCTTGAGGAAACAGGGAAAATGAATGAGATTTCACACCAGGCAGCGATCATAGCACCACTTGATAACCTGATGTGGGATAGAGAGTTAATCAAAATCCTGTTCGGATTCAACTACAGGTGGGAAGTATATAAGCCGGTAAAGGAAAGAGAATACGGATACTATGTACTGCCGGTGATATGTGGTGACCGGTTTATTGCAAGGTTCGAACCCGGACGAGATAAGAATAACGGTGCCCTGGTAATCAAAAACTGGTGGTGGGAAAAGGATGTCGAATTAACACAGGATATTAAAAATGCGTTGAAAGACTGCTTCAACGATTTCCTCGATTATCTTGGTACCACAAGATTAAAAATAAACAAGAAACTTGTCGATCGTGAAGATCTGAACTGCCTTCTCTGAATATAGAGGTACAAAATGGTAAACAAACTGCTCCAGGATATTCCACAGATCATCGTTACACAAAAAATATCAGGTAACTGGTATGTGTCTTTGAATAAACTGGTATTACAGCATCTGGGCGTAAAGACGGTAAGTAATATATTCATTGAATCAGGAGAAGAGATACTTATTACTACGGGCAAAGGTTCGGGTATAGAGATACCGGTACAAAACGGCACCAAGATACAACTTCCGGAGATTATAGTAAATACTATGTCACTGGGTAGAGACTCACTTCTTGGATTCGTCCAGAGAGATAATGCAGTGGCGGTTAAAAAAGTAGAAATCATTGAGGAAGAGGGTGAACGGGCGAAAGCGGTGGATATAGAAACACCATTCAAGATAATAAGAAAAGTGATCACTAACCCGATGCCTGA
>CP070800.1:1955277-1967404 GCA_020343555.1 Dehalococcoidales bacterium
ACAGCCGGAAACATCGCTTACAGCCTGGCTTTACTCGGAGAAAAACCCATTATACTCTCAACAATTGGGAGAGACTACCATCGTTACTACGAATGGCTTGAAGAGAACAACATTACCTGTGAGGGGATAAAGATCATCGATCACGAGTTAACTGCATGCGCCTATATTACCACCGACCAGTCAGATAACCAAATAACAGGATTTAATCCGGGCGCGATGAAACACCGGGCTATCTTCGACCTTGACCGACTCGATCCCAGAGATACCATAGCGATAGTAGCGCCCGGCAACCTCGATGACATGATCGGTCTGTGCCAGGAGTATAAATCAAGACATATCAGGTATATCTTCGATCCCGGACAGCAGATAACCAGCTTCGACAAACAATCCATTCTAAAATGCATTGACGGTGCCTATATCCTGATATCCAACGATTACGAACTTGAAATGATAATGGAGAAGACGGGACTGGATAAAGATGGGCTGCTCAAACTGACCTCCATAATCATCACCACACTCGGTGAAGAAGGTTCGCAAGTATTTACAGCAGATGGTATATCCGAAATACCCACGGTAAAGGTACATAACGCGGTTGATCCTACAGGTGCCGGTGACAGTTATCGATCAGGACTGATAAAAGGCCTGGTGGAGAATCTTGATACAGAAAAATGCGCGGCGATGGGAAGTGCTTGTGCTTCTTTCGCCGTAGAGTACCTGGGTACTCAGGAACACCATTTCACAATTAAAGAATTTTATAACAGACTTGAGTCGATATCAGAATAGTCACTTCCGTTGAAAAAAAGCGGAGAGTGATTTTACTCTCCGCTATCGTATATTTCAGGACAGGTAATAGTTTAATTAACATGAACAGGGCAGGCTTGCCGTAATCCCCTTTCAGCTATCTCCAGCAGGATTTTTTCACCTCTATCGGAAAGACCATAACTCTCAAGTTCCTTTTCAAGATTAACCGGATCACCATACCCACCTGCATATCCGTTCAATCTTGCTGCCGTAGTAGAGAATATAAAACCTTCGAAATCATCGTGGTTGCTTAAAGCGTCTTGCAGTAATCTTTCTTCAACCTGAAGATAATATTTCTGGTGATATAACTCAGCGAGAGTAAATTCTTTATAATGAATGATCTCGGTTAAAACAAGATTCGATCTCCCCTCTAACCGCTTCCGATAGGATTCCTCTGCCATCATTTTCTGTTCTTCATCGTGATAGAAAATTATGGAATTGTACTGCCTGGAAAATGGAGAAAGATAGGCAGCATTTGCCGCCCAGAATACGCCCAGCAATTCTTCGTAAGACACAATCTCAGGATCAAAGTCTATCTGGATGGTTTCGCTGTGAGTGCCGATGTTACGGTAGGTCGGGTTCGGTTCGGTTCCACCGGCGTATCCGACACGTGTTCGGATTACCCCGTCCATACTCCCGAAACGGGAGTCAGGTCCCCAGAATCAGCCGAGAGCGAACGTCGCCGTTTTATATCCCTCGGTCATGTTACTGCTTATCGGATTTACATGTTCCGCCATTATTATTTCCTCCTCAGCCGGAAAATCGATATTATCACATCCATTCGTGGTAAAAATAGAAAGGACTGATAACAACAAAAACAGAGATAATACTACCCTCATTACCACTCTCCTCTACCCTACTCTCATCTCCTACTATTATCATACGCCAAAATCGATTTAAGGTATGTGATTAAGGTCATAAGGTTGTTTTTCTGAAAGTATTGTTCGAGTAGAATGCTTCATGTACACTGTAGGTACCTTACCGGAGGTGAACAATGAAAGTATTAGTAGTATATGATTCTGTCTACGGTAACACGGAGGAAATCGCTCAATCTATGGGGAAAGCGATTGGCGACGATGCGAAGGTAGTAAAGGCAGAGAATGCAGGACCTGCCGACCTGGAATCGGTCGAACTCCTTATCGCTGGTGCGCCCACATATGGCGGCAGACCTACTCCGAAAATGAAAGAGTTCCTTGATAATATCAGATCAACTTCACTTCAGAATGTTAAAGTAGCTGCATTCGATACCAGATTTCCGGCGACCTGGGTGAAAATCTTCGGTTTTGCCGCAGGAAAGATAGAAAAGCAGTTAAAATCACAGGGTGGCAAATCCATTATCAAACCGGAAGGATTCTTCGTTTCAGGAACGAAAGGTCCTCTGGTGGAGGGTGAACTCGAACGGGCGGCTCGATGGGGACAGGATATTATCGGTAAATAATCACTAGCTATTGAACGGTCAGATAATGGGTATAAGAAGTAGTCAAGCTTGTTTATTTTTTCTTCGGTCTTAATACCAGCACTGGTACGGAAGAAGTCCTGAGAATCTCGTCCGTAACACTTCCCATAATTGCTCTTTTCAACCAGCCCCTGTTATTGGCATTCATGACAATTAGATCGATATTTTCTTCCGTGCAACATTGCTTGATAGAATCAGCCGGATCACCTACCATCACTCTGAACGACCCCTCAACACCATTATCACTCACCGTCTTCAATTTATCCCGCAGGTATTTCCTCACACGCGTCATCGTCCTTTTATCCCGCCTGTCTGCTTCCTTGAGAAAATCCTGCTTGATTATTGGTCCTCCGCTGGCAGGAGAGTTCCACGCCATCTCCAGCATCGATAGAGTAACAACCCGTAATATCAGAATACTCGAGTTAAAACATTTTGCCGTGTCTATAGCATAATCCAAGGCTTTCAATGACTTTCTTGAACCATCCATCGGGACGAGTATCTTGTCTACCACAGGTATAACCTCCTGTTATTTCACTTTATCCTTTTGCCTGCCATTATAGTTACCTGTTAATCTATAGTCAATTATCTTACAATTAGAAATCTTCTGTGTCTTTTAACGTGATGGAAAGAAAGGTGTAGAGTTGAAAACACTAATCCAACAATTCAACAAGGAGAGGTAAGATGGCCAAAGATAAAATCAGAGAAATCGAGGGGAAAATTACGGATTTGAAGTCAAGATGGCCACCACATTCTGTACCGCCGTCCATGTGGATGGAACTCGAAGAACTGGAAGAAAAGCTTGAATCCGCCAGGCAAGAATTATCGGGCAAACAGGAAGATTGACCAAGAATATATCTTAAGTATTGGATTAGTTATTCTTAATAGTGTAGCTTTATACCTTAAAGCAAAGTAGTGATCTATGCTGTGTGTCTTCTGCCGCAGCGTGGACAAGTGAGTCTCCCCTTAGTAAATCCTGGCGGTAGTTTCAACTTGGCACCACAATCACAATCAAGAGTTTTATATCCACCCAGTTTTTCCAGTACGGTAGATGTCTCTCGTATCCGTTGCTTTTCATCGAGATCATCAACTGTTGAACCAGAAGTATGACGAGATAATGGCACACTTTCACCGACCAGTCCTGCGGCAGGGATAACGCCGCTACGACCGTGATGAACCTCTCGGTACGCTTGATCATAATTTATATAAGTGGCTCCTGCCATTTTCCGTAGAATATTGATCCTTTCTGTCAATGGAGGATGAGTACTGGAGAGGTTACTGAACTGTATCCCCTGTTTACGGAATGGATTCACGATGTACATCGGAGCAGTAGCCTTGTTTGCTGATTGTAGTTGACCGGTAGATTTTCCGAGTTTTTCCAACGCCGATGCCAATCCTTCGGGATACCGGGTGTACAAAGCAGAGGATGCATCAGCAAGATATTCCCGCTTTCTGGATATAGCAAAGTAAATAAGCTGAGCAAGAATCGGCGCCAGTATCGCCAGAGCAATCGCCACTATCATGATGATAAGCTGCGCCTGGCCACCACCTCCACGTGATGAGCTCCTGGAACGTCCCCCACCACTGAATAACATAATACGTGAACCGTACCATGCCAGGATAACAATAGTACCTAGCAGGACACTGGTCATTGCCATCAGCAGCACATCACGGTTTTTAATATGCGCTATTTCGTGTGCAATGACTCCCTGGAGTTCATCTCTGTTCAGTTTATTCAGCAGACCAGAGGTTATAGCTACAGAAGCCCGTTTCGGATCTCTGCCGGTCGCGAAAGCGTTTAACGCAGGATCATCTATTATATAGACACTAGGCATCTGTTCCAGACCTGAGGCTATCTTCATCTCCTCGACAATGTTATACAGTCTTGGGTGGTCATCCGGACCGATCTTCCTTGCTTTTGCCAATGTTAAAAGTATGCTGTCTCCCTGGAAGTATCCTACCAGACTCATTATTATCCAGATTATCCCGGCTATTGCCAGTCCACCGACCGCACTGTCCATAAAAGCATAGCCCAGCAGCCAGCCGATCGCCAGGAGTATCAATCCCATTGCAATCACCAGGACTACCGACCTTCTTCTGTTAGATCGTATCTGCTCCCACATATAAATAACTCTCTAGATTAACTAAAGCTGACCTTCGGAGCTTCTCGTTCCGCAGCCACTTCAACCTCGAAGAATTCGCTGGCTTTAAAGCCTGTCATATTTGCCACGAAGTTCGACGGGAACATCTCGGTCTTGTTGTTATACCTGAGTACTGAGTCATTATAATACTGACGGGAAAAACTTATCTTGTTTTCCGTCGAGGTTAATTCTTCCTGTAATGCGAGAAAATTCTGGTTGGCCTTCAGATCAGGATAGGCTTCCACGGTTACCAGCAGACGTGACAGAGCCTGGCTGAGTTCACCTTCAGCTTTTGCCCGTTCTCCCGCACCGGCAGAATCTGATATCTGCTGTGCCATGTTACGAGCATTCGTAACGGCTTCCAGTGTTTCACGCTCATGAGTCATGTAACCCTTAACCGTCTCGATCAGGTTGGGGATAAGGTCATAACGGCGTTTTAACTGGACATCTATCTGCGCCCAGGCATTTTTAACTTCATTGCGAAGTCGTACAAGACCATTGTATATACCGATTATCCAGAATACAGCAATTACCAATAATCCCAGTATTACCCATACCGCTATCATTACTCCGCACCTCCTTAAGGTTTATCATGTACTTTATGTGAATTATTCAGGTGTCCCGAAAAATTCTTCAAGGAATCCTACCGCCGGATTTTCCGGGTGACCTACCATCCCGGAACTGAACTGGTTACTGAGCTGAACCACCTCTCCCCCGTCGAACCACAAGCCATGCCCTCTGTCACAATTGTCTATCAGTACTTCCGGTTCTTTCCCGACGTCTTTTTTGTCCATCTTCTTCCCGCATATTGGGCATTTTCTCTTTTTCTCATTAGTCTTCGCATCAGGAGAATTTCTCATTTCTTCGAGAAATTCATTAATACCTTCGGCCTGGTGAATTTTCAGCATTAACTCCAGTTCACCGGAATCGAACCACACGCCTTTACATTCAGCACACATATCCAGTTCGATATCATGGTACTCCACGACAATCATATCCGCCCTGCATACCGGACAAATCACAGTTATACCCCTTACGTGTGTATTTAAATAAGTGTATGTTTTAGGCTTCAAGGTGTCAATAGGCTGTACTATCTTCATACCATCACGCCAGCCTTAGCCATGATATACCGCATGAATTTCTGTGTCTGGGGAATATCTCCGGCGGGATCACTGTAGTGCCAGGCCATCGCCTGGCGAATCAAATCTAACCATTTGCTATCTACATTTTCCATGACCCATTCTGCCGACTCTCGTTTAGTCGCTACGTCACCATTTTTTAACGTATACAAACCACGACAGACTGTCAGTACGAAATACGCCTGGTGTCCTTCTCCATGGACCCTCTCCTCATCGTACGTCAGCAGAATCCAGTCTCGCAGAGATATAAACGCAGCTTCTTTCAACTGTTCAGGGGGTACCGGATCAATAATATCTTTCAAAGAAGGTCCCTCAAGTACTACACCACATTCATTGAGGACGTGCCGGTGGAAAATCCAGTCTATATCAGGTCTGCCCACCAGGAAATCGTCTCTGTTATACATCAGATTTTTCGGTCCGTTTACCCTGTAAACACGCAGGTCATCCAGCGGTATGTAAATTCCAGTCATCTTTTTCGCCCACTCTAATCCGCTTTTATAAAGACTCCTGTGCATATTTTGCAGGTCGATAATCAAATCATCCGTTAATTCCTCGCTCGTTACTACCAGCGGATCGATATCACTCCGTCCCGGATCGAAATCGCCAAGCGCCAGTGAACCGTACAGGTACATACCGACATAATATTCGCCCAGCACTTCTTTAGCACTGTCGCGAAGAGTATATATTGTATCATTAACATCTTTATAGGGAGTCAGAAAGCCATTCATACACCTAGACTATAGTGTAAATGAGTTCCTGTGTCTATTGACGCAAAGGTGAACATCAGGATTCCATTCAGTATAATTGATTAAAGGAGTGAAAATGACATCGAATAAAACGCTGATAGCTCCATGCGGTTTGAACTGCGGTATCTGTCATACCTACCTCAGGGAGAAGAACACCTGTCCCGGATGTTATTACGTCGATGATACCAGATGGATATCGATATCGCGCTGTACTATCAGGAAATGCGAGACATGGAAAACGAACGAATCAGGATTCTGTTATGAGTGTGATAAATATCCGTGCAAACGACTGAAGCAACTCGATAAACGGTACATCACCAAATATGGTGTGAGTGCACTGAAAAACCTTGACTATATCCGGGAAAACGGCTTATCTGCCTTTGAACAGTCTGAACATGAACGATGGCTATGTCAGACATGCGGCGGTACTATCTGCGTTCATAAAGGATATTGCCTGGCATGCCGTAAATAATCGGTCAAAAAAATAAATCATTGTATTGTATTCTTTTTCCAATGTAAGATATCGAAAACTACTCAGGAGTATCAATATGAGTAAAGTTAGATTGTTAATATCTTATATTGTGATTTTTCTGTCGGTAACCTGTTTAATCGCAGGATGTTACGATAACTCCGGTAAACCAGATGACGCTGATAAGATAACGGAAAGGCTTCTCCAATCGATAATTGACGTTGATTTCGATACATATAGCAACTGTTTTGCCGAAGAATTAAGACCGATGCTCGGAAATGAAGATGATTTCATAGAAACGACTTCTCAGATATCTACGGTCTATGGGGAATACGTTGAAAATACACTTAAATATACCGGTTTTGAAACTACGGATGAAGGTTATATAAGAGTATTTTACGATGCTGAATTTACCAAGGTTGGGGAACTCCAGGTCCTAGCTGTATTCCAGGATTCCAGGGGGGACACAGAAGTTGTCGGATTCTTCCTGAATCTGAAATAAATCCTATTTCAGAGAGAAATCGAGTGCTAATCAGAAAGTTATTAGTTATATTACCGGTAGTAATACTCCTAGGGATGTTTCTTTCCTGTTCAAGAGAACCTGCGTTTGTCGATAAAGGATCTGCTGTTTTCGGCAGTGAAACGGGATTTGTCCAGGAAGTTATATTTAAATCAGGTCAATTCATGCTTTACGGAGATTTACGACTCCCTTCCCAGGATGGTAAGTATCCGGCAATTATTCTCGTCCACGGCAGCGGTTCAGCTACTCGAAACGGTACGGTAAACTTCGAACCACTGATTGAAATATTCCTTCGGAATGGATTTGCTGTATTTTCGTGGGATAAACCAGGCAGTGGTGAATCAACAGGTGAATTTGAAGGAGGGAAAACTCTTACTCAACGCACAGAAATTCTTTCAGATGGAATCCATTGTCTCACTCAACACCCAAATATCAATTCAGATAATATAGGTGTTTGGGGTGTTTCCCAGGCAGGTTGGGTAATACCGTTAGCCTTAGATCACACAGATAACATAGCTTTTATGATCATCGTTGGTGGCGGTGGTGAAGACAGCATCGAACAGATGGCTTATCAGATTGGTCAAAAAGTAATATGCGATGGGGGAACACTTCAACAGGCAGAATTGGCAGAAAAGTACTGGTCACAATGGACAAGAGCTACCGAATATACTGATTATAAAGAAGCTCTGGAGAATCTTTTCGCCATTCCGGGAGTAAAGGAATATACAGGGATGAGTATAACACCGGAGGAAAGATGGCAGCCCTGGCCAAAAGACTCGGATTTCTTTATCAATCCGATAGATAATCTTGAAGGGACGAAGATACCAGTACTCGCCCTATATGGCAAGTTAGATAAAAATGTGGATCCTCTCCAAGGTGCGAATGCCTATGAAAAAACACTATCCGAAACCGGTAATACTAACTATCGCGTAGAAATAATCCCGGGAGCAGGACATGTTCTCACACCTGCAAATACCGGCTGTATCGGGGAATCTGGCGGAATTAACTACGTTCCTTCGTATCTGCAAATACTTGAGGAATGGATTAAACAATTGAATGATACATAAAGGGAATTGATCTTAAATGGAATAATAAGGGGTGGTGTTTCGACAAAATCTACAACACCACCCTTAAAGCCAGTTTACTATCCAGCAAGGTCGAAACGATCAAGGTTCATCACTTTATCCCACGCCGCTATGAAGTCATGGACAAACTTCTCCTGTGAGTCCTCACATCCGTAGACTTCAGCTAATGCCCGTAGTTGAGAGTTCGAACCGAAGATTAAATCGACACGAGTACCGGTCCATTTGAGTTCTCCGGTTGTACGGTCACGACCTTCGAATATGTTTTCATCTCCGGTGGAAGATTTCCATTCAGTACTCATATCCAGAAGATTTACGAAGAAGTCATTAGTAAGAGTTTCAGGACGATCGGTAAAGACACCATGCTGCGATTGTCTAAAGTTTGCATTCATGACACGCATACCGCCTATCAAAACCGTCATTTCAGGTGCCGTCAGTGTCAGCAGCTGCGCCCGATCAACCAGCAATTCTTCAGCCGGTACAGCATATTTTGATTTTTGATAGTTTCGGAATCCATCTGCAACCGGTTCGAGTACACCGAACGAAACCACGTCGGTTTGTTCCTGTGATGCATCTGTGCGTCCCGGTTTGAAAGGTACCGTTACATTATGACCGGCGTTCTTTGCAGCTTTCTCGACACCGGCACATCCACCCAGTACAATCAAATCAGCCAATGAAACCTTTTTCCCGCCTGCCTGCGCACCATTGAAGTCTTTTTGAATACCCTCGAGAGTCTGCAGAACAGCTTTCAATTTAGCTGGCTGATTGACTTCCCAGTCCTTTTGCGGCGCAAGGCATATTCGTGCCCCATTCGCACCACCGCGGTAATCAGATCCGCGGAATGTCGACGCCGATGCCCAGGCGTTATAAACCAGTTCTGAGATGGACAAGCCTGAGTTAAGGATCTTGTCCTTAAGATCAGCAATATCCTGGTCGTTAATCAGTTCATGATCGACCGCTGGTACAGGATCCTGCCAGATTAGTTCTTCCTCAGGAACCTCCGGACCAAGATAACGTAAACGCGGACCCATGTCACGGTGAGTCAGCTTGAACCAGGCCCGGGCAAACGCATCAGCAAACTCGTCTGGATTCTCTAGGTATCGCTTCGCAATCGGTCCATAGACCGGGTCATAACGAAGTGAGAGGTCCGCCGTGGTCATCATTGGCCGGTGCTTCTTCGACGGATCGTGCGCATCGATCACCATATCTTCTTCGGATACATCCTTAGCCAACCATTGATTTGCACCAGCCGGACTCTTGACCAACTCCCACTCGTATTTGAATAACGTCTTCAGATAACCCATATCCCATTTGGTCGGATTCGGCTTCCAGGCACCCTCGATACCACTGCCGATCGTATCGCCACCTTTTCCGGTACCATGACTACTCTTCCAGCCCAAGCCCTGTTCCTCAATAGGAGCAGCCTCTGGTTCCGGTCCGACAAGAGCAGCATCACCGGCGCCGTGAGCCTTTCCGAAGGTGTGCCCACCGGCGACGAGTGCTACCGTTTCCTCATCGTTCATCGCCATACGTGCAAAGGTTTCCCGGACATCGCGACCCGATGCGACCGGATCGGGATTTCCGTTCGGCCCTTCGGGATTCACATATATCAAACCCATCTGCACAGCGGCAAGAGGATTCTCGAGATCACGATCTCCGGAATAGCGCTTATCACCAAGCCATTCGGTCTCGGTACCCCAGTATACGTCTTCCTGCGGTTCCCAGACATCCTCGCGCCCTCCACCGAATCCGAAAGTCTTTAAGCCCATTGATTCGATCGCGCAATTACCGGCAAGGATCATCAGGTCAGCCCAGGAAATCTTCCTGCCGTACTTCTGCTTAATAAGCCAGAGCAATCTACGGGCTTTGTCGAGGTTGACATTATCAGGCCAGCTGTTAAGTGGTGGAAAACGTTGTGTTCCGTCCCCCGCGCCACCACGACCGTCTCCCATGCGATACGTACCGGCGCTGTGCCAGGCCATTCGGATGAATAACCCACCGTAATGACCGTAGTCAGCCGGCCACCAGTCCTGTGAATCGATCATTAGTTTATAAAGGTCGTTTTTCACCGCTTCGAGATCGAGTTTTTTAAATTCCTCGGCATAGTTGAACTTATCTCCCATCGGATTACTCAGATGTGAGTTCTGATGAAGAACCTTGAGATTTAACTGGTTTGGCCACCAGTCACGGTTCGATGTACCACTACCGGCAATAGGTCTGTCTACCCCGCTACCAGCAGAACTCATGTTATCTTCACTCATGTTTTTTCGCCTCCTTAAATACCAAACTTGGGATATTCAGATTATAACAACACTTAGAGACTGTCAAGATGTGATGCAAGTCACATAAAGACATGACCATATTCATTATATCGAGATATGCAACAAAAAAAGGGGAGAGTAATTTCACTCTCCCCTTCAGACGATATACAGTTATTATCCTATGTACACTTAACCAGAACCCTGGCGTACTTACCAGTCTTGTGTGCTTCGATCGCCTTCATGAAGTCTTCCAGCGGGAATGTAGGTCCATCCATCATTGATTTCAGATCAAGACTTTCCAGCATATCGACAGCTCTCGGGAACAGGTTAGACTGACCAAACACACCATGGATACTAACTTCTTTGAACCAGATCTTGTGTACATCGTAATCTATCTTCGGGTTGTCCGGATAAACCCCGAATAACACTATCTTGCCGCACCGTGCTACAACGTCAATACAGCCCGGAAGCATTTCCGAATAGCCGGAAGCTTCAATTACACGATCGAAACCACGGGAGCTGATCTTCAGTGCTTCAGCCACCCAGTCCTGGTTTTTCGGATCGATAACGTGTTTGGCTCCCAGTTTCAGAGCCAGGTCTCTCTTGAACGATACCGGTTCGACAACTGTCAAATCTTTCGCACCCTGGAGTTTGGCTAACTGGACTATGATGCTGCCGCAAGTACCGGACCCGATAACCAGGATGCTGTCGCCCATCTTGGGCGGAGCCAGGTCCATAGCCGGTAGACAAGCGCCTATATTCTCGGTAAGGGTAGCTTCTTCGAGAGAGATGGAATCAGGCAATTTCCACGCCTGACGCTGGTGAACAGTGATATATTCAGCCATCATCTGATCAAGGTATCCGTAGGGAGGATCCCTTCTTTCGCAGAAGGTCTCCCGGTCGTGCATACAGTTGTAGCAGGATCCGCAATAACGATACTGGTCCAGAGCTACTCTGTCACCGACTTGAAGTCCTCTTGCTTGCGCACCGGGGCCGAGTTCTTCGATGATACCTGAAGCCTGGTAACCAAGTTTCCACGGCAGCGGTAATACTAATTCACCGGTAATGATGAACGGATCAAATGCTCCGACACCACAATATGCGATTCTAACCTTAACCTCTTCGAAACCGGGATCTGCCAGCGGCATCTCTTTTAATACCGCTTTTCCAATTTCTTCAACAATTACTGCCTTCAATTCTTCTTCCTCCTGAATATTTTGTATTCACAGCTCAATAATTTCCCTGTATATTTACGAATCAATGATAAAGAATCACTCCCCAGAAATCAATTTGTATTTCATCATATGATTGGTATCCATACCCGCATCTGACCGGCACCACGATTAGCCCAGGTGTAATAAGGGACAGCTGTTAGTTTGATATCTTTCAATCGGGGTTTTTCACCATATAGCTTATAGAGAGGTGATTCCTCGACATCTTCTGCTACCACTTTCCCCGGCAGTTCGAGTGCCACAATCCCCTCGAAGAGATCATCTCTCCGGACAGGGTATATCT
>CP070800.1:1967504-1984770 GCA_020343555.1 Dehalococcoidales bacterium
CCAGCGGGTATTCATTACGAACATAAACATACCCTTTGGTCGCACCAACCGCAAAAGCTCCGATTGTCATACCTTCGAGTACCAGGAAAGGATTACCTTCTAGTAGGCAGCGATCCATGTATGCTCCGGGATCGCCTTCATCTGCATTACAGATCACGTATTTTTCATCACTCGGAACATCGCTGCACTCAGCCCACTTTCGACCAGTAGGAAATCCACCACCACCTCGACCTCTTAATCCCGATATTTTGACTTCTCTTATAGTTTCCTCTGGAGAGAGGTTTTCCAACGTATGAGATAATGCCTTATAACCACCTGTGGCGATATAATCCTCAATTGATAAGGGGTTAATTTCTCTGTTCTGGGACAACAGGTGGCGTTCCTGTGCTTTATAGAAAGGAATCTCAGATTCAGTTCGAATTTTACTCCCAGAAACAGGATCGGTATATAGCAGCCTGTCTATTATTTCACCATCTCTCAGAGTTCTTGTAACGATCTCATAGACGTCATCCGCTGTCACCTGGCAGTAGAAAGTATTGCCTGGCTCTATAATCATTATCGGTCCCTGCTCACAGAAACCGTGGCATCCCGTTACACGCAAATGGACCATAGAATCCATTTCCTGTGTTAGCAGTTCCTGATTAATAGCATCGATAACCTCTTGGCTTCGGGATGCCTTGCATCCTGTACCTCCGCATATGATAATTGTCTGGTTTTTCGCTTGTCTATTCTGGAGAAATACTTTTCTGTTAGTTGCAAGGTCTTCCGTATTGATGAGTTTAATCATTCGTTACCTCCGCACTTTCTTTTTCCCTAATCGATTCAATAAATTTACGGAGTTTGGATGGAGTCATATGATGATGATAGGATCCATTTTCTGAAGCAATGGGACCCAGAGCACATGCTCCGAGACAATTGACGCTTTCTATGGTAAATAAACCATCCTCCGTTACCTCTCCCGGTTGGATATTGAGTTGACTGATTGCCTGATCAAGTAACAACTCCGATCCACGAACATGACAGGCTGTACCGTTACAGACAGTGATAACATACTTACCACTCGGTTTGAGTTTGAAAGCCTTGTAGAATGAGGTTACACGGTATACTTCTATTAAAGGTACACCCAGAGTCTTGGATATTTCCTGCATCGCCTGTTCTGGTATGTATCCGAATTCTTCCTGCACATCTTGCAATACCTCAATAAGTTGATGAGGTTGACTGCTACGTTCTTTTAATATAGATTCCAGTCTTGTAGAGCTCATAATAACCTCCTGTTTATACCGACAGAATGTTGGGTTATTGACTTTCCTAATGTTAACTAGTAAAGTAGTAATATAAAATACGGAATAATTACCCTAATATTGCCTATACATAATAGGTATATTTACTTACCAATTAATGCCAGCATATTGCCTATGATATATAGGTATAACGGAGTGATTTATGCTTGATAACAACCGGAAATCAGATGATAATAGTAATAGTCTCGGATTCCCGAATACGGAACTTGCCCGTCTGTGGCGAATTCCTTTCAGCGATGAAACTGAACAGCCAAAAATGGAAAATGCGCTCCGTGAGCGTATTAAAGAGCTTAACTGCCTTTATGGAGTATCACAACTCGCAGAACGTCATTTGAATTCTCTCGAAGGTTTACTTGAGGAGTTGGTTAACTTTTTACCCCATTCCTGGCAATATCCAGACATTACACGCGTAAGGATTGTGTACAACGATAAAACATACAAAAGTCACGGATTCAAGGTTACAGAATGGCGCCAAACTTCAAGAATATATCTCTATAGCGAGCCGGTAGGTGAAATAGCCATATTTTATCTCGAAGAACGACCACCCGCTAATGAAGGTCCGTTTCTGGCAGAAGAACGTGCACTTTTAGATGCCCTGGCAGACCAGATTGGAACGATCGCAACAAGAATATCGGCCGAACTTGAATTACAGGAATCAAATAAACAGCTGACCCTGGAGCGAAAAGCTTTACAGGAGTCCAATGCTGCGCTTCGCGCAGTCTTAGTAAGAATCGAAGAAGAAAAAAACGAAATATATAAAAACATAAAAACGAACGTAGATAAAGTATTAATGCCGATTTTATTTGCTCTTACTCTTGAAATACCTCAAACACAGAGTAAATATATCGAAATACTGAAATCTAACCTAGAAGAAATCACTTCTCAGTTTGTACGACACCTGTCCGATATCTACCGTTCCTTGACACCTACAGAGATAACCATATGCAATATGATCCGGAGTGGGTTAAGGACAAAAGAGATAGCTCGAACAAGAGGTGTATCTGTATCTACAATTAATCGACAACGCGAGAATATACGGCGAAAACTCAATATTACTAATGAGGATATTAACCTCGCAACATATCTGCAATCGAGTATGTGGGAAGAAGAATATTAACCTTCCTTTTTACTACCAATGTAAGAATACAGGGATGAACATGTAGACATGATACTGACCAAAATAAATATAACCAGATGGGATGATTTGATTGCTGATTTTGTATATTGAGCAACGTCCTACAATCAATTCATTTAAATTTTGCACTTCTCTCAACAACAGATAATAAAAAGTAAATCAAGTGCTACTATTAACCCCTCATGAATTTCGTATAGGCTGAGTATACCTTTGACTCATCGAGATTTTCCATGAGTTTGGCTACCGGTATTTCGGCACCGAGTTCTTCCGCCATCTCTATTGCCAGCACCTGGTCTTTATTAATGAATTGAGGTGGAGGAGAATCGACGGTCGGAGGTGACGGAGGTGGCATTCCCCTCGTTCCGGATTCAAGCCTGGTTCTCATGCTGTTTGCCATCCAGCTGGCGCCGGTGCCTTCCTGCATCACGTCCAGCATTATCTTCATATCGAGACCGGCTTTCAGCCCGACATTCAGGCATTCATGTATCACTGTTCCCATGTTAAATGCAACCATGTTATTGACAAGCTTATATGCCTGACCGTTTCCTATCTGGCCTGCCCTGAAGACCTTTCTACCCATCGCTTCGAACACTGGCCAGCACATATCGATCACATCATCGTCGCCGCTTACCATCAGTGTAAACTGGCCTATTTCGTTGGTAGGAATGTTCTTGGTAACGCCTATGTCTATCACCCTGACGCCTTTTTCCTTGCCTTTTTCATACAATTCACGCGGGTAAGACGGTCCGATGGTGCTGGAGAGTATGATAATGCTTCCCTCCTTTGCGCCTTTCCAGAGCCCGTCCGTACCGAAAACAACCTCTTCTGTCTGTGGTATGTCACGGACCATGCTGATTACGGCGTCACTTGTTTCCATTAACTCCCTGCAAGAACCGGCGGCTACGGCTCCTTCAGTCACTAACTTATCAACGGCTTCTTCATTGAGGTCGTATACCGTGAGAGGTATACCGGATTTCAGTATACTTCTTGCCATTACATTGCCGATGTCCCCTACTCCGACAAATCCCATTTTTACAGTCATTGCACAGCTCCTTTCTCACTCATTTAATTTTTCAGAGAAATTGAGAGTCCTGATGTTTCAGGACTCTCAATTGGCAAAACTTGATATCACCGGCAGCTAATTATATACGCCGTATTCCTTGGTATAGTCGATCATCGCATGAAGATTTTCCGGTTTTGCGAAATCGGGTACGACCCTGGGACACATGACATAGCCGCCGTCCTTACCGACGTAATCTATCAGCTTCTTAACATGGGCTTTCACTTCATCGACGGTACCGGCTGTAAGCAATGAACCGGGGAAATTACCCCTGATACACATATGCCCTTTCAGTACGTCCTTTGCCCGGAAAATATCCGTGGAGTCGAAATGAGCCATGATCTTGCCCTTCGGCAGCTCGAGAAGATATTCGAGACGGGTCGTCCAGTCTCCTTCGAAGAAGATACAGGGGATGATGCCCTTATCGATGGCGGCAAGGTAAATCTTCTTTAATCCGGGCCAGTAAAATTCCTCGAACTGCTTTTTCGACATGAATCCGTCCGAACCCCTGTGCGTAGCCATAAAGCTTCTCTTGTGGTGTTCACGATACGGCATGGCTTCGATTCGCCTCAGACTTCTCTCAAGGAAATAATCGATGAGTTCATGAAGTTTATCCGGCTGGCGGTACATGTCCATCATCGTCCCCGGCATTCCCCGGAAACCGTTCATGACCTGATCGTAGGGTGCACCACCGGCACCCATACCGCCTACGGGGAAACCGAGTTCTTCCACCGCTGCGTTTACGTCCGGCAGGCTTTTTCTCCATTCGGCCACTTCGCGGCCAACTTCCTGCAAGGTAGCTATTGAAGTGGCAAGATCGGGCCTGGCTAAGGCTTCAGCGATCATCATTGCACCCATCTGTCCCCTTCCTGCATCGGAAAGATCCGGGAAATTTTCCCAGGCTTCCATAGAACCGACAGTCCTCGGCATCAGATACCTGAGCGTGAAGTTGGTAGAATCTTTCATAACCAGGTCGTACTCGTCCGCCATCATGAATTCGCCTTCGATTGCCTGGTTGCCGGTGTTTTCGGGTACTCCGTGTCCCGGCCATCTCTGTGTCTTGGGATCAAGTTTCTCAAGGGCTTTACCCGGTTGCAATCCCTGGATGTAGAACAGGGAATCAGGTTGGAAGTCCACCACTGTCTTCTTAACCGCTTCCAGCCACTTCTGCGGCTCATAATAGACAATGGAGAATGGCTGGTTGGTATACTTCGCCGGGAAATAACCGAAAGACATATCGATCGGCACGCGATCCGGTATCCTCAATTCGATTGTATCAGCAAGCCTTTGATCTCTTTCCTTATACAGTTCTTCGGGTGATTTTTCTGCCATATACTGCTACCTCCACATGCACATTTTACTAGCTAACTTTACTAAAGGCGGTAACATCCGTCAAATGGATTTCCCTACCTGTAAACACCATATTCCTTGGTAAATTCCACCATGGTTTTTATATTCTCAGGTTTTGCTTTATCGATGGAACTTCCGGCTGTCAGGATATATCCGCCGTCCTTACCGATATTGTCAATCAGTTTCCTGCAGCAGTTTTTCACGTCATCCGGCGTACCGGTCTGCAATATCGATGCCGGGACGTTTCCCATGATCGCCGTATGACCTTTAAGAATTTCCTTTGCCTTGTAGATATCCGTAAGGTCGAGACGGGCGACACTTTTCCTACCGGCAGTTCCAGGAGGTACTGGATTCTCGTTGTCCAGTCGCCTTCGCAGAATATCAGAGGTGTCATTCCGGCATCTATCACGGCAAGAAGAACCTTTTTCAGAGTGGGCCAGTAAAACTTCTCAAACTGCTTCACGGACATGAAACCGTCCGAGCCACGGTGCATCCCCATGAACAGAAGTTGAGGACATTCTTTATCTACCTTGACTGTCGGAATCCCTCTTTTTATCCTGTCTTCCAGTATCTTGTCGCATGCTTCCAAAAGCTTATCGGGCTGGCGGAACATGTCCTTCATCGTTCCCTGCATTCCCCTGAGAAAATCGGATATCGAATCAAAAGGCGCCTGTGCCGTGCCGGGGTAGAACCTTGGATATCCCAGATTATCTATCTCTTCACCGAACGACCGCATTTTATCTCGCCATTTCAGCTGGACCTGCCCGATTTCCTGGAGTGTATCAATTGAAGCAGCAACCTCGGGATCCGCAAGCGCTTCTGCCAGGGAGAGTGCTCCTCGAAAACTGAAACCCAGAGAAGAAAGTTGCGGAAGTTTACTGAACGCTTCCATTGCCCCGCAGACGCGGGGGAGATGCTTACGCATAACGAAATCGGAAGTATCTTCCATGAGGTCATCGTATTCGTCAGCTTTCATAGCTTCAAGTTCAAGGTACTGGTGCGAGTCATTGGATGAGACACCGTGTCCCGGCCACCTTAGTGGTTTAGGATCTAACAATTCGAGGGCTTCACCAGGCGAAAACGCGGTAACGTGCACGAGATCCGGATCGAAATCGGTTATTGTCTTGATATTGGCTTTCAGCCAGTTACCGTAATCGTAAAACGCAGCTTCGAATGTCAGTCCTGTGTACCAGGCGGGGAAGTAACTTAACTCCAGCATTACCGGCACTCGGTCCGGTATCTGCAGCCTGACAGTATCGCCGAGTCTCTTTCCTTTTTCCCTGTAACGCTGTTCAGGAGTAATACTCATGTTCCATTTCCTTAATAAGTTATGTTAAGTATTGTATTATCCGGGACTATTGTGGTCTGCCCTCGAGAGAGGCAGCTTCCTGCCGCTGGGTGCTGGGATCGAACGGACTGCATGACACTACTACGAATACACAGGATCTTTTCACGTTTTTCCATGTCATTGGAAAATGTGCGAGTCCTGCCGGGACGAAGATACAAGCCGAGGTATTTATCTCGATCTTCTCAAGTTCGTCATCTTCTCCCAGCCAGAACTCCACGTCTGCTCCAAGGTCTTCGATATCATTTGGATTTGTCCCCATGAAGAGGAACATTTCATCGAAATCGTCATGTTTGTGGGGCGCCAAGCCGCCGTCGCTACCGGTACCTACCGTAAAATCACCCGAAATTATCCCGGATTCCAGACCCGTTATCGCACTCGGAATAATCTCCTTTCCGACCCATACCAGTGGTCCGGTATCAACCTTACCTTCAAGGTCGATCTTATCAGGTATTTCAAGGTGTCCGCCCTGGCTGATAATAGCCGGTTTTCTGATCACGTATTGTGAATACCTGGATTTTGCCATATATAAGTTCCTCCTTCATCAATTTAAGAACATAATTTACCGGATGATACTCATCCGGTCAGGATATTAATAATACCAGAAACCGACGTTATTAGATACATCAATCCCGACTAGATACCGGTAATTGACTAAAGATTTAGTAATAAATATATGATAGAATGTCAGATATTTATGTGAAGAATACAAAACAAATGGAAGAACTATATGTAGTTCTTCCGTTGTTAGAGGAGTACGAAATGAATAAAGATGAAAGATTCTGGGACAAACAAGCTAAAGATTTTATCAATCATGAAGAGCATACTCAACTGGACAAAAATAAAGATTTCATCACCACATTAAAGTATCTCGATAAAGATGATACGGTGCTTGATTATGGTTGTGCTACAGGTATCATCTCTAATGCGATTTCAGATAGAGTGAAGGAAATTCATGCTATCGACATTTCCTCGAAAATGATAGAAATGGCCAGGAATAAAGCTGAAAAGATGCGTATCGATAACATTAATTACGCCCATGCAACGATATTTGATGAAAGATTTAATGATGAGTCATTCAACATAATCCTGGCTTTTAGAATCCTGCACATGTTGGATGATATAGATATGGTAGTATCTCGGATTCATAGTTTGTTAAAACCGGGAGGAACCTTCATATCAGTCAGTGCCTGCATGGGCGACAAGAGATCCCTTTTGAGTATAATCGTGTATCTCGCCAGTAAACTAAAAATTGTCCCCCAGCATATCAATTTGTTTAAACTCCCGGAATTGCAGTCAATCATCACTAATGCTGGTTTTCATATCATAGAATATGAAAAAATGGATGACAATGTACCGCATTATTGTATTGTTGCGCGAAAGATGCCTGATAAAACTTGAATTACAATGACTCACGTATACTATGCCAGTTCAGTCTTCCTGCTTTCCATTGTATTATTCTAACCCTCTTAAGTGCCCTTTCAATTCCTTACTCGCAAATTTCTGTCATACCATCCGTTGACATGAGTGTTCGGGCTGTACTCCTTTCCCTTCATATGGGTTGAACTGTCAATATTAAGTCATTATGATGAGTGCAGTTATTTACTAACCCACGGTAATGATTTCATTTGTGAAAGGAGTTTCGGATGGCTGAATTGAGGTATGCGAAGAACATAATCACTGATACCAGGGAATATACTCCTGAAGAAATGGCCAAGATAGAAGAAATGCGGGAGAAAAGTCCCATAGATTCGACCGTGGAAGGAATGCGGTTACTCTGGATGGATGATGAAAAGGTAGAAGGGGCGGAATTCTACATGGAATGCCTGTGGTTGTGGGAAGGTGTGACCACGTCAGGTACCTCCGAAGAACCTCACCACCATGATTTTACCGAGGTTATCGGTTTTATCGGCACCGACCAGGATAATCCCGGTGAACTGGATTCCAGGATGGAAATTATCCTCGGGGACGAGACACATTATCTGACGAAAAGTTGTCTTGTTCATGTGCCACCCGGCATGAAGCACTGCCCGTTAACATTTCGTGAGGTCAATCGACCGACTTTCTTCTTCACCCTTGCCCCGATAAGCCGGTACGGTCGGACTTCCGAGTCTGCCGAACTTAAGGAAGGACAGTCCAAAGAACCTTTCTTCCCAGCTCCAGAACCTGATTCATCCGGAACAAGGTACGAGCGATTCATCGTCACCGATCCGAAACCGCACTGGGATCCTGAAAAGCCTCCTCCTCCGCCGCCACAACCGAGAACGGCAAAATCCAATCAGATCGTATCTCTGGATGATGAAGCTTCACCAGGTGGATTCTATGTTGATTTCGTTTGGATATGGAGCGGAGACATGACGATGTCGTCGGAACCTCATTCGCATGATTTCGACGAGATGATAGGTATAATCGGTTTCTGTGGAAAAGATGACCCTCGGAAGGTTGATGGCGACGTCTCCATTGTTCTCGGGGATGAAACACACATCATCGACCAAAGTTCACTTATTTATATACCGAAAGGACTGGACCACTGTCCTATCGAGTTCAAGAACATAAATCAACCGGTGCTGTGCTTTACCATCGGTAATACTCCCAAATGGGAGAAACAGTAGCCAGATATCATGTTTATAAACGGAGAGGAAGGAAAATGAAAGAAAAGAAAGAAGTCGACAAATATATTCTCGCCCCAGAAATAAAACAGTACGGCGACCTGCAGGTATTTGAATTTCATGGGAAAGACGCACGTGGATATGATTTCGGCGTTCAACTTACTCCTGTCCAGGCATTGCCGCTAATAAACGAACCTCCTAAAGTAGTAGATGCCGACCGCGTTAATATGTATGCAGGCGGAGATCATGAAAAGATCGATGAGTTAAATACCGAGATTGAGATTTCTATGGGCGAAGAATCGGAACAATATACAATAGATTCAGCAGCAATGACCTATGTCCCCAAAGACGTTCCTTATGGTCACCGCGTCACCGGAAGTACAGATAAAGCATCCTGGGTGCTGACTCTCACTCTCCCACCAAAATACGTTCCTCCGGATAAAACCGGCAGCGAGTAATACCCGGGGTATACAACGATTATAATTAATGGAGAAAATGATGGCAGATAATAAATATGGAAAATATATTTTAAGAGATGTAAAGAAGCCCTGGCCGTCATTTGGGGCTATGAACAGTGATTTTCTCGGCGGAAACCAGGAATTCATGAAAGAGATAGAAGGTGCCAGACCGAATTTTGCTCTTTATTACGTCGTCAGGGCTGGTATGTTCGCTGAACCTCCGCATTCACACTACGCCGATGAATATCTCATGTTTTTTGGCACTGATCCCCATGACATGAAAAATCTTGGGGCAACGGTTGAGGTAGCATTTGGAGAGGAGTGGGAAAAAGCTGAATTCTCAACCTCGGCGATGGTATATTTCCCTAAAGGCCTCCAGCATTGCCCGATACACGTAAAGAAGATGGACAGACCGTTTCTGTTCGGTCATTTCTGGCCGATGGGAGAGGATCCTGTACTTGTGCCGGCGGAATAAAAAGAAACAGGGAGAAGCGGTAATGGCAGAAAAAAAGTATCAAAAGTATATATTGACCGAACCGGATAAAGATTACCTGGCATCGTTGAAACCTCCCAAAAGTATCGAGGAACAGAGGAAATCCGGTAATTATTTCGAGGGAGTCTATATGTTCCACCTGGATGACAAGATACTCCCCGGAGGTTTCTATACCGACTGTCACTGGATCACTGCCGTGCATGGTAACGGGGGCGTTCAGACTGAGATAGCCCACACACATGATTTTGGTGAAACACTCGGTTTTGTCGGTTCGGTTCTCAGTGATCCGCGTGAACTGGGTGGCGAAATAGAATTCTGGCTTGAAGATGAGCAGTACGTTATCGATAAAAGCTGCCTGATATTCGTACCGGCTGGAATGAAACATTTACCCCTGGTTTTCCGCAGAGTGGACAGCCCGATTTTTTTCTGGACGGCAAGTGACAGCAAGACTTACGGGAGGACGTCTGGTAACGAATTCTAGATAGTTACTGTTGTGATATAAAAACTCCGTTTAACTTGACATTCAACCGTAAAAGAGTTACATTCAATATTGTTGAGAGTAATCTGTCAAAAGACAGTTATCGACTAGTGTCACCTCTATAACTGGAAAGAAGAGTACTGGAGCCGCTAAAAGATTCTAAGTTTTCTAGTGCCTTTCAGCGTGTTTAACAAAGTTATACTTGATATATTCGTGTGCGTGGAACTGGAATCAATCGTTTTTCAGACCCTTGCTCAGTTTACTATCATCCGGACTTTAACCATGACCGGTATAATCCTTGTGGATAATCAGGTTTTCAGGACAGGTCCGATTCAGGAGGTGGAATATAGATCAATACAATTGAATATTTTTCAGTTAGTACCAGTAAAAATGTCATATCTTTCATAAATCTTCTATGAAAGAAAGTACGAGGAGGAAACACTTATATGACAAAAAAATTAGTTTGGTTATTGGCCAGCTGCCTTATGGTCATATCACTCCTAATCGCATCTTGCGGTGAGACAGAATCCACAGGAACGGTAACAACCCAGGGTGAAGGGCAGACCGTGACTGTGGGTGGCGGTGAAGAGGATGATGTCAGTACCGGACCTGGAACAGCGACCACGGTCGGCGAAGAGCAAAACAGGCCGCAATATGGCGGCAGGCTTACTTTTCCTGTCATTACTGCTCCTTCCGCATGGAATCCCGGTGCGGTTGTCGGTACAGGTGCCGGACAGTCAGCGATTGTTCTCGAGCAGATTTTTGGTCGTAATTGGGCAGAAGGTGCGGCAGGTTCCGGAAAATATAACTTCGTCGGCGGTGTACCTGAGTGGGGTGCCGTTGGCGGTAACCTGGTCGAGAGCTGGGAAATTCTAGGTATTGGCATCTGGAAACTTCACGTACGCCAGGGAGTTCATTTTGCTTATCATCCGGAATTCGAAGCTTCCAAGCTGGTGGGCGGACGCGAGATGACGGCTGAGGACGTTGCCTACAGCATCGAGTGGATGAGGGATACCGAGTCTTCAGCCGGTATGATGAGTGAACCAGCCCTCTTTTCGAATGCCACTGTTGAACGTAATGACCAATGGACGATTACACTAAACACACCGGTCAACCCGACCACGGGATACCTGTGGATGCTGGGTGGTGGTGGTGTCCAGTATGTCTGGGCAAAAGAGCATCTTGATAACTACGCAGAAAGTAACGAGTGGTACGACACGGTCGGTACCGGTCCATATATCACGGACGATTACGTAACCGATGTGTCGATCAAGTACATCAGGAACGACAATTACTGGGATGTCAATCCCGTTGGTCCTGGTCAAGGGGATCAGCTGCCCTACATCGATTCGATCAACTACCAGATAATACCCGACACATCGACGAGGATGGCGGCATTCCGAACAGGTAAACTCGATGTCTTTGGGTTTGGGATGGATCTGAACGCTGAAGAGTACGCACAATTACTAAAGACAAATCCTGAAGTGGAGTCCGTCGAGGTAATAATGGACCCGATGAAGCTCTGTGGCAGGGTCGACTTACCGGAAGATCCTTACTCGAACCTGAAAGTACGCCGGGCGATAATGCTGGCAATTGATCATCCGTCGATCGTCAACGACTTCTATGAGGGTAAGGCGGAACTGCTGGATACTCCGGCGCGAAAGTGGTACCCGAGTATTTATACACCACTGGAAGAATATTCACCCGAGGTACAGGAGTACTACGGATACAATGTTGAAAAAGCGAAGCAGTTGATGGCTGAGGCCGGGTATCCGGATGGCTTCAAGAAGAAAGTTGTCTTTGTTAATAATCCAGCTTCCGAAGAAGCCTCGGCGATACTGAAGGCATACCTGGCAGAAATCGGTATCGAGCTTGACTTGCAGCCGTTGGAAAGCGGCATATTCATGGGCATGTTCTGGGGAGGAGATATCCAGGACTGGATCATTAATAACTGGCCTGGAGGAAACGGAGCATTCTTCGTCAGGTACAGCATGGGTTACTTCAGAGGACCGAATGTATTCAACACGGCTCATGTTAACAATCCGATAGGGAGTGAACCGGTAATCGAAAAGGCTTTCGAGGAACAGGCTGCGGCGGTCATGGTTGATTATCCGAAAGCTGACGAAGTAACCAAGGCGGCCTATAAATATTGTGTCGAACAGGCATACCTAATCCCGATGCCGGCGCCGTATGGATACAGGGTCTGGCAGCCCTGGTTGAAGAACTACTACGGTACGAATGATATGAAGTTCTGGCTGAGATGGGCCTGGCTAGACCAGGATCTCAAAGAGGAGATGACCAGGTAAGCAACACCTTATGTAGATAGAAATTAAGAGACCCCCGTTCAGGGGGTCTCTTCTTTTAGCATATAATCACTTGAAATATCGGGCAGGAAATACTATTATTCTCTCGTTCTCTGATTTTTAAATATTTAATTTCAGGTACGGTGTATCTACAAATCCCTTGGAGGTTTTAATGAAGCTTGAAGGTAAAATAGCAGCGGTTACAGGAGGAGGAGCGGGAATAGGTGAGGGCATTGTCAAATGCCTGGCAGAAGAAGGAGCTGATATCGCGGTAATAGATATCACCAGCGAAAATGCTGAAAAAGTATCTTCGGATGTTCAGGCAATGGGCCGCCGGTCACTGGCAGTTATTGCCAATGTAACGGAAAAAGACCAGGCTGATTATGCTTTAAAACAAATACTGGATTCGTTCGGAAGGATAGATATCCTCGTAAATAATGTTGGTGGGGAGTCAAAATATTATTACGAGGAACCGGGAGTAGATTACTCTGAAGAAAAGGAGTGGGATGATACCATCAGGTTGAACCTGAGAGCTGCAATGCTGATGACCAGGGCTGTAACTCCTCTTTTTATAAATCAGAAAAGCGGCAAGATCGTGAACATATCCTCTATAGGTGGAAGACCTATGTCTGGAGGCCCACCTGCAAGTGGAGGAATGTCGGGAAAGGGAGCCGCACTTTCTCCAATGACAAGTTATGGGGTTGCTAAAGCAGGGGTAATCCAGTTTTCACGGTTAATGGCATTACAGCTGGCGCCGTATAATATCAATGTAAATTGTGTCTGCCCTGGAGTCCTGTATACACCTTTGTATGAAAGAAGCGCGCCAAGGCGTATTCAATCGACACCCGGAGCGGAAGGTCTATCGTATCGGGAATATTTTGACAAATATGTGGCTTCACGAGTACCACTAGGGAGAGAACAAACTCCAGAGGATATCGGGAGGGCTGTGGTCTTTCTTACTTCAGAGGAAGCGAGGAATATTACAGGTCAGTCAATCAATGTAGATGGAGGATTGACACCATAAAAATCACCGGAAAATGAATATATGATACCCATTTATTAATAAATCTCATAGGGGGAAAGGCATGGAACAATACACTGGAGCAGAAGCATTCCTGGAAATCTGCAATGCGAACGGTATTGAGAATATTTTCTTTAATCCGGGTGGAGAATTTGCATCGATAAATGCTGCTGTATTGAAGTATTATGCGCTTGGTAAACCTGCTCCGAAACTGAGCGTCTGTCTGCACGAATCCGTAGCACTAACAGCTGCTTACGGTCATTATATGGTATCGGGTAAACCGCAGGTAGTCCTGGTACACAGCGAACTTGGAACTCAGCAGGTAGCTGGAGCTCTTCACAATGCACAGTGGGGAAGAATACCGGTAGTTTTGATGGCTGGGATTGCTGCTGCCCCCAGCAGAACCAACTGGAAGGGTGAACCGTATTACCAGGGATTGATGACTCGAAACAGCGTGAAATGGGATTACGAGATAAAACCGGACGAGGATATACACGAGATACTTCAGAAAGCAATCAATATATCTCTAAGCGAACCTCGCGGCCCGGTGTACCTTTCCTACACGAGAGATATTTTGATGAAGAGAATCGACAGGCGTGAGTTCGACTCATATAAGGGAACTGTCGAACCGCTTCCACCGGCAAATCCCGACGACCTGTCGAAAATTTCCGATTATCTACTGGCGGCAGAAAATCCGCTTATTGTGGCAGGATACGTTGAAAGACACCACGCATCGGTTGGGAAACTAATTGAACTTGCAGAAATCCTTTGCGTTCCGGTCGTTCCAGGATTAACGCGGATGAATTTCCCCACCACGCATCCGTTATGTGCAGGGATGGAGGAAATGGGTGGTGGGATCAGGGGTAACGAACCTTTCGCAGAAGCTGATGTTGTTCTGGCTATCGATTATGATACACCTTACGTACCGGCTAACATATTCCCGAAAGAAGATGCAACCATCCTTCATATCGATATTGATCCGATGACACAGGGAAGACCGCTATGGGGTCGCGGTGCGGATGTTTTCGTGAAAGCTGATTCCAGGGAAGCGATACCTTCTCTGACCGAGATTATTAAAGATAAGATGACACCAGAACTTAAGACCAGACTCCAGGCACGCTACGAGATGGTTGAAGAAAAGTACAGAAAGCAGCGCGAGGAGAACCGGATAACGGCAAAAAGCAAATCATCTGAAAAACCGATCTCACCCGACTGGTTGGGATACTGCTTAAATGAGATCATAGATGAGGATACCGTGCTCGTGAACCACCTTATCAGCCAGTCATCTTCGGTAGCGGCGCAGGTTGACCGAGTAAAACCGGGGACTCTGTGCTCGTGTGCCGGCGGTTCGATTATGTGGGCTCTAGGTGCAGCCCTGGGAGTAAAAACAGCAGTCCCTGACAAAACGGTTGTCAGTGTCATGACAGATGGTGGATTCGTCTGGGGTTGCCCGATTGCTTCTCTCTGGACTTCCAATGCTTATAAAGTACCCTTCCTGTCAGTTGTTTTCAACAATCAGTCATACGGGGCTATTCGTACGATAGTAGAACGGCTTTCAGAGACTCCCATGTCCGAAGAAATGGGATATATATCCGGTCTCGATATCTCTCCTCCTCCGGATTATGCCTTAATAGCAGAATCCTGCGGCGGTTACGGTAAGATAGTAACCGAGCCTGAGGACGTTCTACCTGTTCTGAAAGAAGCTCTCAAACGGGTGAAAAGCGGCAAACTGGCTGTAGTTGATATCAGGTTGGAGTTGGGTTTGGCGGGAGTATTGTAGAAATCTCGTGCCGATAACTGAAATACTAGGTAGTAACTATGGTTTCTATTGTCTCTTACGTACGTATTGACAAGACTATAAAAAATTATTACACTTTAGCCTAAATTACTCGTTACAACTGAATATACCTTTACTATCTCGCTTACGCCTGCCAGAACCGGAGGTGGAACTGAATGATAAGGATTAGGGTACTAAAGCTGCCAAAATAGTACGGCGGTTGTTGGTGCTCTTTTTCTTTATCTGTGTGCGTCTATACAAATTCTTGGTTGTTAAGGGAAATATACGAAAATAACGTGGTTAAAATTGCATAGCTGCCTTTACCGTGAACACTTGCGTGTTTCATTTCGGTAGTTTTCAGCTTGATTGTTAATTACTCCTTCGCGCTTGCGTGCTTGGAAACCAGGGAAAAGGCAGGTGATGCGGTGAGGGCCATTTAAGGAGGTGAGTTTTGACCTGATTAAATAAGACTCCAGAGATTCTGTATTAGAGCTGCATTAATACGTGTAAAGATCTTTCATAAAAAATGTGAAGGAAAACACGAGGAGGAAAAGCTTATATGACAAAGAAAATAGTTTGGTTTATTGTGAGTTGCCTTATGGTAGTTACCCTTGTGTTGGCTTCGTGTGCCGAAGAAACTGATACTGGCGGAACTGTCACTACCACGGATGAAGGGCAGACTGTAACGGTAGGAAGTGATGATGAAACAAGAGAAGAACCAGGGAAACCTTCGGTTATGGTTGATCCTGACAAACCCAGGTACGGGGGTAGGTTGGTAATCCTTGCCGGATCAGATATATCGAACTGGAACGTAGCTTCCGGAGCTTGCCAGTGGCCTTCCCAGGGCGGTTATGTAATTGAGCAGATCCTGGGTATTCAAAGAGAGAAGGGTTTGGCTGGAACGGGTGAGACTGATTATTCCCAGGGTGTAACTGATTATACCTTCCTTGGCGGTCACCTTGCCGAGAGTTGGGAAACTCCTGCTGTAGGTGTCTGGGTACTCAATATCCGTCAGGGTGTACACTGGGCTTTGGATCCGGAATTTGAGGCTTCAAGGCTGGTCGGTGGACGCGAGATGACAGCAGAGGATGTTGCCTATAGTATTGAGTACATGAGAGATACACCATTAACCTGTACCAACTGTAATGAACCTGCCTTGATTCAAAATGTTATTGTTGAGAGAACAGGACCATGGCAGATCACGGTAAATACACCGGTGGCTGCCGGTACCGGATATCTGTGGATAATGGGTGGCGGTGGCGCCCAATATGTTTGGGCGAAGGACTTCCTGGATGCTGGTTACGGCGAAAGCAACAACTGGTATGACACTGTCGGTACCGGTCCCTATATACTAAAAGACTATGTTACGTCCAGTGCTGCTAAGTATGTCAGGAACGATAACTACTGGGAAGTGAATCCGGTTGGTCCCGGAATGGGAGATCAGCTTCCCTACATAGAGAGTATAGGCTACCAGATAATCCCCGACCAGTCGACAAGACATGCCGCTCTTAGAACAGGCAGAGCTGACTGGTCAGCCGTCGATACACTGACTATTGAAGACTTTGGTACTCTGATAGGATCAAACCCAGAGATAGAGTATGTCGAGACAATCACTCCACCGATGCAGATTTCCGGAAGGGTGGATCTTGACGGACCTTATTCTGACGTAAGAGTCAGGAAAGCAATGATGCTTGCCATCGACCATCCGACGATCGTCAGAGACCTGTATGACGGTAAAGCCGAGTTGATAGACAGTCCGGCAAGGAAGTGGTATGACACTATCCACACGCCGCTCGAAGAACTGCCAGCTGAAACACAGGAGCTTTACGGATACTATCCGGAAAAAGCAAAGCAGCTGCTGGCAGAAGCCGGATACCCCGATGGTTTCAAGATCAAAGTGAACATGCAGAACAACCCAACGTCAGAGGCGGCTGGA
>CP070800.1:1984870-1989525 GCA_020343555.1 Dehalococcoidales bacterium
GAGTTGCTGTATGCATTACTTTAACAGAGGTCGCCATATTAAGGAGAAGATCTAGGTTATAGTTATAAAATTTACCCGCGAGTAGAGTGAGAGCGGGTCTAATCATCTTTCCCGTGTTTTTCAGGCTGTAGTCCACAAGTTCTGCGAGGTGAGAAAAATCAACGTTGCTTATTTCATTCAGTTTTCCTTCAACCTTTACCAGGTCGTCTTCTACCGGGGCGTATATCTCACTTAATTTCACGTTTTTCCCTTTCTATATACCATGAGGTATGTGAAACAGATATATTTAAGCGTCCTGGGACTGTCCAAGCTTCGCTACCTCTTCTTCGGCAATTTCCGGATCAAGCTTGGTGAAGAGCGGTCCGGGTGGTTGAAGTAACTGACCCGGTACAGGCATTTCTGAGTAAATACCATATCCCTCGATTTTCCCTTCATATCCCAGATATTCATGTAATTTCTGGGAAGTGAATGGCAGGAATGGATACATCATAGTCTTAAGTCGAACTATCACTGCAAGGGTGACATATAAAGACACAGCCGCCTTTTCCCTGTCTTCCTTAATTACTTTCCAAGGTTCTTTTTCGTCCAGGTATCGATTAGCTTCATGGGCCAGGCTCATAACAGTCGTAATCGCCTGTTTGAAACGACATCGTGAGATCAAACCTTCATCACCCAGGACGTCGTTCAGAACTTCCGCGGACTTGTTTATCAACTCATTGTCTTTCTGATCCAGGGGTATAACGCGATTCTCGGCACCCATATCCTCATAGGTAGGAACCTTCCCGTTATAATTTTTATAGGTGAAGGTAAGTACCCGATTGACCAGATTGCCGTATGTAGCCACCAGTTCATCGTTATTTCTCCTCACAAATTCAGCCCACGTAAAATCGGTATCGCTTGTTTCCGGCATATTTATGGATAGCAGATAGCGTAAAGGATCGGGATCATATCGCTCAAGAAAATCATTCAGCCATACAGCCCAGTTACGACTCTTCGAACCCTTTTTACTTTCGATCGTAAGAAACTCATTTGCCGGCACATCATAGGGAAGTTTCAGTCCTTCATATCCCATCAGCATCGCCGGCCAATTCATGGTATGAAATACGATGTTATCCTTGCCGATAAAATAATATGATCTGGTCTCTTCCTGCCAGAAATCACGCCATTTTTCAGGTTCGCCACGAACTTTCGCCCACTCCTTACTCGCTGAAAGATATCCGATGATATTTTCAAACCATACATAGATTCGTTTGTTTTCGAAACCGGGAACCGGTATGGTAATTCCCCAATCGATATCCCGGGTAATCGCCCTGTCATTCAGACCTTCTCTGAGAAATCCCAGTGTGAAATTCCGCACATTGGATCGCCAGTGATCCTGCTTTTCTACCCATTCGATGAGTCTTTCCTGGAACGCACTTAATTTCAGGAAAAAGTGTTCTGTGTCTCTGAACTCAGGCGGAGTTCCGCAGTGGGCACAGCGTGGCAGGTTAAGTTCGGCAGCATTTAACGGTTTACCGCACTCGTCGCACTGATCGCCACGAGCTTCTGTATCCTCACAGTGAGGACAGGTTCCTTCGACGTATCTGTCAGGTAGGAAACGTTCGCAATTCGGACAATACGGCTGTGACATACTTGACTTGTATATATATCCATTCTTCTGCAGTGTAAGAAAAATATCATGTACCACTTCGGCGTGGTTGGTGGTGCCGGTGGAGGTATAGATATCCCACGAAATACCTAGATCCTGCCATGACTTTAAGAAACTATTGTGGTACCTCTCAGCAATTTCATCCGGCGTTTTACCTTCCTGTTCGGCTCTTATAGTTATTGGTGTACCATGCTGATCCGAACCGGATACCATCAGTACTTCATTACCTTTAATCCGATGGTAGCGTGCGAAAATATCAGCCGGTAGATTCGCTCCGGCTATATGACCGATATGCAAAGGTCCATTCGAGTACGGCCACCCGACACCTATAAATATTCTCTCACTCATTCAACAACATCCTGTGATATGTTTTTTCCGAGTTGATCGGTTAGATCTCTGAATCGGGGAAAAATGTCAGTATTCGCTCGTCTTTTTCTTCTTTATAGAAAGCTAAACTCTTCTTCAATGCGCATTCTACGCAGTAATAAACAGTCGTTCCTCCCTCTTCTACCTCAACTCCGTCTTCTTCATCGGTCGCCAGATATCGCTCTGAATGGGGTACTGTTTTCATACATTCTTTGCACTGAATATCGCCTAATGATATGTTTCCTCTTCTCATCTCCAACTCCTCCTGAATTATTATACCCTAAATCGGTTTCTTTTTTAGCCACGTCCGGTATAACTCTTTCCTTGAAAGTCCTGTTTCCTTTGATACTCTTCCTATGGCTTCTCTGGCAGATAAACCGGATTCCCGCATCTTGTCGAGTTGATTTTCAATGTCTTTCGTTACCTGGGATCCCTTTTTCTCCTTTTCACCTTCGATAATCAGGGTAAATTCACCCCTCGGTTTGGTAAAATAATCGATGGCTTCACGTAACGTACCCTTGAATACTTCCTCGTGTATCTTAGTCAATTCCCGACATACAGCCACGTTCCTATTACCAATAATCTCCAGGATATTTATCATGGTATCTGTCAGCCTACGTGGTGACTCATAGATTATCAGTGTGGCAGGATCCATCTTTACAGAATCCAGTAATTTATTCCTGGCACCAGCTTTGCGGGGTAGAAAGCCTATATAAGTAAACCTGTCCGTCGGCAGCCCGGAAACACTTAAGGCGGAAACGATTGCAGAAGCGCCAGGAATCGGCACTACCGGAATATCTCTGTCTCTTGCTGCCTTTATGAGTTCGTATCCCGGATCAGAAATACCGGGCGTTCCAGCTTCCGATACAAGAGCAACATCACCCTCTTCAAGACAATCCAGGATATAATCCAGTTTGATTATCTTGTTATGCTCGTAATAACTGGTCATCGGGGTTTTAATATCATAGTTGTTAAGGAGCCGTTTAGTTTTCCGGGTATCTTCCGCAGCAATAAGCTTCACCTCTCCCAATACACGGAGTGCACGTAGCGAAATATCCTCCAGGTTACCTATCGGGGTAGCTACAACATAGAGGGTGGACATCAACTACATCTTCCTCTTGACTAATCGAGCCGGAAAAAAGATCCGTCTGTACCTTATGAATCTTCGATATTATAGTCTACTACGCCACGACTGTCCAGATTCTGAGCCTGATACATATGAATACACTCTCTAAATGTTTCATTTAGAGAGTGTTCGAATTACAGTTATTCGAAGGGTTGCGATATGTTTAATTTGATAGTATGTATATTAAATTTCATATCGACACCTTACTTGAATTTCTTGATTTCCACTCCGGATTCTGGTATATTTCAAATAAAGGGGTGAAGAACATGACCACTCCCGGACGCAAGGAACTCCGACGTTCCTACGGATTCGACGAAGTCGCAATTGTCCCCGGTGACGTAACCATCAATCCTGAACAGACCAACATCGATTTCCAAATTGGTGACCACACCTTAGAAATTCCAGTCTTGACCGCTTCTATGGATGCAGTAGTAGATGTAAACTTCGCTGCTCTGATGAGTAAAATGGGCGGACTCGGAATACTCCACCTTGAAGGCATACAGACCCGTTACGCGAAACCTGCCGAAGTGCTGGCTGAACTGGCTGAAGTACTCCAGCAGGAAGCCACTAAAACTCTCCAGAGAATCTACTCGGAACCGATAAAGGAAAACCTTATCGGACAGCGCATAGAGGAAATCAAGAAAGCCGGTGGAACAGCTGCTGTTGCAGCACTTCCCGCCAACACCAAGCGTTTCGCGCCAATAGCGGTTGAAGCCGGTGTAGATATCCTTACGGTAATGTCCACAGTCACCTCCGCCCGTCATATCTCGAAAAGCGTCAGGGGACTCATATTCCAGGAACTGGTTGAATCCGTGCCGGTTCCTGTAGTAGTCGGAAATTGCGTCAGTTACACCGCCTGTCTTGAACTAATGAGAACCGGTATATCCGCAGTACTGGTTGGAGTGGGACCCGGAGCCGAATGTACCACAAGAGAAGTTCTCGGTATCGGCGTTCCCCAGATAACGGCGGTAATCGATTGTGCTGCAGCCCGGGACCAGTACCAGAAAGAATCCGGACGATATGTACCGATTGTCGCCGATGGTGGTATTCGAAAAGGCGGCGACCTCTGCAAGGCTATCGTAGCCGGTGCTGATGCGGTGATGATAGGCGCACTGTTTGCCCAGGCTGAAGAATCCCCGGGACTCGGTTATAACTGGGGAATGGCAGCACCGCATGCAGCTCTCCCCAGAGGAACCCGCATCAAGATCGGTACTTCCGGAAGCCTGGAACAGATTCTTTTCGGGCCTTCTTCGGTCACCGACGGCAGCCATAACCTTATCGGCGCATTGAGAAATGCCATGGGCCTCTGCGGAGCCGCCAACATACGTGAAATGCACAAAGCTGAAATGGTAATCGCCCCGGCGATTACCACCGAAGGGAAATCCTGGCAGATAGCACAATCCTGAAGATTCTATGGATGACCAGCTTGAAAAAATCCGAAAGGCGTACGACCTGACAGTAGAGCAGTTCCGGAAAGGAATTGATCCTATGGAGAGTGTTCCTGATGATATCAGG
>CP070800.1:1989625-1992796 GCA_020343555.1 Dehalococcoidales bacterium
CAGAGCCGCAAGTTGGCTTGATAAGTCATCGATTGCGATTACTTTCACACCGTCCATGTATGGTAACCGATTTTCCGGGTGGAGGGGATCATACTGCCAGTAGTTAGGATTCCTTTCATAGACTAATGAACTTTCCACAATAACGTCTGTCAGCATAAATGGTCCCGTCCCACAGAAATTCCTCCAGTCCTGCATATCTCCGTATTGCTCTACTACGTCTGGTGAAATATGCCACAGATATTCACCACATACCAATAATCCAACCATTCCCTGCATTTCTGGTTTTACCTTAAGTTCAAGCGTGTATTTATCGAGTGCCTTTATGGATGTTGGGTTGTACCCTACCCTTGTATAACCAAAGGAAAGGTAAGATCGACTAGACGAGAAATGTCGGTCCATATTCCAGGCTGCGTCCTCTGCGGTAAACTCCCTGCCGTTTGTTGGTGGCTTATCCCAAAAATGAACTCCCGGTCGGATATGATAAATGACAGTTTCCGCATCAGGTAACTCCCAACTTTCGGCCAGACTTCCCGTATCCAACTCTATAAAACCACCAAAACCATGTGTCCAGCCAGTTTCACCAGTACCTGCTGGCCCCTTTTTCCAATCGCCCATAATTAATTCTTCACCCATATACATTGACGAAACCATCAACATACCGAGATCATAATCCCAGTTGTCCGGCGTACCGCCATGAATGGTGTATACTCCCCCGTATTTGGGTACTTCTGGAGATAGGAGCCCTGTCTCTTTCTCTACCACTTCTTTCTCTTTTTCTTCCGTTCCCGTTTCAGTTATTACTACTTTTGCTTCACCTTCCTCCGTTACCTTTCCTTCTTCGGTAGTCGTCGTTTCACATGATGCGAGTACTAGCGATAAAACCATGAGGCAGCTGACTGAAATCCCTATGAGCTTTTTCATTTTCTACGCACCTCCTTCGAAAGACTAAATAAGCAGTAATATCCATTTGTTAATCTACATATCATTCTCCTTTATGCATACAGTCATATTTATCTGTTATCTGGTTAAGCTGTCTCTACCGCTAAGCCCGATTACCTCCAGGGCTCCAGACACGGGAGGGGTATGGATCATATTTAAGCTGATGTGAGTTGTCAGCACTCAGCACCCTGGTTTCCCCCAGCAGGGCCAGCTCTATATATTTAATTTCATTTATCTATATCTTTTATTTATATGCTACTCATGGTATTTCTGGAATAGATTGATTACATATTGCCCAAATGGTATATATTATAGTATTGTTGTTGAACGTACACGATATCGTATATGTATATCGCATATCGTAAGTCCGAAAATTATATTCATTTAATTCTTATTTGTCAAGTCGCTTAGAGTAGGTCGTCAACAAATCATTAACTAGTTGAAATCAGAGAATGATCCGGGATTTTGTTAGTCCTAGCGAAAAATGTTACTATTAAGGTCGACACATAGTTCAACTCCGACCGTTTGATACAGGAAAAATACCAAGCAGGTACTCATGTGGCATATTCACATTGATGACAGGAGATAAATTGAATGGATAATGCATCATTAACCGACCCGGAGCACACTCTCTGGATATTAATGTGCCAGACAAGGGACACGATGTTGAGAGTTAGAGACAGTGAACTGAGTAACAGGGGATTAACCGCCGTTGAAGCGGGTGCGTTGCACGTTATTCATGTAATTGGTGACAAAGCTACACCTGCAACAATATCCAAAAGCATGCTACGACAACATCATTCTGTGACTGCTTTACTGAAAAGAATGGAGAACAAAGGACTAGTAAAAAGAACCAAGAGTAAAGACCGAAAAAACACCTGGATAATCAGCTTAACTGAAAAAGGCAAAGAAGCGTATGCTCATTCCAACGTCGGAGACTCGCTATACGCGATGATGGCTGTCCTGACTGATAAAGAAAAAGAGCAGTTCAAGGAGATCATTACCAAGCTACGGAACAAGGCTATCTCCTACGAAGCAAGCCTGCAGGTAGAATTGCCGCCTTTCCCGTAGTTACATCTCGCTAAGCACACGACGAGTTAAGAGCCATTGCAGGTAGCATTGTAATGGTTCTTTCCTTTTCACCATTTCGTTCTTGGATAACATTGCAATTAAAAGGACGTTCACGTATTATATCGTAAGTTATAGACGTATACGATATCGTATCACACACATTCGCTAACAGACATCTGATCAACTGAGATTAGGAGGGATGTATATGGATTCCAGATATGATGAAATAGCCAGCTTCATGAAAGAGTATGTTGAAGCATACAGCGAAGAAGGTCAGGTTGAAGAGACCCATCACGTCATGGACAAATTTTATGATCCTGAGTTGTCATTCGATGATATGGTGAACAGCCGAGAACAATGGTATGAGACATGTCTCAGTCATACCGATATCCAGGACAAATTAACACTGGAACACCTTTTCATCGATGATAAACAGAACGAAGTCGGTGCATTACTTACTGCCCAAGCTATAGAAAGAGCCACCGGGAAAGTTCTTCTAGAGATAAAGATGAATACGCTGTATAACCTGAAAGTTGATGAAAACGGAGAGTTAAAGATAATAAAGGCGCGGGTATTCCTGGAGACACATCCGCAAAAAGTAGCTAAACTGTGCCAGATCTACGGAATGGACTTTAATAGTCCCGTCGAATAATCAGGAAGGGGTAAGAGTAAAATGCCAGAAGGAAAAATCACGGTGATGGATCCTCGTGGAGCTCCTCCACTGATACGTATGGTTCCTATGGCTTCCCGCCTTGAAACGTTAAAAGGTAAAACCATATATATAGTAGACATGAATTTTCCGAGAACCCACCAGTTCTGGGAGGAGATGCAAACCTTACTTTCCGGCAGATACCCCGAGACGAATTTCGAACTCAGGGTAAAAACAGGCACATACTTTAATAATGATCCTGACCTGTGGGCTGAGATAAAGGAAAAAGGTCACGGCGTAATAATAGGTATAGGCCAGCTTGATACCTGCTCTCCATCGGTTATTATTTTTTGTTCAATACTTGAGAGCATGGGATTACCCACCGCTCCAGTCATCACCCAGGCATTCCCCGACCTGACAAGGAAATTTGCCTATAAAAAAGGAATCCCCGGGCTGAGATTTACCTTTGTTCCTCATCCTTTTGCCAATAGGTCAATTGAAGTACATCGGGA
>CP070800.1:1992896-1996017 GCA_020343555.1 Dehalococcoidales bacterium
GCTACAATCGATCCCGGAGGATGTTACCGAGGCTATGGGTGTGAAAGGCTGTTCCCTTATCCTTCTATCGTCTGATAAAAAAACGTTACTTCACACTGCAACGTACGGTCTGAGCGATGATTACGTGGGAAAAGGTCCTCTTCTTGCCCAAAAAAGCATATCAGATGCCCTGTTAGGTAAAGTCGTGACTATCCTGGATTCCAAGAGCGACAGCCGGGTACAATTCCCTGAACTGAAGGAAGGCGAGGGAATCGCTTCCATATTGTCTGTTCCGATGAAATTGAGGGGTGATATAATCGGGGTTGTCCGGGTATACACGTCAGAGCAGCATGAATTTACCGAGGATGAGATCAATTTTGTCCAGGCAGTAGCCAATCTTGGTGCAATGGAGCTGGAAAATGTTAGATTGTATGCGGCGGTGAAGAAGAACTATGACGAATTAAGACAGGAAATGCTTGAGTGGCGTACCTCAATGGTCGGAACTCCCAGGAGTATGTGGTTCATGCGTCACAGTCGGGATCAGCATCTGCCCGGCAGACCGGGCACGAAGTAGGCATTTTTCACGGCGGAAATTTTCCGCCGTGATTTATTTTCCACCGGTTTGATCCGTTACCGGAAAGGAGCTGTGAATGAGTAATAACTATCCCGCGATATTAACCGGAAATTCTCAACTTGGTCCCTACCCGATGGAAAAACTGAGGAAGGTGAACACACCGACCACCCGGATCACGGATTCCATCGAGAGATTCGATGAAAGGGAGATGGCTTTCGCCCGTGCCAGGCGCGAGAGTTCCGGGACTCCTCCCGTTGCAGGTTCCACGATACGCGGAGCTCCAACCGCTTTATCTATGACGCTGATGTCTGCTCTGAACCAGGGAGGTCCACCTCCAGCGATGCTGGAAATGATGAGGAACATGCCCTCACCACCGGGTGGTGGCAATATGCCGGAAGCCATGGCGGCACGGATGAGACAGATGATGGCGTCGCAATCCGGCGAACCTGCCGAAGAGAAGGTAAACCTGCCTGGCGATCCACATATACTGAGTCGACATATCAAGAGTGCCGCCTATTTTGCAGGTGCCGATGTTGTGGGTATCTGCGAACTCCCGCAATGGGCGGTTTACAGCCATGATATGCGTGGCGAGCCGATCGAGTGTAACCATAAGTATGCCATCTGCATCGTGGTCGACCAGGGCCTGGAAACGATGGAAGCCGCTGATGGCAACGACTGGATATCGGCATCGCAGAGCGGTCGTGGTTACGCGATGTGCGGGTATATCGGTGGTATTGTAGCGTCGTATATACGAGCGCTTGGATATCCGGCCAAGCTTCATTCCATCAGGGGATATGAGGTAATCGTTCCACCGTTACTGCTACTGGCGGGAATCGGTGAACTCAGCCGGGCAAATATCGTTCTCAATCCATTTCTCGGACTGAGATACAAAGCTTCCGTCGTGACCACGGACCTGCCACTCGAGCCGGACCAACCGGTAGACTTCGGCTTGCAGGACTTCTGTGACAAGTGTATGAAATGTGCCGATGAATGCCCTTCAAGGTCGATAGACTGGGGTGAAAAGAAGATGATCAACGGCTACGAGAGGTGGGAATTCAACAGCGAGACCTGCATGAAATACCGGTTCTCAAATCCCAAGGGTGTTTCCTGCGGAAAGTGTATCAAGGTTTGTCCCTGGAATAAGGCGGAAGGATGGACACATGACCTTGTCAGGTGGATGATCGACCGCACTCCGTTCATGAACAGCTTTTTTGTAAAGATGGATGACCTGCTGGGATATGGAAAACCTGATTACGATAAGAAATGGTGGTTGGATCCATAAGTATATCTTATGCGACAGGATTATACGTAATACGATATAATATACATATAGACCTGAATCCGTGGAGGTGTGAGAATGGCGGATAAAAATGTAGTTGTATATACAACCCCGACCTGACCCTGGTGCACGCGAGTGAAAGAGTATCTTTCCCAAAAGAATGTTACTTATACAGAGTACGATGTTGCCCAGGATAAAGACAAAGCCCGGGAAATGGTGGAGAAATCCAAGCAGATGGGTGTTCCCGTGGTAATGGTCGATGATGACATCGTCGTCGGTTTCAACCAGTCTGTACTCGATGAACTCCTGGCTGAGTAATATCAGTCTCATAATAAACAGAAATGATCAAAGCCCGTGAGGTTAATTCTCATCCTCCGGGCTTATTTTATAGAGGTATTTATTTGTCATTCCCGTCCCGATTTTTATACGGGATAAACTCCGGCTGAAATCTAGAAAGTCCATTGATAATCAATCTCTATGTATTTAAACAATATATTCTCTTTATATCCTCTCTCCCGGTTACGAGTAAACCCTCTCTCCTTAAAAAGGAGAGAGGGTTTCTCGAAAATAAGATTCAAGGCAGTCTATGACCAGTTTTCTTGGATGTATAATAGTTGCCTGTGGGATTAAAGAGCGAGGGAAGGAATTCAACATTACTGGCGATTGGTGACCGGCTTAGTATTCCACTTTTGTCATTCTTCCTTCATGGTCATTACGAGGTCCGTCGTTCACATGTCCACATCAGGCGGGTAGCAATCTATATGAATCTCGTTATTTAACCAGCTAAATACTTCTCCGGATCTTTATCGAAGGCTACCTTGCAGCCCTGGGCGCAGAAGTAGTACATCGTCCCCTTGTATTCCGAGGTTGCTACCGCGGAACTTTCTTCGATTTCCATCTTGCATACCGGATCTATTACCTTTGCCATTATGTTTCCTCCACTGTTTGATTCTATTTTTACCGGTCTGTATCTCTTGAGCCGGAGCGAATTAGTTACCACCGTGATCGAGCTTAAAGCCATCGCTGCTGCTGCCAGGATGGGATTCAGAAAACCGTAGTCGCCGAGTATAAAGTGCAGTCCTGAAGGCACTCCGCCGTCACGGAATACCAGGTACAGCGCTCCCGCCGCTACCGGTATAAGTATAGTATTGTAGGCGAATGCCCAAAACAGGTTCTGTTTTATCGTCCTGACGGTACGCTTGCTCAACGAAATCGCAGTAGCTATCCCGCCGAGATCACCGCTTATAAGGGTGATATCTCCTGTCTCCATGGCTACGTCAGTACCGGTA
>CP070800.1:1996117-2002440 GCA_020343555.1 Dehalococcoidales bacterium
AACGGGAAACTCCTGGACACAGATTTACCCCTTGTTTCCAATTTTTTAGTAGCTGTTCTTACCATAGCATTTTCTTGAGGGATGCCCTACCATCTGTAATGAGCGAAAGCCCGGTTCGCTTCAGCCATCCGGTGGGTATCATCGCGTTTCTTGACGGTTGCCCCCTGCCCTTTCGCGGCATCACCAAGTTCCGCCGCCAGTTTTTCAATCATTGATTTTCCCTGTCTTGCCCGGGCTGAGGTGACAAGCCAGCGTAAAGCCAGAGTTAGGCTCCGCTCAGGGCTTACATCGACCGGTACCTGATAAGTGGCACCTCCAATACGACGTGATTTTACCTGAAGCTGGGGAGTGGCATTCCTTACCGCCTGTTGAAGGACGGTTATTGCCGGCTGTGATTCCCTTTCCTCCAGCACGTCGAGGGCGCCGTAGACAATTTTCTCGGCTGTACTCTTTTTCCCGTCAAGCATTATTTTATTAATCAACCTGGATACCATAGGATTATGGTATCTTGAATCAGGTAGTATTTCTCTTTTTTCAGCACGATTCCGTCGCAATTTTTCTCCTCCTAGTCGGTCACGGCTGTTGACTTGGCGCGTTTAGTTCCGTATTTACTGCGTCCCTGTTTCCTGCCGTTTACACCGGTGGTATCCATGGTTCCTCTTACGATATGATACCGGACTCCAGGCAGGTCCTTGACGCGTCCGCCCCGGATAAGAACGACCGAGTGTTCCTGGAGTTCATGTCCTTCACCGGGAATATAAGCGGTCACTTCCATGGTATTACTCAGTCTTACTCTGGCTACCTTGCGGAGTGCCGAGTTAGGTTTCCTGGGAGTCTGTGTCTTAACCTGGACGCATACACCGCGTTTCTGCGGACATCCTTTACTTTCAACCATCCTGTTCTTTAAAGAATTGAAGTTATATCGGAGCGCGACCGTCTTGGCCTTTTTCCCCGACTTCTTTCTTCCTTTGCGTACAAGCTGGTTAATAGTTGGCATAATGTCTTTTCTCCTACAATTAAAATGGATGAGCATTAGCCCACCCAAATGACAGATTGACGGTCATATTCAATCTATCAGCCTGCAATACTGAGCTACAAAGCGCTAAATAAAGAGTCTATCATAGCGCCTGCTAGTATGTCAATATTTAAATGGGATTTTCTGAGTCTATTCCGCCCTCAATATTATACCACGTTTTTACCGGTTTGTGGGGGTGTTTTTTTATACTATGAACATTCGAATTATCGTTCTAACCTATCCCCTTTATCCCCTTTCCTACCAGAACCATCGTTAATTAATGTTAGATATTGCCGTCAGGAAAGGGGAATTTGAGTTGAGAGGGGCGAAGCCCCTCTCAGTTACTTACTCCCCCGGCTTGTTTTTCAGAGAACAGACTCTATTTACCAGAAACTTTAATCAAAGAGAGCATGGACCAAGATTCTACAAGGAGATTAGTAGATCAATGATTATTACCATGTAATCGAAATTCGATTTTTTTTCTCGTGAACTGTTGGATAGTATTCCTTACAGTATAAATCTTAGAATATACTATAACGAGCGGATAACAAATGAACGAAGACGTTTATTTTAAAAAGGAACTGACATTCAGGTATCACCGGCAGGAAATGCGATTTCGGGTATCGCAGGACCTGTTCAGCAGCTTCCAGGTAGATACCGGGACGCAATTTTTACTAAGAACTCTTATTTCTGAATTCGGTACCGACAGATTTTCCAGGATACTCGATCTCGGGTGCGGTTACGGGCCGATAGGATTGACGTTGATGAAGTTGAATCCCGACTGCACCGCCCACCTGGTGGACAGGGATGCCCTGGCAGTCGAGTATTCTCGTCAGAATGCGGAAGTGAATGGGATACAAGGAGTCGAGATATACAGCAGCCTGGGATTCGATGATGTCTCCGCATCGGATTTCGACCTGATTATATCGAACATACCCGGGAAAGCCGGGGAACCGGTAATATCAGATTTTCTGACGACCGCCGCCGGTTACCTGAAAACAGGCGGACTGGTCGCTATTGTCGTTGTTACACCTCTTGAAGAAGCCGTTAAAAGCCTTCTGGAGAGTATGACCAGTGTTGAAATCCTGCTTCATAAAAACAGGAGCGGCCACGCCGTGTTTATTTACAGATTCACCGATAATACCGGAGAATCTCTACGGCCTGTTACCGGCGGATTCGATAGGGGAATTTACCTGAAGGACAGAAGAGAGGTTTCCTTTCTGGACCTGAGTTACCAGATAAACACTGTGTATGATTTACCCGAAACCGAATCACCTGACCGTCTGAGCCAACTCCTGATTGAAGCTATCTACGATTTAAAGAATAACAGCCCAAATAGAATCCTGTGCTTCAATCCCGGCCAGGGACATGTGGCGATCGCAGCCTGGAAGATGCTGAGTCCGGGCAGCATTTCAATGGTCGACCGGGATCTCCTGAGCCTGAGAGTCACGGAAAGCAATATTATTATTAATGATTGCCCTAAAGACAGGATCCGGATCTCCCACCGAACGGGAATCAGTACCGATAATCCCCAGTCGGCAGATCTGGTCATCGGTACGATAAAAGAAGATGAGGGCGTCAAGGCGATCAATGCCGGAATTTCCAGGATCGCCGAGGAGCTTATCCCGGGAGGGAAAGCCCTGCTTTCAGCCAGTTCGACTGCGATAACCCGTACAATAACCGCTCTGCAAAATCAGAACAGACTAACAGTGAAAAAGCGGGAAAAGCGGAAAGGTAACAGCCTGCTTATCCTGGAACGGAAATAATCCGGACTTCCTTATATATTAATAAGATACGTCTACGCAGTTTATACTTTCTTTGCCACGACCGCCAACCAGTCACCACCTTCTTCAAAAGGCGTGCCGTCCAAGTCGTTCCATATCTGCAGGATGGAGAAACCTGCCTTCTCCAGTACATCATTTATCGTATGGAGTGAATAATCGTGGAACCAGTTACGGTATACCGTTACATTTTTCTCATCCACGATTATATACTGGTCGAGCCAGACATCATCTTCGGGATAACCAAATCCTTCCTCGAGGAACAGGTGCTTATTCGGTCGCCAGAATCCTCCATCGAACAGGTACCAGCGGTTACCCGCGCCTTCTTTATTCCTCAATACCCTGGTAGTTACGTCAAAGATAAACAGACCGTCCGGTTTTAAGGCTTTGTGTACCATCGCCAGAAACGCATCCCGCTTTTCATCTGAAAACGTATTCAGTTCACCGTATATCTGCATCACGGCGTCGAACTCATCCGAAAAATCGATACTGAAAAAGTCGGCAAGACGGTAATCGATATCCAGGTCGTTTTCTACAGCGGATTTAATCGCGTATTCTATGGATCGACGAGAGAAGTCAACGCCTGTGACATTCATACCTTTTTGGCAGAGCCGACTTGCATACAGTCCCGGTCCGCATCCCAGGTCCAGTACCCTATCTCCTTCTTTCAGGATGCCGGTGAATGTCAGGTGTTCGACCTGCGCTTCAATAGCTTCGGTCTTTCTGCTGGCGGCTTCATGTTCCTGGCTGAGATGGGCCTGTAGCATACCTATCGATATATGGTCGTCATCCCAGAATTTTTCCTCTCCCGGTTCGAACAGGGGAGGTTTTCCGGAATATTCGTGAACTGTTTGTAAAATATCTTCAATATTAATAATAGTTGCTCCCGCGTGATTTATCGATGGACAAGACAACCCGCATAGTATGAACAGGTTTCTTGCGTTTGTCAACCGTGCCCTTGTGAAAATGAGTTACCCAATACTCTTAAAAACTTCACATTACGCACGATTTATGGTATAATGGAGTTCGATGGTAACTAATAAAACCACATATATTACCAGTTGCCTTTCGGAACTGTTGACAGTAACTCTTCCATCTTCAAAAAAGCCACGTTTTGGTCACTTTTCAGGTACTATATAAGGAGTAACGCACGTCTATGGCCGAAAAAACTGTGAAAAAAACTGCAGATACAAAGATTAAGAAGGATACGAAGAAATATTCCGCGCAGGAAATTCACGTACTGGGCGGTCGGGAAGCCGTACGCAAGAGACCTGGTATGTACATCGGCAGTACCGACGTTAACGGTCTTCATCACCTGGTCTATGAAATCGTCTACAACAGTATCGATGAAGCTATGGCAGGCTTTTGCGATAAAATACTCATCACCATTCAGCCGGACGATTCTATCAAGGTTGAGGATAACGGACGCGGTATTCCCGTGGAAGAGCATCCCACCACCAAGATATCCGCCCTGGAAACGGTGATGACAACACTCCACGCCGGTGCCAAGTTCGGCGGTAAGACCTACCAGGTATCCGGCGGTCTTCACGGCGTTGGCGCTTCAGTTGTCAACGCTCTTTCAGCCTTGTGCAAGGTAATCGTCAAGCAGGAAGGAAAACAATATGAACAGGAGTATCTGCAAGGTATTCCTCAGGGCAAGGTTACACAAACAGGAGATACTGACGGTTCAGGTCTTACGACCATATTCCTCGCCGATGAGGAAATATTCGGTACGGTAAAGTACAATTTCAACACTCTTGCGGAGAGATTCCGCGAAATGGCTTACCTGAACAAAGGGCTGGAAATAAAGGTAATCGATGAAAGAACCGATGACGAGAGGACCTTCTACTTCGAGGGCGGTATCAGCAGTTTCGTTCGCCATCTAAACCGTGGGAGGGGCGTGCGAATGAAGCAGCCGATCTATATCAACAAGGCTGTTAACAGCACGATGGTAGAAGCTTCTCTCCAGTATAATGACGGCTTCAACGAGACTGTCCTGAGTTTCGCCAACTGCGTTAATACCGCCGACGGCGGCAGCCACCTTACCGGTTTCCGCACTGCATTAACCCGTATTCTCAATGATTTCGCGCACAAAGGCAAGTTTCTTAAGGACGATGATCCAAACCTTACGGGTGAGGATGTAAGAGAGGGCTTGGCTGCGGTTATCAGCGTCAAGCTGGCGGAACCGCAGTTCGAAGGCCAGACAAAAGGCAAGCTCGGTAATCCCGAAACGAAAGGTATTGTAGAAAGCGTGGTCGGCGAAGGTCTGTCGCTTTTCTTTGAAGAACACCCGGACGACGTGAAGCGAATAATGGAAAAGTGCATACTCGCCGCCAAGGCAAGGGAAGCCGCAAGAAAAGCCCGCGACCTTATCGTAAAGAAGACCAGCCTGCTTTCCGCTACACTGCCCGGAAAACTTGCGGAATGTTCCGAGAAAGATCCATCGCACTGCGAACTCTACCTGGTCGAGGGTGATTCCGCCGGTGGTTCCGCCAAACAGGGCAGAAATCCGCGGTTTCAGGCGATCCTCCCGCTGCGTGGTAAAATTCTGAACGTAGAAAAAGCACCCTCCGACAAGATGCTGGCACACGCGGAAATCCGCGCTATTATAACCGCGCTGGGAGCGGGGATAGACGACGAACTTGATCTTTCCCGACTTCGCTATCACCGGGTAATACTGATGACGGATGCCGATGTTGACGGTTCTCATATCAGGACGTTATTACTTACCTTTTTCTTCCGGCACATGGCGGAGTTGATTCATAACGAACATCTGTATATAGCACAACCTCCCCTGTTCCGTGTAAAACACGCCAGGACGGAAAAATGGGTATACTCGGAACAGGAAAGGGACGAAGTCCTCCAGGAACTCAAGGGTGCCAAGAATATCGATATACAGCGTTACAAGGGCCTTGGAGAAATGAGTGCGGAGCAACTCTGGGAGACCACGATGAATCCGGCTACCAGGACGCTGCTGACAGTTAATATCGATGACGCGGTTGATGCAGACCATATCTTCCATACATTAATGGGAGAAGAGGTTCCACCACGCAAGGCATTTATCCAGGCACGAGCCAAGAGCGTCCAGAACCTGGATGTCTAGCAACGCCTGAAAAAGTTGTAATATAATCGCAACATCACGGAAATTAAAGGAGGGATGATTATGACGGCGATACACCATGGAAGCAGAAGTTTTTCATCCCGAGAGGTTTCCGACTAAATACATAAATGTATCTAATACCACAAAGCCGTTCTATCGGGAGCGGCTTTTCGTTTTCCAATTAATAAACAGTATAGGAGTAATGGCAAACAATGGAATTTTTCGAGTTAATGGATATTTCGCACAAATACCTGGAGATACTGAATCCTTCGTCACATGAGAAAATACTCGCAGTCGGCGATGTTCTGAATCTTAACGCCAATAGTCGCGTGATCGATTTCGGCTGCGGGAAAGGAGAATTGCTGACACTCTGGGCAGAGAAATTCGGGATTTCAGGCACAGGAGTAGATATCAGCGAACAGTTTTG
>CP070800.1:2002540-2008770 GCA_020343555.1 Dehalococcoidales bacterium
CTTTCAAATACGACACCTTTGACCGTGCCGTCTTCAGCGATCGCCCGGGTTCCCCAGGAATGCAGGAGAAGTTTAATACCCGCGTCTTCCACCATGTCGTTCAGCACGCATTTTAGTAATTCCGGATCTACCCAGGCCGTATATTCAATCCTACCTCTATTCACGTTGCCCATGAACCGACGCCAGTAAGAGACCAGCTTTTCATCAGTCGAGCCGATCTCGTTGCGTCGGGGTACCAGGACGCCGCCGATAGGATCGAGCCTGTCTATCCATTCCTGAGTCAGGCCGGCTATCTGCTGCTCTTCAGTGCCGTCACTCATATGCGGGATCTGTATTACGATACCGCCTGTAGCCATGCCGCCAAGGTGCCCGTACCTCTCAACCAGTACTGTTTTCGCGCCGTTCCGAGCTGCAGCTATAGCCGCTGAATGCCCGCCCGGGCCGCCCCCGACTACTACAACTTCTGCCTCGGTAAGTACCTTTATATCCTGTGCCGGCTCCGTAATCGTTCTGTCTATCATGCTGATTCCTCCATTATTGAGTGGTGATATTCAATTCTGTACGTAATACTATTTCACAGTAATGATGCGGTGTCAAACCGGTAACTAGGGATAGTGAGAAACTTGGATTTTTCAGCATTGTGGAAACAAAGCGCTGACGTCATATGAACGTCAGCGCCACGAAATCCGATCCTGTATTATGTGAGAGAACTACCAGGGTTGTTCTATCGCTACTTTTCGGAAGTGATATCCGTACACTGAAAAAAGGATAAATCTGGCAAATTTCGGTGGTGATTTCATAAGATATGATATAAACAGACTCCAATAATGCCTTCTACCCTCTTCTTTCAAGCCCAGGAACCAGATGGACTTGAAAAACGCTTTAATCTGGTGACTTTGTACCTTTCCCGGTTTCGTCCTCGGTGGTTTATAGACCTGCAGGAAAGTCTTGATGCGATTGTAGTATTCTTTAGGTGAATATATCGTTTCCAGTATATTTTTATATCCATCAATCAGCTTGTTGTAGTCCATCTTTGGCATGAAATTAAGTGAAAAATCGGTATTATTGCCGGTAAAAGAGTTTCTAAGGCGACCTTCTTCCTTAAGACGCTGATAAAGCCTGGTCCCTGTCGGGGCGTTGAGGAGTCCTACCATCGCGGTAACGATGCCACTTTTCTGTATGAAATCGATTTGTGTCTGAAAAATGGACTCCGGGTCATTATCGAAACCGACGATAAAACCGCCCTGTACCTCAAGCCCGAACTCCTGGAGTTTCTTGACCGAGTCAATAAGGTTACGGTTCTGGTTCTGGTATTTCGTGCATTCCAGTAGGCTTTCGTCATTCGGTGTCTCGATACCTACGAAGACCACATCGAATCCGGCAGCCACCATTAGTCGCATTAACTCTTCGTCGTCAGACAGGTTGATTGAAGCTTCCGTAGATAGAGCAAACGGATATCGTTTATTCTTTTTCCATTCTATAAGTGCCGGTAGTATTTCGACTTTCAATTTTTTCTTGTTGCCGATGAAGTTATCATCGACGACAAACAGGCTTCCTCTCCAGCCGTGGTCATATAAGGAATCCATCTCGGCGATCAGCTGGTCTTTGCTTTTTGTTCTGGGAGTATGCCCGTTTAATATAACGATATCGCAAAATTCACAGTCGAATGGGCATCCCCGCGAGTATTGCAGGTTCATCGATGAGTAATGCTTCATATTAATCAGTGACCACATCGGGATAGGTGTAGTAGTAATATCAGGACGCTCATCAGAAGCGTATATATGTTGCACCTTGCCCTTGTTAAGGTCATCGAGGAAAGGCCGGAGTGTGACTTCGGCTTCACCGAGTACAAAATGATCAATGCCCGGAAATTCATCATAGCTGGCTGTAAACAACGGACCTCCGGCTACCGTTTTAACACCGAGGTGATTACACCGTTCGATGACATCCTTTGCCGATTCTTTCTGTACAGCCATTCCGCTGATAAACACATAATCCGCCCACCTGATATCACTGTCATTAAGTCTGTCGACATTCATGTCCACCAGTTTTTTCTCCCATTTCTCAGGAAGCATCGAAGCTACAGTGAGAAGGCCCAGGGGAGGAAATACGGCTTTCTTGGATACGAATTTCAAAGCATGTTTGAAACTCCAGAAGGTATCAGGGTACCTGGGATATACGAGTAGTATATTCATCTTACTACTCCTTTTTTTTATTTTGCTAGCATAGGATGTGGTGTTTTATGATTACTCGGTATCCTGCGACTCTTTCGCAGTCCCGGTTTTTTACCTTTGTGCTGATCGTAATCGAAACTATCAAGCATACGTCGTTCGATTTTACTGTTGAGAATACGTTCAATGGAATCCACCATTCCTCTATCCTCACTTGTTATGAAGGTTAACGCGTCACCGTTATGATTAACTCTTCCCGTGCGACCGATACGATGGATGTAAGCATCCGTGTTTTCAGGCATATCGTAATTAATGACGTGGGAAATACTTCGGATATCAAGGCCACGGGCAGCGATGTCCGTAGCTACCAGTATTTTTATCGAACCGGCGCGAAAACCATTGATTGCGGCATCGCGCCTGCTTTGAGACAAGTTGCCCTGCAATGATGCAGACTTGAATCCTGAATCCCTGAGATGCCGGGTGATACGCTCAGCCCGGTGCTTGGTACGTGTAAAGACGAGTACGGATTTGGAATCGATGCGATAGAGCAGTTCTGTCAATAAAGAGGTTTTCAGATGCTGTCTGACAGGATACAGGTAATGAGATACGGTTGTTGCCGGTGCGGTGTGTCCTATTTGAACTGTTAAAGGATCGCGGAGTATTTCTCTGGCAAGCTTTTTGATACTCGCCGGCATCGTTGCCGAAAACAATAAAGTCTGTCTTGGTTTCAGCAGACACTGTATTATTTTCCGTATATCGGGAAGGAAGCCCATATCAAGCATCCTGTCAGCTTCGTCGATAATTAGGATTTCCAGGTTCGACATGTCAACAGTACCTCGCCAGAGATGATCTATCAATCTTCCCGGGCAGGCAACGACTATTTCCACTCCCCTGTTTAACTCGCGAATCTGGTTATTGATGTTTGTCCCACCGTAGAGGGTGGTGGTTTTTATATCGGTATACTTTCCCAGATTACTGACAGTACTGCCAATTTGCTCGGATAGTTCTCGAGTCGGAGTTATTATAGCTGCGTTTATCTGTCTTCTGGGCAAATCGATAAGATGCTGAAGAAGAGGAAGCGTAAAAGCGGCTGTCTTACCGGTTCCTGTTTGCGCTAGTCCGATGATATCTTTCCCGTTTAATATAGGTGGGATTGCTTTGTTTTGTATAGGTGTGAGTTCCTGATATCCGAGCTCATGTACACCCTTCATTACGCTCGGGTGAAGGTTTAAATTTTCGAAATGCATTAATTCTCCTGATATTTTCAAGATAATCTGTTTAAAGGAATGTAGTTTTATGGTTCTCGATTCGTAGTGTACAATGTTTTAATATCGATTCTGTCTTCCGCTGCTGAATCCACCACCTCTGCGGTTCCCGTAACCACCACTACCTCTTCTGTCGCCGGAACTACCGCTTCTGTTCCCGTAACCACCACTACCCCTGTTATCGTTACGGGCACGCGCCTCATTAACCACGATCGTCCTGTCGTTTATGGTTTTCCCGTTGATGCCGTTTATAGCGGCTTGGCCTTCTGATACCGTCGGCATTTCAACGAAAGCGAAACCTCTCGGTCTTCCGGTAACTTTGTCCATTACTACACTTATCGAATCTACCTTGCCGAAAGCTTCGAATTCTGTCCGTAGATCTTGTTCCGAGGATTCGTAGGATAGATTACCTACGTATATTTTCATCTATATGCTCCTGAAAGTTTTTATATATTCTAGTAGCTTTGTTTGTTTTTGTTGAAACAATCGCTGCAGTACACCGGCCTGTCGCCCCGGGGTTCAAACGGTACTTCGGTTTCTTTACCGCATTCGGCGCATATGACTGGATACATCTGGCGGCTGACACGGCGGTTGTTGCTTCCGTACTGACTTGATTTCCTTGCCTGACGGCATGCGGGGCAGCGTTTGGGTTCGTTTTGAAAACCTTTGGACTGGTAAAATTCCTGTTCCTCAACGGTAAATGTGAAGGTAGAACTGCAATCTGCGCACTGGATAGACTTGTCCTGAAAAGCCATAGGATGACCTCCTCTATTGAATTTTAATTCGAGTCGGTCATCCAATTCTTGTTTGATCTGAAACGATTATGAAAGTTTGTAATAACCTAACTAAAACTAATTATAATGAAATATAGCTCATTATTGTATTTTTGTCAATTTACAGGTTGGATCATTCAATATATTCATAGCAATTAATGCCAATTATTACACATGCGATTTCGTCATTCACGTGTAATAGTAATATGCAGGCTTGATACAGAGATCTATACAGGGATATTTTTAAGCTGAAAGGTGGTAATGATAATTCTACCTTACGCCGATTGGATTACTATAAATAGTTAGACTTGAACATCCCACACTATGAATTTGCAGCATCATACTAGTAGGTTTACCTTTGGTAAATTCCTGCAGATTAGAATGATATACTAAAACAGGCGATGTTAGATATCTATTCACGTTATCGAAAATATGGATTGACCCCAGAGGTTATCTCTTCTTTCCAGGCTATTATTCGTGACTATTACCGTGACCATGGGCGTATTTTCCCCTGGCGGGAAACGACCGATCCCTACCATATCCTGGTATCGGAATTTATGCTGCAGCAGACGCAGACTTCACGTGTAATAGAGAAATATGTCGAGTTTATCAAAACTTTTCCGGATGTGTATAAACTTGCACAATCACCGTTTCGCGAGGTACTGCGTCTATGGCAGGGACTTGGATATAACCGGCGTGCCCTGGCACTCCACAACACTGCGGGGGAAATAGCCGAAAGGTATAATGGTCGTGTGCCAGATGACCCGGTCCTGCTTCGACAGCTTCCGGGTATAGGTGAATACACTGCTTCGGCAATGATGGCGATCGCGTTCAACAAACCTGCCGTGGTGATCGATACGAATATCCGTACCGTTTACCTCTATTTCTTTTTCAGGGAAATGGAGACAGTTGGTAAGAGTGACATTATGCCGCTTATCGAAGCAACGATTGACAAGTATTCTCCGCGTGAGTGGTATTACGCGTTATTTGATTATGGTTCGATGCTAAAACAGGAAAACAAGGACCTGGAAGCAGGAAAACGGAGAAAACAGGGTACATTCCGGGGATCCGACCGTGAGTTACGAGGTAATATCCTCAGGTTACTCCTGGATACTGAGATAATGACCGAGGATCAGCTTCTTGATCAGTTACCGTCTGATAAGGATCGTGTCCGACGCATCATCGCTCAACTGAATCAGGAAGGTCTTTTAGACAGTAGCGACGGATTTGTCCGCATCAGGCAGCAGTGATCTTGTCCCACTCTTCTCTGGTTATCCCGAGATCCAGTACTTTAATCGTAATCGGTGACTTATCTTCATCAACGGGTGACGGACCGATCCATTCACCGGTTTTTTTCATACCGAGTCTGTACAGCGGTTCGATCTGTCCTTCCCAGTCAGCCGCATTATGTGTGGTGATCCGGTCGATCTCGAGTTCATCAAAGGCATACTGGACCATGCGCCGGAGTGCTTCGGTCATAACACTCTGCTCTAGCATATAATCCGTATGAAATACATGGCCTAAATCGAGTGTCCGGTTCTCATCGATTGAATTGAAGGCAATCAAACCGATAAGTTCATCGTTTTCTTTCAGACACACTGCCCAGAAAAAGTCGGTACCGGACAGGAATTCTGCCATCTTTAAGCTTTCATCGTCTGAGGTAGGCCAGGTGAGATCGTATTTAGCGCCGTCGGACATCTCTTTATTGATGGCTAATACCTGAACCTGTTTCCAGTCATCCGGTCTGAAATTCCTGATTATCAATTTTTCGGTTTCGCAGGCTTTTAATACCTTTCCTTCTACTCTCATATCCTGCGTGTACAGGTTGATGCATGCTGGTATTCGAGGAATACCGGTTCTTCGGAAAAGGCTGGGTGAACAGCCAAATATTTTCTTGAAGGCTTTCGAAAAACCGCTGTGGCTGGAATATCCGTACTTTAGTGCTACCGGCAGGATTTCTTCACCTGAGTGAATCGATTCGGCTGCATGAAGCATTCTCCTTCTGCGGACATATTCCATGG
>CP070800.1:2008870-2012471 GCA_020343555.1 Dehalococcoidales bacterium
GTGCACATCAGACTGAAGCATGGCGAACTGAAACCAACGATCGTCACCGGCACGATATGAATTCCATAAAGGACTGGTTGCTTTTGTTCGATCGTTCGGCAGAGACGGCAATCCATTCAAAGCATTCTGGACATCCGTGGCAATGGTGTATATACCGACATGATAGAGGGACAGTTCTATTTCCTGGCCCTTCCCCGTTTTTTCGCGGTTGAACAGCGCTGCGCATACCCCGGCTACGGCATGCATTCCTGTTGTCCGGTCGTACATACCGGCGCGCTGAGATGGCGGTGTACCGCTCTGCTCTGCCATTAAATGCTGAGTCCCGGATCGAGCCCAGCCTGCCGTAAAATCGAATCCCCGTTCATCCTTATCCGGTCCGCGTGAACCGTAACCGGTTACCACAGCGTAGATTAACCTGGGATTGATACCGCTCAGAGTTTCATAGTCTAATTCGAGTTTCTTCAAAGCATTTACTTCGTAGTTGGCGATGAATACATCAGATGTCATTACCATCTGGTGCAGAATGGATTTGCCTTTGTCAGTTTTCAGGTCGACTGCCAGGGCTCTCTTGTCTCGGTTGAGTAACTCGAACTGCATGTTTACTCCGATTACCTTGACACCTTGCACACTTCCCATCCCCCGCATCATCTCTCCCGCAAGCGGTTCGACCTTGATGACATCAGCGCCCCAGTCACCCAGTATCGCCCCGGCCGCCGGAATCGCTATGTTATTCCCCATCTCGATTACCTTCAGTCCTTCGAGTATCCCTGCCATATCAAAGCCTCCGTATTTTAATGGATACAATTTCCCTGTTCAGTACAAAATGAGTTCGGATATAAAGGAAACAGCCCTTTTTCGTGTCAACCAGAGTACTACTCTTAAAGCAGCCTGTCAATGTCACCGACATACTTTTTATCCGGTAACATAAGCAAATGAAAATCAGTTTATCAATTTCTTCAGTTTTCTTTATACTCTTTATTATTACTTCAACACAGGTCGTAAAATTTCCTGATTGGCTATTCATAGAATGGAATGATGGTGCTAAAAAAACGGGAGGTAGAGTTTCAAAACTCTACCTCCTATCGTTTTACCAACCATGCGTATATGTAAAATTTAGTTAACCTATTTCAGCATTTCGTTTTTCAGATCCTCGTCTATCCACACCCATGGCAGCCAGAACTTCAAAGAAGCCGCGCCATAGAAGTTCTTCATCCAGGGTTGCCAGACTCTATATCCCCAAGGTGCAGGCATCGTTACGAGGAACGCCTGTTCAACCGTATACTTATAGGCTGCCTTGGTTACTTCGTCAGCTTTCGGGTAATCAATCATCACGTACTTCGCCTGCTCTTCAAACGCCTTCTCGATAATCGGATCGCTTCCTTCCGGATTGTTTACATGAGCCGTGTTCCATGCGTTCGGCCCTCGGAAGTAACCCATACTGTACCTGACGAAGAATGCACCGTTTCCTCCTGGCCATGAATTGAGTATCCAGTCCGTGTTACCCGAAAAGAAAATATTCATAAATAAACCGCCTTCTATAGGCGATAGTTCAAGATCGATACCGACCTCGGCTAGGTATGCCTTAAATATCGCTGCGGCTTCTTCGGAAGCTGTGTTATTAACAAAGGTCAGTTCCTTCTTGAAGCCATCCGGGTAACCTGCCTCAGCCAACAACTGCTTTGCCTTCTCTACGTTATATCCGTAGTATTCCTGTACCTCTTCCGGATATTCCTCCATCGGAGTATAAATAGTCGAGTACCATTTACGCGCCGGACTATCCAGCAACTCTGCCTTATCGCCATAGAAGTCGCTGACGATTGACGGATGGTCGATCGCTAGCATCATCGCCTGACGTACTTTCAGATTCGAGTAAGGATCCTCGGGCCTGTCAACTCTGCCGGTGATCTTCATACAGTCGATTATTAACTGGGCAGATTCTATATCAGGATTCGTCTTTATCATCTGCTCGTATTCTTCAACAGACAGACTTTCCATGTAGAAGATGTCAGCTTTACCCGTTCGGAATGCAGCCATCCTGGTTGACCTGTCGGGTATTATCTGCCAGTTGATTGAATCTACGTATGGCAGCTGGTCTCCTTGCCCAGGTCCGGTCGGATTGACACCCCAGTAGTTATCGTTCCTGACATACTTGATCGCTACATCCGTTACGTAATCTTCGACTATATACGGCCCGGTACCGACCGTATTTAACCACTCGTTACTGGAAGCATAGTTATCAAGGTGCTCTCTTGCCCAGACATACTGGACACCTCCACCTCCCATTATCCACAGATAACCGGTAGTCGGATTTACCGGCGTCCTTACCGTGATCTGCCAATCACTATTTCGCTCAACGGTGGTATTTTGAATCAGGGCGGGTTCACTGAAGTTGCTTTGTGAATCCGGATTATCCCTCATCCACTCGATGCTGTAGGCAACATCATCGGCTGTCATTTCGCGTCCGCCTACCAGTTCCGATGCCGGGGAACCCTGTTTATAAGCCCAGTGTACTCCCTGGCGTATGTTCAACACCCAGATGCCTACTCCGGGAATTTCCCAGCTCTCGGCGAGGTGACCGCCAACGGCACCCCATTCAGGTACGCCGCCAACAAAGGAGTATTTACCACTCCCTGCCGGGCCATCTTCAAAGTTTCGACCGAGGATCTGCTCGATGACCACTGCGCCGATAGAATCGGCACTCCGACCAACAGACACACCGGGATTCCAGTTGGTAGGAGAGCCAGCGACTGGGATAGTAAGTCGACCACCATACTTCGGTTTGTCCGTATCTTTTTCAACCGTCGGTGTCCCCGGTTCCTCTCTTGAATCATCTTCACCGCCTACCGTTACTGTCTGCCCCGTATCCTCAGTCGTGACAGTTCCCCCGGTATCAGTTTCTTCAGCACATGAAGATAATACAAGTGTCAGCACCATAAGGCAGCTAACCAGCAACCACGCTATTCTTTTAATCATCTATCCACCTCCTCGTGAATACTTTCATGTCTCAATTATGAAAGTTTGTTACATGATAATTATGCAGTTCTAATGTAGAATCTCTGAATTCTTGTCTAAATCAGGTCAAAGTACACCTCCTTGAATTTGAACCGGCCCCGCCGCTAACCCCGATTACTCCCAGGGCTCCGGACACGGGAGGGGTTTGGTTATTATTTAAGCTGATATGAGCTGCCACCATTCAGCACCCTGGTTTCTCCCGGCAGGGCCAGCTTCTCCCGAAACTGTTTCTATTTCATTGTAAAAATCGAAAGGGTACCACGAGCTACCACACTATTTGGCAACTAATAGTACCCTTTAATCTTCATAACCACCCTGTTAAGCAACAAATCCAAGACGGTGAAAGATGTATTCAGTTGTAGTTTTCGAATTTCAGGCTAAAGTGTAATCAATTTCCGCTGACTTGTCAACATTCAAGTAATATTATATACATTGCGTTAACTGAAGAAAGAGTTGGGCGACGCTTGTTGAACGCCGCCCGAAGTCTTCCGACCATTCGCAACTCAGTCTTTAACTCAATTGATCCTTACCTTCGTCCGGTCATATCCTCTTTCAGGTCGAGATCAAGCCAGGCATAGGGAAGCCAGAA
>CP070800.1:2012571-2018203 GCA_020343555.1 Dehalococcoidales bacterium
CCCGCTATATAGCTCCCAACCTGTTGAGAAGAATGGTAGCCGCTGGGTGGCTGGGACAGAAGGCTAAAAAAGGATTCTACGATTACAACAAGTAGTTAGAAATATTATTAAGGAGATTAAGATGGGAGAAGCAGTTATTGTAAGTGGTGCGAGGACTGCCATAGGTAATTTCGGTGGATCGTTACAAGATGTGCCAGCTACCGAGCTTGGCGCGATAACTATAAAAGGTGCGTTAAAGAAAGCCGGACTGAAACCCGTCCCAAAACCCGAATCGATCGAAAATGCACCCGATGCTATTAAAGAGGACGGCGTCATCGAACTGGAAAAAAAGTACGCTGACTGGGATGACTCGCTGAAGGAAGTTGAAATCGATGAAGTCATCATGGGTAATGTCGTCCAAGCTGGCCAGGGACAGAATGTCGCTCGTCAAGCGATGATTTATGCCGGTTTACCAAAAGAAATCAATGCTTTCACCGTCAACAAGGTATGCGCTTCAGGGATGAAATCAGTGGCACTGGCTGCTCAGGCAATCAAGGCTGGCGATGCTGATGTGATTATTGCTGGCGGTATGGAAAACATGAGTCAGATACCGTACTATCTGCCTGCAGCACGCTGGGGCGCCAGGATGAATAACGTCCCACTGGTAGACGGTATGGTACATGACGGTCTGTGGGAAAAATTCTATGATTATCATATGGGTATAACCTCTGAGAACATTATGGACAGATATGGCATCACCCGTGAAGAGCAGGATCAGTTCGCTCTAGAGAGCAATAACAGAGCATTAGCCGCGATAAAGTCTGGTGTTCTGAAAGAAGAAATTATACCTGTAGAAATCACTGTAAAACGTGAAAAGGTAATGTTCGAAGTAGACGAGCATCCCAGGGAGACCTCAATGGAAGCTCTGGGCAAGTTGAGACCAGCGTTCAGACCTGACGGCGGGGTAACTGCAGGCAACGCATCCGCGATCACAGACGCAGCAGCTGCCCTGGTGGTCATGTCTGCAGAAAAAGCAAAGGAACTAGGTCTTACTCCCATGGCAACCGTAAAATCTTATGCTTCGGGCGGCGTTGACCCGGCATACATGGGACTTGGTGTTGTACCCGCAGCCAAGAAAGCTCTTAAACTGGCAGGCTTGACCCTTGACGATATCGATTACATCGAATTAAATGAAGCCTTTGCCTCCCAGTCACTTGGAGTAATCAGAGAACTTAATATCGATCTGAATAAGACAAACCTTCTCGGCGGTGGTATTTCACTCGGACATCCTATTGGTTGTACCGGTGCCAGGATTATCGTAACCATGTTGCATGAAATGGTACGTAAAAATCACCGTTACGGCCTGGCCACCCTATGTATAGGTGGAGGTCAGGGTATGGCTATGATAGTAGAGAGAAGCTAATTTAAACCTTCCATACCAAATAATCCGAAGGGGTCAATCCGTAAGACCTTCGCCCCCTCTCGGTTATTTTTCAAATTCATCCTGAATTGCTATAATCAGATAACAACGCCCCCTATTTTCTTCACGGGAGTATGTACCAATGGCACATATCGATATTATCGGACATCAACTCGCAGATACTCTGAAGAAGTATAAAGCCGACTATATAGAAGTCCACCTCGAAGAAACCCAATCCAGCCATATTTCATACCGCGGTAAAAAACTGGAGTCTGTCAATAAAGGAACCTCAGTCGGTGGTAACGTTCGGGCACTGGTCAACGGAGGTTGGGGATTCGTCAGCTTTAACAGTCTCAACAATCTTCCTAAAAGAGTGGAATCAGCTGTTAGCCAGGCAAAAATTATCAGTGCCGAGAATATCAAACTTGGAGACATTGAACCTTTTATAGATTCTGTTTCCGCCGGTATCGATAATAATCCTGTATCAATTCCTCTTTCAGAAAAAAAGGAATTCCTCGATGGGTATAATGAAATAATCTGGGGAACACAGGGAATTCAGACATCTACCATAAATTACGGAGACGGTCAGAAAAAGTCCATCTTCTTCAATACGGCTGGCAGTTACATCGAACAGGAAAGAATGGATGTAACCTTGCGACTGACAGCTATCGCTACCGATGGAAGTGAAGTCCAGCAGGTTGGTTTGAGTATCGGGAGCAGGGGTGACATCACCGCGATTCAAAGCCTTGATGATAAAGTAAAAGAAATGTCAGCACGCGCGGTCGAAATGCTTTCAGCTCCACAGGTAAAAGGGGGTAAATACACAGTTGTTCTTGATCCTGTCCTTGCCGGCGTTTTCGTTCATGAAGCCTTTGGACATCTCTCCGAAGCAGATTTTGTATATGAAAACCAGCAAATGACCGAACTAATGACTCTGGGCAAAGAATTCGGAAGGCCTGAGTTGAACATATTGGATTCCGGATCTGTTCCCAGGCTTCGTGGATCCTATAAATATGATGATGAGGGAACTCCTGCTACGAAAACCTACTTGATCAGAGAAGGAAAACTGACGGGCAGACTCCACTCGAGAGAGACAGCCTCGAAGATGAATGAAAAGCCGACCGGTAATGCCCGGGCGATCAATTACCGTTTTCCGCCTATAGTACGAATGTCTAACACATATATAGAACCGGGAACTACGTCATTCGAGGACATGATAAGTGATATCAAAGAAGGCATTTATGTAAAGAATTGGTTCGGCGGTACTACCAGTATGGAAATGTTCACCTTTTCAGCCGGCGAAACTTACATGATACGAAACGGGAAAATAGAAGAGACAATGCGACCTGTAGTCCTTACAGGAAATGTGTTCGAAACTCTGATGAATATAGACGCCATAGGTAACGATCTTGATATGAACCAGGGTGGAGGTTGCGGTAAGGGAGGTCAGATGCCACTCCCGGTATCCAATGGAAGTCCGCATATCAGGATTCAGAACTGCCTGATCGGAGGTAATTAAGTGGAAAGAATCCTCAACGAAGCCAAGAAATTAGCCGAAGAAGCTGAAGTATTCTGTATCACCTCCGAAACTACTCCTGTACAATTCGAAGCCAACCGACTCAAGCATGTTCAAAGTAAACAGAGTACGAATGTTGCCTTGAGAATCATAAAAAATGGCAGAAGAGGGTATGCTACTACAACCAACCTGAAAGAGAGTAGAAATATAGTAGATTCTGCAGTCGAAACTGCAGAATTCGGTATGAAAGCTGAATTCGAATTTCCTTCTCTGGACTCATACCCCGAAGTCAACACTTATGATCCGGCTATACGCAGAATCTCTACGGAAGAAATGACAAAACTCGGAGAAAAGATGATTTCCTCGGTAAGAGAAGATACCCCGGAACTCCAATGTGAAGCCAGTGTCAGTAAAGGTACAGTTTCGGTACGATTAATTAACTCGAGAGGAGGTCAGGCTGAATACAGGAAAAGTATATTCAGTCTTGGTGTCGAAGGTCAGCTAATACGTGGAACCGATATGCTTTTTGTCGGAGAAGGACAGAGTTCCTGCCATCCTATTGATGATATATCCGAAGTAACCGAAATCGTTCTCCAGCAGCTTGAATTTTCCAGAAACAATACACCGATCAAAACAGGTGAATTACCGGTTATTTTTACTCCCAGAGGTGTTGCTAGCGCACTGGTCCAACCACTCATGGCCGGTCTAAACGGTAAACTTGTACTTGAAGGTTCTTCACCTCTAGTAAACAAGCTGGGAGAACAATCATTTGATAATAATCTTTCCATATTTGATGACCCTACAATTGATTTTCGACCGGGCAGTCGTCCTTGTGATGACGAAGGCATAACAAGTCAGAGAACGCCCCTTATTGAAAACGGTATAGTCTCAAATTTCCTCTACGATCTTCAGACTGCTGCTCTTGCCGGTAAGAAAAGTACTGGTAGCGGAGAAAGACATGGCGGTCTGCCGTCACCCTCAGCCAGCACATTTATCGTATCAGCCGGTGTAACTACCTTCAATGAAATGGTGGCTGATATAAAAGAAGGTCTGGTTGTTGAATACTTGATGGGAGCCGGACATGGTAATACTCTTGGCGGTGATTTCAGCGGTAACGTACTCTTAGGTTATAAGATAGAAAATGGTAAAATAGTAGGTAGAGTGAAAGATACGATGGTTGCAGGGAATGTTTACCAGGTTATGAACCGCGTCGCCGCAATAGGAAGTGAAACGGTGTGGGTTGGAGGAATGCTACAAACTCCGCCTGTCTACTTCTCCAGCGTATCGGTATCGAGTAAATAAGACCTGAAATCAGAGAAACTTCTTACTACTCTAGTATTTTTCCGCTCAGGACAACCTGAAATTACAGGTATCATCGAATGAATGATTCAGTTAAAATAACCGCCAGACCTAAATTAAATACTCCGAACCTGATCGCGGCATGGCCGGGAATAGGTCATGTGTCGATGCTGGTAGCAAACTACCTTGAAAAGAAATTAGATTTGCACAAGTTGGGAGAGATAAACGCCGCCAGGTTTTTCGATCCCATCGGAGTAGCTGTCAGGAATAATGTCATTGAAGCTCCTCAGTTTCCCCGGAGCACTTTCTCATACTGGAAAAATCCTGATGGTGGAAGCGATATCATTCTTTTCATCGGAGAAGATCAACCAGCATCGAATGCATATGAATTGGCTAACGCTATACTCGATGTAGGTCTGAAATTTCAAGCCAAGCGTATATACACCTGTGCAGCAGCTGTTACACGAATACACCACTCCGAGCAACCCGAAGTCTGGGGAGTAGCTACCGTACCTGAATTAATTGAAGAATTAAGTATACGTAACCTTAAACAGAGAGGTAACCTGCAGATCTCCGGACTGAACGGACTCCTTCTGGGTGTTGCTAAAGAAAGAAATATCGAAGGTATCTGCCTTCTCGCTGAAGTACCGGGATATACCACCCGGATACAGAATCCAATGGCGGCATATGCTATCCTCGGAGTTCTACCGGAAATGCTTGGGATCAAGATAGACACGTTTGAAATATCGCAGGTTGCCGATGAGACAAAGGACAAAATGAAACAACTCGCGGCCGAAGCTATGGAAGAGTATATCGACCTTTTTACAGAACCGATCTGGGAACAGGGTGAAGGCGATACCGAAGGCGACGATGACTTTTACTACGAGGATAATGATTAATGGATTCTTCTTTACCCGAATCCATCGGCAATGCTATACGAGAGTTAGCCGAAGGTGAGGATATCCCAAATAATACATCTCTCACCGAACTGTCCGGCCTCAGCCCGGTTGAAATGAGACACTTCAGGGAAGTCTGGGATGGGCTAAACACAGAGCGCCGGATTCAAACAATCAACCGTCTCCTTGAACTGGCTGAGGATAATCTTGAGCTGAACTTCGATACAATTTTCAGATATTGTCTGTCAGACCCCGAGGAAGATATACGTTGTTTGGCCATCGATGGGCTATGGGAAAATGAAGATACTTCCCTTATAGATCCTCTCATTAAACTCCTTGAAGAAGACGAATCTGATAAGGTACAGTCTGCTGCCGCAACCGCCCTAGGTAAGTATGCAGTTCTGGCTGAATTAGGAAAACTGCGGAATGAAACTATCGAGAAAGTACAGGAAGCACTCCTGGGAGCGATTGATGACAGGAATAAATCAACAGAAGTTATCAGACGGGTACTCGAATCAGCTG
>CP070800.1:2018303-2027699 GCA_020343555.1 Dehalococcoidales bacterium
ATTATCGGGTATAATTCCTGGATTGGTATAGTAGTCGGCATCATTTATCTTCTCTTTTCCTTCGGCGAGATGTACGTACATATGCCTTTGAAGGTATGTCCCAATTGTCTGTATTACACACTGAAAGACTCTTTATGCATATCCGGTCTGAACGTGGTATCCCGGAAAGTATCCAAAGTAGGAAATACAAAGGATTTTTCGAACCGTGCAAAAGGATTTCTCTGCCCGAACAACCTGTACATAGCAAGTCTGGTTATTCCGATCATCGCTATAATTCCGGCACTGATAATCAATTTCTCCTTTGTCTTACTCGCAATATTCCTGGTTATTATCGGATTACTGATTTTCCGCTTTTTCGTAATATTCCCCAAGATCGCCTGCGTTCATTGCCGCGCTCAAAAGATCTGCCCTCAAGCCCAACAGATGGGTTTCAACTAATAATAATTTCTGGTGAGGACACTCCCGCAATAAACGACAACGTTGATTCGTTAACATATAGTTTTTCGTTCGATTATAAGTCGCATAAGAATATTTAGCTAGTATCTATAATAAGAGAATCTTGAAACATAATCCTGCTTGTTCTTTAGAAAATAACTCAAGCGAAAAACTATGGTATTATCGAGCGTCTTCCTTTCCATATGGAGAGGGAGACAGCTCGTAATAGAGGGAGAGGAAAAAAGAAAAAATGAGATGAAGGAGAATCAGACCTTCTCTTCCCTGGACCTAAGCCACTTCTCCTTCTGGTTCATCCTTACCTGCTCATTGGTGGTCTGATAACCAGAAAGGAACTCTTTTTTATATGAATCGAAGGCGCCTTGGTTGATACTGGTCTGAATCTTCTTCATCAGGTTACTGATAAAGGTCAGATTATGCAGCGTCGCCAATCTGTAGGCTAGTAATTCCTTCGTATTAAAGAGGTGATGGAGATACGATGCTGATAAAGTCCAGCAGCAGTAGCAGTCACATTCCGGATCTACCGGTTCTTCCATCTTCGTAAAACGGGCATTCGATATGTTTACTCTTCCCTTCGCAGTAAAGAGAGAGCCATTTCTGGCAACACGGGTCGGCAGAACGCAATCGAACATATCTATTCCACGCGATACTCCCTCGAAAAGGTCCTCGGGAGAACCAACTCCCATCAGGTAGCGGGGCTTATCCTCCAATAAATATGGTACAGTAGCGTCGATCACCTCACCGGTCACATCCTTTGGTTCACCCACACTTAGGCCACCAATCGCATATCCCGGAAAATCAAGTGACGAAAGGTATTCGGCGGACTCACGACGCAGTTCCGGGAATATACCTCCCTGGACAATAGCGAATAAAGCCTGATCTGCGCGGCTATGTGTTTCAAGGCATCGTTTTGCCCAAAGGTGCGTCCTTTTCATGGATAACCTTGTTTTTTCAAAATTCTCATCGTGGGCAGGACACTCGTCGAGTACCATCGCAATATCGGATCCGAGTGATTCCTGGTATTTAACCGCCAGTTCGGGAGTAAGGAGATGTTCGCTGCCGTCTATATGCGACCTAAATACTACTCCTTCGTCGGTTAGTTTTCGCAACCTAGAGAGACTGAATACCTGGTATCCCCCGCTGTCGGTAAGAATACCTCTATCCCAGTCCATATATTTATGTAAACCTCCCAGGCTCTCTATTATATCGATCCCCGGCCTGAGATAAAGATGATAGGTATTGGACAAGATAATACCGAAACCAATTTCTCTTATTTCATCGGAGGTTAGTGTCTTGACTGTAGCCTGGCTTGCTACCGGCATAAACACGGGAGTTTGTATCTTCTTACCCTTGATATCAAGTTCACCAAGACGGGCTTTCCCTTCTGTTTTTTGCAGGTGAAAACTGAAAGACTCACTCACTAGATTTGACTCCCGTTACGTGCATAGATTCTTAAGGTATTTTTTCAGTATCGCGCCGATGATTGCTAGACTGACCGCAAATGCCACGATAAAGATGATGGTTTCCATCGACCATCCATGAGTGACAATTCCAAGAGCAGTGCCGGCTGCAGGGGGATGCTCGAAGTTAAAAATCGTCATCAGCAAAATGGATAATCCAACCGCTATGGCGGCGGGAAGCCAGTGCAAGAATTCAACAGTGTCGAAAAGACTTCCAAATGAAGTGTGATGCCAGCCATAATAACACGCTAACCCGCACAGAATTCCAATAATATGCCCCCCGATAAGTCGCCGTGGTTCTGCCGCCACTGTTTTCGGCATCGCAAAGACGATAAAACTGCTTGCGCCGAGAGCCGCAACAATAGCGGCATGGGTTATTATTTCCACGAAATACAGAATAACCGCAACGGCTATAACGGCCAGCAAGCTTTGTAAAATATAGTGTTTTGGTTGTTTAATGAAAGTTTTATCTACCAGGTGTATATTCATTCCGACTCCCATCGCGGCTCAAGTGCCTTGCATCACCGTGAATTACCCGTTCAGATTATTGCTTTGTTCATCGAGGTATCCCTGCAGGATGAAAGCAGCGGCAACGGCATCATCTTTCTCTTTCTCACGCTTTTTCTTCTTTCGCATAAGTTGCATTAATTGCTTTGCTTCGAGCGTTGTCAGACTCTCATCCCGGTATACGACGGATACGCCGGCATTTCGAGCTAATGAGTCCGCGAAGCTTTTTACCTTTTGAGCCTGGTGACCTATGGTACCGTCCATCGTCAGCGGAAGACCGACAACAATAATCCCGGCTTCATGCTGGTAAAAGAGAGTGATAATAGATTCTATATCCTGCTGCAGATTCGTCCGCTCGATAATCGTCAAGGGACTGGCTATGACTCCACCCTGATCGCTGAGTGCAACCCCGATTCTCTTGTCACCTATGTCCAGTCCCAGAATACGCGTAAGACTACCCCTTGCTACTACCGGTATTTCTAATGATTTCGGCAACCAGGCTTAAAGCATCATCAAGCTTTTCTTTCTGCTTTCCACCTGCTTGCGCAAGATCCGGCTTTCCACCTCCACCACCACCTGCTACCTGTGCTACCTGCTTGATTATGCCGCCGGCATTGTAACCCCGCGTCACTAAATCGGGGGTTACCGCCGCTACAAAAACAGGTCTATCATCGTAGACACTGCCGAGGACAATAACTACACTCTTCAGTTTCTCACGGAGGATATCGCTTATCTCTCTCAATACTTCTATGCGAGAGGACTTCACCTTGGCTGCGATTACATTCACGCCATCTACTTCTACGACACTTTCCACCAAAGACTCTGCTGTTTTACTGGCAAGTTCACTCTCAAGAGCTTTCACTCGGCGTGTCTCGTCCTTGAGATCATTCAGGAGATTTCTGGTTTTATCGACCGTTTCATCAGTCTCAGTTTCAAGGAATCCTGCGATTTTCTCCAAATCGTTGATTCTCCTATTAATATATTCTTCAGCACTCCTGCCGGTTACGGCTTCTATCCTCCGCAACCCGGAACCGATGCTGCTTTCACTCGTAATCCGGAAAAATCCGATCTCTCCTGTACTGGACACATGTGTGCCACCGCACAACTCCATGCTTTTCGGAGGTTTACCAACCTTCAATACTCGAACAACGTCAGCGTATTTTTCATCGAAAATCGCGATCGCCCCTTCCGTGATTGCCTGCGCGTAAGAAACTTCCTCGTCATACACTGGTAAGTTCGCCCGAATACCTTCATTAACCACCCGTTGGACTTCCGCTATCTCTTCCGGCATCATCGCAGTAAGGTGAGAGAAATCAAACCTGAAATAGTCAGGTGCAACCAGCGAACCCCTCTGCTGAATATGTTCTCCAAGGACAGATCGCAATGCCGCCTGGAGTAAATGCGTTGCTGTGTGATTACGGGCTATATCGAGTCTACGCTCAGTATTTACCTTAGCTTCGATTTCATCACTAATAGCAAAACTTCCTTCTATCATCTTCCCCCGATGCATGATTACATCCGGAGATATCCTTACCGTATTTGAAACGATAAATCGACCCGTCCGACTACAAATTTCACCTGTATCACCTAACTGACCTCCCATCTCTCCATAAAAAGGAGTATCAGCCAGGATGATCCCGGCTTCCTGACCTTCCTGAACCATATCAGTCGAATCGTTTTCAGCCAGCATAGCTAGTATCGTGCTTTGTTGGACAAGCGTAGTATAACCCGTAAATACAGTATCTTTTATGTCAAGTTCATCGATTGGTCCATTTTTCTGTGAGATATCAAGTTTCTGAGCCGCTCTGCCCTTTTCCCGTTGCTTCTCCATCTCTTTCTCGAAACCATCGATATCTACTGATATTCCCTTTCCGGCGGCTACCTCGTCGGTTAACTCGACAGGAAAACCGTAAGTATCATACAATCTGAAGACATCCTTGCCTGATATCTCATCGGTCTTGTCGCTGAATATACTTTCTATGAGTTCTAGTCCGGTTTGTAACGTCTCCCTGAACTTTTCCTCTTCAAGTCTGATTACTTTCGTTATAAAGTCTTGCCGATTCTTCAATTCGGGATAAATGTGGCTCATTCGGTCGATAATAACTCCTGCTGTTTCGAACAGGAAAGGTTTTTCCATTCCCAGTTTCAACCCATAAAGTGCTGCTCTGCGTAATAGCCGCCGCAGCACGTATCCTCTTCCTTCATTACTCGGAATCACCCCATCGGCGATCAGGAATGTAATTCCCCGGCTGTGTTCCGCCACAACTCTGATAGCATTATCAGTTTCTTCACTGCTGCCGTACTTCTCCCCGGTTAATTCGGATACCTTATCGATGATCGGAGTGTACAGGTCTGTCTGGTATATTGAGTCTACTCCCTGCATAATCGAAGCAACTCTTTCAAGTCCCATTCCGGTATCTACGCTTGGAGCAGGAAGTAGTGTTCGAGAACCATCTGGTGCCTGGTTATACTGCATAAATACCAGCGTACATATTTCCAGGAACCGGTCGCAGGTACAGTTCGGTTTACAGTCTGGTTTTCCGCAACCGTATTCCTCGCCCCGGTCGAAAAACACCTCGTTATCAGGTCCGCAGGGCCCCGAATCACCGGCAGGTCCCCAGAAGTTCTCTTCGTCATTAAACCTGTGTATCTTTGTTTCGGAGAGACCGACTCCACGCCAATATTCAAACGATTCATCGTCATCTAGATATACCGTCGCCCATATCATATCGTGGGGGATCTTCAGGATCTCGGTTACGAAATCGTACGTCCACTCAATGGTCTCTTTCTTGAAATAATCACCAACGCTGAAATTTCCCAGCATCTCGAAAAAAGTAAGATGAGACGTATCTCCAACCTCATCGATATCCGTGGTACGGAAGCACTTCTGACACGAAGTGAGACGTTTGTTTGAAGGAGTTTCATCACCCAGGAAATACGGCTTCATCTGCACCATTCCCGCACTTGTGAGAAGAAGGGTGGGATCACCGTGTGGAATGAGTGAGGAACTGGCAACTCTGCTGTGATCCTTATTCTCGTAATATTTTAAAAATGCTTCTCGAATTTCGTCACTTGTCACCTGAATTCTACCATCCTCACCTGTAAACAATTTGAAACTGCCGCGGAACGGTTCCGAAGTGGAACAGGTATCAGCAGTTTCAGCTACATAAGATTGTAGTTTATGTACAGCTGGCTGTCAACGAAGCTTATTTCTTGTCAAGCGCGTAAGCCGCGGCACCTATCAGGCCTGCGTCTTCACCAAGACGGGCTTTTACGATTTTTAATTTTTTAACCATCAAGGCAAAGGTTTTGTCTTTCACCATCTGTCGTACCGGATCAAGTAATAAATTACCAATACGGGCTACAGAGCCGCCGACTATTATCATCTCGGGATTAATTATCGTAACAAGGTTGATTATTCCCAGTCCCAGATAATATGACGCATCGGCAAGAATCCTTAGAGCAAGAAGATCGCCCTGTTTCGCCGCTTTATGTACCTTTTCAGCGGTTATAGTCTCGATTACACCATCAACCATATCAATCAGCATGGATTTTTCACCCTCAGCAACACGCTTTCTTGCTTCTCGACCAATAGCGGTACCCGACACGAGAGTCTCCAGGCAACCGTTTTTGCCACAACCACATTCAGGACCATCGTCTTTGACAACCATGTGCCCGATCTCAAAAGCGCTGCCGGAAGATCCTAAGAATAATCTCCCGTCAAGTACCAGTCCCCCGCCGATACCGGTTCCAATGGTGATCAGAGCAATATTCTTCAGCCCTTTTCCGGCACCGTATCTATGTTCACCGAGAGTACTCGCGTCTGTTTCATTCAAGATATGCACAGGTACAGTATATCTATCGTATATTTTATCTTTTAATTTCAGATTTTCCCAACCGGGCAAGTTAGGAGCCTTATCGACTATGCCGTTCCTTGTGTCGATGATCCCGGCGATTCCAAGACTCATTGCTTGGAGCTGGCGTGGTAAGATGTTATTTCTATCGAGGATATAATCTATGCTGGAAAATAGTCTGTCGATAACGGTGTAAGGTCCCTCTTTAGCTAGAGTAGGTTGGCGATGTCTGTCAATCACCTGCCCTTCCGGTGAGACGAGCGCAACCACCATCTTCGTTCCGCCAAGGTCAGAAGTTAAAACAGGACTTGAGTTCATCATTACCCCTGAACCTTCTCCCTAACTCAATTCAACAGCGGTAGTGATAGCTTCTATCATACTCTGGTGATCAGCGATCCCTTGTCCGGCGATATCGAAGGCGGTTCCGTGATCGACGGAAGTCCTCACAAAAGGCAATCCGAGCGTTACCGCCACACTGTTTTCAAAACCGTGAACTTTTACAGCGATATGTCCCTGGTCATGGTACATCGCCAGTATTACATCGAACTCTCCGGATATAGCCCGGTAAAATATAGAGTCTGCAGGGAACGGTCCACTTGCATTAATTCCCTGTTTTTTCGCATCGTTCACCGCCGGGGTAATCTCGTTTTCTTCCTGGTTACCGAAAAGCCCCCCATCACTGCCATGCGGGTTGAGTGCAGCAACTCCGATCCTGGGTTTATCCACGTTCCATTTCAGGAAGGAATCGTTGATAAGTATCAGCTTGGCCAGTATAAGATCTCTTTTAACCAGATCACAGGCTTCTTTTAACGAATAATGGTCGCTCAGGTGTACTACCCGGAGTGCCCCGGTCATCAGCATAGCGGCATACTCGGTCGTTCCGGTTATCCTGGCAAGATATTTCATATGTCCGGTATCCGGATAACCGGCTTTTACAACCGATTCTTTATTAATCGGTGCCGTTGCCATAGCCGCTGCTTCACCGCCACCCGTCATTTCTGCGGCTTTGCTGATATATTCCATCGCTGCCCTGCCGCAATCAGCCGATACCTTACCCAGGATAATTTCATCAGGAAGATTCTGTAGATCAAGCATATCTATCGATCCATATCGACCTTCAACATCAGCAACGGACCGTACCGGATGGAGCGATAAAGTACTCTCAAGTGATTTTATTGTTTTATTGATTACACCGCTATCACCGATCAATAGTGGTGAGCAAATATCATATATCATCGGATCTCCCAGGGCTTTGACGATGATTTCAGGACCGATCCCGGCAGCATCACCCATTGTTACTGCAATTATCTTTTTACTCATGACTGCGTCTATACCCTTTATATCCTTTGAACATTCCGAACCGGTTTATCATTGGATTGTCGGCACAACTCCGCCACCAGGACATTCAAAGCCAGTTCCGGATCCATCTTCCCGGTCTTTATCGCGATATCTGTATCGAGTAGTCTCCTGTACACATCCTTGAGCCTGGACGATGAATACCGGCTTGCCTGGTCAATAGTTTTCTTGAGAACCCATTCCGAACTTATTCCAAGCTTTCCCTGCATTTCCCGGTTTGTTGATCTTTTTCGGTTGAGTTCTTTTACCCTGACTACCAACTGAACCTGTCTTGCTATCATGAACAGCAGGTACACAGGAGCCATTCCGCTTCGGAACAAAGACTCCAGCATTTTCTCAGCCAGTTCGGCTTTAAATTCAAGTATAGCATCTACCATATTGAAAACCGTCGCCTGCTGGTTATACCCTACAACAACCTGGACATCCATTTCTTCTATCTTACTACCATTAGTATACAGAAGCAGTTTTTCAATTTCACTTGCCATTATCCAGAGATTACTCCCGACCAGCCTTGCCAGTAGATGCACAGCCCGTGGTGAAATTTCCCCTCCTTCATCCTTAACTCTCTTCTGTACCCATTCGCGGAGTTTTGCGTCTCTCGGAAGTGCAAAACTCCTTGTCACAGCCTTGCCAGCAAGGGACTTAAAAATGGGGTTATCACCTGAAACAGTGCCTTCGGTAACGACAAGGATGGTACTATCCGGGATACCTCCGGTCAGGTAATCAGCAAAAACTTCGGCTTCTTCCTGCTTCTTACTCTTCTTCGAGGTCTTCGTCTGTCGCCTTGCCCTGGTTCCGGACTCGAAACGTCCCAGTAGACCTTCGACTATCACCAGTCGTTTTTCAGTCATAAAAGGGATAGTCTCACAGACATTCTTCAGTTCTTCAAAAGTTAACTGATTCCCGTCCAGTACGGTAGTACTCATCGCCAACGAAGCTTCATCACCCAAGTCTTTCTTTATATCTTCAAGAGCCTGGGCTACTGAAAAATCATCCTGGCCTGATAGTACGTAAATCAATATTTATGTTCCTGTAAGATATATTATCTATTCTATCACACTTAGCTTCGCTAATAGCTGAAAAGCAATACTATTCTATATATTATTATGCAGAATGACAATCAATTTTCACAGCCATTCGTATCTATAAATATAAAGGTAGAATAGAAAAATGTAAGAGAGGCCCAAGCCCCTCTTACCGAATCTTCTCTTTGTATATAATATCTAACTTGGTATGATCCCATGCTTTTTAACTGGTCTACTCTCCTGCTTATCAAGCAACATTTCAAGGCTCTGGATAAGTCGTGGCCGGGTCATCGCCGGATCAATAACATCATCGATATGCAAGTGTTCGGCAGCACGGTAAGGGATAGCATCTTTCTCCCTGTACTCCTGTATTTTTTCCTGCAGGAGTTTTTCCTGGTTGTCTGCCTGTTCGAGCTCTCTCCTGTAAATCACCGGAGCCGCAGCTTCCGGCCCCATCACGGCAAGTTCGGTACTCGGCCATGAATATTCGAAATCAGCACCCAGTTCACGACAACACATTCCTATGTAAGAACCACCGATAGCCTTCCTGATTGTCAGGGTTAGTTTGGGAACAGTTGCTTCCGAATATGCAAAAAGCATTTTGGCTCCATGCCTGATAATTCCGCCCCATTCTTGCTCAGTCCCGGGAAGATATCCCGGCACATCAACCAGTGTTACCAGCGGAATGTTAAATGCATCGCAAAATCTGATAAACCGTGAAGCCTTATCACTTGCATCTAT
>CP070800.1:2027799-2037514 GCA_020343555.1 Dehalococcoidales bacterium
GTTGAGCATGCTCTGGATCCCAGCTACGCTCAGCGATGCGGAGTCAATGTCGATGAGCTGTTGATCTCCCAGCCGGATACCGGCGAACAGGCACTTGAGATCGCCGATGCCCTGGTCAGGAGCGGCGCTGTCGATATCGTTGTTGTCGACAGTGTTGCGGCACTGGTCTCGCAGGCGGAAATAGAAGGCGAGATGGGAGACACCCATGTTGCCCTCCAGGCCCGTCTCATGTCGCAGGCACTCAGAAAACTCGCGGCAGCGATCGGCAAAACCGGTACCGCAGTAGTATTTATCAATCAGCTGAGAGAGAAAGTCGGGATTGTCTTCGGAAATCCGGAGGTTACGCCGGGGGGTAGAGCCTTGAAGTTCTACAGTTCGGTGAGGATCGACCTGAGGAGAACCGATTCGATAAAGCAGGGGAACCAGATAACAGGCAGTCATATTAAGGCCAGGGTAGTGAAGAACAAAGTTGCTCCTCCGTTCAGAACCGGTGAGTTTGACATAATGTTCGACCGTGGCATAAGCCATGAGGGAGAGATAATAGACCTGGGTGTAGAACAGGGGCTGGTGACCAAGTCCGGCGCTTTTTTCTCATATGGTGATATTCGTCTGGGGCAAGGAAGGGAAAACGCGAAGAATTACCTATCTCAAAATCCCGAACTTGTCGAGGAAATCGAGCAGAAAATAAGAGCCTCAGCCGTCACCAATCAGAGTTCTCTGACTGATGAATAATATTGTCCTGACCTGACAGTTTAAATAAATATATAGCAGGCATATTGAAAGCTGAGGTTACAAGCAAAACCTCGGCTTTGTTTGTTTGTAAAGGCAAGAAAAATGAAAAAGATAACCGCCCTCCGGGCCGGAAAAGGCAGGAGAAAGCGGGTGAACATATTTCTGGACGGCGAATACGCATTCAGCCTGGAAGGTGACATTGCGGTCAAGGAAGGTTTGAGAGTAAACCAGGAGTTATCTCCGGAACGTATCGAGGAGATAAGGTCCGCTAACAATTACCGCCGCTGCTATGACGCCGCCGCCCTCTTTATCAGTTACCGTCCCCGCAGTGAACCGGAACTGCGGGAAAGACTCCGCAAGCGTAATTTCTCCGCTGAAAGCATCGACGCGGTCGTTGCCAGGATGAAAGAGCAGGGACTGGTAGACGATACCGCCTTTGCACAATTCTGGACGGAAAACCGCGATTCTTTCAGCCCCCGCAGCCAGTGGCTGACCGGAATGGAATTACGACGCAAGGGAGTACCCGAAGAAATCATCCAGCAGGCTGTCGGTGTCCTGGATGATGACGACAGTGCATACCGCGCTGCCTATAAAAAAGCAAGAAATTTACCACGGTACGATTATCAGAGTTTCCGCCGTCGACTGGGTGATCACCTGCAGCGGCGGGGATTCGGCTACGGAGTGATAAACGCAACCGTGAAACGGCTCTGGAATGAGCTGGAAAGTGAATTGAAATAAAATCTAGAACCGGAAATAATCCGGAAAGTGAGGAGAAAAATGGAAACAGGTTTAGTTTATGTCGCACTGGTTTCCATGTTCTTTATCGGTCTGGTTTTCGGAGGTATAATTGTCTTCTTCTTCAGGCGTATGGTGGTAAACCGCCAGCTCCGTAACGCCCAGAGAAAAGCTGCCAGAACGGTAGCGGAAGCCAGGGATGAATCAAAAGACATACTTAGAGAAGCCAAGGAGGAAATAGAAAGAAACAAGAGTAAAAACGAAGCGGAACTGCGCGAAAGACGAAACGAGCTGCAGAAACAGGAGAACCGGCTTTCGAGCAAGACAGAGTCGCTGGAGCGCAGGATCGAGTCCGTTGAGCAACGCGACCGTAACCTTGCCAACAAAGAGAAGAGTATAGAGACACTGAGAAATGAGATTACGGAGATAAGAGATAAACAGGTCAAACAACTCGAAGAAGTATCAGGGATGTCCAGCGCGGACGCAAAACAGGAACTGCTGGACAGGATGGAAGTGGAAACCAAGGAAGAGACATCGAGGCGTCTCCGCGAATGGGAAGAGAAACTGAAAGAGGAAAGTGACAAGATAAGCCAGGTGATTCTTGCTCATACTATACAGCGCTGCGCTTCCGACGTGGTCTCGGAAATATCCGTAGTGAGTGTTCCGCTGCCCGGTGACGAGATGAAAGGAAGGCTGATAGGAAGGGAAGGCCGTAACATCAGGGCGCTGGAACAGGCGACCGGAGTGGACCTCATTATCGACGACACGCCTGAAGCGGTGACCCTTTCCAGCTTCGATCCGGTGCGGAGAGAGATAGCCCGTCTTTCACTGACCAAGCTGATAACCGACGGACGGATACATCCAGCTCGAATCGAGGAAATAGTAGCCAAGACAAAGGAAGAGGTAAACGCTACTATCTATTCGGCGGGTGAGCAGGCGGCATTCGAAGTGGAAGTACCGGGATTGCGACCTGAAATCATCAGGCTGCTGGGACGACTGAAATACCGCACCAGTTACGGACAGAACGTACTCAACCACTGCAAGGAAGTAGCCTTCCTTGCCGGAATGATAGCTTCAGAACTGGGAGCGAATGTGGCAACTGCTAAAAAAGCCGGACTTCTGCATGATATCGGCAAGGCAGTAGACAGAGAGATCGAAGGTTCGCACGCTACCATAGGCGCCGACATTGTCAAACAGTGGGAGAAATCACCCGAGGTTGTCCAGGGTATTGCCGAACACCACCTTGAGACAACCACTACCGGCATCTGGGGTTACATAGTCTCGGCCGGTGACGCAATAAGCAGCGCCAGGCCGGGAGCAAGGCGCGAATCACTCGAGAATTATCTGAAACGTCTTACGGCTCTCGAAGATATAGCAAACACCTTCAAAGGCGTGGAGAAATCCTTTGCCATACAGGCCGGTCGTGAAATCCGCATCCTGGTAAAACCGGAAGAAATAGACGACCTTGGAGCGATGAGAATGGCCAGGGATATCGTCAAAAAGATCGAAGAAGGACTCGAATATCCCGGACAGATCAAGGTAACTGTTCTCAGGGAGACACGGGCGATAGACTATGCCAAGTAGAAAGGGACCAATAATCCCATGATCATACTGGTAATCGGAGACATCATTGGCAGACCGGGAAGACAGGCAGTAAAGGAAATCCTGCCCGGTCTGCGTGACCGGTTTGGTATAGAAACGGTGATAGCAAACATCGAAAATACAGCCGGAGGTATAGGTGCAACTCCCTCGACGGTCGATGAACTGCTCGCATGTGGCATCGATGTGATGACCTCCGGCAACCATATCTGGGCGCATAAAGAGATAATACCCTACCTGGAGAACGATAAACCTGTCATCCGCCCCCTGAACTATCCTGAAGGAGTGAGGGGGAAGGGTTACATCATCAAGAAAAACGTTGCCGTCATTAATCTTATCGGCAGGACATTCATGTCCAACTATGACTGTCCTTTCAGGACGACGGATAAACTGCTGGAGGAATTAGGTGATAAACCTTTGATCAAGATCATAGATTTCCATGCCGAAGCGACGTCGGAGAAAGTAGCCCTGGGAAGGTATTTCGACGGCCGGGTTAGTGCTGTACTCGGTACTCACACTCATATCGGTACGATAGATGCGGGAATCCTTCCGGAAGGCACGGCTTATGTTACCGACATCGGAATGACCGGACCGAAGGACTCGGTTATCGGCGACAGCATAGACGATGTTGTCCAGCGGTTTTTGACGATGATCCCGAGACGCCTGCCGGTCGCGAAGGGATCGGTTATTTTTACAGCGATGCTCATGGATATCGAAAACAAGACCGGAAAAGCAAAAAGTATCGAACGCATCTACCAGGAGATAGAAGGAGAAGACTAATGTCCAAGGTTGACCTTCACCTGCATTCTTCAGCATCGGATGGTGTCCTCAGTCCCACCGAGGTGGTTGCGAAGGCAGCCGAACTGGGACTTACAACCGTCTCTCTGACCGACCATGATAACGTAGACGGCATCGCACCGGCACTCAAAGCTGCAGAAAAGTATCCTGACATGGTATTTATCCCCGGCCTGGAGATAAGTACGGACACTACTACCGGAGAAATTCACGTCCTGGGATACTACATAGACCATACCAATCCTGAGTTATTATCAGCCCTGAAAAAATTACGCGATTCACGCCTGGGGCGTGCGCAGAAAATGATCCAAAAGTTGTCTGAACTGGGTATGCCGATAGATTGGGAATACGTAGAAGAATTGTCCGGTGACGGTTCTGTCGGGCGACCGCACGTCGCCCAGGCATTGCTGGATAAGGGGTATATCGATACCATCAAGGAGGCGTTTTCAAAGTACATTGCCTTCGGTGGACCGGCCTATGTACCGAGATCAAAAATGACTCCAAGAGAAGCCGTCGAACTAATAATCAGGGCGGACGGGCTTGCAGTACTGGCACATCCTCTTGGCATTTCGAACCTCGAAACACTGCTAAAGACACTGACCGGGGCAGGTCTTGTCGGTATTGAAGTGTATTACAAGGACTATCCTACCGAAGACCGGGAAAGCCTGGCTAGGCTGGCTGACAAGCATGGTTTAATTGCTACCGGGGGTACCGATTATCATGGACTGGACGACAATACTGAAGTGATGATGGGTGAAGCAGGGGTACCACCTTATATTGCAGATAATATTATTACACTGGCGGAAAATCGTTCACACAAACTGACTTTACGATAGCGGGAGAAAAGAATGGTAATACAGGTCATATTACTGACTATTGCTGCCTACCTGGTGGGTTCTATTCCTGCCGCCTATCTTGTAGCAAGGTGGAGACGAGGTGTGGATATAAGGAAGTTTGGCAGCGGGAATGTTGGAGCCGCCAACACGCTGACCGTGGTAGGCAAGCGCTGGTCAGTATTTGTAACCATATTCGATATCGGTAAAGGTGCTCTCATGGTATGGATTGCCCAGCTTCTGGATTTCAACATTGCTTCACAGGCAGCTGTAGGAATCGCTACGATCATCGGACATGACTGGCCGGTATTTCTCCGTTTCCAGGGCGGACGTGGCGTGTTTACTACTCTAGGTGTTATCACTATCCTCAATCCCTGGCTGGGACTTATAGCCCTTGTTTACCCTTACCTTTTCTTCGCTCCCTTTAAACAGGTCGCCCTAGGAGTATCCACTGTTATGATAATTTTACCGATAACCGGCGCCCTGGCTCATGAACCGTTCGGTATCGAGGAACCACTGACCGTTACACTGGCAATGGTTGCTATTATGCTGGTGATGTTTATCCGGCGTTTTACCGCCCCGAGAAGTCCCATCAGCAAGGACGTTCCCCTCTACGAGCTTATTTTCTACCGTCTGCTTTTCGACAGAGATATAAAGGACAGGAAAGCCTGGATAAGTCAACAGAGGGGCTAGGAACAGAAATAAATCAGAGAACTACCCAAGGTTATTCCTCGTCTTACGCTTCTTGTCCAGTTCACCGCTCTTCGTTAAGTAATCCTTGTGGCTGAGTATTGTTTTCCCAAGTTCATCCGTACCCCTGTCCGTCGTGGATTCGGTGAGGACGACCGGTGGTTTCCAGCCGGCAGGGAACTGTTCTTTCATGTCTATCACCGCTTCAAGCAGGGCTTTCAGACTTCCAGCTCCTTCGCGGTCAGCCTTATTTATAACGAAGATATCCGCCACCTCCAATATTCCGGCCTTCATAAACTGGATATCATCGCCCATACCCGGCACAAGCACGCAGATACAAGTGTCGGAAATCCCGGCAATATCCACATCTGCCTGTCCTGAACCGACGGCTTCAACGAATATGATATCCTTCCCCATCGCGTCCATTACCAGTACTATGTCTGCGGCAGTCTTTGAAAGACCGCCCTTCCAGCCCCTTGAAGCAAGGCTGCGTATGAACACGCCCTCATCCACACCATCTCCCTGAATTCTCAGTCTGTCACCAAGAAAAGCACCACCGGTGATCGGACTGGTAGGATCTACTGCCACCACACCGACACTCATGTTCCTGTTTGCCCTGAAATATCTGACAAGGCGACCAAGGATAGTACTCTTCCCCGTACCGGCAACTCCGGTAATTCCCACTGCAAAAGCTTTTCCGGCATAAAGGCGAAGATCTCTCAGCATGCCGGAAATATCAGATATTTCATTCTCAATATCTCGTATCAGTTTCGCAGCCGCCAGGACATCGCCATTCAGTATTTTCTGTACTTGATCCGATTCCATTTGTCTCCTGACTCCGGGATTTTATAGATACCATTATAATGGATTCCCGCTCCCGTATCACGCAGGAAGTGGTTTTTACGGAAATGATAACAAGAAGATGAGAGGGCCTATGCGTTATTCATCATATCACCCTCACCTAACATCTCCCGTCAAAAGAGAGGAATGCCCTATATAGTCATTGCAAATACACAGGTCGGTTCACTTTCATGAACCGACCTGTTCCTGTTCGTCTAGAAGACTTTTTCTTATGTGATAACCTTACTTACCAGCGTACTCCTCACGAAGCTGTTTCTTTATTATCTTACCCATCTGGTTTCGAGGGAGTTCGTCCACAAAGAAAACGGATCTAGGTCTCTTAAAGCTGGCAAGGTTCGCCCGGCAGTGTTCCATTACCTCTTCCGGAGTGGCGGTTTCCCCTTTTTTCACCACAACTATCGCAACCGGCAGTTCACCCCATTCCTCGTCGGGTATACCTATAACCGCAGCATCATCGACCTTGGGGTGTGAAAGCACTACTCCTTCAACTTCCTCGGGCGAGATGTTCTCGCCGGCACGAATGATCATATCCGTAGCCCTTCCCGCGAGGAAGAAATAGCCTTCTTCATCGACATATCCCATATCGCCGGTATGCACCCAGCCGTCTTTATCGATTGTCTTATCGGTCTTTTCATCGTCTTTCCAGTAACCACTCATCACCCTGGGGCCACGGGCTACGATCTCCCCAACTTCTCCCTGTGGCACGTCGTTACCATCCTCATCCATGATCTTCATTTCGACGTCGGCCATCGGTCTTCCAATAGATGAAAGTCTGTTCAGCTTCTTTTCTCTCTCTTCGGGTGTACCGGTGATATTGTGATCTTCCGGACTGAGAGTGGTAATGGTCGAAGCTGTTTCAGTCTGTCCGAAGGCATTTATAAAACTGACACCCGGGAATAATTCCACTGCTTTCTTAATAACCTCGAGAGGCATGGGAGCCGCACCGTAGGTAATAACCTTAAGACTGGAAAGATCATAATTTTCGAAATCCGGATTGTCCATGAGCTGTTTTAGCATAGTGGGGACCATCATCGCCCGATTGGCTTTTTCCGCCTGGACCAGGCTCATCCATTCCACCGGTTCGAATTGTCTTTCCATGACAAGAGTCCTGCCGCCGTAAATTGCAGCCATCATCGCCTGGATTCCTGCAACATGATACAGCGGAACAGTGAGAATGTTTCCTTCTTCGGATATCGGATCGGCAGGGGTCACGTTCTCTAGTACGTAAATTGAAAAGCTGTTATGCGAAAGCATAACTCCCTTCGGGAATCCGGTAGTTCCCGCTGTATACATCAGTATCGTGGTATCATCATCGCCGATCTCGGTGTATATGTCTTCGGGAGAACCTTCCCTGATAAGGTCCTCGTAATACAGCATTCCGTCATGCTTATCATCCAGCGTTATATAATTCTTTACCGTTTCCAGGTCAGGTTTTACCGATTCAACCAGATCGATATACCGGTCACCGATCAGTATAGTGTTCGATTCAGAGCTGTTAAGCATGTAGGTGAGTTCGGCACCTTTCGCTCTGAAGTTCAGCGGAACGTAAATAGCACCTATTTTAGCAACAGCGAAATATACTTCCACGCACTGGGATGTATTTACCTGTAACATGGCTACTCTGTCACCCTTCTGGACGCCTAATTTCATAAGGGCACTACCCAGCCTGTTCACCCGCTCATTCAACTCCGCGAATGAACGCCTGCAATCTTCGAAAACGATTGCACATTTATCGGGGCATATCGCACTGGCGATACTCAAAAATTCCGTGGTGTTCAATTAGCAACCTCCTGTATTTTATCGAGTCCCCACGCAAAGGTCCGGATATCCTGGTATTTTAAGTTTGGTTATGAAACCGGTAACCTCCTAGCAAGGGCAGCTTCAAGTTCAAGTCCCTGGTTCAAAGTCATATCCAGTCCCCTGGTAACCGCCTGTTTCACAAAACTTACCGCTACCTGGTTAAACGATTTTATCCTGTCGGCTATTTTCTCGGCAACAGGCATTAACTGATCACGAGGAACTATTTGATTAACCAGTTTCATTTTCAAGGCTTCTTCAGCCTTTACCCACCGTCCGGTGAGTAGTACATCGAGAGCATGAGCCCTGTCGACTATGCGGGGCAGTGTCTGGCTTCCACCAGCGGCCGTAATTATGCCTAATCCCATCTCCGGAGTACCGAACTGCACATCATCCGAAGCTATCCGGATATCACAACATCCGGCGATCTCAACACCATCCCCAAGGACATACCCGTGCATAGCCGCGATTATCGGTTTTTCTATACCGAGAAATCTACTCCATACATCACGTTCGAAACGTACCTGCCGGGCAATAACCGGTGATGGTGCTGTGAGAAACTCTGTAAGGTCGGCTCCCGCGCAGAAAGCCTTATCTCCGGCGCCACTGAAGATTATCACTCTCACATCCGGATCATCTCTGACTGCTCCAAGTACCTGATATAACTCGTCACGCATCTTGATATTATACGCATTCAGGGCCTTCGGCCTGTTAAGGGTAACGTAGGCGGTCCCGTTCTTCTTTTCGTAGATTATTGTTTCAAAAGTATTCATTGTTGATTTTGATGTATCTGACCCTATCCCATTTATCCCTTTCCCCTTAAAAGGGGAAGGGGAATTAGTTCTTTAGAGGGGTTTCACCCCTCTAATACTCTCCGTTTTCCTTAGATGGATTCCCACCTTCGCGGGAATGAAAGAAGGAGTGTGGGAATGACAAGAAAAAGCGAGGATAATACTATACTTTTTTACTCTCCTTTGAATTCGGGTGTTCTTTTGTCGAGGAAGGCGGTTATGCCTTCTGTACGGTCACTAGTTGTGTGAAGCAGGAGATACAGGTCGGCTTCAAGGCGGAGTCCCTGGTCCATGGTCATATCCATTCCTTTGTTGACCGCTTCCTTTACATACCTGAGAGAGATCGGCGCTTTGGTGGCTATCCCCTGCACCAGCGTTTCCGTTTCCGCGGCTAACTCACTCTTAGGAACTACCTTACTCACCAGACCAATATCGAGAGCTTCAGCCGCAGTTATGCTTTCCGCCGTCAGTATCAATTCCAGGGCTTTCCCCTTACCTATGAGACGCGGCAGGCGCTGGGTTCCGCCGTCTGACGGAATAGTGCCGGATTCAAGCTGGGGGAGTCCGAATTTAGCGGCATCAGCTGCTATCCGGATATCACAACTCAAAGCCAGTTCAAGTCCATCACCGATCGCGTCACCGTTAATCGCAGCAATAACAGGCTTCTCAATACCGGCAACCGACACGGCAGTATCCGAAGTTATCTCGCTTCCACAACAGAATTTATCCCCAGTTCCGGTAAGTAACACCACGTATATATCATCATCCTGGTTAACGTCAGCACAGATTTCTTTCATTTCCTGGGCTAACTGGAGGTTAATCCGGTTATTAACCTCAGGACGGTTGAGTGTAATGCGTGCGATATGGTCTTTCTTTTCAATC
>CP070800.1:2037614-2042789 GCA_020343555.1 Dehalococcoidales bacterium
AGGCCAGGTCTGGGAAGCGGCGATGTTCGCCAACAAGTACAAGCTCGATAATCTTATCGCTATCGTCGATTATAATAAATTAAGCCTGGATGGCCCGACCGAAGAGATTATGCCGATGGCTCCTTTTGCCGATAAGTGGGAATCGTTTGGCTGGTGGGTCAAGGAGATAAACGGACATGACATGGCTGAGATCATCAATACCCTGGAACTGGCCAATAATCTGTACGGCGACGGCAAGCCGAAATGTATCATCGCCCATACCGTGAAAGGACACGGCATTCCTTCCTGGGAAGAGACTCACGTCCACCTTGCCAGGGGAGTGGGTGTCGAAGTAGGCGTTGCAGAAGGGAGAAAGATCTATGGGTAAATACAATCAATATGTTCAGATAGGCGAGCCGGAAGCGCCGAATGTTGGTTTCGAACCAGCGATGATTGAAATGGCCCAGAAAAATGAAAAAGTACTTCTCGTGCTCGAAGATATGGGCGGTCCGGGACTGAAGTGGTTTACTGAAAATGCCCCGCACAGGATAGTCGAATGTGGTGTTGCCGAAGCAAATGCGGCGGTCATATGCGGCGGTCTGGCGTCCGAGGGTTTTATCCCGGTCGTCCACAGTTTCGATTTTGCCCTTTTAGCCCGTGCCTACAACCAGATACGGCAGAGTATACTGGTCGACCGATTCAATGTGAAGCTGGTAGGTCGGGGAGGGGCGTGGGGCGATACCGGTATCTCACATAATTACGTGGAAACCTTCGGATTTATGCGCTGCCTGCCGAACCTGATTATCCTTTCAGTGGCAGATGCGGTCGAGGCGAAGAAAGCATTTATCGCTATGATGCAGTATATAGGTCCGGTCTTTATCCGGCAGGAAGCCGGTCCGGTTCCCCCAAAGATTTATACCGAAGACTACCCATTCCAGTTAGGTAAAGCCTACTCGATAAAGGATGGTAAGGACGCGACCATTATCGCGACCGGTCTGATGGTGGGTACGGCGGTTAAGACCGAGGAAATCCTGGAGAAGGAAGGACTGGATGTAGGTATTCTGGATATTTCTACACTGAAACCACTGGATGAAAAAGCGATTATAAGGGCTTCGGTAGAGACGGGAGCCATCGTGACTGCCGAAAACGGAATCACCATAGGTGGTCTTGGTGAAGCTGTGGCCGCGGTGCTCTGCGAGAACGCTCCCTGTCCAATGGTGCAGTTCGGTGTCCAGGACGAGTTTAGCCAGTCGGGCAAGGATTCAGATGACAGGGGTAAACTAGCTGTTCACTTCGCCCTTACTCCTGAAGACCTTGCTGTTTCGGTCAGGGAAGCGATAGCCAAGAAGAAATAAAATTGTACTTGTGAAATATAAAAAAGGGGCGTTTTACGCCCCTTTTTTAGCGATAATTTTCACTTGAATTTCTAATATCTGAACTCTAATTCCTGAACAAATATTAATTTCAAATGTTTAAAGAATTCGAATTTTGATATTGTTTAGGATTTAGTATTTCGGATTTGAATTTTTTACTTTAATGGTTCCATTCCCGCTTCGAGTCGGGCGTCGTTCATATGTATTTTAATCGCATCTTCGAGCGGCATGCAGGAGAAGCCGAAGTCTTCGATAGCCCGTGCCATGCTTACTTTCCAGGGCAATCCGCCACCACCTCTTCCCATCATCGGTGGATCCGCTGTACCCATTTCTATCTGGGCGTCGGGAATATATTTCTTGACCACGTCGACCACGTCCTGGACGCTGGTAGGCGGTCCGCCGACGTTGTAGACCGGATTAGGTGATGATGGGGCTTTTATCAGGATCTTGGTGAATTTACCGAGATCATCGGCTGCTACCAGTGAGGTAAGGTTGGTCATCTTGTACTCGAATTTATAGGGTTTACCGACCGCGGCAGCAGACGGCATATCGGACCAGTATTGAGCCGGCGACCTGCCGCCGTGTCCGTAACCGATGCAGGGACGGACACCGGTGAAGTTCATCCCGTACTGTCGACCATACTGGTCTGCCAGTATCTCGGCAAATCTCTTGCATACGGCATAGGAATGACTTGGGACCAGGATATCATCCTCTACAACCTCCCGGTCGCCGTAAAAGTCCTGCGGACCATATACAGTCTCAGAACTTGCATAGACGACGCGTTTCACGCCCATAAGTCGGGAGGCTTCAAAAGCATTGCACATGCCCAGGGCGTTCACCTTGGTGCTGAGACGGGGATCGGTATTAACCTCCATTCCCATGATGAATGCCCAGTTTACCAGGCCGTCGGCGGGATATTGAGCCAGGGCGTTCAGGATGTCTTCGAGTTCGGAAACATTTCCACGGACGTAGTTGAACTTTTCCTCATGTTTTTCAATGGTTTTCATAAACCATGCCGTCGGTGGTGCCAGGTCAACCGAGGTGACTCCGGTAACCTCCGGATCTTCGAGAAGATGGGCGATAGTTTTTCGCCCGAAGAGTCCACTTCCTCCGATTACCATTACGTTCATAATTCCCTCCTTATATCGAGCAGCTAAATTTTGATGGGTATATATTATACCTATGAGGGGAAAGATACAAACGCCTTGAAGCACTAATATCTAGGCACGAGATTCTAAATAAATACCAATACCAAAATTCATATGTTTTAAATTTTGGGATTTAACTTCGATATTTTATAGAGCTTAGAAATTAGGATTTAGTATTTAAGGGAAAGGTATAACCAGTGGGCCTTCGGGGATAACGGCTATTGAAGCATCATTGCCAAGTCTGCGGAAAGCATCTATGAGGGATTCTTCAAAGGTGGAGAAAGGAGTCATCATCATATCCCGTATGATACTATAATCCATACCGGATACCACGTAGATATCATTCTTACACTGGATATTCGCCAGTATCTGGTTCTGCCACTGGACGCCGGTGGGTTGTTCGTCGCTAATACTATCGAGTACTTCTTGTGGTGAATTAGCTATTCGGTGCTTATCAATAAATTCTTCCGGTCCGGCACCGTCGTAACAGGCTGAACATATGATGATGATCCCACCATCACGCGTGAAATGGGAAGCAGTCTCCATGCCCTTGACCGACTGGTAAAGATCAAGATCCAGTGGTGCTCCGCTGTTGGTGGTGATGGTGATATCCACCTTCCTGTCCAGTCTTGCACCGGCGATCTCTTTTGCTATCTCGCATCCTTTTTCGTGAGCCTGGACCATGTCGCCGGCTACTACGTGGGTAATCTCTCCCTTCTTGTTCAGGAGGACGTTCACTATGAAATCGAGTTTCGCCGCCTGGGCTATTTCTATCATATCGTCGTGGACGGGATTCCCTTTAAGAATGCCTGTCTTTGCCAGGGGGTGCTCTAGCATAGTGCGGCTGTGATTTTTATAAGCTGACCGCACGGAGAATACTCCGGGAGCGATGCTTTTCCGTCCGCCGGAGAAGCCGGCGAAAAAGTGCGGTTCGATGAATCCGGTGCTGATGCGGAAATCGGCTTCGACTACCCGACGATTTATGTCGATGGGTGTACCTCTCAAGGTTGTACCGATATTGATACAGTCATTAGTGTCATGATTCAGTACCTGGTAATTATCAATAATGTCCTTACCGAGTTTCTTTTCCATCTGTGCCTGGTTCAACGGTGGATGCAGGCCCAGGGCGAAGATGATCGTGATATTATCCCGGGGGACTTTCTTTTCAAGTTCTTCAAGAATCGGCGGGAGTATCCTGTCCTCGGGGCAGGCACGCGTATTATCGGTGACTATGATAACTACGTTGTCGTTCTCATTTACTCTATCGATAAGAGGATCACTACCTGTCGGATTCCTGAGACTGGTAAGGATGGTTTCTTGTTCATTTTCCAAACCGGGATGCTGGTGAGTTTCTAGAACTCCGAACAGGTTTTTCTCAGGGATGTGGACAGTCTTGAATGATTCACCGTAAGGAAGTCTGATCTCAGTAGTCTTTCCAGTCATTGTTTCACCTCTATTCTATCATGTGGAAGAAATCCTTTTAAAATCCGGTTACTCTGAACAATTATGAGAATAAAATTAATATTTGGTTAACATTATAAATAGTTTATTAGTTAAATTTTATTTAAAATGTTGTATTTTCCTATTTTATCTGCTATAGTAACCGTCAAATGTCCCTTCTGCTCTCTGCATGGCAGATTGTCATAAAAAGAAGTCTGGCTAACTGGCGCCTGTTATCAACGGTGCTGGTTGGCGTGATCGTAGCGGTCGCGTTGCTTTCGAGTGCGCCACTATACTCGAACGCAATTAACGATCTCGGTCTCAAGCACACCCTTGAAAACAGAGTAATTGAACTGATCGACCTGCAGGTCTATGCGCCGAATTACTTCGTGAACCAGGAAGAATATAACGAAGCGACAGCTCTAATCGAGCAGCAGGTATCGAAAAATATCCGGCCGGTTATCCGTCAGCAGGAAACCTGGGTGAAGTCACAGACTTTTTATGCCTATTATACCGATCGCCCTACTCCGGGAGGACAGTTTCAGCCAAAAGGGCATTTCCAGGTATTTTCTAACCTGATAGACCATATAGATATCATAGACGGGCGTTACTATGAATCAGCACCGGCAGGTCTGACCGAAGAGCAACTGGAAGATCCGAATTTCTCGATCGAAGGTATGATAGGCACAGAAACAGCCGAGAAATTCCAGGTAGGAGTTGGCGACTTTCTTGTTTTCGAAGGAGGTTACGGTGATAACAGGAACCGGTTAATGATCGAACTTGTTGCCATTATCGATCCGAAAGATCCCAACGATGAATTCTGGTTCCTTAATACCGATATTTTTACAGTGCCGCAAGGGTCAGAAGAACCTCCGATAGCTCCCATATTTATTACTCAAGAGACTCTCTTCAATGTCTATCCTTATATGTTCAAAGATGGAAGGGCTACTTTTAACTGGCTGTATTTCGTAGATATAGAAAAAGTCAATTCAACGAACGCTGAAACGATCAAGAATGCCATCCGACGGATGGAAAAACAACTACTGACCAATCTGCCAAGGTCAGGACTGTTTACCATCCTGGACAGCATTATTATTGAATACCAGGGTAAATTGATGTTTACCCAGATCCCTCTTTTCCTGATAGTATTCCAGATCGCAGCGATTATTCTCTACTACCTGATTACCGTATCAAATATGCTAATAGACAGGCAGCAAGGGGAGATATCGTTGTTC
>CP070800.1:2042889-2047313 GCA_020343555.1 Dehalococcoidales bacterium
AAATCTAAAGTGAATACTAAATATTTGAACGCCGGTAGTGGAAGGTCTAAGAGGATAATAACAATTAATAAAAAGTGTCTATTTACCATGTCTGATGTCTCTTTAGTACCACGTATAGTTGGCGATGACCTAAAAGTAACATGTAACAATAAAGCGGATGGTTAACAAGTTTCTCTTTTTTACATTCGCACGTCGTTTGACAATAGTGAATCACATACGTAAACTCGGATTATCCCTACGAATTGGAGCGTACTGCCTTGGACTATATACCAAACACTAATCTAGGGTAGCAGCAAGAGAAGATGAGAAAAACGAAAGTTAGTGTCGTCAGGTGCGAATCATACGATGAACACATTGTATTAGAAGCTGTTCAAAAGGGTATTGATCTACTTGGAGGAATTTCACTATTCGTTAAGCCCGGGGAAAAAATCCTCCTCAAACCAAATGTCCTTTTTGGAACCGACCCTGAGAAAGGCGTAACGACGCATCCATCTGTTTTTAAGGCTGTCGGCAATATTCTGAAAGATGCTGATGTTACTGTAACTTATGGCGATTCTTCCGGTTTTGGTAAATCAGAATCCAATTTAAAACGGGCGCATCTCAAGGAAATGGGCGATGAACTGGGATTCGATCTGGCAGATTTTGATTCGGGTAGACAGATCAGTCATAAGGACGCCCTGCTGATCAAGCAGTTCGTGATTGCCAACGGCGTTTGTGATAGTGACGGTATTGTAAGTCTACCAAAATTTAAAACTCACGGACTGATGCGATTTACCGGTGCGGTGAAAAACCAGTTCGGATGTATCCCCGGTCTTTTAAAAAGTCAGTACCACGTAAAATTGCCGGATCCTAAAGATTTTGCTACTATGCTGGTCGATTTGAACACTCTCATCAAGCCACGGCTCTATATCATGGATGGGATTATGGCGATGGAGGGTAACGGGCCTAGTAGTGGTAAATTGAAACCAATGAACGTTCTGCTGTTTTCCGACGATCCGGTAGCACTGGACGCGACAGCTTGCAGTATAATCGACCTTGATCCTGAAATGGTACCGACGTCTATACCCGGGCAACAATCAGGATTGGGAACATATCATAGTGAAAATATAGAACTCCTGGGTGGGTCAATAGAGTCTTTCTTCGATCCAGGATTTGAGGTGGATCGGTTACCAGTAGCTCCTGCGTCCAGCAGGCGATTGTTAAATATTGTCAAGAATAGAATTAACCCAAGGCCGGTTATCGATAAAACTAAATGTAATTTTTGTGGTACGTGTGTTGATATGTGCCCTGTCGAACCTAAAGCAGTAGACTGGAACAAAGATGAATATCATCCGCCCAAATACGATTACAATCTTTGTATACGATGTTATTGCTGTCAAGAGATGTGCCCTGAAGGTGCGATCTTCATCAAAACTCCTTTAATGGCCAGAATACTCAGCAGCATTTGACATTAAGTTATAATACAAAATCTAATGTAGCAAGTTGCCAGTAAACTAAAATAAAAAGGAGGAATATTTTCCTCCTTTTTGTGAAACTCAGGTTAATTCAGTCCTTAGTCCATTGCGTTGAATTCTACTTCCAGTTTCGGTGTATCTATTTCAAAATCCCAGGCAAATCCGGTGAATTTATCAATTTGATCGGAAGTCTTGGATTCGAATTCATGATGAGTTATTAGTGGTTTGATGAAATCGGCTCCTTTGATAATGCAGGTGTATCTGACATCCCCGCCGCAGTTGTATTTTTGTATGGGTACATCGGTCAGTGTAAGTACCATTTTTACCGTCCAGTTTGTCTGAGTATCGATAGAGTCTCTAGTTACCGTTATAGTCTCCAAACTGTCAATAGTCGGTGATACTTTTCCCTTGATTTTATAGGTTGTCTTTTGAGTTTCATAGACGTCGCCCCATTCTATTGAGAACTCATTTCCTTTCCATTTCAGATCACCTTGATTACGGCTGCTGTACCCAAACCATCCGAATGATTGCCTATCAGCGCTGATGACCACCCATTCCCCATCCCGGTTCTTGGAGATTTCCATCGTACGACCACAATAAACCATAGCTCTGGCCCACTTGGTACGCTGGATAGCCCCGAGATTATCTATGTTGATCGGCATATCAGCCGTCGCCAGCAAGGTATTATTACTGTCGTTAAACAGCTTCACTAAAATCGTGAAATTACCATGTACGTCGTAAGTGTGTGAAATCATGTGTTCGAGGCGGTTGGCGTGAGGTTGGCCCTTCCTGGTATCCTCACCTCCATCGCCCCAGTACCATTCCCAGCGGATGTTCTCGGGCAGCTGCTCGTTTTCAACGCTGGGCTTGACGGTAAAGAGATACGAGCAACCTCCTTCATAAGGAGGTTCTTTATTCACTTCTATGGATAGTTCGATCTCGGGAGTATCGGTCGACTCCTTCTCGATGGTGACCTTTGAAGATGCCGAGTCTATCACCTTGGCCTCTGCCAAATCGCTATCCATGAGAGTCACAGTAACTATGTATTCACCCGGCTCAGGGAAACTGATGAGGGCAACATTACCCTTGTTCATGGAGGTATCAATCGGCTTAGGATTCTGCCCTGTTTGTTTCAGATAAGCTTCCCATGTCCATTGACTACCGGCAGGTTGATCGTCTATTTTGGCAGTGAAGGTATAGCCGCTATTCGGCTTTCCCACCAGTTCCTCCGGTTCCAGGATTACCTGTTTGCCGCCGACCAGGATGACCTGTGTTACCCAGGGTGATACTTTGACCGCGGTTTTCATGACACTGAACATCTCAGCAAGTTCTTCAGGTTTTAATCCCAAAGAACTGATAGTACTGGCATATTGCTTGCGATATTTTTCAAATTGAGCACCCAGGTCTCCGGTCAGGATACTAGCGGATGCATGCAACAGAGCAACCCGAGGCTCCTTGTTATCCAGTTTTGTAGCCTCAACCGTGAAAGCTCCCTCAAAAAACTCACTATTAGCCGAAGCTATGTCGAGAATATGTCCCCCGGCTGCAGTTGCTTCCATTATTCCGTGGTTTACAAGAATAGCGTTGGCATCCGGATACAAGTCGGTGCCCACTCCGGTTTCGAAGGGGCTGAGTAGTCTCAGACTGAACATTATCGGCATCTGGTCGTCTACCAGCACTACCGGTGCGTTCACATCCGAGGAAACCAGAACCAAGCTTGCGATGACAGTCTGCGAATCACCCACCTGATCCAGTTCGAATGATTTCAGTATCGGAATATCTTTCTGTGATGTCGGATCATCACCAGCTTTGAAAGCTTGAAGTCTGACGGCAAAATGACTGCCCAGGGCAAAAGCACCGATGATTTTCTTTGCGGCATCAGGTATCTTAATCTGGGGAGCTTGTTCTTTGCTCTCCTCGATCACTCCAAGTTTCTTCCCGGCTTTGTGCAGGAAAGACAATGTAAAATTAGCCGGTTTTGCCATGGATTCAATCTGGGTGATCAGTCCCTTGATCCGATCGGCAGTCTCCTTTATATCTGCGGCACGCGCCACTTTAGTGAATAATCCTGCCGAAGTCTTCTCAACGTTATCTTCGGTACCAATAAGGATATCGCCCAGCATCATAACTGCTGCCATCGGACTGATTTGTGTACCGGTATCCATTTCCGGTGAATTTGTCGGTAATACCATCTCCGGACCCGAACCAAGCATGATACCAAGCTGGCTGTCAGGATCGTCGCCGTTCCTGAAAGACCAGTCGACGTATTCCTGCAAGTCCGGGAGAAAGTCTGTCGGGTTAATCACCGTGTCAGTCTCGCTTAGTACTACTCCCACCTCTGCCAAGTAATCGATCACATCTCCTACAGTACTATAGTGCCCTATTTCTACGAAGGTTGAGAAAGACGCGATATCTTCCGGTGTCAGGCTGATCGCATCATCTGAAACATTGGAATTCAATTGTTTGCCGTTTTCGTCGAGTAATCCCAATGACCGACCCTGTTGAACTACCTCATTAATAGACTCTATACGTTTTTCTGAAGAGTCAGATTCCGATATCCGGTCAATAAGATCAAACGTCTCTCCCTCTCCGCCGAACGTCTGATCGTTATCGTTTCCATCAGAAGAACCACATGAGAGAATGTTTGATAATATGATTACAATCGAGATGAATAAGCTAAATATCGTAATCCGTTTTTTGAACATAGTGTAGACTCCCTTCATTTGCTGGTTATTTAGAATAATGATTCTTGATTAACGCAGGTTTATACGTTCCAGTTGAATTTTCATAATCATATATCGTAGCTGACTTCAAGTCAAAATTCTAGGCAATTTCACATAAATTTAGGGATTTTAATCAAAATTCATTCCATTTTGAAAGAAATTTATTAATATAATTCTTTCGACACTAACGCAGGAACTGTTGACGAACCATAACTATACCGTATAAAGTATGTTACTTCTATATTTA
>CP070800.1:2047413-2055320 GCA_020343555.1 Dehalococcoidales bacterium
ACAGCGGATTTTTAGGCTCAAAATGGCGTCCCTGGAGGGATTCGAACCCCCGACTTGCTGCTTAGAAGGCAGCCGCTCTCTCCGACTGAGCTACAGGGACGTGCAGTCTTACGCATAAATTCTACGATAATTTAGGTAATGAAGCAAGCTGAAGACTGCCTACTTTATTTCTGAATACAATGATACTACCCAGTAAATCAATATCTCTCTATGGGATAGATTTACATACTATCAGATACTTTGCTAGAGTCTATTTGAGACTTGCCATATAGAGCAAACCGGCGTGTGCTGATTGTGGATGTACTTAAAAAGTAAACATTCCTGGTTCGTGGTGAGGGCACGTTCCGGTGAAAAGAATGGGAAAGACCGGCTTAATCAAGGTAAGGGAACCGGTGCCTCTAAATGGCACCACTCAAGGCTGTCCGGTTTGAAGTGGACATACAATCCTGAATTCGTTACCGCAAAATAGCCAGTTATTTCTTCGTCGTCATTTGTCCAGACATCGATTATTAGTGCTTTAAAGGAATCTCCATATACATCTTGGTATTTTATTTTGTCACCAATATTGAATTCCATCGTTTCTATCCCTCCAAGCTTTGCGGTATATTACGCGTTTACCAGGAGTTTATTTTTGGATTCCAGGACATTCAATGAGAGATGATTGTTCTCAAACCAAAAGATTCGATTATCCAGTTTGAACCAGTTGGGGTAATGCGGTTTTATATTTGTATATAATCCAGAATCCAGTGCCACAAAGTAATCGGTAATATCCCCGCTATGATTTCTCCAGATATCTACTATCTCTCCTTTTATGCACTCTCTATCATTTTCTTCATTTACATATATAATCTTGTCGCCAATATTAACAGCCATCTCTATATATCCTCCTGAAATTACTTCTATACAACAAGGACGAAAGGACTATCGTCAAAGCTGGGACTCGCTCGATCAGGAATGTCATTAACAACCGTATCAACAGTCTCTTCGGTGTCTATTTCAACGATGTCATAACCATTCTCTTTGGTGTCTATTGCAACAACCTTATCATCGTTCTCTTCCAGCAGACTGAAATACATAACAGATAGCAATTGTCTGGATAAGGTCATTTCCCTGTCATCAAGAAAATTATTAACCTTGCTGGCAAGGCTGGTCAACTCATAGCAAAGATGATCTTGATTCATATTGAGTAACTTTATCAAATCTTGAATTTTTTCAATGTTTTCCAATCTTTCTCAACCTTTCCGTATTCTAATTTAAAATTGTGAATTGATTTATATTACTGGATTTGTAGTTTTTCGCTCTGTTTATAGAATACACTGGCATTTTGATGTCAGTACATAAATATTACGTAGGATTCCAGTACGGATTTGTGGAGAAACGGTGGGGATGTGAAGAAATGCAATTATAAGCAGTTGGCAAACACTAATGGATAATAAGATATGAAACTAGTGACTTGAACACTACCGATCAACCTTTCATCGTAAGACTTTATAAAATACACTCTTATTATCCGTGTGTACCTAAAAGACCATCCATGGTAATAATTTGTACGATAACCTGCTATAATCGTTGTACGCAATTATTTATAGGAGGAAGGGAACATGGCGTTCAATATCAATCATATGACTCCTGCTTTTTTCGGTGAGGGGACTTCTCTTCAGACCGGTGAAAGGCTGAAGACACTGGGCTGCAAGAAAGTACTGGCTGTCTATGACCAGGGAGTCAAAAACGCGGGTATCACGGACAAGATACTGGACAGCATCAGAGAACAGGAGATCGAGGTAGCCGTATTCGAAGGCGTAAAGCCTGATCCGCCGGATACGATGATCGATGAAGGTGCAGAAGTTGGAAGAAGCGGGGATGTAGACGGTGTGGTCGGGATAGGCGGCGGAAGTACGATGGACACGGCTAAGGTGATAAATCTCCTGCTAAATAATCCCGGCAAGGTAAAGGACTACATGGGTACCGGTAAAGAGTTAAAACCGGGTAAACACCTGATCCTGCTGCCGACTACCTCGGGCACCGGCAGCGAGGTGACCATGTTCGCGGTCGTTACGGATACAGGTGATGAGAACAAGAAGAAAGGTTTTGGAGGGGGGGGACTGGTCAGGGCTCACCTGGCGATAGTGGATCCCGTGTTGACCGTTGGAATGCCGCCATCGATCACAGCGGATACAGGGATGGATGCTTATGCACACGCAGCCGAAGCGATCATGGGTAACAACAGGAATCCGATGTCCGACCTTCTCGGAGAACAGGCGATATCTCTAGTGATGGAGTATCTACCGAAGGCAATAGAAAACGGAAAAGACATGGAAGCAAGGACGCAGATGAGTTACGCGGCAATGCTGGCGGGGTATTCCTTCAATGATTCACTCACTCACATGGGGCATTCACTGGGACATACTCTCGGTTCGATATTTCACATTCCTCATGGAAATGCTTGCGGCGTGGCGATGCCTGAGATTATAGAATACCTTGCCGAGGATGTTCCCGGACCGATACGCTTAATCGGGAATGCAATGGGTCTCAATATAAAATCTGATGCGTCACCGAAGGAAGCAGCAGCTCAGGTTGCCGACGAATTAGCTGCCTTCAATAAGAAGATCGGGCAGAAAACGCTGAAAGAACTGGGTGTTAAGGAAGAGGACCTGGAAAAGGTAGCCCAGGCAGCTTTCGACCAGGGTATGTGGAGATTGAGTCCGAGGGAGACTTCTGCCGAAGATATGCTGAGTATACTCGAAGGAGCCTACTCCAGGTAAATCCGGATGGAAAGGTTGTAGCAGTACATAAGTGGCACCCGCTGCGGCGGATGCCACTTTCTTAATCGTATCATTCATATTAATATGTGAAATCTACTACGATGGCAGGAATAACGGGTAATGACCGAAAAGTATGAACCTCTATTTAACGCCGGCGCGGCAATCTATGATAGTTTTACCTTTCTACGTAGACCGGCTGAAATGACAGCCGAGAAAGCGCAGCTATTGCCGGGACAGAAAGTGTTGGATATTGCCTGCGGTTCGGGCTGGGCAACGATGAAAGCGACACGGATAGTCGGTGAACAAGGACGCGTTATCGGCATCGATATTGCTGACAAACTGCTGGACATCGCTAGGCAGAAAGCTGTTTCATCCGGATTTGTAAATATTGAGTATCTCGAAGGTGATGTTCACAACCTGTTTTTCAATGACAGCTGTTTCGATTCTGTAATCTACGCTTCATCTCTGTTCATGTTCAGTGATATTCCCAGGGCAATCCATGAATGTTATCGTGTTCTGAAAACAGGCGGTACGATGATATTTTCAACTTTCGGTAAGAACATATTTCAACCGGTGAACGGATTATTAAACGACCGGATAGCAAAATATGAAAACAATCGACTTCTGATGTCCGCAATATCAGTTACTGATACTCCTGAAAAATGTCGTGATATCTTTACCGGCGAAGGTTTCGATAATATTGAGATCACAGAAGAAAACCTTGTTTGCAGTTTTCCTGATAAAGAAGAATGCTGGCGGCAGATATCAGGTTCACTCATCGTGAGACCGAGATTAAAAGTTCTCAGTCCTGACAGGTACAAGGTACTAAAGGAAGAAATTCTTTCGGAACTCGAAAAACTCGATACCTTTCAGGATATTTCTGTTGACGTTCCAGTCATAATTAGTAAAGTTACGAAACTTTGACTTCATAGATAAATACTCCTAGAATAAACCATAATTATTTTGCATCTGAACGTTCTCGAAAAACAAAGGAGGATTGGTTATGGATAGCGAAAATAAGATATTGACGCCTGCAGAGAAAAGAGAAAAACGTTTTGAAGCCTGGCTGACGCCACCGGATATCGAATTCAACAGCCCTGAAGCAGAGAAAGCCTATCATGAAAGACTGAAGAGGATAACCGACGCCTACAGGATGAAAGTACCCGACAGGGTACCCGTTTCGTTACCTATCGGTAATTTTCCCGCGTATTATGCTGGAGTCAGTCTCAAGTCAATCATGTATGACTACGAAGAAATGTATCGAGTGTGGGACAAGTACCTCCAGGACTTTGAAATGGATTCATATACCGCTCCGGCGATGGTTTTGCCTGGAAGAGTATATGATCTTTTGGATTATAAGGGTTATAACTGGCCGGGGCATGGTCTGCCGGACGACGCTACCGGACACCAGTATGTTGAAGGCGAGTACATGATGGCGGATGAATACGACCTGCTTATCAGGAATCCATCCGATTTCTGGATGAGGACGTATCTACCGAGAGTGCTTGGAGTGTTCGAACCTTTCAGAACTCTGCAGTCTCTGACCGATATCTGGGAAATGCCCGGTACTTATTTCATGCCGTTTATGGCGCCTGAGATGAAACAATCGTTACAATCTCTGATGGATATCGGAGATGAACTGGCGAAGTGGATAGCCGTGGTCGGCAGGTGTACCGTAGAGGCGACGAAGGCAGGGATACCAACAGCGATGCGCGGTAACCTGGCGAAAGCTCCGTTCGATACTATTGGTGATACACTGAGAGGAACCCGCGGCATAATGATGGATATGCTTAAGCAACCGGATAAGCTGCTTGAAGCCATCGATGTTATTACAGAACTTTCCATCAGTTCAACCATAGCATCAATTAATGCCACGAATGGTATTATGGCATTTTTCGTGCTGCACAAAGGTGCCGATGGATTCCTGTCGCCGTCACAGTTCGATAAGTTTTATTGGCCATCATTCAGGAAATTCATGGTGGCGTTGATCGATGAAGGAATTATACCGGTACTCTTTGCTGAAGGCAGCTATGACACCCGTATCGAGCATTTTACAGAATTTAATAAGGGAGAAGTTGCCTGGTTGTTCGACCAGACCGATATGGCTCGGGCTAAGAAAATATTAGGTGATAAATGTTGCATCTCGGGTAATGTTCCTACTTCGTTATTAACTACCGGTACTGCGGAACAGACGAAGGAGTATTGTCGTAAACTGATAGAAGCCTGTGCTCCGGGAGGTAGTTTCATACTTGCCGGCGGTGCGAATATAGATACCGGCAAGGCGGAAAACCTGAGAGCGATGATGGAAGCCGCCAAGGAGTACGGAGTCTATTAGTAAATAATTGACATAATTATTTATCAGGTTTTAAAGATAGTTCATTATACGAGTGCAATGAGCAGAGAAAGGGTACCGAATATCGTTCCATGTGGTTGATGGTACCCTTTATTATCACATGATAAGGAGAAGATATGTCACTCGAGGAGAATAAAAAACTGGTAGCTGATTTTTTTAATGCCATGAAGATGGCCGATTTAGAGACGCTGGATAAAATCACGACCGATGATTTTGCGTTCAAACCTATGATAGGGGAAGGCGGACTTAAGAAAGAAGCCATGCTCAAGATGATAGGCGGCGTCCTGGATGCTTTTTCTGATCACACCAACCGTATCGACGACATCGTTGCCGAGGGTGATAAGGTTTCGGTCCGAATGACCGTTACCGGCGTTCATACGGGGCAATGGGGAAAATTCGCTCCGACAGGGAAATTATTCAAGATCGCGGAATGCTTCTTCCTGCGTATCGAGGACGGCAAGATAGCCGAGTACATGGGCATAAAGGATGCTCTGGGACAGTACCAGCAGCTGGGAATCCTGCCACCGAATGAAGAAATCGGTTAGAGAGAATTGTCTTTTATCCACAAAAATTATCATCAGAAGTAGCGTATGAATCTGTTTTACGGGTGGTATATAGTTTTTGCCAGCGCTGTTATCATGGGTTATAACAGCCTTTTGTATATATATGGATTTACCTCATTCGTCAATCCTATTATTGCTACTTTCGGGTGGTCGTATTCCCAGATCGCCTTTGCGATGACAGTGCGTTCCATTACTACCGGGATACTCAATCCATTTATAGGCGCACTGGCCGACCGATGGTCAGTGCGGAGATTACTTATTATCGGCGGTATCATCATGGGACTGGGATACTTCGTTTTGAGTCGTATTTCCGGACAGGCTCTGTTTTATACCGGTTACGTGATCATCGGACTTGGTGGCGCTCTGGCTATCCAGTTGGTCCCACAGACAACAATAGCAAGGTGGTTTCGTAAAAACCTGGGTAAAGCTAATGGAATCACAGGTTTCAGCGTAGCTCTGGGAGGAGTGGCAGTTCCTTTACTGGTAATGGTGATAGATTCCTACGGCTGGCAGGATACCTTTCTGTTTGCAGCAATCGGTTCCTGGATACTGATAATACCTTTATCATTTCTATTCAGGGACAAACCGGAAGATTATGGACTATATCCCGATGGTATACCTCCCGACGAATCGAATGAACCGCTATCCATCTCGTTAGAAACGAGTGGAATGAGTGTGAGTGAAGCATTAAAAACCAGGAGTTTCTGGCTGATAGCCTTCGGTTTGCTGGTCCAGGGTGGCGGCAGTATAACGATACTGGCGCATCTTATGCCATATCTTATCGATGCAGGGATGGAAACACAACAGGCAAGTATGGTCGTTATGACGGTAGCAATAGTAGGGCTGGTGGCTCGATTACCGGTTGGCTGGTTGATGGATATAATCAGCAGGAGAAACCTTATCGGTTTATCTATCGGACTCTCGAGTATAAGTTTTTTGCTTCTCTGGACGATCAAGGCTGATTCACCATTTATACTTGTTCTTGCCTTTGCTGTACCGTTCGGGATCGGGAACGGAAGCATATGGGTAAGATCGGCATTAATTCGTGATTATTTTGGTACGAGGAATTTCGGCGCGATATACGGAATATTGACGAGTTTCGTGACTCTAGGTACCGGGCTTCTGCCGCCGATAACCGGATGGGTATTCGACGAGTTCGGACAATACTGGCCTGCATTATTAGCTTTAGCTGCCTTAAATTTCGCAGGAGCCTGTCTTACTTTCATTATTCCGCGTTCTTCAGAATCACATTAATTAAGTTTGGTTTATGACGTACGTGGTCTATAAATATCGCCACAGTCCCAGTACAGCGAAGACACAAAGGGCTACTCCGGCAATAACGGCGCCGATCCACCCAAGCAGAGTCAGGCAGGTAACGATCACTCCGGCGATGAGTACTCCGAGAAAGATAGATAGTATTGCCCGTTTGAAACTCATTCCGAGAAGTACTGCGGCAACTGAACCTGTCCAGGCTCCTGTAACAGGCAGGGGGATAGCGACAAATAATACCAGCCCGACTCGTTCATATTTTTCTATCAACGTACCACGGCGTCTTGTATAAGCAAAAAGCCACGTGAAGAATTTATCGAACAGAGTAAACCTGCTGAGGATGCGTGTCGCGGTGTTGAGAAACAACAGGATAAAAGGAACCGGGAGCATATTGCCTATTACGGCAATAATGTAAGCGTAATACCATGGGAAATCGAACTCGTGAACGGCCAGAGGAATGGCTCCTCTTAACTCGGAAATCGGGGAAGCGGCCAGACCGAGTACTTTCAAGATATCAGGAATCTCAAGCCCGAGGAGTTGTTCCAAATATAATACTCTCCTTGTTGATGCTGAATCTGACTCCAGCAGCAAGCCGACTTTCATTGAAGTGTAACAAATGGGTGATATAGCGTCAACGTAACATCAATTATTCTATTGGTATATCTTGACTTCTAAACTATTTCCCATATAGACTTTAGCCCAAGAGAAATAATTGTAATTGACGGTTAAATAAAATAAAAGGAGAATGCATGAATGAAGGAAGAGTATAAAGAAGCTGATGCGAGGTTTCGAAAAAGGCTGGAAGGACACTTCAACGCTCCTGCCCAGCCCAAGACCACGATGATGTCTAAGAAAGTGGCTATCGAAGCAGCGATACCAGGCTGGCAGCCAATCTCGTGGTACGAAGAGAAAGGTGTTTACGGGCTACCGCCGGCAACCTTTGAAGACCAGGCAAATGCC
>CP070800.1:2055420-2062689 GCA_020343555.1 Dehalococcoidales bacterium
TCCGGGAGTTATTATCCCTCTCCAATATTCCACCGGTACCGGCATTTCTGCCTTTCACCTTCCTTATACATATCCAGATCTTCCGGAAGGTCTACTATTTCAACAAACTAGCATCGCAGGATTTCGCAGGTTCGGCGTGACGGGTAGTTGTCCGGATTGCAGGTTATCCACAATGTTCGAAGTCCATGATCAAGGGCTACCGGTTTGATCAACTCACATGCTTTCGCTGCATAATGGTGCCCACGAAATTCTTCCTGTATCCCATAGCCTATATGACCACCATATTTTATAAGAAATTCGGTATTCCCAATACGCAGGTTAACCCGACCGACAGGTGTATGACTATCCGGAAGACATATCCTGAACTCATAGGCAGGAACGTATCCACGCTCATCATTCGCAGGCACCTTGTCTCTAACAATCACCTCTATCTCACCATCGGTGAAAGGTTCATAATCAAAAAACTCGAATTCTGTCATTTCTAGTTTTTTATCATTGCTGTGAAAGGTTGTCTGAAAACGAAAAGAAGTCATCCTGAGAACGACGAAGGAGGACGAAGGATCTCATCCGATAATCGAAAGAGATTCTTCGCTACACTCAGAATGACAATTTTCGGACAACCTGTCGCAACGACACAGGCTTACGCCCCCTTTACCTGATCTTACTCAATACCGACTTCAAGCGATTGAAATCGTTTCCCATCAGTGTCGCCAGTTCCTTACCCGCCGATACAAGGAAACGTTTAGGTTCATCATATACCCGGCTCATGTGACGTAAAGAGGCAGCAATTATTTCTTCCACAGGAACCGACAGACTCGAATTGATGATAATGTTCAGGAAATCAAAAGAACCGCTGAATTCCTTTATTTCCTCATCACCACACTCGTAGACAAAGTTGTGAATCTTTACCGGGCGGGGTGGCAGATAATGAAATACGTTATCGCCTTCCCTGTAACCAGCGACAAGGGCGTTAAACTCGGTCCGAAATAGTTTCAGAAGCTGGGGGCTTGACTGGAATACACCTTCTTCACTGGACTCGTCTTTACCACGAGCTATCGGTCGTCTTCCGGGCTCGATGCTGCTTGTTATGGTGTTATACACTATCGCATACTGTTGTACAGACTCATCGCCTGCTCTCACCAGGCTCCCCAGCGGAGGAGATTGGTATAACTCATAACACTGGGCTGTAAACTCAGCAGTACCTGTCTCTATTACCTCACCGACTCTGTTTTCTTGTTCAGGCATACTATCACCCGTCTACAAATTTCTAATATCTAAACACTAAATACTAAACAATATCAAAATCCAAATTCATTTAGTATTTTACTGATGTGTAATTTTCATCCCGGTCGGACATATCCTGAGACAGCCTCCCACGAAACCACAGCCGAATCCCGGTGCTTCTCCTTCACCAACGCCTATGCATTTACTCAGCTCATTCCTGGTCGGGATGTCTATAAACACACTATCAAGGTCAATTCCTTCACGCATCTGCAGGGCTCCATGACTACATTTCTGGAAACATTTCGGTCCGTCTTGGTCGCCGCAGGCACCACGCATACATACTTTTTCAGTCATCAGAGGATCAGGTTCAAGTTCAGCCCGGGTAATCACCGAGACAAACCTCTGACGCGGTCCGAATTGTGGAGTCAGAATCAAACCGCTGAAGCCGAATTCTCCGAGTCCGGCCCGGGTTGCAGCATGCCTCTGCGAAAAGAATCCTATCATCGATGCCATCACCGTTCGCCCCAGGCCGGTATTGAATGTATTGGGAGTCGGTAATGACCGCAGATTCCAGCCAATTTCCAGCTTGTTTGCCAGTTTGACCGCCAATGTGTTTAACAGCAGGTCCTGGGCGAAATGACCCATTTGCATATAGAAATCATTCATTATCGCCGGTACGACTTTATCTCGTGGTATGTCCACCATCTTTTCACCGTATTCCTCGCTATCCACGACCGGATCCGGAATTCTGATCGCTGCCACAATAACCGATCGTGCCGAGGGTAGCAGCTCCAGGGGACCATGTCCCGGAGGTGCGCCTTCGAATCGGTCTATCGATGCTATGCCCACCATGTCCGCACCTAGTTCTCTTGTCATGTCTTTCACGAGGCTGCTAGTCAATTCTGTCACCTTTACTTCTCCAATCCATCTTATATGTTTATTTAATGTGAGTTACTCCGGAAGATAGTTAACAGTCTCTTTATCTTAACACTATTAACCTATATTATTAATACTTCAGCCGGTTACTGCAACACTTCAGACAATCCCACTCGTTCCAGCTGCATACCATATTGCCTGCGAACACAACAAGATTGATTTCATAAGGTACAAAGAACTACAGGATCCTTTCGAATAGTCAATAAGAAGTGATGAAGTAGAATTCGAAGTATACGCCTGATGGGAACCTAGTCGAAAAATAACAGACAGCTGGAGCAGGAATGCCAGCTGTCTTTATATCCACCGTGTGTTCTTGCTTCTGGCCTTTGCCGATGTAAAAGTCTGAATTTTTTCATCAGCGAGTGCCGTCTCGACCAGTTGCCAGAAATTCTCCCTGTCGGCGCCGGTCACTACAGCCCGCTCATGAGCTTCGGACAACGCGACCGGATAACCATGGCCGCGACGGCATTGATCCAGTATCAGAGATTGTGTAAGTGCCACCAGTTCCTCGTCCTTCACCACCCATTCCGGGATCTCCACTCTGGCTATTTCTTCGTCTACATTAATATAGTAGAAATAAATACGATGTTCGCCATACTGTTTCTCAACAATCCTGGAGGTCGTTTTGAACAACGCAGATCTTTCGCCATCTCCAAGAATTCCGGCAAACAACTCCCTGTCCCTGATACCTGAAACGGCATTACAGTCCCTGGTCCTACATTCCTTGCAGTGCTTATCCGTATCGAGAGGATTATTCGGACAGAGAGCTACTTTCAGCGTATTCACGACATCAGTGCCCCTTGGCAGGCTGATATAACTGGCGAGAGCAACCTTTTTATCACCGTTCTGCTCCCTGAGCCGGTTCAGACAGTAGAGGAATCCTTCGTCCAGCAATTGTTCACTCACAAACTCAGGATACCCTTCCAGTCCCCAGAGTATGAGTGTTCCATCCACCAGTGCTACGGTCGAACTGCCTGCCGGCTGGTCCGCTGCCAGGTCGACCAGTCTCCGGCACTCGTCAACGCTCCTCTTAATACCCAAAAGCGTTCCTTCGATCGGCTGTTCGCGGTTCGTTTCTGGATGGGATATGACCAGTTCATCCTCGGACACATAAAGATCCGGAAAGCTGTCGAGGAGGGCATCAGGATTCGTACCGTAATTGAGAACTACACTCCCGATATTGATAAGAAAGCATCTCGCTGCCCGGTGTCGGTCGACGTCGATATGAGAACCATCCGTCGCAATAACCGAAAAATCAGTTGGAAGTTGTGTCGGTTCGATATGCAGGTCCAGGCCGTCTGTAAGATCAGCAAGCAACCAGGTGGTCTTGCTGGCGGCTATCTTTTTCTTCAGGCTGTCGAGATTTTCGGCCTGGGCGTGTGCCGTTTCCAGGGCATTACGAAGGTGTTCGTTTCTTTCACTCAATCCTTCTTTCAACCTGGCAAGTAACCCCCCGACCTGAGAAGCCACTTTGGTCAGATCAAGCGACATATCTCCGGTAACCTCCGTAATTTCTGATTATCCGGTAGATTCTTCGATCCATTGTAAGTATTCGGTGTTACCCTGTTTAATAGGCAAAACAACGATACACGGGACTTCATATGAATGAAGAGATTTTACGCGTTCGGTCACTTTCTCCGCAAGAGAAGATCTGGTTTTGATAAACATCACGACTTCAGCGTCATCTTCTATGCTGTCTTCCCACCGGTATATGGATTTAACCGGAAGTATATTTGCACAGGCAGCCAGGCGTTCTTCGATGAGTATTCTGCCTATACCGGCAGCTTCTTCTTCACTTCCCGCAGTGACATAGATTGAACAATACTCCATAGTACTATCCCTGTACTATCTCAGGATACCTTTAACGATAACGTCTACCGCCCTGTCTTCGTCCAGACCTCTTGCCATCAGCGTCTCTACCTGTCTCCTGTCGACGCTGCCTATCGCCGCCTCATGAGTTACCTTGGCAGCTTCATCTGTGACCGATACTATAGGTATCGCGGTAGCAACCGCTTCCCTGCCATTAACCAGCTCGATACAGTCGACATGTCCCCGTGAATGAGGAGCATTCCCGAAGGTTTCGCCACGAACCTCGGCTTTGGCTCGATCACTTAACACAATTCGGCTTTTTGCCAGCCCGCGGGCCCCGGTACCATTCAGGTGGATTTTTTCCAGTATCTTGATGTCGTCATCACCTTTTCCGTAAGCCTTGACAACAAGTTCCGCTACGCTGTCTTCCTGGCAAAAAACCTCGAAGTCATAGTCCAGCATACCTACACGACCTTCATTCAGGGCAAAAGTACTCTGCCAGACGCCGCCTTTAGCGATATTGATCCTGCCTTTCGGAATAACCTCGATGCCGCCGTATTCACCATGATAATGGGTTTCTCTATATTCGAACCTTGCATTTTCCCCGATTTCTATATCCGCGTCCATCTTGTGGACTACCTTTTCGGCATTGGGGAAAATACAGTGGGCGACTGCATTCACATCACTGTTTTTTCGTGCTTCCAGCTTGAATATGATTTCCTGCAATCCTTCTTCAGGGAGTATACCAAAACACAGGTGAACCGGCTTCTCTATCCTGACTCCTTCTTCAACGATAAGGTGGATGTTTACACCATTCTCGGTTTCAGTAGTGTCTACTATAAGACCTTCGACACCATCTGAACTTAAGACCTTGTTTTCGTGTATTACCAGCTTGGCTACTTTCGCATCTGAGAGAGATTCTTTGTCACCCCCGGCATTTTCGTAGGCTTCTACCATCCCTCTGTATTCTTTTTCTATAGAACGACTAAGCACTGGTTTTACCTTTCTCCACCACCTCTCTAAGACCTTCGTAGATATCCGGTTCGTTAATATGACCGCAGCTCTGGCAGTTTTCCTTGAACCATTCACTCATTTCCGCGGGTGGTCCGGTCCTGAGAATAGAGCCGTTGCACAATACGGACACCCTGTCAGCTATTTCAACCATTTCCTCACTGTGTGTGATCATTAATATCGATGAGCCCTGCTTTTTCAGTTCCAGAATACCATTCAGAAGAATGGGTAACGAGACGATATCGATACCTGAATCCGGTTCGTCGAGGATCGCCAGCTTTGGTTGCATCGCCATTATTGAAGCCAGTTCTATCCTTTTTCTCTCGCCGCCACTGAGCGTACTGTCGATATCTCTGGCTATATAACGCTCCGGGTCCATTCCTACCGCTTCCAGGCATTCGTAGATACGTCTGAAACCGGGATTCCCGCTGCTTAGGCTGAGGTAATCTCTAACCGTAAGTCCTTCAATCCTTGCCGGTTCCTGCCATGCAAGACTTATCCCATGCTGGGCTCTCTCGGAGACCGACATCTCGCCTATATCCTGCCCTTCAAATAATATTCTCCCTGATGTAGCCTTGTAATTGTTGACGCCCATGATCAGATAAGCAAGTGAGGTTTTACCGGTTCCATTTTCGCCCAGGACACCGTGAATCTCTCCGATTTTCACATGCAGGTTCAATCCGTTGATTATCGGTTTCTCATCCAGTTCAAGATAGAGATCTTCCACCTGAAGCACGAAACCACCTCCTGTTATTGGCCAGGGTAAGTGTTTTTAAAAAATGTAATATGAACTTTTACAATACCAGTATAATGAAACGGTCTTCGTAACTCAAGCTGGTAGAGTAATCGGCGAAACTTCAGGATTTCACAATGATTCTTAGATTACAGTCTGAGATAGTGCACTGGCTGCATTCGGTATCACAGGGTTCCAGGTGGATGGTAACACTGACTCTGTTCAACCTGTCTTCTATATCATGCTCGATATGGTCCGCCATATTGTGGGCATCTTCAAGACTCATGTTTTTCGGCAACAGCAGGTGAAGGTCAACGAAACGCTGGTTCCCTGCTTTACGGGTACGTACTTTATGATAACCTGCAAGCTGAGTAGTGTGCTCCTCTATACAGGAGATCAGAGTTTCTTCTTCATCTTCGGGCAGTTTTCTATCCAGTAACTCACCGAATGATTTTCTTAATATGTCGAAGGCTGTTTTCAGTATTATTAAAGCTACCGCTATACCAACGATAGAATCGAGCATACTGAAACCAGTAATACGGATGAATATCATCGCTACGAGTACGCCGACGGCTGAATATATATCTGCATTGATATTATGAGCTGAAGCTTCCAGCGCCAGTGAATCGGTTAATCTTGACACTTTCATTAAGTGTCTCGACAAGAATATGCTTGCCAGCACTGATACCAGCATGACGGCAATTCCGGCTTCGGACATTTCTATCTCGGCACCCGAGATAATCCTTTCAACAGCCGAGTAGATGATCCATCCTCCGGCACCGAATATCAGTAACGACTGGACGATTGCGGCTATTCCTTCAACCTTACCATGTCCGAACGGATGCTCTTTATCAGCAGGTTCATCAGCCATGCGAACGGCAAAAACAGTAATACTTACAGCGAATAAATCAAGAAAACTGTCTACCGCCTGGGCAGTGATGCTGATGCTGCCGGTAAGAAAAGCGACGACAGCCTTCATAATCACCAGGCTGAGTATAACAATAAGTGAAAGTCTGGCTGCTCCCTTTCTCGTTGAAAACATAAGTAATTCCCTGGATCGTGCGATTTGCCAGATTTTAGGTTTACCGGTAATCTAACCCTGCCGGCTACCTCTCCATGCGACCAGTAGTGAGGGTGCGATGAACAGCGAACTGTACGTACCGGCAATGATACCTACGAGGAGTATTGCCGTAAAATTCTGTATCACTGTACCCACAAAGAACATCAAAGCCAGCACCACGAGGATAGTTGTTAAACTGGTATTGAGAGACCGTGTCAACGTCTCGATAAGACTGTTATTTACCACGGTGACAAAAGAAGACCTGGTATCGCTGAGGAGATTTTCACGGATCCTGTCGAAAACGACCACGGTATTATTTACACTGTAACCGATCACGGCAAGTATACCTATAACAAATTTCAGGTCGATCTCCCAGCCGAAAAGACCTCCCAGAACTGCGAAAACTCCAAGAGCAATAAGAGTATCATGAACCAGAGCTATTATCGCGCAGATACCATAGTGGAATGGATGCGGCATTCTTCGGAACGCCCAGGCA
>CP070800.1:2062789-2067581 GCA_020343555.1 Dehalococcoidales bacterium
AAACAATACCGCCACGATTATAAGCGGCCAGAAAGTAGCCATTGTTCCTCCCGATTCAGGTTGTTACCTGTCTAGTTATTTTGCCCTGGAGTGACCAGGGACTTGTTTTTTCTATCTGAATATTTACCAGTCTGCCCAGGTAATTTTCATTATCCCTGAAGAATACCAGTTTATCACTTCTTGTACGACCCTGCCACTTGCCCTTTTTCCTGCCCTCGACCAGTATCTCTACGGTTTTCCCAAGAAACTCGGTGTTTATCTCGGTGGCTATCTTTTCCTGCAGTTGTTCTACCATGTTTAAACGGCGTTTCTTTTCATCAGCAGTTACATCATCGATCAGGTCTCTGGCAGCAACTGTTCCTTCCCGTGGCGAGTAGGCTGCTACGTGGACAGTATCGAACCTGATATCAGCAAGAAGATCAAAGGTGTTTCGGAATTGATCGTCACTTTCGGTTGGGAATCCGACGATTACGTCCGTACTCAGGGCGATATCCGGGATCTTACTGCGGATCTTTTCGATCAATTGGCGATAGTGTTCGACAGTGTAGTCCCGTCTCATCAATCTGAGGATCTCGTTATCACCTGCTTGCACAGGCAGGTTTATCTGCTCGCACACTTTGTCCAGAAACGATATGGCGTCTATCAGTTTATCACTCATATCCTTGGGGTGGTTTGTCAGGAATCTCAGGCGGAACAATCCATCCACATCGTTCAACTCTTTTAAAAGGTCGGCAAGGTCCGGTTTCCCGGGCAGGTCCTGCCCATACGAGTCCACATTCTGTCCCAGGAGAGTAACTTCCCTGGTTCCGTTGTTTGCTAGATTTGTTACCTCGTTAACGATGTCGTCGACACGACGGCTTCTTTCGCGTCCGCGGCGGTAGGGCACTATACAATACGAGCAGAAGTTGTTGCAGCCTTGTGTGATAGGGACGTACGTGGTTGGTCCCGTGCTTCCATGCAGCGTCTTTTCCCACCCGGACCGTTCAAGCCAGTGGGGATATTCTCCCGGCTTGAAGAAATGGTCTATATAGGGGTGTTTCTTTTTCAGGCTTTCGACATCAGAGTTAACGTAACAACCGGTAACAGCAATAGTTAATTCCGGCCGTTCCTTTTTCAGGTGTTTGAGTGAGTGGATCTTGTTGACAACACGATTTTCAGCACTCTGGCGGACAACGCAGGAATTCAGAACGATCAAATCAGGATCCTTGATGTTGGGCGAATGGGTATAACCTGCCTGTTCGAAAAATCCGGCAAGTCTCTCAGATTCTGCCTTGTTCATCTGGCATCCGATAGTCCAGATATGGAAGTTTTTCCCCGTTTTTTGCATAGATGGATAATTACCTTATAGATTAATGATATGCAATAAATAATCCTGAGGCAAGTAACATCGGACGACTCAGCTTCTACTATCCACTAATATTATAAGACTGGATATTCTCTCTGAATCTATGCCGGAGGGATCTTTGATCTGTATGTGTCTGGTAGTCTTACCACCACCATCGAAAAGAGATAATTCTTCATCCGTTAAATTCTCTATTGTAAATCCGATGTTGACATGGTCTTTAAGTGCAACGATGTAGAACTTACCACCGGAAAAAGCCGGTGCACCCCATTTCATTTCTTCAGTCGTATCAGGGAGGGTGTTATGGATTAGTTGACGCAGACTCTCACAAATCTCTTTCTGGGGGGATTTCTGCCTGGTGATGTAACCGTCGACTTTACTATTCATTGATAAAAACTGGCGGAGGGAGTGGGATTCGAACCCACGACCCCGAATCAACGAGGTAAGTGCTTAGCAGGCACCCGCACTAGGCCACTATGCGATCCCTCCGCATTGCTTAAGGCCATTATATTGTAGGCGATTATTCCGATTTTGACAAATTCAGGGTATTATCAGGTGAAAACCCTATATGATATATTTAATACGGATTTACTAAGGATTAATAATAATGAGTGAAGTACTTACGGTAGAATCAATCACCGATGGATTGGATACCAGGATAATAGGGCAACGTGTCCTCTACTATCCCAGCGTTACCTCGACCAACGAGATAGCGAAGAAGGACGCGAAGAGGGGAATAGATGAAGGTACGGTAGTAATCGCTGATGAGCAGACAGCCGGGAGAGGTAGACTTAAACGTACCTGGCTTACACCTGAAGGAAACATCGCTCTCTCTGTGGTTTTATATCCGGAAATACGGACTATGCCGTCTCTTATTATGATGGCTTCACTGGCAGTTTCACGAAGTATAGAGACGGTCACAGGCGTACAAACGCAAATCAAATGGCCAAATGATGTTCTGATCGATGGCAGGAAGGTGTGCGGGATATTGATCGAGAGTGATGTCAGAAACGAAAAAGTAAATTACGCGATTATTGGAATCGGAATGAACTTAAATATAGAAATAGATGTTCTCTCAGGAGTACAGTTCCCGGCTACCAGTTTATATTTTGAAACTGGTAAAGAAGTATCACGATTGCAGATAATCAGAGAGCTTCTTAAAGCTTTGGATAATCTATATAACACCGATATACCGGGTGGTCTTGTTTTCAGTCAATGGCGTGACAGGCTCGTTACACTGGGAAAAAAGGTTAAAGTGACTTCAGGTGAAAAAGTATTCGAGGGAATTGCTGAGTCTGTGGAAACAGACGGCAGTCTCCTGATACGAAACTGCGACGGCAGACTGAACAAGGTTGTTGCAGGAGATGTTACACTGAGATAATAGTGACCGGCGGTTGATACCAACCGCCGGTCGGTTTCTATTTATTTCTATGTCGTTCCGATATTGTCCGGACTCCTCATGATGACAGGTAAAGGTTATTTTTTATCTTTATCTTCTTCAGGTGCTATGCGTTTTACAAACGCGGTAAACAGATCAATAGGGAGAGGGAAGATGAGAGTGCTGTTTTTCTCGGATGCTATCTCGGTCAGGGTTTGAAGGTAACGAAGCTGCAGGGTAGTGGGTTCTCTGCCGATGACGGCACCGGCTTCAGCCAGTTTTTCGGAGGCCTGGAATTCGCCGTCAGCGTGAATAACTTTAGCCCTTCTCTCACGTTCTGCCTCAGCCTGGGCTGCCATCATTCGTTTCATCTGGTCAGGAAGTTCTACTTCCTTAATCTCGACGGTACTGACTTTTACTCCCCATGGATCGGTATGTTCGTCGATTATCTGGGTAAGTCTCTGATTCAGCATCTCTCTCTGTGTTAATAGTTCGTCGAGTTCGGACTGACCGAGTACGTTTCGCAGTGTCGTCTGGGATATCTGTGACGTTGCCCGGATATGATCGAGTACTTTTACCACCGAATCTTCCGGATTAACCACTCTGAAATAGACCACAGCGTTAACACGCACCGTAACATTATCTTTCGTGATTACCTCCTGAGAGGGGACATCCATTGTTACGACACGCAGGTCAGCTTTTACCATTCGGTCGACGAAGGGGATAATTACAAAGAGCCCAGGTCCTCTCTGACCTACCAACCGACCAAGACGGAATAATACGCCACGCTCGTATTCGGGTACGATTTTAATCGCCATCGAGAGTATCATAAGTACGAATAAAGCAACTATAACGATAATAACAATGTTCACTTAAATTTCTCCTTTATTGTTTTTTGTTACATATATTTTTAATCCATCGACCCTGGATATTGTCACCTCCTCCCCGGGTTCTATCCGGCCTTCTTCTGAGACTGCCGTCCATTGTTCACCTTCAACGAAAACCGTTCCTTTAGGATCAAGGACTGTTATAACGACGGCAATCTTACCTATCATTTCTTCTTTACCGGCGCCTATCTTGAATCGGTGGGCTTTTACACCCCATATGATAGTAACTACCAGAAAAGCGATGATACAGAGTATGATTAACACTATCACCCACGGCTCTATTGATATCTCACCAATCAAATTCATTTACTTTCCTGCTCCGTTTTATTTCTGGATACGTATAATTTCAGATTCTCGACCTTGTTAATAATCACCTGCTCTCCTTCTTCAACGGCACCTTCTTCAGATACAGCTTTCCAGTGTTCACCCCTGAACAGCACCTGCCCTTCAGGAGATAGTTTCACCATTACAGTTGCTGGTTTTCCGATAAGTTCTTCCCAACCTGTTGATGCTTGACGTCTGTGTGTCTTAACAACCCTCTGGATAACGAAAAGGAAGAAACCGACGAAGATCGTTGAAACTATTCCGATAAGCCAGGGATTCACCCGGAAAACGGGCAACCTATCCGGGAACAATAACAGTGATCCCAGAACAAGCGCAGTAACCCCACCTGCAGTGAGGATTCCGAATGTTGGGGTAAAGAATTCGGCAACAAACAGTCCGAGTGCCAGGAGCATTAATAGTATTCCGCCGATATTGGCATCAAGAACGCCCAGTGAGTAAAAAGCCATCAATAGACATATAGCTCCGATGATTCCGGGGAACAAGGCTCCGGGATTATATAACTCGGCCATGATACCGATCGATCCGACGCTCATGAGAATATAAGCGATATTCGGATCGCTGATAGCATGAAGGAATTTTTCGATGAAACTCATTTCGTTCCGGGTAGTTGAGTATTCTTCCGTATTTATGGTAACGTTCGCACCGCTGGCCAGGATTACTTCTCTCCCGTTTATCTGAGATAGCAGGTCTTCCAGGCTGTTTACTCGAAGGTCTATTAAGTTTGCTTCGAGAGCATCGGTATCGGTGAAAGACTTGCTTTCGGTAACTGCGAGCTGGGCTTCTTCTATGTTACGATTGCGTTCTTCGGCAATTGTACCTATCCACTTGGAGGAGAACTCT
>CP070800.1:2067681-2086114 GCA_020343555.1 Dehalococcoidales bacterium
GAGGGTTAAGAAGGCGTTCACCGAGTGCTTCCGGAGTTCCCCATTCATCCTGTATTCTGGCACTGTAGGGTATGAACCAGTATATCTGGAGAATTTTCCAGATTCTGTCTTCCTTGATATAGGTCATCTCATAGATTCCGCTGACCAGTGCTCCGCCGTCGATCTTTCCACCATCGGATGTGAAAACTCCACCGAACACATACCATCTACCCTGGGCGGTTTTCCCATCGGGATTGAGCGTGATAAGTCCGGCAGTAGGCGCAAGCTGGTGGGAGAATCCGACGGGATTTGTTCCGCTGGCGGCACGGGCGAAGTATTTTCTGACGCCTTCCTTACCAAGCCATTGACCTTCCAGCCAGTTCAGTTTGACGTCCGGGCTGTCCGCAAAACAGTCGATTATATCTTCTCCTAGCATGTGTTCCACGTAGTAATTATAGGCATACTGAAGCCTCCTGATTGCTTCGATATCTTCCAGTTCGGAAATTTTCTTCTGCTGTTCTTCTACCAGTTTCTCTAGTTTTACCAGTCTTGCTTCGGTAGATTCTGCGCTCATGGTAACCTCCCGTGTAATTATTTGGATAACAACGCGCCTATTATATACTTACGGATTCGTGAATACTAGACCTGCGAGGGAGAACTAATCAGGCGTCGGGAGTCTACTTCCGAACATCCTTTTCCGCCATCCTGTCTCCTTGACCATTGAAAGTGTAAACAAGCCGATAGCGGAGAGTACCGCCCAGAACGTGAAGGGAAGTCCCGAATGGATGCTTTCGAAGCTGTTGCCCAGAGGTGGGGAAGAAACACTGCCGATGTGACCGATCGTGAAGATCATTCCAAGAGCGGTGCCTGAGTACCTGGAGCCGATTCCTTTGGTCTCCAATAATATCGTGGTATTGATCGCCATGAATCCGTCCATGAAAATGCCCGACATCAACATTAACGCCCATACCACCCATCCGTCGACAAGGGGCAGCAGCCCGAGGCTGATGGTGTTGGTAATGATACCGAGGAGAAGGATCAGCTTCCTGGAACCGATCTTATCGGATAATGTAGTGATGGGTACAACAAGGAGGGTACTTATTGCGTAGAAAGCAGCGAGTGTGCCATCGGCAGCGGCTGCTTCCCAGCCCTCATTTCGAAGATAAATCGCCATGTATCCGGTCATCCCCATCATACTGCCCATTCGTGTCATGAAGGTAAGTCCGATAAACCATAATCCCTTTATTCGGATCAGTTTCGATATAGTTTCTTTGATGGGAACATGTTCGGTTTCTTCGTGGGAATCGTCGACCGGTGGCTCTCTACCGAAGATAAGCCAGAGTATTCCGATAAACGCAGAAAGACCCCCCATCAGGAAGAGAACGTTTCGCCAGCCGCCAAGCCATGGGGAAAGGTATGTGGCGCTGAGCAATGGACCAAGTGAAAGACCTAATCCCATTCCCATTGCTGAAGCTCCCATCGCCATTCCGAAATTATGACTGCCTTTAAACCATAAACCAACGGTCCTCGTGATAGTTATCGGTATTATCAACCTGATTATACCGTTGGCGAACATGGTGACAGCCAGGAACAAAAAACTATTTGAAAAGCCCCTGAGTGCGCCGGTAACTCCGACAAGGATACAGGATATCGTTAAAATCCACTTCGAACTGAAACGGTCGCCGACAATCCCGCCGATAAGGCTGACGAAAATCCCAGCCAGGTTACCCATACCCCATATTGTGCCTAATTCAACCAGGTTCAATCCCAGTTCGTCGGCTATTTCCGGGAAGAGAACTGGCATGCAGGAAAAAGGCATGGCGGTTACTAACGTGCCGGTTATTGCCAGCAAGGCAAGCATGTACCATCTATATTTTGATCGGGTATTGTCCTTCATAGAAAAAAACAGCTACGGAATGCAGCTTTTTGAAGTATATTGGGTCGAACACGTACAAGTCAATTTTTTACTCACCGGCGAATATGCTGTATTATGTCTAAAAATATTGATAAATACACTTGAGGAGAAAATTATGGCAGTATCTGTATTCCCGACAGGAACGACAATATACGACCCTGAAAAGTGCTGGAATGGGTATACCGTTCTCCAGTGCATGGGATTTGGCGCAGCTCTCGTCGATATGAACGGTAACCTGGTAAGACGCTGGAAAAATCTCCAAGGGCTTCCCAGTGCCAATAAGGTATTCCCCGGCGGCTATATTATGGGAACCACAGGACAGAGAAATCCGAAGTTCGGATTCCAGGATAATGTGAATCTGGTCCAACTCGACTGGGAGGGGAATACCGTCTGGAGTTTCGATAACTACGACCTGGTCAGGGATCCACATAGAAAGAAGACCTGGATGGCACGCCAGCACCATGATTACCAGCGTGACGGCAATCCGGTGGGATACTACGTTCCGGGAATGGAACCGAAGGTGGATAGCGGTAACACTATCATGGTCTGCCACAAGAACCTGATAAACAGAGAAATAAGTGAAAAGCTGCTGATAGATGACACGGTTATCGAGCTTACCTGGGATGGCGAGATAGTATGGGAATGGGTATGCAGTGACCATTTTAACGAGTTTGGATTCAGTGAAGAGGCAAGGAACACCATGGCACGAAATCCAGGTATCGTCCCGGCAGGTGGCGGAATGGGTGACTGGATGCATATGAACTCCATATCGAAACTGGGGCCGAACAAATGGTATGAATCAGGTGATGAGAGATTCAACCAAGAGAACCTGATATTCAGTGGTAGGGAAACTAACATACTGGCAATAATTGAGAAAAAGACCGGGGATATTATCTGGAAAGTGGGACCATATTACACAGAGACGGAAGCCTTGAGAAACCTGAGACAGATAATCGGTCCTCACCATGTTCATATGATACCTGAGGGACTGCCGGGTGAAGGGAATATACTGGTCTATGATAATGGCGGAATGGCAGGATACGGCGCTCCTAATCCGGGTTCTCCCGATGGAAGACGTAATGCACTAAGGGATTATTCACGGGTAATTGAGTTCGATCCTGTAACGCTGGAGCTAAAATGGCAGTATCCGGCACCGGGCGGTCCGGGCGGTCCGATGATAGGTGGCAGGTTGTACAGTTCATTTATGAGCTCGGCACAGCGTCTGCTTAATGGCAACACTCTGATCACCGAAGGTGGAACCGGTCGGCTGATCGAGGTAAACACCGAAGGGGAGATAACCTGGGAATTTGTAAGTCCCTGGAAAGATAAAAGGCGTAATCTTAGCGTCGTTTACCGTGCCTACCGGTTACCTTACGAATGGATACCGCAGCTTGAAAATCCTGTGGAAGAAGCTCTTCCGAGTGTTGATAACGGTCGGTTTAGAATACCGAGAGGAAACTGAAGGAGAGTATAATTTCAAAAGTGTGATCGATACCGACTTTGTTTTTCACTCTCATACTGTTCTAATAGACGTAGATATGATAATTTTGATTGGATGTGGATAAAATGACTCAGGAAATTATCCCAATCGAACTTAGATTACCCTTCAGGACGGGCAGCGTGAATTGCTACCTGGTTAAAACCGATAACGGGTTTATCCTGGTCGATACCGGCAGTTCGAGTAACTGCAGGGAACTTGAAAGTAGGCTCGATCAACTCGGATGTAACTATGGTAACCTTCACCTTATACTTTTAACTCACGGAGATTTCGATCATTCCGGTAACGCCGCCTATTTGAGAAACAAATTTGATTCGAAAATAGCCATCCATGCCGAAGACTCGCCGATGGTCGAACGGGGAAATATGTTCCTGACCCGGAAGAAAGGTAACTTCCTTCAGAGCTGGATAGTGAAAACGATGTTCGGCTTTGAAAAATCACAGCGATTTACCCCCGACCTGGAGATCACCGATGGCTTTAGTCTGACTGAATACGGACTTGATGCCAGGGTTATCCATATTCCGGGTCATTCAAAAGGTTCGATAGGGATACTCACCGTTGACGGTACATTGATCTGCGGAGACCTGTTCGAAAGCACTGATGGTAGTGAAAATCCCAAACTCAACAGCCTGATGGATGACCTGGAATCCGCGAATAACAGCATCGATAAGCTGAAAAACCTTAAAATCAATACCATATACCCCGGTCATGGACAACCTTTTACGATGGATATGTTGTCAGCCGGATATTCCAGGTAAACAGGATCAAATGGCTACCTCTTCAATTTTTTTCAACAGCAGTATACTTGAAATTTACGTCTTGTTGTTCGGTTGGTAATTTGTAGTGTTCGCATTGAAAAGGATAGGCGAGGACACCGTCAGGAAAGTCAGCTTCTGGATTGAAACACTTCCAGTAGAAAAACGAGCCTGGTTGTACCCAGTGAAGATACCGGTTTCCCTTTGTTACGGTGGGATTTTTCGAGGTGTGCTGTACTTTAAAACAGAACAAGCCATGGAGTGATCTCCGACACTCCCGGCATATCCGATGAGTTCGCCACGCTTAACCGTGTGTCCGATAAGAGCTTCACACATATTGGCTTCGTTGTTTTCCGTAACGATCTGTTCATTCGTATCGAAGAAAAGGCGTCCCTGGGCTTGATAGGTGTCTCCCCACTCCTCGCATTCGCTGCAATCTGGATTTATGTTGTGTCCCGGCAGAAGCGGTGTGCTGTATAAGTGATACACAACGATTATCATACCTGGCCAGTCGGGACTTGTTGATTCGAAACACAGCATCAGATCGTTGAACGGAGCTTGTTTTTTTCCTGACTGAATTCTGTATTGGGCATTCCGGTTTTTAAAACCGATGAACACCATATTGATAGGGGCTAGAATTGGTGTTCCGTGCCCGACCTCGAATCCCATACCATATTTTCCAGAGTAGGGTGGATAATCCGGGTTTGTACCGAATTTCGGACCGAGAGTGATGATGTCGGGATCAGCATCCGTACCGAATATGTGATTGTGAGTGTTAATGTCAGTCATATCGAATGGTGATGAGGTAATAGCACACGCGCTGGAGCTTGGTACTCCTGACTCGGGAGGTGTTTGTGTAGCAGAGCACCCTGCAGTCAAAAGGATAACAACAACAAGGAATATTAGCGTTATTTTCGAAAGGACTTATTTTAATTGTAATTGTATGAAATCTACTCTACTCAAGTTTCCTATTTTTCTATTAATGCCTGCCATGAGTGTTCACAGTCTATCGTTCGCCCAAGTACATGTCAAATGATAGACCTTAAAATCAATACCGTATATCCCAGTCACGATCAGCCTTTTACGATAAACACGTTTCTATCCACACTGGATTACTAACCGATCAACATCTAGCGCCGTATTGGTTGGTATCGATAATACAAAGCTTCGAGAATTTCCCTATTGACAAAATCAGAGATAGTGCTACAATATAAATAACTTTATAATATAAAGTTAACTATGAAACAAAGTTAATTGATTGTATGAACAGAATTACTCTCAAAGAATTGGAACGCAAGGCTTTTCGCTCTACCTATCAGGATGGATTATGGGATCTGTATTTTGGTCTCATTGTTATCTGTATGTCGATCTTTCTCTATAGACCTGCAACGGGATACAGCCCGTTAAATATAGTGCTGATGCTGGCATCCATGGTTGGAGCTTATGCCCTATTCTGGGCGGGTAAAAGGTTTATCACCCTGCCGCGTATGGGTCAGGTCAAGTTTGGGGAAAAACGTGCGAGGCGAAAGAAGACCATGTTTTTCGTCCTCGGAGTAGTAGTTTTAATCCAGGTTTCTTTTCTCATTTTTCAGTTCGTAGCCTGGAGAAATCCAGAATTTGGCGACACGGTAAATACATTCCTCCAGGAAAAGAATGCTATGGATCTCGCTGTCGCTACCATCGGGTCTCTCTTTGTTGGACCCAGTATGATTCTTATAGCATACTTCATGGATTTTCCACGTGGCTATTTCATAGCAGTAATGATGGCTCTAGCTGTTTTTCTCATGATCTTACTTAACCAGCCTATCTATTCGATTAGCATAGGAATATTGATTGCTGTGCCCGGTATAGTGCTCTTTGTACGTTTCCTGCAAAAATACCCTCTCCACGAAAAGAGCTCGGATCATGAATAAGAAAGTTAAAAACGCTGATCTTTCCTCCCTGGCAGAGATCGACCGCCTTGTCCACGAACCGGTGCGTCTCATGGTAATGTCTTTACTTTATGTGGTTGATAGTGTGGATTTCACTTTTCTGATGAACCAAACCGATTTAACGTGGGGAAACCTCTCCGGGCATGTCAGTAAACTGGAAGAAGCCGGGTATCTGGAAGTAGAGAAGACCTTCAAGGGGAAAAGGCCAAAAACTACCTTAAAATTAAGTTCGCGAGGGAGACAAGCTTTTCGGGATTATGCCAATACAATGAAACAGCTTTTTAAAGATTTTGACGATTGACTATCCCACCCCTGGCATCAGTGTAGTGGAATTGAAAATAAGATGTTTACCATCAAGAAAGGAGGTTAGAAATGAGTGAAAGTGTACCGATTATAATCATAGTGATAGCTCTACTCTTAGTACTAGTGGTTTTTCTTGGTATACGTAATTGGGAGAAAATAAAGCAGCCGATCTTCAGTAATAAAAAGTCGTTCTTCCCATTATTCCTTATCGGGATTGTGTTATCATTAACTGCTGCTTTCTTTATGTTTGACGGTGATATTCTCGGAGAAAACACTACTGGCATTGCAATCGTTACTGGTATTATAGGAATTGGCTTAATAGCTACATCAAATTTTACTTTATTAAAGCGGTAGAGTATAAATCCGTTTCTACATTGCCACAAGTAAATATATCCGTGATATGGCGAACATCCCGATATTCATGTGTTGACGTTTCCAAATCAGGAAATACTTACAGTACCTGCACTGTGAATTTTTGTACGTTTGTACCTACTCTGTAATGCTGATATATTCTGTTTAAAGGTTATTTGATAGATATCAATGGAAATAAAGAATTACTACGTCGTGCTGGGGATCAATGCCGACGCAACGACGAAAGAGATCAAGAAAGCCTACCGTCGCCTGGCAAAGGAACATCACCCGGATCGTAACCCGGAGAAAAACTCAGAAGCGGAAGCCAGGATAAAGGAGATCAACGAAGCTTTCGAGGTGTTGAGCAGGCCTGTTTCCAGGCAGCGGCACGAGATGATGCTGACGCTAGCCTGTTTTTTGCAGGGGACTTTCTCAGAGGAAACCGATCCGGACTCGATTTATGATTCCGAGAGCTTGTCCGACGTGATGAGGAAATTCACCCATATGGCGTACATGCAGATGGAGATGAACAGGGGATCAAAAACGGATAATGACATCTGATGTTTAATTCTATATTCTAATCTCTAAACAATATCAAATCCCAAATTTATGAACGTGTGTATTTTGATATTCGTATTTGTTTAGGATTTAGCATTTCGATATTAGGATTTTTCTAATCTGTTACCTGGGCAAGCCTAGGGCTCTCTGGGCGATGATGTTTCTCTTTATCTGGGAAGTGCCTGTCATGATCGTATCGCCGCGTGATGACAGAAAACTTCGCTGCCACCTCCCGTCATCGATCGAATACTTCGATTCTTTTGCCAGTTGACTGTAAGGTCCTTCGAGGTACATGGCGAAGTCCTGGATTCGCTGGTTCAACTCCATCGACATCAGGCTTCCGACAGCGCTTTCCGGACCGGGATCGATCCCTCTTATCTGCCGTGTCAGGGTACGGAGACCGATGTACTTGCAGACGTTTGCCTCTATATAGAACTGAGCAATTTTCTGCCGTACTATCGGATTCTGAGAGAGCAGTTCGTCATTTTTCTCCATCGTCCTGACAAGGTCGATAAGGTTCAGGATCGTATTTATCTGCACGTTTGCCGAGTTCGAGTTCGTTCTTTCGAACTCGAGGGTACGCATGGATATGTACCACCCCTGGTTTACCTCGCCTACCACAAGACTTTTAGGTATCCTCACGTCATCGAGGAAGGTTTCGCAGAACAGGAAATCACCGTTCATTTCACGCAGCGGATTGATCTTCACCCCTGATGTTTTCATATCAAGCAGAAAATAGGTGAGTCCCTTGTGTTTGGGAATGTCTGGACTGGCGTCCGTCCTCGCCAGCAGGATAGCCCAGTCCGATCTCATGGCTCCGGTCGTCCATACTTTCTGACCGTTTATAATAAAGTCGTCGCCGTCCTCCACTGCCTTGGTTTGCGTATTGGCAAGGTCAGAACCGGCTTCAGGTTCGGAAAACGCCTGACACCAGTGATCGTCACCGCTTAGGATACGTGGAAGAAATCTTTTCTTCTGTTCCTCGGTGCCGGCCAGCAGTATCGTCGGGCCTGCCCAGCCGAGTCCCAGACCTGCCAGAATCGGTGGTGCTCGGCGTTTCGCCATCTCCTCGTTGAATATCCATTGTTCGACAAGCGTTCCGTCCCTGCCACCGTATTCTCTTGGCCAGGTTATGCCGACAAAACCAGCTTTGTACAGTTTCTTGTGCCAGGTGTGATAGAAATCCATGATTTCATCGAGTTCCATATTAGGACTGGTGATATTCGTCTTGCCCCACCACTCCGGCACGTCGACAAGGTTCTCATCAAGCCAATCGTTTAACTCTTTCTTAAACGCTTCCTCTTCAGTATTAAGGGTGAAATCCATTCTATGTTCCTTACTATTCCGTGACATTCAGCATAAACGGCATTGTCTGTGGCAGATCTTCCCTGGTTCTACCTCTGGTAAGTGTTTCAGGCATCAATTTCTTCAGTTCTTCCGGCGTCCAGCGTCCGTCTTTCCAGATTATCTGCTGTACCGGCGGTGGTTCAGCAAATATGCCTACGTGTCCGTGCCAGACCTCGAAAATACACCCGTTGATGCTACCGGCTACCTCACTGGCAAGGTATAGCACCAGGGCTGCGACGTCTTCAGGAAGATCGTGCTCAAGTGCTTTGAAAGGTTTTCCCCGCCATAACGCTATCGGGCGGATAATATTACAGGTTACCCCGAATTTCGCCATATCCCTGGCTACGGTACGAGCAAACCCGGTGATTCCTTCTTTAGCAGCGGAATACATTGCCTGGTCTTCGAGACCGAATCCGGTGTGCGAGGAGGTACATACTATCCTGCCGTAACCCTCTTCCTTCATTGCCTCGCAGGCAGCCCGTGTGCAATAGAACGTACCGTAAAGGTGAGTTTTAATAACGGCATCGAAGTCTACGGTCTCTATGTCATAAACAGGAGCAACACGTAAAATACCGGCATTGTTTATCAGGACATCGAGACGACCAAACGTTTCCATGGCAAGCCGGATGATAGCGTTAGCTCCTTTTTCATCGGCAACTGAGTCATGACTGGCTAAAGCTGTTCCTCCGGCCTGGATTATCTCTTCAACCGTCATATCGGCCGGGTCTTCCGAAATTCCGATACCGTCATGGGAAGTGCCGATATCGTTAACTATTACTTTGGCTCCCCTGGCGGCAAGTCCCAAGGCTTCGGCTTTACCGATTCCTCCTCCAGCGCCGGTAACGACGGCGACTCTGTCTTTCAGCAGGTCTTCCATATCTCCTCCTCGATAACCGACCAGCGGTTTATCTGATTTGATATTTTTCTAGATTATAATGCCATATGAGGTTAAGATGAAAGTAGTTTTTTCACGCCGAATATATTAGATTAAAAAAATCTACCGATTAGACACTTAAAATGGTATTCTTTTAAGCGTTGGAGAAAACATTTCAAGGAGTACGTATGGCGAGTTATAAAATCATTCAAATTGTTGCTTCGCAGAGTACACCCGACAAGGAGGAAGAGTTCAACAGGTGGTATACCGATGTCCACGTCCCGATGTTTTTTGGTTTCGACGGACTGAAACAGGCTGGCCGGTATCGGTGCATCGGTGATGCCGGTGATAACGCCAGGTACCTGGCTATATATGAGTTCGAAGATGAAGAAGCCCTTGCCGCTTTTCCGAAAAGTGAAGCATTTGCCGAAGCGGTAAAGGATTTTGAAGAAAGGAAAGAAGCGGTGGGATTCGAAATAAAATGGGCTGGTTCCTATGAGCTTATTAAGTCGTGGAGCAGGGAATAACAAAGGATTACAAGGAAACACCGATTATTTACCCGGATAAAGTTGTTTTCTTGAAAATAATAAGAAAGAGGAGTATCGATGATAAAATCAATTTCACTGGCTTACAGGAAACCGGGAATGACCAGGGAGGAATTCAGCAAATACTGGAGAGAGACCCACGCTCAACTGGCTGCGGATATGATCCCGGGATTACGAAAATATGTGCAGAATCATTTTATCACAACACCCGGACGTGAATACGAAGGCGACGGTATAGTGGAAATGTGGTATGACAACATGGAAGCCTTCGAAAATTCACTGGCATATCTGGGAACAGACGCAGGAAGACCGCTGGCTGTGGACGGAGAGAAATTTTCCGAGATGCGGAAAGGATTCTTATGGGTGGTAAAGGAACACGTAATCAAGGATGAACTTAAATAATACAAGCGTAGAACGGAGTTATTAATGGCTGAACAAAAATACAGTAAGAATATTATAACCAGACCCAGACAGAAAGAACTGGATGAATGGAAAGAGTTTGGAGGCGTTCGCAAAAGTCACATCTACGTTGATGATGAGATTGTTAAAGGCGGACATTACCTGCAGGGTTCCTGGCTGTACAAGGCTTCCGACGTCCCGTATCCCGACGAAACGCATTCCCATGATTTTGATGAATATCTGGGTTTTATCGGTACAAAATTCGATGATCCGTTCGACCTGGGTGGGATCTTAGATTTATGGATGGGCGGCGAATACTACACGCTGACAGAAACCTGTATGATATTTATTCCGGCGGGAGTAGAACACTGTCCAGTATACGCCCGACGTGTGGACAGCCCGATTTTCTTCCTGGCGACAACGCATCAGAAAATGTATGAAAGAGATATCAAGGGTAAAGCCGGCGAGGAAAATAATCCGTAAAAAGTCTAGTACTTAGCTATCTCAACGATTACGGGAAGATGGTCGGAAGCAATACTCTGGATAACCTTTGCATTCCTCGATGTAAGATCAGGTGTTATCCAGATATAGTCGATGCGTTGATATAAATCCGCGGAATGGTAGGTGTATCCTTTGGGGGGGATACTGCCGGACATCACGTCGAAAAAACCGGCATCATGAAGCATCTTCATCTCGGGAGAATCCGGTTCGGCATTCAGGTCACCTGCAATTACCGTCATTTCCGCATTATCCCATGTTTCCAGGATGACTGGTACCTGCTGTTGCCGAATTTCCGAGTCTTCATAGATATGATGCAGATGAGTAGCGATGACGGTCAGGTATTCTCCATTGCCAATATCGATTTTTGTTATCAGGAAACCTCTGCGGAGGAAGAGGTCTCTCGGCGGTAAATCGTAATTTGATGACTCTACTATCGGAAACCGACTGAGAATGGCGTTTCCCCATAGTTGTCCTTCGGTTGGCCCTGATATATAAGGCATATCGAGTCGCTGAGAAAGCCATTCCAGCATATCCATCCTGCCGCTGATCAGCCAGCCCCTGGAGATTTCCTGCAGGGCGATAATGTCGGGATCGTTCTCTTCGATGACGAGTGCCAGGGCGTCCATATCCAGGTCGCCGCCTGTGTTGAATCCGTTGTGCAGGTTATATGTCATCACCGTAACCGGGAAACCGTTTCCTTCTGTCTCAACCGGTTCCCGGTAAGTAAAAATTTGCATCAAAGGCATGACCAGAAGCACAAGGACAAGTAATGGTGTTACCCATGAGGTTTTTATTGCCATATCCCGATTACCGGTCTTCAGACACGATACAAGGGCACAGAGGGCTATCAGTAATGCTGCCACTACTTCGAGGGTGGTATTAGTATAAGGGAGGTTGATCTGATAGACGGCGTAATATGCCAGTGTGAGGATACAGAACAGCAGGAATCCCGTTCCGTTGGCTGCGGTTATACTGCCGGCTTGTGTCTCATTTCTTCCGGATATACCTGTTATTATCGTCACGAGCAGGATCGATATGGATATTTGTTCGACGAGAAACAATGTTGTTGCCACCCATGGGTGATCGGGGAAAGGAAATACCGTGCTTACTACCAGGACTATCCCCGTAGCCAAAACGACCGGCAGCTTGATGAGATTCTTCCTGAGTAAAAGAATAGAGGTGATAAGACCGGCTATCTGGGTAATCAGCGTCCAGCCGAACACATAAGGCGGTAACCATCCGGTAGTAACCGTGTGACGAGCTATGTTTTGTAGTGCGATCATCTGAAGAAAGAGGAAGGGACCGAACGCCATCCACAGCCAGGAACTACCACCTGTCCTGGTTTCTGGTACTTCATGACGTGAGAAAGCGATGATGGTCAACCAGTGTAATAGGACAAGGGCAACTGTTATTAACAGGGCAGGAAAATCAGACTGCCACATTAGATCGTAGGTTCCGAAGATACCGTGTAGGGCTGTATCCAGGACGAATCCTGTCAATATGCCTATAACCAGGTTACCGAAGGACTTACTTCCTCTGAACCTGATTTTGTCTACATATATAGCCAGGAAGATTCCGAATAATATAGTTCCGATTGCAGAAATTATCAGGTTTACATAAGGTTCAGACCATTGTACCTGGACGAGAAATCTTGTCAATCCCAGCCCGGCGGCGCTGAATACCACGAGCTGGTAACGGCCCATCCTACGTTTCAGAAAACCGGAGAAGAATGAAAATGAGAAAACAGCCAGTGCTATGGGTCCGAGTATCATAGCGCTGAGCCCGAAACGATCTCCAAGTATCCAGGTGATCAGGGGGATCATTACTCTGAGTAACTGGAGACCGAAAAGCACGGAAAGAGTAGGCAGGAGTATATCGTTGACCCTTCCTATTAGAGATGTTTTGCCCGAAGTAGTCTTCACTTATGCACCAGTATATCCATATTAGTAAAGTGATTTTATACCGTAATTCCGACTATTACAACAATTACGCTGACTACAACTAATCAAATGAGAAAGGAGGTAGAGATTCATCTCTACCTCCTTTTTTTCTTTAGTGTCAGACTAGTGTTGTCGTTTTTAGTATTACTAGTATCCCATGTCCCGTTTCATCTCTTCGTCCAGCCACATATAATAAGTGAACAGCAACTGGTCATCGATACCGAGTGAATATTCTCCGTGGTAATTCTGTACCCACGGCCACCACATCCTATGAGATCTGGGGACCGGACACCAGATAGCCACACACTGTTCGAGAATGAATGGAACAGCTTCTTTAAGCTTCGCGGCATATTTGACGTCGTCTTTCATGACATACAGCCTTTGTTCCTCATACACTTCCCTGGTATAAGGATGTTCGTAGTAGCTGAAGCAGTCGAAACTCTCGATGCGGGTACTGTGCATGTCATAGGGGAAGGCAGCAGTAGGTGCACCTGTGTAGATACCCTCCTCGTATGATCTTGCCCGTCTCATGCCACGAACGATACTTCCTTCTAGCTGCTGGATATTAAGATCGACGTTTATCGTGGCGAAATACTCCTTGATGATGGACAGGAAGTCTGTCTGGGCAGGAGAACTGGATATTATCGTAGATTTGAATCCGTCGGGATAACCTGCTTCGGCGAGAAGCTGTTTGGCTTTCGGTACATCGTTCTCACTCCAGTAGAAGAGTTCCTGGACGCTGCACCGGGAGAGTTCATCGGTAAACGGTTCAGTAGGCATTTCCTCGAGAGGAGTATAGAACGGTTCCCAGGCCTTATCCGGCGGGTATACGGCTCCCAGGAGTTCGGCGAAGCCATGATAGTAGTCCTCAATCAACTCTTCCTTGTTAATTGAAAGGGTTAGAGCCTGACGAACGCGAAGGTCTGAGTAGGGTAATTCAGGTTTATCCACTCTGAAATACAAGTGCATGTCAAAAGCCGGAGTTGATGTGTAATGGAGATCTGGATTTTGGTCTATGAGTGTACTCCCATCTTCATAGGACATGGCTATACCTACTGATATATCAAGCTGGCGAGTACGAAAGGCTGCCAACTGAGTCGATAAATCAGTAATGACCATCCATTTTATTTTGTCCACGTATGGCAGTTGGTTCTGGGGGTGTATAGGATCGTACTGCCAGTAATTAGGATTTCTTTCGAAGTGCAATACACTACCCACGATATTATCGGCGAGTATAAATGGTCCTGTTCCGACAACGTTTTTCCAGTCCAGCATGTCACCATACGTTTCGGTAACCTCCCTGGGATATTGGTAGAGCCAGGCTGCGGTGTAGATGACCTGTAGCCCCTGGGCTTGTGGAGGAACCTTTACTTCGAGTGTGTATTTGTCAAGGGCGGTCGCACTTTTAATATGCTCATCCGGAGCGACAATCATTCGATGAGCTCCTCTAGGAGCTTCCCAGAGATGGTTGATTGCCCAGGCGGCGTCATAGGCATCATATTCTCTGCCATTTACCGGTGGTTTGTTATGCCAGTGGACTCCCTTTCTGATGTTGAAGAGAAGTGTTTCACCGTCAGGCATACTCCAGCTTTCACAGAGTTGACCGGTCAGACGATCTTTATAACCCATGGAACCACCGATACCGGCACTTCCGTCTCCCGCAGGTGTCTTGGACCAGTCACCCATCAGCAGTTCTTCGTTATTTAGATACAGGGCACCGCAACTGACCATAAAAATGTGATAGGGATCATATCCGGAAGGCTCCCCTCGAGCGAATGTCAGCGTTCCCCCATATTTCGGTTCGTCAGGATCACGGTATCCTTCCTGGACCGTGGTCTTTACTTCGTAACCTCCTTTAGTCTCGGTGATAACAACCTCAGCGGGTCCCTCATCTTCCTCTTCTTCTACCTCAGCTGTCTCTTTAGTTTCACAGGAAGCTATAATTAGTGAAAGTGTCATAAGACAACTCACTAACACCCACAGTAGTTTCTTATAATCGATTTTCATGGCACCTCCGAATTAGTATGCTTGTTGAAATTCCACATTCCTTTAACTGGTCTGGTAGGTACGAGTGTATTATCTCAATGATGCACCTCCTTTTCCGGCTGATCCTGCTGCAAAAGCCCGATTTCCTCCAGAGCTCCGGACACGGGAGGGATATGAGTGGTTTTTAAGCCGACGTGCGCTGTCAACACTCAGCATCCTGGTTTCCCCCCAGCCGGGTCAGCCTTCCCACACTCCATAAACCCTTTTTACTACGTCCGGTAATTCATTGCGGAATTATTAATGGCACCGCCTATCACCCAATCAGATGATTCCGGTGCCATTAATCTCAACATGGTCACCTCCTTGAGTAGAAGGTGGAAGATAGTAAAGGGGTAACATATCAGGTTTTCCATGTCTATTTGAGGCTAAAGTATATTCTATTAGCGTGAAGATGTCAAGTTATCATTGCGTAATTACTCTAAGTGTTTAATAGTAAGTGCGTAGACGCTCCTGAGATCAGGCGTGAAATTAGGTTTATTCCTTGCCGAAGGCTTCGTCAATGGCTTGCTGGATACTTGGTGGTAATTCTACGGTATCTTCTTCCGAAGGACCTTCTTCCTGGTCGTATATCTCTTCGAGCTGCCTGGATAACTCAGTAAGGCTTGGTGAATTCCTCACTTCTTTGCTTACTCGTTCATATTGCTTATTACCGGCAGTTCGCGTTTTTTCAAGTGGAATATCGATTCCTTCCAGTTTGGAGAGAACGGTAAGGATCCTGTGGACTCCGGTAAAATCCGGTTCCTGGAGGGAAATATGAGATGGTATGTGTGTCATCAGGTTGACGGACGTGATGCCTTCGTCGGTTAATTTTTGTGATATCGTATTAAAGATGCTAGTCGGCCCCTGGTATTGCCTTCCGAGTGTCTGTCGAACACCTAGTGTTTCCAGCTTTTCAGAGATCCTGGAATCACTACTCCGTCCTGTTATGCGTATCGGCCTGGTATGAGGGACCGGGCTTCCCATCGCTCCCGCGACTGTGTATCTTGTAATATTGAGTTTTTTCAACAATGTTACGACTCTGTCAACGAAAATTTCCGAGAAGTGGTTTGGTTCCAGTAGGCTGAGTAACAGCAGGTCATTTTCCGATTCATACCTTCGAACATAGTATACTCTTGAGTTAGGATACTCTGTACGCCTGATACCTTTGTTGTCTATATAGGTCAGACTGCGTTCACGGTAGGCGACAAAATCATAATAATCACCAGGTCTGGTAAATTCGGCAATCTTTTCTGCATCATAGTACTCTATGAGTTTTTCTAAAGATTCGTCTCCGACACTACCCCAGTTCAACCAGCCGATATGTACGCCAATGGCGTGTATTTCTCTTCCCGTTGTATCGAGATTATCCAGGTTAAAATCAGTTAAGAAGTCATGAATACCCATAATCACTCATCCTGAACATACTTGCACATATATTATATATCAATTATGCCAATAGTAAGTAGTCCGTAACAAATTGAAGAACAGAATAAGGGGTGCTATACTAGTTTTCCATACGCGACAGCTAGTCCGCCATCTTTATTAACTTTAGTAATATTATCTTTTCATTCTGTCCGGTAGCGAATTCGGTTTTGAAACCTTCGCAGAAAGTTATGGTTGGAGATTGAGCAGAAACATACCTGAGAGAGACTGGACTCAGGGAAACATATTCAGAAATCTAGTCTCATTATCCTGGCCGATTATTGTCAGCAGCTCCTTTAACATACTCGGACCTGTTATCGATATGGTCTGGGTTGGCAAGCTGGGAGCTGCATCGATCGCTGGAGTCGGAATAGCCAGCATGACGGTGATGGCCATCACCTCGGCAAGGATGGGTCTAGCGATGGGTACCAGGGCGATAGTCGCGAGATTCATCGGTGCAGGTGACAAAACAGGAGCAAATCATGTAGCTCAGCAGGCCTTCGTGATCAGCGGAACCTATGTCGTGATAGTTGCTTCATTGGGCATATTTTTCGCCGAACCGATCATTAAATTGTTCGGTGTAGAAGCGGATGTTGTCTCCGAAGGCGCGGCCTATATGAGGATTATGTTCGTCGGCTCTATAGCAATGTCGTTCCGGATGCTTGCCGAAGGGATAATGCAGGCTTCGGGAGATACTGTCATCCCGATGAGGATAACCATGATGTTTCGGGTATTCCATGCGATACTTTCACCTTTTCTTATTTTTGGTATCTGGATTTTCCCCAAAATGGGAGTATCCGGTGCCGCTACGGCAAATGTCGTTTCTCAAGCACTTGGAGCGGTAATTTCTTACTGGATCCTTTTTACGGGTAGATCCCGACTGTCTCTCTCATTAAAGAATTTCAGTCTTGACTTAGGAATAATCTGGCGTATCGTGAAAATCGGAATTCCGGGTGCAATTATGGCTGCCGAAAGAGCGTTTGGTGATATGGTACTTATGTGGTTCATGTCGCCTTTCGGCACAATCGCGGTAGCCGGACATTCTTTGATTCAGAGAATAGAGGCGGTACTGAGAATGCCGTGTATGGGACTTGGAAACGGTTCAGGAGTCATGGTAGGCCAGAACCTTGGAGCGGGAAAACCTGACAGAGCTGAAAAAAGCGGCTGGTTCGCCGTCGGTATAGCCCAGGGATACGCGATGTTGATTGCGCTGATCATTTTACTCTGGGCTGAGAGTATAATAAGCGTATTTAATTCTGATCCCGAGGTAATGGATATCGCCGGAACGTTTCTGAGAATCGCTGCGGCAGGATATCTGTTCATGGGACTGTATTTTGTATTGCAGAATGCTATTAATGGTTCTGGTGATACATTACCTCCCATGCTCATTACGCTGTTAAATTTCTGGCTGGTACAGGTCCCCCTGGCGTTCGTTTTGCCGAAATACACAGGACTCGAAGCTAATGGTGTACGATGGGCAATCGTAGCAGGGTGGGTGGCTGGAGCGATCGCTTATGCGATATATTTCAAGGTCGGAAGATGGAAGAGAAAAAGGATTTAATCACTTTAATCTGAAACGTTTAGGAGGAAAAATGAGTAACAAGAAAATACTGGGACTCGTTGGGAGTCCGAGACCGGATGGATTAACCGACAAACTGGTTTCCAGCGCTTTGAAAGGAGCGGAAGATACAGGCGCGATAACGGAACTGATCCAGATGTCCGAATGCGTTGTTGGAGTTTGCAAAGATTGTCTTCCCTGGGTTTGTGCGGATAACCTGCGATGTACTTATGAGGATCCTAATCTGGAGACTATCAGTGAGAAGTTGCTTAACTGTGACGGTGTCGTATGGGGAACTCCGGTTTACTGGGGCGATACTACTGCAATGGTCAGGCTGCTGATGTTGAAACTATTCAGACTCTATGCGAGATCACAATCTTTTAAGAGTATACCAGCTTTCGGAATTGCCATAGCAGGTGGTAGCGGAAACGGATTGATCTCAGGACTCAGACCGCTGTATCACTTTTTCCGGATAATGTGGATGAGGGGAATAACTCCTTTGCCGGTAACACGTTTCGATATGGATACAGCA
>CP070800.1:2086214-2112540 GCA_020343555.1 Dehalococcoidales bacterium
CCCTGCGGTCCTATCAACGACATCGCCGAGGTAGTCGCTGATCCGCAAGTAGAACATCGCAATATGATAATTGATGTCTCCCATCCAAAACTAGGTAAAGTCAAAATGCTAAACACACCGATAAAGCTATCGCGAACTCCCGGGAGTGTTGAACGTTCATCGCCGGAACTCGGGCAGGATACCGGCGAAATCCTCAGGGATCTGCTTGGTTTAACCGATGACGAAATTAACGAACTCGGTCAATCAGGTATTATTTAAATAAAAATCGGAGGAAATGATGAAAGCTGCAGTTTTTCATGGGGCAAATGATATCAGGGTAGAGGAATATCCCTACCCGCAACTACCCGATGACGGGGTAATAATCAAGGTTAACTCCAGCGGTATTTGCGGTTCGGACCTGCATGTATACACCCGTGGAGGTCGCGGTGATGGAATGATAATGGGACACGAGTTCTCGGGAGATATCGTAGAAATCGGCAAAGACGTAGAAAATGTGAAGGTTGGTGACCGAGTTGTTGCGATCGGCGGCATCGGATGCGGTGAATGCTACTGGTGCCAGCAGGGAATGTACATTAAGTGCTCGAAGTTAACTTTTCTCGGCTACGGTATTAAAGGAGCGTTCGCCGAATACACCGCCATTCCCAATTTCAAGATAGGGATGTACGCTGAAAAACTACCTGATTCGGTATCATACGAGGAAGGAGCTACCGCCGAACCTCTCTCCGTCGCGTTATACGCAGTCAACCAGGTCCAGCCCAAACCTGATAATATCTGTGTCGTTACAGGCCTTGGTATTATCGGTATCTGCGTTATCCAGATTCTCCGTGCCAGGGGAGTTAAAACTATAATTGCTAGTGGTCGCAGATCCAAGCGACTTGAGATCGCCAAACAGAGTGGCGCTGAAGTGGTGGTAGATGCCGCCAAAGAAGATATCGTTCCCGTCGTTGAACAAGTTACCGGAAGTCGAAAAGCTGACGTCGTTTTCGAGGTTGCAGGTGTACCTGAGCTATTCGAAAAATCTCTACGAATGGTTCATCGTGGGGGGAAGATAAATCTTGTAGGTCTTTACATGGAACCGGTCACCTGGAATCCATCTTTTATCGTGAGTAATGATCTGACGATTATCGGCTGTGGACTCAGGTGGGACCTGCCCGGTGCGGTTGAACTTCTTGCCAGTGGTAAAGTCGACACAAAACCTATGATTACCCATGAATTCTCGCTTGATCAGACGAAAGAAGCATTTGATACTCAATTAACTTCCCAGGATGCTATCAAAGTAATAGTAAAACCGTAATTATTATTTTCCTGGAAATGAAGAAGTCCGCTCGTCGCGGACTTCTTTTCTTTTATTGCTTTTTTGTTTTTTCTGCTTTTGCCTGTTCGACTTTTGCCTTTAATTCGATAAGCTTAAAGACGGTTTTCGCTTTTCCTGCCAGTTTGAAATTCTCCATCTTTACCCTTCCTTCCGGTTAATAGTAATGTATCCAACAATATCACCGCCAGATAAAGAAAAGGATAAAGATGGTAAATATTTTATTAACGTTCCATAAACATTTCATAAATATTTATAGATCACATACAAACTCTATAGGACCTGATATACCCAGTCCTGATGGAAAACATCTGGTTCGCCTTTAGGCAGTGTCTGGAATTCTTCACTTACTTCAACCAGTTTCCATTTACCTTCGTTTTCCAGGTTATCCTGCTTTTCCTTGAATCCGTTGTCCGTGTAGACATCGGGTCTCAATGAATAAACGACGTAACCACCAGGTTTGGTTATACGTATAAGTTCATCAAGAGAACTCGCCGGTGCATGACCGACCGTCATGACTCCTACACTGACTACGGCATCGAATGAGTCACTGGCATAGTCCAGTGTTTCACCCATTATCATCTGGTGAAATTCCTGGTATACGCCTTTCTTCCTGGCTTCTTCAAGCATTCCTTCGGATATATCCATCGCTACCAGGTTCGTATAACCTTCTTTTGCAAGCAACTCTCCCACCAGACCTGTGCCTGCTCCGGCATCAAGTACCCGTGCGTCTTTAGGCACATATTTACTGAAATACTTGACCGCCATTTGAGGTCCGATCCATCCGAAGCCCTCATCAAGATCGGTATCGTAGTCTTTTGCCCACTGATCATACCGTTCTTCAAGTTCCTGGTTGTCTTTCGAGGAATATATCCACTGTACTCTTCGCTCTCTCTCGCTCATTCCGACCTCCTTTCCCTATTTGATAATATATCGAAACCGCCGCGACAGGATTTTATCGTCCGATATCACATTGTATTCCGTTATCGATAAAAATATCTGCCAGTGTCTTTAAAGTCCCTTCATCAGGTGTTTCAAATTCTCTTCCGGGATAGTCTCTTCCCAGTATCTTATACTTTCCAATGCCAAGCCTGTGATAAGGTAGTAATTCCACCTTATTCTTTTCGCCCAGAGACTTAATAAATTCTACTGTTTTCCGGATATTATCTTCGTCTGAATTCACCCTGTCGATCAAAGGGATCCTGAACAGCACCACCGAATCACTTTTCGCTGCCAATCTCGCATTATCGGTGATCAATTCATTATCGACACCGGTGAATTCTTTATGCCTGTCCACGTCCATGTGCTTCAGGTCGTACAGCACATAATCAGTATATTGAAGAATTTGCCTGAGTACTTTGCCAGGAGCATACCCGCAAGTATCAAGGCAGGTATGAATCCCTTCTTCTCTGCATTTCCTGAAAAGTTCTTCTACAAATTCAGGCTGCTGTAAAGGTTCTCCACCCGATACGGTAACTCCCCCGTTGCTGCCCGTATAAAATGACCTGTCTTTCAGTACTTCCTTGAGTACCTCGTTAGGCGTTACCTTTTTCCCGTAAATAGTAATCGCCTCTTCCGAGCAGGATTTAAGACACTCACCGCAGGCATTACAGGCGGAACGGTCGAATACCACTTTCCTGCTATTTATACCCAAGGCATTCTCAGGGCATATACTTACACAATCACCGCATCCGGTACACCGTTCTACTATGATACCGGGTTCGGGTTGAGGGCTGATAGATTCGGCATTCGAACACCACCTGCATGTCAAAGGGCATCCCTTCATGAATACGGTCGTTCGTATCCCGGGTCCGTCATGAACAGAGAATTTCTGGATATTGAAAATAATGCCGAATACTTCAGTATTTATCATGGTTCTACCGCGACTAATTATGCTAAAACGATTGCTCTGTCCTGGCTATTATCTCGTCCTGCACCTCCGGCGCCAGAAGGACAAAATAGGCACTGTATCCTGCGACTCTGACTATCAGGTCTTTATAGTCTTCAGGATGCTCCTTTGCTTTCCTGAGAGTCTCAGCGTCGAGAATATTATATTGAATATGCAGTCCACCATTCCTGAGGAATGTCTCTGTAAAATCTGCGAGTTTTTCTGCAAATCCTTCACTTTTAAAAAGTGACAGGGGGAATTTCTGGTTTAACACAGCCGTCTTAGCATCAGAAAAATCAGCTTTCAAGGCTGAATTACATACCGCAGTCGGCCCATTGGTATCAGCGCCCTGTGTTGGAGACAAGGACGCATCGGCGAGGGGAAGTCCGGATTTCCTACCGTTGGCTAATGCTCCCACGCCTTTCCCACCGTAATAGTGCCACGTCAGTCCCTGCCGAATAACCGTGTATTTAGAACCGAACGGAGTAACTTTATCCTCCAGATATTTCGGTATTATCTTTCCTACATCTCTGACCATGAAATCAGCTTCGTCTATGTCGTTGCCGTATTTCGGTGCGTCAAGACACAACTTACGGATTTCCTGTCCCCGTTTCCCTTCAAAGTTATTATCGAGGGCTTCGAGAAGGTCATTCATCGTCAGAGCTTCATCATCGTAGACCAATCTCTTGATTGCCGTCAGCGAATCGGCAGCTGATACGTGACCACGATCGATTACATCCCACACAGGATGGTCTGCCGGATCAGCCATCTGCCCGCCCATCATAATATCATACCCATTCTCAAGACAGCCCGTAGCAAATGTCGAATGAAGTGGTACTCTCCAGGTAGATAATTCAGCTGCATGAGCAATATGATTTCTGTATACGAATCTGTTCACCATGTACTCAGCCTGTTTCTCCATCGCCCGGAACAATTCATCGAATGTCTGGAAATTTCTCGGATCACCGGTCTCAAGACCAATCAACTTTCCTGTAATTGGCGCGATACCATTATGTAATGTTATATCGAGCAATAATGCCAGATTAATATACGATATCGCCTTACAGTGATATCCCTGGTTCTTTGGATGAGCATAGGAACATCCCAGATAAGCGTGATCACGGGCATCCTCTAACGGTACCTCTCTATCGAGGAAATACTGCGTGGTAGTATCACCATTGATAAATTGCGGATGTCCGGCACCGGTTATTTTATTGGTTTCTATGGCTTTCATCATTACCCAGCGAGGAACGCCGTCATGCCAGGTAAAGGTGAAATGAGGTTCTGCATACCTCAGCAATCCAACCATGTGTAAAAAGAGGTAAGTTAACTCGTTACAGGCATCACTGCCGTCACGTTGCGTACCCGCCAGGGTAATATTGGAGATTTTATTCGTCTGGACAGCCTCTCTCATCAGTACCTGGGAACACTGTTCGCGGCGACCGATAAGGGTGATAAAACCTCCAACGAGATCAGCGGCTTCTTCTATCGTAATTTCCCCTTCTTCGATATCTCTTTTAAAATATGGATACAGGCACTGGTCCAGCCTACCGATATAGTCGCCTATCCTTCCATTCTCTAAAACCTTGGCAAGTTCGACGAATGATACAGTCTGAACTGCTTCATGGAAACTGGATGGTGGATTTTCCGGTACCGTCTCACATACTCTGGCTAACTCTTCCAGTTCGGTGCGTCTTGCCGGGTCTTTTTCTTTTTCCGCCTGCATCCGGGCTTCCTTCGCGTAATTACGAGCGAAAGAGATGAGTCCTTCGGATATGTTGATAACAGATTGCCAGAACCATATTCTCTCAGGGTCTTCTACACCCGATTTCTCGGCATTCGCAAGTCTTTCTCTGGTCTCTGCGATTATCCCCTTCAGCCCTTTAGCAAACACTTCGTCGTAGTAGGTAATACCATAACCGGGAGGTGCGTAATGATAAGGAGCCTGTCCCCTTGCATCGGTTACATCATCCTGCCACGTACCGAATACCGAATGGTTTAGTTCTTCTTCAAGGTCTCGATTTGTCTTACCCTGGAAATACCTGCTGTTCTCTATCAGGGCACGTTCATCTTCTTCATCGAGTACACCGATGACATTGAGACCACCCATGGTGATCTGACCTTTATCCGACTCGGGCAGGAGTTCCAGTATCAGGTTAGAATCATAGTTGATCATCGTGTAGGATCCGCGAAAATACTTTGTAATACTGCCTACGACCAGTTCGTTTTCAAATATGGGTGTGGGTATATTTTCCAGAACCTTTTTCACCGCCTTAGAAATACGAATTTCTATCGGCTGCCCTTCGGTCTCCCGCCAAGATTCGGCGTAGTACGTCCCACGCTCACTGGCAAGACGAGGGGTATCGTTAAGATACCTGTTTTTAAGACCTTTCAACCTGTCATTTATTTTGAGGTTATCAATCTCGGTCAATATATTCTTATTAATTTCATATCCCGTTTTCGTTTCCGTTGCCATTACCTTACCGCCTTTTCACCAATACCATACCAAGTCAAAAAACACAGAAGTTATCCGGTTAGAGATTCGATCACTGATACGGCATGGAATCCATCGGCCCCATATCCGTCGGCACCGATCCTTTGAGCGAATTCTTCGGATACAGGAGCACCGCCCACAACTACACGCACGCTATCTCTTATCCCCGCATCTTCGAGTGCGTTAATCGTATCTTCCATATAAGCCATAGTGCTGGTCAGGAGAGCTGAAAGACCTAATATCTCAGGTTTTTCTTCTTTTACCGCCGCAACAATAGCATCAGGTTCGATATCGTTCCCCAGGTCTTTGACTGTAAACCCGGCTCCGCGCAATAAGATAGAAACGATATTTTTTCCGATATCATGCAGATCCCCTTTTACAGTTGCGATCAGTATCTTACCTTTCGATTTAATACCGCTTCCTTCCAGGTATGGTTCAAGCATTTCCATTGCCGCGCCAACAGCCTCAGCTGAAGCAAGCATATCCGGGATAAAATATTCTCCGGCTTCGAACTTATCGCCAACAAGGCTCATTCCCTTCGTCAGACCTTCGTTTATGATTTCTTTTACATCCATCTTCTGATTAAGGGCTTTTTCGACAAGCTCGATTACAGCTGGCTGTCCTACCATCCCTTCATCCATCCCTTCGTCATCCTGTGTAACTCTCCCCTGGATGACATTCTCTCTTATCTGTTCAATAATTTTCTCAGGCATCAATCCTCCAAATATTATCCGTTTTTTAATCTTGTCAGTAAACCAGGTGTTTTGTCGTATACTTTATCGATAAGATCGCTGTCAATATGGTTGCGAGGTCTTTGCATTATCTCATCGGTTTTTCCTATAGCTCTGAGTATAGTATCATCCGTCATTTCCCTGCTTTCGAAGGGGTACTGCGGAGCAATCTCACCGGTCCGTAAAGCTGTCCTGGCAAACCGGGTAAACAGCTTTGTAGTTGACATCATCACCTTGCCCATTTGGTTCATAACGTCATTTACAGATTCTTCTGTAATCCTGGGTTGAGACGCCAGTCTTTTTATGATACTTATATGGGCATCATCCAGCACTGCCTGTACTGGGCAGAAAGTACTGGTCCTTTCAAGAAGTCCGAACGCATAGTGAAGGTATTGCGGCCCTGCAAGCGTTATCATTATCTGTGAAAAGAGTCTTTCGACAGTTGACTGTATCCCTGGTACCTTCACATCGGTAACACCACCCGAGGAATAGCATGGAATCCCGTAATACCGCGCCATCTGGACACAATCGATATTGAACTGGCTGAATTCAGGAACACCATACGAGTCGTGGAGATCAGCCATATTCGCACGTCCGGGAACACTCCCAAAAAGTACTGGAGTCCCCTTATTTACCAGTTGGGTCAGTGTTATTCCAGCAAGTATCTCCGCGTTTATCTGGGCGACAATCCCAGTCTCGATTATCGGAGCGGTAGAACCTCCCTGTGGAGCACTCGATATCACCAGAGGTATGCCTGTTTTTGCTATCTCGATTGTTTTTTCAGTAGTGTCATCAACAAACTGCAACGGACTCTTAATCAGAGAAGTGATCATCGATATTATCGGATTTTCCCTGAATTTTTCCTGACCACCGGCGATAATATGTACCATATTCATCAGGTTATCAAGCTGATCCAGGTCGGTGAGTCCAGCCATTACGTGCTTGGAAGTATTATTCAGAGATATGAAGAACTTATTAACGTCCTTATTAGAATCATTAATATCGTCGTCCTGGATATTTACACATCTCAGGAAACCATCCCATGAGTCAAGGTTCTCGCATAGATGGGCTGCCTTTGCAAGTCGTTCGGTATTTCCTTTCTCAGAGCGAAAAACCGGCATGTTGACTTCTTTTGAGGATTCCTTTTTATTAACGAAAGTCTCTATATCAGCTTCCAGCCAGTTATTCGTCTCGGAACCTGAAGCAAAATGTACTATCGGTTGACTGGCATCCAGTATAAGACCGTTTTCTTCGTTTCTTGCGCCCAGTTTCACAGCAGTTGGAGCATTCTCGGCAGCATCCATGACTACTTTTTCAGGTATACTCAAATTCCAGTGTGGATTTCCTTCGGTCTTTATTTCGGTAACCTCAGTTCCGGATGCGGCAAATATCTCTGCAGCGTCTTTGTTAAAACAAGTGATTCCCGGATCTTTAAGGATATCCATCGATGCCCGATGTACCCGTTCTATCTGTTCTCTGTTAAGTCGCTCGTACGGTACTACCAGTACGCCTTTACGTGCCACTCTCGTACCTCCTAATCCACTATCCTTCCGCTGCGATGAGCACGCATATATGCTCTCGCGGAACTCTCTTTACCTGATAACAGGTTGATAATACTTTTCATACTCATCATCTTCTTGTCCAAAGGATCCATTATCGCCGCGTCCAATCCGGCCTGAGCTGCCATCAACAGGAAAGCCCTGTTCACCAATTTTCTATTCGGAAGACCGTACGATATGTTACTCAGCCCTACCACAGTGTTCGTTTCAGGATATCTTCTCTTTATCTCTTTAATAGTATCGAGTGTGACCTTCCCCTGCTGTGAATCGACCGATACCGGGAGTACAAGCGGATCGAAATACACATTATTTTCTTCAATACCCATACCGCTAAGAGTATTTAGTATTGTTTCGCATGCATCGAGACGATCCTTTACATTATCAGGAATCCCTTCAGCACCCATAGCCAGGGCAACCAGACTCGCGTTTCTCTGGGCGGCGAAAGGTCCTATGGTGTTCAGTCTATCAAATTCAGCTGTGACAGAATTAATTAACAGATCACCATCGCCATATACACTAATACCGGCTTCGATAATTTCGGGATCATCGCTATCGATAGCAAGGGGTTTTTCCGTGGCCGCTTTAATGGTATTAACCAGCCATTTCATCGACTCGACCCCGGAGACATCGTTATTACCATTACCGGCATTTACGTCGATGAAATCGGCTCCTGCAGTATCCTGTGCTTTGGCTAATTCTACTATGAAATCAGCATCCCGATTAAGGATGGCTTCTCCGACCGCCTTGTTGGAGGCGTTTATCTTCTCACCAATTACTAACATAATATCAGCCCGTTATTCCCGGTATTTCCGCTCGTATCTTCTGTTCTACATCACCTGGTAAACTGTAGCTTTCACCTTCTTCGATTTGTTTCACTATTCCAGCAGCCCTCTCCCATGTCATCAGTTTACCCTTTAATTCCCAGTCTTCGCGGCTTTCTCTATCACTTAACAGCGGCTGATAGTGCTCGCTGCGCATATATTTACGTGTATGTTTCGCCGTCACAAAATTCCCTCCCGGCCCCACCTGGCTTATTACGTCAAATGCCAGAGTGTCATCATCAACCTTTATTCCTTCTACGGCTCTCATCATCATTCCAATGATTTCATTATCGATTACGAATTTCTCATAACTTACCGTCATGGCGAATTCCATCAGCCCGGCGCTGTCATGTATGAAGTTCGCGCCTGCAAGTCCACACAGCAGGGTCGTTATTGCCGATTCATAGCCGCTTTGTGAATCCAGAACCTTTGAATCTGTCATCCCACCGGTAGCATAAAACGGCAGATTATAGTATTGTGCCATTTGAGCTCCCGCGGCGTTCAATAAACCCATTTCAACAGAACCCGCCAGATACCTGAGATCACGGAGATCGGTATTTGTAGCAACTGATCCGAATATTGCCGGCGTTCCAGGATTTACTATCTGTGACAGCACCACTCCCATAAGCGAGTCGACAGTTTGCACTACCAGGTTACCTGCAAGCGTTACAGGTGATGTAGCCCCGCAAAGCGGTTCAGACGGGCAGATTACCGGTACACCTTTCCTGGCAATTGTAATAAGTAGATCGCCATAGTGCGCATCCATTTTCAAAGGACTCATTACACAGGCTATCATCGATACCAGGGGTCGTTGTCTTAGAGCTTCTGCAGAACCGGCAACCATCTCAGCCATCCTGATAACCTGTTCGACGCCTTCGACGGTGTATACACCACCCATTATGTGCTTACTTGAATTCGATAAACCGGCAAAGAAACGGTTTACATCCACCTCTTCAACCGGCAATTCACTAGGGTATGTAGGCAACATATAGAGGTGAACATTTTCCAGGTGATCGACCAGCCTGGCAATCTTCTTCAGGTCATCCAAGGTCGCCAGTCTTTTATTTTCCGTATCCGGTTCATAAATATAAAGAGCGGTCCCACCGGTACCTGCGTAAACTTTATTTCCACCCAGTACTACGTCATTTTTTTCATCCTGTCCGCACAAACGGACTTCGGCAGGAGCCGTTTCAAGCAATTCCATTACTTTCGATGAAGATATCCGAATAACGTTTTCACCCTCTCCATCGGTAGCTCCTGCTTGTTTGAAATATTTCAACGCCTCCTGTGAATTAACCTGGAATCCTACTTCTTCAATTACTTTTAATACAGTCTGGTGAATTCTATTAATAGCTTCGTCTGATAACGGTTTATATGAACCGCCAGCAATTCCTCGTCGGGTCATTTAATTAAGCTCTCCTCCCGGGACAATCTTCGTTGATGCACGTGAAACACGGATTATAATCTTCTACGCCACTATTCTTATCGCCAATACCGATAATACCTGACACCGATTTTCTCGGGATCATCAGGCTTTCATCGGTAAGACTTACCCCTGCCGTATCATCATTTAAAATCTTGAATATCATTTCCTGCTGATTTACATTCCAGTCGCAGTATCCAGGACTGAAACGTCGACTTATGACCTGGTCTCGCATTTCAGCTACGTTCTGTATCCTTTCCTCGATAAGGCCGGCCATCTGTTCGGCGGCCCCGGATCCTATCGCATCAAGAACTGTAGCCTGCAATACAAGACCATTCTCACTTAAATAATCAACCATTTCTTCGAGATGACTTCCTATAGTCATAATGAAAACAGCCAGTTTATCGCACCTTTTAAACAGGCTGGATATTACTTTACTTTCAAGAAATATAGAGTCGCTTAAATAAACACGATCACCTTCGATCGATTCTATATTTCGAAACGTATATGAATAGGTCGACTCTACCAGATTGTGATAATTCTCTATATATTCGTCTACCAAGCTCTTAATACGTGCCGAAGGTTCGTAGTCGTTCTCATATCCTATCTGGCTGAGTATTTTTTTACTGTCAATGTTGATAATCTGTGCGGTTTTAATTGCTTCCATAGATATAGTTCTCCTTCCAGGTAACCTCAAGAAATAAGGATAGATACTTGCAGTTCAAGAAATCCAGATACATCTTGAGAGGTGTGGGTGTAGAGAGATAATCTCAGGTCGACTAAAGGGGCTATAAGCGCGTTGCTTAATGGTGTATGTGTGGGGTCTTTGAGGTTGATACAGTTACTTTTAAGACGCTTATTGATAGATTTCCCGGACTAATTTTCTATATTTCTCACCGCATTATTGTGAGAATTTTGATAGTAGCCCCCGGATAATGTGCCTATCTAATTAATCAGGTGTAGTTTCCGCCTTGAAAAATAATTTTGTATTCCTCCCTCCTTAGGTGTAGCTACAAAATTTATTGTATTTCATCTTAACATGGTATCAAGAACATGTCTAATGCCGACCCGGGTAGTTGTTATGGTGGCAGCCCGGCGGGTTTCCTGTAATCCTTACATACCTGTCCTTGAATTATCGCTTCTTAACCCATATAAACAGGCCTAAACCGGAATAATCAAGAATTGAGCCTGATATATTTTTTTGTATTTTTTTCGCTTGAATAACTATCTTTGCGAACAAGATTTGCTAATCGGATTATCCATTCCAGGCAACCTTTAACAATACTTTGATATTATCTTCTTTGTTCGTTAAAAGCTTTTCAAATCCTTGTTCCACTGCTTCAGCTAAAGGGACAACAGATGTAATTAACTTATCGGCATCGATGGTTTTATCAGCCAGCAAAGAAATGGCTGTGCCTGCTTCATCCACGTATATCGGACTGCCTACCATCGTTTTCTGGTTGTACATCACGCTTAAGAAATCCACTTCGCCACGCTTATCGAAAACGCCTTCGATAACGGCCGTTCCCCCATTACGCACCAGGTCTAGCGTTAACTGAGGGGTATCCGGGTGACCTACACATTCGAAAGCAACGTCGACACCAAGCCCACCAGAGAGATCCTTGACTTTCTGAATAGTATCACCGTCATTCAAATACGTTACTGTCGACACCCCCAGAGATAGAGCCCGTTCTCCTCTGCCCTTGTGCTTGGCAACCAAGTGAATTTCGGAAGCTCCGGCTGCCTTTGCAGCTAGTAGGGTACAAAGACCAACAATACCATCGCCAACGATTGCCACCTTATCGCCGAGTTGGACTTTGCCGATTCTTACAGCATGTACCGCTACGGCTATCGGTTCAACGATAGCTCCGGCTTCATAAGAGACCGAATCAGGCAGCTTGTATAAAGCATATTCTGGAGATACCAGATATTCCGCCATACAGCCGTTTTTGTGCAGACCTGTAAACATCAAATTAGAGCAAACATTGTACATATGCCGTTTACAGTAATAGCATTCTCCGCAAATCCAGTATCCTACACCGGATACTCTGTCTCCCGGTGAAAAAGCGGTAACACCTTTTCCTGTTTCTACCACCATTCCAGCGAATTCATGTCCTATCGTTACCGGAGCATCTTCACCATTAATAATACACGGCCCCGAAGCATATTCTTTCAGGTCGGTGCCGCATATTCCCGCAAGGTAAACCTTTATCTTAACTTCACCCGGCCCAGGAGAAGGCTCAGGAACGTCCTCGTAGCGCAGGTCTTTCCTTCCATGCCATCTTAACGCTTTCATTTCTCACCTTCCGGATTTATTCTTTTCTTTTTATGCGAGGTAATTATCGATAAACAATGCGATGAATGTCAACCATAACTCACCTGTTATTGACAGTGCCTGCTGCTACTCATACAATTCGAATTATGCTAACAAGAACAATTCTCATTTCACTAGTGATATTAGCATCATCCTTTATTTTCATCTTTACCCTTTCCTGTACACCTACTGACACCGATGTCATTGATGATACCTCGCCACCAACTGAAAATCCTATTAAGGACACCAATGGATCATCAACTGACAGTGAAAATATTCTGGTTGAACATAACCGCATTGAATCTGTTCCTGATAATGCTATCAAGATGAGCCCAGAAAACGATTTATATCCGCCAATTCTTCATTCCAGCGAATTCAATGATCCTGTGCCCATGCCATCACCTATCAATACAGCCGGTGGGGAAGATTCTCCTTTTATTACGCCCGATGGAAAGACCTTCTATGTATTTTTCACTCCAGATGTCAGCCTCCCTGCAGAAAAGCAGGTCCTGGACGGAGTTACCGGCATTTATGTATCGCATTTGCTTGATGATGGAAGCTGGAGTGAACCTCAAAGAGTATCTCTTGGTAATGGTCTTTCACTTGATGGCTGTGCATTTGTCCAGGGCGACAGGATGTGGTTTTGCTCTGTCCGTGAAGGATACAATGGCATTAACTGGTTTACCGCTGACAACACGGATGGACAATGGCAGAATCTCAAGTTTTCTAACCTGAATCTGCTTAAAGGATATGAAGTCGGCGAACTGCATATCACCTCAGACGGTAATGAAATGTATTTTCACTCATCCCGCCCCGGCGGACTGGGTGGATATGATATCTGGGTGTGTCGAAATATCGATAGTGAATGGCAAGAGCCTATTAATGTTAAAATCGTTAATTCACCTGATACCGACGGTTGGCCTTATGTATCTCAAGACGGGCGTGAACTCTGGTTTACACGGTTTTATCAAGGTAGCCCTGCATTGTTCAGGTCGATCAGGACAAACAACGAATGGCAGGAACCGGAATTGATAGTATCTCAATTCGCGGGAGAGCCGACGCTTGATAACAAGGGGAACTTGTATTTTACACATCACTATTACGAAAACGGTGTTATGCTCGAAGCTGACATCTATGTAGCAAAGAAGAAATAATGAAAAAACTGTATCAGCAGGGAGTAGTACTATTAATCAATCCAGGCAGTGTTCAATTTGATCCTGATCTAATCAAAGAAATCACGGACAACATCGAATTCCGCGGGAAGTAATCCCAAGACTATAGGAAACGTATCCAGTAGAAATTCAGCAATTAATGCATCCGCGAGCATATCCGGGCCGAAAAACTTTTCCCACGTGGCAAGTATCGCACCGAGAAAAATAGCCCCCATCAGGAATCCGAATAAAGCGCCACCGACATTGTTAACCCATCCAAGCATAACCACCTTTATAAAGCTCTTAAGGAGGTGTGCTGCTACTGCTGCGATTATGAGAACCACAACCAGAATTACGACGTAAGCAACCACGTTAGCTATATCCGGATTTTTTATAAAACCGAAAACACCCGCTAATTGCGTGTAGAAATTCCCTGCAAGAACCACTCCTATCACAATACCGACAAGTGATAACACAGCTTTTATCAGACCTTGTCTTAGTCCTATAAACGTCGGAACTACGAGAGCTACAAGAAGAATTATGTCCAACCAGTGCATCTCTTTTCCCCTCGTTCGTATTTTCCTAATACTATAACACAATATTTCATAGTTAGGTATAGCATCGTATCAAGCGGATTTTCAACGATCTATTCGGTCAATGGTGAGTTGGTTTAACTTTACTGATGGAAACGAATGATATAAAATCGAGGTTATATTTAGGAGGTGTTCGATGGCTGAAAAAGACCAGGAACAATATAATAAAGAACAGGAAGAATACAAAAAACAAATCGAAGCCAAACATGGAAAGACGACAGAACAGCTTTACGAAGAGAGAGACAAGCGTGCTAACGACGTAATAGACCTGAAAGTCCCGGACAGAATCCCTTTAACGATAAATGCAGATTTTGCCAGTTATACCGACGTACCGCGTTCTGCTGCATATTATAATCCTATAGCCTATAAGCGAGCGACGAGGTATGTGAATATCACCTTCGAACCTGACCTGGTGTTTCCCGGTTTGCCTTCTTCCGGTGCTGCCTTTGAAGCACTCGGTGTAACCAACAGACTCTGGCCCGGGGGACCTCTCCCGCCGGACTATGAATATCAGTTCGAAGAAATGGAGTTCATGAAAGAGGATGAGTATGATATGTTCCTGACGGATCCGACCGACTTCATGATCCGCCGGTTCCTTCCGAGGATGTACGAATCTTTAACACCCCTGATGGATCTCCCTCCACTGGGAATGATGATGCAGGGCTTCGAAGGTATGACTACTATTTTCGCTACTCCTGAGTTCAGGAAGGTTGCGGAAGCATTATCAAAGGCCGGTGAGGAAACTCAGAATTTCAGAGATCTAATCGGCAACTCCTACGATGATCTCGCATATCTCGGGTTTCCTCCTTTCTCCCAACTGGGACTTGGCGGAATCGGCGGAGCTCCTTTCGACACCGTATCCAGCTTCCTGAGAGGTATGAAAGGTTCTATGCTCGATATGTACCGCCGACCGGACAAGCTTCTTCAACTCTGTGATATGATACTTGACCGAAGGATTGCCCAGGCTGTAAAACCGGATCCACTGCCAACCGGCAGACCTCGAAGAGTCGGAATGCCTTTATGGCGTGGTGACAAATCTTTCATGTCACAGCAGCAGTTCGAGAAATTCTACTGGCCTGGTTTGAGAAGAGCAATGCAGCAAGTGATCGATCTCGGAGGAGTTCCTATACCTTTCTTTGAGGCGGAATTTGGAGAGCGCCTTGAACGCCTATATGATTTACCGAAAGGTAAGGTAATCGCTTCTATCGAGTATGTAGACCTGCCCAAGGCGAGAGAAATCCTTAAAGGACACCATTGTATCCTTGTCAGAGGACCCTTTTCGCTAGAAAAAGCGTCTCCTCGGGAAGTGGTTGATTGTTATAAAGAGATATTCGACAAATACGGAGAAGGCGGTGGTCTGATGATGAACATTCGCCTTCCGGATAACATAGGTGCTGAAGAAATCGCGCCTATGCTTAACGAGATCAGAGAGTATGTCAGGTATTAGGAGTATTGATTAGTATCGATTTCAGGAGGTGATCATGAATATCCTCGCGATATCCTGCAGTCCGCGGAAAAACGGGAACACTGTCACCATATTAGAAGAAGTACTCCGTGGTGCAGGTAATAAAAACGCTGACGTTGAACTATACACCGTATCCGGTAAGAATCTCCAGCCCTGTGACGGTTGCTGGGCTTGTGCCAGTTCAGGAAAATGTCATATCAACGACGACATGCAGGAACTATATGAAAAGATCGTGATGGCTGATGGATTAGTTTTCGGAACTCCAATATATTTCTGGGGTATGACAGGCCAGGCTAAAGTTATACTTGACCGGACAATATCGTTGAATCAACCGGAGCGAAACCTGACAAATAAAGTAGCCGGGGTAGTAGCAGTATGCGGAAGCCTTGGTCTTGTCGATGCATTGAAGGATTTGAGTTACTTTTTCATTCAGCGTCGAATGCTTCCAGCCAATCAGGTATCTGCATACCTGACCAACCCCGATCAATTTAATGACATGGAACAATGCCAAAAAGCAGCCCGTCAACTCGGTGAACAGATAGTTACACTAGTCGAAATGGGCTTCAAGTATCCGGAGGAGTATATCCAGCGCCATGGTGCGTTTGGTACCCATACCAGATAAATGTAATATTTCAGGAGGTGAGAGAATGACGAATCCAACTCCATTCAACTGGCAGGAGGCATTAACTCAAAATATGCCCAAACTGATGGAACAGATTGGTACTATCAGGCAGGAAACCGGTGCCGATGGCGCTTTACCGGCAAAAACCAAAACTCTAATGATGATGCTTGGAGACGCGTTACTCGGTCACGCCGAAGGCGTAGCAAATATTGCCCGTGGTGCCAGAGCGGCCGGAGCTACCGATGAAGAAATCAAGGAAACCGTGGCTATAGCGTTTATGATGGGAGGATTACCAGCCCTCATTACCGCATCGAACGCATTCAGGCAGTAAATGTCTTCTCACAAGTGCAGAAGCGCCTGGCCATTAAAGCCTTATAATTAGTCTAAACGCTGATAGTATTGATAGGCTTTCCTGGCAGCTACAGCTGCTCTCTGAATTGTTGGGTAAAAGGGAATGCCCAGGTTGATGAGCGAAGTCCGTGTCCGGCACAGTCCTTTCCATTCAAAATCATCGGTATCATCTATACCTAAACTTTTATCCGCTACCACGCTGAGGAAGGGCTTTGTACGAGTCACCTCAAGACGATACTGCTGTTTCATCGTCTCTTCCGGAGATAGCCAGGGTTTTCCCGGAGGACCTCCCGGCATCCCCATGATGGCGATCAGTAGATCAAAGTCAGGATCTTTAGCCATCATCTCCAGTACCAGACCGACAGACAAACTGTCATCCTCGCGAATCGATAGATCAGCCGGATTGCCCAGCCAGTCCCACACAGAGACACCTTGAGCCTTCAACTCCTGCCGAAAATCATCTGAGAGTGGGACAACATCCAGTCCGGCTTTTTCGGAGGCATCAGCAGCCAGCACACTGGATCCACCGGCTCCGCCTGCCACACCTACCCGATTACCTTTGACAGGAGGAAGAAATCGGAACGTCACCGCCAGATCGATAAGCTCCTCTATACTATCCGCCATAACAGCGCCAGTCTGGGTAACGAGTGTATTCCAGGTTTCGGAATTGCCGGCCAGTGAAGCGGTATGTGAAGCTGTGGCTCTTTCTCCCGACTGACCTTTGCCACCCTTTAATACAACAACGGGTTTACGAGCGGCAGCGTATTTTAAAGAATTTAATAACTTATGACCATTGTTTGTACCCTCTATATAACAAAGAATTACACTGGTTCCCTGGTCATCTGCCAGATAATCGAGAAAATCAGTTTCATTCAAGTCGATGCCATTACCGTAGCTGAATACTTTGCTGAAATAAACACCCCGGAGAGGTGAATTCTTAACTATCTCACGAGCTAACATGCCACTCTGTGAAATCAATCCCACCGGACCGCATTCCTTCGGGAAATCCCCATGAAAGGCGATACCGTTAGCAGGTGAGTATATACCCATGCAATTGGGACCGATCAATCTCATTCCTGATTTCCTGGACAGTTCCAGAATTTTTCTTTCTGTTTCAAGACCTTCTTCCCGCCCTGTCTCGGCAAGGCGTGCGGTAAATAGATGAGCCGCTTTCACCTCTTTCTGCACAGCCTGTTCCAGGACTTCTAATACCCTGTTTGCCGAAACACATGAAATCACATAATCCACCTCACCTGGTACATCCAGTAATGAAGGATACACTTTCTGGCCCATAGCCTTTGTATATTTGGGATTGACAGGATAGATTTTTCCTTTGAAATCATAGTTAACCAGACCAGCAAGAAATCCTCCTCCACCCCAGTTTCCTGTCGGTGAAGCGCCTACAATAGCAATCGACCTGGCATTTAGAATCTCATCGATAGGATTTTTAGACATAAACAGAAGACCTCCGATTTTTGGTGGACTGCGGTCATTATAGCCTGCATATGCTGATATAGACAAGTGAAATTTGTATGCTCATCGGTATTAATGATATCGTTAATCCATGAAAGGAAGGTGTTTCGTAAATATGGTGTTCGCCGATTATCTTGGTCTCGTCGCGGGAGGTATCGTCACGTTCGGTATCGTTCCGCAGGTCATCCGGATTTTTAAGCTTAAAAGCGCAAAGGATATCAGCGCTTTATTTAATATTGCCATGCTTTCCGGTATGATAATGTTTCTGATTTATGGTATTATACTTAACCTGTTTCCGCTGATACTATGGAATTCGATAGGAATGTTACTCCTTATGATGCTGTTGTACGGAAAGTTGAGATATGGTCGGTAGTAGATCATCAGGAGGTATAAATTGGCAAGGTTTAATGACGTTGAAGTAACAGTCGATTCTATCCTGAAAAATGAATGTCCAAGGGGATACAAGGTAGGAGACAAATGGCTGGTCAAGGGGGGGAATACACCGCAGACCGAGATGTGTGCCAGCGCTTATAATTCCATCGCTCCGGCACTGAGAGTCCTCTGCATGGGCGGAAATCATCCCTGGGATTCTGAATCGGGAGAAAGCGCAGCAATGTGCCCGGATTCGAATGTAGGCCTGATATTTAAACTCAGAAGGATTGAATCGGAATAAAACCGATATATGGCTAAATAACTAAATAACGATGTCTCAGGAGGGTAAGAGTGAAAGCTGCAGTATGTTACGAGTACGGTAAACCGTTGATAGTGGAAGAGGTTGACCTTGATCCACCCCAAAAAGACGAGGTGAAAGTTAAAGTTGCGGCGACCGCAGTGTGCCACAGCGACATTCACGTACTCAGGGGTGAACTTGGTGGCAGACTACCAATTGTTGCCGGTCACGAAACTTCAGGCTATATCGAGGAAACAGGAGAAGGTGTGACATCGGTTAAACCCGGCGACCATGTGGTAGTATCTTTGCTGAAATCCTGCCGGCGCTGCCGTCAGTGCGTCACCGGGAATCCTCACCTCTGCCAAACTCCATTTCCCTTAATGACTGAGAGCCGACTGCATAATAAAAAGGGTGAAGACCTGGTCCACATGGTGGGTACCGCCACGTTCGCCGAATACGCTATCGTTGACGAATCTCAGACAGTTAAAATTGACGATGACATGCCGATGGATCGAGCTGCTCTCCTGGGCTGCGGAGTGATCACCGGATTCGGTGCGGTCGTTAACCGTGCGAAGGTAGAAACCTTGAGTAGTGCAGTCATTGTCGGTACCGGCGGAGTGGGACTTAACGCAGTACAGGGAGCAGTATTTTCCGGTGCTTATCCGATCATCGCTGTAGACATGCTGGACAGCAAGCTAGATGCAGCCAGGAAATTCGGTGCTACTCATACTGTAAACGGAAGCGATGGAGATGCTGTTGAAAAGGTCAAGGAGATAACTTCCGGTAGAGGTGCCGACTATGTATTCGTCACGGTAGGCAGCGCTGCTGCAGTACAGCAGAGTCTTGATATGGTTGGGACACGTGGAATGCTGGTAGTCGTCGGTCTACCAGGTATGGGAGCTACCATCACCATACCACCGTTTCTCTGGGGGGAGAGAATGATCACCAGCAGTACAATGGGCACCACCAGATTAAGCGTCGATGTACCGAAACTGGTTGACCTTTACAAAGCGGGACAGCTTAAACTGGATGAACTGATAACTGATCACTACCCGCTTGAACAAATTAACGAAGCTATAGAATCGGTTGAACGCGGGGAAGCTCTGCGTAATATAATATCATTTGAATAAATATTGATAAAGTCTGGATCATCGAACAAGACGTATTATCTCAGGACCGTCTTTCGTATCGTTTACCTGCCAGCCCATCTCATGTATCTGTTGACGGAGTAAATCGGCTGAAGTCCAGTCACCGGAAGTGCGTGCCTTTTCCCTGTCCTGAACAAGCGCTAGCACTTCTTCTGATGGCTGTTCACTCGTGGCTTCCCTTTCCTCTTCCAGTGCTGCTGAAACGGTTTCCCAGACAGCCGGTGGAATACCTTCCCGTGGATCAATTGCCTTGTAAGGACCCAGTTCAGAAATACTGAACGACTCTCCATCTTTATACCTGGTTTCCTGTCCTTGACGGATAAGGGCAACCGTTCCGTTTCCCATTACTGTACAGTGTTCATCAGTCAGGTCAATAATCAAACCAGTATGCTCGTCGATGCCTACGACGTTCACGTCTGGCGGCAACATGGCATACAACTTATCGAAACGATCCTGCCCCATGTAGCAGTACCGGGTATCAAACTCATCACCGCCCTCACGGTTATTCAGGTGAGAGACGAATACCACCGATAGTCCATAAGGTTCGAACAGGTCGAGCCCTTCACACCAGTGGAGGTCTTCGCCTGCCTTGTAAATTTCATATATCGGCAAAAGGTATTTACCCGCAGTGATCACGGCTGCGCTTGCCAGCACCAGCGTAGTGCCTTGCCTGTGTTTAGCCAGCATGGTATTCCATGCAAGGGTGTCTTTAAGATTACGATAGGCGTAAGTAGGGCTTCCCGGTCCCATGAGCATCACATTTGACTTAAGTAAAGGTCTGACAATTTCTTCATCATCAGGACTAAAAGGTGTATCGCGTTTCCTGGCAGGTATTACCGATATTTCCGGGCGATAATTCTGGAGATGTTGAGTTAAATATTCTCCTATTTTTTCAGCGACTACAGCCGAGTTCAGTTGAAATCCCGCCGGTGTTTCCAGTATGGCTACCCGGACCTGTTTTGGTATCCTTTTTAGCAGCCAGTCGTATATTCTCTGGCTGCTCGGTGCTGTTTCACCGGAACCGAACATGACCACCAGACCCGGATCAGGAGATTCGAATTTATCCATTAAACAATCCTCATATACAGGTTACTTGGGATAGGCTTTTCCGTCAATGATATCGATGTATTCGACGACAGCCAGTTCGTCCATCATCAGTGACACATTCAGATTATATATCGGAGGATACACCTCTTCACGTTCGAACTCGGTATACTTTTCGAGTATCTCATCAGCGGTCATACCCGGCTGCTGCCTGATCTTATCTAAAATACTCATTGCACGGTTGTAATAGGTCAGCATATCTCCCCCGCTGGCAAGGTTGACCGGTTCGCAGGTAAATCGAGCACCGGTCCTGGTATCATCGCAGGTAAATCCACGTTTCCTTTTTATCAAGCTTTTCGGTGGTACTGGTGGTATGCCACTCAGGTATTTCGAATCAGCCCCTTTCGGTACTTCCTTTAAAGGACGATAACCTACACCGTCATACTTTTTCATCTCCGGATCCTTGACACTAAGACCTGAATATAAGTAGATCATGCGATCATAATCTCCCTCGCCATAAAAAACGGTATTCCAGATCACCGGTGCCATATTTTTCAGAAGTCCGTTGCATATTCTACCTTCGAACTTCTCACCATCGTAAGTAAAACTGTCTCCTATTTCATAGTTAAAATGACAGGGGAAATTCTCGGGATCACCGGTAAACGATACCAGTGTACACTTAACTTTGAACGGCATCTCAATACCCTCCTTTTACCGCAGGAATTTATCCGGGAATCATATCCTCCATGCCCAGTTGTTCCAAGGTGTAATCCAAAGGAATTCCCGTATTTTCATCCCATCCTCGCAAGCGGTAGTACTCCTTCAGCATATCTAAATACTTTACTCGATTCAGCACCGTACCCGGTAAATACTCTTTCTCACTGAAATTATCCTCGTGTGGGTAATCATCTTCGGGCAGTTTTCTGCCTTCGCTTATCATGATCAACCTCTGTAGATTTGTCACTCTTTCCATAGCCGGTCCCAGTTTGTCACCACTGACACCCGTCACTACCTCGAACATCTTCATTTCGAGGTCGGGATCACCTACCGAACCCGGTTTACTGAAAGAATACGCAATAGGCCATCCTGAATCGCACAGTCCAAGGCAGTCCTCCAGGTACGCCCTGTTCTGAATTTTCACCGCAGCCAGTGGTTTCCCATTATAGCCGGAGGTATCAGCCGCTGCAGTACTCCCCCAGAAAGCTTCAGCAATCCTGGTATACACCTCATCCGTGACCGTACTTGCTTCAGGATTCATCAGGTTTGTCATCCGTGCAGCTCTTACAAAACCGGCGTGGAACAGCGGACGACTCATTCGCGGTTCCATCGGATCAAGCAAAGCGTGGACAACTGACGAACGCGGCAGATATGCATCATTCTCGCCTACAGGTAATATCCCGGGATTCAACAGGTTTCGGACTCTTTCAGGCATCTTCTGTCCCGCCCTGTAAAGTCCCTCAGCAAGCAGTTTTCCAAGTCCTTCTCTGTTAGTAATCGAATACAGTAATTTTTTCAGGAATTCTTCCGTACCGATTTTCGATAATGGCAGTCCTGTTTCTTCCTCTGTCAAGCTATTCGTACGATAGCATTCATAAAGCCAGTTAATCATGCTGCGGAGTTCGAACGTACAGATAGAATAATCGTTAGCCAGTATCGGTGCGTTATAAAAGGTATCCACCGGTTCATCTTCATGCCCGTATTTCCACGGCATGTAGTATTCCATTGCCTGGCAACGCCGGTAGTCTTCCAGGTCGGAACGCTTCCCATAACGGTATTTATTCCTGATACAGACCAGTCCGCACTGGTAACATTGACCTTTTCCTATTCGTTCTAATAAATGACCGTGATTACTCATCGTTACATCGGGCGGTATAGATAAATCAAGCCGCTTGCTTATCTGTATTGCATACTGGTTCAGTTCTTTCAGCTTTTCAGGATACGCTATCTGCGGTTTCCCGGTACCCTTGACTACTATTGCCTTCAGGTTCTTGGAGGTCATGACCGCGCCGAATCCTGCAGTCGATGTCGACTGGTGAGAACCGAAAATCACTGCACTCCTGACACGATTTTCACCAGCCTGTCCGGTAGTAAGAAATTTTATATTTTCACCATGAACCTGCTGAAGTGTTTCACCAGTCTTATATGCCCCTTTGCCCCATAATCCGGAAGCATCCAGGATTTCGATTCGATCATCGACGACCAGTAAATATACAGGGGTTTGAGCACGTCCTGAAATGACCAGCCCATCGTATCCGGCTTTCTTCAATTCTGCCGGAAAGTGACCGCCGATGTTACCATAGCAGTATCGTTCCGGATAAGTCATAGGCGATTTTCCCGCCACCGCCATCCGGGTCGCTCCCTGAGCACCGGTAGCTACCAGCGGACCCGTAACGAATATGAGATGGTTTTCCGGATCGAACGCTCCCGTCTCATGATTTACCTTTTCCCAGTAAATCCGGGATGCAATCCCTCTCCCGCCAAGATATTTTTCAGCATATGGTCTCGTATCGATCTCCGATATATCAGATCTGCCGAGGTTAATATTTAGAATCTTTCCCGCCCATCCGTACATGAATTTACCTCATTGCCTATATAACTGTTCTTTCTAGTCACAGAGTAATAGAGAATTATAATTTTAAGGCTGATCGTTCTTCCTGTGTCAGGCTCTTTTTGAAATTCTCCAGTTTCTCTTTTCCTTTGTCCGTAATAGCGACTTTACCATCTCTATCGCCATCGAGGGTAATATAATCCAGGACAGCCAGTTCTCCGACAAGAGACCAGATTATGTTCTGTCCCAGAGTCGGGTATATATTATCTCTCTCGTCGTCGTCGAATTCCTCGATGATCTTATTCACCGCAATTACAGGTTTTTTCGATATTTTATTGAGTATCGAAAGCGCTCTCCTTGCATAGGGCAGACCATCTCCATAATCAACCAGGTCGAACGCTTCGAATTCCATTCTCATGAGGGTATGTTTATCACCGCAGACAAGAATCTCCTTTTTTCTTTCTCCTGTACCCGGTCCACCCAGAAGTTCGCCACCGGGTGGTTCATCAAATAACGTTACGTCCGGAATATATTTATAGTTTTGTTCAGGTCTTTCCAGTGTTGGTCTGAATCCTACACCATCATATTTTTTATATTCAGGATCGTACACACTATAGGGAGAATGAAAAAAGGGTAAATACTGTCCCGGGACTTCTCCCTCTCTGTGCCGGCCTCCCGAAGTATAGAGAATACTCACCTTTTCAGAAAACGGTCTAAGAATTGAGGGGCAGATACGTCCGATGAACTTCTCCCCATCCCAAATAACGATATCGCCGATCTTGTATTGAAAATGGCATGGGTGGCGGATTTCATCATTGTCGAAACCAAGTACCGTAGCTTTTACTTTAAACATAGATTCCCTCCTGTTATTTACCTGCTATGATACCGGATATAATAATCTACTTGACTCATAAACGCAAAATTCATCGAAATTTGATGTTTCCTCCGGAACAATGGTAAAAAGATATTCTCGAACCTTGAAAGTGTTTGAAAATAATTCAGGGCAGTATATTATGAAAGATAAATCGTTAAATCATGCTGTCAACTTGATATTTCACAATATCCACGACCACGGTACCGATATCGGTAACATGTGGATGGCTGAAATAGAAAATCGTTCCGGTGGCAAAGTAGCCTTCAGCACGACTATCGGTGATGATCCTGACCTCCTCAAAGCTGCTGATATAGTTCGTGATGTTCCGGCGTCCGCTGAACTCTATCCTTTACTCAATCTTGTTCAAATCCCGTTTGTGTTTCCAAACTCCTCGGTCGGCAGCAGAGTGATAGCTCAGCTTTATGAAGAGTTTCATGAACTAAGGGGTGAGTTGAGTGACGTGAAACTGGCAGGTATCGGTATCGGGGCACCGATGGCAATATTTTCGTCTCTTTCCTACAAAAAGATTTCCAGCTTAGAAGACCTCGTCGGCGCCAGGATAAGATCGCTGTCAATTATGGATGGTGTTTTTAGAATTCTTGGCGCCATCCCTGAACACGTTGGCTGGTTCGAAATGAGCAAGCTTTTAAAATCCGGCGAATTCAATGCGGCATTGCTCGGTATTATTCCCGCCTATATGTTCAAACTCGCTGATGATGCAGCCCCGTATTGTACCATAACCGGTGAAAAATCCATCACAATGCATCCATTGCGTATTTATATGAAATGGGACACATGGAATAGACTGCCGAACGATATTCGCGATGTGGTTAATGAACTAGGACCGTCCGGTGCGAATTGCTGGTATGCAGTACAAAACGGCAATGATTCGGATACTCACCTGGTGGAAGCACTTGAATATTTCAGACAAAAAGGTGAAATAACTTCGGTTAAGACGGATGAACTGGCCAGGTGGAAAAGAATAATAAAACCGGTAGTAGACTCTATACTGGATGAGTACGAACGAAAAGGGATTCCTGCCAGGAGTTTTGTTACCAGGATGAAAGAACTTGTAGAAATGTATTCATAATTAACAATTGACTCCGACTATTAACGACCTCTGGAGGTAGAAAATGGATTTGAAATTGACTGATAAAGTGGCTCTGGTAACCGGAACGGGAAGCCAGATAGGGTATGGTAGAGCAATAGCACTTACTCTTGCAGAAGAAGGTTGTCACATTATCTCTGCCGATATGGATATTGAAGGTGCCAGGCAGACAGCTGAAGAAGTCATATCTAAAGGACAGAAAGCGCTGGCAATCAAAGTCGACGTAAGAAACCGCGATGAGGTCGATTCCATGGTGAAAAGTGGGATCGATGAATTCGGCAGGATAGATATTCTAGTAAACAACGCCGGAGTAAGTAGTAATTGGAAACCTTTTATGGAAATGAACCGAGAAGACTGGGATTACGATATAGGAGTAAACCTGTACGGTCAAATGAATGTCGCCCAAGCGGTTCTCCCTCACATGATTGCACGAAAATCCGGCAGGATTATCAACACTTCCGGCGGACAGGGATTTCCTGGAATTTCACTATACGGCGCTGCAAAAGGGGCGGTTGTACAGTGGACGAAGGCTCTCGCTAAAGAAGTTACGCCTTTCGGTGTCATAGTATCCGTATATTCTCCGGGTCTTGGTGCTACCGGACTTACCGAGGACGATCCACGCGAGATGGAAAGCCTGGCAAAAGAAAGTTTACCGGGAAGGCTGTGTACTCCGGAGGATGTTGGTAATCTTGTCGCTTTCATGGTTTCCGAAAAAAGCAGTTACTTCGCATCAATGT
>CP070800.1:2112640-2115947 GCA_020343555.1 Dehalococcoidales bacterium
GAGGAGATAATCGCCAGAATGTATGACGGGTTCGCGATTTGAAGGCTTATCTCACCATATTAAGGATGCGGTTTGCCGTTCAACTCCAGTACCGGGCAGCAGCGGCTGCGGCGTTCTTTACCCAGTTGTTTTTTGGTTTTGTCCGGGTGATGGTGTTCCAGGCATTTTACGCGTCTACCACATCAGTCCAGCCGATCTCCCTGGAACAGGTGGTGACCTATACCTGGATAGTGCAGGTCACATTCAGGATGCAACCATGGAGTGGTGACAACGACATCATCGATATGATACGCGACGGAAACGTAGCTTATGAACTATGCCGTCCGTTGGATCTCTACCTTAACTGGTACTGCCGGCTTATATCGCAGAGAATCGTTCCGGCAATGCTGACGGGTATTCCTTTGTTCTTACTTGTGCTCCTGTTACCGGAAGGATTCGGTCCAAAACTACCTGCTTCTCCTGCTGCAGGCGCTGCCTGGTTTATATCAATGGGATTCGCCCTTCTGCTGGGGTGCGCGATCGGTAATCTAATGACCCTGTCCACGTTATGGACACTGGCAGGTTACGGCATGCAGAGGATCGTTCCGGCTCTGGTAATGGTATTCTCCGGCAGTATCGTTCCACTGGTCTATTATCCCGACTGGGCCCAGGATATACTAAAATACACGCCTTTCAGCGGGCTGGTTGAAATCCCTCTTCGTTTTTATCTTGAAGTACTGCCAGTTTCCAAACTATTACCGTTCATCTTACTCCAGTGCGGCTGGACGTTAGTCTTCATTATTACCGGAATTCTTATTCTTAAAGCAGGCATGCGAAGGGTGGTGGTCCAGGGTGGATAACTTGATCGATTCCATACAGGTGTATTTCAAGCTTATCGGTATTAATATCAGGAGTCAGTTACAATACCGATCTGCTTTCATTATGATGCTACTCGGTAATTTTGCCGTGACCTTTATCGAGTTTATAGGCATTGTTGTCCTGTTTACGCGTTTCGGTACAATCCAGGGCTGGCGACTTGAGGAGGTAGCCATGTTTTACGGGATAATCAATGTCGGTTATGCCGTATCCGAAGCGTTCGGGCGAGGATTCGACCATTTCCATCTCCAGGTCATACATGGAGAATTCGACAGGACGTTGTTACGCCCCCGGTCGACTGCCCTCCAGGTACTGGCTCACGACTTCCTGTTGTTAAGGGCCGGCAGGCTACTCCAGGGACTGGTGATCCTTATCTGGGCTTCTGTTAATATCGGTATAGCCTGGAATATCGCCAAGGTTTTGTTATTATTTGTGTCGCTTATCGGAAATGTATGTGTTTTTACTGGACTGCTGATACTGCAGGCGACGATGTGTTTCTGGTCTACCCAGGGCCTGGAGGTGATGAATTCTTTCACTTACGGAGGAGTGGAAACGGTTCAATGGCCGCTGCCTATATTCAAAAAATGGTTTGCCGGAATATTCGTATTCATCATCCCGCTTGCCTGCGTTAATTATTTCCCTGCCCTGGCAATCATGGGAAAATCGGATCCTCTCAACACTCCCATCTGGTTTCAGTGGTTATCACCTTTGATCGGGCTGCTATTCCTCTGGATTTCTCTGAAGGTATGGAAGTTCGGTGTTCGACACTATCATTCGACAGGGAGTTAATGTTTACCAACAGATGCACCCTCACTTACCGGATAGTATAATAAGAGAAATTTCATACAGGTAAGTGAAGATGAACAGTTCATGTCTCATTGTCCTATTCTCATATTTTCATCATAATACTGAGAAAATAGCCAAAACCTTTGCCGAAGTCCTTGATGGGCAGATCTTGAAGCCACGGGATGTAGATCCTCAAGAACTCACCCGGTACAAACTCGTTGGTTTCGGTTCAGGTATTTATGATTACAAACAACATAAATCGTTGTTCGACCTGGCTGATAAACTACCGCGGGCTAATGATCAAAAGGTATTCCTTTTCTCAACCTGTGGAGTTCCTGCTGTATTTACCAACGAAAAAATGTTCAGGGATAATCATGCACCTCTCAGGGATATACTGGAATCAAAGGATTATGATGTCGTGGGCGAGTTCAGCTGTGCCGGATTTAACACAAACAGCTTCCTGAAGTATTTCGGCGGCATCAACAAGGGCAGACCGAATACCAGGGATCTGGCAAATGCTAAAGAATTTGCTTTGAGTCTTAAGAAGTATCTGTAAAATACTGATAATAGGTGGAAAAAATGGCAGATGTGAAAACGGCCGGATATGGCTCCTGGAAATCGATGATAACGTCGGACCTTGTATCGTCATCATCGATCAGGTTCGACGGGTACCTTGAGATAGTCGGCGATGATATCTACTGGATAGAAATGCGACCTTCCGAAGCCGGTCGGTACGTGCTGGTACGCCGATCACCGGACGGCACGATAACGGATATCAATCCAGCTCCGTACAATATCAGGACACGAGTTCACGAGTATGGTGGTGGTGCCTGTTTAATCGACCGGGACACGGTCTATTTCTCAAACTTTTCAGACCAGCATCTCTACAAACAGGAATCAGGGTCTCCACCTTCACCACTCACGACTGAAGAAAATATGCGTTATGCCGACGGTGTTATGGACCAGTGGCGGAACCGCATCATCTATGTCTGTGAAGACCACACGAATGAGGATAATGAACCGGAGAATTTCATCGGAACAGTAGATCTCAGCGGTACCGGCAAAGTAGGTAAGTTGGTACCAGGCAACGATTTCTATTCCTCCCCCCGGATCAGTCCCGACGGCTCTCAGCTTGCCTGGCTCACCTGGAATCACCCCAATATGCCTTGGGACTTTACGGAGTTGTGGATTGCAGATATCACCGAGGAAGGCGATGTCATCAATTTTGAAAAACTTGCCGGTGGAAGTGACGAATGGGTATCCGAACCGAAGTATTCTCCTGATGGTTCCTTATATTTCTTGTCGGAGAGAACCGGCTGGCTTAACCTGTACCGATACAGAAACGGAAATATAGAACCTGTTTGTGAAATGGAAGCGGAATTTGGAAGTCCGCACTGGGTTTTCGGGCAGTCCACTTATGCGTTTGAGTCTGAAAAACGGATCGTTTGTACCTATTCTCAGAACGGAGAATCCTGCCTGGCATCACTGGATTCGGCAACTCTTGAGCTTAAAAAGATAGAAACTCCATATTCGTCCTTTTCTTCAATGAAAACAGCCCCGGGCTACGTGATTTTCCTGGCTGCTTCACCAACCGAAGCAGCTTCGGTGGTTAGACTCGACCTGTCTACCGGGAAAACAGAGGTGTTACGCAGATCAACCGAAGTTA
>CP070800.1:2116047-2130328 GCA_020343555.1 Dehalococcoidales bacterium
CAGAAGGCCATATATGAATAGCGGAATGCCGATCCGGCGGCAAATTACGCGTACGTCACGAAGGAGCAGGATAATGGATAACACCATAAATCCGATAAACACTATGAGAAGGATATATGCAAGCCGGAAATATGAGACATACTCTCTAGATATTTCAAGCGGTTCCTGCATCTCGAACACGGCATTATCAAGCTCGTTTCTGATATCGGTAAGACTCTGCTCAGCATCGTTGATCGCGACAGCGAAGTTAGTTGAAATCTCAGATCCTATGATGCTTTCATCAATCTCAAAGGTCTCAGGTAGCATCTCAGACAATCTTCCGGCTATATACTCATCAAAGATATCATCCAGTTCGCTTTGTGAAAGACCCGAATACTCAGAAGGGGGAGAGGAAAATAGCTCATTCCTTAGATCATTTTCAATATTCTCAGCTACCTCTGCCATCGATATCCCAATACTTATATGGGATGTCTCCCCAACGAGGTAATCCAGGATCGGACCGGCAGCTCTTGTTAACTCAATTTTGAGCGTCGGTTCAAGTATCCTGACAGCATCGTCAATGTATTCGGTAAGAAAGTCCATTTCCGGAGGTATCTGTCCTATCAATTGTTCCGAAATCACCTCTTCAACAAGTATGGCAAGGTCAAGTTTTTCTATCAACAGAATAACGAAATCCTCATCTAATATCGTATCTCTGAGAACGGCTGTCAGGTCTATGTCCTGAGTTACTCCCAGTATATAGTCAAAAACAGGTCCGGACATTTCCGAAGCCTGTTCTTTGATGTCCGATTCAAGATCAGCTACTACAGACTTAATCGCGTTGATGAATTCTTCGGGGAGATCTTCTTCTCCGTTTTGTTCGGAAATCATAATGTCGATAAGTTCAGGCAGGCTGATTTCCGCCAGCATTTTATCGACAAATTCCGGGTTAAGGAAAGCTTCACCAAGCGTTTCCTTAATCTCAGGATCTTCTTTCTTACCTTTTAGATAATCATAGAAAGAATAGATAGCTACTCCCATCCCTTCTTTTATCGTCGGTTCTACTTTTGTTAATACCTTTTTAACCTTTTCAAATGCTTCTTCTGTTTCAGGCGATGATTCGAACTCGACGAACTCGTCAATAAGTTCAACTGCTTCTGTTTCATCGATTCGATCAACCAGATAATCAGGATTCATTACCGTGTTGTTTATCATGAAGAAATACCCGAATATCAGGATTGCGAAAAACAACAAAAAAATGCATAAACCGACTGCCAGGTTCTTTAAAATACTCAAACTGATTTTCACTCCAGTTTTATAATTTCGTATGTGATTCTGGTCTTCAGATATAATGTAACATAACAATTACCGGTAAAATCAGCGCAATCAGTCTCAATCTTGTTAGTCTTCTTGCTCATTTTACGCATATAAGGTTATTATTAAAGAAAGTACCGAGGACAACGCACAGTCATTATTTACCAGGTGAGGATTCATGTCATATAGAGTGAGTTATAGAGGAAGCGATGGTTTCAGTCTCGGACCGATCGGCTTTCTGATATCGATTAACCTGATTATGTTGGTGGTTACTTTGATAAATGAGGAACTCCGATTCACACTCGGATTATCTCCGTATTACTTTACCTCTCGCCCATGGACCATTATTACTAATCTGTTTATACATGCGGGTATCTGGCATATTCTGACGAACATGATAACACTCTATTTCTTCGGCAGTTACCTTTCGCGGCTGGTAGGCAACAGGTATTTTCTGATCATCTATTTCTTAGGGGGATTGCTGGGAAATGTTTTCTATCTCTGGCTTGGACCGACCTTTTCAGTGGCGATCGGAGCATCCGGAGCTGTTTTTGCCGTGGCCGGAGCATTAACCGTACTAAGACCGAAGCTGACAGTATTTATCATACCGATCCCTGTTCCGATACCTCTCTGGATAGCGGTACTCGGAGGATTCGCGCTTTTGTCAATCCCGGCATTTGCATCGAATATCGCCTGGCAGGCACACCTTGGTGGCCTGATACTCGGTCTTGCAGCCGGTTTTTTACTCAGGCGAAGGACACGCTGGCTGTTTTAACTGACCGGAAGAAAGGTTCACATTAATAGTGACGGACTGCCCTGATAATTTCAAGAAAATTGATCTTCACGTACATACACCTGAATCGGTTTGCTATAGTGATAGAATGGCGAACGCCGGTGATATAGTTCAAGCAGCACTTATCGCGAAACTGGATGCAATAGCCATCACCGATCACAACTCAGTTGACGGTATAGATGAGGTAAGAGAAGCTGCGAAGGATACCGATCTTGTTATTCTTCCCGGAGTAGAATTAACTACGAAAAACGGACACTTTCTCGCCCTGTTCGAAGAAACTACGCAAACAAGTGAATTGAATACTTTTCTCGATGATGTTGGTCTTGTTACGCAGGGGAGGGGAGACGCGCATACCATGATAGCTAACGAGATCGAAACGGTTCTTCGGAATATCAGGGAACATGGAGGTATTACCATCGCAGCCCATATCGACCGGTGGCCGAGTGGATTTCTTGAGACAAAAGATACCCGTAAACGGAAACAGGAAATACACGAAAATGTATATCTGGATGCAATCGAGATTACTATACCTCATTATAGACAGACATGGAGAAATGGTCAGTTTCGTGGATATCCGATGAAGCGTGCTTGTGTCCAGGGTTCCGATGCTCACAATCCTAACGAGATTGGCCGTAGGCCTGTATATATCAACATGGATACGATACAATTAACTGAAATAAAAAGAGCCCTGGAACACTACGAGACTGACATATTGTTTCCAGATGATATCGATGAAAGCCCATAACCAGGTAACGGAGGTATATCAATATGGATGATAACCAGGAATTGCTGTATAAAAAAGAAAACGGTATCGCCAGTATAATTATGAACCGTCCAGAAAAACGGAACGCTCTCAGCCCAGGTTTGTTCCAGGGAATTTTCACATCCGTTGAAGACGCAGCATCAGATGATGAGATAAAGGTAATCATAATTACCGGAAAGGGTGAAGCATTCTGTTCCGGAGCCGATGTAAAATCGATGGCTGCCGGTGAACTTCAGCGACGTTCCGAACGCCCTCCGGAACAATCAGAGAATACAAGGCGCGCCCCGTTTGCCCGGCAGTTCAGGGAGTGTCCTAAACCGATTATTGCGGCTTTAAACGGGATTGCCGTGGGTGTAGGTCTTGACCTTGCTCTTTCCTGTGATATCAGGATTGCGTCCGAAAAAGCTCGATTCACCGTTGGCTACGTACGCAGGGGAATGGTTCCGGCTGCTGGAAGCGCCTGGTTTTTACCAAGGCTGCTTGGCATGGATAAAGCTCTGAAAGTCATTTGGACGAGTGAAATGATAAGCGCTGAAGAAGCTGAACAGCTTGGTCTGGTAACGATGGTTGTACCTCACGACGAACTCGAAATCGTAGCCCTTGACCTGGCTGAGCAGATAGCTAAAGCTCCAACATTGGCAGTTCAGGCTGCAAAACGAGCTGTCTACGAGAGTCTTAATCTTGACCTTGAAAAAAGTCTGGAATTAACAATGCAGATACGTCAGGGACTTTTAGGCACACAGGATTTCAAAGAAAGCGCTACCGCATTTGTTGAAAAAAGAGAACCTACCTTCAAAGGCGAGTAGCCGATAGACACTATTGCTAAAATAGACAAAGCCGACTTCGAAGAAAGAGTCGGCTTTGTAGTTATCAGGGAAATTGCTAATCTTTAGCAGGTGGTGCCGGATTCTGATATCCCTCCGGAAGTATCGTTGGAACCATCTTAACTAATTCTTCAATGGTCCAAAATCCTTCTTGCTTATCAATCGATTTCATCCGCACGGGCTCCGAGTACATGGTAATATTGCCACCGGTTACATCAAATACCTGACCGTTGATATTTGCTGCTTCCTGTGTACAGAGATATACCAGGAAAGGTGTGAGAGTCATCGGATCGGGGAGATTGGTCAATTCCTCGTATCGTTCTTTAGTCATCAGCCCGGCTTCGTAGCGTTTCTTAAAACCCGCCTGAATATCTTCGCTGGCGCTGAATCGTGTGGATGCGGTTGGTGCGTATGCATTGCAGGTGACATTGTATTTGCCCATTTCACGAGCAATCGCACGGGTCAATCCGACAATCCCGGCTTTAGCGGCTCCATAGTTACAATGACCGACAGTTCCCAGCCAGGCTGTGGACGTGGTATTGATAATACGTCCCCACTTCTGTTCTCTCATAATACCGCAGGCAAAACGGCTGGTGTTGAATGTTCCTTTAAGGAAGGAATCAAGACAGGTATCCCACTCTTCTTCTGTCATATTCCATATCATGTGGGGCATATCAGCACCGGCGTTGTTCACAAGAATATCCACGCTTCCGTACTTTTCCTTCGTGGTTGTGATCATCTCTTCGGCAACGGAATAATCTGATATGCTGCCGAAGAAATGATTCGCTTTACCACCCATAGAATTTATCTGTTCGGCTGCAGTTTTAGCGTCGCCGCCTTCAGTACCTTCACGCCTGTTGTTAGTAACTACTGTGGCTCCCTCCCTTGCCAGAGCGATAGCTATAGCAAGCCCGATACCTTGCCCCGAACCGGTTACAATGGCTACTTTATCTTTTAGTCTGTTTACCATCTCATTCCTTCCTCAGTTTTTTCGTTTTCCACCACACTCAGGTTGTTTGAATTCTAAGCTGTCGCCAGATTCACTGTCAAGTACACTATATGGATATTGCGTGTAATTAACGCATAAGACTATTGTTGACTATGATTTTAACTGCATTGTAGAATTGGCTTGATTATGAAACTGGTAGGTGTTTCATATGAGTTACTAGAAAGAAAAAAAGGCAGGTGAATAATGGACTTAGGTTTAAAAGGAAAAGTAGCGATCGTTACAGGCACCGGGCGTAAAGGAGCCATGGGAGAAACTATTGGCGTGGGACTCGCCCGTGAGGGTGTCAACGTAGCCTGTGTAGATATAGTTATCGAAGGGGCTGAAGAGATAGCAAACGGCATTGCTGAAAGCACCGGCGTAAAGACTATAGCTCTTAAGGTCGATCAGAGTGATCCGCAGCAGGTGAAAGATGCGGTAGTAAAGATAAATACAGAACTAGGGCCGGTGGACATACTGGTGAACAATGCGGCGATGATGGGACCTTTCGGGCGTATCGAGAAGATGGAACTTAAAGACTGGCAGGCCATGATCAACGTAAATCTGGATGGCTGTTACTATTGGATACGCGAAGTCTGGAATACAATGACAGAGAAGAATTTTGGGCGTATAATAAACATTTCGTCGGTTGCTGGAGTTATGGGTGGTTTCGGTCAGGTTAACTACTCTGCCTCTAAAGCTGGCGTTATCGCTATTGCCAAGACTGCCGCTCTGGAAGGTGCCAGGAAGGGCATTACCGCAAACGCAGTTACCCTCGGTGTAGTAGCAACCGGTCAGAGTGCTGAGACAAATGAAGCCAGTGAAAGATTGAAGATGCGCATCGCCATGCGTAAGTTCGGTGATCCTGAGGATGTGGCTAATATGGTCGCATTCCTTGCATCCGAAAAAGCAGGATATGTGACAGGACAGGATATCCATGTAATGGGCGGACTCGATCTGTTCACCTATTAGTTTTTGAGCATGAAATATTGTCCGGCGACCATATAGATGATATAATATATATCAAATAGCGGACATTCCCGACCTTTAAGTTAGTCCGGAGAGGCTAGTAAGGGGAGCACAGGGATCCAGGTTGACATAACCTCTTGCTAGCTATAGCAAGAGGTTTTTTTATGAACAGTAAATCGGTGATGACATCCCAAGACATCGACAGAAGTCTTACCCGCATCGCCCATGAAATATTAGAACGCAACAAGACCGCAGAGGACCTTGTTCTTGTAGGCCTTCACACTCGCGGAGTACCGCTGGCAAAACGCCTTTCACTGATAATCGGCAATTTTACGGGATGTGATATTCCCGTCGGATTGTTGGATATCAGTCAATACCGGGATGATATTACAGATGATATGGGTTCTTCCGCCATTGAAAACACGAACATACCCGTAGAAATCAGCGGGAAGGTAATCATTCTTGTAGATGATGTTCTCTATACGGGAAGAAGTATCCGGGCGGCTATGGATGCCCTGATAGACAGGGGACGACCAAGGTCGATTCAACTGGCGGTGATCGTCGATCGGGGACATCGCGAGCTGCCGATAAGAGCCGATTATGTAGGTAAGAATATTCCCAGTGCCCGACACGAAGAGATTCAGGTACGGCTGCTGGAGACAGACGGTACGGATGAGGTAGTAATATCAAAGAACGGTCGTGTGGCAGAAGAGGATAGTATGATAGAAAACCGACCGATTCGAAAGGAGAGGTGATGTCTATTGTAAACCGAAGTCTGGTAACGATCGATGACTTGTCTGCGTCGGAAATAGAATCTGTCTTTTCACTGGCTGGAGAGATGGAAGGTACGATTGAAAAACAGACCGGTGTCTGCCAGGGGATGATAATGGCAAGTCTGTTTTTCGAACCGAGTACTCGAACCAGATTATCATTCGAAGCTGCCATGCACAGACTGGGCGGGGACGTGATCGGAGTATCCGACGTCGAATCGACCTCTTTAGCCAAAGGTGAAAGCATCGCCGATATGGCAAGAATCGTGGGAAGCTATGCGGATATTCTCGTAATACGACATCCCTGGGAAGGAGCCGCGAAAGTAGTCGCCGATTATGCAGGCGTACCGGTGATTAACGCCGGTGACGGCGGTCATCAGCATCCGACCCAGACGCTTCTCGACCTGTACACTATCAGGAAAGAAAGAGGTTCCCTCAGGGGGTTAACGATAGCTCTGTGGGGTGATCTTAAATACGGTCGAACGACTCACTCCCTGATATTAGCACTCGCCAAGTTCGGCGCCAATATGCTGTTCTGTCCCAGTCCGGGGCTTGAAGTACCTCCAAACGTAATCAGAAAGCTGATCACCGAATACGGAGGAGAAATCGAGACACATGATGTGACGCAGGATTTAGATGAATCATTCCCGATCGATGCTATTTATAAAACACCTGACAGCCCGCACCAACTGGCGATGATGCCCGATGTAAATATTGAAATTGAATTGAGAAAAGGAGTGGATGCGTTATACGTTACACGACCCCAGAAGGAAAGATTTACCGAAGGTGAAGATAAGAGCAGGACTAGAAAATTCCCGATTGTGAACCAGGAATTTTTAAGCGGAAAAGAATTCAGGAAAACCATGGTAATGCACCCGCTTCCCCGAGTCGATGAGCTTGCGTATGACGTTGATTCGGATCCCCGGGGAATGTATTTCAAACAGGCAGCTCATGGTGTACCCGTAAGGATGGCTCTCCTTTCACTTTTGCTGGGACGCTTAAAACCAAGTGTAACGGAAAGTGATTTACCGGTACCTCGACTCGATTATCCTGTATATAACAGGGGCTACGCGGTAGCTTGCCCTAATTCACGGTGTGTTTCAGTGCAAGAAACAGAAATTAAATACCTTGTACCCGAGTTTCTGATAACAAGTCGAGATCCCCTGACACTCAGATGCGTATATTGCGAACATGGATTTCAACCCGGTTTTGTGGCCAGTTCCGACTGGCATGAAGGTAAACTGGAAAACAAAAAATACCACAGTGCCGACAGTCGCTTTGCACGTACCATAAAAACCGAAAACCTGGTGCTATTCGATACGGAGAGACAGGCGCAGGCAATGGGTTTCATGCCAAGTCATTTCGTTTCAGAATCTCCGGATGACAAATAATGGATCAACCGTTACTCATCAAGAGCGGCAGAATAATTGATCCCGGCAGGGGATTGGATAAGATCGATGACCTGCTGATACGCGCAGATGGTACTCTAGCCTTCCTGGATAAAGATACGATCATTCCAGAATCTGAATACCGAATAATCGATGCCGACGGTATGATCATATGTCCCGGATTTATAGATCTTCACTGCCATCTCAGGCAACCTGGTTATGAAGACAAAGAAACTATCGCTACCGGTACCCAAGCCGCGGCAAAGGGCGGTTTTACCACTGTCTGCTGTATGCCTAATACAAATCCCGCCTTGGACAATCCCGAAACCGTCAAACTGGTACAGGCTATCGCCGAAAAAGAAAGTCCGATCCGTGTGCTGCCAATCGCAAGCATTACAAAGGGAAGACAGGGACAGCAATTATCAGACTTCAGGAAACTGGCTTCACTCTTAGTCGCAGGATTTAGTGACGACGGTTCATCGGTAACCGATGAAAATCTTATGTGTAAAGCGCTGATGGAATGTCAAAAACTCGGGTTACCATTAATAGAACACTGTGAAGTACCAGAACTTGCTGGCGACGGTGTTATCAATGAAGGAAAGATATCAAAGAAACTTGGTCTGCTGGGGATTCCGGATGCAGCTGAAGAGCAGATGGTTGCCCGTGATATACGCCTTGCCGCAGAAACCGGCGGTTGGGTGCATATAGCTCATGCCAGTACATCTGACACCGTAGAGTTGGTTCGTCGGGCTAAGTCAGAAGGCATATACGTTACCGCCGAAGTAACTCCTCATCACCTGACTCTAACCGAAGACGAGGTAGTTACCCATGGTACAGCTGCCAAAGTCAACCCTCCTTTAAGAACCCAGGCTGATATAAATGCACTTATAGAAGGACTGAATGACGGTACAATAGATATAATTGTTACCGACCACGCTCCTCATACGGACACCGATAAGGTGTGTACCATGGCACAAGCAGCGTTCGGTATCAGCGTTTTCGAGACCGCTCTTGGAAGCCTTATGACGTTGGTGCATAATGGACGGATTACTATGAACACTCTGGTCGAAAAACTGACTCGACAGCCTGCAATACTCCTAGGCGAAAGATACGCGATTACAGGCATGCTTGAAGACGGGAAAGCTGCTGATTTAGTGATAATTGATCCTGACAGAGAGTGGGTGGTTTACCCGGAGGAGTTCGTTTCCAGGGGGAAAAACACTCCTCTTGCAGGGAGTAATCTAAAGGGAAAAGTAATGATGACCATATCAAAAGGTGAATTGGTTTATAAAGATGAAGCGTTAAGCATTCAGTAAGGAGTAGAATTGATACAAACTGAAGCACGTATCGTAGATATAAATGAAACATACATTCCGGGGCTGGAGAAACCAAACGGACGAAGCATAGAATCTAGTCTGACGGTAATCTTGGATTGCCCTGAAATAGCTGCGGAAGCCAGACCGGGGCAGTTCGTGATGGTGAACTGTGGTCAAAGTACTCTCCCGAGACCTTTCTCCATCAACAGAGTAACGAACAATGGTGAAATTACCTTGTTTATTTCGGTACTGGAAAACGGAATCGGAACCGAATGGCTTTCAAAACGCAAACCGGGAGACATGGTGAAGTTACTCGGACCACTGGGTAATGGTTTTACAATTGATGAAACTTCACATAATATATTTCTGGTCGGCGGAGGTATGGGTCTCGATCCCCTTGTTTTCCTGGCGGAAGAAGCTGTCAGCAAAGGGATTTTAGTTACACTAATGTATGGTACACAGAATAAATATCGGTACCCTGTAGAAAGAGTACTTTCCGGGGTGAGTATTGTCAGTGCAACCGAAGACGGTTCGATAGGGCACCACGGTATGGTAACGGAGTTGATACCTGAATACATTAACACTGCCGACCAGGTATTTATCTGCGGTCCTTTAGCGATGTATAAATACTTACATCATCAGAAACTCATGAAAGACAAATCGATCCAGGTCTCATTAGAAGTACGAATGGCTTGTGGCCGTGGTCTATGTTACGGCTGTACGATTCAGACCATAAATGGGAAGAGAAGGGTATGCGAAGATGGACCTGTGTTTGACTTCAACAATATAGACTGGGACAGTATTTGACGTTGCCTGTTCTAACGGTTATAGTTTGTAGACACTCAGGAGAATTTAATTGCCAGTAGTCGAAGCCCACGAATTAACCAGGAATTTCGGTACACTCACAGCCGTTGAAGACCTGTCACTGGAAATGGAGCAGGGTGAAGTCCTTGCCTTTCTCGGCCCTAACGGAGCCGGAAAAACTACGACGATTCGTATGCTTTCGGGAATAATTTCTCCTACCAACGGGTACGCTGTAGTTGCTGGTCATCGCACTGACCGGGAAGTAGAACAGATTCACGAATCTATTGGGCTCTTAACTGAAACTCCAGGATTTTATGATGCACTTACTGCCATATGGAATCTTGGATTTTACGCTAGGTTCTATCGCGGACTTGATGTTGATAAACAGATAGAAAAGTATCTGAAAATAACCGGATTATGGGACAGGCGGGATGCGAAGGTCGGTACCTATTCCAAGGGTATGAAACAGAGATTGGCGCTTGCCAGGGCTCTGATCCATGAACCGGATGTGATTTTTCTTGATGAGCCGACAGCTGCTCTCGATCCCGAAGCAGCCAGGGAAGTACGCGACCTGGTTAAGAAATTAAGCAGCGAGGGACGCACAATATTCCTTTCCACTCATAATCTGACTGAAGCTGAACAGTTGTGCAGCAGGATCGCCGTTGTCCAGACTCATTTGCTGGCACTGGATACACCAACCAACCTCCGGCAGCGTCTCTTCAGACGCCAGGTAGTCGTCCAGCTGGATGGTCTATCCGAGTCTGTCATTGCTCTGGTAAGAGGACTTCCCTTTGTTCGTAATGCAGAAACAACTGCCAATGAAATATTTGTGGAATTAAATGATCCTGAAAAAACCCGCCCTGAACTGGTTCGTCATATCGTCGAAGCCGGCGGCAGGATAATGTCGGTCTCGGAACAGCAGCACTCGCTGGAAGAAGTATACCTGAACCTTATGAACGAGAAATAACGTGACAATAGATCGTATTAAAAATGTCCTGCGAAACGAATGGAAGGTTCTCACCAGCGAGCCTACCACGATAATGCTCTTTACACTCCTGCCATTAATAATACTCGCTGAGGCAATGGTAGCGATCTGGCTTGTAGCGATGATTGGCGGTGATTCAATGGCAGGTAATGAATTCTTTGCCGGGACACTGGATAAACTCGTTACCAGTTATCCCGGCGCCACGAATCTGCCGGATATCGACCGGGTAAGGTTACTGCTTCTCACTCAGCTTAACTTTTTTACCCTGCTGATACCGACGATGGTTGCCATTTATGCTGGAGCATATGGGATCGTTGAAGAAAAGGTATCGAACAGTCTTGAACCATTACTGGCTACACCGGTAAAAACATGGGAACTGCTGTTTGGAAAAGCAATGGCGGGATTCCTACCAGCTATGATTATTACCTGGATATGTGCAGCTCTCGCCCTGGCGGGAGTGTATATCCTGGGCTGGGGATACCTTATCGGACACTATATCAATGTATTATGGGCGGTGAATTTTTTCCTTATCTCACCGGCGGTTGCTTTTCTCAGCTTCCTCCTAGGGATAATCGGCTCATCACGTGCCAGGGATCATCGCAGCGCTCAAAACATGGTACTGTTCATTATTTTCCCCATCTTCATTCTAATCGCCATACAGATGACCGGAGTTATCTGGTTTACTCCTTTTCTCATCATTGTAATGGGGATTGTGTTATGCATTGTCGATCTTCTGGTCCTGCGAATAGCCGTGAGGTTATTCCAACGGGAATCGATAATAATCAGGTGGCGCTAATAGCAAGTATTTCCGGAGGCAGGTATGGTTATCACATCGAAAATCTCTCTCCAGACAAAGGGTAACGGTGATAGTATTGATATTACTTCTCAAATTCAAGATGAAATCGATTCAAATAATATCAACAGCGGGACAGTGACGGTTTTCGTGAGTGGATCGACTGCAGGTCTTACTACCATTGAATACGAACCGGGCGTAGTATCGGATTTTGAAGAAATGTTCGAACGGATTATTCCGAAAGGAATGAAATACGAACATGATCGTGCCTGGGGAGATGGCAACGGGCATTCGCATGTACGAGCGTCATTACTGGGTCCTTCATTGGTAATACCTTTCAGCGATAAGAGATTGATACTCGGGACCTGGCAGCAGGTAATCCTCGTGGATTTCGATAACCGACCTCGTTCCAGGCAGGTAATTCTGCAGATAATGGGTGAGTAGGATTTCTTGACAGCCTTGAGATGAGAGTCTTATAATAACCTTGATTTCGGTAGTCCCTGATGAGATTACCGATATATTTTGCTGGAAGGTGAAGTTATGGCGAATGAGATAGGGAAAAGATACGCCTGCGCGAAATGTGGCGCCGAATTCATTGTTACCAGAGCAGGTGATGGCACGGTAAGTTGCTGCGGTCAGCCGATGGAACAGAAGAAATAGAACAGTTCAAGGAGGTACCTGTTAAGTGGCAAGTCAACTTGGGAAAAGATATAAATGTGAAGTGTGCGGCACAGAAATACTGTGTGTCAAAGCCGGTGAAGGCGTTATGACCTGCTGTGACAAAGAGATGGAGGTCCAGGAACCGAGAACAATCCCTTCGTCCGACTAGGGTCTTATCAAAATATTTTTTAAAGAAAAGTGAATTAATAAACAGAAGTATAGCTCACGAACGTGGGCTATACTTTTTTAACGATTAGTAAGAAGAGCCATAAATTCTGCCCTGGTAGATGGTTTACTTCGGAACGAACCTCTCAATGCAGACGTCTGCATTGAGCTGCCCGGTTTTTTGACACCCCGCATCATCATGCACAGGTGTTCCGCCTGTATTACTACTCCTGTTCCGGAAGGATTTATCCCTTGATTTATAGCATCGGCTATCTGGCTGGTCATACGTTCCTGTAACTGAGGACGCCTGGCGACTATCTCGACTACTCGAGCAATCTTACTGGCACCAACGACCCGGCCTTTTTCATTGGGAATATATCCCACATGGGCTGTACCAAAAAAAGGAAGCAGGTGGTGTTCACACATAGAATAAAAGGGAATATCACGGATTATGACCATTTCCCGGTGACCTTCATCGAACTCGATATCAAGTACGGATTTGGGATCTACGTTCATTCCACTAAATATTTCAGAGTACATATCGGCTACACGACCTGGTGTTCCTGAAAGGCCTTCTCTTTCAGGATCGTCGCCTATCGCTTTAATCATGGATACCACAGCTTCTTTTAGGGCTTCAGCGTTGTGCAATTCTATCCTCCCGTCTTGGATTCAGAATACCTGTAAAATCATATCATATTTTCGTTGTTTTGTGACGCAGTAACAAACTGGTGGCGAATATAGCCAGACATCCAGCCGCAACTCCCATCCAGAAAGCAGTAGTGTAACTGTTTGTAGCATCGAAAATATATCCAGCTACCGGTGTGCCGATCATGCCACCAGCCGTACCAAAAAGGAGGAAAGTGCCAATATAAAATCCGAAATTGTTTACTCCCAGGATCTCAACTCCGGTTAGTGTTTGCAATAGACCGGCACCCTGACGAGCAAATCCGAATACAAAAGCGAAAACATAAAACACTGGCGCTGTCCGCGCAAATATGAGAATTAGCAGCGATAAGGTAAGAAGCGAAAAATCGATGACCTGTAATTTTGCCGGTCTCACTTTGTCAGCAAGAGGACCTATTACAATAGTTGCCAGTATTCCTATTGCCGAACTGAAGGAAAGAATTCCCGCAGCTACTATAGACTCCAGTCCGACATCAATTCCGTATGGTGTGAGGTGGACTATTATCATCTGGGTGCTGAAACCGAAGCAAAATTGCGTACACGCAAACGGCCAGAACCATTTATTAAGGATTACATCCCTCTTGATAGAAAATCCGTCTGAACCTGATTCCTCATGTTGATCGTTCGTCTTAGAAATCGATCCTACAGATTGTTCAACTTCTTCAGGTGGGCGTTTTACAAATTGAGCAAGAGGTACGGTGATAGCTAGTGGCAAAATTCCAACGATAATAAAGGCATGCTGCAATCCAGAACCCGATATAAGACTCTCAATTAGTAACGGGCCTACCACTCCTCCAAGGCTGAAACCGGCTGCCGGAATAGCCATTGCTATTCCCCTTCTTTTTGAAAACCACCTGGGGATCGTTGCGTTTATCGGAATAACCGAACAGGATATGGTAATACCAATCGGTAAACCAAAAGTAAGATAGAGCTGCCATAATTCAGTGACCATTGATGTCAGGATAAATCCCGTCCCGAGAGAGATACCAGCAATGGTCATCAATATGCGTGGACTGACGCGGTTACTCAGTCTCCCGGTAACAACAGACAATACACCACCAATGAGGACTGCTATAGAGAACACACTGG
>CP070800.1:2130428-2140808 GCA_020343555.1 Dehalococcoidales bacterium
AATTCACAGGGGTGATGACATATCCTGCCGCATATCGAGGGGAAAGGATTACGTTCCCGGATAGTTTCTACAGCCTCCAGGTATTCTCCTTCAGCAATATGAGCGACATACTTCGGTACATTGATCCCGACCGGGCAGGTGTGCTGGCATGGTGATATCATCAGGGAATCACAAACAGCTGCCGGACATTTCTTTTCAAAAATATGTGACTCATATTCCTCGCGGAAATAATTGATAGTAGAGATGACAGGATTCGGCGCCGTCATACCAAGATTACACAAGGAACTTTCTTTAACTGTGGCGGCGATTCTTAGTAGTGTGTCGATATCGCCTTCCTTCCCCTTTCCTTCTGTAATCCTGGTGAGAATATCAAGCATTTGCCTTGTTCCCAGCCGACAGGGAGTGCATTTACCGCATGATTCCGCCTGTGTAAAACTGAGGAAATAACGGGCGATTTCTACCATACAGGTGGATTCATCGAGAACTACCATACCGCCCGAACCCATAATCGAGCCAACCCCAGCCAGTGACTCATAATCGACGGGAAGGTCGATAAGACGCGCTGGAATACAGCCACCGGATGGTCCACCTGTCTGTACGGATTTAAATTGTTTTCCACGCGGTATTCCACCGCCGATATCGTTGATAATATGCGACAATGGAGTACCCATAGGGACTTCAACCAGCCCACTGTTGGATATCTTGCCGGTAAGAGCGAATACTGCTGTACCTTTACTCTTTTCAGTGCCAAATCCGGCAAACCAGTCGGCTCCTTTTTCTATGATGATCGGTATGGTAGCCAGTGTTTTCACATTGTTAATGGTTGTTGGTTTACCGTCCAGTCCTGAGTTTGCCGGATAGGGAGGACGCGGGCGGGGCATACCTCGCCGACTTTCAATCGATGCCAGCAGTGCCGTTTCTTCTCCACACACAAATGCACCAGCACCGAGTTTGATCTGGATAGTAAAACTGAAATCCGAACCAAGTATATTATCACCCAGGAAACCGTTTTCTTCTGCCTGCTTTAGAGCAATATTTAGTCGATTCACTGCCAGAGGATATTCGGCTCGGACGTAAACATATCCCTTGCTGGCTCCCATTGCATAAGCTCCTATCGATAAACCTTCGATCACAGCATGAGGATCTGCTTCAAGGATTGACCTGTCCATAAACGCTCCCGGGTCTCCCTCGTCAGCATTACATATTGCGTATTTTGGTGAACCGGTAGCGATACGTTCGAATTCCCACTTGGTACCGGTAGAGAAACCAGCGCCACCACGCCCGCGTAAACCTGAGTTCTTGATCTCTTCTATTACTCCTTCAGGAGTCATTTCAAACAATACCTTGCGAAACGATTTGTACCCACCTCTTTCTAGGTAGTCTTCGATTTTTTCCGGATTAATATGGCCGCAGTTTCGAAGGACGATCCGTTCCTGCATTTCATAGAATTTAATATCCGAGTACCTGGGAATTGCTTCACCGGTTACCGGATCATGATAATAGAGACGGTCGACGGGAATCCCGTCACGGAGATGTGAAGCTGTAATATCAACGGCATCTTCCGGTTCAACTTGGGTATAAAAAATTCCATCAGGTTCGACAATTACATTCGGACCCTGTTGGCAGAAACCATGGCAGCCGGTAAAACCTACCTCTACATTACTCAGGTTCAACCTTTCCACTTCTGATTGGAGTGCCTGGTAAACAAGGTCACCGCCACCCGAGACGCATCCGGTTCCGCGACAAACATAGATAATCCTGTTTTGCTTCATATTATCCGTCTCCATTTTTGTTAAATAACCTTGATACTTTTTTAGGATTCATATGACCATGAGTATCTTTGTTAATAACGATATTAGGAGCGAGGGCACAAACACCGATACAGGCAACAGTTTCCAGGGTATATTCAAGGTCGGAAGCAGTTTCTCCTTCCTCCAGGTTAAGCTGCTGCTTTACCAGGTTCAGGATAGTTTTCCCTCCTCGGACATGACATGCGGTACCCCGGCATACCTTAACGATATTTTTCCCCCTTGGAGTTGTATAGAGTTGCTCATAGAATGTGACCACTCCCTGTACCTGACTCGGGAACAGTCCAAGTCCTTCCGCTATACGCTTTATTACGGGTGGAGGAATATAACCCAGCAGTTCCTGTACATCCTGCAGACAGGGAATCAAACCCCACTCTTCATTCTTGTGTTCCGCGATAATAGTATCGACCTTTTTCAGTTCAGACTTTGTTAACTTCTTCGTTTCAGTCATTATTATCAATCCTTTCAAGTCTTACGGAGCAGGTTTTTGACGAGTTGGAATTATCGAGATCAAATAAAGCATTTACCGGAGCATCCGCAAATGAAGAAGGCATGAACAACATCCCTTCATCCAGGTCATCGGAGACCCGAACAACAGCTGATATTTCTCCAGCAGGCGATATTATCCTGACGTAATCGCCAGCCTTTAACTTATACCGATTCAAATCACCGTCACTGATATTCAGCCAGGCTTGGGTAGAAAACGATTTGAGTCTCGAAGCTCTGTCGCTCCTGGAACCGCTGCCGAATCCATGAAGTGTGGAACCGGTTACCAAAACAAGAGGATATTGATCATTTTTCTCGGAATCTGAGGGATCATACTCAACAGGAGTGAAACGTCCAAATCCGCTAGGAAATAGCCCCTTGTAAAAACGTTTAGATCCGAGTCTTTCACTCGACGAATCCAGTTCATCGTCATCCTGCTCAAAGTCATGGTGCGAAATATTTTGATAGAGTGGTACAACCTCCTCGATCTCATTCATAATTTCCCTGGATGATGCATACTGCATCGATGCACCCATCTCACCGGATAACCTGAGTATTATTTCCCATTCAGGAAGCGCGATTCCGGGCGGGTTGATAGCCCTTCTTACCTGTTGAACTCTTCCTTCAAAGTTCGTGAATGATCCATCTTTTTCAGCAAAAGTAACAGCCGGCATTACTACCGAGGCCAATTCGGTTGTTTCGCTGGGAAATATATCAGCCACGCAGAGAAACTCAAGAGAAGAAAGGGCCCTTCGAACTAAAGCTGGATCCGGAAAACTTGCGACAGGATTTTCTCCCACAATCAGCATACCCTTGATGTTCCCGGATTCTGCCTGTTGCAGAACTTCCAGGGCAGTCATTCCCGGTCTCTCTGGTATTTCTGCCTGCCAGGTGTCTTTAAATATCTCTCTTGATTGAGTCTCCTCAAAACTTCTGTATCCGGGAAGGAAATCGGGCAATGTGCCCATATCACAGGCGCCCTGGGCATTATTTTCCTTTTGCAGAGCGAAAATACCGCCACCATGATGCCCGGTATTTCCCGTCAGCATAGCCAGATTTGCCAGGGCGATAACTCCCGCGGTACCTCTTCGCTGCTGGGTTATCCCTGTCCCGTATACAATGGATGCGGTTTTTACTTCAGAATATGTTTTAGCAGCCAGCTGTAAATCCTTTTTGGGAACACCAGTGATATTTTCAACGTATTCCGGCGAATATTTACTCAAAACTCCGGAATAATCATCGAAATTATCCGTCCTGCGGGTGACAAATTCTTCATCATAGGTCTTGTTATCGAGAATTGTCTTTGCTATTCCGTTAATTAAAGCAGTGTCTGATCCGATCCTGGGTTTTAACCAGGTTTGTGCAAATTCAAATAACTCGGTACGGCATGGATCGATGACTATGAGTTTTGCTCCGTTGTTTTTTACGGCACGTTTGATAGCGTAGGAAACCGCAGGAGCTGAAGCTGCCGGATTTGCCCCGATTACTATTATCGAATCAGACTGTTCCAGTTCACTTAGTGAGTTTGTCGATAAAGGAAAACCTATCGACCAGCCCAGTCCTTCCCGACTTGGGGCATTATACATTCGACTGCCGTTATCGATATTATTGGTCTCCAAAACACAACGGGTGAATTTTTGGAGTAGATAGTTATCCTCATTGGTGCATTTTGAAGATCCGAGAACGGCAATACTATCCGGACCGTATTCGTCTTTTATACGCTTCAATTCCTTCGACGTAAAAGATATGGCATCTTCCCATGAGGTTTCCTGAAATCCGTCACTATTTTTAATCGAAGGGGTTGTGAGACGATCAGGATGATGTATAAAATCAAGTCCATAGCTGCCCCTGGTACAAAGAGTGCCTTTGTTCACCGGGCTTTCATTTACCGGTCTTACCCGTATGATTTTATTATTTTTTACTTCCAGGCTGATATTACATCCACAGCCACAGTAGGGACATATGGTATCGATGACTGTTGATGTAGTCCCGTTATAGGGTGATTTCTTTTCCTTTAAAGCGCCGGTAGGGCAAAAAGAGACGCAGGTCCCGCAAAAAGTACATTCTGAATTTTCCAGTGGTAAGTTGTCAAAGGTAGACGGTCTGGATATGAATCCCCGTTCGACGTAATCGATGGCTCCTATTACGACCAGTTCCTGGTCAGCACGTATGCACCGGGCGCACATAATACACTTGGACAGATCTCTCTCGAGAAATGGATTAACATCGACTATATTCGAGGATAAAGGTATCTTGTTTAACTCGAGTTTTCCAATACCCATTTCCGATGCCAGGTTTCGCAGTTCGCAGCGGTTCCCTTTGTCGCAAACAAGGCATGAATCAGGATGGCTGGCCAGTAAAAACTCTAGTATAAGTTTGCGTCGTTCCAGTACTCGTGGGGAATGTGTATTGATTACCATCCCTGCACGTATCGGTGTTACACAGGATGCCAGCAATGCTTTGGAGGTCTCCTCTTCTACCAGGCATATTCGGCAGGCGCCGATAGAAGAGAGAAGAGGATCGTGGCAAAGAGTTGGAATGGATACACCTGATTCGCGTGCCAAATCCAGAATAGTCATTCCCGGATAGCCACTTACTTCAATTTCATCGAGGGTTATTGTTATAGCTTCCACTTGCATCACCTTCTAAGATATAAGCGATTCAATCCAGGATTGATCACCACGGGCGACCGATCTAATCCCTGTTAACAGCCGGGAACTTGCCGAAGCTTTAGGGATAAATCCAACTGCTCCTGCTTGTTTACTGGCAAGGACATTTTCCTCATCATCATACTGCGTTAACATAAGTATTTTGGCACTCTCGTTTTTAGTATGTATTTCTTTAGCAGCGTCCAGACCATTCATAATCGGCATAACGATGTCCATAATGACGACATCTGGCGAAAGTTCCATTGTTTTATCGACACCTTCCTGACCGTTTACTGCCTCCCCGACAACCTGCATATCACGCTGCAGGGCTATGACAGCTCTGATACCATCTCTCACTACGGCATGGTCATCGACGATCAATACCTTGATCCGCTTGGTTTCGCGGTTTAGCAGGGCTTGAATACGTGGGACGAGAGCCGTTGAGGTGATAGGCTTTGCCAGAAAGTCTTCAGCATCACACTGCATTCCCTCATCCATTCTCCAGCCTTTCAATACCTGCTTTTCAGGCGAAGCATTGATAACCATAATCGGGAGATTGCTGAAGGCAAGAGTCTGCTTGAGCCATTTATGAAAGAGGAATGCGTCGCCACGAGGCATGATAGTTCCCAGTACTATCATATCGGGTTCTTCCGAACGTACTTTATCTTCGGCCTCGTGACGATCCGATGCAGTGCATACAGAATAGGACTCTTTTTCGAGCGTAGTTTTCAGGTCTTTGGTAAAATCAGGTTCGTCATCGATTATCAGGATTACCATTTTTTTCTCTTCCATCATCTTCCTCCATTCACCGAATTTACGGTATTATTCCAGGTGATGTAAAAGAGAAGTACTCGGGTATATGAAGTTTAAAAAAGCATCCTTGTCAGTGGAACAGGGTTTCCCCTTGCATTCAACCAGGAAAACCCCTGTATTTTTGTTGATTAATAACCGAAAAATGAGATAGAAATAGTGCGTTCAGCAATAATCACTATGGGAAAGTACCGGGGGGAATTACCCCTGATTTTAAACCTAAATACTTATGATACCCTTGCGGACAGCATACTTAACCAGTTCAACCCGGTTTCGGAGTCCGAGTTTTGCCATAAGGTTAGTCCTGTGTCCTTCGACAGTCTTGGGACTTACTACGAGCATATCTGCTACTTGTTGAGTCGTATATCCTTCCGCTATCAGCTTGATAACATCTCGTTCCCTGGCAGTTAACTGCTGATAAGGGTCTGCATTACCTCGTTTATCACCGGTGCGGTAGTCTTCGACCAGCAGTTTAGCAATAGATGGTGAAAGGTAGGAATCCCCGTTGTATACGGAACGTATACCGATTGCCAGTTCAGCAGAGGCTGCTACCTTGCTGATGAATCCTGAAGCACCTGCTTCTATCGCCGGAAATACGTATTCCTTATCATCATATTGTGTGAGGATTATGACTTTCGTCCGGAATTCCTTGCATATACGGCGTGTAGCTTCGAGACCACCCAGGATGGGCATGGAGACATCCATTAACACTACATCCGGGTTTAACTCTCTGACTTTTTCGATCGCCTCACTACCATTCGGAGCTTCACCGACCACTTCTATATCACCGGCAAGTGCCAGGAGTGCAGAGATACCATCTCTTACTATCGTGTGGTCATCGACTATAAGTACGGTAATTTTATTCACCGTATTTTCCTTCATCTATCGGTACTCTTGCCCAGACGGTTGTTCCTTTACCTGGTTCGGATTCTACCCAGCTGTGCCCCCCAAGAAATCCGACCCTTTCACGCATACTGAACAGACCGCGTCCCCTTCCGCTTTCTTCGACATCAGTAATCTCAGCAACGACGAAACCTTGTCCGTTATCTTTTATACTTATCGTCAGTTCACTGTCGCGATAGTCAAAATTAATCAAGACATTATCTGCTTTTGAGTGCTGAGCTATATTCCCAACGGCTCCTTGAACAAAACGGAAAAGACCTGTCTCATATTCGGGAGACAGACGTCTTTCTCTTCCTCTGACATTCACAGAGGCTGTTATACCAAGATGACTTAGAGTTGACTCGGCGTGCTGGCGGACGGCAGGTATCAATCCGAGTGTGTCCAGTAATGCAGGTCGAAGGTCGGCTATCAATCGACTTACTTCCGTGTGTACCTGAACGGTCAATGCCTGTACTTTTTTTAATCCTTCGATGAATACAGGATCGTAGTCACTGGACATCTCTGCTGTAGTCACCAGCGCCTGGAGCTGCAGGGCAAGACCGGACAGTGATTGGCTGGTCTCGTCATGGAGTTCACGAGCAATTCTTCTTCTTTCTTCTTCCTCTGCCACAAGATTTTGCCTGGCAAGCCGTCGGAGACGTTCACGCGCTCTTCTCAGTCGTTCGTTAAGCCTGGCTTGTTCAATTGCCACTCCCAGTTGATCGCCTATAGAGTGCAGTAAATGCATGTCTCGACTGGTGAAGATATGAGACATTTTGCTGGTGACATTTATCACCCCAAGGACCTTGTCTTTAGCTCTGAGAGGGACACTGATCAATGCTTTTAATCCCTCGTCACTTACAATGTCGGCTTTGGCGGTACGCGGGTCTGCCGAAAAATCTTCGAGCATTATAGCTTTTCCAGTCTGGGCAACAGTTCCGGCAATACCTTCTCCAAGACTGAGTTTTGTTTCAGCTACAAACCTGTCACTAAGACCCTGATGAACTCGGTATGAGAGGGTATGAGTTTGTTCATCCAGGATTAAGATACCGCCGACGGCACCGTTCATTATATTCAGGACGTTATCTAATGCAACCCGGAGTATCGCATCCAGGTCCCACAGACCGCTCAGAGCTGCTGATACGCGGCTGAGTACAAGCAGTTCGTGGTATCTTTCCTCGGATTCAGGCTCCGAGAGTTTTTTCCTGGTATCCTGTCCTTCTGCCAATATTCCAACCTCCCGGAGACTGTTAGTCTTTCAGAGAAGGCAGCTAGATTTATATGAATACCATCTATGTTCTATTCCTGTCAAATTACACAGGGAAAACACACATTCCTCTAGGTGTTTTCCCTTACCATATCCGTTCGTCACTCGTCAGGTAGTCTATATGGCAAGAGTGTGTGTTTCCAGCTAAATAGACTGTTAATGAATAGTAATCAGCCATCATCTGTGCTCCATAAAAAATGAGTCTGACCTGATTGCCGACTCTGGAATATCAGGATGACAGTCAACCTACATTCTTGAACTTGTTGGACAGGTAATCCATCATTACATACTTACCAAGGTTATCCGGGTTGGCAAAAAACACTCTGCCCTTATTGAGCTTCGTCATTTGGGTAATAAAGGGAGTCAAAAATGAAGTGTGCTCGAACATGAAAACATTAATCGTTATATGCTGGGATGTACACGCTTTGACTTCTCTCATCGTTTTTTGCAGTGTCCGCATGCTAGGCGGGAAACCGAAGTAGACCAGATCGCCTTCAAGATGGGCGGTGGGTTCCCCATCGGTTATCATGATTATCTCTTTGTTGTTACAGTTTTGTCGGGACAATAGCTTTCTAGCAGTCCTAAAGGCATCTTCATAGTTCGTGCCCTGCTCACCTCTTACAGTGAACAGAAGATTTCTCTCTCTTATCTCACGGGCTCGACTGGCAAAGGTGAGGATATAAAGAGAATCCTTGGGGAAACGAGTCTTGATAAGACTTTCGAGAGCTACCGCGACCTGTTTGGCTGAATCAAAATAACCGCTCATGAACATGGAAAGACTCTTATCCAGTATAAGGACAGTAGCTGAACGAGTACTTTCCTCGGTTTTTAACACCTCGAAGTCATCCACGCTAAGTTTCAGGGGGTAAGATGGTTCTCGCATTAGCGAATTCATTACAGTCTTCTGGATGTGAACGTGAAAATCGTCACCGAATTCATATCTCTTGGTTTCTTCAATAAATTCGTTACCCATACCCGTCCTGTGAATATTGTGATCCCCACTTCGGTCTTTCTTTAACTGGGAGAAAATGTTGTTAAGGGCCTGGTGTCCTATCTTTCGAATACCCTTGGGAGTAAGTTCGAATCTACCGTTCTCTTTGTTGATGTATCCGGCTTCTTCCAGGAGTTTGATCAGCTCTCTCGCGGCTTCGAGTTCTTTTTCTGCTTCTTCGCCCATTAACTCCTTAACGAGTTCGTTATCGATTTCGTCCATAGCCGGATCATATCGGGCAAATTGCATCTGCTCTTCCAGGTCATCCATCTTTTGGAGAGTCTCCATCAATTTCATTGCTTCTTCGTATGAAACCGACTCATCTCCGCTGAACGGATAACGCTGCTGAAGGTATTCACTCGGGAAAAGCCTTTCCATATAGGAAGCCATTTTTGCCATTTCCTGCTTGGTTACATTATCCAGCATGGAATCCATGAGATCCTGGAGTTCCTGTTGGATTTCAGGGGATAGACTATCCATCAATGATTGCGCCTGGGCTATCTGTCTTTGCAGTCTTTCTATAAGTTCATCAAGGCTTTTCGGAGGATTATCACCGAAGAAGTCACCGAACTGCTGTATGAATCCGTCAAAATCAGGCTCTTCTCCCCTCATGCGCTGTTCCAGCATCTGGTTTAGGGATTCTATCATGTTCCGCATTCGAGCCAACGATTCCGGATCCATGTTTTTCAGTTGCTGAACCATATCTTTTCCGAACTGCTCCATGGCGTGCTTTTTCAGCAATTCCAGCAGTTCATTAAACTGTTCTCTGGCATCTTCATCCATGAAGTCATAATCAGTGAGTCCTTTTATTCTGCCACCGGTATCCTGCGGTAATTCGTCAAGTTTGGCCAGGTTCTGGTCAGCCCGGTCCTGTATATTTTTCAGGAGTTTTTCCTGGATACCGGAATCCAGTTCGCCATCACCCTTTTCGGCTTTTTCGCTGGCTGCATCCAGTTTTTTCTGTATCCCCTGGCGTTCTGTTTCAAGTATCTGGTCAAGCTTCTGCTTGATTTCATCCATCATCGAATCCAGGTTATAGCGGCTTAACTGATCCTGTCTCATCTGTCGGAGTTTCTGGAGAAGCTGGTCGAGATTCGGCATCCGTCTGTTCATGTTGTTGAATCCGGATCTTTGCATGGCGCGGAGTGCATCTGTCAGATTTCCATGACGGAAAACCTGCTTGCCAAGTTCATCCATAAGCTGATCCGAATCCAGTTCTTCGAATTCCTGGCTTCCGTCCCACTCTGAGTAATAGTAGTTGTACATATCAATTCACCGAAACAATCTAATCTAATTCTAACATTTTATCTGAACACGTGATACATGGGTATTTACTCGTATCTGCTGCGTTACACTTAACAAATAGTTGTATAAGCCGTATTATGGAAGTGAGATGTACAGATTTCATAGGTTCTCCAGGTTTTTTGAACTGCCCGAACCGTTTTCAATTCTGGAACTGGTAAATACGGGCACTCTCGACCTGCATTT
>CP070800.1:2140908-2144953 GCA_020343555.1 Dehalococcoidales bacterium
GCTACCATTCTGGCAGATTGTTCACTGGCTATCGCTTCCAGGATGGCGTGATATATCTGCATTTCTACGAATCGCGGTAACAATTCGCTAAGAACCGCTTCAGGATTCGGCTCGTATGTGTATTCGAGACTTTGTGCGCCTGATAACTCTGCCGGTTCTACCGGAAGTATTGGCTGAATGACAGGCCTTTGTACCATTGTAGAGACGAACTCCGTATATGACAGGTAGGCAGCGTCTATTTCGCCATTTGTATAATCATCGATTATTATCCTTGACATCGGGAGGGTGTCGAGATAACCGGGGTTGTCACCAATACCGGTAAATTCTGCCAGTATATTCCTGCGTGTACGTCTCATGAAATCCAGACCTTTTCGCCCGACGCATATAAGTGTCACCTCGGCACTCTGTTCATTTATATAATTACTCAATTGCCGATTGATATTGGCTACGAGTCCGCCGCAGAGTCCGCGATCGGGAGTGATATGAACAACGGCGATTTTTTTTACTTCTCTGCGCTGTAAAAGGGGATGAAGGTCTTCTCCTCTTGAGACAGCTGCGAGTGTAGAAATCACTTCTTGAATCTTTTCAGAATAAGGACGACCGGCAAGGCCTCTTTCCTGGGTGCGTCTCATCTTCGATGTTGCTATCATCTCCATCGCACGAGTAATCTTGGATATGCTCTGTACACCCCGTATTCTGCGTTGTATTAGACGAATGTTAGCCAAGTTTTATCCTCAACCTTCCGGTTTTCGATATCAAACTCTACCCTGCTTGAATTCGGTAATCGCTGCTTTAATCGATTCCTCCGTGGTATCGCTGATATCTCTTTCTTTTGCCAGAATGCTGATAATCTCGGGATGATTAGCTTCAACGAACATCTGAAAATCTGCTTCGAATCCGGATATCTGGTCTACAGCAACATCATCGAGATAACCATTTACTGCAGCGTACATAATAAGTACCTGTTTCTCCATCGACATCGGTGTGTATTGACCTTGCTTAAGTACCTCGGTAATTCTTTGTCCTCTTTCAAGTTGATCCCTGGTAGCCTGGTCAAGTTCGGAAGTGCCGAACTGGGCGAAAGCTGCCAATTCGCGGTACTGGGCAAGTTCCAATCTCAGCCGTCCTGCCACGCGGCGGATTGCCCTGGTCTGGGCACTCGAACCGACACGGGATACTGATAGACCGACGTTAACCGCGGGTCTCTGTCCCGAGTTGAACAAGTCTGTTTCAAGATATATCTGCCCATCCGTGATAGAGATAACGTTAGTGGGAATATAGGCGGACATATCACCTGCCTGGGTTTCGATGATGGGCAACGCGGTTAGCGAACCGCCGCCGTGGGCTTCATCTAATTTGGCAGCTCTTTCAAGGAGACGGCTGTGGAGGTAGAAAACATCCCCGGGATACGCCTCTCTCCCGGGAGGTCTTCGCAGGAGTAAAGACAGCTGACGGTATGCCCAGGCATGTTTGGAAAGGTCATCATAAATTACTAGGCAGTCCTTACCGTTTTCCATTATCTCCTCACCAATTCCGCAACCCGCGTAAGGAGCGAGATACTGCAAGGCTACAGAGTCGGAAGCGTTTGCAGCTACCACGATGGTGTGTTCCATTGCTCCGTATTCTTCCAGTGTAGCTACAACACGTGCCACCCTTGATGCCTTCTGCCCTATAGCGACATAAATACAAATAAGATCTCCGCCTTTCTGGTTTATAATCGTGTCCAGCGTAATTGCAGTTTTCCCTGTCGAGCGATCCCCGATAATGAGTTCGCGTTGACCTCGACCAATAGGAATGAGTCCGTCTACCGCCTTGATACCGGTCTGTACAGGCGTGTTGACCGACTGGCGAATAGCAACGTTTGGTGCAATACGCTCAATAGGTCGTGTGTTGTCGCTCTTTACCTCGCCTTTGCCGTCCAGTGGTCGACCGAGAGGATCGACAACTCTGCCGATCAGTGCGTCGCCTACCGGTACTTCAGCAATCCTGCCGGTACACTTTACTTCGTCACCTTCCTTTAGCGAAGTGTACGAACCGAGAATAACGGCGGCAACACTGTCTTCTTCAAGGTTCAGAGCAACTCCCATAATGTCATTAGGAAACTGCAGAAGCTCGTTATATTTAGCTGCCTTGAGACCCCGGATACGGGCAATTCCATCACCTACCTCCGTGACAGTGCCGACATCGACCATTGTCACCGACACGCTGAATCGTTCAATCTGCTGTTTTATAACAGAAGCGATGTCCTGACCTTTTGATGTCATTTAATTTACCTCCGCTCTCCTCGCGAAGAGGGTATTTCAACTTTTATGCTTAACCTGCCGCCCGACCGAGTTCCCTCTTTAAAGCGGCTAATTTATTCTTAATACTGCCGTCCATTACTTTGTCGCCGATTTTTATGATAATTCCCCCAACAAGACCTGGATCAACCTTTGTATTTACTACAACAGGTTTACCAATCATTTCAGTGAGACGTTTACTAATATCGAGTATATATTCATCATCCAGGGGTATAGCTGTGGTTAGTTCAGCGATTTCTGTTCCCTCTATACCACGGTGGGTATCCAGTAATCTCTGGTATTCAAAAGATATCTCTTCCAGTACGTCTAACTTGCCCTTGTTAATCAATTCAGATACCAGCTTCAGAGTGTCCGGCTTTGCTTCTCCAAGTCTTTCAGCCAGCAGTTTCGCTTTTTCATCAATGGCTTTATCAGGATTCTCCAGAGACGCGATAAGTGTTTTATCACGTGTCAGGCTTGCCAGGTTCCTGAGATCAACCTGCCAGATATTCAGCTCATTATTTTCAAGCGCGGTGCTAAATATCTGTTTTGCATGCTCTACTGCATATGTATCGGACATTATATTTGTCTCCAATAAAGGAACCATTTAGTTCTTGTTTTTTAGAATATCGCTTTCCTCAAGCACTTTGTCGATAAGTTTGCGGTGTGCTTCCTTATCCAGTTGCTGTTCGATTACCTTTTCTGCCGCTGAAATCGTCAGGTCTGTGAATTCCTTCCGGAGCTCAGCAATCGCTTCATCACGTTCCTGTTGGATTTCATTCCGTGCCTTGGCTACAAGAGCTTCGGCTTCCGGCTTAGCATCCTGCTCCGCCTTCTGCTTTATCTCCTCTCCGGTCTTTATGGCACGGGCGATTACTTCCTGGCCCTCTCTGCCTGCTTCCTCTATCCGTTTTCTGGCTTCTTCTTCTGCATTAGCCGCCTGTTCCTTGACAGATTCGGTCATATCCATGCTTTCCTTTATCCTGTTAGCACGTTCATCGAACATTCGGAGGATAGGTTTATAAGCGAAAAGATAGAGCAGGCCTAATAGCAGCAGAAAGTTGATAATCTGAGCAATCAGCAGTTGTAAATTGATTCCAAGTCCTTCCAAAATACACCTCCCGCCTGTCAGACTATGCTACAAATATTAAAATTATCGCTACTACCAGGGCATAAATGGCTACAGCTTCAGCCATCGCGATCCCAAGAATCATGTTTGTCATGATAGGTCCCCTGGCTTCTGGATTACGGCCTATTGCCGTAAGAGCGCCGTAGGCTACCAGTCCGACACCAATTCCTGGGCCCAGCGCGCCGAGACCCATAGCTAATCCGGCTGCCAGCAACTTAATAGTTTCTGCATCCATTATTTATATGTCCTCCTATTGGTAATTATGTATCGAATTAGTGTTCCTCACCTTCGTGAGGAGTAATGGCAACGGTGGCGAATACCAATGTCAACCCGGCAAAGACCAGTGCCTGTATCGTACCCACCAGCAATTCCAGCCCGTAGAACGGGATAGCCAGTACCCACGGAACAAGGAATATCATCATCAACAGCAGAGCTTCGCCACCGGTCATATTACCAAAAAGACGGAAAGTGAAGCTGATGTTGCGGAAAATATAACTGACAAACTCGAGTAATCCGACGAATATATCGATCGCACCCATCCCGATATCTCCGAAACCTCCCTTTACTTTACCGGTAAAGAGTTTCTTGTGACCCTGGAAGAATCGACCGAAATTAAACCATACTTTGAAGAAACTAC
>CP070800.1:2145053-2150087 GCA_020343555.1 Dehalococcoidales bacterium
ATCGTTGATAAAGATCTTCAAACCGAGGTTAACAATCTTTTCGCCTGCGATGCAAGCGTATTACCAGAAGCTCCCGGATTACCTCCTATATTAACGATAGTAGCTTTAGCAAAGAAACTGGCAAAAACACTAAACTAGAACGAATTAACTGGTGTTTCTTACACAAAGATAATTTGACTCTGTAAAAGATCAATGAATCAATATGACATACTGATAAAGTTGGGGCACTACAGAGTTATGAGACCTGTTGTGTCATTCCTTTTATCCAACATAGCTAGGATACCGTTTCATCTAATGCTCAAGATTGTTGGACGTCGTCTGGTGACTGCTTCTGCTGCTTCACCAGCAATACTTCTTTCAGGTTCAAATCTTATTGAGGCTCCCAACAATTCCAAGCAGCTTTTTCAAGCCATGAAGTTTACAGTTGATTCTATGCAGCTCGACACGTATTGTATGATGGCAGATCTTAGCCTGGAAGCTGAAGCCTGTGGTTGTCCCGTGGTATTCAACAAGGAAAGAGTTCCCTCGATTCATTCTCACATAATTCATAATAAAGAGGATATAGCAAAGTTAAAGGTTCCTAACCCCTATCAAGACGGCAGGATGCCAGTATTTCTCGAATGTTTGAGATTGATGAAAAAGAATCTTGCTGGATTGAAATTAGCCTGTGTCACCGGTCCTTTTACTCTGGCACTGAACCTCAGAGGGGCAGAGGTATATATTGATTTGATCAAAGATGGACAGTCTGTTAACGACTTAATGGGTTTTACTACAGAAGTATGTACAAGGTATTCCAAAGTTCTGGTGAACGAGGGTGCCGACATGATTATCATTGCAGAACCAGCATGCTCTCAACTTTCGTCCAGACACTTTAATCAGTTCTTTTTACCCTATATACAACGAGTAATTCGTTCAATAAATAGAAATTGTGTATTACATATCTGTGGAAATGTGAATCATTTAATTCATCAAATATGTCAGACTGGAGCATCTGGTATTAGTATCGATGAAGTGGATTTACAGGAATTGCTTCATGAAGCTCCTAATAATCTTGTTGTAATAGGTAACCTGAGTCCGGTAACTTTTATACTAGAGTCTCATGGAGAAGTAAATCACAAAACACTAGAATTACTTGATACAGTCAAGAGCAGGAGCAGTTTTGTAATTGCCCCAGGTTGTGACCTTCCTCCTGAAACACAGTTAAACAAAATTGTATCCTTTGTTGAGGCGGTTAAGAGAATCAACTAATCGATAAATAATTGAAGTTTACCTCGCGAACATCGGGATATTACTGCAGACATAAAAACTTCTTAATATACTTGAATCTCAGCTTCAAGGCTATGACTCAATATACCTGAGTTCAAAAACGCTCGTTCTATTAACGGCTGATAACGATATGAGAGTCAGATAGACGTACTGTCACACTCGAATTCATAGTTCCGGCAATTCAGGATATTTATGCTTTTTCAGGACACTTTCATCGGTTGTGTTCACACCCAGTTTATTGACCATTTTAGAAACAGGATAAGCTGTCATCTGATTGGCGTCGTAAGGTAATAACATGGTCTTGATTTCTTCATCGCTTATTCCATCCTGGAGCCACTTTGTCTCGTGTTCATTCTTTAAGATGACAGGCATTCTCTTCCGGGTGTTATGCACTTTCTCCAGTAACTCGTTAGCGGCAGTTGTTATCACTGAACAGGTCTTTAACATTTCACCGTTTGCCGGATCGGTCCACGAGTCCCAAATCCCGGCTATAGCGAAAGGCTTGTTTGATTTCAGATTGATATGATATGGATATGTTTTCTTTCCGATATGCTGCCATTCGTAAAACCCGTCGACCAGTATGAGACAACGTTTGTTCCGTATTGAGTGCCTGAACGACGGTTTCTCGAAGATAGTTTCGGCTCTCGCGTTGAGTGTTCTTTGCCTGATCTGGTTTGCCGACTCTTTATCTTTTATCCATGATGGTATCAGCCCCCATGTATAGTACTGGACATGCTGGCGGTCTTCGCTGCTGATAACCGGTATCTCAGGGTAGGTAAAGGCGTTGACGCTGTACATCGGCTGAAATGACTCGGATGCCGGAAACTCAACGCCGAATCTAGCAACAATATCTGCCGGTTTCGTCGTGATCGATATGTAGTAGCACATACCTATATTATACATCCATTGACTTTTATTCTTTCAGGAATTACACTCTGGTACTATGATCAGAAAAAGAGATATCTGAAAATATAACACCCTTTAACGAAAAGTTTGAGAATTGGGAGGTAAAAGGAAATGCAGGCTTGTTACCGGAAACTACACAAACTTGCTTGAACTCGACACACATACTGAATTTAATGCTTAGAGATAAATGATATTCAATACAGGTTGTCCGGATTAATATCGCAAGCCTTTCATCAAGGGGGATTACTTCTCTTCATACACTTGTATCGTCGTCTGAAAATGCCATCCAGAACGGCTTTTCTACCGGAAATTCCTCAAAACCGATGTTCCGGTACATCCTGACTGCGATTGGGTTTACCGCCCAGAGATAAAGATAATTGTCAGATACCCTATGATGATAATTAACGAGATATTTTATAAGCTTCGTACCGGTATGATATCCCCTGTATTTTTTATGCGTCAGGACATCATCTACACGGGAATATCCTTCCATCACATTTACGGATGCGATTGCGATACATTTACCCGCTTGATACAAACAAAGCAGATGAAAATTCTCTCTGCGAACATGATATTTCAGAACGTTTATCGTCCAGTCACCAGCGTCTTCAGTGTGTATCAGATCAATGATATCCTCTGAAATACTGCTAATTCTTCTGATGTCTGTTTGTTCCTCGGGTGACGGTATTATTTCAGCCGGATAATAAAAAAATGTGCTATGGAAAATTTCAATCCTGAAGCCTTCTTCTTCAAGGTATGGTTTTAGTATCTCGAGTTCGTTGTCAACAAAGGAATGGTAGACTCGTGGCACGAGAGCCTTATTCACGTAAAATCGTTTTATCTCGCGAACAACTTGGCCCGGGTTTTCATCGATTTTCAATATCTGGGCATGATTGCTGTCATGAGATCGCGGATTATCAGGATTATAAAAAATATACCCGAAATCCGTCGATATTTTATTAGTGAACGCTTCGTAAAACGTGGTCTCTCTCAGAAACATTTGATCGATGTCGAACATGGGTAACTCCGGTACTGATTATCTCGAATCAGTATAGCACAATTACATACAAACGTACTTTGCGTTTATGATATAGTGTTACAATCGATAATAGCTGCTGAATCCGTAACACTGGCAGTCCTTTAGCATTATATTAAGAATGAATTAAAAAGGAGTCCCATGAACGAAGAAAAACATAGCTCGGAAAATTATGATATACGGTTAACACTCCTCGGAACCGGGGGGCCTACTCCGGTCATAAAGAGGTTCGGCCCGAGTATCCTGGTTGAAGCAGGCGAAGAAAAACTGCTGATCGATGCCGGTCGCGGTGCTATCCAGCGGCTCATGCAACTTAAACAACCTGTAAGAGAAGTTCGGTCGATTTTCCTGACACACCTGCATTCGGATCATATCGTAGGGCTTCCTGACCTGTGGCTTACAGGCTGGCTAAATGGTAGAGCGGAAACTCCCCTGAGAGTTTGGGGACCACGCGGTACCAGGGACATGATGAAATATCTCGATCTGGCGTTTAACTATGATATACGTATCAGGTCATTCGATGATCGACTTCCTCCGGAAGGAGCTGTCGTCCTGGCGGAAGACATCGAAGAAGGTATTATTTATAATGCTAACGGGGTAAGTATAACAGCATTCGAGGTTGATCATGCACCGATAAAACCGGCTTTCGGATATCGAATTGAGTATATCGGCAGGTCTGCGGTAATCTGTGGCGATACCCGTTTTTCGGAACACCTGATCTCCCATGCAACGGGTGCAGATGTTCTTGTTCATGAAGTTATCGCGCCTGATTTGATGCGGGGACGTAGCGGCGGTAATTCCAAGGCGTTGGAGAGAGTAATCGAGCATCATACTATCCCGGAAAAGGCCGGTGAGGTATTCGCACGTGCCAATCCCAGGCTTGCCGTATATTCTCATATTATCCCGGTTACCGCTACTGCCGATGATCTAGTACTTCCGACACGGAAAACGTATTCAGGTCCGCTGGAAATAGGGGAAGACCTGATGGTCATCAATATCGGAGAAGAAGTGACAGTACGACGATTTAATGGATAGCAGGACATATAACAATTAGTAAGATTCTGTTTCTCTTCTCTAGGAAACCTCTGAAAAATTTCCCTCTCCCCATCGTGGGAGAGGGTTAGGGTGAGGGGGAGTAGGCACAAATCGTTACTTTTCACCCTCACCTAACCTCTCCCGTCAAGGGAGAGGAATATCCTGACCGATAGTAGGTGGCATTAATTAAAGGTTTCCTCGTTATCAAACTGCTTCCTGTTCTCTGAGATTTCCGATGTCGTCCCATGAATAGCCGAGTTCCAGTAATATATCCTCGGTATGCTGCCCGAGTTGAGGAGCCGGGAGTCTCAAGCTGGGGGGTGTTTCAGTGAAATTCCAGGGAAAGCCGACCGTCTTTATCTTTCCGTATGTCGGGTGATCATAATCGATGAGATACTCGTTCTCTATCACCTGCGGATCTGAAAGTAAATCGGGCAGAGTTTGAATACGCGTGCATATACACTTGTTCTCTCTAAGTATATCGATCCATTCATCCTGGGTTCTGGTAGCAAATACCTCATCCAGTTTCTTTATCAGTTCCTGAGAATTCTGTTCCTCCCTCCTCACTTCGATAGTCTTGAATCTAGGGTCGTTTTCAAGTTCTTCGATACCGAGTGCCTTGCAGAAGGCAGACCAGTACCTGTCTGCCGCCAGCATAGCCAGAGCGATCCATTTGTCATCACCGCACTTGTAGTAATTCCACAAAGGATTTCCCATATTTGCCCGATCACGCCTCGGCATTACCATCCCGGATTGAATTGCGCTGTTTACCGGCAGTCTTTCCAGCCCGG
>CP070800.1:2150187-2153775 GCA_020343555.1 Dehalococcoidales bacterium
CGCGTAGCCCCCTCACCGTAACCCTCTCCCCACCGCGGGAGGGGGGACTTTTTAAGAGGTTTCCTAAGGTTTCAGGACGGGAAATCGGCGCGTTCTTGAATTTTCCAGTCGAATATACCGGATGCGTCACGGTCGGCAGCCTGCCGGTCATAGGCTTTCCCGAGATCGACTCGTATCTCTTTATCCATACTATATCAGGAAATATCTGCCACCAAGGTTGTCACCGAATGCGGTTCGAAGGTATATGTCAGAGACTGCCCTTCGGCGGATATCGTTTTTTCCCGTGTAACTACTTCGTTCGGATTATCGAAGCTGTTTTCCGACTTTATATCCAGCCCGTTTACGGTCAGCACCCTGACATTTCCGTTGAAGCTGCCCGTGACAAGACGAAGCCTGGTTTCCATCGGTTCGGTTTCATTCCTGTTAATCACGTATATAACTAGCTGCCTTCCGGAATCATCCAGAGTGGCGGAAACATCCAGAGTACGGACGGCTTTGTATTCTCCGTCAGTAAAGGTCTCTCCCTGCCACCAGACATCCAGTGCCGTCTTTCCGCAGGTCGACGCGTAAATTTCGAAAGGATGGAAGATCGTCTGCAGGAACAGGGCATCAGGCTTGGTGAAGACAGGCGCGATGACGTTCACGACCTGGGCGATATTCGCCATCCTGACCGAGTGTGAGTGCCTGATAAAGGCGTTGAAATGCATTGCCACCACCAGGGCATCCTCGAGGTTGTATTTTTCTTCGAGTTTTTGCTCGGTAGGAACACCCTTCGACTGGCGGGTGCGGTACCAGACATTCCACTCGTCGACCGCTATCGGGATCGGTTTCTCCAGTCCTCTCTCAAGGCACAGGGCACGGATCAGCCCTTCATAGGAACTTAGTCTCTCCTCGATGAGTTCGGATGTTGCCATGTAAGCGTAGTAATCGTTATCCGGGTTGCCGACGTACCAGTGTAGACCCATGTAGTCGAGGTGCTGACTCGCCTGTTCCACCAGAAGCTGAGCGCGTTCGACTATCTCACCCGACCAGAGAGACAAGGCTGAAGCGATTAATTTTATATCCGGGTCTGTCCATTTCATCACCTTGGCGAACTCGGTGTAGGCACGGGCGTATTCCTGGGGTGTCTTGAATCCTATCTGCCAGGGTCCGTCCACCTCGTTGCCGATTCCCCAGTACTTGACGCGGTGGGGTTGTTCGAAGCCGTGTTCCTGACGGAGTTTGACCAGCGCCGTATCACGGGTGCCGTTGCAGTATTCCACCCAATCACGGGCTTCCCGCATATCGCCGTCACCGCAGTTGACTACCAGGTACGGTTCGGAACCAAGCTTGCGGCAGAAGGTAACGAACTCGTTGGTGCCGAAGTGGTTGCTCTCGACGGATTCCCAAGCCAGGTCCATGCGTGCCGGGCGTTCTTCGAGAGGGCCGATCCCGTCCGTCCAGCGGTAGCCGGAAGCGAAGTTGCCGCCGGGGTAGCGGATCACTGGCAGGCGCAGGTGTTTCAGGGCTGCCAGCACGTCGGTTCGCAGTCCGTTCTCATCAGCGTGGGGAGAATCCGGTTCGTAGATACCGCCGTAAATGCAGCGTCCGAGGTGTTCGGCAAATCCGCCGAAGATATTCGGGTCGATATCGCTTATGGTACGTTCCGGGTCTATTCTAATCTCATTCATAATGAACCATTATAATATAATGAGAGGATGTTGGTAAGACTATGAGTATTAAACCTAAATTTGATGAAGAACTGAAGGATCTGCTGCCGAAAACGTACTCTCTTCTGGCTTCATCCGGACTGGAAATTCATGAGAGGGTAATGTCTATCGTCCTGCACGGTTCGAGAGGGCTGAAGGGTAATGCCCGACCTGATTCCGACCTGGACCTGAGTTTGATTACAGATATCACCGGTATTCCTAATGATGATTTAGGGAATGTGCTGGATGATGTTACACGAATCGCGCTTGATAGCTGGCAGGGCAGCGTGCACCTCGATCTGGCGGTCGTATTCGATACAGCGGATTGCGGCTTGAAATGCTTTTATATATCGGAATGGGATGACAGGTTGTGTGACCGGGGCACCGATTGCTTCGGTATTTACAGGATACAGAACGGACTAAACGGGTTTGTCACGAACGCCAGTGTCCACGTGGAGAAAATGTATCCCTGTATGGTAGTGTGGAGAAAGGATAGTGGGGGATGAACAGAGACTTCTTAATATCTCTTTCTCTTCAGATGACGAAAACAAGACTATTATTAGATACGTAACTAACGACCGATCAGGTTCTTAAATTCAACAATTTTCCCGTTTTCCAAACGACAGAAGTAATCTTCAGTAACCTTAATTTGCTGCCCTTTTTTATAAGAACCATCCGCTGTATCGTTGGGACTTGTAGCTGTCCAGGTGAAACGGAAGGCAACTCTATCTTCTTCAGCAACAATGTCAGCAACAGTACAGTGGGGATCGGGAAAATAATTCAGCATAGCTTTTATGATTTTATTTTTATAACCTTCTCTGTCCATCTCCTGCCCGTCAGCGGCATATCTGACGAAGTTATCCGCAAAACATTCATCTACTATTGCCGAATTTCCTTTGTTAAACTCTTCAAAAAAATGTAAGATTATCTCTTTATTCTCTTCTATACCCATTTTTTTAATTCCTTTACTTTTTGTTGTTTCGTTTGAGGAAGTTCAGTATTACCTCGTGTACCTTTACTCCTGCTTCGATTAATGCATGCCCGGTATTCGGAAAAGTCACCAGTTCGGCATTCGGTATCCTCGAAGCCATGATTTTGGCGTTTTCCAAATTAAATACCTTGTCAGCTTCTCCATGAATAACTAATGTTGGAGCCTTGATATCCGATAATTGTTGATAAGTATCATGCTGTAATAATGCATCCCAGTGTTTTATGAAACTACTTCGAAGATTTTCATCAATGGGTTGCCTAGGAGTAAGAAAGCCAGGATTTTGCTTAATGAACTCATCGGTGAACGTGTAAGATATCAAAAATACCTGTAGCTCTCCCATCGTCTTTTTCTGAAGTTTTACATCGTTGTGGATGTCGAGATACTCTTTATCCGGGGATAATACTGTGAGGACCACCACAATAGGTACTCATTAGAATCAGACTTCGTATCATGTGTGGATGGCGTATGGCTAAATGCTGTGCAATCAACCCTCCGTACGACTCACTCACGACATGGATGGTATCGATGTTTATAGCATCGAGTAGCCCCGCCAAATCGTCAGCAAACATTTCCATGGTATAGGGGATGTCTGGAGCGTCACTGTGTCCCATTCCTCTATTATCGAAAACAACCACCTTATATTCCTTCGAGTATATTGGCAGACGGGGTAACACTTTTTCTACTGTGCTTCCACCACCCGGAATGAACACCAATGGTTCACCTTCCCCATGAACCTCGTAATACATGTTGATGTCTCCGACTTTAACTATAGGCATTTCATTCCTCCTTTAATAAAACATGGGTACTACTTACCACCGAACTATCGGTAGCTATAGCACCCCACAAGCTATCTGCGATTATTCAGTTACAAAGTAAAAGTAGTAACAGAGTCTAATCTAATATGAACTA
>CP070800.1:2153875-2179988 GCA_020343555.1 Dehalococcoidales bacterium
GAAACGAGATTTTCCGATGACCCGGTACAGACAGCTCTGCGTTGGCAGTCGATGGGTCCACCGCGACTTCACATCGTCGATCTTGACGGTGCAGCAACCGGAAAGCCTGGCAATATGGAGATAATCCGGAATATAGCGGTAGCAATGTTGATCCCCACGCAGCTGGGTGGTGGTATCAGAGATATCGATACTGTGAAGGAATTACTGAGTGCAGGACTGGATCGTGTTATTCTTGGAACAGCCGCCGTGGAAGATACCGAATTTGTAATAGAAGTGTGTAGTAAATACAGTGAATCTATCGTCGTCAGTATTGATACCAGGGACGGGATGTTGGCGGTACGCGGCTGGACGCAGGAAACAAAGATATCAGGAATAGAGTTTGCTCTGAAGATGGCAGAATTGGGTGTACGTCGATTCATTTATACCGACATCGTGCGTGACGGTACCCTGACGGAACCGAATTTTACGGCAATTTCGGAACTGATAACAAAAACCGGACTGCCGGTGATCGCCGCCGGAGGTGTTGCGTCGGTGCAGCATCTCGTCATGTTGAAGAAGCTGGGTGCTGAAGGAGCTATCATCGGCAAGGCTCTTTATACCGGCGATATCGACCTGAAACAGGCTTTGAAAGCGGTAGAAGAAGCGTAGACCAGGTTACTTGTCAGGACGTTCTTTAATCAGGTACAGAACAAGATCATCATCTACTTTGACCATTTCTCCTGGTTTTACCGGTTTTCTCTTGTACATCAGTCCAAGCCTGTCCGGGACGTAACCACGCAAAACGTACATACGCTGTGCCGGACCATAATCTGCGTACATACCGAACCCGATGCCAGCAAAAGGTGAACGTTTGAATATACGTTTTTCTGCTTCATCCACAAGTGCGGTAGCTATTCGGTGACGGCGGAGATCGGGGACAACAATGAGATCACTGATTTCCGGGATATTTTGTTCAGAGAATCGGGGGTATTCCGAATTCCAGACAATACACACGTGTCCGGCTAATTCACCTTCATAAAATGCCAGAAGGACAACGCGTTGACCATTTTCCTGCTCTTCATAATATTTTTCGTATAGACCGAGTGATCTGTTATTGCCTGTAACAGCCAGAGATGAGTAAATAGGCTCTATATCCACTTTTTCCATAGTTCGTATCAGGATATCCATTTTCTTAACCTGATATACTTTTGAGAGTGTATTAAACTTGCCTAAATTATAGATGTCCTTTAACATATCATTATACGAATGAATTAACAAGAGGAAGTATTAATGGAAAACTTGAATTTCAATGAAAGCGGATTGATCCCGGCAATCGTCCAGGATGACGATACGAACCAGGTATTGATGCTGGGATATATGAATAAAGAAGCACTGGAAAGGACGCTAAAAGGTCCTGACGTGTGGTTCTACAGCCGCAGCCGACAGGAAATGTGGCACAAGGGATCAACTTCTGGAAATTATCTGAAAGTGCAATCGGTGATGAAAGATTGCGAGAATAATAGCCTCCTAGTGAGGGCTAAACCGATGGGTCCTACCTGTCACACTGGAAATATCACCTGCTTCTACCGGGAGTATCCGGAAAAAGACTAGAGACCGTCGGTCGCAGTCTCAGGTGCTGCGGTCTCTGATGTTTCCTCAGTTAGTTCTACTTTTTCTACTTCCCAGGTAACGAGTTCCGGTTGTTCTTTTTCTATCACCTTTCTTAATGCGGAGACTGCAACCTCGATCTTGGCTTCATCCGGTTCGCGTGTCGTTAATGACTGGAGCAGCAAACCGGGTTTTGAGAGAATTTTCACCAGCCAGTTATCGGTGTGCCTGCCGCTGAAATAGATGGCCTCGTAGCTTATCGAGGAGATCACCGGTATCAGGACGATACGGGAGAGGACCATCATCCAGGTCTGATGGATTCCTACCAGTGAGAAGACGAGTACGGCAATGATAAGTACGGTAAAGGTAAAGCTGGTTCCACACCTGACGTGCGCCGTGCTGAATTTTTTTACATCCTCGGTTTCCATCGGGACACCGTTTTCGTAAGCATTCACTGTCTTGTGTTCGGCTCCATGGTAGGCGAATACTTTTTTAAGTTCAGGAAGAAATCCCATAACTCCAAGGTAAGTTACAAGTATGGCTATCCTTATCAGTCCATCTACCAGGTTGAATAGAAATGAAGATTCAATATTAAAAAGCTTGGTAATGAACAGGGGGGCAAGGAAGAACAGAACTACTGCAAAGGCAATCGAGCCGGCAACCATCAGCCATAGCATCCACCCGGATATTTCCTCATTCTCTTCTTCAAGAGCCAGGTTGGCTGAACGGATGATACTCTGGATTCCGAGTACCATAGACTCGATAAGGACGATAATACCTCTAACAAACGGAGTTTTCCTCATCTTGCCTTTGTAGATTTTCGGCAGGATCTGTGATTCTACGACAATTTCCCCATCAGTTCTGCGAACGGCAGTAACGCAGGTATCCTGCCCTCTCATCATCACTCCTTCGACGACTGCCTGTCCACCATAGTAAAATCTTTCTGCCACTGAATCCCTCTACTTAACAAACAGGAGCGGTTTCTGAATACCGCTCCTTCTTTTTTAATAATTGTTGCTATACCTGGTTGCCCGGAATATGGACGTTTCTTTAATCCTTTATATTATATCGACGCTTGAATCGTTCAACCCGACCTGCGGTATCCATCATTTTACGCTCACCGGTGAAGAACGGGTGGCATTGACTGCAGAGTTCCACTCTCATTTCTTTCCTGGTAGCACCTACCGTAAATCGATTGCCGCAAGCGCAGATCACTTCAGCATCTTCGTAGTATTCAGGATGAATCTTCTCTTTCATACCTTCTAGCCAGCGTAAACGCTGACTTTCCTCCGATTATTCGTTGCAGGCTCGAATTTAACGACACCATCGATAAGAGCATACAGTGTGTAGTCTCTACCGACACCTACATTATTGCCGGGATGGATGCGCGTACCTCGCTGCCTGACTATGATTGTCCCGGCATTGACTGAATTACCGTCGTATCTCTTGACACCGAGTCTTTTTCCCTGGCTGTCACGACCGTTTTTCGTCTTGCCGCCGCCTTTTTTATGCGCCATTTTCCGTTACCTCTTCAGTCTCCTCTTTTTTCCGGCGACGTGGTTTCTTAGCAGTTGATTCTTCAGGACCGATGATATCATTAATTACCAGCCGGGTATAACTCTGCCGATGTCCGCTTTTCTTATGGTACCGTCTTTTTGGCTTGTAGTGAAGAACAATAATCTTTCCGCTTCTGTTCTCCCCCTGGCAAGTAGCCGTTATCCTGGCACCTTCCACGGTAGGATTGCCAATAGTCACCTTATCATCGTCAGCAATGAGGAGTACTTTACTCAGTTCGACGGTATCGCCTTCATAAGCATCCATGCGGTCGACGTCTACAACCTGCCCCGATGTTACTTTGTATTGTTTACCGCCGGTTTCAACTATCGCGTAAATTTTAAACCACCTCGTTCGAAATAGAATAGAACCAGCCTAAGCCGGTTCCCAGCTATCTAATAATATCACAAAACATAAAATTCTACCAGTATTACGGGCATGGTGTCAACAATAAAAGGCGTGTCTACCCACTAAACCCGATAGCTTCCCGGGTGAAGCTTGCTAATTCCTTCTTTGAGTCGTATCCCGCGAAGCACCAAATGACTGGGTGATACGGTCAAGGACCATTGCCATAATGACGATACTGATACCGGCGATAAACGCACGGCCAAGATCCAGTCGCTGAATACCCTTCAGCACCTCCAGTCCAAGTCCGGCAGCTCCGATCATAGAACAGATGACGACCATTGCCAGGGCCATCATGATAGTCTGGTTGATGCCGGCCATAATGGTGGGAATGGCGAGAGGGATTTGAATCCTGAACAGGAGTTGTCTTGGTGTCGTCCCGAAAGCTCTCCCTGCTTCCACCGTATCTGCCGGAACCTGCCTGATACCAAGGTTGGTCAACCTGATGCAGGGAGGTACGGCGTAGATACAGGTTGCTACGACAGCTGGTACCTTCCCCAGTCCGAAGAAGAATACCGCCGGGATCAGGTAAACAAAAGCCGGCATGGTCTGCATGAAGTCCAGAATCGGCCGGACGAGACCATATACACGGTCACTTTTTGCCGCAGCAATACCTATCGGTATGCCGACGATCAATGACACAAGTACGGAAGCCAGCACGATAGCCAGGGTAGTCATGGCATCGTCCCAGACTCCCATGACGCCTATAAATGCAAGTCCGATCAACGCAAACAGGGCAATTTTCCAGCTGGCAAACTTCCAGGCGATCGCTACGAAAATTCCGATTACGATCCACCACGGCAGCCAGAGCAAGAACCTCTCTATGCCCACTAGTGGAGTTCGGATTATTTCCGTAACCACATCGAAGAATGGATCTAAGGTCCTGGTCAGCCAATCGACAAGGACGTTGATCCATTCGCCCAGCGGAAAATATACTTCAGGGAAATCAAACATATAAAACGGTTATCCTAATCCTGAATCCTGCCCGTAAACTACGGGCAGGATTCACTATCTTTTGACGGTGAAACTTACATATCAGCAATTGCTTTTTTAACTTTATCTGCTGCTTTATCAGTTACAAATTTTGTCCATTTGTCTTCATGATTCTTAAGGAACCAAACGGCCGTTTCACTCGGTTCACTGCCTGATTCATTCATGTAAGAAAGTACCATGGCAAGTGTGGCGGTATCGAATTCCCATTTACCGAACATTGTAGCCAGTTCGGGATAGTCATCGGCAAAACCCATATGAGAGGCTACGAACAAGTCAACGGAAGGCCAGCCACAGGCGTAATCAGCCCAGAGTTCCTCGGTGAATGCCGGTTCCTCAAGGAGAGTGAGATCGAGGGCACCGGATATCCAGGTCGGGCCCCAGAGGTAACCGATCCAGGGTTCTTTCTTGTCATAGGCACTCTTCAAGGAAGCGAAAAGGCCATCAGAACTGCCGGCGTTCAGGGTATCGTAATCATCGGCAAGCCCGTAGGCTTCGATCTGTTTCGGTACAACGATTTCACATTCCCATCCCGGAGGTCCGTTCAGGATCAGACCATTACTCGGATTTTCCGGATTGGCGAACAGTTCCTTGAATTCGGGTTTGGCAAGGTCCTGGACTGATTTCAGTCCTGGGTTTTCCTCGACAATGTAGGTAGGTACCACAAAGGCACTCTGCCAGTTGTCGTCATTAAGGTAGCCGAGGATTTCGATCTCCTTGGCAGCAAGACCGGCTTCGATGGCTTCCTTCTGGTTCTGGTACCAGCCTTCGATCATTACATCGACATCGCCGCTCCGCAGTCCCTGAGTTAAGGGGATGGTCGCGCCGGGGACGAGTTCTACGGATTCACCGTATCCCTCTTCGATAAGAATCTTGGCCACCGCTGACTGGAACTGGGCACTGCCCCAGTTAAGTTCAGAAACTTTGATGACTTTCGCTTCACCGCAACCAGCCAGTACTGCGGTGAACAGAAACAGCCCTGCTAGTAAGATGATTAGGATTTTTTTTATTTTCATTTTTCCTCCTTTTTCTCTGGTTTTTTCCGGAATGATTCCTTTCCTGTTCCGGACAAGCGGCATGCTGATATAGGCTGTATCACCTCCCTCTCTTACGCGTTATTTATCTCTCCGTTACCGGATTGTATTGCGTCTATTATTGCTTTCCTGGTGATGACACCGAGGAGATGTCGATTATCATCCAGAATCAGTAGAGGGATATCGCCTTCGGCGATAAGCGGAAGACATTCACTAAGTGTGGTATCGGAAGACGCCTGCGGGAAATTGGTATCGACGATATCATCGACGGTTTTTATACCTTCTTCGAGAGATGCTTCTGCCTGCGGTGCGGTTACCACACCTTTCATTATTCCGTAGGTGTCAGTGACGAAGGCTACATCAGCTTCTCTATTTTTCATATCATTCAAAACGGACTCAAGATCGATGCCTTCCCTGACTCTTACGGAAGGTCTCTTCATTATGCTGCTTGCCGGTAAGACATCCCCGCGAGATACATCTCTCACGAATTCCTTTACGTAGTCGTCGGCGGGGTTTGCTACGATATCCATTGGTGTCCCTATCTGGACGACCACACCATCCTTCATAATTGCAATCCGATGACCGAGTTTCAGGGCTTCGGCAAGATCATGGGTAATAAATATTACCGTTTTGCTGACGGTATCTCTGAGATTGATGAATTCATCCTGCATCTGTCGTCTAATGAGAGGGTCGAGGGCGCTGAATGGTTCGTCCATAAGCATGATTTCCGGGTCTGAAGCAAGGGCACGAGCAAGTCCTACACGCTGCTGCATTCCGCCACTGAGTTCGTGGATCATACTCTTTTCCCAACCTATCAATCCCACAAGTTCCAGTGCGTTTTTCACTTTATCATCTTTGGTCTTACCGTGTTCACCGCGTATGTCTAGACCGAATCCGACATTCTCATCGACGCTGCGATGAGGAAGAAGTCCGAAGTTCTGGAATACCATACTGAGTTTATGACGGCGTAAATTTCTTAATTCCTCGGTATCCATTTGGGCGACATCGATCCCATCTATGAATATCATCCCGGCAGTAGGCTCGATTATCCTATTTATACATCTGACGAGAGTTGATTTTCCGCTTCCTGAAAGACCCATAACCACGAATATTTCACTTGGTTCGACGTCGAATGAAACATCTTTAACCGCAAGAACATGCCCGGTCTGTTCCAGAATTTCCTGTTTGTCCATGTTATCATCAGATATCTCAAGAACGCTCGAAGGATTTGGTCCAAAGACCTTCCAGACGTTTTGACAAGATATCCCTGCTTCTTGCATATAAGTAAAACCTCTCTGAAAATAGCTCTGAAGACAAAAAGGCCGTCATACTCTACTCTGAATAAAATGACGCCGCACATGGTGTAAAAAGGAGGGTATGAGTGCCCCAAGTTAGAGGATCGATATTTTTTTTTCTTACTCCTATTCCCGCTGGTCAGATATTTCTCAAGTATACCAGTGTAACTTGGGGTAAAATCGCCCATATTCTAACAGGATAAACACGAGGTGTCAAAGACTTTGTTGGCCTGTCAGCTTATATTTGAGTGTCTGAATGCCTGAGAAAGGGAGATATGATTGCGGTATTCGTCCGCCTGTTTCTGTTGTTCGTACTCATTCCATCCCAACAACTTTCCCATTTCTTCCGCAACTGTTTCAACGACATCGAGTCCCAGGCAAGAAGCCATACCGGTAAAGCTACGGCGAAGCAGGAAATCAGCGGGAGTACGGGCTTGTTCAGTCTCAACCGCATGCCACACCTGGGCTATGATATCCCTGGAGTGAGAACAGATATTTTGTTTACCTCGCGCATCTCTCTCTGAGTACTCGATAACCTGCTTGAGTCGGGAACCATAAAGATTATGAAGGTGAGATATTGTCTCACCTGGTAAACCACTTTCTCTGGATATAGATGCTTTTTCTTCGGATGACAGGGCTGGAGCTCCCGGCAGGGGTGTCTTTGCGGTTGTGCATGGCTTGGATACATCGAGTTTCTTTGATAATTCGTCGACGGTTTCTTCAGCGACCGCTCTGTATCCGGTGAGTTTGCCCCCTACAACAGACATAACGCCGATCAAACCATCCGTTTTTTCGTAGTCGATCAGCCTGTGACCACGGGTGACGTTTGAAGCACTACCGTCTGGTGAACCTGCCAGAGCACGAAGACCGGCAAAGGTGTAGTATACATCATCTTTTTTCAAACCGGGGAAAGCCCTTCCTACTTCTCTGAGGAGATAGTCGACATCGTCAGTATCAGCGGCAACGGTATCGGAATCATCGTTGAAATCGGTATCTGTCGTTCCGATTAAAGAGTAGCCTTCCCACGGGATGACGAAGAACAATCGTCCATCTGAGCGTGAGAATAGTACGTGGGCGTTTTGCGATATATTGTGCGTCACAAGGTGAATACCCTTGGTTCTCCTCATCCTTGGTGTTGATTCGGTGTTAAGTTTGCCGTGGACTATATCCATCCATGGTCCGGCGGCGTTTACCACCATCCTGGTGGAGACTGTGTAAGAATGTCCGGTAAGGGTATCTTTTACCTGGATCCCGGTTTCTGTGTTACCTTCATGCAGGATTTCTGTGCATTCAGCATGATTCAGAACAGTGGCGCCCTGTTCAGCAGCACTTAAAGCGTTCTCAATACACAGTCTTTCTGCAAAGGGTATCTGGCAGTCGAAAAATTGATATGATCCTCTCAGATTGGAAACAGTCAGCCCGGGTTCCAATTCCAACGTTTTTTTCTTCGAGTAATAGTGATATGAAGGCAAACTCTTATCGTAGGAAAGGAGATCATACAATCTCATGCCCAGAGCCATTACTACACGATCACTGAAACTGGTAATAGGCATCAGAAATGGTAGAGGATGTACCAGGTGGGGGGCTATGGAAAGGAGTATCTCCCGTTCCTTCATATCCTGTCTGACCAGGCCGAACTCCAGCTGACGGAGGTAACGGAATCCGCCGTGAATCAGCCGGGAAGAGGTTGATGTGGTACCGTAGGCGTAATCTTCCTTGTCGACGAGGAGTGTCTTGATTCCGCGGAGCGCTGCGTCCCGGGCGATTCCCGTACCAACGATCCCCCCACCAACAACAGCCAGGTCGAAAACTTGGTCTTTTATTTGCTCGAAATCTCTTTTCACGTCAGGTTCCTTGGTTATTCTTTAATCCAGCCTTTAGCTCTTTCGACTGCCCGTTTCCATTCAGCATACAGTTCTTCTCGCCGGTCATCGGGCATCGTCGGTTCATAGGTAACGGAAGCATTCCATTTCCGAGAAATATCGGTCGTATCTTTCCAGAAACCTGTTGCCAGTCCCGCCAGGTAACCTGCTCCGAGAGCTGTCGTTTCTGCGATTGCAGAAACCTGGATTGGTATTCCGAGAATGTCCGATTGAAACTGCATCGTGAACCTATTGGCTGAACCTCCGCCGTCTACTCTCAACACAGGGATACTTAGTCCGGCTTCCATTCCCATTGCATCGATAACATCGCGTGACTGATAGACTATAGCCTCGAGAGTTGCTCTCACCAGGTGATCTCTTGTAGTTCCCTGTGTAAGTCCCACGATCATACCTCGGGCATACATATCCCAGTATGGCGCGCCCATCCCGGAAAATGTCGGGACGAAATAGACTCCTCCGGTGTCTTTTACGGAAAGAGCCATGGTTTCTGTCTCGGCGGCTTTCGAAATTATACCCAGACCGTCACGCAGCCACTGGACGGCTGCGCCGGTAATGAAAATACTGCCTTCCATGGCATAGGTGACTTCGTTATTCACTCCCCATGCCAGGGTGGTTACCAGGCCTTTGTCAGACTGTACTGGACTGGCACCCGTATTCAGCAGGACAAAAGAACCTGTACCGTAGGTGTTTTTGGCTGAGCCTGACTCATAACAGGCCTGACCGAATAGTGCAGCCTGCTGGTCTCCCGCGATAGATCCTATTGGAATCTTGTTATTTCCGATTATACCTTCTCCAGTCTCGCCATACACTTCACTGGACGATACTACCCTGGGAAGCATATTCTCCGGAATATTCAGAGTGTTTAGTAGTTCCTTGTCCCATTCGAGCGTGTGGATGTTATACAGCATCGTCCTCGAGGCGTTGCTGTAATCGGTGACGTGTACAGTTCCGCCGGTTAGGTTCCATACCAGCCATGTGTCCACGGTACCGAAAAGGAGGTCTCCATTCTCAGCCTGTTTCTGACCGTCGGGAATGCTGTCAAGGAGCCAGCGGATCTTGGTGGCGGAGAAATAGGCATCGATTATTAAACCTGTCTTTTCCTGTATTACTCGTTCTAAATCCTGTCGTTTCAAATCTTCGCACAGTTGCGCGGTACGGCGACACTGCCATCCTATCGCGTTTCCGACCGGTTTTCCGGTATGTCTGTTCCAGACAAGAGTCGTTTCTCTCTGATTGGTGATACCGAGACAGCTAATTTCACCGGGTTTAATACCGGCTTGTTCCAGGGCTTCACCGGCTACTGATAAAGCCGATTTGTAAAGCTCCTGTGGATCCTGCTCTATCCATCCCGGTCGAGGAAACATGCGGCTGATTTCTTTTGAGGTTTTTGATATAACCTTCCCTTCGACATCAATTACTAATGCTGTGCTTGCTGTGGTACCCTGGTCTATAGCCAGTATATATATTTCTGTCATGTTCACCTGTTCGTAAAATTGAAGAATACAATCAATAGATTAGCACGAACCGCCTGGTCAAACAACCTGGTTTTTTGCATTTTCCGGGCTGTTTGTGCCAGAATTTTATATTAATAACGGAGGGCTGCAATGCGAATTATTATCTATGGTGCAGGTGGAATTGGCGGTGTTATGGGCGGACACCTGGCAAGAACCGGTCAGGACGTAGTACTGATAGGTCGTCCCGGTCATGTAAGTGCTATCAATAAAAACGGATTGAAGTTCATCACTCCTGCGGGAACAGAATATCTGAAGATACCGGCGGTTACAGGACCTGAACAGATCGAGTTCGGACCTGACGACGCAGTATGCCTGACGATGAAGGGACAGAACACTGAAGATGCCATGAAAGACCTGAAGAAAGTAGTGGATGACGTGCCTGTTTTTTGCTTTCAGAACGGTGTCAGAAACGAGGAAATTGTATCCAAATATTTTCCCCGTACCTACGGTACTATGGTAAGGGTAGGTTCGGTATACCTGAATGATGGTGAGATTATCGCCAGGCGTGATCCGCCGGGCTGGTTTATTATCGGGCGTTATCCCAAAGGAAAGGATGAGATTGCTGAAACCGTTGCCGATCAGTTAAGAAAAGCTAGCTTCTATGTAAAAACTGTCGAAGATGCGATCCCGTACAAATGGGGGAAGTTGATGGCTAATCTTGGTAATGCTATCGGCGCTATAACGAACGCGAAATGGGGTGAGATGGGTCATATTATGCAGGCGGCACAGACAGAACTTACCGACCTGCTTGACGAAGCTGGAGTACACTGGATATCACAGGAACAGATTAGTAAAGAATGGCCAGAAATCAACGAGCCGCTGAAGGGGAGTATTCCTTCCGAAGCCCAGAGTTCCACCTGGCAGAGTCTTGCCCGGGAACAGGGTACGGTTGAAACCGAATTTCTGAATGGCGAAGTCGTTCGTCTGGCTGCAAGTATTGGCAAGAAAGCTCCCATTAATGAAACGCTTCTTAACATTATGCTGGAAATGGCTGCCAACCGTGACCATCCGGGAAAGTATTCCGCGGAAGAACTAAGTAAAATGTTAGGTCTGAATTAACCGTAACAGGTAAATAATGAAAGAAAAAAGACCGGGTGAAAATCCGGTCTTTTTATTCCCGCATATCAGAAATCGTTATGCCTTGGCTTTCTTCTTTGCAGTTGCTTTCTTTTTAGGTTTGGGTGTTTCCTCGTCTTCGTCTCCTTCATCCTCGTCATCTTCGAGTTCTCCCTGTTGGCCTTTACGGAACGACCTGATACCTTTACCTATCGCTCCCCCAACCTGTGGAAGTTTTCCTACTCCGAAGACAATAAGGATGATCACTACAATTAAAGCGATTTCCCAAGGACCCATGCGAAACGGCATATTTTCTAATCTCCCCGGATTCAGTCTCCATGTATAAGTTTCAAGCCATCCGTATGTTAGCCCATTTGTAATATAAAGTCAACTAATCGAGGGGAGATGATGGCGTTCACAGTAAGAAACTTGAAGTACAAATTTTGAAAGAGGAGCACATTTTTCTACGTGCCATAAACTAACATGATGCAGAAATACCAGTGGTTTTGTGAGGTTATGGTACCGGGAATAGGGTTTCTTATTGAATCGTTACCGATTTTCTACTGTAGCTACTTTGTAGAAATGGTAACCGTAGATAGAGAGAACGATAAACCGACCAAATTTTGCAGGTGATTGAATAAGGTAGGAAAGAAATAGTTTCCAGTAATGCCTTCTTCCCTCGCCCCTGATACCAATGTGCCATATAGAGCCGAAAAAGGCTTTGAAATGATGAGACTGTATCTTCCCGGTTTGCGTTCTTGGAGGTTTATATACCTTCATAAAGGTCTTGATTCTCTCGTAATACTGTTTTGGTGAATATATATGATTGATTACCTGCCTATACCCATTGATAAGTGTCTCGGTATTCATCACGGGTATGAAATTGAGCGATGAATCAGCGTTATTGCCACTCATAGTCTTCAGCAGACGGTTTTCTTCTTCGAGTCGCTTGTACAGCTTCGTGCCGAGAGGAGCGTTTAAAAGTCCAACCATCGCTGTGACGATACCGCTATTCTGTATAAAATCTATCTGAGTCTGGAAAATCGATTCGGTGTCGTTATCGAAGCCGATGATAAAGCCACCCTGTACCTCCAGTCCAAACTCCTGGAGTTTATTAACCGATACTACCATGTCGCGGTTCTGGTTCTGAGGTTTCGTGCATTCGATAAGGCTGTCTTCGTTGGGCGTTTCAATACCGATAAATACCACGTCGAAACCCGCGTCTACCATCAATCTTATCAGTTCATCATCGTCGGCAAGATTGATGGATACCTCCGTGTAAAGGACGAACGGGTATTTCTTGCTTTTTCGCCATTCGATAAGAGAGGGCAATATTTCGGCTTTCAGCTTCTTTTTGTTGCCGATAAAGTTATCATCGACTATAAAGAGACTACCTCGCCAGCCGTGTTCATACAGGGAATCCATTTCCGCTATTAACTGGTCCTTTGTCTTGGTCCTGGGAGTATGACCGTTTAATACTACGATATCACAGAACTCGCAATCATAAGGACAACCCCGTGAATACTGAAGATTCATCGAGGAATAGTGCTTCATGTCAAGCAACGACCACATTGGCACCGGAGTAGAAGTGATATCAGGCCATTCTTCCGAGTGGTAAATATGCCTTGCTTTACCTTTTTCCAGATCATCCAGGAAAGGTTGAAGGGTACTCTCGGCTTCTCCGAGTACAAAATGATCGATTCCTTCGAATTCCATGTAGCCGGTAGTGAACAGAGGACCTCCAGCGACTATGGTAGCGCCGAGTCTATTACATTGAGCAACTACCCTGCGAACGGAATCTTTCTGTACCTCCATCGCGGAGATGAAAACTAAATCGGCCCACTCGATATCGTTATCGGTGAGCCTGCTGATATTCATATCTATGAGTTTTTTCTCCCATTTTTCAGGGAGCATAGCTGCAACCGTCAGTACGCCAAGCGGTGGAAAAGCCGCTTTTTTAGCGACGAATTTCAATGCGTGCTTGAAACTCCAGAAGGTATCCGGGTACTGCGGGTAGATTAGAAGTATTTTCATTCAATTACTCAAGATTACTCTTTTATTACCCCAGTATTTACCTTTGCCCGGAATTCATCTGGCGTCGTCTTCGCCTGGCGCTTTTCTGCGCCTTCATTCTTTCCTTCTCCCCGCGGGAGACGAAGTGGCGATAGACTTTTGCTTCACGCAGAACGCCACTGGTCTGCACCATTCTCTGGAATCGGCGCAGCAGTGATTCCTGTGATTCGCCTTCTCTTATCGATACCTGCATAGACATATATTATACACCCGCTATTCAAGGATACTGCAAGAGGTGAATCGCATTCAACCCTTGCAGTATCAATTTTTTAACCGTTTTGTTTAGTTTCTAACTTTCTGGTAGCAGTCGCTGCAGTAAACCGGTCTGTCACCGCGAGGTTCAAACGGTACTTCGGTATCCTTACCGCATTCGGCACATACTACCGGGTACATCTGTCGCCTGGTTCCGAAACCACTCCCGTATCGCTGGGCTTTTCTCGCCTGGCGGCACTCAGGGCAGCGTTTCGGTTCGTTGACATATCCTTTTGACTGGAAAAATTCCTGTTCCTCAGCACTAAAAGTGAACGTTGTTCCACAATCAGCACACTGGAGGGACCTGTCTTCAAAAGCCATTAGATGACCTCCTCTCTCGATATTAGTTAGAGTTCGGTCACCCAATACTATAATGATATGTCTTGATCTATCGAAGTTTGTAATAACCTACACTGTAACCTTAAACATTATATACCAGATGATATGTAATGTAAAGTTACAGGCACGGAGTGAGTAGAACAAGGGTAGATTACATCGAACTCAGGTACATGCAAATCGCACCGCAGGCAGCAACGTTTAACGATTCCGCTTTCTCATGTATTGTGGGGACTCGTATCCGATGTTCTGATATTTCAAGGAGTTCTCCTGAAAGACCGGAAGCCTCGTTTCCGAGGGCAAGCACGAGTTTCTTTTGACTCTTAAGGATTACAGGGTCTTCCGTACCAGACAGGTCTGCGGCAAAAACTGCATAATCGTTATCCTGAAGTTGCCGGATGAGTTTCATATACCCAGACGTCCGTCTTATCCACAATGACAGCACAGAACCGGCAGTCGACTGGACACACTTCGGTGACAGAGGATCAGCGCTTTTTTCAGTCATGATCACCCCGGAAAATCCGAAAGCAGCCGCTGTTCTTATGAGTGTTCCAGCATTTCCAGGATCCTGGATATCCTCCAGGAGAAGGATTTTATCACCGATTACCGAAGGAAGGTCATCGGAATATATACCCGGAGGTGATTTAACTACTGCAGCTATCCCCTGAGGTGTTCGTGTTGTACTGATGGATTTAAATTGACTGTCGTTTAGAGAACGTACGGCAAATTCACTGTATACCGGAGGTATATCATCAACAATGAGGATCTCCTCGATATCCCCAGGTCGGGCAATGATCACCTGCCGTACAGCTCTTTCTCCTTCTACCAGGAAAGCACCGGCCGAAAGCCGTCCTTTCCGGGTGAACAGAGATTTATACCATTTCAACGGTTTTAGAGTGGCGGACATATTACCTGATCCTCATCTTTTTCATCATCTTCATCTTATCAACTGAATTTTCGCTGATAATGAATCCGGCTTTTTTACAAAGTGTTATGGCCGCGATATTATCTGGTGTGGTATGGAGAATTATCCTGTCGATACTGTTACTTCTGACATACTTATCGGCTTTCTGTGATAACACGCCGCCGATACCTCTTCGGCGGTATTGTTCATCGACTCTTATCCCATATATAGCGGCACAGGAAGGTTTCTCTTTATCACACTTGCCGAATAATACGGCACCGATCGGTATATCGTGGCTGAATGCAATCCAGAATCCGTCGGGTGTAAACAGATCAAGAAATTCAGATTTACTGAAGAGTGAAGACATACTACCACCAGCCGTGTAAATGATAGTCCGGTCAGGCTGGTACTCGATAATTCGAGTATCGGTTCTTTCATCGAATTTTCTGATTCGTATCTTCACTCGTTCTCACACCAGTCAGGCGGTAATAGTGAGGGAATCCCAACTACTGTAACCTTCTTTAATCCTCTTCGCCATTAACAGGATTTAGTCCACCGGTGAACTCTCATATTTAGGTCCTAGTCCTACCTTCATTACACTGTAAGGTCGGTCTACTTTATTGCAGGTAACCGGTTCATGAGGGACTCCTCTCGGGATTGCTACAACGGTAGGTTTATCGAACGTATGTTTTTCATGTTCTTCACCGATTTCCATGGTAATCTCTGCCCCCAGATAACTCAGGTCATCGGTATTATGGCCGAAGAACACGTACGCTTCATCGTAAGGGTGTACATGGGCCCCGTGACCGGGATCCCATCGACCAGCCTGGTTGAAGAGACCCATCGCGAAGTTGATATTTAATCCCTCCAACTCATCACCCGACATCTCGACGAATTGGACTGCATCGGCTCCACCAACGCCTTTTTTTATGACCATCGGTTTCATAAGGTGCGAGTATTTATTACCGTCTGTTTCTCCTTCCTTTGCGACCCTCTCACCGGAATAGGTCGCACTCATGGCAAGATGAAAATGCCCAAACGGTTTATAAACCTTTTCAGTAACAAGAGGGCAATGAGGGAATCCCCGGGCTGCGACACCGACTGTCGGAACACTGAACTTGTGAGGTTCCCACTCCTTGCCGAGAGATAATTCCATATCCGAACCAAGGTAACTCATATCATTGTCATCATATCCGAAGAACAATAATAGTTCATCGAAAGGGTGGTAATGAGCTCCGGCTCCGGGTGCCCAGTCTCCTGTCTGGTCATATACCCCGATTATAAAATTGAAATCGAAACCACCCATATCTTCACCCGAAACAAAAACCAGTTCCTTTGCGTTCGCTCCGCCCCTCCCTGGTGTAAAAGCCAATTGTTTGATATAATCTCCATATTTGGTGTCTGTCATGTAACAATACTCCTTCGCGGCGAATTATCGCCCCTGTTTTCTTTTCTGTTTGGGTGTTATATTACCCTATACGCAATATAAATGAAAATGGGTAAGTCATGGTTTCATTGAATTCCTGTGCAGTGCAATCAATTATTCAATAGACTGTCGGGCTGAAAATTCTTCTGACCTCGAAGAATTTGATTACTCATGCCTGTTACTGCATACCGGAAATTAAAATTAACTACCTGCATTCCTTCAAATCCCCACCATTTTCCAACTAATCCGTACCAAAATACCACCAAATTAAAAATAACACAACTAGCTTCGCGTACGTACTACTATAGTGAATGACCCGTTAGGGAGGTATATACAAAATGGCTTTTAGTATTGGAGATCGCGTTATATATGAAGAAAAAGGCGTCTGTGGTGAGGATATAGAGGGGAAAATAGTTGCTGTTGCTAATAACAACACGGAAATGATTACTACTTACCTCGCGGAACTGGATTCGGGAACATATATCCAATTTACTCACCATAATCTTAAATGGTGTAAAGTTGGTCAACCAGTTCTTGTAGCTTAGGAATATTGGGATATTAACTCCTGAATATGAAACATCGCAAATTATAACAACCGGTTTTTCCACCACTTTGTAAGTTGTTCGTAATGTTTTATTAATATGTTACGATCGTTTTTAAGATGTTTTTAATATATTGCATGTATATTGTTAAGAAGAAAAGCAAGAAAGGTTGAATAAAATTGGAAAGTACTGAAAAAATCAGAGATTTGATTAAGTTGCTTGATATGAATCAAGACCACCTTTGTTACGAGTGGACCAGCCTTATCGCTAAAATTAACAATTATCTTGATGACAGTACCAGGATGTTATCGGGACAATTACTATCTGTAATGTATGACAGCCTGATGGAAGAAAAAGTGAATGAAGCTGTTGAAATTGACATCAGCAGGTCTGTTGAGTTAGACGCACATGAGATCGATGGATCTGATATTAATGAAACTGCCGAATTCGATACCAGCGACGTCCTTGATATAGTTGATCCTATCATGAAAAAGAGTCATTTTGCTCTTGTCTAATGCGATACACTTTTTAGAAGGATGAAAGAGATGGAATTAAATATTGGTGACAAGATTAAATATGAAGATGTATATGGCGACTCCTTTAAGGGTTTGATAATTGATATCTGGACAAATGACGACGAAGAAATAACCGGCTATTTTACGGTAACAAATTCAGGATTGTATGTCCACTTCAAACCGGATAGCCTGGAGTGGGTTTGTCTCGAGGAATCGGTTCCTGTCCCATAAGAATAGACTTCGAGCACCGGTAATTAGTGACTGATTTACTGTTGTATCCTACCAGAGACTAATTTAAATCCCTCGCCTTGAACATCATAGATCAGCCTGGAGTGTAGAATGTCACTATTGAGTTTGAGACGGCTGTTTGTCAGGTGGGGATTCCGATGAAGAAACTCCACTCTCTTTTGTCTGTGCGGGTGATTTTCCCGGTTTTTTACGATAAAACCAGTTCCTGAGAATCAGTGGTGGAATGATAGTAGTAATCAGGCTCATCAATACTAGGGCGGCATAGGTATCCTGCTGTATGAGATCCTTGTTCAGTCCAATTAAGGCAACTATCATGGCTACCTCCCCACGTGGAACCATACCCAATCCAATAATTGTTGAGTTACGAGTGCTGATTCCCACAAGTCTGGCAGGCAGACCGCAGCCCAGAAACTTGGTGGCAAGAGCCACGATTGACAGAACCAGGATAAACCATATGAGATCCAGGCTGACAACATGAAAGTCAAGCAGTACACCAAGTGAAATGAAAAATATCGATGCGAATATTACCTGGAGGTGATCAGCCCCTTCCAGGAAACTTTTGTTGTGTTTAAGTTTTACCTGTACTAGGGATACCCCGGCAAGGAAAGAACCGATTATTGCGGAAAGACCCATTAATTCGGCCAGCATTGCGTACAGGAATGCGAACATTATCGCCAGTATGAAGGTAGCTTCAGGGTATTTACTGCAGAACCTGGTAGCATCAAGTTTTTCTATCATTTTGCTTATGAATTTTATTCCGATAAATGCTCCCACTACCAGGAAGATGATTGCTTTAACCAGGATTAACAGGAAAGAGCCGACTGATAATTCTCCCAGTACTACTCCTTCGGAAATTGAAAGCGCCAGGAGACTGAGGACGTCATCGATAATTGCTGCTCCGATTATTGCCTTCGCTGCATCAGACTGAAGGCGGTTCATTTCTTTAAGGACATTAGCGGTAATCGCAATACTGGTAGCGGTGAGAGCTGTACCGATGAATATCGATGCGGCGAAATAGAAATCAAAGAGTACTGCGGTAAAATAACCACCAATCCAGGGAATAATGATTCCCATTATGGCGATGACCAGGTATTTTACATTGGTGATTTCCCGGATCTTAAAGTGCAGTCCGACAGTGAAGAGTAGGACTACCGCGCCAAGATGACCGAGACTCGATACAAAATCGGTATACGTCACCAGCCCAAGCAGGCTGGGACCGACTATTATGCCGGCAAGGATAATTCCTACGACAGCCGATTGATTGATCCTGTATGCGATAACATAGCCTGCCAGGGCGACGAAAAGAAGCAGGCTCATCTGGAATTCTACTGATGCAAGTATCCCATGTTCTTCCATTAAAATAAACTAACTGAATCGATTGATATAGTCAAGTGTAAACATTGGAAAATTTGAACCTGAATTAATATCTACGACTAAGTAGAGTATTAAGAATCCAGCTGGTTTAAGATTATGTTGTGTATTACCATGGCCTGACTTTCGAGACGGTCGGGGTCGACCAGATACTTCCGAACTGCTGTTCAGATATGAGACGTGACTAATGTTTATTCACGTCATAGATCCGATGGTTGGTTCAATAAAAAAAGGCCGGAATAAGATCATACCGGCCTTTTTAAAACAAGTAGAAAAACTTTATTAGTATCCCATTGCAGCTTTCATTTCTTCATCTATCCAGATGTACCTGGTATGTGTTGCCGGGGTGAAGTTACCGATGCTTGTCTCTCCACGGAAATTCTGTAGCCAGGGCCACCATACAGTGTATGTTTTAGCTACAGGAAGGTATATTCCCCAGGCTTCTTCGATCATGAAAGGAACGATATCCTTTAATGCTTTGATCCATATACTATCGTCCTTACCAAGATTTAGACCAATCAGATCGTAAACAGCCCGTGTCTTCGGGTGCTCGTAGAAGGCAACACCGTCAGCATTATCGTCACGAACCTCGAACATGTGCCATGGCATGAAGGCCATCTTGGTCTCTTTATAGATCATCTCGTCGTGGGTTCTTCCCCGATTTACACCGTTGAAAACACTTCCCTCGAGTACCTGGAGTTCCATGTCGATTCCAACGTCAATGAGATATTCTTTGATGATAGATAGCATTTCCACGTGAGGTTGAACACAAGCGATTGTGGTCTTGAAACCATCGGGATAGCCAGCATCGGCCAGTAGCTGCTTTGCCTTATCCGGATGATACCCATATATCTCCTTGCATATCTGTGGCATATCTTCTAATGGGGTATAAAAAGGCTTGTGCGCCGGGATATCAAGGAAAGGCCATCCCATCAGTTGAGCATTCCCCTGGTAGTAGTCATCAACAAGTTCCTGCTGGTTGACTGCCATATTCATTGCCTGTCTGACCCTCAGGTCATTGAAAGGTAGATCCTTGTCCAGCCTGCCACACGGTACATAACCCCATCCGAATCTATCGACGTACACCAGATCAGGAGCCTGTTCTATCAGTATGTCAAAATCTTCCCAGGTGATCCCGCCTCTCATGTCTATTTTGCCTGTCCTGAACGATGCCATCTGTGTGGAGGCGTCCGGTATTATCAGCTGCTTGAAAGTATCGAGATAGGGTAACCGGTTTTCCGGATTGGCTGGATCGAAGGCATGATAATTAGGATTTTTTGTATAGGTTATCGAACTGCCGGGAACATGGTCTTTCAGTATCCAGGCTCCTATTCCAACCGATCGATCAATAGCGTTCTGATCTCCCCATTTCTCAGTAACTTCAGGAGCGAATATGGAGAGTCGTTCTCCACTCTCGAGGAGATTCGTCCCCTGTGCGCTTGGAGGTGTTTTGAATTCTACCGTATACTTGTCGATCACGTTGAATTCATATAGCCACTGCTCAGGTGTAAAGAATACCTGGAAATTACTGCCTTCAGCTTCCCATTCCGTTTTTGCACTCCACGCCACGTCCTCGGCGGTCATTTCCCTTCCGTTTACCAGTTTGGCGGCTTCATTGGCATTATTCGGATCGTACGAAAAGTGGACCCCTTTCATTAGATGATAAACGATTGTCTCATCATCCGGCAGTTCCCAGCTGTCGACCAGTTTTCCGGTTAACAGACTTATCTGACCGAGGAATCCAAGTGCCCAGTCGGTCTCACCGGTGCCAGCCGGACCTTTCATCCAGTCTCCCGTAAGTAATTCGTCGTGAGTTATCCAGATGGTCGGGCACATAAGATTCATGATCTCACGCGGGTCAAAACCCTGCGGATCACCCCGTGTTAATTCATAATAGGTACCACCGTATTTCGGTTCTTCTGGATCACGGAACTGGCTTTCTTCAACCTCTTCTTCCTCCAAATCCCCGTCCCCACCACACGAGGCAAAGATCAACGAAAATGCCATCACACAACATACCGCGATCCAAATGGTCTTTTTCATTTTCCCTCCTTCTCATCACTGGGTAGGGAGAAACAGGTACAGGAAAGCCAGTGATGAGCGTTTCTCCTTTTATTTCAGGGTTGAAGCAGCTCAGGCATTATTCCGCAATGGCATCACCTCCTCGCCAATGCTGGTGTCATCAGGTTCAACATCCCGGACATGACCGGCGAGATAGTAAAAGGTGACTATTACTTGACAAGTTCAAAACAGTATAGTATACACAGCGGAGATAGTAAAGAGGGTATCAGAATTTCTGATACCCTCTGTTATAAACATCCTGTACCAATACAGGCAGCACCCATTATTTAGAGAAAAATCACGGTGCTGATTTTATTCGAAAGCCTTCGCCATATCTTCCTTTGACAGGTCGAATATCGCACCGGTTGAAAGAGCAACCTCATTGTAGAAGAAATCAGGCAGGACATCGTCATCGATTGTGAATCCCGCCGCTTTATTAAATGCTCGTTCCAGTTTCAGCGTTTCGCTACCGATTGCGTTTATCTTTGCGGTATCCCATTCACCTCCGAGGGCTCCTCCCAGAAGTCCCGGCATGATGGTTGCGTCACCCATAGTTCCCATGAAACCGAACATGCACATAATATTGTCACAGGTTGCCATGTTAGCCTGCATATTGGCTCCCATCGACAGGCGGAACTGCCTGGGCATCTGGTCCGAGTTAGGCATCATAGCCACACCGGCGGTATGATCTGCCCCCATTGGTGAAGTTGAATAGGTGATACCGACAATGTGTGAGTTCCTGGGATCGTATCCAGAGAGTGACTGGCCTTTGACGGCTGGAGTTCTCGCTACATTGAGTTCTTTACCGACAACCCCGGTCCCCTGACCCAGTAGTTTACCGAACTCTGTGCCGTCGATCATCTCCTGTATGAGTTTGAGAGCGCCTTTTTTGTCGCCCCACGGGATCTTACCGGCTTCCATGCAGACAGCTATGGTTGCACCGGTTTCAATCGTATCCAGACCCAGATCATCGCACATATAGTCCATTTTTGCGATAGTATCGAGATCATCGATCATACAGTTTGTGCCGCAGAGAGCAACTGTTTCATACTCAAGTCCGCTGGTAAGGTAATTCCCCTTGCTGTCGTTGTAGTAGTTACTGCAGCGTACGACACAACCAGCTTGACACGGTAGACCGTTTTTACCACCGTTCTTTTTCAATTTGGCCATAAATGCATCGCCATTTATTTTCTTCAGTTTCTTGGAATCGTAGAGTTCTCCGCTGAAGTTCTTTACCGGGATTAATCCCATTCCTCCAACCATGTCGACATTGGAAATTGTACCAACATTGGTGAAGCCGGACGGACGTGAGGTTATACCGTCGACCAGTTTCTTTCTCGCTGCATCGTATTTAGCTTTATCTGCATAGTCGTAGGTTGCCTTGGTGGCTGCTTCGTTCACTACGATAGCTTTGAGTTTCTTGGCACCCATGAGGGCACCCATTCCGCCCCTGGCAGCAGCCCGGCTGGGATGACCGGTAGAAGCATCGGTAACCTGGACCGATGAGTTCCGATAACCCCGCTCGCCGGCTAAACCGATAGACAGAATACCAGCTTTTTTACCATATTTTGCCTGCAGTTTCTCGGAAAGCGCGTAGTTATTCAATCCGACGTATTCGTCTGCCGGTACGAGTTCCGCTTTCCCCGATTTGTCGATGACCAGCAGTTTCCATTTATCATCGGAAGGCAGGTCTTCGACAATAACCATTTTAATACCGTGCTGCAGTAAAAGTGTTGCGACGGTACCACCAACATTGGCTTCCTTGATACCACCGGTCAGGGGGCTTTTTCCGCCTACCGAGAGACGATGTCCCATAGGGAGCGGTGTTTCACCCAGTATACCAGTGGTGAGTAGCAGTTTATTTTCTTTACCGAGAGGATCGCATTTCGGATTAACCTCATCGGTCATTACTTTAGCAATAAGTCCGCGTCCACCGAACTCGCGGTATTCTGTCTTGAAGTCTTCATAGTCAGCCGCGCCGGTCTGTACATTGACTCTTAATGTTTTACTCATTATTACCTCCTTCTTTATCCTCCTTCTCTATGCGTCATAGGCTTTCGTAAGTATTCCGAGAAGGGCTTCTTTGGTGACTTTCTTGGGACTGAACATAACCGGGCCGGCTAACGACCTCTCTGCCATTTCGTCCAGTTGTTCTCTCTTTAATCCGTGGTCTTTCAGTGTTTTCAGACCTATTTCTTTATTAAGTTTTCTTACCGCTTCACAGACCATTGATCCTACCTTTTCGGTGGAAGCGCCGTCAATGTTCAAACCCATTGCGGTGGCAACTCTTCGTATACCGTCGGGAGTATCGGAAGCGACATATTCCATAATCTCACCCATGGCTAACGCACAGGCGTTTCCGTGGGGGATATGGTACATGGCACCTAGAGCATGACCAATCGAGTGACCGATGTGGGTTATTGCATCATTGAATGCATAGCCGGCATTCATTGCGGCGAAGCTCATCTTCGTCCTGGCTTCAAGATCACTACCGTCTTTGACCGCTTTGGGAAGATACTCACATACCAGCCTGATAGCGTCCATACCAACAAGGTCTGATTGTGGATTTGCTTGACCTGACGTGACAGCTTCGGCGGCGTGACTGAATGCGTCCATTCCGGTATCTGCTGTGATCGATGGTGGCATTCCTACTGTAAGTACGGGGTCGATAATTGCGAGTGAAGCCCTTAACAGGTCATTGGCGGGACCGCCCTTATTTCCGGTTTGCGAGTTTGTGATAACCGCCATATTGGTTACCTCGCTTCCGGTACCAGACGTAGTCGGGATACAGATCAGTTTCTTGAATGGCTTTAACTGGGGGCCACCGAAACCAAGGTACTGACTCAGGGGTGGTGGGTTGGTCTGCAGCATGTTGGCGACCTTGGCAGTGTCCATGCTACTGCCGCCACCGATTGCTACTACTCCGTCTACTTTGTTTTTGATACCGATTTCCGCACATGCTTCCACCGTGTAATCAGGTGGATCTGCCTGTACATCCTCGAAAAGGTATGATTTCATTCCGAGGGCTTCGCAATTTGCGATAATCTTATCGGGGATCCCTGCTTTTTTGATCCCCTGGTCGTACACGAACAGGATCTTGGTGCATCCCATTTCCTTTAGTCGCATGCCGGTTCGCAACGACATGTTCGCGCCGAACAATACTGGTGTCAGGTGTTTAATGTTGTAAGGCATTATTGTTTCCTCCTCCTTCGCACTATTTATTGCCTAAGAATTTTCTTTTTGGACGGTCATGGATATCAGGTCAACGTATGACGTGTGCATAGTCAGCATATTAGAATCAAGAGGATTCCCACCGTAAATTCCATAGAAAAAACACCGGTGAACGCTGTAAACCACAGCATCTCCGGTGCTTGTCTTAAGCTACTTGACGCGTAACTCTTTAATAATTTTAATTCTCCGACAATCCAAATCGATATAGTTTAATCTTATCTTAATGAATAAGTCAACTTTGGTCTGATATTATGGGGAGTGGTTCTATAAACCCGAATACCTCGATTATCTGTACCACCCGTACTCCTTGGTGAAATCAATCAACGCTTTTAGATTTTCCGGTTTTACGTGGTCGATTGAGCTGTTGGTCGATACGATATAACCTCCGTCTTTACCTACTACATCGATCAGTTTTTTCACGCAGGCTTTTACGTCGTCCACGGTTCCTGTTTGCAGGAGGGATGAAGGTACGTTTCCCTCTATGCAGACATGATCCTTGAGTATCTCTTTCGCTCTGAATATATCCGTCAGGTCCAGCCTGGCCAGGAATTTCCCTTTAGGCAGGTCGAGGAGGTATTCCATCCTTGAATCACAGTTGCCTTCAAAGAAAATGCAGGGTGTTCCTCCCCTTTTAACCAGTTCGTTTATTAGCTTTTTAAAGGTCGGCCAGTAGAATTTATCCCATTGTTTGACGGAGATAAAGTTGTCCGAACCACGGGTAATCGTCATGAACAGTCTTATATATCCCATCTCGTTCGGCGGCGGCAGAGGACGGGCAAGCGTCTGTTCCAGGACAAAGTCGCATAACTCCAGCAGTTTTTCCGGCTGGCGGAACATGTCGAACATGGTTCCTTCCATTCCACGCATGGAGATGGAGATGATGTCGTACGGGGGAAGCGCACCGGCGTGAGTATAACTCGGGAAGCCCATATCCAGCATCATTTTGCTGAATTTCATCTGTCTGGAACGCCATTTTTTCATTTCACGTCCGACCTTCTGCAATTCACGTATCGTTTTCGCGACTGACGGCTCAGCTAATGCCGTAGCGAGCATCTGCATACCCATCACTCCACCGCCGCTGAGATTCGATAGTTTTGGTAAATCGGCCAGACCTCCGGATATTTCTGAAGCGCGAGACATGAATATTCGGAACATATAGTCCGACGGATCTTTCATATATATATCGATCTCATCAGCTTTCATATAATCGATTTCAATAGACTGGTGTCCCATATTTTCGTCGACGCCGTATCCCGGCCATCTCAGGTTCCTGGGTTGCAGGATTTCCAGAGCTTTACCCGGTGTGAAACCCTGAGGAAAAATTGCATCCGGCTGGAAATCCTGCAGCGTCTTCTTGCAGGCGGCGAACCAGGCGTCATAATCGTAATATGCAGCCGAGTAGGGTATGCCGGTATACTTTGCGGGGAAGTAACCCATTGGAGTCATTATCGGAACTCTGTCAGGCTCCTTTAGCTCGATGGCATCCATTATTCTTCGTTCTCGTTCATCACGCAGTTGTTTCGGTGATTTTCCTTCGTCATGATTCGTAGTCATATAATAATCCTCCGATTTTTCATTTTCTTATTAGTAATACACCAAAAAGAACAGACAAGTAAATACCGGTTATCAGGATTTGATCGTAATCTATACATAAAACGGTATTGACATTACCTCTAGGGAGACATATTATTGGCGTTAACCTGATAGAGAATCCGATTCGTTTCTGAATCGGATATATCTGATAATTCCGACGAAATTTACTAAAGGAGGAAAGTATATTGGGTACATGGAATGACTATTTCAGAGAACAGGGTCATGCCCCTGACTGGCCGTAT
>CP070800.1:2180088-2187076 GCA_020343555.1 Dehalococcoidales bacterium
CAGGAGTGGATTTCGGTATTCTCGGCATCAGCGAAAACTGCTGCGGTGAAAGCATACGCAAGGCAGGTAACGAAACACTGTACAAACTCCTGGCAAGAGAAAACATCAAGGCGTTTATCGATAACGGAGTGTACAGGATACTGGTCTCTTCACCACATTGCTACCACACCTTTAAGAATGAATATCTCGAGTTCAAGGTGAATTTCGAGGTCGTACATATCACACAATACCTGTCCGAGCTTATCGGTGAACACAGACTTGAGATAAAGGGAGAGTATCAAAAAAAGATAACCTACCACGATCCCTGCTATCTCGGCAGGCATAACGGTATTTATGATGAACCACGAGAAGTATTGAAAAATATACCCGGTCTTGAACTGGTCGAGATGACCGATTCGCGCGAAAACAGCTTATGCTGCGGAGGAGGTGGCGGCAGGATATGGATGGATACAACCAAAGGAGAGAGATTTTCCGATCTCAGGCTGGAACAGGCTGCAGAGACAGATGCTAATGAACTGGTTACTGCCTGCCCCTACTGCATTACGAATTTTGAAGACAGCAGGCTGTCTGCGGAGGGTGGTGAATCCATAATAATCAAGGACATCACCGAAATTATCAGCGATGTGATATAAGGATCAAAATGGGAGAACAATCAATACTTGATGACAGGGTACGGCAACTTCGAAAAAGTCTCGGCGAGAGTGAATTCGGCGACGTTCTGGTTGTCGGTGGCGGGATCAGCGGTATCCAGGCTTCTCTTGACCTGGCGGATTCCGGATTTAGGGTATACCTGGTAGATAAACTTCCGGCTATCGGCGGTCATATGGCCCAGCTGGACAAGACCTTTCCCACCAACGACTGCTCGATGTGAATACTCTCACCGAAACTGGTCGAGGTCGGCCGGCATCCAAACATAGAGGTACTGACGTATACCGAGGTCACCGAAGTAGAAGGTGAAGCCGGTAACTTTCGGGTGACTCTGGTTAAAAAACCCAGGTATATTATCGAGGATAAATGCCGGGGTTGTACTACCTGTGTCGAATGCTGCCCGGTCAGTTACCCGGATCCTTTCAACCAGGAAATATCGACCAATAAAGCCGTCCATATATATTACTCGCAGGCGATTCCTCTTGTAGCCTATATAGATGAGAACTGCCTCTACCTGAAAGACAAAAAATGCCGTGAATGCGAAGCCGTTTGCGAGAACAAGGCGATAGATTTCAGCCAGGCAGAGGAGAAAATTAACCTGAGTGTCGGTGCGATAATCCTCGCTGCCGGGATAGAGCCATTCGATCCTTCGATACGCGAGGATTACAGTTACGGCAGGATACCAAATGTAGTGACAAGCATGGACTACGAGCGGCTGCTGTGTGCCACCGGACCCTATGAGGGCGAGATCCTCAGGGCATCCGATAAACAGCATCCCAAAAAGATTGCCTGGATACAGTGCGTCGGTTCACGGCAGGTAATACCTGGAGGCAACAGCTATTGCTCCTCGGTCTGCTGCACCTACACACAGAAGCAGGTGATCGTAACCAAAGAACATGACATGGATGTCGAATGCACTATATTCCACAATGATGTACGTTCTCATGGTAAAGACTTCGAACGTTATTACGAAAGAACGAAAAATCTTCCGGGCGTCCGGTTTATAAGAAGTTATGTTTCTCTGGGAAGAGAACTGTCTGAAAACGGTAATGTAACCATTCGGTATTCTACTACTGATGAAGGTGTGCGGGAGGAAAAATTCGACATGGTCGTCCTGTCAGTCGGTCTTAATCCTCCTGCTGATTACACTGAGCTTTCTAGAGTATTCGACGTTGAGTTAGATTCGCATGGTTTCTGTGCCACCGATCCTGTAAATCCAATAGAAACATCCCGACGCGGTATTTATCTTAGCGGTGGTTTCCAGGGACCTGTCGATATACCGGAATCGGTTTATTCCGCCAGCGGGGCTGCTTCCGTAAGTAGTGAACTTCTTGACTATCGAAGAGGTAAGTTACACACCGAAAGGATTTATCCTGAAGAAAGGGATGTCTCTGGAGAGGGGCCGAGAATTGGCGTGTTCGTCTGCCACTGTGGTGCGAACATCGGCAGGGTAGTGGATGTTCCGTCAGTGGTTGAGTATACTCAATCGTTGCCCGGTGTTGTCTACGCTCAGGAACAGCTTTTTTCATGCGCCACCAACTGCACACAGGAAATTGCCGACATAATCCAGGAAAAAGGACTGAATCGTGTTGTGGTTGCCGCTTGTTCGCCAAGGACACTGGAACCGCTGTTCCGTGATACCTTACGGGAAGCCGGTATTAATCCGTATTACTTTGAATTCGCCAATATCAGGGAACACTGCTCATGGGTACACTCCCGCGAAAAAGAGGAAGCCACCCGTAAAGCCAAGGATATCACTAGAATGTCGGTAGCACGTGCCGGTTTCCTTGAACCTCTGCAGGAATTTGACCTGCCGGTTACTAAAACGGCACTGGTAATCGGCGGCGGACTGGCAGGCATGACCTGTGCACTCTCCGTCGCTGAACAGCACTACGAAGCGCACCTGTTGGAGAGAGAATCCGAACTGGGAGGAATAGCCAGAAGAATTCACACCACTCTCGAGGGGCCGGATGTTCAGGAATTCCTGAACGGAGTCGTACAAAAGGTATACCGAAATCCCCTGGTACATATCTACACGAAAGCCGAAATCAGGGAAACGACGGGATACATAGGTAATTTCGTGACTGTAGTTGATTCCGATCGAGGTATTACAGAAATAAAGCACGGAGCGACTGTCGTTGCCACGGGTGCCGAAGTGTATACGCCTACCGAATACCTTTACGGTCAAAATGAAAAGGTACTAACACACCTTGAACTGGAAGAGAAGATTACCGCAAAGGATGAACGCCTGATAAATGCCAACAGCCTGGTAATGATACAGTGTGTTGGTTGCAGGAATGAAGACCGAAACTACTGCAGCCGTGTATGCTGTAGTGAATCGATAAAGAATGCCTTAAGACTGAAGGAGATTAATCCTGAAATCGATATAAATATCCTGTATCGGGATATGCGGACATACGGCCTCAAAGAAGACTATTACCGGGAAGCGGCAGACAAGGAGATCAGGTTCATCCGTTACGAGCCGGAAAATCCTCCACAGGTAGAGAATGTTAATGAGGATGGGAGAGATATTCTGCGAATTTCTGTACCTGATCCGGTTCTCAATAAAATGATTGCCATGGATGCCGATTACCTCGCCCTGGCGGCGGCTGTGATTCCTGCTGCCGGGACAGAAGAACTGGCTGAAATGTTCAGGCTGACGCTGAATCCGGACGGATTTTTCAAGGAAGCCCACGTCAAGCTGAGACCGGTAGAGTTCGCCACTGACGGTATATATCTCTGCGGGATGGCGCAGTATCCCAAGCACATCATCGAAACACTCAGCCAGGCATATGGCGCTGCCGGGCGTGTCCTTACGCTTTTATCAAAAGACACAATAACCGCATCAGGTTCTGTCTGCGAGGTTGATGAATCAAGGTGTATAGGATGCGGAGTCTGCAGTACCGCTTGTACCTATGATGCCATCGTGATGAGGGAAACGAAGCGGGGACTGAAAGCTGCCGTTAATCCGGTGCTCTGCAAGGGTGATGGCCTTTGTAACGCGAAATGTCCTACCGGAGCCATATCACTCAAGCACTATACGAATGAAGAACTGAGGAGCCAGATCGATACAGCATTTACCGATGAAATGGTGAGTAAAACATGACTGATACACTGGATAAAAGAATGAGTAGGGCGATAGACTTTACACCGTCGATACTCGGTTTTGTCTGCGAATGGTGAGGGTACGGCGCTGCCGACCTTGCTGGAGTTTCCAGACTGCAATATACGACCGAGACAAGGCTGATACGCGTGATGTGCACCGGGAGAGTAGACCTTGAGATGGTGCTCAGGTCTTTTCTGAACGGAGCCGACGGCGTATTTATCGGAGGGTGCCGGTTGAACGAGTGCAATTATACCACCCAGGGTAATTACGATGCCCTGAACATGGTACTCATGTGTAAAAGGATACTGGAATACATTGGAGTGAATCCCGACAGGCTGAGGATCGAGTTTATGACTTCGGGTGATGGGATACTTTTTACCGAGATTATGAATGAGTTTGGCAGGCAGGTGAAAGACGCGGGGCTGCTTGGCACCGGTGAAGAGACAGATCCGGGTGAACTGAAGTTAAGACTCGAAAAAATAATCAGGCTGGTGCCTTATATAAAGATAAAAAAGAACGAAAAACTGGGGACGCGTCTTGCATCGCGTGAAGAGTATCACTCTCTATTCTCGAAAGAGGAGATCGGCCTGCTTTTCAACGAAGTGGAATCATATTATATAGATCCGGAGAAATGCCAGTCCTGCGGTATCTGTGCAAGGCAATGCCCGGTGGAAGCCATATCAGGAGAGAAAAAATCACCATATATCATCGACCAGGAAAAATGCATTAAGTGCGGTACCTGCCTGGAAGCCTGCCCGTCACGTTTTGATGCGATTAGTAAAAAGACTTCGGCACTATTTGCCTGAATAGTTTAATACTCTTGATTCAATAATAGTACTGACGCAGTTTTTCACTATTACCTTTTTCAATAAATCATCAACGATATTTGTTATAATCATCATTACGCAGGATTTCCCTGAAGTATAAGATGTACTCTCATACTGAAGGAAAGTAGACATGCATTCAAAAGTCGCTATAGTCAAAGTTGATCCACAGGCACAGATCAAGGAAATATATGGTGCCATTGAAGATGCTACAGGCATGCTGGGGGATCTATTCGATAAATGCCCGGATAACGGAACGGTACTTTTAAAACCGAATTACGGAGCAGCAAGGAAAGAAACCGATGTCAATCCTGTGGTTACACATGCTATGTCGAAGATACTGATTGATAATGGCTTTAAAGTCCTTATCGGGGAAGACCCTGGTTTCAGAAGCAAAAGTGGGTATGAAAAGTGGAAAAAGTATGTATTTGATACAACCGGGCTGAAAGGATATGCAGAATCAATTGGTGCCCAAGTGGTTGAATTGCGCAAGGACAATCATAGAGTTGTCCAGGTAAAAGAGCCTTTGTATTTTCGGGAAATTGAAGTGTCGAATTATGCCCTGGATGTAGATATGATAGTCAGCCTGGCGAAGATGAAACTGGTTAATATCTGCTCGGTTTCACTAAGCATGAAAAACCTGAAAGGTGTAATGCTTCCCGAATGGAAGCATAAATTCCATTGTGACGGTTTATACCAGGGGATAGTTGACCTGAATAAAGCTGTACAACCTCATATTGCTATTATCGATGCGACCTTCGCACAGGACCAGGTAGCAGGTAAAGCTTTCCTTGTGGGTCTGCTTATTATCAGTAACGACTTTGTAGCCGCCGATTCCGTGTCCGCGAGGATAATGGGTCTCGATCCTGCTGAAATAGAGTACATAATGCTTGCCGAGAAAGCAGGACTGGGTACAGCGAATATCGATGAAATAGAGATACTGGGAGAAAAACTTGAAAATCTGGAAGGAAAATACAAATTTTCAAAACCGGTTAATCCGTTTGACTATGCAAAGAAAAGTGGCGGCAATATAGAGATAATTCAAGGTAATCCTTGCAGTGCCTGTTTAAATGAACTTGGCAATGAATTCAGGTCTCTGGGAAAATACCGGGAAAAACTAAAAAATATCACACTGCTGGTTGGTCCAAGTGCCGAAATACCAGATAATGACAGGCATTTAATATTTTACGGCAACTGTACGAGGAAGTATGCGAATAAAGAAAGTTTTATCAACGGATGTCCTCCAGGACGGATTTCGGCGAGAACAGGTTCACTAAAAAGGTATCTCACACGTCATGAACAATCCTTAGGTTGACAGAAAGTATGAATATGTTCATACTATAGTATGATAGTAGTATGAACGAAGTGGAGTTATCAAATGGTAAAGAGTACAAAAGTTGCTATTAGCCTGCCTGAGGATATCCTGAAAACCATTGAGAAAGAACGAAAAGCCAGGGGAGAAAGTCGAAGCGAATTTTTCCGACGTGCGATTGATAAATATCTGAAACAGGAAAAGGAATCAAAGGATGTTGAGGAATATATTCATGGTTATACCACTCTACCGGAATCGACTGAGGAAGTTGAAGGTATCCATCAAGCAGGAATGAAGATCTTAGCCGAGGAATCCTGGTAATGAAACGTGGTGAAATCTGGTGGGCTGAGTTTGTTACACCTGCCGGGCGGCGACCGGTACTTCTTTTGTCTCGCGATGAAGCATACATGGTAAGAGAACTCGTAACCGTCGCCCCAATTACTACCAGGATTCGGAACATTCCCTCTGAGGTTCCATTAGACCTTGAAGATGGTCTACCCAAACCATGCGTTATAAATCTGGATACAGTTACTACCATAACGAAATCCATTTTGAGTGACAGGTTGACAGCTCTTAGTGTTAAAAAAATAAAAGCGGTAGAAACTGCTTTACGCTTCGCTCTTGGTATGGAAAGCTGATAATATTATTACTCGGAAATTGGTCTGCCCTCGCGGGAAACGGGAATAAATTCGTAATCGGTAGAGTCAAACATGACCAGGACATGGATGATCAGTCGATACACGTTCCTGTAAAAGAGGGGCAGGTGAGCCAGACCGGGTGGGATCAATATGCTTGAAGAAGTAGTGAGGGTGACTTTCTCCAGTTCTTCACCTTCACCCAGCCAGAGTTCTATTTCACCACCAAGTTCATCAGGATCATCCGGATTCGTTCCCAGGTAGACCAGCAGTTCCGAATACTCGTGTTTGTGCGGTTGAGGTCCGCCGGGACGGTTTCCCAGGCTGGTATCACGGTCGATTATGTTGTATTCGACAATCGAACCGGTTTCAGGGAATATCTCTTTGTCGCATAAGACCCGTACTCCCGTTGGTGTAGAAGACTCCAGTTCGTGAATCGGAGGTGACGGCTTTCGTACGATCA
>CP070800.1:2187176-2189753 GCA_020343555.1 Dehalococcoidales bacterium
CCAACCGAAGAAGAACTGGCTATTGTACGAGATACTTCCGCTCCTCTGCTGGCAAGACTCCGACGTACTGATATGGAAACGAAATAAATTCATTTGCTATAAGGAGACAGGCATAATGGTAGAGAAAGTAAGATGCATCAATCCAGTCGGGACTGCGGAAGAGGTAGGAACATTCCCGCTGGCATCTCGACTCGATACCATCGAGGGCAAGAATATCTGCATGAGCATCTGCGGCGAGCCGGATATCACCATAGCCCTGGAGAAAAAGCTTAAGACCGATTATACCAACGTAAACTGGAATGTGAAAAAGACTTACGGTCTGTTTCCGATTGGGTTAACGGAAGAGGAGTTGAAGACAACCGACGCCGTGATCCAGGGAGTACTGTGGTGAAGTAACGCAGTATGGGAGCAGTTGCCCTATATAGCAAAGCTTGAAAAAGCAGGTATCCCGACAGTACTCATCGACTTCGAAGACCAGTTCAACATGGTGAAGCAGACCGCACTGAGAGCTGGAATACCAAATGCCCGTTACATCCACGCGTCACGAATACTTCCCGGTCCTGACGACGTCGATACATGGATGGACAAAATGATGGATGCCCTGACCACTCCTCTGACTAAGAAGGAAAAAGAAAGTGGAACGTGGCTTCCTTCATCTGATGACAGGATAATATGCGAAGGGACAATGGATGAAGCCGAGGAGTTTTTCCACCAGACAGAATATATCCCTCATCCGGTGAATGCCCCGATAGCCCGGTTTACCGACGGTCTGCCGGTAAGGATTCCAACGGAAGAACGCGTTGCTGAAATGCTTAAAGGCACAAGTCATAAACCTGATGAAATCATTACGTTCCAGAAAGAACGAAGAAGATGGGACGGTAAACTGTATGCGGAGGGCACCCCAGCCCTGATGCATCCCATGAACTGGATAGCCACGGTAGAGAAGGTAGCCGCCTGCGCCGTAATGGCAGGCTGTAAACCGGAACACCTGCCTGCAGTACTTGCTATTGCCGAATCGGGAACATACATAGCCAGTACCCACACGTTCGGTCAGTGGATGTGTGTGAGTGGACCCTATGCAAAAGAGGTTGGTATGAGCAGCGGCTGCGGGATGCTGGGTCCCGGAAACGTGGCTAACTCTACCATCGGTCGCGCCTATGAAATAATGGCCCGTAATCTCGGTGGCGCCATACCGGGGGTAAATCGTATGACCAGTATCGGAAGCCCATTCGAAGGCAGCCGGTGTTGTGCTGAAAACGCCGACAGGCTGCCACCCGGCTGGGAGGGATTGAACCAGGAAAACGGTTACGGCAAAGACGAAAGCGTTATCATGGTCATTCCTCATGTCAACGATGGCATCAGGGGTGTCCAGTTCTCTCCCGGAGGATATCGAGCGTTCCAGAAAAGCGGCCACGGCGGCATGGCAAGGAAACTTGGCGTCAAGGGTATTCCCGGACCGCATAACTGGCTGGAATACCTTGTAGACGAGTTCTGGTCAGGTCGGGAAGGCGCAAAGACGATCATCATGAATCCCGAGATGGCCAGGCATCTGTACGAATACGGTTTCAAGTCAAAAGACGAAGTGTACGAGTGGCTCTATAAGAAGAGTTTCGTGCCGCTGGGTAAATTCAGGCATTACTCATGGGTGGATCTTACCACTAACGGCTGGCTGGGGATCGAACCAATCTCAGGTAAACACTGGAAAGAACTCACGGACGATTACATGGTGCCGGCAGCAGAATCTCCATACCACTTCTGCATCGTCGTCGGTGGCGGTGATGAAGAAGTAAGTCATCAACTGAGTTCGCACATTCACCTCGGCATGGATCCCTTCTATAGCATTGATGCCTGGAGGTAGGTAAAAGGATACCTGTGAAAAAATAATAGAAATGGAGTTAATCAGGTTTTATCCGAAACTGGATAAAACCTGATTTCATTTGTGATTTATGGTAAGATTTTGCACCGGTATTTATACTCGGAGTAAATGAGATGAAAGCAGCACAGAGAGACGGACACCATATCGAACATCCTTTCCAGGACGAAATGCTGGAAAAACTGTGGGAACCTGTTAATGTCGGAAAATTAGAACTGAAAAACAGGATCGCCCTGGCGCCGATCCAGGTACTTCCCCCGGAAAATGTCTGGCCTGATATCCATGAGACGCACATCCTGTTTCATGAAGCAGTCGCCAGGGGTGGTGCCGGTCTCATCGTGATAGGAGAAGTAGACGTCACGCCAGATTCAAAAGGAGCTGTCCAGACTGCCGCCGGTGGTGAGAGGAGACCCACAAAAGGTATCTGGAGTGATGATACCATTCCGGGATGGGCTAGATTGATCGATGCCTGTCATAAATGGGGAGCGAAGATTGTACCGCAGTTATCCTCTTATGCAGATTGGAGACCGCAGCACCGGGTTGTCCGAAGTGAAGGCAAGATGGCTCTCATCGTCCCATCCTGGGATAAGATCGGAATGACCCCGGAACGACTCGAAGAAGAAATACAGAATTTCGTTGACGCCGCGGTCAGAGCACAAAAAGCCGGGGCGGATGGAGTGGAAATAGCCGGAACCAGGGAGAGT
>CP070800.1:2189853-2193066 GCA_020343555.1 Dehalococcoidales bacterium
ACGATCAACCAGCAAGCCAAACCGAACGCTATCTACCAGGTGATGTTGAAAGTACTTAACAAAATATAAGAATTAATTACAAAAAAGCAGAGATACCTGCCTCCATAGCGATGATTTCCTTTGGTCTTCTCTTTTGACCGTTCACCATATCCACCTTTATACTTGAGACATGAACGATACACAAAAAACTGAAATGGAATCACAGGAAAATTGCGGTGTCTGTGGCAATTCTCTTATATACGGGACTCAAGAAGCCGAGAGGACTTGTACTTACTGCGGTAAGGAATTCAATGCGTTGATATATTGCCCTGAAGGTCATTATATCTGCGATTCCTGCCACAGCAGCAAAGCTCTTGATATTATAAGAGAGGTATTAAGTTCCACGGAATCCTCGAATCCGATTGAGTTGCTTGAAATCATCATGTCCCATCCATCGGTTCCCATGCACGGACCGGAACACCATGCCATGGTTCCTGCCATACTGGTGACGGCGGTAAAGAACGCTGGCTATCCTGTTCCGGAAAATGCCCTGGAAAAGGCGATATCGAGAGGAGAGAAAGTGCCGGGTGGCTGGTGCGGATTTTTCGGAGCCTGTGGTACCGGTATTGGTGTCGGGATAGCAGTCAGTGTCCTGACCGAAGCGACTCCGTTACCAGGAGCAACCCGAGCGCGGGCAAACGAAGCGACCGCTTTCACGTTGCAGGGATTGCTGGACGGTCAGCCCAGGTGTTGTAAAAGAGCCAGCCGTAAAGCGCTTGAACTGGCAACCGAGTTTCTCGAAAAACGACTGAATATCAGGCTGGATATTACAGAGAATACCCAGTGCTGGTATATGTCCAGGAATAACGAATGCATCTTCGAGGAATGTGAGTATTTCAGGAAAAACTAAGAAACCTCTGAATAATTCCCTCTCCCCATCGCGGGAGAGGGTCAGGGTGAGGGGGGCTATACATTAATCGTTACTTTTCACCCTCACCTAACCTCTCCCGTCAAGGGAGAGGAATGTCCTCGGTATCCAGTTCTGTAAATTAATCCAGTGATCTACTGGATTCCGGATCAAGTCCGGAATGGCTTATGAGACAGTACTTAAAAATGAAGCAATGACTCCAGTGTCTTCTCATCCTCCACAGGACCGACCACAGCCAGGCGGAGGTTTTCTCCAAGGATCACTTTGCCGGCAGTTTCCTGGAGCTGGGAAACAGTAACCGAATCGATTTTAGCTACCACTTCTTCTAAAGTGAGAATGGTATCGGTAAGTATTTCCTGGCCGCCCGTCCATCCGGCAACACTCCGCGTATCTTCCATTCTCAGCAGGAGTCTGCCCTTGGCAAATTCCTTCGCTTTTGTTAGTTCTTCTTCAGGAATCGTTTCTCTCATTAACGACAATTCTCTGACTATTGCTTCTACCGCCACGGTCAGGTTACGCGGTTCGACACCTGCAGCGATGGTCATTGATCCGGTATCCTGCAGATGATCGTTGAAACTGTGGATGCTGTATGCCAGGCCCAGACGGTCACGGATTTCCGTGAAAAGCCTGCTGCTCATTCCTTCTCCAAGGACAATATTGAGTATATCCAGGATAAATCTTTCCGGGTGAAGAATGGGGAGTCCGGGGAGTGCCAGGCAAAGATGTGCCTGTTCTGTATCCCGTTTTTCAATGAGTATTCGAGGATTTGGTTTTTCACTGTAAGGAAGGTACCCGGGCTTGTTTTTCTTCGCCGTCCAGCCGGAAGTAACCTGGCTGACTGCATCGACTGCTTCTTCATGTTGAATATTTCCGGCGATGGCTATGACAGTATTTTCCGGTAGGTACATCGATTCCATATAGTCAAGCATCATTTCTCTGGTTATCTTTGTCATCGTTTCCTTGCTGCCAGCAATATCACGACCCAGGGGGTGATCGGGCCACAGTATCTCATCGGTGAGGAGATGAACCTGGTGTGCAGGAACATCTTTCGTCATGTTTATTTCTTCGATAATCACACTGCGTTCCCGTTCGAGTTCCTGGGGATCGAATAGGGAATTGAGAAGCATGTCGGTCAATACTTCGAGAGCCAGTAGGAAATTCGGACGGGCTACCCTTGCCCAGTAGACGGTGGATTCCCGGTCGGTTCCTCCGTTAAGCCCTCCTCCGACTCCTTCTATTGCTGCAGAAATATCCTTTGAAGTAGGTCTCCTGGTATTGCCCTTGAAGACCAGGTGCTCGATGAAATGAGAGACACCGGCCTGTTCTTCTGTCTCATACCGTGAACCAGTACCAACGAGGTAAGAGATAGAGACGGAATGAGTGTGCGGCATTGTCGTAGAGACCACGCGGAGTCCGTTATCGAGTACGGTTTTTTGATGCAAAGTGATGTCCTTCTTATCTATTCCATTCCATTCTAAACGGATAACCGGCGGCGGTCAATTTACCTGTAGCTGTCTAAGCAATTCTATTGACGAATATGGAATCCCACTTCTGTCATACCCGCAAAGGCGGGAATCTATTGTACTGCTTCTCTAAAGTGTTATCTCGTCGCGAATTCTATTGACGAAAAAGTACGTATCATATAAAGTTATAATGTTCGTCTTGCCGAAGTGGCGGAATGGCAGACGCGCTACGTTCAGGGCGTAGTGTCCATAAGGACGTGAGAGTTCAAATCTCTCCTTCGGCACCATGAATAGTGACAAGGTGCGCTTGTAGCTCAGCTGGATAGAGCGCAGCCCTGCGGAGGCTGAGGTCGTGGGTTCGAACCCCGCCAAGCGCGCCATATACGGGCGGTTAGCTCAGTTGGTTAGAGCACCTGCTTTACACGCAGGGGGTCAGCGGTTCAAGTCCGTTACCGCCCACCATAAAGGGGAATTGAAGCTAAAATGACACTGAAAATGCCGTGGCGGGCTAGCAAATGTCATGTTAGATCATCTGTCTCAACCCACCTCACAGGATGGGAAGGTACGTAACTTAGACCACCTGCTTAAATCTCGATCCTTGTTATACAAACATTTAGGACATTTCCTTATTTTCTGTAAAGTCGAGGGATTTTCTCCCAAGACTACCCAAAACTATACTGAGATCATTAGGCCATTCATTAAGTATTGCTTGAATGATTTTGGTATTGATGATCCCTCAGGCCTTACAGCTCATCACATTCGTAACTATTTGTTAACGTTCAAAGATCGTGTCAAGCCTTATACCTTCTACGATTACTTTCGTTCAATCAAGCGCTACTTTAA
>CP070800.1:2193166-2272115 GCA_020343555.1 Dehalococcoidales bacterium
GTAATCGGATCATTCCCATGAACGTACTCGTGAAGTGTTTCTCTCGGTACCCAAGCTACAGGATACGGGGGAAATGACCATCGTAACGGCATACCATGCGACCGTCCGTCTCTCAGGACATAGTCTGCAAAACGTGAAGTAACGATCGGCGCTGTGGGAAGGTCGTAATCTCCTTCGATCGTCCTGGCAAATTCAGCGAGACTCGCTGAACAGCCATCTCAGCCGCCAACACCAAAAACGACGCCATCAGCTTCCTTTTTAAGCAGCATCCATGTTTCGGGATCATCCGCGAAGGTATTGCCAGCTTTCACATGAAGTACGGTCTTAACCTCGGGCATATTTTTCGCAAACCACTCCTGGACTTCCTGTAAGAATTCATTTGAACCGGCAAAACCGGTATCGACAAGATAGATTGTTTTACCTTCCAGAGTATCCAGCCGATCAGCCATCCTTCTTGGAAGATCATCAATGTCCATTACAGGCTGAGTTTTCGGATCGAATATGGACATCATTTCCGATCCCGGTTCGCCACGCCTGCCGAATTTCCCGGTAGGTTGTCCTCTTGGATCGAGTATAGTAATTTTTGTACCGTTCATGCACAGCTCTCCTGATTTTTTTAAAGCTTGATTGGATTGGGTAAATGGTTTCAAATCTAAAAAATATTATAGCATCCTGTATACCTGGAATTCCAAAATTTAGACTGATCCAACCTAAATAATCAACCATTCTTTGGACTTGCTTAAGGTATTATAAATATACGCAGTTTTGGAGGATGAAAAAGATGCGAAAATCGTACGATATAGTGATCATGGGCGTAGGCTCAATCGGACTCACTGCTGACAGTCTGACAAAGCAGTTGAGAGTTATGGTAGCGTTACTCAAAAATGACAGGATTGGCGGTGATTGTTCTTGAATAGTCGGAAACTTAGTCTATAGTTATATCGTGTCTCGTTTAGTTTTCTCCCCAAAGTAGATTGAGAATTTATGCCAGGTACCAATTCCATAGAAGAAAGTAGATCGTCATATGTAATTATAGCCGGGACATTGTTGAGTGCCAAATGTTTCCGTCTAACTCTGGACTGTCCGGGTATATATGACCAACCCGCTATCCTGGAAACCCACCTCAGATAAGAAATTACTCAGATCCCAGTCACGTTCACCGACGACAGTACGTATTGTGTCAACTCCTTCTTCGCCACAACGCAGGGCTACAGCGTTAATCAATTCCCTTGCTACACCCTTCCGCTGCAGATCAGGATCAACAATTATCATATGAATAAATCCTACCAGTTGGACTGGTATACCCACATAAGCCAGACGTCCCCAGATAAACCCGACTACATTATCGTTAACTTTGTAAATAAAACTCAAATCCAACGATCCTCCCAAATTGGTGGATGTAATCTGTTCTTCAGTCAGGATATCCTGATCAACTGTAGGACGTCTGTATTTGGTATCTACCGATCTCACCGCTCTCAATTTATTGTACACAGCTATAACATCATCAACGTACACATCTGACATAGGAATGATACTTATCACATCTTTTTCTTTCGTTGACATGACAATCACCTCCGAAGTCAATATTTTTCATTCATATCTCTGATTTAGTCTCTACACATATCGTGACTACTTCTCTAGCTGTTATTTATCACTAGGTTACTAAAACGAATTTAACTCATCAGCCACCATAGCCGCAGCAGCAGGGATAGCTTCCTCGACTTTGTTAGTACACCTCTCGCTGAAATTAGTTACATCTGCTGCTTCGATAGCAAAAATAGTTACCTGTTGTGGCATGATTCTGCCTAACTTGTTCCCTAGCTCAAAAACAGCAGGTAGACCTATGCCATGAGTATTGGATATATGACTCGTGTCTATGATGTCATTGCCAGTGAGTGTATAAATTTCCCCGGCTTGTCCGTTTTTTGTCTGAATAGAATCAATTATTATGAGTTTTTTATACCCAACAATCGTTTCGAGCAGGTTTAAACCTGATACAGAGCTTTGTACGAAGGTCAAATCATGTCTGGTAAACCGGGGTTGAAGCTCTTCAATGACGCGAAAACCTACACTATCGTCACTGAGAATTGGATTTCCTAACCCTAAAACCAGGGTATTCAAACTAACCTCCGATATGCCAAATATATTCCTAATAACCCTCTTAAAAAGTGGAACAAACTATGTCAGTCCGATGGTGACTTGTTAATTGCCATTCCCTTGCTATCATAAACCACTATCGGCAAAGGTGAATCACCTGAAATACTATGAGTCGCGCAAGCAAGGCACAAGTCATAGGGACGCCAGGCCATTTCGATGCAGTTGAGTAATCCTTCGGTTATCTCAATGCCTGGTTTAATTAGAGCTCTAGCTGCTTTATTGATGGACATGTTAACTGCTGCCGCATTATTAACTGTAGCCACAATTAAGTTAACCTTCTTTATGACTCCTCTGTCATCTGTTACGTAATGATGAGTCAGAGTACCCCGAGGAGCTTCTACGATCCCCACACCTTCATCAGGTGTAGCGGTCGGAATAACTCGAATGTCAGGAGAAGCGATTTCAGGATCGTGGCTGAGTTCAAGAAACCTCTCAGCCGCGTAGAGTAATTCAATAAGACGAGCCCAGTGCATGGCTAATGTATGATGCACCGGTTTACCACCGAGAGTATCATACATCTGCTCGTAGGCTTCTTGAGCTAATGGTGTCGCCATACCATCAGCGGCATTGAGTCGTGCAAGTGGTGCAACTCTAAAAACACCACTATCACTGCCATCTATGAATCCTTTCCATCCGACGTTTTTCAGGTAGGGAAATTTAACATATGTCCATGGCTCTACATGTTCTGCAATGTGCTCAAGATATTCTTTCGGGGAATATTTTGCATACTCGTTACCATCAGGATCAACTACTCTAACCTTACCATCGTAAAAATTAACCTTGTTATTATCATCGACAAGACCCATATAATATGTCTTGTGAGTAAAGGCATCACTGACAATCATATCCAGGTATTCTTTGTTTTTCAAAACTACATCATCAAAGATCTTCAACGATAATTTGGCGAACTCTATAGAATCCTTGGCTATCTGCTGAATTTCCTTTATTTCTTCTTTGGTAAGTCCCTTGCTGATACCACCGGGGAGACCAAATACCGGGTGTACCGCTCTTCCACCGAGGATATTAATAACTTTATGGTTTTGCTCACGGATTTTGATTACCTCTCCAGCTATTTCCAGCCCCACTTTACCAATGACTCCCAAAATATTACGTTCGGCTACCGGGGCATCTGGTCCCATAACAAAATCTGGCCCTCCAAGAATATAGAAATGGGTAGTATGGTCGGTAACGTAAAAGGAACTGTATAAAAGTTCACGGAGTTTCTTGGCTGGATTAGGCGGATTAGTATGGAATAGATCATCCAGAGCTTTTGTGGATGCCAGATGATGGGCTTCCGGACAGACACCACAAATTCTCTGAGTAATCTGCGGTAATTCTTCAGCCGGACGTCCCTCACAAAATTTTTCAAAGCCGCGTAATTCAGGTACCTGGAAGTAAGTATTCTCAACTTCACCAGAATCATTTAGAAATATTTCTATCTTTCCATGACCTTCTAATCTTGTAATTGGATCTATTGTTATCTTCTTCATTTTATAATCGTTCCTTTTAACAACGAATCAGGTAAACTGTAACGGTAAAAACTACCTGCCGGATCTGGAATATCATCAACTATTCTCTTCACTTCTTCAGGATTATCGGAGTCGATAACCGAGGCCAGTGCGCTGAGAAAATGAATCCCCTGGTCAATGACACCCTCTACCGGTCCATAACAACCGGTGCACGGCATATTTGCAGAGGGGCAGGGAGCTCCACAACCACCTCGTGTAGCGATGCCCTGGCACAGAAGACCCTGCTCCAGAAGACATGTTTCCAGATCAGGAATAATCTCATAGTTTCGGTAAATGTTCTTAATCTTTTTTACGTCCCTCTTTCGTTCGCACTCTTCGCATACTGCCTTATCACTGTGACTTATAACTGTCCCTTTTGGAGGAAGATTTCCTTCAATCAAAGCTTCAAGCGCCAACCATGTCGTTTTCTCTTCAGGGGGACATCCGGGGATTATATAATCTACTTCGACGGTCTGACACAGAGAATTGACAGTATCCCAGAACTCAGGCAAAGTAAGTTCCCCTTCAGGTACTCTATAGTTGGTTTGAGGCACGATTTCCTCTTTGTTATCCGTCGATTCTGTTTCCAGATAAGTTCGTTCGAAAATCATTTGGCGGTTGAACAAATTAGCAAGTCCGGGAATACAGCCTTCATACGCACAAGAACCATAGGCAATCATAATCTTCGATTTTTCACGAAGCATCTCAGCGATATGCTCTTGCTCTGAATTCCTGATAGCACCATTAAATAAACAAGCGTCGATACTCTTATCGGGCATAGCTTCAACATCCTTATACTTGACATCGATAGCTACTGGCCAGAAAACAATATCTGCGGCTTCAACCAGCTTTAGAAGTTTAATTCCAATCTGTAACTGTGCAATTTCACAGCCACCGCAGCTTGCTGCCCAATATAAAGCTATCTTTAATTTATCCATTACTACCTCCATTCCTACCAATAAATGGACCTATTTTTCTTATCTGTTCTGTCATCTCATTCGTAATGGAGACAAGCCGTTCTCCTTCTGAAGCTGATACCCATTCTAAACGTACTCGTTCATCTTCAACACCAAATTGAGAAAGCATTTTTTTGACTAGAGCCACTCTTCGCATCGTCTTGTAGTTTCCCTCAATGTAATGGCAGTCACCAGGATGGCAACCGAGTATAAGAACACCATCAGCACCAATTTTAAGGGCTTCAAGGATAAATTCAGGTTCCACCCGACCACTGCACATTACTCTTATCGGTCTAACATTAGGTGCATATTTCATTCTTGAAGTTCCTGCCAGATCAGCACCGCGGTAGGAACACCAGTTACATAAAAAGGCAACGATCTTCGGCTCAAAGCTCATACTAATACCCCCTCGATTTCTGCGATAATTTGTGGACTCGTAAAGTGTTTACCGGTTATAGCAGCGCTGGGACAAGCCGCCACGCATACCCCGCAACCCTTACACTGGACCTCATTTATTATCGAAATCCCTTTTTCTTCATCGAATGTGATAGCATTGTAGGGACAAAGGAGATTACAGATCTTACAGCCAGAACAGCGGTCTTCATCAATTACAGCCGTGGCGGCTTCAACTACTACCTTACCCTGATTAACCATAGCTATGACACGAGCAGCAGCTCCTGAAGCCTGAGAAACCGAATAGGGTATGTCTTTAGGACCTTGAGCACAACCAACTACATATATACCGTCGGTCGCCGTAGCTACCGGATCAAGTTTAGGGTGTCTTTCCATGAAGAAACCATCGGCACTGCGGTTAATGTTAAATAACCGGGCGACTGATTCGGCATCCGAACGGGGTTGTAAAGCAGTACTCAGGATAATCATGTCTACCGGTACTCTAACTACAGCACACATCAAAGTATCTTCAGCTACAACCACCAGTTTTCCTTGCTCTTCATCACTAATCGCTCGATCGGTGATCTCCCCGACTTTACCTCGGACGAATTTTACTCCTTCATTGGACAAACGTTTATAGAATTCCTCGAAACCCTTGCTGAAGCAACGCATGTCTATATAAAACTCATATACTTCAATGTCCTCTATCTTTTCCTTAATCAAATGAGAATGTTTGAGAGAATACATACAACAGACATTGGAGCAATATTCATTATAGTTTTCATCGCGACTACCGACACAATGAATGATTGCAACACTCTCGGGTTCGGAACCATCATTCAGTAAAATTTTTCCATTGGTGGGACCGGACGCATTACATAACCGTTCAAACTGGAGTGCGGTTATAACTCCATCATAATGTCTGTACCCATAATCAGAAATGACCGAGGGATCAAAGGAATCATAACCGGTGGCTATTATTACGGCACCAACTTCTACTTCAATTTCTTCATTTATTTGCTCGAAATCGATCGCCTTGATATCACAAAACTTCTCGCAGGCTCGGCAGGTACCTTTCTTGAAGTAGACGCAATACTCGGTGTCTATGACAGGTACATTTGGCACAGCTTGAGCGAAAGGAGTATAAATTGCTTTCCGCTCTGTCAGTCCTTCATCGAACTCACTAACAGCTTTATATGGGCACTTTTCCACACATACCATACAGCTATTACACTTGGCTTCATCAACATATCTGGCTTTTTTCAGGATTTTAGCTTTATAATTACCGATATAACCGGAAAATTCCTTTACTTCACTATATGTTAGTAACTCTATATTTGGATGCTGTCCAACAGAGCTTAGTAGTGGTGTGAATATACAGCTGGCACAATCCAGTGTCGGGAATGTTTTGTCAAATTGTGCCATATGCCCTCCTATACTTGGTTCTCTCTCTACCAGGTATACTTTGTATCCGGAGTTTGCTATCTCCAAGGATGTCTGAATACCGGCGATACCACCACCTACTACCAGAATACTTGGGGTAACAGGGACCTCTCTCACCTCTAATGGAGTTTGGAAATATATTCGTTTGACGGCAGCACTAACCAGTGCTTTAGCTTTTTCGGTTGCCAGTTTAGGATCTTCTGTCACCCATGAGCATTGTTCACGAATATTTGCCATCTCAAAGAGATACGGATTCAGTCCGGCACCCTGGACGGCTTGTCGAAAGGTATGTTCGTGCACGTTCGGAGAGCAAGAAGCAACAACCACACGGTTCAGTTTATGTTGTTTTATATCTTCTTTAATCATATTTTGGCCTGGATCTGAGCACATATAGATGTAATCTTTGGCTATTACCACTGAAGGCATTCCTCGAACGAATTCAACAATCTCCTTTGTATCTACCGTTCCTGAGATATTAGTACCGCACTGGCAAATATAAACCCCGATTCTTACTTCTTCTTGCTTCATTTTTCCCCCTTCTAAGTCGCGTCCAGTACCAATTCGGCAATATCTTTAACTTCAATCGAGTCTTCTTTGTTCATACTCAAAATACTATCTTCAAACATAACCATACAGTAGGGACAGGCAGTCGCAATTATTTCAGCTTCCACCTCAAGCGCCTGCTCTACTCTTATCTCGGCAAATCTTTCTCCTTTTTTGGTTTCTTCCCAGACTCTTCCACCACCTCCGCCACAGCATAGGCTGTTATCATGCGAATTGTACATTTCGACAAGTTCCAATCCAGGGATACTTTCCAGAACATACCGGGGCTCATCATAAATGCCGTTATGCCGACCCAAATAACAGGAGTCGTGATAAGTAACCTTTTTATTTATTGCCTTGGTTAACTTTAGTTTTTGCTCTTCTATGAGTTGTGTAAGGTATTGCACGAAATGGAATACTTCAAAATTACCTTCTAATTCGGGATATTCGTTTTTAATAGACTGGTAGCAGTGAGGAGAGGTTACTACAACAGTTTTAACACCAGCTTCATTGAACAGGTCAATATTAATACGAGCTAAATCTTGGAATGTCTGTTCCTGGCCTATCTTTCGTATGGACTCACCACAGCAAGCTACCTCAGTATTCAGTAGGATACCATAATCTACTTTAGCTTCTTTCAATAACTTGGCGGTAGCATGAGCAACTCTTTGAAACTTTGGATCGTATGCGGGAATACAACAGGGGAGATATAGTATCTCAGTCCCTTTGGTAAAGGTTTTTACCTCAAGGTTCTTTGCCCAGTCGGCTCGTTTTTCAGCAGGTTCTCCTAATGGATTGCCCACACCGCAAACATTCTTGTAACCGATGCGTAGCGACTCGGGCACCGTACCAGCGCCAAGCTCGGAGACTACCCTGCGTAAAGCTTTCCATATATCGATTATTTCTACACCGCGAGGGCAACGATCTACGCAAACCTTACAGGTTACGCACAACCATATGTCGTCCGTTTCAAAATCTGTTAGACCTAACTGCGATTTATGGATTATTTGGCGAACAGGGAAACTTCTTACAATGTTCCATGGGCATTTGGTGGTACAAATACCACACTGATAACATAAATTGAGGATTTCACCGCCTTTATCGAATATTATATCCGCTGCGTCTTTGTATGGATTTACTACCATTGAACTACCTCACCAATCATTAATGGACCGTAAATTATCTTATGCACAAAAGTGAACCTTTTCTGTTGGAGGCGGGATTCCTCCCGCCTCCTCCCTCTAATCAAGTCAATTAAACTCGTTAATTAACTACTAACTCAGCAAACTCCGAAGGGAAGTACTTACCCTGACTGACATACCTGATACCTCTGATAAGATCGGAACTGGCTGCCTTCTTGGGTATGAACCCGAAGGCTCCTGACTGTTTTGCCACTATCATGTTTTCCTCTTCGTCGTACTGGGTGAGTATCAGGACCTTAGTTTCCGGATATTTTTCACTTATCAGTTTGGTAGCTTCGATACCGCTCATCACCGGCATAAAGATATCCACTAAAGCTACATGTGGTGTGAACCTCATTACTTTATCCACTGCATCCTGTCCGTTCACTGCTTCACTGATTACCTCCATGTCTTTCTGTAACGCTATTACTGCCGATATTCCGGTCCGTATCATCGTGTGGTCGTCGACCACCAGTATTTTAATCGTTTTTGTTTTAGCGTCAAGCAAACTCCTGATCCTTGGCATTAGTGAAACCGGTTCGATCGGCTTAGCCAGATATTCGTCACCGTCTACCTGGACGTTCTCAAACGTACGGAGACCTCTGATATTCTGTTCACCCTGTCTCGCGTCTATTACCAGAATAGGGATATCCTTGTATCTGGGATGTTGTTCCAGCCACTTGTACATGGCAAAAGTCTGACCTGCAGGCGCCAGAGTGCCCAGAATGATTACGTCCGGTTCCGACTCCATCATCTCCATGGCGTGTTCTTTATCTGATGTTGTGAAAACCTTATACGCTTTTGCTTCCATTGTCCGGCGGCAGGATTCGACAAATGCCGGTTCGTCATCGATAATCAGTATCTTTTCTTTCTTTTTCCTCGTAACCGGTTTTTTCTTAGATACCTTTCCACTAGCAGACTTTTTTCGGCTTCTCACTGCTTTCTCGGTCATCTTTCTCTTCCTCCTCTTCACATATTTAACAATATGTCAGCCCAAATCCTGTCACAATCAGATGATCAGGATGGAATACCTACAACATTGGACGCTTCTATGATTTCAGGTACGATCTGTTCATTTCCAACAGCCATGATATGTACGCCGTCACATAACTTCTCTTCTCGTATCGTCCTGATAAACCGGGCAGCTATTTCAATTCCTTTCTCCAGTCCTTTGCCTTTTTCAGCAGATGCCAGTTCGTCGATGATCTCCTGGGTGACCAGGATACCGGGAACATTCTTGTTCATATATCGAGCTGCTCCGGCTGAACTCAGCACAATTATCCCAGCCAGTATCCTGGTGTTGAACTGCGATGCATATTGCATAAACCTGCGGAAACTTGCCAGGTTGAAAATCCCCTGGGTTTGGAAGAACATGGCTCCAGAGGATACTTTTTTATCGAATTTAACCAGTTGAGGTTCGATAAAATCGGCCTCCGGATGCACTGATGCTCCCGCGAAGAATTGCGGTGTTCCTTTAAGTTCATTACCGGCGGTATCATATCCTGATTCAAGTGTTTTTATTATCTCAAGGAGTTGTACAGAATCGGAGTCGAACACCGGCTTCGCTTCCTTATGATCACCAACATCAACAGAATCACCGGTAAGACAGAGTACGTTTACCACGTCTCTCGAATAGGCAAACATCAGATCTGCCTGTAGTGCCAAACGGTTCCTGTCCCGGCACGTCATTTGAAAAATCGGTTCGGCACCATGTTCTTTTACCAGCAGGCAGCCGCCCAGAGAAGGATAACGCATTACTGAACTCTGGTGATCGGTGACATTAATAGCATCAACCTTATCCTTGAGTAAATCTATATGATGTATCATTTCGGTAAGGTCTACACCCTTGGGAGGTCCGATTTCAGTAGTGATGACAAATTCGCCTGAATTCAGTTTTTCTTCAAATAACGATTTAGCCATTTGTGTCACCTCTTCCGTCTCCTGCGACACTCATGATTCTTCTCGGTCTTGGTATTGCCCGATAATTTCGGAGAGGGTAATATCGCCTGATTTTTTCAAGTTGCTGGAGACGTTCCAGCCGTTCATATATCTGAATCCAGGCACAATCCATCTCCATGTTTGCTTCACACTTTCCATTTTTCGTACCGGCACAGGGCCCATTCAGGATTCCCTTCGTACACCGCGTAATAGGACAGATTCCGGCAGTATCTTCCAGGCGGCAAGCTCCGCAGGCGGCACATCGTTCGTCCCAGATTCCGGTATCTTTCGTCATTCCCATAAATGATGTGTTCACACCCGGGAGTACCGGCGTATCTGCAAGCTTTTCTGCAATTGCCTGGACACCTATCCCGCAGCCAAGAGAGAGTATGACGTCAATGCCGTTCACTCTCTCTTCAAGCAGTTCAAGGAACTCCGGATCACACTGTCTTTTCAGGGTCAGTTCGTAAAAATTGTGACTGGCATTACCACTCCGTGTCTGTGCCAGTCGCAATGCACCATGGAGAAATGACACCTCATTTTCACCACCGGCATCGCACACCGTCATGCATGTTCCGCAGCCAATAATCATGACATTCTCATATGGTGAAATCATCCTGACTATTTCATCCAGCGGCTTCTGTTCTGCTACTATCAATCTCTCACCTCCTGTTTTATTATCGATGCCAGGTAAGAACCTGATATCTCTTCGAATGCTTCGTTAATCTCGGTGACAGGATCGGAATCGACAGTTCCGGGGATAAATAGTTTAAGGCGTTCCGGTTCGATTCCTATCGATTCGAGGACTCCTTTGACCTTGTTCACACGTTTCGATACCTGTGAAGCGGTATTTTCTCGGGCGCACTGATCTCCGCATCCGGCTATGAACACGCCTTCTGCCCCACTTTCAAATGCTCTCAAAAGGTGTGAAGGTTCCACTTTAGCTATACATAGTACCGGTACTATCCAGACTCCTGCTTTTGTTCCCCTCCATAGACCAGCGAGTGTACCGGTACCAAATAATCCGTACTGACAACAAAATCCTATCATCAGCGATTCGCGATTTGATTCTGCCGCAGACCTGAAGACGTGGTCCAACTCCTCGTCTATAAGTTTTATTTCTCTGGTATTCCTTAGGATAATGGCGTTAGCCGGACATTCTGCCACGCAGATACCGCAAGCCTGGCACTGGTCGGCAGGTATGTTAATGGTTCCATATTCGTCCAAATACGGGACATTATACGGACAGACCCGGAAACAGGTTAGACAGGTAGCACACTTGTCCTGGAAGAGTATTTCCGCACCGATTCCGCACCGCAGGCATCTCCTGGCCTCGTTTATTGCTTCCTCCCAGCCATAACTCTGCTCTATTGGTTGGAAATCTTTCGTACGAAGTTCAGGAGTTATTATCTGCGGTTCGCTCCTGCCTATCGTTCGTATTGCATTAATCGTCTCGGGCTTTAATTCAGTGTTTACTTTACCCTGCTCATCTTTTGGAGTTGTCGGATACCTGTGCTGAAGGAAATCGTCGATCCGGTGTGCTGCCATCCTGCCTGCAGCCAGTGCTTCCGTGACTGTTGCCGGACCTGTGACTGCGTCTCCACCGGCAAATACACCTCGCCGGTTTGTCGTCAGAGTAACCGGATCAACCTGTATGGTGCTTCCTCTTCCTATACTCACGCCGAAATCGCCCGGTGCTTGTGGTGCCTGCCCGGTGGCAATAATAACGGAATCATATACCTTTTCATTTTCACTGCCTTCGACAGGAACAGGTTGTCGCCGACCACTGGTATCCGGTTCTCCGAGTTTCATTTTTGTACATGTAAGGTGGAGTTTTCCTTCATTCCTGGTAATCCTGGTAGGTGTTGTCAGGTACTGAATCCGGATTTTTTCCTCGAGTGCCTGCTTTACTTCCTCCGGATCTGCGGGCATCTCTTTATTACTTCTCCGGTAAAGGATGGTCACTTTTTTCGCCCCAAGTCTTGCTGCGGTACGTGCGGCGTCGATTGCCACATTACCTCCGCCCACTACAGCAACGCTATCGCCAGGTATCGGATGTAATCCCAGGTTTACCTCTCTCAGAAACGTTGCCCCGTCTATTACTCCCGGACTCTCCTCTCCTTCAATACCCATTTTCAGACTTTGGTGCGCGCCGATGGTGATGAATATCGCCTTGTATCCGAGTTCAAACAACACGTCAAGTGATACGACCCGGGTATTTGTCCTGATTTCCACACCAATCTGATTCAGTCGATAGACTTCCGTATCGAGAACTTCTCTCGGAAGCCTGTATTGAGGGATACCTACTCTTAACATTCCACCGACTTCAGTATGTGCTTCAAATATAGTCACCGTGTATCCTAACGTTCTGAGGTAGTAGGCACAGGATAGTCCGGCTGGTCCCGATCCTACTATGGCCACTTTCTCAGAATATTTCGTTTCAGCCTCTGCCTGCACCATGCGGTCGCCACCGAATTCGACAGCAAATCTCTTTAGAGATCTGATAGCTATCGGACTGTCTACCTGGGTACGACGGCAGTTATCTTCACAAGGATGGGTACATACATGAGCGCAGATCGATGGAAACGGGTTCCCGTCCCTGATCACCTGGAGAGCTTCCATCACTTTCCCTTGTGCCACAAGGTCTACATATTCACGGATATCCATTTTCAACGGGCACGCATCCTGGCAGGGAGGCACAAGCCTATCATCTTGTTTCTTTTCTTTGTAACCGGCACCAATGACTTGTCTATCGTTTCTTACAACCGAATCCATCACTCTCCCCCTGATAAAATCAATCTCTCTAGCTTAATATCATTCATCGGAGATACTTCTTCAATGGGTTATTACAGGGAAGAAAGAAGGATTGTATCCGGATTCCACACTAGGGAAAGACCCTGAATGTATATTAGGAAAAGTACCGGTTATCAGAAAATAGGTGGGATTCGTTGAATAATCAGGAGAGGATAATACGTTTGCGAATGGCGTACCTGATCAGGTCAGTCTTGTTATGAATGTTCAGTTTATTCATCAGGCGGGTTTTGTACCATTCAACGGTCTTCGGACTGACTACCAGTAAGGACGCAATTTCTTTCGCAGTATGTCCTTCGGCTACCAGTTTTAACACTTCCTTTTCCCTGTCGGTTAGCAGCTTATAGGGATCACGTTCATCATCGAGGGATGTTTTTTGTTGATAATCTTTAACAAGAACAGTAGCTGCTTCAGGAGACAGATACGAATCGCCATTATATGCGGTCTGTATTGCCGTGGCAAGTTCCGAAAAAGCCGCCATCTTCGTTACAAAACCACGTGCTCCAGCTTCGATAACCGGGATCACGTATTCGCTATCATCATACTGGGTGAGGACTATCACCTGGATACCAGGATACTCCTTTTTTATCCGCCGGGTCGTTTCAAGACCACCCATTACAGGCATTGCCAGATCCATCAGCACTACGTCAGGAGGATTTTGCCGGATTTTTTCAAGAGCTTCGATGCCATCGGAAGCTTCGCCAATTACCTCGATGTCGGACGCAAGCGACAATAACGCACGGACACCAGCCCTTACCAGCGTATGATCGTCGACAATCAGTACTTTAATCTTCCGCATTCTCACTATCCTTGTGAATTGGCAGCCTGGCGATACCTTTCGTACCTTTTCCAGGTTCAGACTCAACGAATCCTTCACCGCCTGCCAGGTGCAGTCTTTCTCTCATCGTAAACAGCCCTGCACCTCTTCCGCTTTTCTCCACCTTGGTTAGTTTGCTTACATCGAATCCTTTTCCGTCATCCTCGATAACCATTTCACATTGATCTTCATCACATTGCAGTTTAATAGATACATTCTTTGCCTCCGAATGTTCCATTATGTTACCGATTAAACCCTGGGCGACGCGGAACATCGTAATCTCCACCTCGGAAGGAAATCTGCCTTCGGTGCCAATAAACTCAGCTGAAACTTTAATACCAAGCGGTTCCAGCGTGTCTTTCGCATAGCGGTGTATTGCTGCAGCCATTCCCAGTTCATCCAGTAGTGTAGGACGTAACTCCTTCATTATTCTGACAACTTCATATCCGGCATGAACAGCAAAAGCATGCGTCTCTTTCACCATATTGAGAAACTCTTTATCATCGATACCTTTCATTTCCGCAAGCGTAATTATTGCCTGCAGGCTTAATGTCATACTGGTAATCGCCTGACTCGTGTCATCATGAAGTTCCCTGGCTATCCTTTTCCTCTCATCTTCCTGAGCTGTTAATGAAAATCTTAAAAGCGTTCTGTATCTTTCACCCAATCTGGCTAATCGTTCATGCAGTCGTGCCTGTTCGATAGTACTTCCGAGGTAATCTCCGATAGAGTTTAGAAGTGACACTTCATCAACACTGAATCTGCCTGCTACATGACTGGCTACATTCATTACCCCAACAACCCGTTCCTTTGCCTTAAGAGGTATACTCACAAAACCTCTAAGTCCTTCGGAGTCTATCAGATCGGGATTTGCGGTGCGTTTATCTTTTGAAATATCTTCGAGTATTATAGGTTCACCAGTCTCAGCTACCGCTCCGGCGATCCCTTCACCAACCGAAATTCTAATCGTCTCAGCATATTTTGTCGAAAGTCCACGATGCACGTGATAATGCAGAGATTTAGTGTTTGTATCAACGAGTAAAATTCCTCCTATATCACCATTGATGAGCTCGAGAACACTGTCCAGAGCATTAGAAAGGGTGGTATCAAGATCCTGGGATCCACTGAGAGCGCTCGAAATTTGACTTAGTGCTAGCAACTGGTGATGACGACGGACAATCTGAGTTTCAAGCTCTCTTTCTGCCGTTACGTCTTTTCGTAACTCAATAACAGCCGTGATATTATCGTTCTCATCACGGAGAGGAAAGGCTGTAATCTTAAAATACTTAATTGCATCGGGGAATGAGACAGGATGAATAACAGTTGCCTGTTTACCCTTCTCTACTACTCTTTTCAGGAGGCAATCCCAGAGAGGTTCGCTGCAAGGATCCTTTCTATTATAGAGTACATCGTAGCAGTGTCGACCAATGGGAGATTCTTCTCCCTCATGGACTCTATTACGAAGCACCGAATTAGTATAAATAATTCTATGTTCAGTACCGATGATGACTATTTCGTCTTCAATAGCGTCGAGGATATCCTGGAGTATTACCTGTAGACCGGTACTTTGGTTATACTTTTGTACCGTGCTTTCAGCACTTTCCATATTTTTAACCTACCACTGTAATCCTGAGTTCAAAGTATCTCAATCAATACCATATGTCAATGAGTAAAAACCCCTATATAAATATTAATCTCATCCGAATGGAAAATCGCTTGATGCGAGCATATAAGAACAACAACTTTATTAAGGGTTTTACCTAATGTGTCGTTGTTAATAACCAGTAAATACCCTGAGTGGAATTGCCAGGACACTGGCAATTCCACTCGTATTCGTCCTTTGAGTGTTAGTCTCTAACTCTCAGATTCGGCTTGTTATTCCTTGTCAATCTTTTCCTTACTCTGTGGTTCGGTTAGAGGATTTAGAAGAACTTCGGAAGATCCCCCCCCATATTATTTGAATATCCCGTAGTGGTCGATACTTCCAGAAACACAAAAGGATTGGTACTTTATTGACCTTTCGAGGACAATGCATCAAGCCCGGAGGAATTGAGTAATGACAGGCATGGAATCTGAATGGATATAGTGCTACAATGCTTAAAGAGTCTTCTATGTCATTATTCCATTATCGAGGAAATCAAGAATCACCGAAATGTGAGTACTCACAACTATCTGGGACTTCAAGGATCAACGCATTGAAGAAATATTTTGCTACAATCTTGTCATTCCTGTTACTTCTCATAGTTGTGCTGACGCCTGCAAGCTGTACTGAAGAAAAACTGGAAAGATTCGAGGACACTCGGTCTCTTATGGATACGTTTGTTACTGTTGTCATCTATTCGAATCAGGATACCGCTTTGGAAACTATCGATTCAGCGTTCGTTCGCATGGAGGAAATTGAAACCATCGCGACGACCTGGGACAGTAAAGGAGAGGCTTATCGGTTGAATGAGACCGGGCACCTGGATAATCCGTCTGAAGAACTTCTTGAGCTGATCAAGCTTTCTCTCGAATATAATGATATCACCGATGGCTGTTTCGATATTACCGTCCAGCCGTTACTCGATCTCTGGCAATACAATCCCGATGCCGAAACACAGTTCTGGGAGCTGGATAAGTCGGATCAACTATTGGCTATCGATGATGCGATGAGTTTGGTTGGAAGTGATCGTATTGTTTTAAACGGCGATTCCATCAGATTGGAAGAAGGTAGTAGTATTACTCTCGGGGGAATTGCCAAGGGTTACGCAGCCGATGAAGCCCTTAAAACGCTTAAAAGCCTGGGTATCAAACATGCCCTGGTAAACGCAGGGGGTGATATAAGGACGCTGGGAACAAAGCCGGGTGGTGAAGGTTGGGGGATTGCACTCGTCAATCCTGATGATACGACCCAGAGCCTTGCCAGTTTTGTAGTGAAAGGTCAGGCTGTCACTACTTCCGGTAATTATGAACGTTATTTCAACCCTGAGAAATCTGCACATCATATTATTGATCCTAAAACCGGCTTTTCTGCCGATGCGTGTATTAGTGTTACTATTATTGCGGAAGACGGTGTCCGGGCTGATGCACTGGCAACCGGAGTATTCGTTCTCGGTCCCCATGAAGGTATGGATCTTGTTGAAAAACTTGATGATGTAGAGGTGTTGATAGTCGATACATCCCGAGGTATCTATCGTTCTTCCGGACTGTCAAAGTACCTGGTTGAAGAGTAAAGAAAATGGAAATTTCGAGTATAATTTTGAAAAAGAAAAAAGCGTCAACCGGTATCCAGATTGACCATAACAAAATTACTGCGCGTAGTCCCGTTGAGGTTCTGCCATTACCTGAAAAAGTGATCCTGTCCATGCAGCAGAATATCGGTGCCGCCTGTTCACCGGTTGTGAAAAGAGGTGATAAGGTTCTCGCCGGCCAGAAGATAGGTGATTTCGACGGATTCGTAAAATCTCCGGTTCATGCGTCTATTTCAGGTGAAATATCCGGACTGACCCGTCTGGTTAACCCTCCTACCGGCCAGCCTGTGGAAGGAGTGATTCTTACTTCGGATGGCGAAGATACCCATGTTGATGTCGAACCAAGGCAAGATCTTGACTCTCTTTCGAATGAGGAAATACTTGGAAAGATAGGTGAATGCGGACTTGTTGGACTCGGTGGTGCTACTTTTCCCACCCGTGTTAAATTATCCCCCTCTGCTGATATTAAAATCGATACCGTGATCCTTAATGGATGCGAATGCGAACCGTGGGTCACCTCTGACCACAGAGTAATGCTGGAATACGGTGCGAAGGTACTCTCAGGACTTAACATCATAAGGAAATTGCTATCACCTGATAATATCTATATAGCTATTGAAGACAATAAACGGGATGCTATCGAACATCTTGAAGGTCTGATACAGATGATGAGTTTCAAAGGTATTTTCAATATAGTACCGTTGAAATCCACCTACCCGATGGGCGGTGAAAAGGTACTGACCGAGGTGATTTTAGGCAGACAAGTACCTATCGGAGGGCTGCCTACCGGTGTAGGTACTATTATCCAGAACGTCAGTACTGCCAAAGCAATCCATGACGCAGTACTCGAAAACAAACCATATATTGAAAAAATTGTTACGGTGACCGGAATGGTCAAGAATCCGAAAAACCTGCTGGTCAGAATCGGTACACCAATAATCGACCTGATCGAGTATTGCGGCGGAATGGAAGACTCGGCTAACGAGGTAATCATGGGCGGCCCGATGATGGGCATCTCTCAGTTCGATCTCAATTTCCCTGTTACCAAGGGCACTAACTGTATCCTCGTTAAGAAAGGAAGACATATTCGGGAACACGACTGCATACGTTGCGGTTCATGCCTGGATGTTTGCCCGATGCATCTTATGCCTACAAATTATGTAAAATATGTCAAAGCTGGATTATATGACGATTGTTCAAAAGAATATATCGAAGATTGTTTCGAGTGCGGCTGCTGCAGTTATTCCTGCCCCGCGAATATCCCGATAACACAATACATCAAGGTTGCCAAGAGTGAAATAAACAAGAGGAGAGCCAGGTAATGACCTCTGTGAAGGAACTACTGGTTTCACCAGGACCACACCTGTGGAGAGAAACATCCATAAACAGGATAATGTATATCGTGATTCTCACTCTGCTATTGCCTGCCGGAGCAGCGGTTTATTACTTTGGCGCCCGGGCTATATTTCTGATCCTCGGCTGTGTATTAGCGGCAGTAGCGACTGAATATGGTGTAAAGAAACTAAGGAAGCGACCCTTCCGCATGGATGGAAGTGCGATCATTACAGGATTACTGCTGGCACTGATACTCCCTTCTTCGCTGCCTGTCTGGATGGCAGTGGTCGGTTCGGTATTTGCTATCGCCATCGTCAAGGAAGCGTTCGGCGGACTTGGTCATAATATATTCAACCCGGCCCTTGGCGCCAGGGCGTTTCTCGCTGTTTGTTTTCCGGTTGAAATGACCACCTGGATATTACCTACCGGATTCTCTCCCGATGCTGTTACCACCGCTACTCCTCTGAGTGAACGATTTGTCTGGGAAGGCAGTAAATCTTCTCTATACGGTGATATGCTGGTGGGCAATACAGCCGGTTCGCTTGGGGAAACATCGGCTCTCCTTATAATCATCGGTGGAATCATTCTTATCATGCTTAAGTTGATCGACTGGAGGATACCACTTACGTATATAGGGACGGTTGCCCTGTTCACTCTGATTCTCGGCGAAGATGTATTATACTATCTTCTATCCGGTGGTCTGATGCTGGGAGCCTTTTTCATGGCGACTGATTACACTACTTCCCCTCTCACTCGGCGGGGTAAGGTAGTCTTCGGCATCGGTGCTGGTATTATTACCACGATAATTCGGATATATGGAGGTATGTCTGAAGGAGTATGTTTCTCAATACTGTTTATGAATGCTGCGACACCCCTGATAGACAGGTATCTTAAGACAAAACCTTATGGACTGGTGAAGAAAGCAAAAAGTGAAGCTTAATATAAGAGAACTATATCCGATAATATTTATCACGCTGGTTGTACTTATATCTATCAGCCTTTTAGCGTTTACGGATCATATCACTGAAGCAAAACGTGAAGAACAGAGAGATCTGAGAATAACGAACATGCTTTCCGATATGTTCCCTGAATTAAGCCGTTATGAACTGGTAGATGAGATATACTTGATATACGATGATGGAGACATAGTTGGATACGCTTATATAGCTCAAGGTAAAGGTTATGGTGGCTTTATCGATATCCTGGTTGGACTGGAAGACGAGAATACAATCAAGGGAATTAACATCGTCAGGCATACTGAAAGTCCCGGGTTAGGCGCCAGGATAAGCGAGGATGGATACCGGGATCAGTATCTCGATCTCGATATTGCTGATTCCAGGATGAATTTCGATGGTGGAAAGATCGACTCAATCACTGGGGCCACAATCAGTTCTGAAGCGGTAGCCGATGCCGTAAGGACTACCGCCCTTGAGAAAGTACAAGAGTTATTTGGTAAGGGAGATGATCAGGACGAGTAAATTCTGGGAAGAACTGGCTAAAGGGATAATTATCTCAAATCCCGTATTTGTCCTTGCTCTGGGTTTGTGCCCGGCGCTTGCCGTTAGCGGCAATCTTGATAATGCCCTGGGTATGAGTGCCGGTGTCCTCTTCGTTCTCCTGGGTTCGAATATCATTATATCTTTGATCAGGAATTTTGTCCCTGACATAGTAAGAATTCCCGTTTTTATCGTAATAATAGCGACTTTTGTTACCATCATCGGTCTCCTGTTTGAAGCTTACGTGCCCACTCTTTACGATTCTCTCGGGATTTATCTTCCCCTTATCGTTGTCAACTGTATTATCCTTGGCAGGGCTGAAGCATTCGCTTCACGGAATCGTATCCTGTATTCGATAGCCGACGCTATTGGCGCCAGCATCGGTTTTATGCTTGCGCTGGTTATGATAGCATTCTTCAGACAGATACTTGGCACCGGGGGTCTCTCTGTTTTCGGGGTGGAATTATTCACCCTTCCGGTACTTGGAGAACACCCGATGTTATTCTTCATCCTTCCGCCGGGAGCCTTCCTTGTGATAGGTCTTCTCCTGGCTTTATTCAGACAATTGGGGGTGCTTAAAGATTGAGTGAAAACCTTTTTGTATTATTCGTCACGATGGCGTTGATAAATAATTTCATACTCGTCAGGTTCCTTGGTCTTTGCCCGTTTTTCGGAATTTCCAAGAATATCGGGAACGCAATAAGTATGGGCATAGCAGTCACTCTTGTCATGTTGATCGCTTCCGCTATCACGTGGCTGATTAACAACTTTGTACTCATTCCATATGACATCGGGTACATGAACATCGTGATGTTCATACTGGTTATCGCCGTTATGGTACAGATAGTAGAAATGGTCATAAAGAGGACTAACCTTACTCTTTATAACGCTCTCGGCATCTACCTCCCGCTTATTACTACCAATTGCGCAGTACTCGGTATTGCGCTAATTAACGAACTGGGAGGATATTCTTTCCTCGGCAGCGTTGTTGCGGCACTGGGTGCCGGGATTGGTTTCTCCCTGGTATTGATAATCATGTCCGGAATCAGGGAAAGGCTGGAAATAGCAGATATACCCAGAGCTTTGAAAGGCTTACCGATCGCGTTCCTTGTTGCCGTTTTACTCAGCCTGACATTCATAGGGTTCGGAGGTATTGTGTAAATGGCTGTTACGATCATTGTACTGGTAATTATCGGACTTGCTCTTGGAGTATTGATATATGTGGCTAACCTGGTTATCCCTCAGAAAGTAAAAGGTCTTGGGAAGATAGATGAGATTTCAGCTTTATTACCCGGCGCTAACTGTGGTGCCTGCGGTAATCCAAGCTGCTATGGTTATGCCAGGCTATTAAGTGGGGATGCCGAGTATATATCCAAGAATCCATGTACTCAGATACTCGGTGATGTTGAGGTTCTCCAGCAACTTGAGGATGTTCTCGGGATTAATATCGATTCTTCGGATATTGCACGTAAGTCGGTAATTCGCTGTAACGGTAAATCTGAACTGGTATATGATTACTCGGGAGTTACCACCTGTAAAGGTGCTGCCCAGTTACTCAGAGGATATAAAAAATGCGCGTATGCCTGTCTCGGTCTTGGCGACTGTGTAGCTATCTGTCCTCACGATGCAGTTAACATTGATTCCGAGAAAGGAATAGCTGTCATTGACCAGGAAAAATGTATCGGATGCGGCTTGTGCGTAACGGAATGCCCTCAGAATATGATAGATCTCATCTCACCGCAAACAAAAGTCGTCTTACTCTGTAATTACCAGACATTGAGAGATCTGCCGGGTAGAGAAAAATGTGAATCCGGCTGTATACACTGCCGGAAATGTCTCAATGCCTGTGAATACGAAGCTATAACTTTCAACAAGGAACGAGGTATACCAGAGTTCGATGACGATAAATGCGTTCTATGCCGTAAATGCATAGAAGAATGTCCTCCCTCCTGTTTGGCCGAGTTTTCTCATGTAGGCACATTACAACAAACTGCAGCCTAGTTGGTTAAAGCTTATTTAATAATTGCGGTGCATCCCGTCTTTTTGTCTTGGAACTGAAACAACGGATCATATAATTTTTTGGTAATTATACACTCTTAAGTTATCTGTGATAGCATAGAATATCACGCGCAAAACAGAGCTGCTTTCACTATGACTAATCTATTCGACTTTATTAAAAGAAAAACCCAGGGTATCTTTTTTGGTTGGTGGATAGTAGTCTCAGGTTGCATATTACAAACTCTGCACTCCGGTCTGCTTGGTCAGGGATTTACAGTCTATTTTCTACACCTCCAGGAAGAGTTTGGCTGGAGTCGTACCCTTCTAAGCACCGGTTTTTCCCTCAGCAACATTGTTAATGGCGTACTGGCACCTTTTGAAGGATGGCTTTCCGACCGATTTGGACCTCGCAGACTGGTATTGACCGGCATGGTAATGCTTGGAGCCGGTTTCATGTTCTTAAGCAGCGTTCAATCTATCGTGTCGTATTTCCTTGCTTTCGCATTGATCGCCTGTGGAGCCAGTCTTGGTGGATATTTACCTATATCTATTGCCGTCCTGAACTGGTTTGTCCGGAAACGCAGCATGGCGCTGGGCATCGCTTCAGCCGGTCATGGATTGGGCGGCCTGGTCGTGTTGGTAGTAGCATGGAGTGTTGTTAATAACGGATGGCGACCGACAGCCCTTGTTTCCGGCATTGCCATACTTGTAATTGGTACTATCTGTGCACTTTTTCTTCGCCAGCGTCCTGAAAAATACGGCTACCTGCCTGATGGGGATAGACCTGCATCAGGTAAATCTCGTACACAGGAAACTCAAGCACAAATAACCGACTCGGATATGGATCTGCAAAGTGCTGATGACTTCACAATACAGGAAGCAATAAAATCAAGGTCATTCTGGTTGATAGCAGCAGGGCATGCTTCTGCTGTCTTAACCATCTCTGCCGTTTCGCTTCACCTGGCTCCTCACCTTGTTCAGCGGATGGATATGTCCCTGGAAACCGCCGGCTCTATAGTAAGTTTGCTGCTATTCATGTCTATTGTCGGGAGGATAGCAGGGGGTGTTTTTGCGGATCGTGTGGATAAGCGGTGGCTGCTCGTAGGAAGCATGATATCCCACACTATTGGCCTGCTGCTGCTCGCAAACGCAACCACCATGTTCCAGATAGTCCTGTTTACGATATTCCACGGTATAGCCTGGGGGGCAAGGGGGCTCATTCAGAATTCTATACGCGCTGAATACTTCGGTCGAAAGGCAATCGGTTCTATCCTGGGAATTGCATCTATTCCTGTTGTGATAGCGATCGTTGTATCACCGATCTTCACCGCCTGGCTTGCTGACCTGAACGGCGACTACCATTTTGCATTCTCTATCCTGGCCGCTTATACCGCTGCCGGTACATTATTTTTCGCGTTCGCTAAAAAGCCCGTACGAGATTAAGCTATTCATTCGAACACGGAATACACGTGATCTTGCCGTCGATATCCTTAGTACGCGTCTGCATGACCATTTCACCGCAGTACTCGCACCTGACGCTCGGTACCATTTCTGCCATACCAGGCTCTTCGATGTCAACTTCAACAACATCGATGATAGCTTCTTCGTCAGCGTCCAACAGCCATTGAGTCATCATCTCCCGGTTCCCGCGTACGTTCTCGGGGATATTTTTCCCGTGAAATAGTACCCGGTAACCTTTCCCTGTATTCCTGCTGTAAAAGGTATAGACCTGTTTACCATAATCCTTGAAGATGAAGTTGCCCTTACCGAAGGTACATCCGGTCAGAACCTGTACGGCGTCGACTCCACAGGCATCATTTTCGACTATGGCAACGATCTCCTCGTCTTTTGCCCGTTGTTCGGAAAGACATTGCATTGCGGCTTTTGTCATCCTGTACCCTATCGTTACACCCGGACAGGTGTGTCCGTGAAATCTGATAATTTCCTCATATGTTATATCTGTTGCCATGTTATCCTCCTGTCATATACATGTCACATAAACACGATACCTTTTGTAAGAATTATCTCCGTTTCGTCAGCACATCATATAATGCTTCGGAAAGGCGACGGTTCCGAGGTTCCAAGAAATGCGGACCGTTCCCCATCTTGTTCATTACATATGCCCAGCTCATCCTGGCATCAAGGTCCATCACCATCATCGAACCGCCGGCTCCACCCCAGGAAAAAGATCTCTCGTTGGGACTTAACGGTCGTTCCGGTGTATTCAATTCGACTCCCAGTCCCCACCGTATCAATGTGTTGAGAACAAGGTCGATTCCGTTTGTCTGTTCTTCTATCATCCTGTTGATCGTTTCCATAGTGAGGAATCGTATACCGTCAAGTTCACCGCCGCATGCCATAACCGCTCCTATCCTGGCCATCGCATGGGCATTACCGTGTCCGTTTGCTGCCGGTATCTCAGCACGGCGCCAGCCGGGAGTATTTACAACCGTATGATCCAGAGGTTGATTCAGTCGTACTTTACCGCGGATAGTATCAGGGTCGAGTTCCTCATATCCCGAATCACCTGGTTTCACCGGTGGTGGCGGTATCATCTCTGCAACCCGGCTGTCATATTCTTCCGGTAATCCGATAAAGAAATCGGCGTCCAGGGGTACGGCAATTTCATCACGAAAAAAGGTTCCTATTGTCTTTCTGGTGATACGTTTCACCAGTTCGCCAAGTAGATACCCCATGGTTAAGCCATGGTACCCACTCTGTGTTCCCGGCTCCCAGAGCGGCTCCTGTGTTGCCAGCATTTCTACAATGTATTGCCAGTCATATAGATTCCCAGGCGTTACTGTTTCACTGAAACCCGCCAGGCCGGACGAATGACTGAAGAGGTATCGCACCGATATTGCTTCTTTGCCGTTCTGAGCAAATTCGGGCCAGTATTTCGCTACCGGAGAGTCAAGATCAAGCCGTTTCCTGTCTACCAGCATCAAGGCACATATCGTGGTCATTACCTTGGTGGACGACCAAACATTGACTATCGTGTCACGTTCCCACAGCCGGGTTTTCGCTTCATCGGCATACCCTCCCCAGATATCGACAACAAATTCGCCGTCTATCGTTGCTGCGAATGAAGCACCGCATTCCATTCCCTGTTTGAAATTTTCTGCAAATGCTTCCTTGACAGGCGTAAAATTGTCTTCACAATAACCATGAACCTGTATATCTTCACTCATCTCGATTCAACCCCCTATGATACTCGCGATAAAACAAAGGCTATCGACTATGTTACCCATAATCGATAGCCTTTTACAATTAGTGTAATAAAAACTAGCGCCAGAAATCGATACTGTATGCCGTATTTGAATTCGCACCCCGGCCGTCAGTCCAGAGTGCCATCTCTTCGCCGCCGCCAGTTACAATGATGCAGTTTTCGAATGGGGCTGAAACAGCAGGTACCATGTAGTCTTCGTCAAGTTCCTTCCATGGTTTACCGGAGGTTGGTTCGATTCCTTTCCAGGCATTTGTTGTGACGTCCGGTCTCTGGTGAGTACGGTATTCTCTGACAGTCATGAAACTCTGCTTGTATAGCCATTCGTAGACTTCATCCTTACTCTTGAAACCGTAGAGTTGAAGATCACGAGCCATCTCGGGCAGCATCAGGAATGTTTTACCACCTTCCCAGTTCCTCCAGAGTCCGCCGGCAAAGTATTCCAGCCAGTTGTGGGGGCCGGGAATTCCCTTAACTCCCAGCCGCCTGCCTATACCACCATGTCCGCTTTTCTGAAATTCTCTGTAACCGCCGGGCATGAACTCCGTTCTCTGGATGCTGTCTGACATTCTTATAGCAACTATGCAACTATCGTCTTTACCGAAATCGTATTCTTCTCTTAATGTTGCCCAACCCGGTGGTAGAGCTTCATCGTTCTCCGGGAAGCAGTTGTTTAAACCATTACCCCAGACTCCGCAATTGGTAACATTGGGAATATTACCGCCAAGATTTCGCCACATTAATTCAGCGGCGCGACCGATGCTTCTGTTCGAAGGATTACCCGGACCGAGTACATTAGTATCGAAGTTCATTTTTATCTCTTTGGCATACGGACCGCTGACCACATAAGCCATGCCCCCACGACCGTCGCCACAGCCGCCGCCAGCTTCAGCAATAGCCAGTAAGATCGGCATGTGCTCCGGTTTGCATCCTGCCATAACTCCGATCGTCGCAACCTTTTCTACCGTAGCTTTCCTGCGCATGGGCATAAAATGGACGGGGTCGCCTTTCTGTCCCGAACTTCCCATCTGGGCCAGGCGGTCTCCGAGTATCCGGTCGGCCTGGTAAGTGATTATCTCGTCCGGTTTGTGACTGGTACCTTTCAGCATCTGTTCTACCAGTTCTTCAATGGGCGGTACGATCGGTAGTCCGTCGGTATATTTGCATATGGGCGTATTGTTATAAAGCTGCGGAATTTCTTCCGTCTGTCCGAAAAATTCCTGAGCTTCCTGAATGGTGCCTTCAAAGATATACCTCGGATCTGAGAAATCAAATTTCGGTGGATTCTTCTCTTCTTCGGTCAGTGGTCGAACCAGCTGATCCATAAGTTTGTCAATCCAGGTCTCGACATCTTCGGGACCGGGAACATGACGTGAACCCCAGACTCGCCTGATACTCGGAATACCGTTCAGGCGACATGCCTGCTGCCAGCATTCATCCTGATCCTCGAAAATAATAAATACGCTGGGAATCCCTGCTTTTTCAATTGATGACAGATGGGGCAACTGCTCCCAAATGGCACCATGTCACCATACGACACCGCGGACCAATGCGTCCGTGGTTTTCATTTCCTCTTCGGTTAAAGCTACACTGCCTGCTTTCGTCATGTGCGCGGCAGCGTAACTGATATTCCAGTTCACCTGGGGATACCTTTCCGGTAGCATTTTCACCAGCGGAATGAGGATACCCTGCTCTCCTCCGGCTCCAACGCTCATTGTAATATTCTTACCTTCCAGCGTGTCGAGCCGGGGTGCAAGCGGGTGCTGCTCCACGGGATCCTGTATCCCTACGGGATTTAGGAATTTGTAAACCTGATCTTTTTCTGCCAAATTCTCCTCCTTATTATTTGGATAACCTAATAAATTATAAGACGAAATCCGATATTTATAAAATAAAAAATGTTTATGAAATGAGTTAACAATATTTGCATGTAAAAGTAAGTCTTCCAATGAAAACCCGGGTTTTATTAACGAGTCGGGATTACCCGGATGTTCATAATCCGGAATAATCCCGACTTCATCATTACTATCGATGTCCTAGAAAGGTCTGCCGCCCGGCCAGAGTTCGTTGGCTTCGTTTTCCATGCCCAGCTCGAGCAGTTTTTCTTTCTTCGGTTTTGCCGTGTTCATGTCCCAGTTAAGTGCCCCGAAAGCCCAGTACGCCTGCTGCATAGCATCGACGCTCACGTTAGCAAGGGGGCCTTCCTTTTGCGGCGGATCACCGGTAATCCTCGGGTGAACTTCAATTTCAAGCGGATTGATGCCTTCACGCAGGTTGAACAGGTGACGCATCACCAGGATTCTCTCGCCGCACTTCAGCAGTTCATCCATCGACCGTTCCAGTCCTGTAGCACCTGCCATATAATCTGGAATCAATCTAGTGGTTGGACCCATAAAACCAAAAAGACAGCAGCCAACCGCATTCACTATGTGCGTAGAAAAGCTGGATGGGCCGAAAGCCTGCGTGTGCCTTCCGGGTGTCGGTTCGACGTGGAATCTTGCGGTAGCTGTCTCGCCGCCCATTCCGAACAGCTTCGGATCATGCATACCGAGTTCCTGACCACCGATGTGTATGGCATACTGGTCAGAGTCCTTTCCTATCTTTTCTGCGGCAACCTTAACGCCGTCAGCCAGGATATCTCCGAGGCCTTCTCTCTTTGCCAGTTTCCAGGTCATGTCGACTATTGCCTTGTGGTTACCCCAGGTCAGTTCGATACCATCGGTATCTGCCTTGGTAAGAATACCATTCTCGTAGCACTCCATCGCGAATGCAACCACACAGCCACCGGAAATGGTATCGATACCGTACAGGTTACAGATATGACTTGCCATTGCGATTGATTCTCTGTTGTTGTTCAGACATAACGGACCGAAAGTCGCCTGTGTTTCATATTCAGGGCGACGGTTACCGGCCGGATAGTTATATTCACCCGTTCCCGCTTTCAACGATGCCTGGCAGGCAATAGGACACTGCCAGCAGCCGAATCTCTTGTCCAGGTGTTCTATTGTTGCATCACCGGTTAAAGTAGAGATATCGGGTAGATCGACCACACCGATACCACCCCAGTTTTTTATCGGGGTATCGCCGCTGTGCGTTGAACCGGCTGTTATCGATGATGTTCCATATGTATGGAAATTGTCGAGCATGGAACCTCCCCCGGGGCCTGGTGTTCGTAAAGCATCGACTTGTTGCTTTCTTGCAGTCATCATCCGCTCTCTATCGGCAAGTTCAAGACTACTTTGATCGCCTATCGCTACTACAGCCTTCAGCCGTTTTGATCCCATAACTGCTCCGAGTCCGGATCGTCCGGCTGCGGCGCCTTTCTCGGTGACTATACAGGAAATAAGAGAGACCTGCTCACCGAAGGGACCGATGCAAATTACTTCCGTACCTTTCCCATGCTTGTCTCTCAGTACTTCTTCGGTCTCATAGCAGTCTTTACCCCAGACCTCTCCAGCATCGACCAGTTCGGCCTTGCCGTCGTTGACCAGAAGATATACTGGTTTTTCGGATATTCCCGTGAAAAATACTGCGTCGTATCCGGCAAATTTTAGTGTCGGTCCGAATATTCCTCCAGAATTTGCGTCACCCCAGCCGCCTGTCAGTGGTGACTTGGCTACAGCGACATATCGTGCACCGGTAGGAGTCGGGGTACCGGTAAGAGGTCCTGTTACGATTCCCAGCATGTTATCCGGACCCAGAGGATCTACGCCCGGTTTCATCCTGTCGTATAATACCCTTGCTCCAAGGCCGTATCCGCCGAGATAGTCACGGTAAAGGCTGTCATCGGGGACTTCCTCCTCAATCATTCCTGTACTCAAGTTAACGAATAGAAGCTTCCCTGCATATCCTTTCAACCTTTCAAACCTCCTCTCTATTTATGTTGTTGCAGTTTCATCTACACGAACTGGTAGATATCTTGGTGCAATGTAATTTTCAATCCTGCCTGTTTAATACTCTATTTTTACACAGATACTCGCATGTCTCAAGTTTTTATCGAAAGATAGTACCCGGTCAGTGAGAGAAATAATTTGGCATACGAGTTTGTTTCGCATAAAATAATTACAATTTTAAATAAACGACATATAATTGATTTGGTTGAAAAGGAGAAGAATCATGGACAGAGTAAAGGGAAAAGCAGCCATAGTGACCGGTGGTGCCAATGGTATCGGAGAAGCAACTGCTAAACTCCTGGCAAAAGAAGGAGCCTGTGTGGCTATTGTAGATATCGACGATGAAAACGGAGAAAGGGTTGCTGAAGAAATAGTAGCCGCTGGCGGTGACGCGGTTTACAGGCACGCGGATATTACCAGCGAGGAAGAAGTCTCAAAGGCTTTTACGGATTTTTACAATAAGTTCGGCAAGCTGCATATTCTGGTCAATAATGCCGGCGTTGCCGGTATGCGGGAACCTGCCCACAAAGCCAGCGTCCGGGATTTCGATAGAATAATGGATATAAACCTGAAAGGAACGTTCATTTGTACCAAGTATGCCGTGCCTTATATTCTGAAAACCGGACCCGGCAGTGTTGTTAATGTGTGTTCTATTTACGGCATCGTCGCCTCGGATGTGCCCATATATGACACCTCCAAGGGCGGTATGCGTGCCATGACGAAATCGGACGCCATTCTTTATTCCAGGGATAACATCCGTTTCAACTCCGTCCATCCCGGCAATGTCAAGACCCCCCTCTTCGAAAAACTGGTTAACGAGATAGATCCTCTAGGAGTAGAACATGCCGACTATATGCTTTCCGTTACCAATCCTCTCAACCGCATGGGTACTCCGGAAGACATCGCCTATGGCATTTTGTACCTTGCATCTGACGAGTCCAGCTATGTTAACGGTACCGAACTGGTTATCGATGGTGGTTTCATCAATATGCCATTTCCTGTCTATGAAACTAATACCACTGACTGGACTACTATTAATTACTACGACAAACCTGAATAAGAGATAAGGTTTTGACAGGAGCGTTTTATCAATAGGGAATGTTTCTTAATGTTTTTCCAAGTACGTATAATAACTCCTGGTATCCGGATCAATCTTCATTTCAGACTTTGGGACATTGTGAGTTTAGATAATACCGATCTACAAATTAAATTGAACAGGATGTTTATTCTAAAGGAGTCTGATATTTAGAGCAGTATTAAAAACTGTAGATAATTAATAGCTGGGTAATAGAATGGTTATTCTTTCAGCTTAATGAATGAGACAAATATCGTTATCTTGGATTTCATACCGTACCTGTTTGTAAGTCGTTTGTAATGTTTTTTTAATACCTAGTCTTCTTTATTAATTTATTTTTAACATCTCACGTGTATAGTACATATGTATCAACGCTAACTTTAGTATCAGTTATTTGTATCAATAGTTATCAACTAAGATTCTTTTGTATGTTAAAAAACTGACCGGTATCAGTTAGCATAAATACAGACGAATGTTTCTATTGTAAGGTGGTTTGAATATGAGTACAGACAAGCAATCTGACTACAGGATGATGTCTCGTGACAACGAGATAATAAAATCGGCATTGCATAATGTAGAAGAAAATAGAGAAATGATGGATGACTTAGAGTCAACTGCTGATACCACCCGTACGCGTAATGAAGAAATGCAAGAACTGACGGGATTACCCATGTCAGATATTAAAGAAGCTTTAGAGAGAGCGGAAAAAGTTAACAGTCTCTCACAACAGACAATTAAGAGCACGAGAAAATCTATTCTTGAAGCGATCGAAAAAGCCATTGCGGATGCGAAGCAAACAACGGAAGAAATAAAAAAAGCTTTTAGTGAGATACTAATCCGTGTCGAGAGTGTTCAAAAGGAATCTATTGAGTCTAGACAGACAGCAGATTCGATCGTATCAGAGTTCTCCCAGCTTTTAAGTAAGGCAGAATCTATCAATGAAGCCAGTAAAGAAACTACTAAAATAGCCGAGGGATCACTGAAAGCTATGACGCAAGCGCTTGAAAAAAGCGAGCTTGAAAATGAGTCAGCGAAAACATCCGTTGAAGATATGAAAGATAAAGTTCAAAAAGCTGTAGATTCAGCTTCGTCAGCATCCAGAGAAGCTGAACAAGTAGCAAACCAAAAAACAGAAACGTTACTTGAATCCGTAGAGCAAATGAGAAAAGAAATCACAGATCTGTCAGAAAATTCTTCGCAGGAAGTTGAGGCTGTGTTTGAAAAGATAAGTACCGAAGTAGAGGGATTACTAGGATCTTTAACCACGATTTCTCAAGAAGCTATGAAGAAAACAGAAAAGGTACAGTCTGAAGTTAAAGATGCGGTCGTTGCTTCGGAAACGACTATAAAGCAGGTAGCTGAAGCAGCCGTAAAAGGGGCAGAGCAAGCGATCAAGGAATCAATCGAAATTTCCAAGGATACAATCGATAGAACTGAGAAAATGAATAAGAAGGTCCTGGAAATTAAAGCCAGAGCCGAGATGTCAATACAAGCCTATCAGGATACACTGGCTTTCACGGATAAATTACAAGAGGATATAAAGGCCGCTAGGCAAAAAGCTAAAAGTATATCAAGTCAACTTGAGGATACTGTGAAACAATTCGACGGATATGATCTTACAGAGGACACGGGGCTGGTAGAAGAGACGAACGAAAAAACATCCAAACCAAAAGCTCAGAACGACGTTGATGAGAGTAAAGAAAAAACGTCTACAGATACTAAAACCAATCAACCCGTGAAGCCATCCTAGGTAAATAATTAATTTGTTATCTCAAAAACTCCGGGACTTCATCTGACATTTCGAGTAGATCAATAAGACAGATAATGTTAGATGAAGTCCCGATTTATTTTACCTGGTCGGTTATTGGGCTTAATTTGAGATTGATAATGCCATTTCCCTCAGAGGTATTTTCTAGTATAGGGATATCGTTAAAGATTTGAAGAAGATTAGCAGGATCCTGTCCTGAAATTACGAGAACATGCTCGTGCGCAGTCCCTTTGCGAAGGATTATATTCAGGCCATCTATTTTTGTTATGATCGATTCGAGGTTCTCCAGTTGTCTACCATCAACCGGTGCTTGTATGAACACGGGGACTCCCAAATCTTTTACCGATGATGCTATTTCTCCTTGGCTGAGTTGATGTCCCGCCTGTGTTACACCTTTCCCTTTCCCATTTACACTATTTGCAGTTTTCTTTCTATCCTTTTCTAATACAGGATTCTCTTTTCGATGATCATTTTGCAAAGACTGGTTGTTTTTTGTACCAGCCTTATTATCTTTTTTTATTGAAAAACTGAACCATTTTGATTTTTGTTTCATCGGTTCATCATTTACTATTACCGGTAAATCCCTGGCAGTATCAAACACGTCTTGTGGCAAATTTCGGTGTTCTTCGGCTCGGGGTACTACATACTCATTTGTTTCAATATCTGGATTTTGAATCTTATCTACCTTTTCGAGGTGCATATCTTCTGAAATATGTACAGAATTTAAACCATAATCGTGATCGATCATCTTAAAATCATCGGCTATCTGATCTCCGGCTTCCATCATAACGACCGGTGGTGACTCGTCGTTATTTCCAACCGTATTGGTATCTTTTTTATTGCTACTGGGAGGTTTTTCAAATAATTCCTCTGTATAAGGAATTGACATGCCGGAATCATACGCTATATCCATTTCTTCATCTAACTCATTGGAACGTTCGGTGACAGTACCCGACAAAAGTTCGTCGTTATCTTCATTTGTCGTACTATCCTGTTTAACATCACCAGGATGTTTTTCATGTTCGATTTCAGGTAAGTTCACAGGATGTCCATTAGCTGCAGTTAGTTTATTGAGAGTATCCTGTAATTCTTTTTTTAATACTTCGAAACCATCCCATATAGACGAAGTATTTTCGTTACTGAGATCGTTTACGTTAACAGTATTTTCCTCAGGAGTGCGAAGATCGGTCGTTTGTGTATCTGTGTCAATTTCTACGGATTTTGCATCATATGATTGATCATGTGTAATGGATATTTCTGATGATTGAGTTGAAAACTCACAGAAGCTGTTAAAAACTAATTTGCCATATACATCAGTAAGATGTTGCATGATGTCATTTTCACTATTTACGCCGCCAGAGATTAATTGGTCGACAGTATAGCCATTCGCAACCTGATGCAATATTTCTCTTTCTTCATATGAAAGTGATTTATTTGTAGTAGCTCCATCGAAAGTATTACCATTGAGGTCGGATTCCATGTCCTTGATAATCAGCCGGGCGATTTCTGGCTTTGCCAGCGTGTCAATTATGGGATGTTCACCGTTCGAAACTTTCCTTATGCAGGTAACAAGTTCATCTGAATGCACTCCGGTCGTTAAGAATGCACTTATACCGGTACCTAATGCAGTATATACCAGTTCATCATCAATATCTTCAAACAAAATAATTATAGAAACTTCGGGATATAATACTTTGATGGTTTTAAGGTAATCAAAAATCAAAGGATCGTTCTCGCCTATCGAGATAATTACTATTTCCGGCGGTAGAGAATTTATAGAATCGGCAAGATTTTCAGAGTTATCGAGGTCACCGACAAGGTGTATATCATCACACTGGGAAAAAATAGCTTTAACACCATTACACAGAAACTCTTGTTGTATCACCAGAAGGATCTTAATAATCTCGGTATTTGTTTCACTCACATTCATTAACTCTAATTATATTATATTATTCTCTCCTATTCGGTGTATGGAAATGTATAAAGAAATCATAATGTTTACATTAAAATTTCGTTAAGTTTCTTTTTGGGTTTGTTTTGAGTTATACGGGAGTAGAATACAACAAAAACTAGAGTGGCTATAGACATAAACACTATTTATAGAATTCATGGCAACTATACTCATTTTTCGTAACTATTTCACTTATTGACAACTGTAAAGTTGAACTCTATAATGAGCGAAATGTTCGTATACAAGTAATTTAGTATTATCGTGGTACGAGATAATGGTGGTAAAAAGTGATAAAAGATCAGTACGTATCATGAGGTGGATTGCACGATGTGTAGGGTTATTTCTGGTTATAGGTTTATTATTTGGTTCAGAAGATACATTTTCAATGGCTACTTTGACAGAGGTGGAATACTTCAAAGCAGTTACTTTTAAATTAGTGTATTTTTGTATGACTATGGCTTCGATAACAGGGCTGGTTGGATATGTACTTACTTGGCGGAAAGAACTTCCGGGTGGAATATTACTAGTCCTTACCGGCATAGCTATGAGTTTGATATCTTACCAGGATGAATGGTTTTATACACAAGCATACAAACAGGATGATTCTTTAATATTCGTTATCCTGTTTGGACTGGTATACCTGGTACCGGGTGTTCTTTTCATCATTTCATGGTGGATGACGAAGAAAGAAGTCGCGGTTTAGCAGAAATGGACTAAGATGAAAAAATCGGGGTGAGAGGACTTGAACCTCCGACCTCAGCGTCCCAAACGCTGCGCGCTAGCCGACTGCGCCACACCCCGTTGAACAGTACTTATTTTACCATAATTGCACACCTGTTCCCATAATAAAAAAAAGTCCCTTGGAAACGGGACTCTTTTTTTCGAGGTGTATTAAGTACTATCTCTGACTGTCTTCCACCAGTTTCATCAGTTTCTCGTATTCTTCGTCGGTTCTTTCCTGGATCAACTTTATGTCATCTTCAGAAAGGTGACGGAACCTACGCTGTGGTTTCAGGTATTCTTGAACCGGCTTGCGGTTAGCTACTTTCATGCTGAGAGTATACTTACCGTTCTCTACTTCGTAAAGAGGAAAGACACCGGTCTGCACCGCCAGTTTACCTATTTCAATTCCCATTTCCAGAGCAGTTCCCCAGCCGGTTGGACATACCGAAAAGATATGAACATAGGCAGGACCGTTAGTGTCTGCTGCTTTCTTGACTTTTTCCATGAGATCGAAGGGGTAACTCGGACAGGCAGTAGCAACATACGGTATATTATGAGCCGCAGCGATCAGTGGCATGTTCTTTTTCCAGGTGACCTGACCGATACTCTTTTTCCCTGCCGGAGCGGTTGTTGTCGATGCGCCGTACGGCGTCGCGGACGAACGTTGAATACCGGTATTCATATATGCCTCGTTATCCCAGCAAATATATATGAAATCATGACCTCTCTCAAGCGCACCTGAAAGAGCCTGGAGACCGATATCGCTGGTTCCCCCATCGCCAGCAGAAGCAACGACATTTACCCTCTTTTTGGGTTTGATGCCTTTACGCTGCATTGCTTTAATACCTGATTCTATACCAGAAGCGACAGCGGCAGTGTTCTCAAATAAAGTGTGTATCCAGGGCACACGCCAGGATGTCCAGGGAAGCTGAGAAGATACGATTTCCATACAGCCGGTGGCTGATACTACTATAGTATCGGGGCCCAGGGCTTTCATTGCCTGTCTTACGGCAAGTACCTCAACACAACCGATACAGGCGCGGTGGCCCGGAGCAAGGTACTCCTCTTTTGTGACCTGTCTTTTTCCGTATTTTATGTAATTTTCTGTCATTATTCCCTCACTCCGTATATCTCGAATTCCCGATCGCTTCCCTTTTCGGCAATCTCGATCCCTTTATTGATGATCTCTTCAAATCCTGTAACAGTAACATCACGACCGCCGATACCGCCGATAACATTTGTAACCTTAGGCTTTTCCGCCTGGTTATATAGAGCAGATCTTACTTCGGCACATACCGGTCCAGACTGTCCGCCTAGTGAATATGCCCTGTCGAAAACTACCAGAGTTTCGATTCCCTTTACCGCGTCGCGTAACTCCTGAGTCGGTAAAGGTCGCCATAAGCGTATCCTTACCAGACCTACATCTTTCCCTTCGTCACGCATTTTGTCGATGGTGGACATAGCGGTCTGGCTGTAACTGCCTATTGTGAGTAACAAGGTTTTCGCGCCTTCGGTTCGATATGTTTCAACGGGAGCATAATTTCGACCAAATTGTTTTCCGAATTCATCCCAGACTTCGCAGATGATTTTCTTTGAATTCTGGAGGTTCTCTTCCTGTGCCCGTCGCGCTTCAGAATAAATAATCGGAGGAGCGAAGGTACCCATCGACACGGGCTTTTCAGGATCAAGAGGAAGAGGATAATTATTACGAGGAAGGAATTTGTCCACATCTGCCTTATCTTCAATGAGTATAGGTTCTATCATATGTGACAGGTGGAATCCATCGAGGTGAACCATAACCGGCAAAAGCACCCGTTTGTCTTCGCCAATCCTGAATGCACAGAGAACATTATCGAATACTTCCTGCCCATTCTCGGAAAATATTTGTATCCACCCGGTGTCGCGGACCGCCATCGCGTCCGAGTGATCGCCCCAGACGCTAAGTGGTGACGACAGGGCGCGATTGGCAACCGTCATGACAATAGGAAGCTGCATTGACGCTGCGCAGTACAGCACTTCATGCATCAGTTCAAGTCCCTGCCCGGCTGTAGCAGTAAATGTTCTGGCGCCGGCAGCGGATGAACCGAGACAGGCGCTCATTGCCGAGTGCTCGGATTCGACCGGAATATACGAAGCGTCAAGATCACCTTCAGCCACCAACTCGGCAAGGTGTTCGACAATATGCGTTTGTGGAGTTATCGGATAAGCGGCAACGACGTCGACATCAGCCAATGTCGCGGCTTCGCCGATGGCGAGTGATACTTCCATTCCTACTCTTTTTGCCATTAGCTTTCCTCCTCCACCATACTGATTACATCTTTAGGACATTCCTGTGCGCAAATGCCACATCCCTTACAGTAAAACAGATTGGCTACGAACAGGCCGTCTTCCTGCTGTTCAATGCAGCCTTCAGGGCAGAATAAATAACACATCCCGCACTTGATGCACTTGGAGTAATCGGAAACCGGTTTTTGAGAACGCCAGCCGCCGGTAGCGTACTGTTCAGCACTCCCGGCCTCGGTTACTATCGAACCGATTTCCAGGTCTTTCCATGTAACTTCAGTTTCGTTTTTTACTGCCAATTTGCTTTACTCCTTTATCTGAGTATCTTCGAACGCTTTTTTCATAGCGTTCATATTTCGTTCTGCAAGTCTTCCGAATCGAACATCCAGCGGTTCGGCAAGTGATTCGATATCGACCACCCCAGTTGCCTTAATTAATGCACCTATCATTGAAGTGTTAACAATGTTAACACCCAGCAATTCTTGGGCAATATGAGTTGCGTCCACTACGGCAATACGCCACTTGCTGTCGAATTCGTTGGAGACATCATCGAGTGAACGCTTGGTGTTGAGAACGATAGTACCGCCATCTTTCAAGCCTGATGTCACGTTTACTATCGATACGAGTCCAGAATCCAGTATAACCACGGCATCTGGTTCAAGAATCTCAGCTCTCACTCTTATCGGCTCGTTTTTACTAATCCTGTCAAAGGCAAGTACTGGTGCACCTCTTCTTTCCGGGCCGAAACTAGGGAAAGCCTGCGCGTATTTACCCTCGTCGATTGCAGCTCTGGCAAGCAGTTCGGCCGATGTTACAGCTCCCTGCCCCCCCCTGCCGTGCCATCTGATCTCAACAAGTTCTGCTGTTTGAATCAACTTGTCCTCCTGTTCAGGGAAATAGTATCCCTATGATTGTATTTTTGGGTATATAAAAAATACCCCTGGGGCGACTCGAACGCCCGCACCCAGCTCCGGAGGCTGGTGCTCTATCCACCTGAGCTACAGGGGCCTAATACAATAATATAATGCATTACCCTGTCCTTTTTCAAGGATTACCAAGCTCAGGTGTATTACGGGAGTATTTTGGGTGAAAACAAATATTGAGTTGTCGTTTTGAGGATTTTTCTTAATAAAGCCAGTTGAGGTTTATATATCACAATCCTGTGATGCCTTTCCGTTACCGGCATGCCGAGGATTGCTGAAAAGACTTTCTCTTCTACTTCACCGCGGCAGATTATTGAATATTTATCCTCACCGGGAATTACCTCTATTATAACCGGTAAGAACAAATTATTCCATAGACTCAAATTAGTAATATCACTCAGGTATTTTAACTCTTTTTTCTTGAACAGATGGATACTGCCATCATTGAGCGCAATAGAAGGTGTGTCTTCCTTCATAAGTTCATCAAGAGATTTCTGCCTGGCGGGAAGTTGAGAGTTTAAAACTCTGAGTTCGTCTTTTATGGATTCCTGCAGAAGCCTGTCATATCGACCATTATCAACCATTTGCTTCTTTTTTCTCCAGGATAACCTTAACTCGTTTAAGCCTGGCCTTCTCTTCTCTATCTCTTTCCTCGAACTTCATTTTAAGGAATCTGATGAGCGCTTCCAGGTTGGGAATGACCTTGTATTCGAGAGCATTAACTATTCTCTTGGTGCGGTTGATCTCCTTACCGAGGATCTCCATAGTTGTCTGTAGTTCGGCCAAAGTGACTATTGCTTCCAGACATTTTTCTGCAAGCTGGGATGTCCTGTCCAGATATGCAGAAGTATCTGCTTGGCTGTACCCGTCTTTCTTTCCCGAATCTTTCATTTCCAGAACAGGTACTCTTGCTCCGGCAATATTTCGTGAACCGGAAATTATTTCCAATTCTCTCTCAGCTCCGGAAAACTCTTTGCCGAGAGCTAAATAGCCATGAAATCCTGCGGTAATTGATAGTGATTTATAGGCGGCAGAAAAATCGTCCAGCATACTTTGCTTTGCATCCACTGTTTCCCTGGCTATGGCGAGGAACTCCATAACGAGTATGGAAAGCCTGTCCTTCAGTATCCTGCGTATCTTTGAAGCAAGCGTAAGACGCTTACGAAGCCTGAGCAACTCGATTTTAGTAAGTCTTTTCGTACTCTGCTGGGTCATCTACTAATTTCCTTCGGATCCCCGGTATTTCGGAAGATATTTCTTTATCAGATCCTGGCTGACAAGTTTCAAGTCTTCTTCCGGCAGAGCTGAGAAAAGTTCCCATCCGATGTCAAGGGTTTCTTCAATCGTTCTTTTCTCGTTTTCACCCTGTGAAATGAACTCGTTTTCAAACCGATCAGCAACTTCCAGATATATCTTATCGCGATCAGAAAGAGCGTCCGTACCGACGATGGTAGATATCTCTCTGAGATCGTTACCTTCAGCGTAAGTGGAATACAGTTGCATAAAGACATTATTATGGTCTTCACGTGTTTTACCGGGTCCGATGCCTTCTTTCATCATCCTTGAGAGTGAGAGAAAGACGTCGATTGGGGGATATACACTACCTCTCTCAAGATTTCTCGATAACACAATTTGACCTTCGGTAATATAACCTGTAAGGTCTGGGATCGGATGAGTGATATCATCATCAGGCATGGTGAGAATAGGCATGATAGTAACTGAGCCTTCCTGGTCACGTATCCTTCCGGCACGTTCGTATAGAGTAGCAAGGTCGGTATACATATAGCCGGGATAACCCCTCCGGGAGGGGATTTCTTCTCTCATTGCTGATAGTTCTCTCAAGGCTTCACAATAGTTCGTCATATCACTGAGTATGACCAGTACGTGCATATTCAACTGAAATGCGAGGTATTCCGCGGCTGTAAGAGCCAGCTTTGGTGTAGACATTCGTTCGATCACGGGGTCAGAAGCCGTATTGATAAAGGCAACCGTTCGTTCTCTCGCTCCTGTCCTTTCCAGGTTCTGGACAAAGAAGGCTGCATCATCATAACTGACACCGATAGCGCCGAAAACTATCGCGAATCCTTCATCGATACCCTTTACCGTAGCCTGCCTAATAATCTGAGCGACTATCCTGTTATGCGGCATACCGGAACCGCTGAAGATCGGTAATTTCTGTCCTCTGACCAAAGCATTCAGCCCGTCAATGGAAGAAATGCCGGTCTCGATAAATTCTGCCGGTGGCTCCCGTTTTGCCGGGTTTATCGGTTCGCCATTGATATCCATATAGGCATCAGGGATAATTTCAGGTCCTCCATCTGTGGGATTACCCATACCGTCGAACATCCTCCCGAGAATATCCGGCGAGACAGGCAATTTCAAAGTCTCGCCACGACATCTCAGTTTACTCCCGGCTAGGTCGATTTCACTGACTCCGCCAAATACCTGCACGATGGTCGACTCTTCGCTGATATCGATTGCTTCTCCCCGTTTAATTTCTCCGGACGTCAATTCGACATCGACTATCTCACCATATTGAATACCGGGAATATAATCCGCTATCAATAACGACCCCTTTGCTCTCTGGAAAGACCTGGTTTCTTTTATGTATAAAGGAGAATCTGCCATTACACGCCTCCATTTCCTGCCACTAGGTTAGATTCCATGTCGGATACTAGTTTTGTTAAGCTGCCTTCAAATTCCTCATTCGGTATATCTTTCAATCGCGATATCCTCGTGATTATCGGCGAAGATCGCAGCTCATTTACATCGGTCCCTGAACTAAGTGATTCCTGGGCAAGATCGTAATACCTGATGATAGTTTTAAGCATCTGATGAGCTCTGGCTGGTACGCAGTAAGTGTCCACTGGATGATAGGCACTCTGTGCAAGAAAATCTTCACGTATCATTCTTGCTACTGCCATCAAAAGTTTATCTCCGTCCGGTAACGCTTCAGGGCCTACCAGTCTTACGATCTCTTCAAGCTCAGATTCCTGTTGAAGAATCCTCAACGCTGTCGATCTGGTTGCAGCCCAGTCAGGGTCGATATCAGACCACCAGCCTTCCACCGCTTCTGCGTACAGACTGTAACTCGACAGCCAGTTGATCGCCGGGAAATGTCTCCTGTTTGCCAGTGATGCATCCAGTGAATACAGAGCGTCAACAATTCTCAAAGTATTTTGAGTTACCGGTTCGGAGAAGTCTCCACCCTGGGGACTTACGGCTCCAGCTACCGTTACCGATCCTCTCCGGTTCGGGCTGCCAAGACACTCAACAAGTCCGGCTCTTTCGTAGAATGAGGACAATCGTGATCCCAGGTATGCAGGATACCCCTCTTCACCGGGCATTTCCTCGAGACGTCCACCGATTTCTCTCATTGCCTCAGCCCACCTTGATGTGGAATCTGCTACCATGAGAATATCATATCCCATGTCCCTGTAGTATTCAGCCATCGTAATGCCTACGAACACGCTGGCTTCACGGGCGACTACCGGCATGTTCGAAGTGTTAGCAATAAAAACTTCTTTCTCCTGGAGAAGTCTTCCGGTTGTGGGATCTTCAAGCTGGCTGAAGCTGTAAAGAACATCAGCCATCTCGTTGCCCCGTTCTCCGCAACCAACATAAATGTTCAGCTGGGTCTGCGCCCATCTGGCAAGCTGTTGAAGCGAGACTGTTTTACCGGTACCGAAACCGCCAGGTATGGCGGCTTTTCCACCCAGAGCCAGGGGAAACATATAATCAAGGATTCTCATTCCCGTGACCAGAAGCTGTGAAGCCTTGAACCGTTCTTTGTATAGACGAGGTTTCCGTACCGGCCATTTTTGCATCATGGGTAGTTCAACAAGTTCACCGTCGGATTCAAGCCTGATGATCGTTTCTTCTACAGTAAATTCACCTTTCCTGATATCTTTTACGGTACCACTCATGCCAGGAGGTATCATTATCTTGTGTTCAATAAGGAAAGTCTCAGGGACGGTACCGATTATATCGCCCTCACTTACAATATCACCTTCCTTGACCGCTGGTGTGAAATCCCATTTTTTATCCAGAGGAATAGCTGATGCTTTTGTGCCACGTTTCAGGAATGAACTCTGTTCCATTAAAACAGTAAGAGATTTCTGAATTCCGTCATAGATCGAGCCGACGATACCGGGTCCCAGGTCGACTGTCAGGATCGATCCGGTTCCTCTGACCTTTTCACCAAGTGTAAGACCCTGAGTTTCTTCATGTGCCTGTATAACCGCTCTGTTGCCTTCGAGACCAATGATTTCGCCTATCAGTCCTTCATTCCCGATTTCCACAACTTCATATACCTGTGTCCCTCTCATATTTTCCGCGATAATAACGGGACCAGAAATTCTCCAAATCTCACCCATATCAGCGTTCCTCCTTGAACGAACCTAGATTTCTATATCAAATCCAACGAACTTCCTGACAAATGCCCTGTAATATTCTGCTGCGTTTTCTTCTTTCGTACCAGTTCCCGAGGGAACCTCGATGATTACGGGAGTCAGGCGCTTGTCTTCCGTCACCCGGTCAATAATATCTCTGACGTCAACAGCATAATCAGACTGGATAGCTATAATACTCACGGCAGGATCATTAATAAGTAAACTTATCGTTTCCCTGAGGTTAGTTTCGAGTGAACTGTTATCCTCGATCGTGTAATAATTGCCGACACCTGCCAATCTAAGCAGAGCTGTAAGATTCGATCCGCCGACTACGGCTATACTCGATTTTTTTTCATTTGTCATTATGCTATTACCAGGTAATCTCGTATTTCTTCCAGAGGTATATTATCCATCACAGCTTTGAGTATCAGTCTAATGTTACGTACCTCAATTTCCTTTAAGATCACATACCAGATTATTACGGCAGGAGACATTATCTTCGGTGAAAGGACCTCCTGCAGAATAGTAAATTTAAGTTTCTCAATCTTTTCATTGATAATCGAGATATTGCCATCTTTTTCATATCCTGCGATAATTTCATCAATCGCAGTCCGGTATACCGGATATTCAAGCCTAACCGGAATATCCTGGAGTTTGATCGATAACATATCTCTGATCTGTTCGTCACTTAACAGGTAACCACCGCTGATCGTCTGACCCGATGCGTTTGAATCGGATTCATTGACTACAGCACGCAGAATAATCTGCAGGTTTGCCATATCCAGTGACGTCTGAAATACTTTCGATAATAAATCTCCATCATTGATCCCGGTGGTTATATCAACCAGACTGCTATAATATACTTCCTCCAGGCCGGTATCGGTCAGCACCTCTCTTTTGAATCCTTCTTCAAGCCTGTACCCTTCCAGGACATTTGCATACTCACCTAACCTGACTGAATTAAGCAGACTGACTACTTCATCGAGGTTTTCTGCATTTATTAAATCATCAAGTAATCCTTTTTCATGTATGATTCCTGCTGCGATACCTTTTGTTTTTTCTCCTGAAAGGATATTCTGGAGTGCCGTTTTAATGTTCAGGATGTCATACTTGTATATATATGCCTGTAATATTCTCCGGACAGCTTTCGGCACGTTTTGGAACCACACGATACGTGTCAGACAGTCATTAAAATATATCCAGAGTTGTTCATCCAGATCGTCGAATGTACTGATATCAAGTCCTTCAAGATAACCGCCGATATCCGTATCTCTTACAGAGTCGACGACTTCCTGGATATTTTCTGCCTTAGTAAGCGAGTTAAGGTGTTCGGAAGAAAGTATTTTTGATTCTTCACCTTTTAAATATGCAGATATAAATGCGTACCCTATTCCTGGCAAAACTTTATCTCCAATTATGAACCGAATAATTCTTTACTGATCTCTGGTAATATTTGTGGAAGCAGTGTTTCGATTCTTGTATCGAAGGTATTATCGATACTGAACCTGTTTTTTACATCCTCGATAACGGCTCCACCGGTGCATCTAGTTTCTTTATAACCCTTGATCTTAGCAGATAGATCGTTGTCTTTCTGAACTAAATTCTTTATATTATTAATATGGCCTGGTGAAACGTATACTATCACTTCATTAACGCCAATAACCTGGATACCTTCTCTAACAAGATACACTGTTAATTCATCTTTATCAGGCAGATCAGCCAATCTTTCCTTGAGACCGGACACGATTTTGTCTATCACCTCGTTCTTTGCCTTCAAGATCTCCTGTCGCACGTTGATAGAAGTCTGTGCCTGGATCCTGGAGGCTTCGGACGTTGCTTCCTCAGTTATCCTGGCTTTTTGTTCCTCATATCGGGCATTCTGCTGTTCCCTTGCTTTCGTTACTCTTTCCTCAGCGGTTGATTCTGCTTGCCTGATTATTTCTTCAGCCTCAGCTTTTACCTTATCCAGTACTGCTTCACTAAGCTTTTCCATAGTCATAGTTCGCTATCCTTACATCAATCCAAGCATTGACATTGCCATAATTGCAAAGACAAAACCGAGTACACCAAGGAGCTCTACGAATACGGCAAGCATGATTCCGTTTGTGAGTATTTTTCCCTTTGTCTTCGGCAATAGGGAGATACCGGAGGCACAAACATGACCCTGATATATAGCGGAGAAACATTCGGCTGCTCCCGCCATCAAACCGATACCGAGTATCATTGCCCCGGCACCTTCTCCGACATTCGCCACTACTGTATCCATCTTGGTTATCACCGTTGTGATAAGAATGAGTACAATTAATCCGTAAAAGGTCTGTGTCATAGGTAAAGAAGCAAAGATAATAACATTTCTGAACTGACTCGAATCCTCTGATAGAGTAGCTGTACCGGCAGAACCAGCAACGCCTATGCCTATCGAAGAACCTACAAGTCCGCCGATAAGCGCTAGGGCAGCACCGATAGTAGCCAAAGCTGATGGATCGAATAACATATTAACCTCCTTAAATTATTTCATCGATACGGGTACAGAAACCCGCTTTATTAATCTGAAAGGATTATATTCGGTTCCTCCACCGTTATAAAACTTAAAGAGAAATTCTACAAAGCATAACCTCAGAGAATGCATAAATCCTGTGATTGCCGTTAATACAAGATTTATCGTGTGACCGAATATTACGATAATTACAGCAAGAATTATACCGAGTACAGCAGCTATCCCGCTATTCAACATCTCAGTGAAAATCGTTGCCATCTGGTTAAAGGTAAAGGCCAGGTAGTATGTGGCAAGTCCTACACCGGCTAATCTGGCATACGACATCACATCTCCTAAAAGACCGGTGATGTCAAAAAGCCATAAAATAGCACCCAGACCACCACTAACCATAATACTTGATATAATGACCAGTACTATACCGGCAATCAGGAAATAAGAAAGAATCGAATATATCATCGGTGTAAAACCGGGAATATCTACACCCATCAGTGAATTAAGGATGGTGGGTATACCTAATTGAATCATAGCAAGTCCTATTTTCGCTATGAATGTTCCTTTATCTCTTTCTTTTATGGCTTTTCTGAATGCAAGTATGTGGGCAATGTTGACATGGATAAATCCAATTCCAAGAGCTATACCGATAAACATCACCGGATCCTGAAGTGCTTCCTGGACACTGTTAACCAGTGCCAGATTTTCTATACCTACAAATTCATATATATTCCCAAAGTATTGTCCGCTTAGAAGCCCTCCAACAAGAGCGACTCCGCCGCAGATGTAAAGCAAACGCTGGAACTGCTTGAAATTTTCGGTGGTAGGGTCATCGGCAAACTTACTCAAAAGAAATCTACCGAGAAGCATTAAACCGATTGCATACAACACATCACAAATCATCAACCCGAAAAAGAAAGCGAATGAATAAGTGATGACGGGAGTAGGATCCCATTCACGGTATTTAGGAGTAGCAAACAGGTTAACAATTATCTGGAAAGGCTTAAATCCCGCGGAATTCCTGTATTTTGTCGGAGGTTCCTCTTCTACTTCGGGTTCTCTGGTATCCACGAATACGTAAGGAACTTTTTCTTTGATTTCAACCAAAGAATCTTCGATGACGTTTTTCGGCATCCACCCTTCAATTACCGTGATATATTTGGCTTCGCTGGCTTTTTCTAATACAGATAAGCGGTCATTTTCAGCAGCCAATGCTTCTCTAAGAAGCACAAGTTTCTTTAAATCAGTATCAATCTGACTAATCAGTTCTTCCGTAAGATTTTCTTTTTCCTGTTCATATCCGGTAATTTCATGATTACATTTATCAAGGTACTCTTTAATTGAAATATCATCAGATGGAATATCCAGTATCCTTCCACCTGAACCTGATACAAGTGATAGTATCTTTTCAGCGTGCCTGGTGTCGGCAACGGCGTGGATAACAGTATCAGTACCTGCCGTCACTACAATATTCTCAGAAATAAATTCCGCCAGTGAGTTTCGCAGGTAATCGGCAGATTCTGTGGGGGCAACGATAATCCTGGATATAAGGTGTTTTCCTGAATAATTAAGGTCTCTTACGCTGAGTTGGATATTTTCAGCAACTGGTTCAAGATAGGTGCTAATCTCATTCAAATGGTGATGTTTTTCAGTAACTTCCTGAATTCGTTCCTGAAGCCTGCTTGTCTTGTTATAAATCCGTTTGACTTCATCGGCAATTTCACCAAAGGGCTGGGTGTATATGACTTCGATATCCTCACCGATCGTGACCGTATCCCTTTCGGGAAGGTAACCGAGTATTTTTGTGACATAAGAAGTAAGTTCATTCACTTCTCTGTGAGCCTGTTCGATGGCTGCTCTGTCTATCGGATCAAGCTCATCACTTTCTTCTACATCAAGCACACCGATATTTTGCAGAGTTTTAAGCGTGCGGTCAGAGTCATCTCTGATCGTTACTACTCTCATTTTATCCATCGGTTCAGCTGTGTTAATCAGGATAGGCGCCATGAATTTATGCTCCGGTCACGAGTTTTACCATGCGGTCTATAATTTCATCGATCTTTCGTTCACTTCCGGACCTGATCTCTTCTGCCTGATGTTTTGCTTTTTTAACTTCTTTTTCCGCGTCGTGGTTAGCCGTTTCTATAATTTTTTGACCAGCAACTTTTGCTTCATCGAGTGATAACGGAGATGACAAAATTTCCTGGCTTTTTTTATTAGCTTCGGATAGTATTTCGTTAGCTTTAGCCTTGGCAGTGTCAAAGGATTTTTCTGCTTCAATTTCAAGGTTTTCTATATTGCTTGTAACTTTTTCCAAAACTCAATCCTCCTTCGATAAATCGCAGAGAAAACTTGATTTTATAGTTGTTACGCGACCGGATAAATCATCTTTCTAGGAGAATATTTTTAGACACGCTTAAATTATCTCCTGCAATATACTGTAATATAATGTGTGAACTTGACGAGTTGACCGTCAATATTATAACAAATAAGCTCCAGAGTTAAAAGTGTAAACTGGATAAATTACGAAGCCATTGAAAATAGCACATAAGCACCAGTAATATAAAGCCCGATAAGAAGAAGTGCGTACCAGCTTATTGCTCGGAAGAATTTCCTCTCCCGCTTGAATCTTATTCCCAGGAGTATAGCACCGGTCATAATAATAGCAATCACAGCACTTATGGTGTGTGCACTGGAAACCGATGATAGTAACAAACCTTTTGTATATAGCACGTCGAGCACGAATATGTACATAACATCGAGCATGTTAGCCCCGAAGATATCTGCGACTGCCAGATCGATCGCCCCTATTCTGAAGGCGGATATGGCGACTATCAGTTCCGGCATCGAGGTACTAACCGCAAGAAAAATACTCCCTACAAAGCTGGAATCCCATCCGGTGACTTCGGCGATTTCATTGCCGACATACGACAACCATACTCCGGTTGCTACTATTACCACCGCACCGAGAACAAATTTCAGCCATAACCATTTAATTTCATGATCCTCTACAGTGTCATTAGGCGAAACTTCAGCGGTCTCTTCCGGAAAAGCAGGTGTAAGTGAAAGCTGAAAGTTACGTTCTGAGGTAAATATCCGCCATGCTCCTGTGATATAAATAACGAAAATAAGTATTCCGGGGACTCCCACCCATCCTACCGAAAGTTTACCAATACTATCGCTGAAACCGGTACTCAAAGCGACTATTCCCAGCATGATAATACCAATTAATGCCGAACTGGAATGTCTCATGCTGGCAAAGTTCAATACCGGTGTATTTCGGTTCATTATGTCAATTATAGCAATGACGCAGAGATTAAATATACAGCTGCCGAGTAGCGTGCCGACTCCAAGATCAGGAACACCTTGATCACCTGCTAATGTGACGGAACTAATGCCGGTTATCAATTCCGGCATCGAGGTTATGATTCCGAGGAGAAGCATCCCTATCCAGATTCTTCCTAGTCCGGTTTTTTCAGCAATGACATCGGCATACCGGGTTGTCTTTGTCCCGGCAAAGAGGATTATGACAATACACAGCAGGAATTTAATCCAGACCAAAAACAGGGACTCCTTGTGAAATAATCAGAACCACGAGAAAAGAATACTACAGCTTATTTCGATTATCAATTACCGTTTAAAGATTCCAGGTATTCCCGGTACCAGACCAGATGCCTGATAACCCTGGCAGCTCTATGGGGTTGAGGGTAGATGAGAAATCCTTCCTTGTGATAGGTGATATAGGCTGCGATATCGTTCGCTGAGTTCGGGTACCCTCCCACCATGTAGAGAGGAACATCGTACTTCCGAACTTGCTGGAAAAATTCACGGGCGTGCTGTGCTTCAGACTGGTCAGGTGAATCATCAATGTCAGTCGATACTCTCTCGATCCCCCTCCTGGGAGTACGATGGATTCGCCCAAGCCATGCATTCGAAAGCAACGCATCAAGGTTCTTATCTTCGAGGAGTATCCACAGTGTCTTGATAATCTCAGGGCTGTGGGCGACATTAGAGCCGACAAGATCGACAGGATTAGCATGAGACCAGCGTTCCGGAAGCAACGCGTTAAGTTTTTCGATAGTAGATTCTTCCAGGTCGGTTATTTCCAAGCCTTCATTTTCACATGACTCTGTTGCTACCACACCAAGTCCGCCGCCCATGGTAAGTATCCCAACTTTCCTGCCTTTTGGTAAAGGCTGGTTCAGTAACGCTGCAACCACATCACATAATTCGTCATCATCCTTCACCCGTATCACTCCAGCCTGTTTAAATGCCGCGGAGTATACTTCGTCAGCTCCTGTCAAGGCCCCAACATGAGACCTTGAAGCCCTGGTTGCACTTTTAGTACCACCCGATTTGAGTACAACAATCGGTTTCTTCCTGGTTATCTCACTTGCGGTCTTCAGGAAACGCCGAGCATCACGCAATCCTTCGATGTAAAGAGCAATCACTTTAGTGTTGGGTTCACCGGCGAAATACTCAAGGTAATCTTCCAGGTAAATACTTGCCTCGTTACCGCAACAGACAAACCGGCTGAAACTCATTCCATACCTTTCTGCGTTCTGGATAATCCTTGCTCCCATGTTGCCACTCTGTGCTATCAAAGCAACATTCCCGGGCGGCATACCCTGCACGAAGTTTACGGTATTAAGTTTTGTGTGTGTGTCCATGTGCCCCATGGTGTTAGGACCGATGAACCGGATATTACCTTCACGGGCAATTTCAAGAATCTCCTTCTCTCTCGCAGCGCCTTCCTCACCAGTCTCTCTGAATCCACCAGAAATAATAAGAACCGAGTTCACTTTCTTTCGAACACATTCCCTGAGTGTGTTCGGTACCATTTCTGCCCTGACTACTATTGCCGCCATGTCAACCGGTTCAGGAATATCAAGTATGCCGGAAAAGGATTGATGTCCCATTATCTCCGAATAGGAAGGATTTACAGGATATATAGGGCGATTTTTCGGAGCGATGAGGTTGCTCATTATACGCCCTCCCCAGCTTCCGGGATTATTTGAGGCTCCAATCACAGCAACCGATTCAGGATCAAACAGGCTTTTCCAAACATCGTCAGGTACCAATACAGTTCTCCTTTCAGGATACAGCAGGCTGATATATTATCGAAAGCTGCCTTAAAGGAAATCTTATCAGGTATGGATTCTGACGGTCAAATTAATGAATGTATAAAAAACGAACAGACATGTAAGAAACTATCCTGCAGGTTTACATTTCGTACCATGAAAAATTAGGTAAATTGACCGAATCCGAATAATAGTAAATCTGTCATCTTTTTAGATATTTGCCTATGACAGACTTAAAAAGATCGAAAGATATAAAATCCCTCTCAACGAATACTAGTAGTCCACTGTATGAGCCATCTCCCTTTTGTAAAGGGAGAACGAGAGGGATTTATACTACTTACCTTTCGATTACTTCCAGCATAAAGCCACACTTTTCTTCGGTATCGAAGAATGCGTAGCCACCCTTCGTGGGTCGCCACCCTCTTTGAACGACTTTATATCCCTTTTTCGCCATATATTCGACCACTTCGTCGATATTATCCACGAAGAAGGAATAGTGCTGAATACCTTCACCGTGATTATCAAGAAAGTCTTTCTGCATACATTCTGAAATCGGTTCGATAAGTTCTAATTCCAGCGGACCAATCTTCGTAAAAAGCATCTTCAATCGTACTTCGGTCGGTTCTCCCCAGGCTTCCCACTTCACGGTCGGTTCTGCATCCAGTCCTCCGAAAGGGCCGATTCCTATATCTTCAAGATTTTTCTTCGCTTTCTCTATGTCTTTGACTATTATCCCTATCTGACCAAAGTTGGTAAATGGCGATTGTTTCTCCATCATTTCTCCTCCAGCTATATATCTTAATTAATCACCTCTTCGGCAACCAGTTCCTCATATTTCTCGTCTGGAATACCGAGTATCTCTTTAAACACGTATTCATTATGTTCACCAAGTAAAGGAGGAAGTTTCAGATCGTAGGTATATTTCGACATTTCAAAGTGAGGACCAGCTTGAGTACGGAATTTCCCAATTCCGGGATATTCGAGTTCTTTAAAAAATCCTCTCTCCCTAATATGAGGATCTTTGTCCATTACGTCTTCGCCGGTTGCGACTACCCCCGCGGCAATCCCGGCTTCCTGCATCAGGTTCATAACCTCTTCAGCAGTGTGCTGTTCATTCCACGCATTTACTATTGCATCCAGTTCTTCTTCATTCTCTTTCCTGTCAGCAAGTGTTTTGAACCTGGGATCTGAAATAAGCGAAGGATTTCCGATTACACTACAGAAGTTCGCCCATTCCTCCTCAGTAAATACGGCAATAGCGCACCACCTGTCATCGCCGGTACACCGATAGGCATTATGAGGAGTTGCATATGGATGTTTATTTCCTTCCCTGTAGGCTATTCTTCCGTTTGCACTGTAATCCAGAACCAGTGGTGCCATGAACTGTACACCATTTTCATACTGGGACATGTCAATGTACTGTCCTTTTCCGGTACGTCTCCGGTACTCAAGTGCAGCCATCAGGGCAATGATGTTGTAACGAGGAGCAATGAAGTCAGTATAAGCTGCTATCCATGCCGGAGGTCTATCCGGCCAGCCGAGTATATTACTGAATCCGGCAAGCGCCGTCAGTTTATGACCGGAACCGGGATGATTGTAATGAGGTCCGGTCTGTCCCTGCATTGATGTGCTGAGCATGATAATATCAGGCTTCATCTCCTTGAGTACGTCATAGCCAAGTCCAATCCTGTTCATCGTCCCACCGGCGAAATTTTCTATTACGATATCCGCTTTCGATACCAGTTCTTTTGCCAGCTCTATTCCGCGGTGATCCCGGGTATTAATGGTCACACTGAGTTTCGAAGTACAATACTGGTCGGTACTGCCTGAGCGTGGTTGACCTCTCAACCAGCCCGGTCTCTTCCTTGATTCAACGATTATTACCTCAGCTCCGAGGTCGGACAGGTGCTTGGTCGTTAACGGACCGGTAAGATGCCAGGTAAAATCTATCACTCTTATTCCTTCAAGTAATTTTTCCATGCTAATATCTCCTTCACACATTCCGTTAAACGATACCGGATTGTTTCAATTCTGCCAGCTTATCTTCGGTAATCCCAAGTTCGTCGTATATCTCACTATTATGTTCTCCTATATGAGGAGCGCGGCGTGATATTCCGGGTCTGGCTTCCGACGTAACGGCAAAAGCTCCGGGATAAGTCAGAGTCGTTTCAAGTTCAGGGTGCTCTATTTCGTGCCAGAAATCTCTCGATTTCAGTTGAACGCTTTCCAGAAGATCCGGCGTTGTCGACACCGGGTAAAGCATAATTCGGTTCTTAACGGCACCTTCAAGCAATTCGGCTTTAGTACGTTTCAGGAAAAATCTTGCGGTAGGCTCTTCTATCTGGTCCATTTCTTCCTGTGATATCTGGGGGAAATCAGGCCTTTGCCAGTCGAAGTTTTTCAGGAAATCGTTCGTCACGCCTTCCTCTTCCATCCACTTTATCAGGGGTAGGCTTGGAGAAAGTACCGAATTTCCGCCATGAGACCACGATACCCAGCCGTCTTTACAGGGCCAAATCTGGGTTGTTCGGTGGTTCGACTGGATCATCCCACCGCCACCGCGTTTTTGGACTATCTGCCTGATATCCCACATCCCGGTGATATGCTCCAGGCAGTGGACTACCGATTCCTGTATAGATACGTCTATCTGCTGCCCTTCGCCCGTAAGCCATCGATAATAGAGAGCCGTTAGAGCACCCTGCGCACCGTCAGCGCCTGCATGCAGGTAAGCCTGTGAATGATGAGAGAAATGGGGTGGTGGGCGATCAACGTCACCCCAGGGAGCCATATCACCTCCCATCGCCCAGGCAACGATATCTGCCGTCTTCCAGTCCCTGTGCGGTCCGGTCTGTCCGAAAGGAGTAATCGAAATGAGAATGATACCGGGATTAATTTTCTCCAGATCGGCATACCCGAGTCCAAGGTTGTCCAGGTATCCGGGGGAGAAGGTCTCGATAACGAAATCAGCCGTCGTCACCAGTTGTTTAAAGATTTTCCTACCTTCCGGCTGTTCGATATCCAGTGTTATTCCCTTTTTGCTGGTATTAAGAGCAAGCCAGAACAGACTTTTTTCCGGATTCGGATCATCGTGGTAGAAGGGACCAAGCTTTCGGGCATCGTCACCACCGGGTTTTTCTACCTTAATTACATCGGCTCCCAGGTCTCCGAGTATCTTTCCGCATAAAAGACCTTTTTCATCGGAAAGGTCCAGTACCCGGTATGGACTGAGAACAGAATCTCCCTTAACTTCTTCGAGCATACTAACCTCCTGTGGATATTGTTTATATACATCTTAATTATGTGCTGATAATCTTGCTACCAGATATCCTTGATTACCGATTCAAGTCCTAATTGTGTAAGGGTGTCGGGAAGCGGTTTCCCTGTGGTTTTATCCCAGCCCATTCGGTCGTAATAATCATCCAGCATTTTATCCAGGAAAGGAAGTACTTCTCTTCCTGCTACCGGACCGTCCACGGGAGTCGAACCATATCTTGGAGAGGGAGCTTCCATTTCCCTGGTATGACCGCACCTGAAATTATACACTCTGAAAAGATTAACTATTCTGAGACCTACGGTCTGTGCATCATTTTCCGTAAATTCCCAGCCGGTTGCCGCCTGGACAGCTTCAGCCAAAGTTTCTAATTCAACCAGAGTTGCGAATCGGCACGTACCCAGCGTGTCTTCAAATGACATCCTTCCTTTACCTGAGGTAGCAACTTCAACCGTGTCCTGCCATTCATTACCGGTGCTGACAATTCCAACAGGACGAGATTCCAGGGTGCTGGTATTCGATGTCAGTTTATCGAACATTTCCGTAAGGTATCCTCTATGGTCATACCCGCGTGGTGTATTACCCTTGAGAGTATGAACCGCAAACTCGGTCGCTCCTTTTCCGATAAGCTTGCCAGCACGCATCGCTCCTTCGGCTAATTTGTCTCCGATTTCCTGCCTATTAGCGATTTTATACAATATGTCTCTTGTTGCTTCAGCATCTCCCCAGTTAAGCTCGATTCCTCCGGTATCTTCTTTAGTGATAAGACCTTTTTCGTAGCATTCCATCGCGAGACCGATCACCCAGCCGGTTTCATTCATTTCGAGACCCAGGCGATCTACCACGTTTGTCAGCATCATTGCTGATGCTACTTCCATGTTGCCGATCTGGCTACCCATTGCCGAAAGGCATTCAAACTCCGGTTCTTCCACAACCATACCCGTATACGGTCCTTCGGTAATGGTGGATTCGTGGCAGTGCTTCATCTGGCATGCCCAGCACGGAGTATGTTTCGGATTAAACCTGCCACGTATATATTCCGGGGTAAACTGCTCGAGTTTTTCTATATCAGGATAAATGTTGGTCGTGTAATTTTTTATCGGTAATGCGCCGGTTTGTTCTACCATTCGGTAGGTCCCAAGTGTTCCATACTTATAAAGGTTACTGCCCATCCTGCCGTTTTTAATTGTATCGACAATCTCTCGAGATAACTGAGATATTTTGTCAGGATCACTCAGGCTAACGCTACGCTTTCCTCGTGCGACCGCAATCGCCTTTAATTTTTTCGATCCCATAACGGCACCGGTACCGTTATGTCCAGCTACGTGACCTCGATCAGCTACAATGGCTGCGAATTTTACGAGATTTTCTCCGGATGGTCCGATGGCTGCGACACTCATCTCCGTTTTCTTGTAGCCCAGTTCTTCTTTTATAAGCTCATCGGTTTCCCAGACGTCTTTTCCTACAAGACGGGAGGCATCCCTGATCTCAACGATGCCGTCATGAACGTAAAGGTAGACGAAATTGTTCGATATGCCCTGAATAATTATTCCATCCAGGCCCGAGAGTTTCAGATAGGCTCCCCAGAATCCGTTTGCCTGGCTCGATGTCGCACCATTGGTGAGACAACCTTTGGTAGAAACCGAAAAAGTTCCTCCCCCCGGAATCCTCGTGCCAGCCAGGGGGCCGGTGGTGAATATAAGGCGATTTTCAGGAAAAAAGCAGTCGATATCCGGATCCACTTCATCATAGAGATACATTGCTCCCAATCCGGCTCCGCCAATCCATTTTTTCAGTATCTCTTCTTTTGGGAATTCTTCATTCGTCGTTCCGGTAGTAAGATCTACTCTTATTATTTTTCCTGCGTATCCGAATTGTTTCGATTCTTTACTAGCACTATCCATCTTCTGCAGCCCCTTTTTATTTTCTAATTCATATTGGTCGAATTATCAGATTAATTATTACCCATAGAACGTCTCTGTATCAAATGCGACAGGATAATCTCATCATCAAGTATTTGCGTGACTTTATGGTTTCGGTTTATTCTTTCATAGGAGGTTGTGGTGTTACTATGACGGATTCTATTATTTCCGCTGACAAAATAGAAGAACTGAAACAAGTTTCCAGAGAACTGAAAATCGACGCACTAAAAATGATATACCGCAGAGGACAGGGACACCCGGGCGGAACTTTTTCTGCCGCTGAGATAATCACAGCTTTGTACTTTCACCAACTGCGTATAAGACCGAACGATCCAGGCTGGAAAGAAAGAGACCGTTTTATATTAAGTAAAGGTCATGCCAGTGCTATTTTGTATGCTGCTCTGGCTCGCCTGGGCTATTTCCCGTCATCAGAAATTGAGAAGTGGGGGGAAATTGGCTGCTGTCTCCAGGGCCATCCGGATATGAACAAGACTCCCGGAGTCGACATGAGTACCGGATGCCTTGGTCATGGAATAAGTGTTGCCGCAGGAATGTGCCTGATATCCAGACTGAAGGGATTGGATTCCAGGACTTATGTACTTGTCGGAGACGGTGAATGTCAGTCCGGGATCATATGGGAAGGTGTCATGCTGGCAGCGAAATACCGCCTGGCGAACCTGATAACCATACTCGATTACAACCAGGTCCAGCTTGATGGGAGACTGGATGAAATCCTCCCAATGGAACCAGTAAAGGATAAGTGGGCTTCTTTCGGCTGGAATGTAATCGAAATAGATGGACATGCTATCGTCCAGGTGCTTGATACGCTTCAACAGGCATCTAATACAACAGATATGCCCACAGTGATTATCGCAAATACGATTAAAGGAAAAGGCGTTTCTTTCATGGAAGGAAAAGCAGAATGGCACGGGAAAGTACCTTCCGAAGATGAAATGAAACTGGCAATCGAGGAGTTAACACGAAATGGTTGATATTGAATTTACACGTAAAATATTTGGTGAAACGCTGGCAGAATACGGCGCTGTTGATAGTAGTATCGTTGTCCTGACGGCTGACGTCTCATCGTCGGTGTTAACGAATTATTTTACTGAACAATTTCCTGAACGTTCTTTCAATACTGGAATCGCTGAAGCCGGGATGGTCGATACAGCCGTGGGGATGGCACTCACCGGTATGACTCCGTTCGTAAATACCTTCGCGGCGCTTTTCCTGAGAGGGGTAGAACAGATCCGTTCCTGTGTTGCCTATCCGGATATTAATGTGAAACTAATCGGCTCGTATGCCGGTCTTTCGGATTTCAAGGATGGACCGACTCACCATTCCATAATGGATGTATCCGTGATGCGGAGTATGCCGAATATGATGGTCATTGTACCGTCCGACGGTACGGAAATCAGAAAAATGATACCGCTCATTGCACAGCACAGAGGTCCTGTATACCTCAGAATAAGCAGGGCTGACATGGTGAAGATCTTTCCCGATGATCATCAACCTGAGCTTGGAAGGGGAATTACAGTGCGTGAGGGAAAGGACGTCACTATTATCACGAACGGACATATTCTGAGTCGTTCTCTTGAAGCAGTCGAAATCCTCAAAGGAAAAGGTACCGATGCAAGGGTGGTCAATATGCACACCGTAAAACCACTCGATACCCAACTGATTCTCGAGTGTGCACGTGAAACCGGGGCTTTCGTTACCGCGGAGGAACACTCGATAATCGGAGGACTTGGCAGTGCCGTTGCCGAAACACTGGGCCGTGAATTACCCGTGCCGGTGGAAATGGTCGGCATCAACGATACCTTCGCTGAAACCGCGCTCGATCACGATTCACTACTCGACCATTACGGTATGGCGGTCAACGACATAGTTTTAGCCGCCGAAAAAGCTATATCAAGAAAAGGAAAATAGTATAATTACGCATCCGGAGGTGGTTGTATCAGTTCGACGATAACGCCACCGGTCTTGTCAGAATCCAGATAAGCAAAGCCACTCCCATCGGGACGGGCAAAGCCCTGCGTCACCTTAAAACCTGCCTGTTCGGCATTGTTTACACTTTCACCGAGTGACTCGACCTGGAATCCGATATGGTGAAGTCCCTCTCCATGTTCTTTGAGAAAGTCCTCGTGTATCGTTTTCCCGTCGATAAGTTCGATTAATTCTATCTCTATGTTCCCAAGATTAAAAAAGGCTCGTTTACCACGGTAACCGGCAGACTGACCATAATAGGTTGCATCAGAATAATCCACATACTTGATCTCATAGGGGCCGAAACCGAACATTTCAGTATAGTATTTAATCGTTTCATCAATATTGTTTACCACTATCCCGATCTGACAGAAAGCGGATGGTTTAAGGATCCCTTTTTCAGACTTGGATTGTTGTTGACTCATGTTAAAGCTCCTTTAAAATATTAGTTAGTTTTGTTAGATGCCGTAGCGTTCAGGATATGATTTAATATCCTTCTCGAATGCATCGATAATACGGTCGATGGTATCATACTCGGGACGCCATCCCCACTCATTCCTGGCATAACTGTCATCGAATTTTTTCAGAATCCTGAAATCGTTACCAATCTCTTCCAGTGACGAATCCGGTTTGTAAATAACCTTCGCATCCCTGTACCGGTTTCCGAGGGTCGTTTCCAGCTCGGTGGCGGTCACAAACTCGGGAATGCCGGCTACGTTATAATTCATCATCCTGATATTTCCTCTCGGTGCTTGAAGAACCATGGCTGCCGCTCTTGCGGCATCTTTCACATATATCATGGATATTGCCGTCTCAGGATGAGCGTAGATGCACTCGTTTGTCTTGCTGTTAATAGCATCTTCTATCATAGCCGGAGCCCAGTGACCCTGCGTTCGTACGCCGGGTCCTATCATCTGAGCGTATCGAATCGACCTGAAATCCAGTCCGAATTTCCTGTTATAGTAACGACCCAGGCCTTCGCAGTAAAGCTTGCCACATCCATAAAAAGTAATGGGTCTTTGAATACTTACGTCTGTCAATACTTCGTCAAGTAGAAGCCCGAATGTACCGAAGGTGCTGGTGAACATCATCTTCCCAACATTGAATATTCGTGCGGCTTCAAGGACATTATAGGTACCGATTACATTCGTCTGAAAAGATCCCCATGGATTAAGGTCGGAAGCATTGGTCAGCATTGAACCCAGGTGATAGATTTCTGTCACACCGTTTTCTTTTACGGCATTCATTACCTGAGAATAGTTGCCTAGATCTCCCTGTACAATTTTACAATCACTGACTATATCAGCGATTCGAAATCGGTTGATCGTGATATCAAACAGTACCACCTTTTCTCCCTGCTCAACTAGCAAGCGTGCAAGCTCTGCACCGACGTATCCGGTTCCTCCTGTAATCAACTTCGTCATTTCAATTATTCTCCGTTATTTCTGTATAGAGCTTTAAGTCGTCGGATCAGGTCCCTGTCCCGTTTCTCTACTTCACTTTCATACTGGTCTGGATCCATGAACCACGGCGTTCCTTCGGCATAACGACTTCGAATCTTATTCACAAGTTCAGTAGATAATCCCCAGCTTTCATCAGCCTCTTTTTCTGCATAATTTTCGAGGACGTCCTTTGGCCATCTCCACATCCCGGCAATATCGAAATGCTTCATCGATCCTTCAAAAGGCATTCGAAAACCACAAGTGGTAATAATACCGAGTTCGATGTCTTCAGCGGACGCAACACCCTCAGCCCACAAAATATTGGCTTCATGACGCATCGCATCCTGCAGCCTGTTTATTACATGTCCAGTTCGTTCTTTTTGCAATCTGATCGGAATTTTCCCTATCTTCTCCATTAGCTGGCAGGTGATATCGTATGTTATCTGTGAAGTTCCCGGTCCTCCGCACACTTCCACTCCGGGTACAATATGAGGAGGAGCGAAATAATGGGTTATTACTACTTTATCCTGGCGGTTAACCTCTGAAGCGAAATCACTCAGAATGAGCCAGGAGGTGTTGCTTGCCAGTATCGTTTCAGACGGGCAAATACTATCCAGCCGGTTAAACAACTGCCTTTTATCGTCGGATCTCTCGACTATGGCTTCGGTGATAAATTCGCTGTTCTGAGCTAACTCCTCAAGGTCAGTTGTTATCGATATATTTCCGATGGCTCCTTCGGCTTCTGTTTCTTCTATTAGTTTTTCATCGATGAACAAGCTAAGTGTTTTTTGTATATTATTTATAGCATTATTCAATACTTCATCATTGACATCACAGAGGATTACCGGATAGTTACCGAGAGCGTAATTCAAGGCAATACCATGCCCCATCGTCCCCGCACCTACCACACCTATCCTTTTAATATCGTTTATCGCCATGGATATTACTCCTTGTATGTATGTGGTTTGTAAGAAATCGATGTTTCGTTATGGTATAACTATATATTACACAATAGACTATCAACAAATTAGTTTTGCATCAGACTCATTGATCAAGAGAAAAGGAGGTAACGATGAATACTCCCAAAAAACTGTTTCAACCCATTACGATAGGCAACATAGAATTGAGTAACAGGATAGTAATGGCTCCTCTTGGTATAGGATTTACCTTTGCTACCGAAGACGGCTCGGTAACAGATCGATTTATAGCATTTTATGAAGCCAGGGCCAAAGGTGGAGTTGGGCTTATACAACTGACTGTTGCAGCCTTGGGAAGACCGCACGCAACCGGGCTGGTATTCGCCCCGGGAATGTTGAGTATAATCGATGACGAACATATCCCAAGTGCTAAAAAGTTCGTGGACGCCATACATGCACACGGAACGAAAGTAACTTTCCAGATAACTCACCACGGTTCGGCAACGGCTCGGGCAGTCCAGGCAAATCCTCCGGTTAATTATCCTGAACTGATGAGAGTCGTTACTGCCACCGGTACCACCGATCCTGTAACCGGTTTCCAGACTCACTCGATGACCAAAGAAGAAATACAGGATGTGACCGAAGCGTTCGGCCAGGCGGCAAGGCGCGGAAAACTCGCCGGTTTCGATGGTGTACGAATACAGGGATGCCATGCTTATCTCATTCGCCAGTTCCTCTCGCCACGTACGAACAAAAGAACTGACGAGTACGGCGGAAGTGTTGAAAACAGGGCAAGATTTGCCTGCGAAATTGTAAAGAGAGTAAGACAAGAGGTTGGTGAAGGATTCCCGATTATTTTCAGGATGAATGGTGACGAACATCTTGAAGGCGGTATCACCATGGCTGAAGCGGTGGAGCATGCCAAGCTGTTCGTAGAAGCAGGTGTGGACGTACTGGATGTATCATCAGGACCACCGGAAACATCTCACTGGCAGTATCCTATCATGTTCCAGGAATCGGGCTGCCTGGTGCCTTCGGCAGCAGCAATAAAAAAAGCAGTTAATGTTCCGGTCATGGCTGTGGGTAAGATCAACGCAATCAACGGGGAAAGGATCTTACAGGAAGGCTCAGCTGACCTTATCCAGATGGGCAGGCCGCTTATGGCGGATCCCGACCTGGCGAACAAGGCAAAAGAAGGAAGACTGGATGATATCCGACCCTGCATTTTCTGCGGACACTGCCAAGCAGGCGGTCCGGGAGGTGGCTACGCGAACTGCTCGGTTAACATGGCGATGGGCAAAGAACTGGAATACAGGTTAGAACCGGCTGAGAGAAAAAAGAAGGTGATGGTGATCGGCGGAGGTCCAGCCGGCATGGAAGCCGCCCGAACACTGGCGAAAAGAGGTCATGAGACATCTCTGTATGAAAAAAGCAATAAGCTGGGCGGCCAGTGGAACATAGTCGCAAATCATCTTCCGGAACAAACCGCCTTAATAAATTACCTTTCTCATGGGATGAAAAAGGCAGGCGTAAACATATTCCTGAACCAGGAAGTCACCGAAGAGACAGTCGGTGAGAACAAACCGGATGCCGTGGTAATAGCGACAGGCTCCGTTCCGACGAGTCTCGATATTCCTGGTATCGATGGAGGAAACGTAGTGCAGGCAACCGATGTTTTGATGGGGAAAGCTGATACAGGGCAGCGCGTTGTAGTCATTGGCGGAAGGATCGTCGGTCTGAGTGCGGCATTATATATGGCGGAGCAAGGGAAAAACGTTTCTGTGATCACCAGGAGTGACATTGCCCGTGGACTTAACGGAAACATGAAAAAGACGCTGATCGAATTCCTGGTAAGAGAGGGAGTTCATATTTACCCGAAAGCCACTCCTGACAGTATAAGCGAAAACGGCGTCAACATCTGGTGGACAATGAGAGAAGAACCAGTACGTGACAACGTTTTCCTGTTCCTCAAAGCTGATACAGTTGTGCTTGCAGTCGGTGCAGAAAACGACGATCAGCTTGTCAGTAAACTCGAAGGCACCGTGCCGGAGATATATCCTGTAGGCGACTGTGCTGGAAAAAGGAGTGTATTTGCCGCGATACGCGGCGGTTCGGAGATTGGCAGGACTATTTAGAGAATCTCTGATTAACACCACATACTATCGATCATAACATTCCTCTCCCTTGATGGGAGAGGTTAGGTGAGGGTGAAAAGTAACGATTTGAAGCCCCCTCACCCTGACCCTCTCCCGCGATGGGGAGAGGGTACTTCGTTCTCCGAAGATTATCCGGGGTACTTTTTCATATCTTCTGCTATGCGGTCGAGTCCAAGTTCATCAAGCTTTTCACTCGTCGGGATACCTTTTTGCGACCAACCTCTCATCTCATAATACTCGTCAAGGAACTTATCCAGGTTTTTGACTACCTGGCCTTCACCTTCATCGACACCGGTGTGTGTTACCGGTTCCGTCTGGACACGCTGCGGTAAGGTATCGTGCCTGCGGTCAAATCCTTCACGCACGTTAAAGGCACGATCCATGTTGACGATCCTTTCACCTACCGTATTCACGTAATCCCAGCTTCCGAATTCTTCAATCCCGGTCGCAGCAGCCAGCATTTCAGGGAATAACTCCTGTATCCATCCTCCGTGATTTTCAGAAAAAGCGCAGAGTATACCTGTTTCTCTGAGCGCAGCTCGATGCTGATTATAAATAACAATATCGGCTTTCTCTTCTTCTGCAAAACGATCGACCGCTCTCGGTACCGGAACACCCATTTCCTGGAAAGCTAGTGCTCCGTTTCCATGACTGCCGCCGATACTCGATGTAGCGTACCCAAATCCGGTCGCCTTGAGACCCCTGGGTTCGTAGGCAGGAAGCTCCAATCCTTTTACCTGCATCGCATAATACTCCGAATCTTTACCGATTCTTTGTGCTGCTCTGACGGTGCCATCTGCCAGGACGTCTCCGAAACCTTCTCTTTTCGCTATTTTTTCTATCAGCGAAATCATCGCAGCGTGATTACCATAGGTCAGGTTAAGACCGTCGGTATCAGCTTTTGTTAGGATACCCTTTTCATATAATTCGAAAGCGAATCCGATACAGCTTCCCGTGCTTATGGTATCCAGGCCGAGTTCATCGCAGAGTTCGTCCGCAGCTATTGCCGCTTCCCTGCTGTTGCTGTCTATTGTACCGGTGAAAGCCCAGACACTCTCGTATTCCGGGCCTTCGCTGTGAGCACCTTTGTACGGCCCATCCTGCACGGTATGCACCTGTCCACACCGGGCACCACAGCTGTAACAGCCTGAATTACCCACTTTCATCTCTCTGAATCTGTCACCGGAGAGTTCTTCAAATCCATCCATCCTTCCCCAGCGGAAATTCCGGGTAGGATAAACCCCGAGTGCATTTCTGGAGATAGCACCTCCAGTTGTTCCTCCCTGCCTGAATCCTTCAAATCCTCTCGCGGATCGGAGTATTTCAATCTGCCGGTTGATCAGTACTTTCAGTTTTTCAGGATCATAAACGGATATATTCCTGTCAGCGTTAATTGCAATCGCTTTCAAGTTCTTTGATGCCATCACAGTCCCGGTGCCGCAACGGCTGGCTGTCCTTCTTCCTGAAACGATAGCTGCATACCTCACAAGGTTTTCGGCAGCAGGTCCAACACAGGCTGTTCGTGTATTATTTCCGTGTTGTGCAGTAATCCAGTCCTGTGCCTTTTGGGAAGTCCGCCCCCAGATTTCACCGGCATCTTCAATATTTACACGTTCCGGTGTAACGTACACGTAGACCGGTTTTTCCGATTTACCCTCGACAATGACCAGGTCATACCCGGCGAATTTCAGCCAGGCAGCGAAGTCTGCACCCCCTGATGAACGGGCGTAGCATCCGGTCAACGGGCTTTTCGTAATCGACAGCCAGCGGGAAGCACTCTGTACGGTCGTTCCGGCAAGAACTCCGTTACACAGTATCAGCTTGTTATCTTCTCCCAGTGGATCGGTACCGAATGCAAGTTCATCATACAGATATTTTATCGCCAGACCTCTACCTCCGATAAAAGTCATAATATCCTGTAGAGGTATATCTTCGTTTTCCACTTTTTCGGTAGATAGATTGATCCTTAGTAATGTGCCTGTTAAACCTTTCATTTTCCCCTCCCGATAACACCGATTTATATCATGGAATTCCCGCCGTTAACACCTATTGTCTGCCCGACGATGTCGCTGGCAACGTCAGAAACCAGGAACGTCACCACATTTGCCACGTCCTGAGGTTCGGTTAATCTTTTCAACGGGATACCCAGCCTGACGCCTTCCACCATTTCGGGACTCCGTACTTTTCCGTCCGGACCTCGAAGAAAGTTAGTCGTGGATAGACCGGGACAAACACAATTCACATTTATGCCCTTGTCTGCTACCTCAGTAGCAATCGACTTGGTAAAGGTAATAACCGCACCTTTACAGGAAGCATAGACCGAATTATTAGGACTGCCAGTTCTACCAAGACCCGATGCGATGTTTATAATTTTTCCGTATTTTCTCTCCAGCATGCCGGGAACGACAGCCTTAGTACAGTTCATTACGCCGATAAACAAGAGGTTGACAGTCTTCTCCCAGTCTTCTTCTTTCGTTAAGTGGATGGGTCCTCCAGCACCACCTGCTCCGGCATTATTCACCAGGATGTCTATTATTCCGAACTCTGCCAAAGCCGTCTCAATCATTTCTTTCACCTGGCTGCTGTGTCCTACATCGGCTTTGACCGCTATTGATCTTCTTCCCAGATTCCTGATTTCATTTGCTGTCTGTTCTGCAGCTTCCAGGTTAATATCGTTGACAATGATATTACAGCCTTCTTTAGCCATGGTAATGGCTGTGGCGTGCCCGAATCCTATCTGACTCCCTGAACCTGTTATCAATGCCACTTTATCAGTTAAGTTTAAGTCCATAATTACCTCCCCGTGTGTACATTTAATATCAGAATTGGTCTAAACTCCCTGTCCTCCGTTTACATCCAGGCATAAACCGGTGACCATCGCAGCATCATCCGAAGCAAGGTATAATGCCGCACTGGCGATATCTTCCGGGCTGACTAGTCTTCCAAATGGATGAGGAGCGTCCGATACGTGTTCCCATAACTCGGAATTGAACAGCATGGGTGTCTCGGTCAAGGAAGGGCATATGCAGTTGACTCGAATCTTGTGCGGTGCAAGTTCATTAGCCAACGCCTTCGTTAAGTTGATGACAGCACCTTTCGAACTCGCGTATGCGGACTGCATCGATCCCGGCCTGTGCCCGGTCATGGATGCGGTATTTATAATAACTCCGCTTCCGGCATTTTTCATCACGGGAACCACGTATTTGGCTCCGTTGAAAATGCCTTTAACATTTACCGAATAGATTCGATCCCAAACTGCCTCATCTATTTCCTCGATCGGAGTCATCTTCATAAAAATACCGGCATTATTAACAAGGATGTCGATTTTTGAATATTTTTCAATGGCTGCATCGACGAGATTCTTAACATCGGAAGGTTTCGATACATCCGTATGGACAAAGACAGCTCTGTCACTAGTAGAATTTATTTCATCTACTGTCTGTTTACCACCTGAGTTATCGATATCCGCTACAACCACTCTAGCTCCTTCTTCGGCAAACAATGTTGCGATAGCCTTTCCCATCCCGGAAGCAGCTCCGGTAATAACGGCTACTTTCTCTACAAGTTTCATCACTCTACCTTCTTTCTTAACGGTGTTATCTTAACAAGAGTCACCATTACCAGATCGATAATCCCCCGTCGTGAACCAGTACCTGGCCTGTCATGAAACTGGAGCTTTCACCAGCAAGGTAGAGAAGCAGTGTTTTAAGTTCACTTGGTTCGGCAGTACGTTGCAGGGGAGTCCGTAATACTGACAAGGGTACTTCGCCGATAAGAGGTGCAGTTGGAGGTGGAGGTTTCTGTGATTTTCCGGGTCTTTCGCCGATGCGCGTTCCATGGTGAAATCCCGGGGCGATAGCGTTTACCCGGATACCGTATTGAGCATATTCAGATGCGGCTTCTTTCGTTAATCCTACGATTGCGAACTTGGAAGCGACGTACGGCGGCACCGATAGCATAGCCGGTTCGGTTACGTGAACACCGAGTACCGAGGTAATGTTGATAATAACACCGGAATTCTGTTGTTTCATTATTGGGAGACATTCTTTGAGACAGTAAAACGTACCGTTTAAATTGGTATCTATAACTGCATGCCAGTCTTCAAGTTCAACTTCACCGATCGGTCTCGAAACCGTAGAGATACCGGCATTGTTGACCAATATATCTATCTTTCCGAAAGTATCCATGACCTGTCTGAATATCCTTTGTACATCTTCATACCGGGAAATATCGGCTTCAATCGGCAGTGTACCATGCCCGTATCTTTTGATGATCTCACAGGTCTCCTCGGCACGGTCTTTATAGTAGTCAGGGCAAACAACGCCTGCTCCGTATTCAGCCAGGACATCGCAAAATTCGCGTCCCAAACCACTCCCTCCGCCGGTTACTATTGCAACCTTGCCGCTCAGGTCGAACAAACTGCGTGTTTCTTTCTGCATTTTTTCCTCCAGCCAGGTGGCGAATTCGTATTATGACTGAGTTATTAAGGTAAGTCGAGCGTACCCAGTTGGGTACGCTCGGTAATTTTTTGTCAATTCAAGAAATTATGGCTACAACCAGGTTTCCTCGTTACCAGCCCTGGCCATGGCTCGCACATTTTCGATTGCGGATTGATCGGGAGTACAGCACCCGGCAGCTAACATGAATCCTCCGCCGTCTTTGCCGATCTCATCGATAAGTTTTTTGCAGTAGGCGAACACTTCATCGGGTGTGCCGAGTGTCAGTAACGGCGCTGGAACGTCGCCCTGGATAGCCATATGATCTTTCAATATTTCTCTTGCTTTCCAGATATCGGTGGCTCCGTCAAGTTGTAACAGGCACCTTTTGGCCGGAAATTCTTTAAAATAAGGAAGAAATCTTGTCCAGTCGCAATCACAATGGAATACAATATCGGCACCCGCGTCTGCCATCGCCCAAACATATTTCAGCCATGTCGGGAGTACGAATTTTTCAAAATCCTTCGTTCCGATGAATGTTCCCGATGACCTGGAAGCAGCCGTACTTATCCTTTTAATCGGAGATGATTCAAGAGATTTCAAAGACTGCTCGATTATTTCAGGCATACTCACTTCTATTGCAGCCTTTACCTTTTCCGGCATTCTCCTGACATCCATCGGAAATTTTGAGACCGAACGGTTTATAGAGAAGATATCAAAGGGAGGAATAGCACCCATCCCTATCATTAGATTTGCCACACCACGCTCGTCCCACTTTTCAGTTTCTCTTTTTATCCGTTGTTCCTGTTTCTCTCTGGCTTCCCGTTTCTCATCTTCAGACATTTCCGGCATCGGAGGTCTGTCCTGGTTGCGTCGTTCCGATAATTTTTTCAGAAACGCAAAGTATCCGTTATCGATGATATAATCGTAATCTTCCGGTTTCATTACCTCTTCTTCGATGAACTGCATCGTGGTATTATTGGTAAAATCACGCCCGGGGAGTCCGATTGACATAGCCAGGCCAGACATTCCGGGTTCATTGGAGCCAAGTCCACGGCCAATCATAGGCCGACCGACATCCCAGCCACCCAGCTCGATAAAAGTCTTCTCATAGGCTGCGTCAGCTTTCTCCTGATCTTCCATAAACTCCTGCTGGGTGATGCCGGCGTATTTGGCTGCAAATTGCATGATGCCCGGAGCAAATAGAATTTTATCGGTCTCTTCGAACCTTATAGTTTTCCTTAGCCGTTCCTCGTTGGTCATTGTCCCTTGCTTTACCATCTTAATTCACCTCCGAAAAAGACTTTACAAGATTGACTGCTTCCATAGCATCACGACCCCATCCATCAGCCCCTACTTTTTCGCATACCATGTTGTTTGTCATCCCACCGCCTATCATTGTTTTAACTTCCAGGCCAGCATTTTTCAAAGCTTTGATCGTTTCTTCCATGCTGCTGAATGCAATAGTTAAGAGTCCTGACATCCCAACAATTGTTGCGTCCGTTTCTTTCACCTTATTAACAAACTCTTCAGGCGGTACATTTATACCCAGGTCATAAACCTCGAAGCCGCTGCACCGAAGCATTGCTATCACGATATCCTTACCAATATCGTGAATATCATCTTTCACCGTACCGAACACTACTTTTGTCTTTGGTCCTTCATCTTCGCTCGCAGCTAACAAAGGGGTTACTTTTTCCATGACACCTTGAAACAACTCTGCAGAGCAGATCAATTCGCTGACAAAATATTCCTCTTCACTAAACCGTTTTCCGACTATTTCCATTCCATTCCGACACGCTTCCACCACGGCAAGAGGATCCGCTCCTGAAGACAGAGATTGTTCAACAGCATCCAGAAGTTCATCCTCCTCGAGGTCTCCCAGTAACGTTGTGATCCGGGTAAGATCATCCGACATATTAATCCTCCTTAGTTTTTATAGAAGTTGATTGATAATTAAAATACACATCATACCAAAATTACAAGTCTTTAGTATTCGTCACTTAGTCGTTCACTCTGCTTCCTGCCATATATCTTTTTAAGGTATCTTCGACTTCAGCCAGCACGCTCTGGTCTTCGATAGTCGATGGGACCTGATAATTATTCCCGCCGGCGATGTCTCTCATTATTGACCTTAGTACTTTTCCGGACCTGGTTTTGGGCAAAGCATTAACGATTATAACCTGTCTGAAGGAAGCAATGGCGCCGATTTTTTCCCGTATCATCATTATCAAGTCTTCAATAATAGTTTCCTGGTTATTATTTACACCGAATTTCAGCACCACGAGACCAAGGGGTAATTGTCCTTTTAACTCATCCTCAACTCCTATAACTGCACACTCAGCTACATCAGGATGGTTTGCAATAATGGCTTCCATAACTCCGGTGGAAAGCCGATGCCCGGCTACGTTAATAACATCATCAATCCTGCCCATCACGTAGATATACCCATCATCATCGATATATCCGCCATCTCCGGTATTATAATAGCCAGGAAATGCATCCAGGTAGGATTCAATAAATTTGTTATCATCCTGCCACAGAGTTACAAGTGTGCCCGGTGGTAACGGTAATTTGATAGCAATATTCCCTTCTTCGTTTGAGTCTAAATTCTTACCGTAGTCATCCAGGATTTCCAGGTTGTATCCCGGAACACTTTTCGTCGGAGAGCCTGCTTTTATCGGTAACAGTTCGATACCCGGAAAATTTGAGGCTATCGGCCAGCCGGTTTCAGTCTGCCACCAGTTGTCAATAACCAGAATATCCAGGAGTTCACTTATCCAGTGGTAGGTATTCGGATCAAGCCTTTCACCCGCCAGGAATAAATATTTAAGGCTGGACACGTCATATTGTTTCATGTATTCGGCGGTGGTATCTTCCCGCTTTATAGCCCTTATGGCAGTAGGTGCGGTGAAAAATACCTTAACCTTGTGCTGGTTCACAACACGCCAGAATGCACCGGGATCCGGTGTACCAACTGGCTTACCTTCATACAGTACCGTTGTGCATCCATATAGAAGTGGCCCGTAGACAATATAGGAATGTCCGACAACCCATCCTATGTCAGATGCTGCCCAGAATACATCCCCGGTATCGAGTCCGTATATATGTTTCATACTCCATTTCAGGACAACGGCATGACCTCCATTATCCCGAACAACACCTTTAGGCTTCCCTGTAGTGCCGGATGTATATAATATATAGAGCGGATCGGTCGATTTAACCGGTACGCAGCCGACAGGCTTTGCATCCTTTATCATCTCATCCCAGTCTTGATCGCGACCGGGCACCAGGTCGACTTTCAATGCTTCTCGCTGGAAAATTATGCAACCATCAGGTTTATGATGTGACAATTCTACGGCTTTGTTAAGGAATTGATGATACTCGATGATTTTTTCACCTTCTATTCCACACGAGGCTGAAATGATCAACTTTGGTTGAGCGTCATCTATCCTGGCAGCAAGTTCATCAGGGGCAAATCCTCCGAATACTACCGAATGAATTACTCCTATCCTGGCACAGGCAAGCATAGATACCATAGCTTCGGGTATCATGGGCATGTAGATGATTACCCTGTCTCCCTTTGAAATCCCTTTCTCCGAAAGAGCACCGGACAGTTTTGATACCCGATCCAGAAGCTCTCCGTAGGTGATTTTCCTGACAGTATCAGTTACCGGACTATCGTGAATTACAGCTACTTTATCTGTCAACCCATTTTCTACATGATAATCGAGAGCGTTATAGCAGGTATTGAGTTCTCCTCCGGCAAACCAGCGATAAAATGGTTTGTCGGATTCATCAAGGACGACGGAATACTTTTTGTGCCATATGATATCGTTTGCAGCTCTTCCCCAGAATTCCTCCGGGTTGGTTATAGATTCGTCGTATATTTTGCGATAATATCCCGGCACTTATAAACTTACCCCAGCATCGATAATTCTTCGAAAATCTATACAGACCGGATACCAGTGAAAGTAATGTTGACAAACAAGAAACAGGATAATATAATCCCTGCATCGATCATCCTATATAGGATGAATTACATCATAACCACAATATTTAACATTGTCAACACAACTGGTACATACAGGTTAATATGATATATCCGCATATAATATCAGAAAACATCCCTGATACTGACGTTGGAACAAAACCTGTCATAGAATGCTGAACTTGTTTAGGAGGTTGTATGGGCTATTATATGGATATAGATACCGGCGGTACCTTCACTGACGGTTTTGTCCGTGGAGATGGCAGAAGGGAACTGGTAAAGGTAGACACTACTCCCCATGATCTCACTCTCTGTTTTATGGAATGTATCGAAGAAGCTGCGAGAAGATTCGATTTCGACGACGCCAGTGACCTGCTTAACCAGATGGACACACTCCGCCTGTCTACAACAATAGGCACCAACACATTAATACAAAGCAACGGACCTAAGTTAGGGTTACTGGTAACGAAAGGAAAAGGTGAAAACGCATATTCTCCGGCTGGTTCGATGAATCCGGCAATGAATTTTCTCATCCCTGAAGATATGATTATTGGTATCGATGAGGAAATGGGTGAATCCGGTAAATCGATCCGCGAACCGGAGAGTGTCCAGGTACTGGCTGCGGTGAAAAATCTGCTTGAAAGAGGAGCCAGAAGAATCCTGGTAAGTCTTGCCCGATCCCCTGTTAATCCCGCCCACGAAGAAAAATGCCGAGAACTTGTTCTTGAAGACTATCCGGCTCATTATCTTGGATCGGTACCGTTATTACTTTCCTCTGAAGTAAGTACCGAGTTGGACGATATGCGGAGGACAAATGCAGCCCTCATCGATGCCTATATCCACCAGGATATGACACATTATCTTTATAAGGCTGACGATGACGTGAGAAATCGTCGATACCGGTGGCCTTTGCTTATCGTTCACGCCACGGGAGGAGCAGCCCGGGTTGCCAAGACCAAAGCAATCGATACCTGTGATTCAGGTCCTGCAGCCGGCCTGTTCGGGGCGGCTTTTCTGGCAAGGCTCTATGGTATTGAAAACGTCGTAACAATCGATGTCGGCGGCACGAGTACTGATATAGGTCTCATTGCGCACGGTCAACTTTCCTACGCTGCTGAGAGAGATATGTACGGTGTTCCCGTCAAGGAAAGAGTTATCGAGACCATTTCTTTTGGTGGTGGGGGCAGTTCCGTTGCCTGGATCGATAATAAAGGGACATTACGAGTTGGCCCGGAGAGCGCCGGGGCGATTCCCGGACCGGCATGTTACAGCCTGGGCGGTGATAAGCCTGCAGTGACTGATGCATGGGTAACGCTGGGGTATATAGACCCTGACTATTTCCTTGGTGGTCGAAGAAAACTGGACAGGGAACAAGCCAGAGCAGTCATCAAAGAGCAGATAGCCGATCCCTTGAAAATATCGATAGAAGAAGCAGCTGAAGCAATACTGGCAGAAATGACCAGACAGTCTGCTAAATCGGTGAGAGAGTTCATTGCAAGAAAGGACCTAAGAGAAGAAGATGTGGCGATGTTCGCTTTCGGTGGAGCGGGTGGTCTTTCCTGTGCCAGCCTGGCGAAAGAGTGCGGTATTCCAACGATTTATTCATTTCCTTTCGGAGCTCAATTCTGTGCCTTCGGGTCATCCTGTACCGATGTTCTGCATACTTACAGCCGGATCGAAAACCTCCCGCTTGATTCAAGTTCCTCGGCGGAAACAATAAAGAAGTTCAATGAAGTCACAAAGGCTATGGCAGAAGATGCGTATTTCGATATGGAAGGTGAAGGTTTTTCGAAAGAGAGTGTTTCACTGATGCTTGAAATCACATTAAGAGCGAACGATCAGGCTCTGCCGATGGTAGTTCGACGGAATGAGATAAACCTTAAAGGCGAAAAAGATCTTTCAGACCTTGCTGAGATTTATCGAAAAGAGAATGTTACAGAAAATCATCCGGAACTGTTTATCCGGGAAATAAGACTCCAGGCAACTTCCCGCCTGGCTGATCCGGAATTTCCAGAGCATCCTTCTACTGGAGAGAATCCTGAGGAAGCATTAAAAGATACCAGGTCTATATATAATGAGGGTAAATTCCAGGACGTGCCCGTTTATAACCAGGAACTTCTTAAAAGCGGTAATATGATAAAAGGACCTGCTTTCGTTGAAAGTGCCAGCACTACTATCCTGGTGCCTTCGGGCAGCCGGTATACAGCAGATAAGTACCTAAATGGACTGTTGGAAGAGAGGTAATATATGGGACAGAAATTACAAATTACGGAGTACCTGGATATTGATCTCGAAGAAGAAAAGTGGTGCTGTAACAGATGTGGACGGGTATTGATATCAGCCCGGGAAAATTATAAAAAAGGCTGCCTGGTCTATGACCGTGATCCCAGCACTATCTTTCCTCCGGTGGTCGAGGACGGCAATTTCGCTCCCGATCCTGAAATTTGTCGAATCGTGGAGTTTTACTGTCCCGGCTGCGCAGTCATGATAGAAAATGAAGTACTTCCACCCGGACATCCGATCACCTACGATATTGAACCTGATATCGACAAGCTGAAGAATAAATACCTGAAAAGTGAAAACACGCAGGAGGACAGTTAACATGGCTGAACTTCAAACAACGAGAGAGCAAACTGATTATCCAAAAGTAAGGGCTAGTATTAATGTCGATATCGGAGGGACATTCACTGATTGTCTTATCACCTATGACGACAAGATGGTGTTCGGCAAAGCCCCAACCACAACCTACGACCTGTCAAGGGGTTTCATGCAGGCATTACGTGAAACCGTAGTCTCTCTAGGAATGTCACTTGAAGAACTACTCGAGTCAACAGAAATGGTCCGTTATTCAACTACTCTTGCCGTAAACAGGCTCATCGAAAGGAAAGGACCGCGACTCGGACTGTTTACGACGGAAGGCTGGGAAGATACTCTTCCAGCCGGAAGAGGAGGTTCATGGGGAGACGGTATTGCCATCAGTGAAATGAGACGCCTTCCCAGGATGAAGAAACCGGAGCCAATCGTTCCCCGGCACATGGTTGTCGGCATTAAGGAAAGAATCGATTATAAAGGCGATATAGTACGACCGCTGGACGAAGAGGACGTACTGGAGAAACTGCGATACCTGGTAAACCAGGGCGCCCAGGGATTTGTCGTCTGCCTGATAAACAGCTATACCAATCCTATCCATGAACAGAAAATACGCGACCTGATCAAACGTCAGTACCCCGAATCTTATCTCGGAAGCATGATTGTAGTTGTTTCGTCGGATGTATCACCGAGATGGCGTGAATATCCGAGGATGGTGGCTACCATGTTGTGTGCTTATCTCCAACGCTCAATGGCTGACGAATTAAAAGGTATGAGTGACGAACTCAGAAACTCGGGATATAAAAAAGCGATGATGATGGTACACAACAGCGGCGGTATGGCGGAAGTGTTCCGGACCACTGCTCTTAATACCTTCAACGGTGGACCTTCAGCCGGTATTATCGGAGCAGCTTATATCGGCAAACAACAGGGATTCCCGAATATTATCGCCACCGATATGGGAGGTACCAGTTTTGACGTTGGCCTGGTAGTGAATGAAAACCCGAGCTTTTTTCAATATCATCCTGTCATCGAACGGTGGGCCGTGGAACTGACCATGCTTGAGTCAAAGTCTATAGGAGCCGGGGGAGGTTCTATTGCCAGTGTAGATCAGCTTATGGGAAATAAATTATCCATTGGGCCACGAAGTGCGGGATCCATGCCCGGTCCGGCTTGTTATGACCTCGGCGGTACCGAACCAACAGTAACCGATGCCGATGTGGTCCTGGGTTACGTTAATCCGGACTATTTCCACGGCGGAAAGATGAAACTGGACAAAGAAAAAGCAATAAATGCTATCCGCCGAAGAATCGCCAGGCCACTCCAGATCGAGGTGGAAGAAGCAGCCTGGCTGATCAAAAAAATCGTTGATGGTAATATGGCGGGTGAGTTATTCAAGGAAACAATTCTGAAGGGCCGTGACCCGAAAGAATTTGTTGTATTTGCCCTTGGCGGAGCGGGCCCGACTCATAGTTGCGGGTATACTTTCGAGGCAGGAGTTCCGAAAATCGTGACCTTCCCTGCTTCACCTGTTTTCTGCGCTCTCGGTTCCGCGGTAATGGATGTTATTCAGTATTACGAAGCAACCAGGTATATTCTCTTGAAACAGCCTTCCGGAATCGGTGGTGCCGGTACCGGAGAGTACTTTACCGATTATGAATCCTTTAATACAGTAGTCGAGAGCCTGCAGAAACGCGCTGTTCGAGACCTTGAAGGGCAGGGTATCAACCCGGAACTGGCTGTTTTTTCACTGGAACTGGAGATGAGGTATGGCGGACAGTTGAATATGACACGCATCTCGTCTCCCCGTTTATACATCCATAGCGAAGAAGACGTTAATGCAGTATACGAGCAGTTTGAGAAAGAGTTTATCGAAGCATACAGTGCCTTATCTGTATTCCCTGAAGGGGGTGTCGATATCTCGTCATTTATCCTTCGGTCAACATTCGTAACCCCGACATTTGAAATGCCCAGATATCCGATAACAAGCGATAAGGTATCATCGAATGCTATCAAAAGAAAACGGGAGGTATACTGGCAGGAACTGGGTGGGTTCAGGCCGACAGATACCTATGATCTGAGTCTTCTCAAAGCAGGGAATAAGATAGAGGGACCTGCGATCATTGAAGCGTCGGATACAAATATCGTTCTCCCTCCAGGAAGAACATTCACGATAAATGAATACATGAGTGGCATCATCGTATAGATCTTGGATTTACACTATGAAGGGAAAAGGAGGTAGCAGTGCGACCAACGAAAGATGAAGTAATGGCATTCACAAAGCCCTCTCCGCCTACTGATGAAGAATTAGCCGGCCTGGAAAAACTGCAACCTGGTGATTATGAGATATACAGCGAACGAATAAATATGATCCTGGCCGAGTGCAAGGACGTTTTCCAGAGAGTTGGTAACTCGGACTGGGTAATGTCGGGAGACCTGATCGTCGGTCTCCATACAGCCCAGGGTGACATGGTCAGTGCCTGTCTTGGTACCTACATACATAGCGTTACCGCTCAAAATCCCATAAAGTGGATAATGCAGAACTATTACACCAATCCCAGGATTGGCGTTAACGAGGGAGATATCTTCTATTGTAATGACGCTACTTATGGGGGATTTCACAATTGCGACCAGCTGGCTCTCATGCCCATATTTCACAAGGGAGTCTTGATCGCCTGGGCATCGACCGGAACGCATATGGATGAGACAGGTGGTATTGTTCCCGGAGGAATGATAGCTGACGCCAGGACCCGCTATGACGAAGGCATGAGTCTTACCCCCATTAAGCTTGCCGAAAACTTCAAAATAAAAGAAGAACTACTCGACATGATGGTCAATATGATAGGCCGTGCCGGCCGTCACCAGGTACTGGATACACGAGCAAGATGTACAGGAGTCGACCGGTTGAGAATGCGGATCCAACAACTTGCCGATCTGAAGGGTGGCGATTTCGTCCAGGGATTGATGCGTAAAATTATGATGGTAGCAGAAGAGGGTGCCAGGAATCGCATTCGCAGGTGGAATGACGGTATTTACCGGAACGTTGTATTCATGAGTGGAATTGGGTCAAGATCAAGTATCTGGCGGATAATCTGTACTGCTTACAAAGAAGATGACCATATTCTCCTCGACTATACCGGTACCTCTCCGGAGAATGACAGCGCTTATAATTGCTTCCCCTGGACCATGGCTGCTTATGCAGCGCTCTTTATGTATTCCCACGGTTTTTGGGACCTGCCGGTCTGTTCCGGCACAATGGCACCAATTGATTACTTTTTCCCTGACGGTACCGTAACAAGTCCAGCCTGGAATGCGGCAATATCAATGGCTCCACCGGTTGGAGAACTCAATACCCAGCTTCTTCCCAAGATATTTGCCAGCATGATGTTCAGTGATCCTGAAGAACGGGATAATATAGCAGCACCTCAAAACCAGATACTCGGTATCGGTGGAAGATGGGGAGGTGGCGGTGGCATGGGTTTTTCCACCGGGGTGAACCAGTGGGGCATTCCTGTTATAGGAGGCGGAGGAGGCTGGACAAGGAACACAGGCGGTCAGGGTGCCCGTGTTAATTCAGACGGAATGGACAGTTCTATCTTCAGATCCGCTGTTCACGCCCAGGGAAGTGACGGTGAGGAAGCTGAGATCGCCCAGCCGACCCTCCATCTCTGGCAAAAGCACCACAAAGACACTGGAGGCAGCGGGAAAAACAGGGGCGGTGTCAGCGGCTACATCGGAACCGTTTTTTACGGCGTACCATCCAGGAATCGACCACCGACAGGCGGCAGAACCATGGTAAAACGAATGCTGGTAGGGAATGGCCTTTTCGGAGGATATCCACCCAATGCGCCTTCGGGAATCAGTATTGAAAATAGCAACATATTAGAACTTATGGGCGGGGGTGAAAAGAATATACCTACTTCGCCGGAAGTAATATACAAAGACAGAGTCGTTGAAGGAGACTATGATCTACCATGGGATATTAAATCCCGACCCGCGAGAATTGTGTATGAGGGGAGTCTCTCGGCAGGCGGTTATCCTGGCGGGAAAGGTTATGGCGACGTACTGGAAAGAGAGCCACAATCGGTTGTCGATGACGTAAGATCTGAAGTTATCTCGGACTGGGTTGCACGCAATGTCTACCATGTTTCCTATGATACCCAATTATGGCTGGCGGATGAAGAAAAAACAACCGAGTTACGTAATAAAGAACGGGAGGATCGCCTGGGACGGGCAAAAAGTTACGATGAATTCGAAAAAGAATGGCTGAAACAGAAGCCACCTGAGGATCAACTGGAATACTACGGCTCATGGCCTGATGGGAAACCTCTGAAACGGATAATTCGACTGTGATATTCGGTAGTTGATGATTGAGAACAATGTACTCTTTCAAAGGAGAAATTTATGCGACCGACAAAAGATGAAGTAATGGCTTTCATGAAACCATCTCCTCCCACTGATGAAGAACTGGCCGGTCTTGAAAAACTTGAGCCGGGTGATTACGAGATATACAGCGAACGCATTAATATGATCCTGGCCGAGTGCAAGGAAGTTTTTCAAAAAGTAGGTAACTCTGACTGGGTTATGGCCGGAGATCTTATCGTTGGTCTGCATACTGCACAGGGTGACATGGTCAGTGCCTGCCTTGGTACCTTTATCCATAGTGTTACGGCTCAGAATCCCATCAAGTGGATCATGCAGAACTATTACACCAATCCCAGGGTAGGCGTTAATGAAGGAGACATCTTTTACTGTAACGACGCCAGTTATGGTGGGCTACACAATTGTGACCAGCTTGCGCTCATGCCGATATTCCATGAGGGTGTATTGATAGCCTGGGCGTCGACCGGGACACATATGGCCGAGACGGGCGGGGTTGTTCCCGGCGGGATGATACCGTGGGCCAGAACCCGTTATGACGAGGGAATGAGTCTCACACCGATAAAGCTCGCTGAAAACTTCACGATAAAAGAAGAACTCCTCGACATGATGGTCAACATGATAGGTCGTGCCGGTCGTCAACAGGTACTGGACACCAGGGCGCGCTGCACGGGAGTTGACCGCTTGAGAATGCGAATTGAACAGATGGCCAAACAAAAGGGTGGTGATTTCGTCCAGGGATTGTTGCGAAAGATATTGGTGGTAGCAGAGGAAGGAGCCAGGAACAGGATCCGCGGCTGGAATGACGGTATTTACCGCAACCTGTGTTTCGTAAGCGGAGCAGGCATGCTTCCGGGCATCCGGCGGTATTACCTGACTGCCTACAAGGAAGACGACCATATTCTCCTTGATTACACTGGGACTTCTCCTGAAACCAACAGCGCGTTCAACTGTTTTCCCTGGACCATGGCTGCTTATGCAGCACTCTTTATGTATTCCCATGGTTTCTGGGACCTGCCGGTATGTTCCGGCACCATAGCACCCATAGATTTTATTTTCCCTGATGGCACATTCCTTAGCCCTGCGTGGAATGCCGCAATATCTCATGCGCCGCATGTCGGAGAAAATAACAACGAATTGTTGCCAAAGGTCTTTGCCTGTATGATGTTCAATGATCCTGAACAAAGACTGAATATAGCCGCGCCAATCAATGGAGTAGGTGCCGGTGGTTTCGGTGGAGGTGGAGGACTGGGATTCGGTTCTGCGGTTAACCAGTGGGGCGTATCTATTGTCGGTGGTGGTGGCGGCTGGAGCAGGAATACGATGGGACAGGGAGCACGCGTGGATTCGGATGGCATGGACAGCGCTTTATTCAGGTCAGCCGTATTTGCTACCGGCAGTGACGGTGAAGAAGCCGAGGTTGATAATCCGACTCTACATCTCTGGCAGAAGCACTATAAAGATACCGGTGGTAATGGCAAATACCGTGGAGGAGTAAGTGGGCACGTGGGAACTGTTTTCTACGCAGTGCCTTCTACGGATCGCCCCGAGTCGAATCCAGGCCGACCATTAAAAGCTATGATAGTCGGGAATGGGCTATTCGGCGGATATCCCGCTGTTGCCGGCCCCGGTATAAGCATTGAAAACAGTAATATTCTCGAACTCATGGCAACAGGTGAAAAAAACGTTCCCACCTCATTCCGTGAAATAATCTCGGAACAAACACTTGAGGGTGATTATTTTCTGCCAACCAAGAGAATTCACCGTCCGGTAAGAACGGTGTATGCAGGCTCTCTAGCTGGGTTCGGCACACCCGGCGGTCAGGGTTACGGTGATGTCCTGGAACGAGAAGCACAGTCAGTAGTTGATGATATCAGAGCAGATATTATTTCTGAATGGACAGCAATGAATGTATACCACGTAGCCTATGATGCCGAAACGTGGACTGCTGATGAGGAAAAGACTGCCGAGTTAAGGAAAAAGGAACGTGAAAATCGTCTCCAACGTGGAATGAGTTACGAAGAATTTGAAAAGGAATGGCTTGAACAACAACCTCCCGAGGATCAACTGGATCTATATGGTTCCTGGCCGGATGCAAAGATGATTAACAGAATCATTAGACTATGACCTTTTCCGGATCTAATTATGTATATGTACTGAAAAGGAAGAGATTGACTGATGCATGTATTTCTGGAAGATGACCTTTATTTCAGAGTGATCCAGCTGATTGACTCGATCTCTGCCTATAACCGCA
>CP070800.1:2272215-2278904 GCA_020343555.1 Dehalococcoidales bacterium
GCAAGAGTATCGAATGCTACTCCCGCTTTCCCCACTTCGCCTTCAGCCATCGGATCGTCCGAGTCAAGGCCTATCTGTGTCGGAAGGTCGAAGGCTATGTTGGGACCACCGGTTCTACCCCGGACTATCTCACTTTCATAGTAATCACGCGTATCTTCGGCTGTGCCGTAACCCAGGTATCGTCCGGCTCTGACCAGGCCACCGCCGCCGCCGATATGGTAACCGCCCGTAACCGGACCGCTGCCGGGTACCTGGCCGGGATAAACTCCGGCTGTAAAGGGGTATTCACCCGGGAAACCTACTTTTTCCATAAAATCGAAGTCTTCAATATCAGCAGGGGTGTAGAACTCGTTTTCACTCTCAATCACGCCGAACCTGTCGAGTTGTTTCTTCAGCGTACCGTTTTCCCATTCCTGCCGTTTCTGCTTGATGTTCTCAACGTAGTTCTTATCGAATATTCCAGACATAATACGTTCTCCTGCTTTCTGGGGGATAGAAACTGTGGATTTCTGTGTCTATTGTATATCAAACACCCTTCGAAATCCAGTGTTGAGAATACCAGGATACGCATATCTTCCCTCATTTGTTATAATTAAAGACCATATATATGAAATTAATAGAATCAATAAAGTTCGGCAAGATTTTCAGAACACGGGTACGAATACATTACACTTGGTTACTGGTTGTTATTTTAGTTCCGTTGACCGTGAGTACGCAGTATTCAACGGAGACTTCGCTTGTTATTAGAGTACTTCTCGGGCTTGCTACCGCTTTCCTGTTTTTCATCACCGTATGTCTACGTGAAATTATCCTCCTGATGATCGCTACATACAAAGGAATTGCTGTCAAGACAGTTACTATATTCGCGTTCGGTGGATTGATTCAACCCGATTATGAAACAACATCGCCATTATATCAGATTCTTCTGGCTGTAACCGGAATGCTCCTGAATTTGATCATTACCGCAATCTTCTATTTCGTCCACCTGTTTTTTGGAAACGACAGCCTGGATATTGTAGGGATTCCTCTGAGATGGCTGGCATTTTTCTATTTTACTCTCAGCCTGGTTCATATCATTCCCGCCTTCCCTCTCGAAGGAGGAAGGATACTACACGGTATACTCTGGAAAGTTACTGATAATATAAAACGTACAACACGCATCTCCGGATTTAGTGGTTGGGCTATGGGGTTCCTTATGATGACCGGTGGAATACTGCTTGCCGTCTTTACTCTGGAATTATTCACGGGACTGTTTTTTACCGGCCTGGGTTTGATAATACAGAATGCTGCTACACATGGAATCAGGCAGATAAAACAGATTCCCGAACCGCTTTCTCCCCAATCTCCTGTACTACCACCTGAAGAGGTTGATTAATTTAGTTACCTTCTGGTAGATAAGATTACGGTTCAACCTCAGGAGAAATCACCTTCACAGGAATATCATCAATCACGTTCACGATTCTTTTTTCTTTTTTATAGGTTGACCACCTGGCCTCGAACCACCTGAAGGGGCTCTGGGCTTGAGATCGTATCCATATCACTGGATTAAGGGGGTCGTCTTTCCACCACTTCACATCTGTGATACTGGCCAGGGGAGTACCTTTGATAATTTCGATATCGTAAAACGAGCGGGGAGTTTCTTCGGGAAGTAAACCTGCACTGAAGATTGTCCAATCTGCTTTTACAGTGGTAAAAGGGGCAGCCGAAGTAGATACGCTAAGCCGGCAATCACTGGTATTGGTAGAATTCACCCAACTGGCGCTTCTGATAGAAGTAAGAATTGGTACCGAATCAAGATGTACATGGCTGTAAGATCTCTCATCTCCTGGTTCGCATTGGCCGATAATATCTTCCCATTTCTCCCATTTGTAGAACGACGAGTTCTTATGGATTATGGTACCGTTTGCCGTGACGATACCTCCGACGATATCAGACCACCGGTCAGTTCCCAGTAACCAGTCTGCTTCATGTTCGACAATACCGGTTCTGGCAGGAATTGAAAATTCCATTTCGTAGCCGAAGATATAAAACATAATATTGTTTGCCAGGAACAGCGAAGTAGTATCCTTTGCGCCTACATCGCTATGCTGGGCTTCTCCGTAATAGACCACGTCTGCCCCTTCAGAGAATTGTGCTGGAAGCGGCACGACTCCGTCATCTAGGTTTCTTGGCCATATGTCCACACCACTCTGGTTATATAAGGGACTGAGTGGAGATGGTTCTGCCGAAATAAAAGCAAGCCAGCGTTTTTCCCGACTTACTTTCAAGCCGTCGGCACTACTGTCATAGAAGGCCACCGAATCGCATACTCCTTGATCAGAACCGAGCAATGTAGTGCGGCAGTAGTCTGGCATGGGTCCCCCACCAGGTACATAATAATCATCAAGTTTTTTAATAGGGCTATTGATAGTGATGACCGCGGCTACCCTGTTCGTGATATTCCCGACATTATGAGCAGTGGCGAACAACGCTGTCTTTCCTCCCATACTGTGTCCGACCAAAATCAGGTTGTCCTTCCCCTCGAAGCGCTCGTTTATACTATCGGCGATATTGTTTGCCCACGTATTGATGTCTACGTGGCCCGGGTAACATCTATCGAGGAAATTTACCTTAACCGAAATTCCAGGATTTTTTTCCTGGTAACGGTCGATAAAATATGGAAGTATCTCGTTTATCCTGTCGGTGATATTCTGAAAAGTACAGGGATTTCCTCCCATCCCGTGACAGAAGACGAAGTTTAATTCCTTGACTATCTCTGGTTTTCCCTCCGCATGAACCGGCTGGGCAATCAGGAATTGAGTGCAAAAGACTGCGGAAAGAAAAAACGATAAGATTCTAAATTTGGTAAGTAACATTTTCACTCTAAATTGCTATAAACCGTGTCTGCTAATTTTACAGCAGTAATGAATCAGCTTCAAGAGGCGAGGTATTGTGACTATTATCATTTGATTGCTTTTCCTCAAGAATGATAAACTTATATAAAGCATGAGCTGTTCCGTTACTCAAGAGAGTTTTAGCAGCCTTTTAGAGCTCCGGGAAGTGTATTACACTCGCCTGGACTGGGAACCACTTTTTATCTCCCCGGTATGGCTGGAAGTCTGGTGGGATGTTTTCGGCGATGATTGCGAGTTACACCTGATTTCTGTGAGAGAAGGTGATGCCGTAATTGGAATTGCCCCTATTATGATAAAAGATGATACGGCTTCTATCATTGGTAGTACCGACGTATGTGATTACCTGGATTTTATTGTTTCTCCTGATAGACATCAGGATTTTTTCAATACTCTTTTAAACGATCTTAAGCAGAGAGGTATTAATATACTCAATCTCGAATCATTACGACCGGACTCTAAAGTACTGACAGGTCTCACAGAGGTTGCCTTAGAGCGGGGATGTGAAGTAACCTTAACTCCCTCTGATGTTACCCTGGAAATGGAGTTACCGGACAGCTGGGATGGTTACCTCATGACTCTGAATACCAAGCAGAGACACGAGGTCAGGCGAAAGCTGAGAAGGCTGGAAGAAGCCGGAACTTTCGAGTACTATTCCGTCAGCGGTAGTGCTTCGGTTATGGGAGCACTCGATACATTTCTTACAATGTTCAGGGAAAGCAGAGATGATAAAGCCGATTTCCTTACCGCGAAACGGGAATTATTTTTCAGGTCCATGACCGAATCGATGGCGAATGAAGGGATACTTAAACTCGGTATACTGGAGATCGACACAAATCCTGCTGCGATAATTATGTATTTCGATTATAATGATAATATATACCTTTATAACAGCGGTTTCGATAAAGAATATATTTCGCTTAGCGTGGGATTACTGAGTAAAGTACTCTGTATTAAAGACAGTATAGAATCTGGCAAGAAGGTCTTTGATTTTTTAAAAGGTAATGAAGTATACAAGTCACGTCTTGGTGGTATAGAAACACCGTTATCGGATTGTCGTATATCCATCAATTAGCGGCGGGAAGAGGAGTAAATTGGGGGAAGACAAATTAAGAATAGCGATGATCAGCGCTCACAGCTGCCCGGTTGGTACGCTTGGGACAAAAGATACCGGCGGAATGAGTGTTTATATAGTTGAACTTGCGCGAGAGCTGGGGAAATTAGGCTATACTGTAGACGCATTTACTCGTGTCCATGACCCGGCAGACCCGATAGTAGTAGAACTGGGTCATAATGCACGACTGATTCACATCGAGGCAGGCGAAATGGAAGAGATACATAAGCTTGCCGTCTATTCTCATCTCCCGGATTTTGCCTGTGGCCTTGAAGCTTATCGTAAAGAGAATGACCTGGAATATGATATTGTATTCAGTCATTACTGGCTTTCCGCCTGGATAGGAGAATACCTGCAGCAATGGTGGGGTGTTCCTCATGTAACCATGTTCCATACCCTCGGGGTAGTTAAGAATTCTATAGGAATCGGTAAAACGGAGCCGGAGCTTCGTATTGCAACCGAGGGTGAACTGGCAAGAAGCAGCCATCATATTATCGCTCCAACGGAAAGAGAAAAAGCAGAACTGGTAGATCAATATGGGGTTAATCCTGAGAGAATCGGTGTTGTTCCGTGTGGGGTGAATCCTGAACTTTTCAGACCTGTGAACAGGGATGAAGCACGATTAGAAACAGGATTGGATAACGGTAAGGTCATACTCTATGTCGGCAGGATCGATCCTCTAAAAGGTATCGCTAACCTGATCAGGGCTTTTTCTTATCTTGAAGAAATCCATGACGCTACACTGGCTATAATCGGTGGTGGAGATGACAGTCACGAGGAAACTGCTCATCTGAAAGAACTTGCACAGGAACTTGGTATCGAAGACAGGATTATTTTTACGGGTTCAGTGAAACAGGATAGAATGCCTTATTACTATAGCGCCGCAGATGTCTGTGTTATCCCGTCATTTTACGAGAGTTTCGGGCTGGTGGCACTCGAATCACTTTCCTGCGGTACTCCTATCGTGGCTAACGATGTCGGAGATCTTCGTAATATCGTCACGCAGGGAGAAACCGGCTATGTGATCGATATAAATGATCCCGAACAATTAGCTGAAAAAATATCCTTAATTCTGAGTAAATCGAAAGATGAGACCGAATCAGTTTTATCATTAAGAGATTCGGTGAAGGAATTTGCCTGGGCAAATGTGGCAGAAGCTCTTGCTGACGAGTTCAGAATAGTGCTGGATAACGACTATATCGCTGTACATTAACTCAGTTTCTTCTCATACCACAGAGTGCTGCCACGTTCGTCGAATCCCATCGCACGGTAAAGCTCATATGCCACCCTGTTTTCAACGTCAACAGAAAGACTTACCGTTTTAATTCCTCTACTTTTCAGGTACCAGAGACCTGCCAGCAGAACTTTTTTACCGAGTCCTTTTCCGCGATAATCGGGATCGGTACCTATCATGTAGATGATTCCGTGCTTTTCCTTGCCGGAGTCTATCTCTATATCAATAATCTCAGTCCAGCAGTATCCGCTTATGGAATTCTCGTTGCAGGTTACCACAATATCCTGTGGAGAACGGTGACTCAGACTGATATCGTAGGCTATTGTCTCAGGCGTATTGGGATGATATCCCCAGTGATCGGCAAACGCTCGATTCTGAATATCCGCCAGCTTTTCCTCTTCGCCGGGCAGCAGCTGTCGGCATTCCTTCCCTGCTTTTTCAAGGTTTTTGTCCGGTATTTTGTCGATATCTAAAAACAATTCGAGATATCGTCGTACATACTTGAAGCCAAGTTTCGGGAGTTCACTCCTGGCAATGCTGTTGTTCGAAGAAATATCTACGTGTATTGCTTCAACATTTAGTTCTTCAGCCCGGTTTATAACACGATTAACAAGCTCCCTGGCAATACCTTTTCTTCGATGTTCCGGTTGTACCCAGCAATGCAGGATTACCCTGTTTATCATTAATTCCGGTTCTGCCAGGGCATAGCCGACCATCTCGTTCTCATATTCGGCAACGAACAGGTTGGTTTCAGGTGAGGTGCCGGGACGTCTCAGTCGATCGACCGGAGACTCGATCCTTGTATCTTTTTTGAAGGCTTTCAAGAAGGCATCGAAATCAGATTCATTATAGTGTCTGATAATGTATTCTGATTTACTCATTTCAGGCGGCGATACCTCCTGTTAAATTGTATCAGGCTGGGGAATGTTATACAATTTATTAAGCACATTTGTTAAGGAGGCCCTGCAAGCATGCCCGAAACCACCGATGTTATGGTCATATCACCGCATGCCGATGATGCCGAAGGCGGTTGCGGCGGAACGGTAGCGAAATGGATAAAAGAAGGAAAAAGCGTGGTCTATGTTTTATGTACCAATGGTGACAAGGGTACCAATGATCCTGCTATACAACCGGAACAACTGGCTGTAACCAGGGAGAAGGAGCAGCTTGCCGCCGCTGAAGTTCTCGGAGTAAGGGAGGTAATTTTCCTCAGGCATCCCGACCAGGGTTTGGAGGAAACGCCCGAGTTCAGGAAAGAACTGGTACGCTTGATACGGATGTACCGTCCGGATATTGTTATCACCGTTGACCCCTACAGGAAATATATCTGGCACCGCGATCACCGGATCACAGGACAGGTAGTTCTGGATGCTGTTTTCCCCTACGCCAGAGACCTGTATGCCTATCCTGACCTTAACAAGGAGGGTCTTGAGCCCTTCAAGGTGAAAGA
>CP070800.1:2279004-2292504 GCA_020343555.1 Dehalococcoidales bacterium
AGTACGAGTACCAGCAAGCCGGAATACAGCCAAATTTTATTACCCATTTTCCACTCCCGTCCGCAATATATGCATAAAGTATTATAATTATTTAACGAATTCAACCTTGAAAGGTTAGCACTTGAAAGTAAAACGACATAATTAAATAATCAAAACACCGAGATAGTTTCACATTCTATTTTCCCTATTGAGATTATACCATTGTGAAAGAAACAATCTTATGTTAACAGAATTAACCTGTCAAGTAAGACAATAATAACATAAATAACAAGATTACAGATGATATCCGGACATTTATCACAGATAATCGGCAACTTTTCCAGTATTATTAGTAAAAAAGACGGATATACAAAACGGGAGGAAATGTAATGAGCGTTATCGTTTATTCAAGTCCAACCTGACCTTACTGTGATATGGTGAAACAGTTTCTTTCACAAAAGGGAGTAAATTACGAAGAACGGGATGTCTCACGCAACCAAGCGTATGCCCGGGAACTGGTGAATAATACCGGACAGATGGGAGTCCCGGTAACAGTCTTCGATGGTGAGATTGTAGTCGGCTTCGATCAGCAGCGACTGGAGCAGCTTGTATCCAGCAAACCTCAGGCTAAACGCCCGTCTTTTGGGGCTTCTATTGCCGATGCAGATAAGATTACTGCAAAGCGAGGTAACCGAATAACTTCAGGAGCGTACGTAGGTGGGACAAGGCAAGGTTCCGCTGCACAGAGAATAGGCTTGAAGCAGGGTGATGTTATCACGCGTGTAAACAAGCAGAATATAACAGATACAGGCGACCTTGAACGCGTGCTTGCCGGTATGAACGAAGGACAGCGAATACTGGTGGAGTTCCAGCGTGACGGTAGAGCGACTGCGGTTGAGGGTATTCTCTAGGGCAGATATCTATTACCCTTGAAAGCTTATTAGAAGCAGTGATAACAGGTGTCTACATAGGTTTTTTATTTGCTTCGATCAGGTATCGTCTTGCATTAAAAGATAGTTCTGTTCCACTTTCTACCTGTTGTTGCAGTCGAATCAGGTATTCACTGTGAGTTTCTACCGAAAATCCCTGGACTGTCCACGGAATAGCTGTCAGGTAATAGACCAGCGACCCGACGTCGGTAAAAGTCATTTTTCCCGACCATTCTCTCTGATCTCGAATAGTTAGCCCCGCTGTTTCAAGCTGCGGTATATAGAATTCCGGAGTGGCGAAAGGATAGGGAGGTTCACTGTCAAAGAAGGTCATCAGATCGAGTGACGAAAGACCGTGAACCTGCTGGGTGAGGAAGGTGCCACTCGGTGCCAGGACTCGAGCCACTTCACCCGGATGGAAACCGGAATGGCGGTTCAGGATCAGTTCAAACTCCTCATCTTCGAAAGGCATTAATATTTCGGTAGAGCCGCCGACATCATAAACCTTTACACCGTATGGTTCCAGTTGTTCTCTGGCCAGTTTAACGTTGGGCGGATAACCTTCCATAGCGGATACTTTCTCTGGCCAGTCGGTTTTCATTTCCAGCAATACCTCTCCGCCACCGGTTCCTATGTCGAGCACAGAGGAGCTCGAATGCATCAGCTCTAAAGCCCTCGTTTCATAAGACCAGGGAGGAGATTCGATATGCATTTTACCGTCAAGATAGGAGAAGTCCCATCCTGTGAATGGTTTCTGTTCCTCTTCTTTCCAGTGTTTTATCAGATCGTCCGAGTTTCTAATAGATGTACGGTACCTTTCCTTATAATTTCAGTTCAAGTCGCGGTTCCTGCAGTCTTTGCGGTACGTTAGTTTCGCGCATGAAGTCGACCAGGTATTTATGCATGTTACGAGCGATGTCGGGGTGCTGATCGATAACGTTGTTCAACTGGTCGGGATCTGATTTCATATTGTATAACTCTGAACCACCCGGGGCGCAATCGTGAAGGAATGACCATTCGTCAGTAGTGACAGTGGTCATTGACGGAACTACGCATCTGCGCAATAGATGGTCGACAAGCTGGTCAGTGTCTCCGGCATTGATGAATGGGCAGGCAGTGAAGACAACCTCGCGTCCAGGAGTCTTTGTATCCCTGACAGCGGGTAGTAATGATCTGCCTTCCACGTAAGACGGAATTTCCTGTCCGAACAGGTCAAGGATAGTGGGCATCAGGTCGACCGCCGAAGCCAGGCCATCGTACACTCCCGGTTTAACCCCCGGCAGGTAGATGGTCAGCGGTATAGCAGCTACTTCTTCGTAGAGAGGTGAGCGTGCCCAGGCGCCAGGATGTCGCCTTATTTCTTCCGGTAAATTTTGCGTATTGTCGAACACCATTTTTCCAAAAATATCGTGTTCGCCGAAGTAGAAACCGTGGTCGGTGGTGAAGATGATGGCGGTATTCTCCATAAGACCCATGTACTCTACCTGGTTCAGCAGGTTTCCTATCCAGGCATCCACCATGCTTATCTCGCCGAGATAAGCGGCGTGGGCTTTTTTCAGCATCTCCTCGGTGAATCCGGGCTGCTCTTTCCAGTTTTTGTAGAAGGGCATTATCTGTTCACCGTCGTAGCCCGGCCAGTACGGTTCGGTGTAGTAAAGAGGAGCATTCCACGGCTCGTGCGGATCCCAGGTATCGATGTAGAGGAAAAAGTCCTCCTTATAGTTTAGGGTCAGCCACTCCATTGCCTTGGTAAAGGTCTTCGGTGCGAAACATTCGGCATCGAGAGGTTCTTTCGGACGCCGTTCGAGTGTTTTTCGATAGGGGCTGTGGGGAGGGTTGTAGCCACCCTTGGCGACGAAATAATGGTCGGGTATCTCGACGAAGGTGGTGAAGCCGCGGTCGTAATTCATTCCGTCGCGGATGAAGAATGGAGTATCAACGATGCCGACGGTATGAACGTCCCCTTTATCACGCAGCAGTTCGGCAAGCAGGACGTGCCCGGGAGGGATCGGTACCCACTGCATGAACGAGAGTGTCCATTTGCCTGTCATGTAATCGGCGCGGGTCGGCATGGTCGGGAAAGAAGCTGCGTAATAGCGGTCGAACCTCACCGACTTCGCAGACAGGGCATCGATTGCCGGAGTCCGCACTTTATCACTCCCGTAGACACCGATGTCCTTACGCCGTACCGTATCTGAAACTATCCAAATTACGTTCATATCAACCTCCAATGATTATAAAATGCAGGGTGATTATAGCACGGAAAGCATGTCAAGGATAAGATATTTAAAGACGGTTTATTCCAGATTTGGTGGAATCCTCAGCTTGCTGTCTACTTCCTCGAGATCGAACCACCACTTTTCATTAGTCCTGGCTTTATCGGGTTTGAGTATCTTCGAGGACTGGATGGCAATCCTCCGGGCAACTCCGGAACGTTGAACTGCCCAGCGAACGATGTTGTGGGAAAATGTATTCGGTCTTGTCCAGGGACATACCTTTATGCATCTTCCGCAGTAAGTCCCTTTTTTATTCATCACCCTGAAGCTATGGCATCGCTGTTCGTCCAGCTTCCAGGTTTCATAGCCATTATGCATTGTTTTTTCACCGCGAGGACTGGCATTTCCAGGGCAATAATCGGCGCAGATTAAGCAGTTCTTACAGAAGTCCTGAAGGCCGAATTCAACCGGTTTATCGGGAGTAAGCGGCATATCGGTGAGAACAACAGCGGCTTTGAAGTGCATTCCGAGGTATGGATTGAGTATGATTCCGGCTCGACTGACCTCACCGATACCCGACCATAATAAGAGAGATGCAAACAATACATGGCATCCGTCGGGCATCTTTCCCGTGTATTCTGCCGAAGCAGGATAACCGAGACGCCGGATATAATTCGCCATTGTCTCGGATATCACAGCCAGGCGGAGATACAGATCATAACTCAGAGGAAGACCTATCCAGTCAAATCCGTTCGATGCGTCAAGTGTCTCATATTCTTTAGCCATCACAATGACGATTGCGTATTTATACTTGATATCTATTTCACTACCCTGCATATCATGGCTGTAAACCGCGTACTCAGGAACGTGACTTACACCCATTATGTCTGCTCTTAGAAAATATCCCAGTCGTTTGATGAAACGGGTCAGCATTTCAGGATTATCCGGTAGGGGTGCTGTTTTGAAGGACACGTTATTCTTTTCAGTCATGGCTACGTAGCGGCGGATATCGCCAAGCGAAATACCCAGAGGATCTTTGGTAGCTGCATGCGGAGCTTCTTTAGCTACGGCTGGTCCGTAATCACCACGACGTGCTTTAGTGAAAGCGTTCTCTCGGGAATCGGTTCTCTGTACATTATCGGTAATCAGACTGGTCGGAGTATTAACACGCTTTAGTTTTCTCATCGGGAAAGGTTCATACTCCTTAGTTCCTGTCAGGTAACCGCTTGCATTCACCATATCAGACATTTATCTTCCTCCCAGTGTGTTGCACAATTCACTTCCTAACTTTCAGGCAGCAAGCCTTTAAGGAGAACCATGGCGGTTTTTTTATCGAGGGGCTTGTTATTGTTACCGCACTTGGGCGACTGGATGCAGCTGGGGCAGCCGTCCTGGCAGGGACATTCAGATACGACCTGGAGGGTGGCTTTCCAGAGGTCTTCCACTATCTCGTACCCTTTTTCGGCAATACCTATTCCGCCGGGATAGGCGTCATAGATAAATATCTGTGCCCTTCCGGTGTCCGGGTGCAATGCGGTGGAGACTCCGCCGATGTCATTGCGATCGCAGAGCGTGAACAGCGGAAGCATGGCGATAGCGGCGTGCTCAGCAGCGTGAAGTCCGCCGGGAAAGTCCATCTCGCCTTCGGTAATTTCCTGGACGGTCTCGACGGGAAGGTCGAACCAGAATGATACCGTGGGGAATTCGATAGGCGGCAGCGTCAGCGGTTCCTCGCCGATAACTTCTTCGGTATACTGGAGTTTTTTCTTGAATCCAACGACGTTGTTGGTGACCTGCACCTCGCCGAGATAAACTGTCGACTTTCCGGCATCACGGCTTTTCAGCGCTTTCTTAATCCTCAGGTCTTCTATCTCCTTGGTCTGGGTGTAGTAGACGGCATCGGTTGCGGTGGCGTAAGCAGTGTGCCCGGGAAGGTCGAGTTCGTCGATAAAATACGGTTTTCCCTGGTGGAGGTAGATAGCGCCGCGGTGAATCTGGAAGAAAGCCATATCGGAATCAACCGTTTCAAGCAGCGAAGCAGTGGCGGTATCTATGACGGCGTAATCCTCACCTCCGGTTGAGCGTATTCCTATCGACTGCGCCGGATAGGAGATACTGGGGGCGAGATACCACCTCCTGTTTTTCTCCCTCAGCATACTCTCATTCTTCAGTCCTTCGAGTTCCTCAAGGAGTAGATTTCCGAAGTACTGCTCGTCGTTTAAAGTCAACGGCAGTTCCCAGGCGGCGCAAAGAAGATGGGCCCGGAGAATATAGTGGTTATCAGGATTGACAAGAGCATTCTCCACACTTTTCTGGAAGAAGGCTTCCGGATGGTGCATAAAATACTGGTCGAGCGGGTTGTCCAGTCCAACGAGGAAACTCATCGAAGGTTCCTTACCGCGTCCGCTTCTTCCCGCCTGCTGCCAGGTGCTGGCGATACTGCCGGGATATCCGGTAAGGACAGTAGCTTCAAGATCACCGATATCCACACCGAGTTCGAGCGCAACGGTAGCCACAGCTCCCAGTAGCTGTCCTCCGAACAACTCTTTTTCTATCTTTCGCCTGTCTTCGGGCAGATAGCCGGCTCGGTAGGCGCTGATCCTTCGTGCCAGCGGCGGATTCAGTTCGGCAAGACGATCACGCGAGTAGGTGTATATCAGTTCGGTCAGGCGTCGGCTGAGGGCGAACGTAAGAGTTCGCACACTCTGGTTTACCAGTTCCGTGAACAGGAGGGTCGCTTCGCTGTTCGGGCTGCGACGGGTATTCCTTTTTTCGTCGATAATCGGCGGATTCCAGAAGACAAAGTCTTTCTGTCCGTGCGGCGAACCGTCATTATCGACCACAGTGAAGGGCAAACCGGTGAGTTTTTCGGCGTGTTCACCGGGATTGGCGATGGTGGCTGAACAGAGTATGAACTGCGGTTCCGAGCCGTAGTAACGGCAGAGTCTGCGAAGTCGACGCACTACACCGGCGACATGTGAACCGAATACACCCCGGTAGGTGTGGGCTTCATCGATGACCACATATTTCAGATTACGGAAGAATCTCGACCAGGAAGTGTGATTCGGCATTATACCGACGTGCAGCATATCAGGATTGGTCAGGATTATCTTTGCCCGTTTCCTGATATCGTTCCTGTCTCCGAAGGGAGTATCTCCGTCGAAGGTAGAGAATTCGCGCTCCTTGAAAGGTTCGGGAGTAAACATCTCTCTCAGGACGCGAAGCTGATCCTGGGCGAGAGCTTTTGTCGGGAAGAGGTAAAGCGCCCGTCCGTCCAGCGTGTTCAGCAGTGCATCCAGAACGGAAAGGTTATAGCACAGACTCTTACCGGAAGCGCTGGAGGTAGCTACCATCACGTTCTTACCCCGTCGGGCGTTGTTGACTGCTTCTGCCTGGTGGGTATAGAGAGACGTTATCCATTTTTTATCGAGGCGTGCCTGTAAGGCGGGAGAAAGCGGTTGTTCCAGGTCGGCGGTAACCTCTCCACGAGGTTGTATATGCTCAATATGAGCCACCTGGCTGCTGTAGGTGGACTGGGACTGCAGGTACATGATAAATGCCTTTGTATCCACTGATAATATTACTCCAGGTATTCAGAGACAAACTGTGAATCTATAGATCGAAAATGGGAATTATTTCGGTATTGAAATCAAGAACTTCCGCTTCAAAACGTGATTCGGAGATAAAGTCGGCAACTTTCGAGATGATTTCGTTGGCATGTCTTTTATCGTTACTGACACAGGTAATCCCGAGAGTTGCGACCTGCCAGGTATCATTATCACCGACTTCGGCGATCGATACGTTGAATTTATTCTTGACCCTTGTGGTGATGGATTTGAGCACGCGGCGCTTGTCTTTCAGAGAGCCGTTCTCCGGGATCCGCAGCCTGATTGTACAAACACCAATGTGCATGATGCACCTGATTCCAAATATACATGGTGGGGATTATAAGGTCAAGGAACTACTTTCTTAATCCCATAATAAACTGGATCAAGATATAAACCAGGATCACGACTCCGAGTACTCCGTAGCCGATATGTATTCCGAATTTATTTGCTACAAAACCAACAAATAAACTAAAGATGACTGTCCCGACTTCGCCCATAACGCCACAGACCGACGATATGGTAGCACGCTCTTCGGTCTTTATCTCTCTCTGTATCATTCCCTCGATAGTAACGAGACCGAGAAGGAGTGAGATACAATTAATTAGGAGACAAACGAGAATAAATGGACTTCGGACCAGAGAGATGATCACAAGACCAATCCCGGTAGTTATCCCAATTATACTGAGTACTCTCCAGCCAAGATTTTTAAACCGATGGGCAAAAAACGATCCGATGCTACTTACGCAGACGGCAATGGCAGCCCATATCCCGATAAAGGTATTCGAAAATCCAAGACGTTCCGATATCAAGACCTGGTCGTATTCTTCCAGTAGACCGAGTGTTGCGATGACAATGACCGAGTACAGCATGATTTTCAGGATTAACCTGTTAGAGAAAGCCTGTCTGATACCACCCCGGAAATATGATAAATAACTTCTGCCGGTTTTTCTGTTTGTTGATTTTACTTCCGGCAGCAGTAACGCGATAATGCTTATCACCAGGGGTGAAAGAGCCGAGAAAACCAGAACAAGAGTATACGATATTTCACTCAGATATCCACCTATAGCTACAGCAATAGCGATTCCCAGAGTATTAAGTGTAATACACCTTCCCCAGATTTTCTCAAAATCATCTTCTTTTTCGTGGATTTTCAGGAAATCATAGGTATAAGCCTGTAATGTTCCGGATACGAGTGTACCTCCAATTGTACGAAAGATGAATCCCAGGACGAACGGCCAGAAGGAATAGCTGAATACCCATGTCACGTAACAGAGTGAATAAAACAGACCTGACAGGACGAGAGTGTATTTCCTGCTCCAACGGTCGGCAAGAGCACCGGTCGGAACTTCCAGCAGAACGGTAAGTCCACTCCAGATCGCTACCAGAACAGCGATTTCCTGGATTGATATGCCCCTGGACAGCAGGAACAGCTTGTCTACGGCATAGATGAGAATCAGGTCACCGAAAAAGTGGAACACGAATAGCAGGCGGATAACAGACTTGTAACTCATCAGTCCACCACCTCCGTGAAGTTCCGGTTAGGACTGGAGAGGGTGAACAAAACTAACGGTGCAGATCGATAACACTGCCTGTTATTAAGAGAAGTGCAGATAAGTATAGGGTTAACACGTCATATGTCGTTCATACAGGAACTCTAACATCCTGGTTATTTTTAGTCAATGGAATTCATATTGAATAACTGTGACTACCCTCTTTCGAACAGTAAATAGTGAGTAATAAGTGTTCCCTGACCAGTCGCCTGGTAGGTGTGGAGTTTCCATCCCTGCAACTGGTATTCCTGGATCTTCTCCGCTATATTCTTATGATGGTTGAGCTGTACACATTCATATTCTTTCATGTTCTTTTCTCCTGTGACATTGAGTAATTATAACACTCTGGTTATAGTGACCGATTATTTTAAGCAAGAGAATAAACCAACGGTACCATTCGATTTTGATTAGTCTCATACTCACCCCCTTTATCCCCCTCTCACGCAGTACCGTGTTACAAACCAGCAGTGATTGGACTGCGTAAAAGGGGGAATAAGTAACTGAGAGGGGGCTTCGCCCCCTCTCAAATAAACTCCCCCTCTCCAGCCTGGAATAACCAGCAATAACTAGCAATAGTGCTGGCTGGAGAGGGGCAAGGGGTAAGGTCAATACAATCAGGAGAATGCAAACAAGACCAATTCCAGGAAAATCTGAATAGTATAAGAGTAAAACTTAGAGGTGGATTTCAATCTTCTGTGTACAGGTTCGTGCTATAAACTCATTTTTATGTTATACTCAATAATCGGGTAAAAGTTTTTATTTGATATTAATATTACGGGAGTAGTGTAATTTGGATAAAGTCAAAAAATCGGAGATCATAGAGAAGTTCGCCCGTCAGAAGGGTGATACAGGTTCGACTGAAGTACAGGTAGCGATACTTACGGAAAGAATAAATCAACTTACCGGGCACATGGTTGCTAACAGACATGATTACCATACGCAGCGGGGATTGATCAAGCTTGTGGGTAGAAGAAGAAGGTTGCTTGCCTACCTGATGAACGAGGACGTTCAGAGGTACCGCACCTTAATAAAGCAGCTTGGACTGCGAAAATAAACCGATGATTTTTATCATATATAGGAGAATATTTTGTTAATACCCCAGGTTTTTGAATGTGAGGTTGGTGGCAGGCAACTTACGATTGAAACAGGAAGAATAGCCGGACAGGCGGAAGCCTCAGTCACGGTTCGTTATGGAGATACGGTAGTCCTCGTAACCCTCTGTATCAGCGAGGAACCCAGAGAGGGGGTGGATTTTCTCCCCTTAACTGTCGATTACGAAGAGAGGTTGTACGCCGCCGGCAAAATACCCGGCGGTTTTATTCGCAGGGAAGGACGCCCGACCCAGGAAGCGACATTGGCCTGTCGAATGACGGACAGACCGCTTCGACCTTTGCTGCCCAAGGAATGGCGCAGGGACATACAGCTTGTCATCACTGTGCTGTCGGCTGACCTTGAGAATGATGCCGATCTTCTCTCTATCATAGGCAGTTCGACGGTCCTGGTGATGTCACGAGTTCCTTTTGCGGGACCGGTCAGCAGCGTATGTCTAGGTTACCTGGATGGCGAACTAATACTGAATCCAACGCTTTCGCAACTTGAGGAAAGTGACCTCGACCTGGTCGTAGCCAGCACGAAAGATTGTGTTGTAATGGTAGAAGCTGGGGCGAACGAGGTTCCTGAAGATGTAATCCTTAAGGCAATAATGATGGGGCATGAAGCCAACCAGGCTATTATCAAAATGCAGGAGCAGATTCAACAGGCTCTTGGGAAAACGAAGATAGAAGTAACTTCTAAAGAGATCCCGGCAGAGCTGGAAGAAAAGGTATCTGATATCAGCGATAACAGGCTTGGACAAGCCCTCAGCAATACAGTAAAAGCAGAACGTGATGAAGCTGTTTCATCGATCAGTAAAGAACTCGTTGAAAAACTGGAGGAATACGAGAAATCTGATATACTCGATGTCCTTGATAAAAAAATTAAAGCTGAAATCAGAAAAAGCATACTCGATAAAGACCAGCGTATCAGTGGCAGGGGACTAAACGAAGTAAGAGAACTGGATTGCCAGGTAGGATTACTGCCACGTACGCATGGTTCAGGTTTGTTTACTCGTGGTCAAACCCAGGTTATGACGATAACCACGCTGGGATCGACGAGAAAGGAACAGCAACTCGACGGACTGGGTATCGAAGAAACCAAGAGATTCATACACCACTACAATTTCCCGCCGTTCTCGACCGGCGAGGCGAGGCGTATCGGTACTCCGAGTCGGAGAGAGATCGGACACGGTGCCCTGGCTGAACGTTCTCTCCAGGCAATATTGCCAAAAGACGAGGATTTCCCATACACGATACGACTTGTATCCGAAGTTATGAGTTCAAGTGGCAGTACCTCTATGGCAAGCGTATGTGCATCAAGTCTTTCACTCATGGACGCAGGTATACCGATCAAGAGAGCGGTGGCGGGGATAGCTATGGGACTCGTTACGGATGAAAACGGGAAATTTGCAGTGCTGACTGATATAGAAGGCACTGAAGATAACTATGGTGATATGGACTTCAAGGTAGCCGGGACTACGGAAGGAATAACCGGTCTCCAGATGGATACGAAGATCAAGGGGTTGTCCAGTGAGATCATAGAAAAAACTTTCCAGCAGGCTCGAGAAGCCCGGCTTCACATACTTGGTGTGATGAACGATACCATAAGTGAAAGTCGGACCGAACTTAGTTTGTATGCTCCGAGAGTGTATAAACTGAGTATACCGACTGAAAAAATCGGCACTGTAATTGGTCCCGGTGGTAAAACCATCAGGTCGATTATCGATGAAACCAAAACCACGATCGACATCGATGATACCGGTACGGTACTGATCGGCTCGAATGATGAAGCCGCAGCCCGTAAGGCTATCGATATCATAGAGAATATGACAAAGGAAGTCGAGGTCGGTACTGTCTATACCGGAAAGGTGACCCGAATACTAAATTTCGGTGCGATGGTGGAGATACTTCCTGGTAAGGAAGGGCTCGTTCACATCAGCGAACTCGCTGATTACCGCGTAAACAGTGTTGAAGATGTCGTCAAAGTCGACGACGAGATAATGGTCAAAGTTATAGAGATAGACAACCTTGGCAGGATCAACCTGTCCAGGAGAGCAGTACTTGAAGAATCTACCGGTAAATCGGGGAGCAAGGATGACGGCTCAGGTTCGGTAGACTATCCGTTCAGATCACAACGTAATTCACGTCCTCCCCAGCGCTCCCAGAATTTCCGGAATAAGCGTCGATAGGAAAATCAAGGAGCGGAGCCATGGAACCAATAAGGGTTATTGTCCAGGGTGCACTGGGTAAAGTAGGTCGTGAAATCGTCATCGCAGTTTGTCGCGATACCGAGACAAAGATTGTTGGTGCGGTTGATATCGATGCAAAGAATACAAGTCTCTCTTTACCGGATGGATCGGGTGAAGTACCAATTTCCAAAGATATCAATGAAATACACGAAAAATGCCCCGCTGATGTGCTGGTGGATTTTACGGTTGCCAGTGCCACGATGCCTGCAGCCCGGGCGACGTTGACCAAAGGTGTGAATATGGTCATCGGCACCACGGGTCTTTCCGAAGATGAACTGACTGAACTGGAGAACCTCACTGTCGATAACAACGCGGGAGTAGTGATCGCGCCTAATTTTGCGCTTGGAGCAGTGCTGATGATGCATCTTGCCAGGATCGCAGCGAAATACATGGAGTTCGCCGAGATTATCGAGCTTCATCATAACCAGAAGGCAGATGCACCGTCCGGAACCGCCCTCTTAACGGCAAGAGGAATGGCAGAAGAACGAGGAAATCCCTTTCCTGATCCTTATGACAGTGACAAGAATTTCAAGAGCAGGGGACAGGTAGTAGAAGGCGTACCCATTCATGCGATAAGATTGCCCGGCCTGATGGCTCATCAGGAGGTTATCCTCGGAACTGCAGGACAGACGTTAAGTATCAGGCATGACACGATAAACCGCGAATGTTATACACCGGGTGTTCTTTACGCTGTCAAGGATGTGGTTAAGCGTAAGGGATTCACATACGGACTCGATGTATTGCTGGGATTATAACCTCAACCGCTGTCATAGATTCATTGAATCAGTCTATGGAACCTATCAGAATTATTGTACGCGGAGCTATTGGTAGAATAGGGCGTGAAGTATGCAGATCGCTTCGTTTTGAACACGATTTTAAACTGGTCGGAGCAGTAGTATCCCCGAGGCAGCGTGAGAGGGTAATAACCTTTATCCATACAACAGAAGAATTTGATCAGGTGGTTGTCTCTGATAACCTTGAATTTGTTATCAACCAATGTCAGCCGGACGTGATGGTAGATTTTACCAGTGCCTCGGAAGCAATGCCTGCCGTTCGAACTGCTGCCTGTAATAAAGTGAACCAGGTGATAGGCACAACCGGATTTTCTAACAATGATATTGCTGAAATGAGAAAACTTGCCGAATCCAATGGTATTGGGATATTATTAGTCTCTAACTTCGCACTCGGTGCTGTATTGATGATGCACCTTAGTAGAATTGCGGCCAGGTATATGGAAAGCAGTGAAATAATCGAACTGCATCATAACAGGAAGGCTGATGCACCTTCAGGTACAGCATTTTCTACAGCTGGAACGATGGTAGAAACAAGGATAAAAGGAGATTCTCTATCTAAAGATACCGGAGAAATAAGCAGAGGAGAGAGGGTTGACGGAACAGCCATTCATAGCATCAGATTGCCGGGACTTATGGCTCATCAGGAAGTTGTGATGGGAACTGCCGGACAGACATTGAGCATAAAACATGACATTTATAGCCCTGAATGCTATGTTAAAGGAGTATTTTTAGCAATTAGACAAGCAGTTGTCCGAAAAGGATTTACTAATAGTCTGGACGAATTAATAGGATTATAGGGAAGAGCGATGAAAGAGTATAGATTCGGGATAGTTGGAGCTACCGGACTGGTAGGAAGTGAATTTATCAAAGTCCTGGAGCAGCGTAACCTGCAGATAAAGTCGGTAAAGATGCTGGCTTCGTATCGATCAGCAGGTAATAAACTCCTTTTTAATAACCAGGAATACACAGTTGAAGAAACGACTCCCGAATCCTTCGAGGACGTCGATATAGCCTTATTTTCGGCAGGAGGAGGTACGAGTGCCGCTCATCTACTCGGACCGCAGAGAATTTCGTACTCTGG
>CP070800.1:2292604-2297063 GCA_020343555.1 Dehalococcoidales bacterium
GCCGAAAACGGATTCGGCTTCATCGGCAGCCATTGCATAGGCTTCCCTGTCGGTGACATTCAGTTTTATTAAATACGCCGGTAGGTTGTTTTCGTTAAAATATACCATCGCTTCATCCAGCGCTTCCTGACGTGCGTCGACGATAACGACATTCATACCGTACTTGCAGCAGGCCTTGGCGATACCGAGACCGATACCGCTTCCTCCGCCGGTGATAAACGCGGTCTTGCCTTCAAGGTTATCCATACCATCCCTCCGGATACATAAATCGTGCCTTAAGTCTATGAAGATGAATGAGGGATGTCAAATGTATGAAAGGTGTTATGGTTAGATCAATACTTTATTTACAGTTAATATATCAAATAGAGGATTATTCCTCATAGAGATGCGTGCTGAAATATTTGTCACCGTTATCTGGCAGCACTGCGACGATTGTCTTCCCGGCGCCGATGTCACGGGATTTCTGGATAGCTGCGTACATGATGGCACCCGAACTAATGCCGACAAGGAGACCTTCTTCCTTAGCCAGTTTCCTGGCGGTCTCATGGATAACCGGGATGGTCTCAGATCCCATCTCTATTATCTCGTCGAAGCAGTCTTTATTGAATAATTCTGTAGGGTAGGGTTCGGCTGAATTGCGCAGTCCCTGGATACTTACACCAAGTTCCGGCATTATACCAACGATTTTGATATCGGGATTATATTCCTTTATCCTCATGGAAGTGCCAACACCCGTTCCGGCTGTCCCGATACCGACCACCACCATGTCCAGGTTGCCCTTTGTCTGTTCGATTATCTCTTTTCCGGTTGTCTGGTAATGAGCGAGGATATTGGCGTGGTCTTTGAACTGGTTGATATCTGTATACACGTCCCTGTCTTCTTCGAGCATTTTCTGCTTCAGCTCGACAGCGCCGCCGGTCCCTTTCGCACCAGGAGAGAGCACCAGTTCCGCTCCGTAGGCTTTTATCATGTTCCTGCGCTCGATACTTACCGACTCCGGCATGACTATTTTGATCCTGTATCCTTTCGACGCGGCGATACATGACAGGGCGATACCGGTGTTTCCCGAGGTTGCTTCGAGGATGGTTTTATTCTTGTCCAGTTTCCCCATGGCTTCTGCGTATTCGATAAGATATAAAGCCATGCGATCTTTTACCGAGCCGCTGATGTTATACCATTCGAGCTTGGCGTATACGGAAGCACATGTTTTATCGACAAGTTTATTGATCTTAATCACGGGAGTTTCACCGATCAGGTCCGTAACATGATTCACTACCTTTAGACTCATAGCTTCCTCCTACCGGCGTATCAATGCGAAGATTATAACAATTGTATATCGGCCTTATAATCTATTGTAGACTAAAATGATAGAAAAACTCAACTAATATGAATTAACGGTATATCCGGAAAGCTCGTTTATAGTGTGTAAATAGAGAGCATTATACCTGATTTGACTCAGTAGGTACTGAAAGGTGCTTCTATTTAGCCTACGATGACTAGTAAGTCTTTATTCGGCTATTATTCTCTCATATCGTCGATTTCTGAAATACAGCAGGATATCGATAGACACCATCACCGCGTTGATCCCGTAAAGAACGATAACCATATCAAAATTATAGAGGATCTTATGCAGTAAACCTGCCAGGTAACCGATTAATATGATAAATAAAAAAACGACACTTTTACCGCTGGTACTTTTCGAACTATATGATTTATATATCGAAAAAGGCCAGGCAGCTCCGAAACAGACCAGCATAATTATTTCAAATACACTCATGATAAATACGTAAAGTTCTTCTCCTTTTCGAGAATGTATGATGAATACAATTATATCTATATGGAGCACGAGTCATCAATAATGGTGAAATTTATGTTAGTAAATGGAAAAGGAATCGGCTGTAGAACAAGTTATGTACTTAGTGTGACTGAAAATCAGGCTGGACATTAACCAGTATAGCGAAAATGCGATGTATATTGATATTGAATAGTTGAATAGATCAATTCTACCTTGATTAAAAAAAATTAAAGGTAAGAGGTTGTTCATGGAGATATACCGGAGAGTATTAATTCCTTAACCTCTTACCTCTATTCTGAATGAAGAATCGGGAGTTTATCCTTACCCCTTAGATTCATGGGATGTAATGTTATGCCATTGATGAAATTAGTTCCTCAAGCTTGGATTCTGGTATACAGAGTCCCTTCACACAGACGTACTCTGGAGGGCAATCATTATCAATAGAGCATGTTATAACTTCTCTCGATTGTCTATTATTAGCTTGATACTTTCTATATCCATTCATGGTAGCCTTGAATAATACAATAGCCACCAATACTATTGGTATAATCATGAGACTGTTTGCCAGAACAATCCAAAAAATCATATTCATTTCAACCTCCCCATACCCGTCGAATGTACTTAAGTTTATTCAATAATAACGAACAGTTGTTAATATTAATAACTATATATAAAGTACGCTTCAAGATTAATCTCATAAGAAATAAAAAACCTTTGACATCATATGTTACATATGATATTGTACGGATGGTTCGATACCTGATAATTATGATAGGTTTAATAACCATTTGGAGTAGGTAGGGATGTTAAGGTCACAACAGCGAAAGGAAATGCGGTCGTCCATAAAGAAGAGCTGGATACTGGATAAAGCCGGAGTTCTTTTCTGGGAAAAAGGTTATCACAGTACCGGTATGAGAGATATCGCCAAAGCCTGTGAATGTAAACCTGCTAATATTTACAATTACTTCAAAGGAAAGGAAGATATCCTTTACGAAGTTATTCGTGATATTACCACACAGGCAGTTATGTCGATAATATTTCTTGATGATGATGAAGAGACCAATCCTGTCGAGCAACTGCGATCATTGATAAAAAGTCATTTTGGTGTGTTAATACAGATGACACGTTCTAATAAATTGATTTCAGATACGGGTTTAAAGGACCTGTCCACGGAACATCGTAAAGAAATTATCGAATTACGCGATAAATACGACAGCATTATGTTAAAGGTCCTTAGGCGTGGTATCAAGTCAGGTGATTTTACTATTAAAGATGAAAAGGTAGCGGTATATTTTATATCCTCTATCATTGTCAGAAGCACTATCTGGTTTTCTCTGAAAGGGAAATATTCGGTAGATGAAATTGGCGACATGATGTTTGAATTTGCATATCAGGGTTTAAAAGCCTGAAGCAAAATTCCCCCGCTAATGACAATCAAACACAGATATTCTATTTCTCGGAAATGAAGTACTGGGTATCGGCATTGGGAAATACCGATACTTTCGAACCTGGTCCATGGTCTTTTTGCAGTATGGCTATAACCTCGGTCCAGTTTTTCGTCTGTATCACCTGCTCCGGATTCTTGAAACGATAAGGAATTTTCGCTTCGGGGAATTCATTGTATATAACAAAATTTTTCACATGAGGAGAGATTTCGATGCCGAAGTAGGCATCACCTGCGATGAACTTACCGAAGTTATCATACATGTAATGTATCACCTGGCCGGAGGGAGAACTCGAGATCAACACAACACTGCCTCCTTCCGGTTGTAACGCCTGCATGCCGGGTTTCATGGCCACCATGAACTCACTTGCCTTGATGAAATTATTGACGATCGTAATGTCTGCATCCTGTGTATTCACAACGGCGTAATGCTTCTTTCCTTCTTCATACGCAGCCCGATAGGCAGGTTCCAGGGCTCCAGCGAAAACGTTCACCGTCTCACCCCGAGAGTTAACAATCGTGTTGATTAGCATATCGAGACCAACCATCTTCGCTATTTCCATAGCATCAGCGTGTAAAGGATTTCCATCGAGTGTATCGAAAGATTGCATGCCTTTTTCACGGTTTTCCGTCCTCCATTGTCTATGGGTTAGCGTATGATGTGAGAGTACGGATTCATATGACGATACTCCCGGCATGATTATCTTTCCGCCGCCACTAAGCCCAACAATTCCATGAGGTACTACCTGGCCGATGGCGATTTTCAGGTCACATTTCATCACCTCACTGTTTATAGAAATTTTTGTCCCGTAACTGCTGGTTCCTATATCGGTGCAGTTCAGGAACGGGCAATGATTGTAAACAGGATAATTCGCAACAATATTTACTCCTAATTTCTTCGCCATGTAGGTCCAGTCAAGAGCCTGATGATTACCTAAGGCAGCGATGAACCGTATCCTGTCACTAGTAAAACCGATCTCTAACAGGTCCTTCAGGATATGAGGGATTATTTCGGATACTTTTGTATTACGGGTCATATCATCGAAAATAATAACCGCTTCATTTCTTGTTTTAGCCAACTCACGTAAAGGTGGCATACCTATCGGTGAATCAAGAGCGTCTGTTATTTCACCACTTGAAAGAGCAGGTTTATCATATCCCGCTATCCTGTGTTCGGTTATCAGCCAGTCATCGGGAAATGAAAATTCCACTTCTTTTTC
>CP070800.1:2297163-2304361 GCA_020343555.1 Dehalococcoidales bacterium
CGGGATGGGACCACCTGGCAGACGAAATCTGGGTCACAGTATCTTCGGAAGATACGGTTGTGAAACGCCTGCAGGAGTCACGGGGACTAACTAAAGAGGAAATCCTGACGCGTATTCACGCACAAACACCAAACGAGGAACGAATTAAATACGCCGATGTTGTTATCGAAAATGACGGTAGCCATGAAGAATTGAAGAAAAAACTGAGTGAGTTATGGATTCGCATTCGAGAGAATAATCTAAAGAATTAAAAAATTACGGGAAAAATCGCTTGACAAAACTTGCATCCAAGTGTTAATATTAGCCTGCGAGATTATGCCTTCAAAGAATTTCACTTTTCTTATTACAGATCCTCTTATTATTCGCTAGTTTTACTATGTCCAAAATTTGGGGATTTTTATTGCCATAATCCGGAATCAATTAATCCTAACTTAAGGAGTTGTGTTACACATGGTTTATGTGCCGCCGAAAGATGCCGAGAGAAAACTACCAGCCGTTACCAGGAAATCCTACGCCAGACTACCGGAGATATTAACAGTCCCAAATCTTATCCAGGTACAACTTGATTCGTTCAGATGGTTTCAGGAAGAAGGACTGAAACAGCTACTGGAAGAAATTTCCCCTATCAAAGACTTTACCGGGAACAGACAGGAGATCAGTTTCATTGGTTATGAGTTTCGCGAACCAAGAAATTCCGAACAGGAATGCAGTCAACGTGACCTTACATATTCGGCTCCTCTATATATAAAAACCAGACTACTTGTCAAAGGAACAGGAGAGATAAAAGAACAGGACCTGTTTTTCGGAGACATACCGCTGATGACAACCAAGGGCACCTTCATCACGGGTGGTGCCGAACGTGTTGTGGTAAGTCAGCTTCTACGATCACCTGGAGTATATTTTGTTGCCGAGGAAGATCCGAACAGCGGTCGCAGGCTCTGCCATGCCAAACTAGTTCCGGGGCATGGCGCCTGGCTGGAATTTGAATCCAATAACCAGGGAGTGATCTCTGTCAAGATCAATGGTAAACGAAAGATACCTGCAACAACTCTTTTACGCGCTATCGGTTACAGCAGTGATGAAGAACTGCTTCAACTTTATGGTACCGGTGGCGACTCACCAGAGATTAATTTTATTAATACTACAATGGATCGAGAACCGCAGGTCAGGGATCAGTCGGAAGCTCTTCTAAGCATATACAGAAAAATGCGCCCGGGTGATCCTCCCAATATTGAAAACGCCCGACGCCTGATCGAAAACATGTTCTTTAATCCGATTCATTATGACCTGGGTTCAGTCGGGCGATACAAGCTAAACAAGAGATTACGTCTCGAAATCCCTGAAGAACAAAAAGCTCTGACTCGTGAAGACATTATTGAAATAATCAGGCACGTTATGATGGTTAATATCGGTACTGATAATGCTGATGATATTGACCACCTTGGCAACAGGCGTGTTCGCACGGTTGGTGAACTTATACAGAACCAGTTCCGGATAGGTCTGGTACGACTGGAGAGAGTAGCTAAAGAGAGAATGAGTACAATCCCTACGGAATCGGCCACTCCGAGTGCCCTGGTAAATATCCGTCCGGTAGTTGCCGCAATCAGGGAATTTTTTGGAAGCTCTCAACTTTCGCAGTTCATGGATCAGACTAATCCTTTGACCGAACTTACACACAAACGCCGTCTTTCAGCGATGGGGCCCGGGGGTCTATCCCGCGACAGGGCAGGTTTTGAAGTTCGCGACGTTCATTATTCCCACTACGGGAGAATTTGTCCTATCGAAACTCCAGAAGGTCCGAATATCGGTCTTATCGGATCTCTCGCTACTTATGGTAGGATCAATCGTTACGGTTTCATCGAAACTCCTTATCGAAAAGTAATATCGGAAGTGAGTGAGGATTACGATCAACTTGAAGGCAGGCTAGTCAAGGAAAAAATCAATGATAATGACGGAAATATTATTGCAAAAACCGGTACTACAATAACAAAAAACCATATCGAGAAAATAATGGCAGCAGCCCCTATTACCGTCAAGGTAGTGCCTTTCGTATCGTCGACCGTAACCTACCTGCCAGCTGACGAAGAAGACAGATATATTATCGCCCAGGCCAATGCCAGCCTTGACGATAAGAGTCAGTTTGTCGACGAAAAAGTAGAGGTAAGAATGAGTGGTAACTACCTTTACGAATCACCTGACAAGATCGAGTACATGGATGTGTCACCCAAGCAGATATTCAGCGTATCCGCTTCACTGATACCATTTCTTGAACACGATGATGCCAACCGTGCTCTCATGGGCTCGAATATGCAACGTCAGGCAGTACCGCTACTGTCACCTGAAGCTCCATTAGTCGCCACCGGCATGGAAGAAATAGCTGCTAAACACAGTGGGCAGGTACTCATCGCGCGTAGACCGGGAGTTGTAACCTCTGCTACCAGTTCGCTGATCCAGGTTTCTACTGATGATGGTGATGTGGATAATTATGAGCTTATGAAATTCGTCCGTACCAACCAGGGTACCTGTACCAACCAACGCCCTATGGTATATAAAGGTGACAAAGTAAAGGCAGGACAAGTACTGGTAGACAGTTCATCTATGGAAAAGGGAGAACTGGCTCTAGGACAGAACGTGCTATGTGCATTTATGAGCTGGGAAGGTTATAACTTTGAAGATGCTATCATAGTCAGCAGTCGCCTGGTTGAAAACGACATATTTACCTCGATACACATCGAAAAGCATGAAGTTGAAGCTAGAGACACCAAGCTTGGTCCCGAAGAAATTACCAGGGATGTCCCCAACGTCGGTGAAGAAAGCCTCCGTGAACTCGATGAAAACGGAATCATCAGAATAGGCGCTGCGGTTGGTCCTGATGATATTTTAGTAGGAAAGATTACACCCAAGGGCGAAGCCGAACTCTCTGCCGAGGAAAAACTTCTCAGGGCGATTTTCGGAGAGAAAGCTCGTGAGGTTAAAGATACTTCTTTACGAGTTCCCCATGGCGAATGGGGTAAGGTTATTAATGTAAAGGTATTCAGTGGTAGCGACCTTACTGCCGGTGTCAATCAGCTTGTCCAGGTATGGGTTGCCCAGAAACGCAGGAATGCGGTAGGTGATAAACTTGCCGGTCGTCATGGCAATAAGGGTGTTGTATCCATAATCGCCCCGGTCGAAGAGATGCCATTTCTTCCGGATGGTACTCCCGTAGACATTATACTGAATCCGGTAGGAGTGCCTTCCCGTATGAACATCGGCCAGGTGCTTGAAACACATCTTGGCTGGGCGGCAAAAGTCCTCGGCTTCAGAGCACTCACACCAGTGTTCGATGGTGCCACCGATACATCCATCGAGGACGTACTGGCGAGAGCATGGCTTGCCCAGGAAGCCGATGCTGTAAACATAGATCCTGCCAACAATGACGGCTCCATACAGATTGAAAAAGCAAAGGAATGGATCCAAAGTCGCGGTTATGACGCCGATGCAGTGTTTGATAGCGAGCATCCCGGTGTAGCCAGGGAGGTTTGCCTGAGATTATGGCTTGAGAATCTGGGAATACGAAACAAGGATTTTGATACGCAGAAACTTGAAGAGGTGGTAAAGCAGATAAGCACGGAAAAGAATTACCCGCCGCCTACGGTTGGAAAAGTTATGCTGCGTGATGGGCGTTCCGGAGAAATGTTCGATCATCCGATAACAGTCGGATATATATATATGATGAAACTCAATCACCTTGTTGAAGATAAGGTTCATGCCCGTTCGACCGGACCGTATTCATTAATAAGTCAGCAACCTCTGGGAGGTAAAGCACAGTTCGGTGGTCAGAGATTCGGTGAAATGGAAGTATGGGCCCTGGAAGCCTATGGTGCGGCCCATAATCTCCAGGAAGTTTTAACGATAAAATCTGATGATGTCATCGGCAGGGCAAAAGCCTACGAAGCAATCGTCAAAAATGAAGATATACTGCAGCCCGGTGTCCCAGAGTCGTTCAAAGTCCTGGTCAAGGAACTTCAAAGTCTCGGTTTAGCAATTGAGGTTATTAATGAAGAAGAGAGGTCTGTCTTCGATGAACCGAAAATGCCGGGGATAGATACAGACATTGGTTCACCGGAAGAGTCTATAGAGAGTATAATCGCAGGCGCTGGGGCAGGTGTTGAACTCGCTATCGATCCAGAGGTACAGGCTGAGATCGACAGCGCGCAAGAAGCCACACATACAGTTGAGGAAGAAAGTACAAGTGAAGGATCAGCTGATGAACCTGAGATGAGTATAGTATCAATTACGACTGAAGAGCAGGAAGATTCGACGGATGAAATCGTAGAGATCGAAATGAGTGCTGAGAAAGAAGATGATGAAGAATCGATTAATGAGCAAAATCAAGAAAAGGAGACTGATGACGAAGAAATAACAAATCACGTTGAAGTGGATGAAGAACCGAACGAGGCCGGATTAGGAGAGGATGATTAATGCTTGAAGTAAATGATTTTGATGCAGTACGTATTTCCCTTGCGTCACCGGAACAGATTAGAAGCTGGTCTTACGGCGAAGTTACCAAACCGGAAACGATCAATTACCGTACACTCAAGCCGGAAAGGGACGGACTCTTTTGCGAAAGGATCTTCGGTCCGACTAAAGATTACGAGTGCTTTTGCGGAAAATACAAGCGGATACGATACAAAGGTGTTATATGCGATAAATGCGGAGTGGAGGTAGCTCAATCGAAGGTCAGGCGTGAGCGTATGGGTCATATAGAACTGGCCTGCCCCGTAAGTCATGTCTGGTTTGCTAAAGGTATCCCAAGCAGAATGGGCCTGCTTCTTGATATGTCTCCCCGTAATCTTGAGAGAGTTTTATATTTCTCTCATTATATCGTTACATCCGTTAATGATGAAGAACGAGAACTGGCGATAGAACAGGCGACGGATAACATCCAGGAGGATATAACAGCCCGTCAGGAAACTCTGGAATCAGTAATTGCAGATATGAAGGAAGCAACCGTTGAAGAAATCAACGATATGCGGAGTAAATGGGAGGACGAAAAGGAACTTCTATTAGAGCAGAACAATGCTGAATTGGAACAATTACGTGATCTGCATATCAGAATGCTTCTTACCGAAACCCAATACCAGGATCTCTCCCAGAAATATCCCCAGGTATTTACTGCCGGTATGGGAGCCGAAGCTATCCTGCAGGTTATCAGGAGTATTAATCTTAATGAATTAAGAAACGAACTTATCCAGGAGACACGATCGAACTCAGGCCAGCGACGGAAAAAGGCAAGTAAACAGTTGCAGGTAGTCGAAGCAATACGACGGAGTGGTTCCAAGCCAGAATGGATGATTGCTACCGTTCTTCCGGTGTTACCTCCTGACCTGAGACCAATGGTGCAACTTGATGGCGGGAAATTTGCTATTAGTGGTACCAATGACCTGTACCGCAGGGTAATCAATCGAAATAATCGGCTTCGTCACCTTATGGAAACAGGAGCTCCGGAGATTATCATACGTAATGAGAAGAGAATGCTCCAGGAAGCCGTTGATTCACTTATCGATAACGGTAAAAGAGGACAGGCATACGCAACCAGTGGGAATCACAAATTGAAATCGCTTTCAGATATGCTTAGAGGAAAACAGGGACGTTTCCGACAAAACCTGCTGGGCAAGCGTGTAGACTACAGCGGTCGTTCAGTTATCGTTGTCGGTCCTACACTGAAAATAAATGAGTGCGGTATTCCCCGAAGAATTGCGCTGGAGTTATTCAAACCGTTCGTAATGCACCAATTGCTGGAACGCGGTCTTGCACACAACATTAAAAGCGCGCGAAGACTGGTCGAAAGAGCAAAACCGGAAATGTACGATATTCTAGAGGAAGTCGTAAAAGAACGTCCTGTATTGCTGAATCGCGCTCCTACACTGCACAGGTTAAGTATTCAGGCATTCGAGCCTGTATTGATTGATGGCAGTGCGATACAACTTCATCCTATGGTCTGTACCGCTTTCAATGCGGATTTTGATGGCGACCAGATGGCTGTTCATATCCCATTATCAAAAGCGGCAGTACGAGAAGCCCGTGAAACCATGTTAAGTATGCATAACATGCTATTACCAAGCTCGGGTGAACCGATCGTCACTCCAACCCTTGATATAGTTCTCGGGGTCTACTACCTAACATCCATTCGCCCGGGAATGAAGGGTGAAGGAATGGTTTTTGGCAGTTTCGAGGAAGCAAAACTTGCCTATGAACTCGGTGTAGTTGATTTCAGGGCTGAAATCGATGTAAGAGATATGAAGAATGGCGGCGGCATGATAAAAACCAGCATCGGAAGAATCATCTTTAATGAAGTGTTGCCTGAACAGATGAGTTTCTATAATGAAGTGATAGACAAGACCGGTCTGAAGGACGTAGTCACAGCCTGTTCAAAGATCCTGAGTGACGAGGACATGGCTGTTGTGCTAGATGATCTGAAAAAACTAGGATTCGATTTTGCCACAAAATCAGGCACTACCGTCGCTATGAATGATATTCAGGTTCCCGGTACCAAACCTGAGTTGATCGCAGAAGCTGAAGAAAAAACGACGATGCTCGAGAACCAGTATAGCAGCGGTATAATCACCGAGGATGAAAGATACAGTGGCGTTGTTCAGGCGTGGACCGATACCACGAACAAAATAGCGGATGCTATCTCAGACAGCCTTGATCACTATGGCGGAATTTACATGATGGCTAATTCCGGAGCTAAGGGTAACATTTCTCAGATAAGACAGATGGCAGGCCTGAGAGGGCTGATGACCAATCCTTCAGGAAGGATTATTGACTTTCCTATCAAAGCCAGCTTCCGTGAAGGACTCAGTGTGCTTGAATATTTCATATCCACCCATGGTGCCCGTAAAGGTCTTACCGATACCGCTTTGAGAACTTCGGAAAGTGGACATCTTACACGGCGCCTTATCGATGCATCTCATGACGTTATAATACTCGAAGAAGACTGTGGTACGATCGACGGAATATGGATATCCGAGCCAGAAGATAAAAAACTACTGCCTTCTTTCGCCGAACGTATGATTGGCCGTCTGGCAGTAACCCAGGTAGTGCATCCCGAGACAGGTGAGGTAATTGTCGAACGAAACGAAGAAATCGACGAAGTTAAAGCACAGGAAATAATCTCTGCGGGAATTGAAAAAGTCCATGGAAGATCACCACT
>CP070800.1:2304461-2318976 GCA_020343555.1 Dehalococcoidales bacterium
AGCAGGGACCAGGAAGAAATTACTTAAAGAAGCCACGCCGAGTAATATTGCCAGTCCTTTCCATGACCAGATGAAACGAAACCCCTGCATCATGTCGTAAATGACGGATGCTTTTTCAACAAGGGTTGTTTTCAGAGGTTTTGGTATTGCTATTAACGACATCAGTCCTACGGCGATTATCGCCGTCCCAATATCAACAGCAAGAACTCCGTACACGGGTATAGTTTCCATTAATAGCGCCCCAGCTGGCGGGCCAATTATGTTGATGATCCCGCCGAGCATCTGGTTCAATCCGGCTACCCGGGCGAGATGTTTCTCCGAGACGATAAGTGGAATGGAAGCTGCCATTGCCGGGAAATGAAATGTACCGCCTATTGATCTGGCGATCATAGCTACATATATATGCCAGATCTGAATGGTTTCCGTAAAGAAGAGGACAACCAGACCAGCGGTTATCAGGGCGACGAATGAGTCGGCAACAATGATTATCTTTTTCCTATCCCACCGGTCAATATACGGACCAATCAAGGGGCCAAGAATGATTTGTGGGAGAATTGCTATCATCATGGCAGTGGCGAGTATTGTGGCTGAGCCTGTCTCTTGAGTGAGATACCACGCCAGGGCAAAGTTGACGATAGAGCTGCCAAGAAGAGAAGCTGCCTGACTGATCCAGATTACGAAAAACTTTTTCATCTATTTATTCAAACGGTATTTGATACTAGTCTGGCAGCTCTGTATCTATACGATATAATACATCTACGATTAATTTAGTTTATCGCATTTACGTCATTTTATAAACCAATTTAATCCTTATTCCTTGCTAAGCTTTGCAGCTCCGGATGTCCTGATATCTCCCATCACTGGCTCGCCCCGCCAGCCGAAATACGAAGCTCCGCTCAGTCGGGCATCCAGTCTTCCGGAAACATTTGCAGAAAGACGGCTGGCGCCACTCAATTTTACCGCCGCATTTTCTATAGTAAATTCACGAAGATCGATACGGTTAGCGCCGGAAGCTCGTATCACGGCGTCTCTGGAAGAACCGTTTAACCTGATGCGACCTGCTCCTGACACGTCAAAATCGATATTACCGGAATTAATATCACCATCCAGGGAACAGGCACCGGACGTATCCAGCTTAAAGGATTCAGATGAGCTGAAACCTGAAATATGTACACCGGTAGCGCCCGACAGACGAAGCTCTTTCAGGACGGGCATAGATAACTCAACCCTGGGCTTGACTAACGCTGCTCTCCAGCCTATATGCCTGCTATGACGTACCCGCAGAGTATCTCCTTCCTTCGACACATCAAGATTTCTGAAGAAATTATGGTTAGCGTCTACGCTGACACCAAATGTATCGGATTGTGTGATCCTGACATCGAATATCCCACTGATTTGAATCGTACTGAAATTGGTAAAATCATATTTATTAGATTCTCTATCTTCATCGGACGCAATAAAACCGGGCATATCGAAATCATCGAAAGGCTGGTGCGGTGGAGGAGGGAAGGGTGGTTCGGGAGTAAATGGAGTATCAGGAAAAGACGATTTTCTTGTCCTGATATCATCAACCTCATCTTTTAAGGTAGACCGAATATTATCCAGTTCCGTTTTCAGGTCTTCCTTGATTTCCGACTTGATGGTTTCCAGTTCATCCCTTAGGCCCTTCATTATGGTATTTATGATGTCGCTTGTTTCATTTGAATCTTTATTTTCCATATTGACCTCCTTATCAAATTTAGTCAAATATTTATTGAATAATTAAAATATTAATTAAACAATAAATTAAAACATAAATTAAAATAAAAAGTCAATACCCAATATTTCGTGTTAGTTATATCCATGTTTATATTATTTTCTTCACCTTTCTGGTCAGAGCGTTTTTTCTTACCATAAGATATTGCGCTTGCAGGCTGTCACTGGTATAATGAAACAAGTTTGGGGATTCGTATACTCCGACTCATTCTACTTTGGAGAAAGATTCCGGAATAATATCTTTATACCGAAGAAACTGAAATGAGCCTCTCATCCCTGAATCGGGTGAGAGGTTTTTGATTTGTAATCATGGCAAACGAAGATAAAGTAAGAGAAAAAGAAGAAAAACTGGAAACCATAAGGCACTCGGTGTCTCATATTATGGCCGAAGCCGTATTATCCATGTTTCCGAATGCCAAATTCGGTATCGGCCCGGCGATAGAGAATGGTTTTTATTACGATTTCGAACTGCCCCGTTCACTTACTCCCGATGACCTTCCGGTTATCGAAGAGAAAATGAATGAAATTATCAAATCCAACACTCCTTTCGAAAAGGATGAGATAACCAAAGAAGAAGCGCGACAACTATTTGCCAACCAGCCGTATAAACTTGAGCTTATCGATGAACTTGAAGATGAAGAGGTCGGAATATATCGGCAGGGCAGTTTTACGGATCTTTGCCGTGGACCTCATGTCGAGACCACCGGTCAGGTTAAAGCGTTCAAACTTACCAGTATAGCCGGGGCATACTGGAGAGGTTCAGAAAAGAATCCCATGCTTCAGAGGATTTATGGAGTCGCTTTCGAATCGTCGAAAGAACTGAGACAATACCTTCAGCAACTTGAGGAAGCAGCACGTAGAGATCATAGGAAACTGGGAAAGGAACTCGAACTATTTATCCTTCCTGAAGAGATAGGTGGAGGGCTGGCTGTATTGCCGCCCAAAGGCGGACGTATCCGGTCGATTGTCGAAGATTTCTGGAAAAAAGAGCATTTCGATAACGGTTACGAGGTACTTTATACACCGCACATTGGCCTGTCAAAATTATGGGATATCAGTGGTCATCTCGACCATTATAAGGATAATATGTATGCTCCGATTACAATCGATGAACAGGAATACTACCTGAAGCCGATGAACTGCCCCTTCCATATACTCGCATATAAAGCCAGGACACGTTCTTACCGTGAATTACCATTGAGATGGGCAGAGATGGGTACAGTTTATCGTTATGAGAAAAGCGGTGTTCTTCATGGTTTACCCAGGGTACGAGGTTTTACTCAGGATGATGCCCATATTATCTGTACACCCGATCAGATGAATGATGAACTTTCTGAGGTTCTGCGTTTTTCACTGTCAATCCTGAGGACTTTCGGATTCGAAAAGTATAAGATTTACCTTTCAACTCGTCCGGATGATTCGGTCGGCGAGGAGCAAAGGTGGCTTGATGCTGAAGTTGCTTTACGCAAGGTTATCGAAGAATCAGGTTTGCCTTTCGAGGTTGATGAAGGAGGAGGTGCTTTTTACGGCCCCAAGATTGATTTGAAAACTGATGATGCACTTGGCCGCGAGTGGCAGCTTTCAACCATTCAATTCGACTTTAACTTACCCGAGCGGTTTGACATGACTTATATAGGTGATGATGGACAGGAACACCGACCATATATGGTACATCGAGCGTTACTCGGATCCTGGGAGCGTTTCTTCGGTCTTCTTATCGAGCATTATGCCGGGGCTTTTCCTGTATGGCTGGCACCTGTACAGGTAAAGATAATACCGGTGGCTGACAGGCATAATGATTATTCCAGGGAATTAGAAAAGGAACTCCGACAGAATGATATTCGCGTTGAGGTTGATGACCGATCGGAACGCATGAACCAGAAGATCAGGCAGGCTCAATTGGAGAAAATTCCTTATATGTTAATAATCGGTGATAAGGAAGTGGAGTCATCCAATGTTTCTGTCAGGCTCCGTACGGGTGAACAGACCACACAGTCGCTCGAGAGTTTTCGTACCCAGGTCAAGGAAGATATCGACACCAAGGCTACGGGTCTCAAGTGAAATAATGCCGGTAGAATATGAGCCTGAAATTTGATTATCAGGCTTAAATGTGATATAGTTTAATCTCGAAACACTTTTTTATTGACAGGAGGATGAGCTAAACATAGCAAAGAAACTACGCGTTAACAGAGAAATAAGGGCTTCAGAGGTTCGTCTCGTTGGAGAGAAAGGCGAGCAGCTTGGTATAATGCCCCTGGACCAGGCAAGAGAGATGGCAAGAAATAAAAATCTTGACCTGGTTGAAGTACAGGCTAATGCAGATCCGCCGGTTTGTCGCCTGCTTGATTACGGGAAATATAAATACGAGCAGTCTAAAAAAGAGAAGGAAGCCAAAAAGAAGGGACCGAAGATAGTCTCGCTCAGGGAAGTCAGGTTGCGACCAAAGATAGGCGACCATGATTTTGAGGCCAAGGCGAGGAGCGCCCGAAAGTTGATTAACGGTGGTGATAAAGTCAAAATAACGATAATGTTCAGGGGACGTGAAGTAACCCATCCTGAATTAGCATGGAAATTACTGCAGAGAATGGCAGAATCACTGAAAGATATTGCTGCTGTCGAGGGTCAACCTCTCATGGAAGGAAGAAGAATGCACGTTGTGATGGCACCAGGAGCAGCACAGAAAGCGAAAACTGAAAAAGTAAAAGAAGAGGTTTAATAGAGATCAATGCCAAAGATGAAAACTCATAAAGGAGCGAAAAGCCGCTTCCATATCACCGGCACCGGTAAGATCATGCGAGTAAAGGGACCTAAAAGCCATCTGCGCATGAGAAAAGCGAAGCGTGTAAAAAGATTATTTGACGAGAAAATAGAACTGCATCCCGTCGATAAAAAGAGAATAAGCAGACTGATACCCTACGGGGCGAAATAAGAGGAGAACAGACCTTGCCACGAGTTAAAAGAGGTTTTACAGGACATCATCGACACAAAAAAGTGCTTGCCCTTACCAAGGGGCAGAGAGCTTCCCGTCATAAGCTTTACCGGCGTGCTCACGAAGCCATGCTCCATTCATTGAGCTATGCCTACGCACACCGCCGCGAGAGAAAAGGCGATATGAGGCGTCTCTGGATCACCAGAATAAATGCTGCCAGTCGGAATAACGGGCTTACTTACGGACGTTTTATGGAAGGCCTGAAGAAATCCGGAATTGAAATCAATCGCAAGATGCTTGCCGATATGGCGGTCAGAGAGCCAGAAGCTTTCGCCCAGCTGGTTACAACAGCAAAAGGCCAAATAGAAGGTTAAAACAGGAATATCTGTCTATAATATTCAGCTATTCTTATTATCCCCCCTGGAATCCAAGGGGGATAATTTTATGTTGTTGTTCGTTTATCGAAAGGATATATATAACCTTTGCAGGCAATAGACACAGCTAAAAACGGTATTGCCAGGGGATACGGCTTTTTCAAAAGGCAGGAACGAGATTGGAAGATCTCTGTTTTTCGATCCAATATTCATATCTTCATGCACAAGATAATCGATCCATATCTTTCGATATATATCGTAGCCCTGGGAGCATCCGCGACTCAACTTGGTTTGATCAACAGTATCGGAATGATTGTCGGAGGTCTGGTAGCACCTTTTCTCGGCAGTCTTATCGACAGGATAGGTGTTAAGAAGGTCTACCTTATTACTATATTCTTCGTCGCGGTCGCCTATATTCTCTATGGTATTGCCGGAACCTGGGTGGTGGCGATTATTGCCATGATCGCGTTCTGGCTTGGGCATCACCCAAGTCTGCAAGCCTGCGGAGTAATCTGCGCGAATTCTCTATCAAGCAGTGAACGTGCTACAGGCATGGCTTTATGCGAAACAGCCAGTATGGGTGTACTGGGGTTGTTTGCCCCCATGCTGGGGGCGTTACTCGTTACTGCTTTCGGCGGTATCAGTGTGGATGGCATCAGGCCGATTTTTTTCATCTGCATGGCATTCGCCGTAATCACGTTCATCCTGATATTCACCCGGTTATCCGACCGCAGATGGGGAAGCACTGGTATGAATCTCGGCTTTTTCAAAGGCATGTCCGAGGTATTCAAAAAAGGTAAACATCTGAAACGATGGATATTGATTTCAACCATAACATCTCTGCCGATGGGCATGGCGATGCCGTTCAGGCAGGTATTCGCTCACGATATCAAGGATGCCGACCAGTATATTCTCGGGCTGATGGTAATGGCTTCTTCTCTAGTGCCGATCATCCTCGGCATTTTCATGGGACGACTTGCCGATCGACTGGGTCGCAAGAAACTGATATACGCTTCAATGCCGTTTGTCTGGCTTTCTAACCTTGTACTCATATGGGCGCCGAATACTGGCTGGCTGGTTGTGGCGGGAGCGTTGCAGGGATTTTTCATGCTCAGCGGTCTGCCGGAAAGAGCGATGAGCCGGGAACTCGTGCCGCCGGAACAGATGGGGAGATGGCTGGGGATACTGGACTTCTGCAAGATGATATTCTCCGCTGGCTCCGTATTACTGGCTGGAGTTATCTATGATAACGTCGGTCCTCACTACGTGTTCCTGATAATCATCGCCACGGATATACTTATCAGGATACCCCTGATGCTGGGTATGCCCGAGACATTGAACCTGGATATTTCACAGAACGGAGAGAGTGGTTAGTCCTGCAAGTTTTTAATTGCCGGAAGCAGTTCCTCTGCTGAATGGCATATGCGGTCGGGTGATGCTCCCGCTATTTCTACAATGCTGCCGAATCCCCAGGTAACACCAATCGTCCAGATATTGTTAGATTTCCCGGCAAGCACGTCTTCTTTTCTATCGCCTATCATTACCGTCTCATCCTGAGAAAGGTTATTCTCATTAAGCGCTGATTTTATGAGTTCAGCCTTGTTGTCCGGATATCCTTCAAGATCCGATCCGTATATTCGCCGTATCAGATGATCGAATCCGAGGTGCCGAATAACCTTTTCAGAATCCTGGGTATTTTTCATTGTTACTATATAAATGGAGTAAGACTCTTCATCCAGGGAGGACAGCAGTTCAGTTATTCCCGGATATACGGAATTGCCGGTGATACCGATCTCTGCGAATTTATCACGGTAAACCGAAATTGCCCTGGTGATGAGTTGTTCATCGTCCGTTTGAAGCAGTTTACTGAAAATTGTATGGATGGGTATACCGATCAGTTTCATTATCACGGATTCTTCGGCGTAAGAACCGGTCAATACTTTCAGAGTGTGTTGAAAACAGCCGATAACGCCTTCACGCGAGTCAGAGATAGTACCATCTAGGTCGAACAGAAGATTCTTTAGCATTACGTTTATAATAACACATGCAGGCGTCCTCGTTGACAATAACTCAGCCTGTATGATACACTTTTGCCGGAAGCTGAATATGAAAATGATGTACAATACTTACTTTCGGTTTAACTTTAACTTCATGTTTACCGGGCGCTGCAGGCGCGTGGGAAGGTAGTATTGTAGTGTAATCATAACAGGTTATTGTGCATAACACAGATATGCCCTCCCGAGTGGAGGGTTTTTTAGTAATACGAAACTAAATATAAGGAAATAGACAGATGGCAGAGAATCCGGAACAATTGAGACAAAAAGCGCTCGAAGAACTGAAAACCATAAGTGCTGAAGAAAATCTTGAAGCCTGGAGGATCAAGTACCTGGGAAGGAAAGGCCAATTGACCGCTGTACTTCGCGGCCTGGCGAATCTTCCTCCCGAAGAAAGAAGGATCACAGGCGCAGCCGCGAACAAGGTGAAGACCAGCCTGGAAAAAAGCCTGAAAGAGAAGGAACTGGAGATTAAGGAATCACGCCTTTCTTCGGTGGACAGCGATGCGATAGATATTACTCTTCCAGGAAAACCTCTTCCGGCAGGCAGAATTCACCCGGTCACCCAGGCGATCAACGAAATTTGCGATATCTTCAAATCGATGGGTTTCCAGATCGCCCAGGGCCCGGACGTGGAATGGGAATACTACAATTTCGAAGCTCTGAACATACCAGAAGAACATCCCTCCCGGGATACTATGTCTACCTACTGGGTAGACTATATAGATGCCAGGGGTAAAAGTCCGATGATGCTGCGTACTCAGGGTACAGCAGTCAGTGCCCGGATCGTTGAAGAAAGAGAACCTCCTATCAGGACGATCGAACCTTCCAGGGTTTACCGGTATGAGGCAACGGACGCCACTCACCTGAATATTTTTCATCACCTAGACGGTATAGCAGTCGATAAAGGAATAAACATGGCGGATCTGAAGGGCACACTCTACGAGTTCGCCCGGCGCTACTTCGGTGAAGACAGAAAAGTACGGTTCAGGGTCGATTATTTCCCTTTCGTAGAACCGGGTGTTGAGATGGCGATAGACTGCGCGGTTTGTCGTGGAGACGGATGCAGCTTTTGCAGAGACAGCGGATGGCTGGAAATACTCGGGGCGGGAATGACCCATCCGAACGTACTGCGTATGGGTGGAATCGATCCTGAAGAATATACCAGTTTCGCCTTCGGTATAGGACTGGAACGCCTCCCGATGTTGAAATACGGGATCGATGATATGAGGTTGTTCTATACCTCCGACCTGAGATTTTTAAGGCAATTCTAGAGTCGAAAAACCTGAAAAGTATAAATAAATGAAGAGTAGATAAAATGAAAGTATCGATTAGCTGGTTAAAGGAATATGTAGATTTTGTAGAACCGCTTGAGGATATAGCCCATAAGCTGACCATGGCCGGATTTGAAGTGGAAGAGATAATAAGAACAGGCAGCGGCTGGGATAAGGTAGTCGTGGCGCAGATAAAAACGGTAAATCCTCACCCGAACGCCGACCGTCTTACTCTGCCGACACTCGACCTGGGTGGTGAAGAAGCAACAGTCGTCTGCGGAGCTCCAAATCTGAAGGTCGGAGACAAGGTGCCTTTCGCATGTGTCGGCGCCGAACTCATTGACGGGCACACCGGGAAACTGGAAGTGCTCAAGCCGGCCAAGATTCGCGGGGTGGAATCTGCCGGTATGGTCTGTTCCGAGAAGGAACTCGGTATATCGGAAAGGCATGAAGGGATACTGGTGTTGCCTGATGACGCTCCTGTGGGAACACCTCTGGCTGATTACATGGGAGATGTCGTTTTCGATATCGATATCACGCCGAACCGGGCCGATTGCCTTTCGGTGATTGGTATTGCCAGGGAAGTGGCAGCCCTGACCGGGCAGAAAGTTCATATACCGGAAGTGGCTTACGAAGAAACAGGCGATCCGCTCGAAGACCAGATAACGATAGAAATAAACGCGCCGGACCTGTGTCCGCGTTATGCTGTCACCCTTATCAGGAATGTAACATTCACTGAATCGCCTCCCTGGATGCAGCAGCGATTGCTTGCAGCCGGGATGCGGCCGATCAACAACCTGGTGGACGTTACCAATTATGTGATGCTGGAGTACGGGCAGCCACTTCATTCATTCGACTATGATAAGATACGGGCTAAAAAGATAATCGTACGCCGGGCTTCAGACTATGAACCCATAATTACGCTGGATGATAACGAGCGAGAACTTAATTCCGGTATGCTGGTGATTTCGGACCCGATGGGCGCGGTAGCCGTCGCCGGTGTTATGGGCGGCGCCAACAGCGAGGTAACGGAAAATACCACCGCCATTCTGCTGGAAGCGGCGAGTTTTAATCCGAAAAGTATTCACTACACGGGCAGGCATCTTGGTATTCCCAGCGAAGCCTGTATGCGATTTGAGAGGGGTATCAGCCGGGAGTTGACTCTGGGTGCCCTGAAACGGGCTACCCAGCTTCTTGCCGAACTGGGTGGGGGAGAAGTGGCTAAAGGAATCGTCGATATCTACCCGGAGAAGCTTGTCCATGAACCGATAACTCTATCCGCCGCGGCAGTCGAACGCCATATAGGAAGAGAATACAGTATGGATGAAATAGCCAGTTCACTCGAACTGCTTGGATTTGACATAAAGAGAGATGATTCAGCCGGTGAAGTCACAGCAATTGCACCGTACTGGCGCACCGACATCAGTATCAGGGAAGACCTTATCGAGGAGATAGTGCGTGTTGTCGGTTACGATGAAATCCCGACGACGATGATAAGCGAACCTATACCCAGGCATGACGCGCCGCCGGTAGTTGAATTGAAACGGGAGATAATCCGAATCCTTACAGGCTGTGGGTTGCAGGAGATCAAGTCTTATACCATGACTGGCCTGGACATGATAAAAAAGATATCTACCGGACCTGCAGCTGATGAATCTTCACTTATCAGGGTATCGAATCCGATAACAGCCGACCAGGAATACATGCGACCGAGTCTAAGGATGAACCTTCTGATTGCCCTGGAATCGAACCGGAGATACCAGGGCGGCGGCATCAGGATATTCGAGGTCGGTAAGGTATTCATACCGCGACAGTATGACCTTCCGGAAGAACGTGTAATGCTTTGTGGGCTGATCGCCGGGATCGATACCGAAAATTCCTGGCACGGTGAAGGTCGGCAGTCGAATTTTTACGATGCCAAGGGAGTAATCGAAACTCTCCTTGATAAACTGGGTGTAGAAGCCGTTTATATCCCGGGAAAAGATGCAGGACTGCATGCTTCAAGGCAGGCTTCCGTTATGGTAGATGGAAAGGAGATCGGGGTTATCGGCGAAGTCCATCCATTGGTGCTGGAGAAATTCGATATCGATGAACCTGCCTACCTGTTCGAGATAGACCTGCCGGCATTGCTTGAGTATACCCTTGATGACAGGACATTCACAACATTGCCCAGGTTCCCGTCCGTCGTCAGGGACATGGCTCTTATCGTGGACTCCGACGTGATCCATACCCAGATAGTCGAGATAATCAGGGGATATTCGCTGGTTGTGGCAGTAGACATCTTCGATGTGTACTCGGGAGAACAGGTACCGCCGAGCAAGAAATCGCTGGCTTACAGACTTACCTACCAGTCACCTGACCATACTCTTACTGATAAGGAAGTGAACAAGGTACAGGAACAGATCCTGAAGAAGCTTGAGAAAGACCTTGGAGCTACACTACGAGTCTAATAATTCTTTGAGAGTATAAGAGAGGGGCTCAAAGCCCCTCTCTTTAGTTTCCATATTCACGGGAATGACATATGTACTCGGTACTAGAAGAAAAGGTAGTTTTTATGTACATTCAAACTTTTCTAAGTTCAACTATCAACCGCCTTTCATTATACACCCATTCAATTGGCTAAGCAATCATCGGGATCAGTGTCCAGTGATGTGTATAGCTATTTGATTCCGTTTAGCTTCAGGATTAATATCAAAAAAAGGAATCCTTTTCAGTGTCTACAAAGTCTTAGTAGCTACACTTAAGGTAGCAACTATTGCTAAGGCAGTGGTCAAACTACACAGAGTGATCAGGATTAAATTCGGTTATTTCTTCGTCCTTGCGTATAAGGGCTAGAATCCGTCTTCTCTCTTCTGTCTTCAAGCCCATTACATTCAAGAGTCTTTTGATAAACCTGAAACTGGCCTCATACTCAGGGCTAACCAATTCGATTACTCCCAACTCTTTAAGCTCGTTAGCTTCTCTAGCCCGATGTACCCTCGCTAATACCTTTAGCTTTGGATTAATACTCAGAGCAGTCTTTACCGTGGTAACCAATGCAATCGGGTCTGGATAAGTTACCACCAAAGCTTGCGCTCTACCAAGGTCAGCCTTGGATAGAACATTTATATTGGTAGCATCACCATATATACGTGGTCGCCCGATGTTTCTTGCATCGGAAATACGCTCCGGATCGAGATCGACAATAAGGTATGGAATACCAGCATCTTGCATGCCTTGAGCGATATTTTCACCAACTCTACCATAACCAGCAATCACTACTCGGCCTATATCCTCAGAGGGAACAGAATCATTAGATAGCGTATCCACTTCGGTAATCATCCGCTTTCTACTCATCAACACAGCTAGTTTTGGATATAGTCTGAATACCAAACTAATTGAAACCGGTGTTAACAACATGGTGATAATTGCACTGGCGAGAATTAATGAGTAAAACTGAGCTGAAACGATGCCCATATTGACTCCACTCTGAGCTAAAATAAAGCTAAACTCACCAATCTGAAAAAGGCCGACACCAGTTAAGATGGCAATCCGGGAACTATGACCAAAGAGTCGTACAATACTAAAAATAACCAGTATTTTCAATACGATGATAACCGCCACTAACAGTGCTACTGATTGCCAGTTATTAATCAGGAAAACGGGGTCAAGCAGCATACCCAGAGAAACAAAGAAAAGAGTAGCAAAAATATCACGCAATGGAGTAATCTCTGCCAACGCCTGATGTACAAACCTTGTTTCACGCAATACCAGACCTACTAGGAAAGATCCAAATACGATTGATAGCCCTAAAATCTGTGTGCCCATTGCGGCAGCCAAACATAGTACAAGAACTGTTAACAGAAACAGTTCTCGAGCTCGAACACCGCCAACTTTGCCCAGCAACCAGGGGAGAACCCAGCGTCCTAATACGATTGCTAACCCGATAAAAAGAAGTGCTTTCCCTACAGCGACAGCAAGAGTAAGTGGTAAGTTCTCGGTTAAACCACCCATTAATGGTATGACCACCATCATAACTACTATACCGATATCCTGAAGAATGAGGATGGCAATCATTATACGCCCATGCACTGAGGCCAATTCACCTCGCTCCATCAATATTTTAAGGCATACTGCCGTACTGCTGAGAGAGATAATCAAACCAAACAAGCCAGCTTGGGGCAGAGGCCATCGGAATAGAAAGAATCCTACAATTAGGCCTAGAGTGAGAGTAGCTGCAATTTGGCTAATGCCACCCAATATTCCTATCTTGCCTACTTCACGTAATTGAGATATCGAAATTTCCAACCCCAAGGTAAACATCAATAGCGCAACGCCTATGGTAGCAGCTGCTTCAACCATTTCCAGATCACCTATCAGACCAAGAGCATGAGGTCCAACAGCTACACCGATTACTAGGTAGCCCAAAATAATTGGCTGCCTTAATCGATGGGCTATCATTCCACCTACTAAGGCTGCTGACAACAGCACGACAACGTTAACAATAGGATCCAATTGCTGCACAACTCCATCTCAACTACATCGGTTATATTTGTTTTCATCCCTCATTAAATAATTAAAAAAGACCTTTATCGCAAAATATAGATTGCAATAAAGGTCTCGCTTGTTAGCCTTTACCTAACCAACAGCTCCGGGTCTTTCAGACCGTGTTGACGTTAGCTGTTTAGCCAGCTACTCCCCTTTATGGTTTCATAATCTCAAAGTAGCATACGTTTGTCAATTTTAACCAGAAGATTCATGTATATGTTGCAAGCAAGTATAGATCTTAAGAACCATATCTTGAGCCCTAGCTAATATTGTACAAATATTGGGATAATTATATAGACATAATAGAGACTAAATCTGAATTCTTACTCTATCTAAGCCTTCACAATATAACAGAACAGCATTCGCGAGTATAAATATACATTATGGAATTTTCTAGGATGTGTTCCAGTCGCTACAGCAATTTGTATAAACCAGTTACAATATCAACGATCTTCTTTACCGCTTCATTAAGTGGGATATTTTTAGTCTGTTTCTTTGTTTCAACACTGTTTTGAGGGTATTGCTCTCGGTAACAAGAATAATCCAGTGTTGACACCATTACGGGCATCATATAGCATAAAGCATATTTTCTAACGTATGGAGGGGTAAAATGGCGGATCATTATAAAATCAGGATCAAATTATTAAAAAACGACAAACCCTGTAACCAGGGTCATAAACCGGGTACCGAATGGCTGTACGATAAAGCGGCTCCGCAGGGATTATGCAGCTTTGCATTCAACTCTCTTCGCCCGTTTATCGAGGTGCTGAAAAACGGCGGTAATCTTCCTTGGGAAGGTGATCCTAACGTCGTCACCCAGTGCTGTCCCGATCACCTGGTTAACAACGTGTTCGAAATGAGGCGTGAACCTGAGAACGATAAAAAAGCTGACGCGTATAATGTCTTTGTCAAGCTGGTCGGTAAGGATTGCGATGGAGTCTGCGGTTTCGGCCACAAGGAAGGAGATACCTGGGAAATTAATAGCCCCAGAGAAATGGTCCTCGAGAATATCTGTCCTTCAGCGTTTAAGGCTGTCAATGATGCAGTGACGGTGATGAGGTATGGCGGACAATATCCCTGGCAACCCGATCCTGAAACATACACTGTAACCTGCCCTGATCCGAACGTGAGAAACAAGTTTGAACTCAGGCGTACACCGAGGCAATAACGAGGGAATATCATAAGGTGAAGATCATCAGATAGACATAGGCATCACTGGATAATGATCACGGTATTAACTCATCTCGAGGATAGGCGCCTAGATTCAAACCAACAGTCTGTCGCATAGCTTTTTCAGTCGATCAGATAACACCTGGTCCAGTATGGCAGGATAGCTTATTGCGTGTTCCTCTGCCAGTGGGGGAACGAGTTCCTGATAGAATCGGACGATTACGAGTGCAGCGCGTAACATCACCTCCCGCTCCATTGGACAGAATGTTGACTCTAGTACAGCTAGCTTTTCCACTGGCCCATAGAGGTCCAACTTATCATAGTTACCCGGTTTGGCTGAGAAATTTTCACTGAGATGGGCCAGATTTACGCAATAGCGTCGTAATGCTTGTAACTGACCATAGCCCCACCATAGTTGACCACGCCCTAAAG
>CP070800.1:2319076-2332768 GCA_020343555.1 Dehalococcoidales bacterium
CGGATAGAAGAAGTCGACAGGAACAGCCTGATGATAACGGCCCAGGCTGGTGTTTCATACGCGGAACTGGTGAATGCCGCTGAAGATGCCGGCATGTTTTTCCCTCCGAAGCCCGGGGATGCCGGTGCGGCTGTTGGTGGTATCGTTGCCTGTAACGCTGCCGGTGCCAGAGCAATAAAATACGGGGTCACCAGGAACTTCGTGAAAGGGCTTGAAGTAGTCCTTCCTTCGGGAGAAATAGTTACCCTCGGCGGCAAGCTTATTAAAAATGCTATGGGAATCGATTTACTGCATTTAATGATAGGCAGCGAAGGTGCACTGGGAGTAATTACTAAAGCGGTTTTTAGGATGATTCCAAAACCCAGACACAGCGCTTTGTTGCTGGCTTCTTTTGCCGAACGACTCGAGGCGATAGAGGTCTCTGCTGTTGTAGCATCACATATGTTAGTTCCTTTGGCTGCAGAGTACATGGACCATGATCTGGTAGAGATGACCGCTGAATATCTCGGTACCGAGTGGCCTGCAAAAAATGGGAAGGCTCATCTGTTTTTTATAAGTACAGGCGAAACAGAAGAGGAAGTATATTCTCAACTGGAGGAAATAGCCGGAATCTGCGAGGAAAATGGAGCTTTAGAGGTATTGATGGCGGAGACAAAAGCAGAGCAGGACAACATAATCAGGATAAGGGGTGAAATAGCCACAGCTCAGAAGTCGGCGGGAACAGTGGGAGATTTTATGGATATCTGTGTACCCCCTGGTAATTTACCTGCTCTCTTTCAATCGATTCTTAATATTGAGAATCAGTTTGATACCACGATCCCGGTAACAGGGCATTCACTGGATGGGAATCTGCATCCTACTCCGTTAAAGGAACTTGCCGATAGAGGTGTACTCGAGCAAGTTAAGGAAGAGATATACAGCGAGACTATAAGACTAGGAGGAGTATTAACAGGCGAACATGGCCTGGGCACAATAAGGCTTCATAACACATCACTGTGGCCTGATACGGGTACCTGGACATTGATGCAGGGTATAAAAGGAGTTTTCGATCCGAACAATATTTTAAATCCTCATCGTGTCTTCCCGGATTAAGCCTGAAAAACGCTCCCTGTTTCTGGTGGATTTCAACTTTTCCCCACCTCCACCAGAAAAAAGGCAGATTCGGAGACTTATCTTAGGATCCGTGCTTGTTTCGATAACAGATCTTTCAATATTTGCGTCTAGAATATTCATATAAATTATAGGGAGGGAACAATCATATTCCCTCCCCCACTACTTATAGATTTTTCGTTATCGAATTTACTCTACAGGTTCAATGACTTCCACCATGATTGAGTCAGAAGTATTACTGATCTGAGAACCAAGGAAGGTCCCTTTCACATTAACACCAGAATTCAAACAGTGAATACCCGCTGAAGTATATTCCTGATGTCCTCCCGGATTAATATCGGTTGAAACGATAATGGTAGTAGAGATTGATTCTCCAGGTGCCAGACTTTCAATTTCCCATGTGAGGAACACTTTACCGGTTTTATTTTTCTGGTTCTTTCCCGGGGGACCTGAGACCGTGAAAGATCCCGGATCAACCACTTCAAGATCACCGCCGAGACGGTCTTTCACTGTGAGATCAGTTATAGGATATTCTCCATCATTATTTGTGATGGTGACTGTCAATACGAATGTTGTATCTTCACCAACTTCGATAAGACCGTCACCATCAGCATCTTTATATGACTCGAGTACTTTGGTGGCAGTGACTGGGTAGAAAGCGTAGACATTACCATTTTCATTTCCAGTGAATACCATTCCACCCGCAACAGCGGGAGAACCCAGCATTCGGCTGGCTCCAGTGTAGTAACTCCATATAAGACTTCCGTCTTCTTCATCAAGTGCATATAACGTGTGATCCAATGATCCGAATACTACCATCCCGTCGGCTACTGCCGGTGCTGACCAGACCTGACCTCCAGTCTGATAACTCCATTTTTCTGTTCCTGTTTCGGCATCAAGGGCGTAGAGTTTTCCGCTATCGGAACCGATAAAGACAACGCCATCATGTATGGCCGGTGTAGATGTTGAGTTTCCTTCAACATCAGCTGTCCACAGCTCAGTCCCTGTTGCTTCATCCAGGCAAACGGTCTGGTTATCACTTCCACCCCAGTTATAAACGCCAAAGTATACCTCCAGGTTTCCGTCTTCGTCACTATCGGCTACAGTGGCACCGTTGCTGTTGACCATACCTGTAACACCACCATGATACAGGGAATAGTCGTAGGTCCATATTATTGCACCTGTTTCTTCATCCAGGGCAACAAGCGTTGGAGATGTGTTATCAAAGTTATGAGTTCCACTGTATACCTTCCCGTTTGCTATGGAAATAGGTGAATCGGGTGTTCCACCGATATAGGTACTCCAGTTTGCTGTTCCGGTAGTGGCTTCAAATCGATGGACGTAACCATTACTTGATGCAACCACAACATAATCATTGTTAACTGCCGGGGAAGACCAGTCCCAAGGTCCATTTCCAACAAATTGATTCCAGTCAAGCACACCGGTATCGGCATCTATGGCGTAAAGAACACCATCTTCGGCAAGTATATAGACAATGCCATTTGATACTGCAGGTGATGAACGTATAGGACTGCCTGTGTTATACGCCCAAGCGAGTGAACCACTATTGGTATTTAGAGCATACACATTTCCGTCTATTGCACCAATGTAGAGTTTACCGTTAACAATCGCCGGAGAAGAATAGATCACAGATCCTGTATCGTATATCCAGGCAGTTGCATTTGTTGACGGCATATCTGAGGTCGTATACCCGGTTAAGGCAATGTCGTGGTGAAACATCGGCCAATCGTCTTCACCCTCGGCACTAACCGTTCCTACTCCAAGTACCAGCATGAGAGTAAGAGCTAGTGTGAGTATTGAGAATAATTTTCTTTTCATCATTCCTTCCTTTGCTATATTTTTTTTATTTTCCAGTACTCATATGACAACCATGATTATGAACTGACAAGAGTAAGAAATAATTTTGAAATACCATCACCTCCTTGCTAATTCCTCATATATTGACTTTCATTCTCTGTTTTTCTAAAATGCACAAAGGGAGACATTAAGACGCTGGACGTGCAACCGCCGGTTATATTAATGTTTTTCCCTGGGGCAGTCTCTTACCAGGCTGCCCTTTATATTTTGTAGAAGTGTATATTAGGATAAAATATATGAAACGTTGATTTCTAACCTCAAACGGCTAGTTATCGGGGATACTTAAATACAAAATTATGACCTCAAAATCTAACAATGAAAACAAATGGATTCAATCCTGTATACTTATGATGCAGTGAATAGCCCGTTATCAAGCAAAACACAGCATTCTTCCAATAATACGATTAATGAATAGCAGGAGTTTGATATGACAGATTTGCTTAAAGATAAGGTAGCAATTATTACCGGAGCCGGGCGTGGCCTTGGTCGAGAATTCGCTCTCAGATTTGCCAGAGAAGGAGCAAAATTACTATTGCCTGATATCAATGTTCAAAGCGCTGAAAATACAGCAGGAGAAATAAATGCATCAGGCGGAGAAGCATCAGCAATCGAGACAGATATTTCGAACGAAAAAGCCACGAGGGAAATGGCTGAAAAAGTGCTACAGCTTTATGGGAAGGCGGACATTCTTGTTAATAATGCCGCCATGTATTACGGAGTCAACAACAAGCCCTGGGATGCATGGACGGTAGAAGAATGGGATAAAATGTTCGAGGTCAATGTGAAAGGGACCTGGCTTTGCTGTAAAGCAATAGCACCTCTGATGAAGAAACAATCTCAGGGAAAGATAATCAATATCGCTTCTAATGTTGCCAGAGTGCCGGGAGCATCCTGGATGTTGCCATATGCGTGCAGTAAAGGGTCAGTCTTCACACTGACCCATGCTCTTGCCAGGGCTTTAGGGAAATCAGGTATTAACGTGAATGCAATTGCACCGGGATACACTGCCACGGAAGCCAGCTTGAGCCAGCTTGATACTGAAAAAACATCCGAATCTTCCATCGCCATGCAATCGCTTCCACGGCGTGAGGAACCTTCCGATCTGGTAGGTACTGCCGTATTTCTGGCTTCACCAGACTCAGATTTCATCACAGGGCAGGTAATCTATGTTGATGGAGGGCTGGTAACCCTTTAAGCTATAATCTATCCGCTATGAAACATGTTGCTTATACATGACCAGGAGCGATCGGTGTAACCTGAACATCAATGAATATTCAAAAATTGACCGGGCATTATTAATCTATCTACAATTCTTATATGAAACCAAAGGAAAACTGAAAGGGATTCGATATGAAATCAGAAAATGTCTCAGTCCAAACTGCATCGGGCAAAGTCCTTGGAGTTTATGAAGACGAATTATATGTTTTCAAGGGAATACCTTATGCTGAACCTCCAATCGGTGAGTTGCGATGGTTACCACCTCAGCCAGTAAAACCATGGTCGGAGCCACGATCCGCGGAGAATTTCGGACCAATCTGTCCTCAAGACAATCGACCAACTCCCATCCCGGGAAGAAAGCCTTCGGTAGAACCTCAGGATGAAAACTGTCTCTTTCTCAATATATGGACTCCTGCTGTCGATAACGGTAAAAGGGCTGTTATGGTCTGGATCCACGGAGGTGCTTTCTTGCACGGTTCGGGTTCTTCTCCCATGAATCCAGGCAGCACACTACCAAAACGTGGTGGAGTAGTCCTGGTCACGTTAAACTACAGGCTTGGTGTATTAGGTTTCCTGCGCCTGATCGATGTCTCGAATGGTAGAATCCCATCTACGGGAAACGAGGCACTTCTCGATCAAATCGCGGCTTTAGAATGGGTAAAGAATAATATATCAGCATTTGGCGGCGATCCGGATAACGTGACCGTTTTTGGTGAATCAGCCGGGGCAGAGAGTATCGGGGCATTGCTGGCAATGCCAGGATCGAAAGGATTGTTTCAGAAAGCTGTTTTACAGAGTGGGGCAAGCAAGTCTCAGACTACGGAAAGGGCTACACGAACCGCTGAAAAGTACCTGGAATTACTTGGTATTTCAGGTACTGACGTCGAATCCCTCAGATCAATTCCTTCGAAGAAACTCATTCAAACCTATACCGAACTCCCCCCTGCTGCAGGCGGTTTTGGACCGGTACGAGATGGTGAAGTACTCCCGGATGTACCACTGAATGTCATCGAACAAGGTTCAGCCAAAGATATCATAGTACTGGCCGGATCAAACCTTGAAGAAGCCAAACTTTTCGCCCTTATTATGGACCAAGATATCGTAAACATGGATGAGGATAATATGGTAAGTCGCCTGAGGAATCTTGTCCCGGAAGAATACTTGTCTGGCCTTATCGAGAAATATCGGGCAGCATTGGCTGAACGTAAATTACCTGTAACCCCATTCGAAATATACACAGCCATACAGGGTGACCAGCATTTCCGAATGCCAAATATCCGTCTATGCGAAATACAGGAAAAACTGGGGACACCGTCGTTCGGATACGTCTTCAACTGGAAATCGGCCGCTCCCGGGTTTGGTGCATGCCATGCCCTTGACGTCGGTTTTATATTCGGAAATCTGAATGAGGAATTTCATGGGTCCAGCTCTGATGCATGGAAACTAGCCGGTGACATGCAGGACGCATGGATGGCCTTTGCCAAAACAGGTGATCCGAGCTGTCCAGGGCTTGGTAATTGGCCACGTTATGGCCATGAGCGGACGATGATGGTACTTGGTTCTGATTCCCATGTCGAAACTGCTCCGTATGAGAAAGAGCGAGCAGCATGGGATGGAATACCAAACAATATTCTGGGATAAGACCAGATGAAACTTTTACTCCGGACCTTCACAGGACAATAAGAAATATTCCAACTCTTCATCATCCACCAGCAGAGAGTGTGTTTACAGAGAATTTTAAACCCGGAAAATCTCTCCAGACTCCCTGTTTTTCCAGAATCCCCTCTGCTGTAATGGCCAGTTGAATTTTACTGCCCCGGGAACGGGACATTCGTTAACACAGGTCCCGCAATACCAGCATTCGTCCGGATGTAATATTACAGGGGGTTTCCCTTTCTCTTTATTTGGTATATAAACATCTATCGGGCAGACTTCTACACATCTATTGCAGCCGCTGCAAACTTCAGCATTAAAAATAACAGGCTTACTCGGAGTTATTACATTGGGAAATGCATAAACTTTTTCTTTCGCCATATTCGAGTCTCCTTTTTATCCTGTATAAACCCCGGTGTAATCTCTGTTGTTAACTTCGTAATTCTCCTTTAAATTGCCATAGTAGTCCAGAGGTGCTTCACCGACTTTTACTTTATCGTTTTCAAGCCTGACAGTTATGAATTTACTCCATTCCGGTGGATCCAGTTCCGGGTAATCAATTCTGTAGAAATCAAGATACCGGCTGCTTGCTTTACGCGCCAGGGATGCGTGGAGTACTACCTGAGCATAAGTGAGGATACTCAGGTCCTCAAGGCTGCGAAGCAATTTATGCGGGTCAAGGGCATAGAGTTTCGGAACCCAGTTCTCCTCGATGTCTTTTAATGAGTGTAAAGCCAGGTTAAATAATGATTCCGTCTTGTATTCGCTGCAGAAGTATTGCATGGTTTTCGCGATTCCTGCATGCAGCTCCTTCCACTCTATCCCATCACTTCTCTGAATCGGTGCATAGACCCTTGCCTTTTCTCTCGATATCTGCTCTTTCGATATATCCGGTTTATCTGCTTGCCGGGCATAATCAGCTGCTTTTCTTCCGGCATATCGACCCGTGGAAGCAGCAAAACTGGTATCACCCGTCGCAAACAACTGACTCCCTGCGGCGTAAAGTCCTTCTACATCGCTTCTCAAATCCCAGTCGATCATAATACCGCTGCCGCGTGTACCCGGTATATCAATTGCACGCCATTGAGGAGGGCTGACACCTTCGATTAATTGATAATTCATCAGCTGGTCTTTGGATGGGTCGAACCCTGCTTCGTTAAAGGTATCGACAATTATTTTCGTAATTGATTCTTCTTGCAGCATCATGCCCCATGTTATATTACGTTCCATCTCCGGCATACAGGGAAAATCACCAAAAAAAGGCAGAGCATACTCCCCTTTCAGGACTCCGTCACGAATAACCTGCCACGGTCCGGTCCGGGCTTGTCGGTCTGCATATTGCGGATTCACTCCCCATCCCTGGTTACCTATCGGTAATTTCTTACCATTGGCATCGACAAGCTGTACATTCTCATAGCTGGCATCACCGGCACCGCCATACCACTTATGCTTGTATCCGGTACCGATTCCCAACAGCCCTGATTTTTCCATCAAAGTAAGGGAAGCTCCGGCCCTCCAGGCCATGGCATTGCCATCACCGGAAAGAGCCCGGGACTGGTGACTGGAAATACCAGCTAACTCAGTATTGAAAACCCAGATAGAACCGGGAACTCCGGTGCTGAGCACCGTTGCTTTGGCTGTAAAGACCATGAATTCACCGGTCCTGTTATTTATACCCGTAGCGCCGACGATTCTGGCGCCCTGGATTCCTTTTTCATTCAACAGGCTGGTAACCATTACTCTATCGAAAATACTAACGCCTAAACGTAAGCACTCTTTTTGCAATACAGGCTTAAACGTAGTCCCCCAGACGCGGAATACAACATTCGACTCATGGAAAGCATTGTTCCTGGGTGAAAACATAAACCTGGTTTTTTCATCCCTGCCTTCAGCACCTTTCCACTCGTCATCAGTATCTCTGATTTTACCGCCCATTTGCTCCAGTTCCAGGAGAGTATCGTAGTCTTCCCGGCATTGAATCTGGCGACCGATTCCGCAGTTATAACCTCCGTTTGAACTGGTTAATCGTTGAGCCCACTCATCAGGGTCAACCTTTGACAAGGGATGATTAGGCGTATCGCACCAGTGATCGACTCCAGGACCAACAGCGCCGCTTCTTACAGTAGCCGATTTCTCCACCATTGCCACTTTCAGACCTTTTCTGGCAGCGCTGATTGCCGCCCAGCATCCGGCCATACCACCACCAATTACCAGAACATCCGTATCGATTTCCTGCTCTTTGTCATAAAGAACTGGGTACGGCCAGTCGGGTGGTCGGGATTCCTGGTTAACGAATTCGTGGAATAAAGCCATATTTACCTCCTAACTTTTTGGTGGCGGTGCCTGACCTCTCATTCTGGCTCGTGCAGCCATTACCCATTCAATTTTATCTCGAAATACGCCTAACTCCTCATCATTGGGAGGTTCAGTATCCTTAAGATCAGAGGCAACCTTTAGGTCCCAGCTTGTTTCTTCTTTTACTTTCTCCAGAATTACGCCAATGTCCGTATGCACCGATTTCAACACCATTTCTCTGTCCTCAAATCCGTAGATACCAAGGTTTGTTATTACCGCCGCCGGTCCGGTATCAGGACGCAGTCCTATCTCTTCTCGTCGACCCGGCTTTCCGTCCAGATAACCAGGACAGGTAACAAAATCTACCTTTTCGAGGAACCTCCGTTTATCCTGTTGCAGTATTACGATAGTCCGCTTACACCAGCTCATAATATCATTGCCACCACCACTTCCCGGCCATCGATGGATAGGATTCCGGTAATCACCAACGCAGGTATCGTTCAAGTTGCCGAAGCGGTCAACCTGACCTGCTCCCAGGAAACCTGTATTCAGATGCCCAGCCTGACCCAGACTCATAACATGGAATAACCCACTCAACTGGTCCGCGAACGACTGTGAACCAAGCGTATCTGTCGCTGCCGGTATGGGAAAAAGATTAGACCTGACGATACCATTTTCAATTACAATGACACAGTTCGGCGCATGGGAATTTTTCGCGAGTAGTGCTGCCTGCATCGGAAGACCGACTCCCACGTATACAATATCATTATCCTTTATCTCTCGAGCCGCAGAGACCACCATCTGGATATTAGCTAAGTATTTCTTATCATCCTGGGTCATTGTTCATTACCTCCTATAGTCTCATACCCGCTTGCAACCGGATCGCTGAACGCCGGATTTTTCAACCTGAGATTATCGAGGAAATCCGCACCGTTCTTTTGCTTCAGATTCTCCAGGTATTCGTTCCAGTCGTTAACTCCGTAGACTGTTTCCTCTAAATTCTCTTCATACGCTTCTTTTCCGCCCATCATCGTGCCAAACACCATTGGTCCATCGTTATAACATCCAGCCAGATGACTGGGATAAGCTCCGAATGGCTGTTCTACCACCGCATTCACCCTGAAGCCTGGTATGATAGTACGATTCGGATCCCGCCTAATTACTTCGGAATCGACGATTTCTTCGGTCGTTACAATTATCTTCCTGCTGGCGTTAATACCTTCAAGGTCAATACCAAGCGTACCCCATTTCTGAGCATTACCTTCAGAATCAGCTCTCTGTACATGTATTATTCCGATATCCGGAACTACTGCTCTTACCGCTCCTACCTGGGTATGCGTGAAAGGGCACTCGATCGATTTGATGTTTTCGTGATTGTACTTTTCCATATCCGAACCGACCAGGCTTCTTGTCGGCATGAACGGAATACCCATATATCCTGCGTATAACATTAGAGCTATCCCGTAATGTGATGATTCTTCAACTACCGGAAATTTACCGTTCTCCCTGGCTTTTTGAAGTGCGTAGGAACGGTTTTCGTTAAGCATACTGTATCCGGTAATCAGCCTGTCTACCAGCCCTTCGCCGATCAGTGTATTTGTATTCGTAAGGCAGGTTATTACTCCTAGATGGTCAATCTTCTGTCGTATGATTTCAGCCACAGCGGCTGCCGGAGCTCCATGCTGTGCCCCGGAGATAAACAGCAGATCACCACTTTCTACGTACCTGGAGACTGCTTCTTTCATTGTCATTACTTTACTCACAAAATAAAACCTCCTATCTAAATATTTGTTAATGACATGACATTACTAATATATTAAAGTAGTTCAAGAAACTCGTTTACCACCGATTCGGTGAATATAGGGTCATTTATATTAGCGTCGATTTTCAATATTTCAATATCATTTCTTAGTGAGTCTGTCAGGGTATCGATAAAAACACGATTAGCAACAGGATCATAGAAATCATTACCTTCGCAATCTATCGATGAAAATCCCCTGAGTGGAATTATAAATTTCGCCTTTCCCCTGGCACGGTTCAGTTTCTCGCTGATGGCACTGGCTATCATACGCAGTTCATCAGCATTTACTCTCGGTAGCGTAGCCTGGGGATTATGATAACAGATTGTCCTGTCGGAATATCGTTCAGGTAGAGTCTCGGGACCAAGGAAATTCAGGATATCGATACATCCGGGAGTAATGATCTGGGGTATTCCCTTCTCACCGGCTGCTTCAAGGCGATGTGATCCGGCAGAAGCAAGTCCACCGAATAACTCATTCCCGATTTCATTCATTCCGAGTTCAATAACCCCTTTTACCGGGTATATTTTTACGAGTTCTTCAAACGTCTCTCCCCCCACACCTATGGTATGAAACACTCCGACTTCAAAACCTTTGTCCTCGAGAGATGATTTCACCGCCAGACCGCACCCGGTAGACAGGCCGGTCATGGTCATGAACACGAGAGGTTTTTCATAGTTCTCCGGTATTACAGTATCCATCATACCCGTTATTGCACCAACTGCTTTTTGCAGAGAATCCACGGTTAATCTATTCAGCCCGGCTATATCGGCGATTGACGGCATGATAACAATATCTTTAGTTCCTACATACTTCCTGATACCTGCCTGCACGATCTTCTGGGATGAAAGCATGAACTTGGGGAATCCTATGGGGAGTTCCTGGAGTATCGCTGCTGCTATACCTGAACCGGTACCGCCACCGATGGATATCACTCCTGCAAAAGCCCCGGATTCGTAGAGTTCCCTGACTATCTTCCTTGCTCCTAAAGTCATGATCCGCGTTGCAGGTCCGGCTTCGGATATGGCCCTTACCTCTTCAATCGTAGTCCCTGCAGCCTCGGCTACCTCTTCTGCTGTGATATCAGCGTCGAAATACGCCTCAGCAAGACAACCGACATCCATAACAAGAGCCTGGTAATTTTCTTTACTGTTGACAAGGTTTTTAACGTACTGGAGTTCCGGGCCTTTCGAGTCCAGCGTACCTATACAGAGTATCACTTTCTTTGAATGCATAATCGCTCCTGTGACTCGGTGTCGTGTGTGAAGGATAAATGATATACTATTCAACGAAACGAACCATTGATACCGATTTTACCCGTAATTCTACGAAAATATCAAACCCTGATAAGTAAAAGAGTAGGATTGTTGTATGGCAAAGCAGAAAAAAACAATCGTATTGTTCGGGCGTCTTGACAGTAAGGGTAAGGAATACGGTTATGTAAAAAACAGGATAATCGTCGGGGGTTGCGAAGTTATTACAGTAGATACCGGCACCCGTGGTTCTCCGGAATTACAACCTGATATTTCACGCGAGGAAGTTGCCAGGGCTGCCGGAAAGGAAATCAAAGAAGTAGTCGATCACTCTGACGAAAGTAAAGAAATTGAAGTAATGATGGAAGGCGCATCCGTTGTCGCCCGACAACTCTACGATAAAGGAAAACTTGATGGTGTGATGTGCCTTGGTGGATCACGGGGAACTGCCATTGGTACGGCTGTAATGCGAGCCTTGCCGTTCGGGATACCTAAATTCATGGTGAGTACCATAGCATCGGGGGATATGAGACCGTACGTAGGAACCAGTGACATAACCGTACTGCACTCCGTTACTGATATTGTAGGATTGAATCGAATGACAAGAAAGTTGCTGTCCTATGCAGCCGGATCGGTAGTAGGAGCGGTAAACATAGAATCCGAACTCGAAGTAAAAAACAAGCCTGTCATTGCCATGAGCGCTATGGGTGGTATTAACCGGGCGGCTTTTAAAGCACAGGAAATTCTGGAGGACAAAGGATTTGAAGTCGTGACTTTCCACGCAGTGGGTACCGGTGGACGAGCAATGGAGGAAACGATTGGGCAAGGACTCATCGACGGAGTCCTCGATCTGGTAACACACGAATTGATCGACCATCTTTACAACGGATATTATGATGCCGGACCTGACAGACTGGAAATGGCAGGGAAAAAGGGGATTCCGCAGGTAGTTGTTCCAGGCTGCCTTGATTTTATCGCATTCAGCCCTCCCTCGAACATTCCTGAAGAAATAAAAAAACGGGAAATATTCTGGCACACTCCCGAAGTGGCAATTGTAAGGGCGAATAAAACAGAAATGGAATTTACAGCAAAGGTTCTGGCTGAAAAGCTTAATAGAGCTGTAGGACCGGTGGCGATAGTGATTCCCGTTCGAGGATTCTCTCCGGGGAATCGCGAAAGCAGGAGTCTCTATGATCCGGAAGCAGATACTGCGTTTATTGACACATTGAAAAAGAGCCTGAACCCAGTCATCAGGTTAGTGGAAGTAGACGCTCATATCAACGATGAGATATTCGCAGGACAGGCCGTTAGCCTGTTGTGTGAGATGATAACAGAACGAAAGCAAAGCTAATCGAAAACGCCTTCGCTTAACAGGGAGATGAATTCTTCATCGGATAATCCCAGGATTCTGGTGCAGACATATTCGTTGTGTTCTCCCAGGCAGGGGGCAGGCTTGATATGAACAGGGCTTTCAGACATGATTATTGGCCATCCCTGTTGATAACACTTCCCTATCTCCGGATGTTCTAAGAGCTGAAAATATCCCCGATGCTCGAGTTGTGGATCTTCGAATATTTCTTTATTGGTTCTTACAATACCTGCCGGAACTCCGGCTTCCTGCAGAATTACGGTTATTTCTTCGGGAGTATATTGTTGGGTCCATTCTTCTACGTGCTCATTTAATTGCTCTTCATTCTCTTTTCTTCGTTTAAGAGAGGAGAATCTTTCCTCTTTCGTCCATCCCGGGTAGTCAAGGGCTTTTCGAAAAGCTTCCCACTCGTTATCTGTGAAAACACTGATCGCACACCACCGGTCATTTCCCCGACAACGGTACACCCCGTGCGGGGCAGCGTATGGAGACTGGTTACCTGACCGCGTCGACAGGATACGGTTAACCGCAAAGTCCATTACCAGCGGCGCCAGAAACTGGCAGGTTGTTTCGTACTGGCTGATATCGATATACTGTCCTTTACCTGTTCTTCGGCGATAATCCAGGGCAGCTAATATCGTGGTGACTCCGAACCAAGGAACAACACTGTCGGGGTAGGCTTGAAGAGTGCCAACCGGTGACCGGTCAGGCCATCCGGTCAGGTTACCAATGCCGGTCAAAGCAACGGTATTCCATCCGTAACCGGTGAATAAAGCCCTCGGACCGGTCTGTCCCTGTATCGTGGCACTCAGCATGATTATGTTCGGGTTTATTGCTTTGAGTTTTTCATAACTGAGCCCCAGTCTATCCATGACACCCGTCCCGAAATTCTCAACCACTACATCAGCCCAGGTGATGAGTTTTTCGACTATTTGCGATGCTCTCGGGTGCTTCAGGTCGAGTGTCAGACTCATCTTGCTGTTATTTGCTACGAGGAAACAACCGGAACGGTTTATACCGCTGACTCCATCTTTATACGGAGATGTCACCCGGGTGATATCAAGGTTCGAGTTGCTTTCAATCTTGATTACGTTAGCACCATAATCGCCCAGATAAG